>NZ_JALJRB010000001.1 GCF_022968795.1 Desulfatitalea alkaliphila
GCCGCTCTCCACGGCGGCCCGGACGGCGCAGCCGGGCTCGCGGACGTGGGTGCAATCGGCATAGCGGCAGTCCTGGGCCAGCACGAGAATGTCCTCGAAGCCTTGGGCCACCCCTTCGTCGGCGCCCAGCAGGCCGAGTTCGCGCATGCCGGGGGTGTCGATCATCAGCGCGCCCTGATCGAGGGCGATGAGCTGCCGCCGGGAGGTTGTGTGGGTGCCTTCGCAGGTGGCGCTGACACCCTTTGTCTTGAACGTGTCGCGCCCGATCAGGCGGTTGATGAGGGTGGTCTTGCCGACGCCCGATGACCCCAGCAGGCCATAGGTCCGCCCGGGCCTCAGCACTTGTTGGAATTGATCGAACCCGGTGCCGGTGACGTTGCTCAGGGCGATCACGGGAACGGCGGGGGCGGTCTGTTGCACCACCGCGAGCTGTTGCGCCAGTTCTTCTTCGGCGATCAGGTCGGTCTTGGTGAGCACGATGATCGGCGCGACCCCGCCGTCGGCGGCCATCACCAGGTAGCGTTCCATTCTGCGCGGGTTGAAGTCGAAGCGGCAGGATTGAACGATGAAGGCGGTGTCGATGTTGGCGGCGATCATCTGGTAGTCCACGTTGGCGCCGGCGCACTTGCGGCGCAGGAAGGTTCTTCGGGGAAAAAGGTCGTGGATGACGGCGGCGGTGTTATCGGAGTGATATTGCACGCTCACCCAGTCGCCGACGCAGGGCAGGTCGACGGGGGAATCGGCGCGGAAATAGAGTTTGCCGGCTGGTTCCGCGGGCACCTCCTTGTGTTCATCCCGAACCATATAGGCGCCGCGGTCGACGGCCGAAACGCGCGCGACGGCCCGATCCGCCTGCTCCAAGGCCCCGGCGTGTGCTTCGAACCAGGGGTCGAAGCCGAGGTCGTTCAATGTCATGGATTCCGCCATTGTTTCGTCCTGGGCGCGGGCGCCGGGTGGGAGGGAATTTCCGTGCACCCGCCGGGCCGGGTTGGTATTCACGTGCTTCCCGTGGCCTTGAAGAAGGTGTAGCAAAAGGTGCCGTCCGCTTCGGTGGTGCGATAGAGGTCCGCGACGCCCTGGTCGAATGCGGCCGGGGCGATGATGTGCGCATCGACCGCGGCTTGCCGCACACCTGCGATCATGGCCGTGAAGGTCTTGCGGGTGAACCCATCGACCAGTTCGGGCTTGCTTGAATCGACGTAGACCATGCGCGGCGATACCCGGACGTCGCGATAGCCGGCTTCCGTGAGCAGCGGGTAGAGCGATCGGCCGATCAGCGCGTTGCCGCCCGCGCGGGCCTGCAGTTCCACCTGGCACTGAATGGCGGCGCAGGCGGCGTCGCTGCGCGGATGGAAATAGGCGGATCCGTGGTCCCCTTCGATGACCGTGATCGTTCCGCCCGCCCGCAGGAAGCCTTTCAGGTGCGTCAGGGCCGCACCCGGCGCTTTCAGGTGCTCCAGGACGAAGCAGACGAAGATATGGTCGAAGGATTGCGGGTCGAAGGGCAACTGGAAGATGTCGCCCTGCCGGAACCGCACATTGGTCAGCCCTGCCGCGGCGACCTTGCGCCGGGCTTCGGCGACCGATTGCGCGGAGATATCGACGGCGGTGATTTCGGCGCCGGGGCTGTTCCCGGCCAGGGTCAGGGTTTGCGCGCCGACGCCGCAGCCGGCTTCCAGAACCCGGCTGCCGGCCGGGAACGCCGTATCGGCGTGCAGCAGATCGACCAACGTGGTGGCCTGGTCTTGCAGGCGTATGTTCTCTTGCGGGTCATACCCGTGAACGTATGCCGTCGTCATGTCTCCCCTCTTCCCGGCGAACCTTTGAGCGGCGCACACGGGCGCCATGTGTGGCGGATCCGCCGGAACCGTTGCGGCCTGCCGCTGCCGCCCAATGGTTCCGAAAATCGACCTTTTGCGAATCCATCGGGCCTTCGCTATGCCGAATCGGGATAATTGTCAATGCTCTCCCGGTCTTCGAGCAGGGCAATCGCATATGGTGGATACCGCGTCGCGCCGGGCAGGTGGCCCCGTCACGGTGCACATCGTAATCGCTTTGCGGCCCGGATAGCAAGAGCCGTTGAATGGTACATATATGGCCCACAAAAGATCCCCACGGTCTATAAGAATACCAAACATGTCTTGACTTTTTTCTCAACGGTCATTATGCATAAGCCTTGTTGGGATCACCGGGCGGTTGTGCGCTCTTTTTGCGAACCAAAGGACAGCTTATGCCGAAGTCCATCACACGTGCTTACTCGCGCTACAGCCGGGATGCGGCGGCCTTGCTTGGCGCGTTGATCCGCGAAGCGCGCAAGGCGCGCAGGCTCACGGCCCGGGAATTGGCTGATCGCGCGGGTATTTCCAGAGGAATGCTGCAACGCATCGAAAAGGGCAACCTCAAATGTGAAATCGGCGCCGTGTTCGAAGCGGCCGCCATTGTGGGCGTCAAACTGTTCGATGCGGATGAAGGCGCGCTGACGAAACACCTGCATCAAACCACGGAAAAGCTGTCCCTTCTGCCCAAATCCGTTCGCAAGAAATCCAAAGCGGTGCGCGATGACTTCTAGACATGAGAAGGAAGCGTTTGTCTGGATATGGCTGCCGGGCGAAACCGAGCCTGTGGTGGCCGGACGCCTTGAAGCGGATGACGGCAAGCTCTTTTTCAACTATGGCAAAAGCTATCTGGAGTGTCGGGGCGACGGCACGCCCGCGATCGCTATTTTCGATCCCGAATTGCCGTTGCAGGCCGGCGTGCTGCCGCTGCACGAGGGCTTGACCATGCCGGGCTGTATCCGGGATGCCGCCCCCGACGCCTGGGGCCGGCGCGTGATCCTCAACATGACATTGGGGCTTAAAGGCGCTGGCGACGATACGGCCGAACTGGATGAGTTGACTTACCTGCTGGCCTCCGGCTCCGACCGCATCGGCGCGCTCGATTTTCAACGCTCCCCCTCGGAATACGTGCCGCGTACCGCGAATAATGTCCTTTTGGAGGAGTTGATTACCTCCGCCGAACGGGTCGAGAATGGCGTGCCGCTTACGCCGGAGTTGGATCGGGCGTTGTTCCACGGCAGCTCCATTGGCGGCGCGCGTCCCAAGGCCTTGATTCAGGACAAAGGCAAGAAGTACGTGGCCAAGTTTTCTTCCGGCACCGATTTGTACAGCGTTGTCAAGGCCGAGTATGTCGCCATGCGGCTGGCCCGGTTGGCCGGGTTGCATGTCGCGCCGGTAAAGCTGGTCAAGGCCGCAAACAAGGACGTCCTGCTGATAGAACGGTTCGACCGCGTGCCGCAAGGCGGCAAGTGGGCCAGGAAGCTCATGGTATCGGCGCTGACGCTGTTTCGGCTGGATGAGATGATGGCGCGGTACGCCAGCTATGAAGTGTTCGCCGAAATCATCCGTCACCGCTTCACCGATCCGCGGCCGACGCTCAAAGAGCTGTTCTCGCGGCTCGTTTTCAATGTGCTGTGCGGCAATACCGACGATCATGCGCGGAACCACGCCGCATTTTGGGATGGCCATGCGCTGACCCTGACACCCGCTTACGACATCTGCCCGCAAGGGCGCGCGGGCAATGAGGCGTCACAAGCCATGCGCATATCCGGCGATCATCGTTCGAGCCAACTGAAAACGTGCCTGTTGACCGCAAGCAATTTTCTCCTCTCCAACAAAGAAGCCCGCGACATCTTCGGCCACCTGACCGCCGTGATCGAACGGCATTGGGACGCTGTCTGTGAAGAAGCCGAGCTCAACGAGGTGGATAAGCGACTGCTGTGGAAACGGCAGTTTCTGAATCCCTTTTCCATGGAGCAATAGACCTGGCACCTTCGGCGGTCGCCGAGACGCCCCGTGTTATCAACGGAGTTGAACAGTGCGGGCCCCTTTCCCGCGAACCCCACGCCGCACTAAAACGTATTGCGGACGGAACGCGAATCTGCTGCCCGGCACGGCGGCGCGGGCTCGCGCAGCAGTGTCTGCAAGGCGCTGAGCTGATCGACCGAGGCGGGGATGCCGGCCTGTTGGAGCAGGTGGCGCAGACCGGTGCGGCCGGAGTGGGGACCCGGCAGGAAACGTTGGCGGCGGCCGATGCGTTCCGGCGGGAAGGGTTGGTAGGTGTCCGGGTTGCGCAGCAGGGCGTGGCAGTGGATGCCCGAGGCGTGGGTGAAGGCCATCGCGCCGACGATGGGCTGGCCCGGCGGGATCGGCCGTTCGGCGGCCCGGGCGACGCGGCGGCAAAGGGCCGGCAGGCCGGCGGGGTCGAGCCGACTGGTGAGGTCAGGGTGGCTGTCGAGCAGCACGGCCACCTGTTCCAGGGCGGCGTTGCCGGCCCGTTCGCCGAGGCCGTTGACGGTGAGGCTGAGGGCCGCGGCGCCGGCTTCGGCGGCGGCCAGGGCGTTGGCCGTGGCCAGGCCGAGGTCGTTGTGGGCGTGAAACTCCAGGGGCAGGTCCGGGGCGGCGGTTATCAGTGCTTCGATCAGGGCGGTGACGGCGGCGGGGCGGGCGATGCCCACGGTGTCGGCGATGCGCAGGCGATGGACCCCGAGGGCGGCGGCGGCACGGGCGATGGCGATGAGGCGCTCGGCGGGGGCGCGGGTGGCGTCCTGGGCGCCGATGGTGACGCGCTTGAAGCGGGCGCGGGCCGGGGGGACGAGGGCGTGCAGGCGGTCCAGGGGCCAGGCGGGGTCCTTGCCCAGGGCGGCCAGGTGAATGTCGGAGAGGGGCAGGCTGATGTGGACGGTGTCGGCCCGGCCGGCGGCCGCCGCGTCGAGGTCTTCGGGACGGGCGCGGCACCAGGCGGAAAGGCGGCAGGGCAGGCCCAGGGCGGCGATGGCGCGCATTGTCCTGATTTCGGAGGGTCCCATGGCGGGGGTGCCGATCTCCAGTTCGTCGATGCCGATGGCGGCCAGGGCGCGTGCGATGGCGAGACGGTCTTCGCGGCCCATGGCGACGCCGGGGGCCTGCAGGCCGTCGCGCAGGGTGGTGTCGACGAGGGTTACGGGCCGTCTGTGGAGCGCGGGCGGGTGCATGGCGGTCTCTCCCGGTTTCAGGGGGTGGGGTGCCGGCGCAGGCAGATCATGCGGGTGGGGCGCCAGCCGATGCAGTGGTAGAAATCCAGGGCGTCGAAGTTGGTGCGGTCCGCCAGCAGTTGCAGGCGGGTGGCGCCCCGGTCCAGGGCCCACGCTTCCAGGGCGGTGGCGATGCGGCGGCCGATGCCCTGTTGGCGCCAGGCGTCGTCCACGACGATGTCCTCCACCAGGACGACAAGGCCGCCCTCGGCGGTGGAGATGAGGGTCTGGGCCGATCCCATGGCCACTACCTCCCCGGCCGCGGCGGCCACCTTGATGCAGCGGTGCTTGCCGCAGCCGTCGAGCAGCAGGGCCAGGCCGCGCCGGTGGCGGAGGGGATCGATGGCGAAGTCGGTTTCGATGGCGAAGAGTTGTTGCAGCAGGTGGACCATCGGTTCGATGTCGTCGGGCCGGGCGTCGCGGATGGTCATGGTCATGGAATTCTCGCGATTTTGCTGAGTTTATTGAGTTTTTTGGGTTTATTGGGTTCTTTGAGTTCTTTGGTTGATTCCGATGGTTGGGTTGGGGTCAGGTGATCAGGTGTGTTGTGGCCTGGGTGTTGTCTTCTACGGCATCGAGGATTTCGTCGACGATGGCTTCGCTTTCAACGCCGCCGTACCAAGTACCCTGGGGTTGGACGATGAGCACCGGG
The DNA here is from genome assembly GCF_022968795.1 of Desulfatitalea alkaliphila. Lineage (GTDB taxonomy): Bacteria > Desulfobacterota > Desulfobacteria > Desulfobacterales > Desulfosarcinaceae > Desulfatitalea > Desulfatitalea alkaliphila. The sequence continues at coordinate 5,721 of NZ_JALJRB010000001.1, forward strand.
CCGTGGTCGCAGGCCTTGAGGCAGCCGGTGCTGGTCACCTGGGCGTCCATGCCGCGGTCCAGGATTTCGTTCTCGATGTAGGGCAGCAGGGCGGTGGAACCCTTTTTGTGGCAGGCCCCCTTGGGGTCGCCGTCGGCCCGGAAGCTGGCGCAGACGAAGATGTGGCAGGCGGGCTTTTCCATGGTTTTTCTCCTTTTGTGGAAGTGTTTTCTGATTATTATGCGAATCGGTGGATCCGCTACGCTTGATCCACCCTACGGCATCTACGATGGCAGGGAATGGGTGGATTTGCTGCCCTTATTTTTTCACCCACACCCCATCATATCTCCTCCGCAGGAGGTCCCGCAGGATCGCCGGGGCGCGATGGGCAGCGGCGGAATCGGTTGCCCGGCGAAGAGGCGCTCCAGGGTATCGTGGATGAGCCCCTCGCAGGTGATGATCTCGATGCCGGCGGCGGCGAGGGTTTTGCGGGGGGTTTCGCCGATGCCGGCCACCAGCAGGGTGTGGCAGTCGCGCAGGCGCATGGCCAGTTGGCGCCAGCGCAGAGGGCCGGTGCCGGGTTCGGGGGTGGCCCGGCGTTCGAGCAGGGCCGGTCCCTCCGGAGTTTGGGCGTAGATGTGCAGTTCGGCGGCTTCGCCCAGGTGCTGGTTGATCAGGGCGCCTTCCATGGTGGCCACGGCCACGTGGGGGCGGTCGGCGGCGCTGGTGGTCGGTTTGGCGGCCACCGGTTCCGCCGCGTGGCCGCAGCGTTGCAGCAGGTCCGTCAGCTCCGCCGAGGGGGCTTCGCCGAGCAGGCCCACGGCGTCGGCCCGGCAGCGGGTGCAGTGGGCCATCTGGGGCACGTGGCGGCCGGCGGCGGCGCGGATGGCGGCCACTTGCGCGGCGGCCGGGGGTTGCAGGTGGGCCAGGGCGCTGCCGGGGCTGGGATGGTAGGGCATGCTGTTGAACAGGTCCACGCCCAGTTGCCCCATGCGTTCGGCGATGGCGACGATGTGGTGGTCGTTGATGCCGGGCAAAATGATGGCGTTGATCTTGACGATCATGTCCCGCGCCTTGAGGGCCCGAATGGCGGCGATTTGGCGCTCCAGCAGCAGTGCGGCGGCCTTTTCGGCGCGCACCACGTGCTTGCCCACCCGCATCCAGCTGTAGACTTGGGCGCCGATGGCCGGGTCGATGGTATTGACGGTGAGGGTGACGTGGCTGACGGCCAGGCGGTGCAGGGCCTCGATGTGGGGCAGCAGTTCCAGGCCGTTGGTGGCCACACAGAGCATCACGTCGGGAAACCGGCGGCGCACCAAGTCAAAGGTCGCCAGGGTTGCGTCGGCGTTGGCAAAGGGATCGCCGGGGCCCGCGATGCCCACGACCCGGATTTCGGGGCGCCGGGCCATCACCTTTTCCAGGTAGTCCAAGGCCTGGGCTGGGCTGAGCAGGGCGCTGGTGACGCCCGGGCGGCTTTCGTTGACGCAGTCGAAGCGCCGGTTGCAGAACTTGCACTGTACGTTGCAGCGCGGGGCCACGGGCAGGTGGATGCGGCCGAAGCGCCGGTGGCTGCCGGGATTGAAACAGGGATGGTGGCTGAGATTCATGGCGATACGCTTTTCTTTTTCCGCTCACATGTAGGTGTATCCCACCGGCGATGCGGCCTGGCGGGTTTCGATGAGGGCGTTGGCCAAGCGGTCGAAGAGGCACGCGGCCCCTTCGTAGCCGACGTGCAGCAAGCGCGGGCCGCCCATGCGGTCGTGGATGGGAAAGCCCACCTGCACCAGGGGAATGCCCAGGCGCCGGGCCATGGCGTAGCCTTTGCTGTGGCCCACGATGAGGTCCGGCCGGGCGCCGGCCACGGCTTCTTCGATGGTGGCGAAGTCGGCGCCTTCCAGGATGGTCATGCCGGCGTGTTGCCGGGCGGGCACCAGTTGGTGCAGCACCGGGGCCAGGCGGCGGCCGGCGCCACCCGAGGCGCACACTACGGGGTGGATGCCGATCTCGGCCATGAAGGCGGCCAGGCCGGCCACCAGGTCCGCCTCGCCGTAGAGGGCGGCGCGCACGGTGTTAACGTGCTTGTGCCCATCCACCAGGGTGTCCAGCAGGCGACCGCGCTGGGCCTGGTAGATGTCGGGCACCGGGCGGCCGCTGATCTCGGCCAGGGCCTGGAGCAGGGCGTCGGTGTGCCGGATGCCCACGGGCAACCCTAGGCGCCGGGCGGGCACGCCGCAGCGGGTTTGCAGGTCGGTGGCAGCGGTGTCGCGCTCTGCGGCCAGGGTGTGGCCCAATTCGATGGTGGCGGCGGCGTTGCCGGCGGCGATGATGTCTTGCAACGGAGTGCCGCCGGGGGGGATGCGCTGGTAGCTTTCCCACTGGCCGCCGTCCAGGGTGTCGCTGTAGTCGGGCAGCACCATGGCCTGGAGACCGAAGGCGGCCGCCATCTCCTTGAGGTGGCGCAAGTCGGCGGGCGACAGCAGGCCGGGCAACAGGTTGACCTGGATCGTTGCCTCGCCGCCGCGGCCTTGGGCCAGGGCCCCCAGGACGGCCCGCACGGCGCGGTGAAACCCTTCCATGTGGCTGCCCTGGTAGCTGGGGGTGCTCACGTGGACGATGGGCGGCCGGGCGCTTTCGGGCACGGCGGCCAGGAAGGTTTTGATGAACATGGGCACGTCGTCGCCGATGGTCTCGGACAGGCAGGTGGTGGCCACGCCGATCAGGGCCGGGGCGTACTGCCGGCAGACGTTCTCCAGGGCCAGTTGCAAATTGGCTCCGCCGCCGAACACGGCCGTCTGCTCGCCGAAGTTGGAGCAGGCGATGTCCATGGGCTCCTTGAAATGGCTGATCAGATAGCGCCGGATGTAGGTGCTGCACCCCTGGGAGCCATGCAGCAAGGGCACCCCGCCGGCAATCCCCTTGAACACCAACGAAGCCCCCAACGGCGCACACAACTTGCAGGCATTCTGCACGGCGGAAGCGGCAACAACCGGCACAAGCGAAGCCAAAGTGTAACCATCATCGCAAGGCGTATCGGATTCCATAACACCTCCATAAGGAGTAGAGTTGGTAGAGTTGGTAGAGTTTGTTGGGTTTGTTGGGTTTGTTGGGTTTGGAAGCGATGGCCGCCTTTGTAAAACAGGTACTTCTCCCCTACAATCCACACCCGCACCCCCGACCATAAAACGACCCGATCCTTAACTTAAAACTTAACACTTAACACTTAAAACTACTTTGTTTCACTATCTCCCATACCGGACTTGTCACCGACAAATGCACTTCCCTCGCAAAATTTCGCATCCCCTCAAACCCCGCCAGGGGTGTTTTGCGTTCGTGGTTGTGGTCACAGAAGCCCAGGCCCAGCTTGTAGGCGATGGGACGCTCCTTGACGCCGCCGATGAACAGGTCGGCCCCCTTTTCCACGACGAAGCGGGAGAGCTCCAAGGGGTTGGCGTCGTCCAGGATCACGGTGTCCGGGTCGCACAGGGCACGCATGTGGGCGTAGTCGTCGGCATTGCCGGTCTGGGAGCCGGCCAGCACCACCCGCATGCCGATCAGGCGCAGGGCCTTGATCAGGGAGAACACCTTGAAGGCACCGCCCACGTAAACGGCGGCGCACTTGCCTTCCAGGACGGCGCGGATGCGGCGCAGTTCCGGCATCACGGCGGCGACCGCCTCGCGCACCAGGGTTTCGGTGCGCGCCCGGACGTCGGGATGGTCGGAGAAGTGCGCGGCCACGTCGTAGAGCGCCTTGGCGGTGTCTTCCAGGCCGAAGTAGGAGGCCCGGATGTAGGGGATGCCGAAGCGCGCCTGCATCTGCTCGGCCAGGAAGGTCATGGCGCCGGAGCACTGCACCACGTTGAGGGTGGCGCCGTGGGCCCGGCGCACATCGTCCACCCGGCCGTCGCCGGTGAGCACCGACACCACCTGCACGCCCATCTGTTCGTAGTAGCGCCGGATCAGCCACGCCTCGCCGCCGATGTTGAATTCGCCCAGGATGTTGATGCTCACCGGGGCGATATCCGTGGTGTCACCGGTGCCCACCAGGCCGAACAGGGCGTCGCAGGCCGCCTTGTAGCCGTCCTTCTTGGTGCCCTTGAACCCTTCGGAGTGCACCGGCAGCACCGGGATGGCCTGCTCCTTTTCGACCCGGCGGCAGACCGCCGCCACGTCGTCGCCGATGATGCCCACGATGCAGGTGCTGTAGACAAAGGCCGCCTTGGGCCGGTAGGCGGCGATCAGCTCGGTGAGGGCTTTGTAAAGCCGTTTTTCGCCGCCGAAGATCACCTCCCGCTCGCCCAGGTCGGTGGAAAAGCTCATGCGGTGCAACTGGGGGCCGGAGGAGAGCGCCCCGCGGATGTCCCAGGTGTAGGCGGCGCAGCCGATGGGGCCGTGCACCAGGTGCAGGGCGTCGGCGATGGGGTAGAGCACCACCCGCGACCCGCAGAACACGCAGGCCCGCTGGCTGACGCTGCCGGCCAGGCTGTGCCGGTCGCAGGCCATCTCGAAGGGCGCGCCGCCGGCCTTGTCATGAATTTGCTTCTCGCGTTCCCGCAACAACGGTATGGATGTCATCATTTGATCTCTTTCTTCGAGAATGCCTGCCACGACGGTGGATCCACTCCGCTTGATCCACCCTACTCGTCGTTTAATGCGGCAGGCCTTTCAGTGCCGGATCGGTGAACAGGCCAAACCCGTCGCCCCCAAGAATCGAACAGCCGCATCCCTTCACTTAAAATGATCTCTTCTTACAGCACCAACTCAAATTCGATGTCGCTGCTGTCCCGCTCCTTCCGATCCAACACCGCATCCAACATCTTCTCCAGCAGTCGCAGGGCGCCGCGGTAGCCCACGGTGGGGAAGTAGCTGTGGCCCATGCGGTCGAGGATGGGAAAGCCGCAGCGCACAAAGGGGATGTCTTCATCCCGGGCGATGTACTTCAGATAGGTGTTGCCCATCAGCAGGTCCACGGAGCGCTCCTTGATCCACTGGTGGAAGAGAAACATGTCGCCGGGCACGGCGATGCGCAGGTCGTCGCCGGCATCGGCGAGGGTTTCACGCAACTGCTCCTCGAACTTTTTGCCGGCCGGCGAGCCGGTCACCAGGTAGACCGGGCGCATGTCCAGGGCGGTCAGAAAGCGGGAGAGGGCCAGCAGCTGGTCCGGATCGCCCACCAGGCCCACCCGCTTGCCGTAAAGATAGGGGTGCCAATCGGAGATGGCGTCCACCAGCTGGCCGCGCTCCAGGTCGATGGTTTCAGGCACGTTGACTCCGGCCATGCGCCGCAGGGTGTCCACGAACAGGTCGGTGTCGTGCAGGCCGATGGGCAAGTTGAGCACGGCGCAGGGCACCTTGCACTTGGCGTCCATGGCCAGCCCCGCGGGGGCCGAGGCCAGGGCCCCCAGGGCGATGCTGCCGACGCTGGCGCCGCTTTGGCGCAACTGGTCGATGGTGACGCCGCCTTCGGGGAACATGCGGTACTTGCCGGTCAACGGGCCGTTGAGCACCCGGGCGGTGTCGGGAAACAGGATGGCGGAGATGCCCATTTCGGTGGCCAGGCGCCGGATCTCGGTCATGTCGGCCGGCTCCACGAAGCCGGGGATCAGATTGATGGTGCGGCTGCGCGGCCCGCTTTCGGCGAAGTAGTCCACCATGGCCTTGGTCATGCTGGCAAACCCGGTGACGTGGGAGCCGACATAGCTGGGGGTGTTGGCGTGAAACACGTATTTGCCCTCCGGTATGCGACCGTCGGCCTTGGCCTTGTTGACGATCTGGGGAATGTCATCGCCGATGGTCTCGGAGAGACAGGTGGTGTGCACCGCGATCACTTCCGGTTCATAGACCGTGAAGATGTTGTCGATGGCCTGCAGCAGGTTGGCCTGGCCGCCGAAAACCGAGGCCCCTTCGGTGAATGCGCTGGTGGCGGCCATCACCGGCTCCTTGTAGTGGCGCGTCAGGGTGCTGCGGTGGTAGGCGTAGCAACCTTGGGATCCGTGGCTGTGGGGCAGGCACCCGTGGATGCCAAGGGCGGCGTACATGGCCCCGATGGGTTGACAGGTTTTGGCCGGATTGACGGTCAACGCCTTGCGTTCCTTGATGTCGGCGGTGGTGTGTCTGAGTAGCATGGTGGTACACTCCTTACTTCGTGTCCATCCGGACACTCGCTTGCGTGGGTGTGATACGTGCGTGTGAGAAGATCGGTTGCGGCGATCATTCAAAGGCGTATTTGGCGGCCAGTTCCGGATTCTTCTGCCAGGGGGCTTTCAGGTAGCCCCACACCCGGCTGTTGACCATGCGGTCGATCTCCTGGTAAAAGTTGATCGCCCCTTTGAACCCGGCATAGGGCCCCCCGTAGTCATAGCTGTGCAACTGCTTGAGGGGGATGCCGTGCTTCTGGATTACATACTTCTCCTTGATGCCGGCACAGAAGATATCCGGCTTGAACAGCGCGATCATCTTCTCGGTTTCGTGGTGGCTGATGTCGTCGATCACCAGGGCGCCGGCAGGCATTTCCGGCATCATCCCCGCGTAGTCGGCAAAATCGACCCCTTTCGCAGCCAGGGTCTCGGCCCGCTGCGCATCCACCCGCGGCCGGTAGCGTTCTGGATCGGGATGCACCTCCAACTCCTGGATGTTGCGGCTGTCGGCGTCCACCTTGATGTCGGGCAGCACCCGGCGGCCTTCATAGTCGTCCCGGTGGGCAAATTCGTAGCCCGCCGACAAGGTCTTCATGCCCAGCTCCGCGAAAAGCTCCTGGTAATGGTGCGCCCGCGAGCCGCCCACGAACAGCATGGCCCGCTTGCCCTCGGTGCGCGGCCGCACCGCCGCCGCCTCGGCCTCCACCGCCGGCAGTTCGGCGGCGATCACCGCCTCCACCCGTTCGCTTAGGGCCGGATCGTCGAAATAGGCGGCGATTTTGCGCAGAGACTTGGCAGTGGCCGCAGCCCCGATGAAATTGACTTTGATCCAGGGCAGCCCGAACTTGGTCTCCATCATTTCGGCCACGTAGTTGATGGACCGATGGCACATGATCAGGTTCAGATCGGCGGTGTGGCTGCGGGCGAAGTGCTCGATACTGGAGTTGCCGCTGTAGGTGGCCACCAGGGTCAGGCCGCAAGCCTCGAAGATGCGCTCGATTTCAAAGGCGTCGCCGCCGATATTGTATTCGCCCAGCAGGTTGATCTTGAAATCCCCCTCGGGCACGGCATCGTCGGTGCCCACCACGTGGGTGAAGATGCCGTTGTTGGCGATGTGGTGGCCGGCCGACTGGCTGACCCCCTTGTACCCCTCGCAGGAGAAGCCGAAAACGTTGATGCCCAGCTTCTCTTTCATCTCCCGGCAGACGGCGTGCACGTCGTCGCCGATGAGCCCCACCGGGCAAGTGGAAAAGACAGCGATGGCCTTGGGTTTGAAGTTGTCGTAGGCCTCCTGGATGGCCAGGCGCAGCTTCTTTTCTCCGCCGAAGATGATCTCCTCGTCCTGCATGTCGGTGGTGAAGCAATAGGTCATGAAGTTGTGCCCGTCCGGCGAACTGTCGGGATCGGTCTGGTTGCGCCGCGTCAGCCAGCTGTAGAAGCCGCACCCCACCGGCCCGTGGGTGATGTTGACGATGTCCCGCGTAGGCCCCAGCACCACCCCCTTGCACCCGGCGTAGCAGCAGCCCCGCTGACTGATCAGCCCCGGCACGGTGCGCACATTGGACATCACCACCGGCACCGACCCGTCCTCCCCCACCCGGTTGACCACGATCTGCTTGTCCCGCTTACGGGCCACCTTGGGCGGATACTTCTCCAACAAGCGCCTCCGCACCCCCTCCAGATCCTTGCCCTCCAGCACCCCATCCGCATCCTTGTATTCGGCTGAAATCGCCATAACCCATTCTCCTTGTCACAAATCAAAATTCTCCAATTCCCAACCCATAATGGTGGATCCGCTCCGCTTGATCCACCCTACATCCTCAACACAAACGCGCTCCCCAAATCAAATGGCAGCATTCCACAACTTAAAACTTTAAACTTAAAACTTAAAACTTTCTTCACACCACATCATCCAACACCTCTTCCCCATCCTCCCCCGTCCGCACCCGCCAGGCATTCATGCACGGCAGCACGAAGATCATGCCGTCCCCCGGCTTGCCGGTGCGATTGACCCGGACAATGGTGTGGACCGTCTTCTCCACCAATGTGTCGGGCACCACGATGAGCAGGGCGCGCTTGGGAATCAGCCGCTGGCTCTGCCCCAACTGGGAGATGGCCTCCTCGTAGCCGCGCTCGGCGCCCTGGAGCAGGTGCAGGTCCACCAACCCCTTGCCGCGGCCCAGGGCATCCCGACCGGTGATCGACGGCAGCCCCACTTCGGCCAGGGCCCGCTTGGTCTGATTCATGCGGTTGAGCCGCACGATGGCCAGAATCTCTTTCATATCTTCACCTCTTCTGTGGTGCCGTCGGCGTTCTCCTTGACACCCGAGCTGATAGTGTAGGCTTCCAAGACCGGCGAAACGAATATCTTGCCGTCGCCGAAGGCCCCCTTTTCTCCCGTGCGGGCCGCTTTGATGATGGTGCGCACCACGAACTCCTTGTCGTTGTCCTTGACGACGGTGAGCAGCAGCTCCTTGGGGATCTCGTCGTAGGTGATTTCGCCGATCTTGATGCCGCGCTGCTTGCCGCGGCCGACCACCGACATCTTGGTGACGCCGGGAAAACCGGCCTCCATCAGGGCCGCCAGGACATCATCGACCTTCTCGGGTCGCACGATGGATCGAATCATAATCATCGCTATACTCCTCTCATGAAATTTTTGCGTTGAAGGTGCCCCGGAACGCCGCGGTCAGTTGGCGATGCCGTAATCGATCAGCAGTTTCTCCAGTTCGTCAATGTTCATCGGTTTGGGAATCACCTTCATTTCATTGCCGTCGATCTTTCTCGCCAGGGCGCGGTACTCGTCCGCCTGGTTGTGGGCCGGATCGAAATCGATGACCGTTTTGCGGTTGATTTCCGCCCGCTGTACCATGTTGTCGCGGGGCACGAAGTGAATCATCTGGGTGCCGAGCCGGTCCGCCAGGGCCTCGATCATCTGCACCTCGTTGTCCACATTGCGGCTGTTGCAGATCAGCCCGCCCAAGCGCACACCGCCGGCCTCGGCGAATTTGACGATACCCTTGCAGATGTTGTTGGCCGCATACATGGCCATCATCTCGCCCGAAACGACGATGTAGATCTCCTGGGCCTTGCCTTCACGGATGGGCATGGCGAACCCGCCGCAAACCACATCGCCGAGCACGTCGTAGAAGACATAGTCTAGCGCCTCGCTCTCGGCGTAAGCCCCCAACTGCTCGAGCAGGTTGATGGAAGTGATGATGCCGCGCCCGGCGCAGCCGACCCCCGGTTCCGGCCCGCCCGATTCGGTGCACAAGCAGCCGCCGAACCCCTCCTTGCGCACATCGGCCAAATCCACGTCCTCGCCCTCCTCGCGCAGGGTGTCCAGCACTGTACGCTGCGCCAGACCGCCCAGCAGCAGTCGCGTTGAATCGCCCTTGGGATCACATCCCACCACCATCACCTTCTTGCCCATCTCGGCCAGACCCGCCACCGTGTTCTGGGTGGTGGTGGATTTTCCGATGCCGCCCTTGCCGTAAATTGCTACTTTGCGCATGACCTCTTCTCCTGTAACCCGATCGTGTTGGGGATTGCATTGATCGAAAGAACACGGCGCAGGGATTTCCGGTGGCCGATCAATGCTTCCGATTGCCGTTTGGACAATGATAGATCAAGGAGTGTGCCAGCTTGCAAAGCATCGGCTTCCTTTTTTCCGGAATGCGCGCCAATGGCGGGGGAACAGACGCCCACAAGAAAGATGTCGAGCGATTGGACTGCAAATGAGCGGGACGTTTGTCGACATTATTGTCGCGCTCTACAAAAGTGTCGACAACCTTCTGTTTTTCTCCTGCGACATGCGTCAACCGCGCGCAACGATGCCGGCGCAACACCCGCTGCACCGTTCGCAAAGCACCGGCGCCGGCCGCGATTACAACTTCTTCAAATCGATGCCATACTTGCGGATGCGGTACCCCAGCTGTCTGGGGGTGATGCCCAGCATGCGGGAGGCCTGTTGCTGGTTGTTGCGGCTGTGTTGCAAGGCTTCGAGGATGCGCTGACGCTCCAGGCGCTGCACCTGGTTGCCGAGATCGGCGCTGTCGGCGACGGTATCTTCGTCGGTTGCCGGCGTTGCACCTTTGAAGCAGAGGATCGCGGGCGGCAGGTCCGCTTCGGTGATCACTTCCTTTTCGGTCATGATCACCATGCGCTCAACGGTGTTGGCCAACTCGCGCACATTTCCCGGCCAGCTGTATTGCTTGAGCCGCGCCACGGCGTTGGGGTGCAAACGCAGGCTGCGGTTGTGGAGGTTGTTGCGTTTCTGCAGGTAGAAGTCGAGCAGCAGCGGAATGTCGTCGGCGCGGCGGCGCAGGGGCGGCAGCACGATGGGCACCACGTTCAAGCGCCAGTACAGATCCTCCCGGAAGTTACCGCGGGCCACCTCGTCCATCAGGTTGCGGTTGGTGGCGGTGACCACGCGCACATCCACGGTGAGATGCTCGTTGCCGCCGATACGCTCAAAGGCCCGCTCCTGAAGCACCCGCAGCAGTTTGACTTGCAGATTCAAGGACAACTCGCCGATTTCATCCAGGAAGATGGTCCCTTGGTCGGCCAGCTCGAAACGGCCCGCCCGGCGCACGGCGGCGCCGGTAAAGGCCCCTTTTTCGACGCCGAACAGTTCGGCCTCGATGAGATTTTCCGGCAGGGCCGCCAAATTGACCGCCACAAACGGCTTGCGCGCGCGACCGCTCTGGTAATGCAGGGTCCGGGCGACCAGCTCTTTGCCCGTGCCGCTCTCCCCCAGCAGCAAAACGGTGGTGTCGGTGGCGGCCACCTTGCGCACCATCTTCAACACCTGCTGAAAGGGGGCGGACTCGCCCACGATGTTGGGCAGGCTGAACTTCTCCTCAAGCTGCGAACGCAGATTGCCGCACTCGTGCTCCGCTTTGCGCAGGTGCTCCCAAAGCACCACGAACTGGGCGATGAAGGAGGCCACGATGGAGAGCACCCGCAGATCGTCGTCCACGTTGCCCTCCGTGGCGCTGTAAATGCCGTCCACGCTGATCACCCCCAGGGAATTGCCGTCCAGGGCGATGGGCATGCACAGGAAAGAGATACCGCTCTTCTGGGGTCGCGATTCGGTCTTGTTGAGAAACTTGGGCTCGGCCCCGATATTGGGCACGAACATGGGGCGACCGGTCTCGATCACCTGCCCCACGATGCCTTCGCCGATGCGGTACTTGCCGCGGCGGACCGCGTCGTGGGTCAAGCCGTAGGCCGCCACGATCTTCAACTCCTTGGAAAAGGGGTCGAGCAGAAAGACGCAGCCCCGTTGCATGCCCAGGCGCCCGGCCAGGATCTGCATGGCGGCCTGCAGGTTCTGCTCCAGGTCGAACGATCGCGTCAGCACCTGGCTGACCTGCAAAATCGCGCTCAACTCCTCGTTTTTACGCAGCAGCCGGTCCATGGGGCACCTGATCCCGTCAAAGGTCCATCTCACCAACGCTTCCTTTGAGCAATGCCCATGCCAGGATCGTTGCCACCCGATATTTCCCGCAAGGGGCTCGAATCGCTTAAAATCCTTCCATCCGGCAAGCGAACCGGACGAACCCGCATGCTACATACTTGTCATATCAATCATCCATGGAAACGTTTTTGTATTCCGGCGGGCGGGAGATTTCTGCTTCAAGACAGGTGTGGCGCAGGCCGGCTGGCGCAAGAGGCAACGTCCGGTTCAGGGAATGGTAGGGAACCTTGGTTGGCTGCCTGTTTTCTCCATGATCTTCATACAGACACCCTCTTGTGACAGTCCGGCACACTCAATACGGATGTCTGCATACTTACGGTACAGCGGGACGCGTTCCTGGAACAACTCGGCAAAGCTCTGATCAGCCGGTTTTGCGAGGCCCCGCTTGCCGAAATCCGCCACCCTGGATTGCAGCGCAAGCATGTCCACATCCAGGAAGATGAGAATACCGCATGTTTTGAGATATGTCATGGATGCGTCACTGTAAATCGCACTGCCACCGGTGGCGATGACGTGGTTGTGGACGTCCAGCCCGAGGAGAATCTGCTCTTCGATTTTCCGCAGGGCAGCATATCCGTCTTGGTCAACGATGTCCTGCAATGTGCGCCGGTGCGAGGTCTGGATCAGCACGTCCGTATCCACGAAGTCCCGGGATGTCATCTTCGCAAGGATCACCCCCACCGTGCTCTTTCCGGAGCCGGGCATTCCGATCAATACAATGTTTGAAGGTGTCGCTGTCATCCTACGAAAAAGCCAACCTCCGGGATAATCATGCCGATCCTTGGATTCATGGAGACGCCTCGGTTGCATAACGGCGCGTTTCAGCGGGCGCATGGTTCTTGCGATCCACTGCAAACACGATTCAATTGGATTGTCAACGCAAGGATGGGTCAACGCCCCTGATTTATGCCCATGTGCGCATTCTTGGCGGCATTGGGATGCAGCATCCCGCGGTGGCGCGCGGGTGGCGTCAGGCCGATGGGGCGAGGCGTTTAAGAGGCGGATGCCTATGGTTCCCAACGGCCGCAAAGCCATGGACAGGGCGGCGATCCGATGCTAATTTCAACACGACGGATTTGTTTCGATGCCCTGTGGGCATCGGCCGGTTCGACCCCCAACAAGACAGGAGGCCGCATGCGCTCCACGCTGCAAAAAACCGGGTTGTTCCTCGGACCCATCCTCTTTTTGATCGTTTTGGCCATGGATCTCGACCCGGAACGGGCGGTGGTAACGCGCATGGCGGCGGTGGCGGTGCTCATGGCCACCTGGTGGGTCACCGACGCGGTGCCCATGTCGGCCACCGCCTTGCTGCCCATGGTGTTGTACCCCCTTTTGGGCATTCTCAAGGGCAGCGAGCTGGCCCCGGTCTACATCAACTCCACCATCTTTCTCTTTCTGGGCGGTTTCATGATCGCCGTGGCGATGGAGAACTGGCTTCTGCACAGACGCATCGCGCTGAAGATCATCCGCATCATCGGCGGGGGACCGGCGCGCCTGGTGCTGGGTTTCATGATCGCCGCGGGATTTCTGTCCATGTGGATTTCCAATACCGCCACGGCCATCATGATGCTGCCCATCGGCATGGCCATCGTCTCCAAGCTGGAGGCGGATTTCGGCCGGGAGCGGGTGCATCCCTTCACCGTGGCGCTGATGCTCGGCATCGCCTATGCCTGCTCCACCGGCGGCATCGCCACCCTGGTGGGGACGCCGCCCAACCTGGCGCTGCAGCGGATTTATGAACTGACTTTCCCCGAGGCCGCGCCCATCGCCTTCGGCCAGTGGTTCGTCATGGCCCTGCCGCTGTCGCTGGTCATGGGCGCCATCGTGTGGTTGCTGCTGACGCGGGTTTTCTTCTCTTTTCCGAAGGACCTGCGGGTGGACCGGGATGTGGTCGAAATGGAATACCGCCAACTGGGCCGCATGAGCTATGAAGAGAAAATCGTCGGCGCCGTCTTCGCCGCGACGGCGCTGCTGTGGATTTTCCGCACACCGCTCAACCTCGGTTTCGTGGGGATACCGGGATGGTCCCAATTGCTGCCCTACCCCGGCATGATCGACGACGGCACCGTGGCGGTCGCCATGGCCTTGATCCTGTTCATCATCCCCAGCCGGGACAAGAAAAGCAAACGATCGGCCATTTTGGGACTCAACACGGTGCAGCGGCTGCCCTGGAACATCGTTCTGCTGTTCGGCGGCGGTTTCGCCCTGGCCGAAGGGTTTCAAGTCACGGGCCTGGCGGATTACCTGGGCGCCAAGATGTTCGTGCTGCAGGGGATCCATCCGATTCTGCTCATCGCCGTCATCTGCGTGGGCCTGACCTTTCTGACGGAACTGACCTCCAACACGGCCACGACCCAAATGATTCTGCCCATTGTCGCCTCGGTCGCCGTGGCGATGCAGATTCACCCGCTGCTGTTGATGGTGCCGGCCACCATCGCCGCATCCTGCGCCTTCATGCTGCCCATCGCCACGCCGCCCAACGCCATCGTCTTCGGCAGCGGCCGCATCCAGATTCATGAAATGGCACGTGTGGGCATCTTCATCAACCTGATCGGGGTACCGATCATCACCTTTTTCTTCTATTTCATCGGCCGGCTGGTCTTCGACATCGACCTCGGCGCAATGCCCCAGTGGGCGATCGACGCGGCGGCCGGCAGGTAAGGGCTCGCGAAACAATAAATTTGCATTTTAGGCGCCCGGTTCGGCGCATGCATCCGCATGGGCGGCGACCACCTGCCGGGCAGCGACCCGCACTTCCTCGCGATCATCCTCGGTCAAATCGGCCACCGCGGCCGCGGCGCGGGGTCCCAGGGAGGCGAGCGCGTCGGCGGCCTGGTTGCGGATGCGCCAATCGTTGTCCGCCAACAGGGCCGAGAGGGCCGGAATGGCCGCTTCTCCCTGCGCCTCGGCCAGGCGTGCGACGAGCAACCGCCGCACCCGGGGGTCGCTTTCCCGGTGCAGCAGGGCCGCCGGATCCGGCACCGCTGCACCGGCCCGCAAGGCCGCGGCGGCAATGGCTTTGTCGGGATGCTCAACGAACGGGGCAGCGGCGTGACGGAACAGGTAGCGTGCCGCGCCGAATTTTTCGATGGCTTGCAATGCGGCCAGCTGCAGCGCCGCGTCGCAGCTCTGCAACGCCTCCAGACAAAGTTCCACCGCACGGGCGTCTCCGGCACGCGCACCCCAGGCGAGCAACCACTGTTTTTGTCCACGGCCCAGGGTTGTCCACCGTTCGCGTAAGCGGTGATAGGCGTGCGGCCCGAGCGATTCCAGCAAAATTAGGGTTGTGCGCGCCGTGGTCGTCTCCTGCAGGGCGTCCAGCCAAGCCGCCTCGGTGGTGTCGTCCAGGGGCGGCGTGGGAAAGGGCACATCGCAGTGCACGGCGATGCGCACGGCATCGGCGGGGGCGTGTCCTGTCTCGCGGGCCAGGATGTTGGCGGCGCAGCGGGACTGGGGGGGATGCGGGTGCCGCCGGAGAAAACCCAGGAAGAAAGACCGCATCCGGTCACCCGGCTCGCAGGCCAACCGCCGCGCGCAGATCCACGCCTCCCGGTCGTCGCGGGTGGCGCGGAAATGGTTTTGAAAGGCGGGCGCAACCCGTTCGTCCCTGAAAACCGAAAGGGTGCCCAGCAGCGCCTGGCGCAGGTCGCGGTGCCGTTGCGTGTGGACCTGTTGAAACAATTCCGACAACAGGTCGGTGCCGTTGTGCGGCCCGTAGGCGAGCGCTTTTTGCGGAAGACGGGAAATGGTGGCGAGTACCGACAGACGCACTTCCAGCCGTGGGTCGCGCAGATGGCGGAACAGGTCGGCGGCGCCGGCGATTTGAATTTTGGCGGGTCGGCCGCCGTCACGGGCGGTATCAGAGGAATTCGACATCGATCCACCCCCTGTCGGACGGCAGTGTTTCACAGGCGCAGGCGGCCGCGGTCACCAACTGGCCGATGTCGTTCTTGAGTGTGTGGTGCACCGTGCCGCCATGGAAGGGTTCCTTGTCGAAAAGGGCCATGACCCCGATATCCCCGGACACACCGGCGTGGAAAAGCTCCACCAGCTGCACCTCCACATAGAGCCCTACGGTGAAATCGACGGCGCAGTTGTGGGCCATTTCAAAAGCCAACTCCTGCGGCGTATCCGGAACAGTGCCCTGGCCGGCCGCCTTATGCCCGATCCATTGATTGCCTTGGACATCGGTGCGCTCGAACCGGACGCCATCGACGGCGACAGTGGCGATCTCCAGCAGCACGGGCACATCCACGCCGATGGTGGGACCGAAACCGATGCTGCTCAAGGTGACATCCAGTGCTTCGTGGATGGCGATCACCGCCGCGCTGGCGATATCGATGTAGGGGATCTCGACGGTGGCCGCCGCCGCCACGACGATGATGGCCCATAGATTGATGGGAAGGGAAAAGATGCAGTCGAGCTGCAAAACCCCGTTGCGCGCGGCGTATTTATCGCTGGACTCCCCGATCATGGCCAGGGGGGTCCCGGCCAGATCGGTGGCCTGCTCCGCGCACACCGCGGGGATCAGATCCTCGATGTTCAACACCGCACCGATCAAATCCACGGCCGCCTTGAAGGCGTCCACGCTGGCGCTCAATTCGATGCTGGGCCCGGTGCGCCACCCCCAGTGGGGCACGTAGTGGTGGGTGTAGACCTTGTAAAATTCGCATCCCAGGGTGATCTCCACCGACATGCCGGCGCCCAGGAAGATGCCCGCCATGGCTTCGTCGTCCTCGATGGTCAGGGTCAGCGTCTGCTGCTCCGCATCCAGTCCGCCTTCGGCGCTGAGGGAGAGCGCGTAGCCCGGACCGCACAAGCCCGCGTGCACGCCGACGGCAAAGGCGGCGGTGGCCCGCACCGCGTGAAATTTGCTGAATTTGTGATCGCCGTGCAATTGCCTGGAGGCGCCGGTCTGAAAGCCGGCCGGAATATCCGGTATGGGCGGAATGAGGGCCACGCCCTTGCACAAGGTCAACTCGTTGAGCGACAGGGGGGTGCCGATGAGGGTCTTTTCTATCGATATCGCCATGGTGTGCTCCATCCAGCTTGGGTCCGGGCGCAACCGCAGCGCCGACACCCGTTCCGTTCTGTCAATTCCGCGCAGGTTACAGCGGTATCCCCAGCATGATGGACAGGGAGCCGTCATCGAATTCACCGACAAAGACCAGCCGCCCCTGGCTGTCCACCTGCTCGCGCGCGTAACCGAAAGCGATGGTGGTCAGGGCCGGCCCGCCGCTACCGAGCAACCGGGTGCCGGTTTTGAGCAACGAAGCGGTGCGATAGCCGTTGGAAACCAGCAACTCCTCCGTGTCAGCGTTGCGGGCCAGAAAATAGACCAGGCCGTCGGGGCCCGTCACCGGCCCGCCGATCCCCTCGATGCGCATGCCGGTGGGGGTGAAATGACCGGTGCCGGCCAGGGTGTCGCCCCCCGAGGTCAGGTGCACGATGTCGTCGGTGATCATGGCCACCAGGGCCACCTTGCCGTCGTTGCCGATGCGCGGGCCGTAATGCAGCGATTCGGCCACGGTGATCGCGGAGCGCCGGGTGGCGGTGGACAGGACGGCCTCGGCGGAGGCGGCCACCGGTGTCGCCCCGTATCCGCCGTTGTCGGCCACCGAGCCGGTCAGCACCACCGTGCCGTTTTCCAGCGCGCCGTCTGTAGCGTCGTCCATGGGCATGGTGTGCACCTGGGCCACATAGGCGCCGAAATCATTGGCCTGCACCAGGCCGATTTTGCCGATGCGCCGGTCGGTGCCCGGAATGGCGGCGCCGGCGGTCAGCAGATTGGTGCCGTCGCCGTCGATGACGCCGAAGGGAAGATGAAAAAGGCTTTCGCCGGTGGCCGCGCCCTGCACTTCGCACCAATGGGCGGCCACCAGCAGGTCATCGCCGTAGGTCAGGTCGAAATTGCCCAGGGCGGCGCCGAAAATGAAAAGGGGATCCGGCGTGGGGGTCCTGAATCCCAGCAAACGCTGCAAGCCGTCGTCGCTGCGCCCGTCGCGACGGCTGCGCTCCAGGTAGAGGCTGTAGGACTGTTCGTCGTCATTGAGTAACCGCACGGCCACGGAACCCCGGGCATTGAGATCGGCCAGTTGCACCTGCAGCACCGTGCGACCATCGGTGGTGGTGTCGCCGGCACGCACGATTTTGTGAAGCCCCTCGATCCGGGGTTCCGCCCCGCCGTAATCCATGCAAAGCTCGTAAAGACCCATGGTCAGGCCGCTGCCGCTGCGGCCCAGTGTGTCCCCGGCATGAAAGATGATCTGATGGCCGTCGTGGATTTTGACCGACGGGGGCAAGAAGACGGCCTCTCCGGCTTGGGCCAGCCCATCGCCCGTGGAGAACAGCTTGTAAAATCGATAACCGTTGGGCAGGGTGGGCTGGTGGCCGTCGCCGGAACCGCTGCCGCAGGCGGACAGCATCACCGCGCCCAGCGCGCCGCCCATTGCTTTGAGAAATCCTCGCCGAGTGCTGTGCATAACCGTGGCTCCATTGTGTTGCGCAGTGGACTGTCAATGGCTTTGAACCGGAATGAACGGGAAAGGCAAACCCGGCAGAGGAGGGCATCCCCGGTCAAATACCGACAAGGGCCTTGTTAAAGACGGTAATGATATCGGTCGCCCAGCGCGCCACTTTAATGAAAAGTGCCCTTCCACTTTTCCCCTTGCATTCTTGAAGCCCGCAATCACTGAAAATTTTCTGTCATAAAATTAAAGTTATTTTCTTTACGGACCGATTACCAATTGAACACAATTCATAAAAAAGGGGTGCGCACATGAAGCGGTTGAGCCTGAAGGGCAAAATGATCATTGGATCGTTGACTTTGGTGATACTGGTCATGCTCATCTCGACCACCGTGGTGACCGTTGTGATCAACGGCCAATACAAAGTGGCGGCCGATCGGGATATCGACAAGGCGATCCGCATCGCGCGGGACGACCTGTTGACCACCCGGGAAAAGATGGCTGACGATACCCGGCAAATGGCCACCGTCAACACCATGGGCGCCAAGGTCAAGTTCATATCCAATTACAAAGGCCGAGCGCTCAACGACACCAGCGAAAATCTTTTGCGGGAGATCACCACCGACATCCTGCAAATCGCCAATGTCGGCAATTTGTGGCAGGCGGCGATATATGATCGGGAAGGGGATTTGGTGGCCTTCGCCCTGCGCCGGGACGCGCAGCGCCACCTGTTCGCCTATACGGTCGACCGCAATGCCGGCACTTACCGGCATGCCGTGGCGGAAATCGGCGCAACCGCCGACCGGCCGGCCTGGGAAGAGACGGACGCATTCACGGATCTGCCCGTGGCACTACAGTTGGAAGGCGCGGTGCCCGACAGGGAAACGGTGCGTTTTGCCCAGATGGGCCGGGATGTTTGCCTGGTGGCCTATGTGCCCGTTCTGGCCGATGACATCAACCGGCAGACGGGGGATATCGAACAAAACCAGTACGGCGTCGCCGTCGCGGTCAGACGCCTGGACGGGGCCTTCGCGGAGCGCATCGCCAACCTGACCGGCCTGCGGGTCAATATTTTCAACCGCACGGGGCTCAGTGCCGGCACCATGGCCGACTACAAGGCCCACACGGACGGCGGCATGCCCGAACCACCGGCGGTGGATCGCCTGGAAGACCAAGCGGTTCAACGGGCCGAGGTGGCCTTGACGGACGACACCTATTTCCAGGGCAGCCTTCCGCTTTACGCCGGCGGCGACCGGGTCGGTGTGCTGGCGGTGCTCGAATCCCGGGGGGTGGTGCGCGACAATCTGCGGCAAATGATACAATTGCTGCTGCTGGTCTCCCTGGGCTGCATTCTTTTCATCCTCCCCGTCACCGCTTGGCTGGCCAACGCTTTGATCAAGCCGATCCGCCACGTATCGGCGCGCTTGCAGGACATCGCCGAGGGGGAGGGGGATCTGACCTCGCGCCTGGAAATCCAAAACCAGGATGAGGTGGGGGACCTGGCCCGCTGGTTCAATGCCTTCATCGAAAAACTGCAGGAGATGATCCGGTCGGTGGCGGGCAATGCACGGACCATCAGCCACTCTTCCGATGATTTTACCGGTCTCGCAGGTCGGATGTCCGCCGGCGCCAATGACATGGCGGCCAATATCAACGGTGTCAGTGCTTCGGCCGAACAAATGAGCGCCAGCCTCGCCTCGGTGGCCGGCGCCATGGAACAGACCGCCGCCAATGTCAGCGCCATGGCCGCATCGGTGGAGGAGATGACCAACACCATCAATGAAATCGCCAAGAATTCCGAAACCGCGCGCCACATCACGGAGGATGCCGTCGCCAAGGCCAACCGCAGTTCTGCGCGGGTGGGCGAGCTGGGCACGGCGGCCCGCGAAATCTCCAAGGTGACCGAGACCATCACCGGCATTTCGGAACAGACCAATCTGCTGGCCCTGAACGCCACCATCGAAGCCGCCCGGGCCGGCGATGCGGGCAAGGGGTTTGCCGTGGTGGCCAACGAGATCAAGGAACTGGCCAAACAGACGGCCGCGGCCACCCTGGACATCAAGGGCAAGATCGAAAGCATTCAGGGTGTCAGCAGCGATGCGGTCACCGATATCGGCGCCATTCTAACCATTATCGGCAATGTGAACGATGTGGTCGGGACCATCGCCACGGCCGTCGAGGAGCAGTCCGTCACGGCCAAGGAGATCGCGCAGAATGTGTCTCGAGCGGCCGAGGGCATCCAGGAGGTCAATGCCAGCATGGCCGACGGCAGCAACCTTGCCCAAGCCATCGCCACGGACATTGCCGCGGTCAACAAAGCCACGGAGGACGTCTCGACCCAGAGCGACCAGGTCAATGCCCGGGCCGGAGAAATGAGCGCGCTGGCCGATGCATTGAAGGGCATGGTGAGCCGTTTCAAGGTGTGAGGCCGTCCCGGCGGCCACTGCGGGCCGGCACGGGTGAGAGGGGGACGTTCAGCGCAACGAACGCTCCCCATTCTTTTGGCGGCTATCTACAAAGCCGCGGTTGGGGCTTGCCCCATTGGAAATCGAAATCGTGATCGAAATCGATGCCGCTTGAGCCCGCCTCCAATCTTACTTGGGCATTGCGCATCATTGTCACGAACCAACAGTGTGCACACAACAGGAGGCAAAGTCACCGCTTCAGGGGCCAAGAACGGCCCTCTGCAAGTTCAGCCCGAATTTGGTTGCTCAAAAGCCTGCATCTCCACCCGCAGCTTTTCGAATTGATCCTTCATGTTCGCCACTTGGGCCGCGGCGCTGTCGGGGCTGCCGCTATTGATCGCTTTTTCCACGTCATCGGCCGCTAGTTGCAAGGGCTTGGCCCCCACGTTGGCCGCCGCGCCCTTGATGGTGTGGGCCAGCCGTTGGGCCCCGGCAGTGTCGGCCTTATCCAGGCTGGATTGCAAGGCCGTCATCCGGAGGGGGATATCGTTCAAAAAACCCTCGATCACCTTCCGGGCCAAGGCTGCATCACCCATCAGACGGTGCAGCAGGGCCTGCTCATCGAACCGGCGCTCGGCCTTCGGCGCTGGTGGCCGCTGCACGGCGCTTGTCTGAATCGGGCCGGATGGGTTGGACCGCCCACGGGCCGGCAACCATTGGTTCAGAATACCGGCCAACACCCTGGGATTGAAAGGCTTTGCCAGGTAATCGTTCATGCCCGCCGCCAGGCATTTTTCCCGATCCCCCTGCATGGCATGCGCGGTCATGGCGACGATGGGCACGTCATGGCGCCGCACCGCTGATCGGGGGTCCCTTATCCGGCGCGTGGCGGTCAAGCCGTCCATCACCGGCATCTGGACATCCATCAACACTACATCGTAGGCGCTGGTTTCCAGGGCCTTGACCGCCGCGGCCCCGTCGGCCACGACATCGGCCTCCAGCCCCAGGTTCGCCAGTATGCCCA
This sequence comes from Desulfatitalea alkaliphila, assembly GCF_022968795.1. Classification (GTDB taxonomy): domain Bacteria; phylum Desulfobacterota; class Desulfobacteria; order Desulfobacterales; family Desulfosarcinaceae; genus Desulfatitalea; species Desulfatitalea alkaliphila. Next base: position 27,212 of record NZ_JALJRB010000001.1, read on the forward strand.
AGGCCACTTGCTGATTGGTGGCGTTGTCCTCGGCCAGGAGCAGGCGCGCACCGCTGCCGGCAAAACGCTGACGCAGTTCCCTGTCGTCGTGACGGGGCGCCGTGGGGCTTGGGACATCGACGCCGTCCGCTTGGTCCGACGCCAATACCCGGGCCAACACCGCCTTCAGATCGTGGTGGCGCACCGGTTTGTCCAAACAGGCGGCGAAACCGGCGCGGGTCAAGCGGCCGGTGTCACCCCGTGCGCCCATGGAGGTGAGCAGCACCATGGGTAGATCGTCCCAGCGGCGATCCGAGCGGATGGCAAGGCCCAATGCCTCACCGTCCATATCGGGCATCTGCATGTCCACCAGGGCGAGGGCGAACGGGGTACCGTCAGCCTGCGCTTGCGCCAGCAGGGACAGGGCGGTGGGGCCGTCCACCGCTTCGCCGGGCCGCATGCCCCAGGCGGTGAGACGCCGGCTCAGGACCTCGCGGTTGGTGGCGTTGTCATCCACGATCAACACCCGCACCCCCTGCAGGTCCGCCGGCGGGGGTTGCGTTGAACGATCGGCCTCACTCTGCTTGGCCAAGCGGAGGGTGAACCGGAAAGTGGCCCCTTCGCCTTCGCGGCTCTCCAGCCCGATCCGGCCTTCCATCAGTTCCACCAGCTCCTTGGCGATGGCCAGGCCGAGCCCGGTACCGCCGTAGCGACGGGTGGTGGAGGCATCCAGCTGGCTGAACTTTTGAAAGAGCAAGTCCTGTTTCGCCTCCGGGATGCCGATGCCGGTGTCGCGAACGGCAAAGTGGAGCAAGGCGCTGTGCCGGTCCTGGTTTGTTGCCGTCACCTGCACCGCCACTTCGCCGGCGGGGGTGAACTTGATGGCATTGCCGGCCAAGTTGGTGAGCACCTGGCGCAGGCGCCCGGGATCGCCCACCAGGCGTGTGGGAACGGCGGGATCGGCGGCGCAAACGAACTCCAGCCCCTTGTCGTGGGCCCGCAGGGCCAGGCCCTCGGCAAAATCGTCCAGCAAAGCCGCCAGATCGAAGGGGATATGCTCCAGCTCCAATTTTCCTGCTTCGATCTTGGAAAAATCGAGGATGTCGTTGATCAGGGTCAGCAACGACTCGCTGCTGGCGTGCACGATTTCGGCATAGCGACGCTGCTCAGCGCTCAAATCGGTATCCAGCAGCAAACCGGTCATGCCGATCACCCCGTTCATGGGGGTCCGGATCTCGTGACTCATGTTGGCCAAAAACCGGCTCTTGGCCACATTGGCCGTCTCGGCCTTGCGGGCCAGCGCCTCGGCCCGGGCGGTGGTTTCGGCCAAGTGGCGGTTCATCTCCTGCAGCTGCAACTCGGCCGCCTTGCGTTCGGTGATGTCCCGATGGGTACCGATCATGCGCAAGGGGCGGCCGTCGGCACCATGGGCGATGCTCACCCCCCGGACCCAAATCCAGCGCCATGCGCCCGATGCGGCACGCAGACGGTATTCGAACTCGTAATATTTGTGTTGCCCCGCCATATAGTGCGCCAGGGCCTTCTCGATCACGGGCAGGCTCTCGGGGTGGATGTTGGCGCGCCACCATTCGTAGCCATAGTCCCGCTCGCCGGGCCGATACCCCAGCAGACGCACCCAGTTGTCGTTGAACCAGAGCCGTTTGTCCGCCACATCCCAATCCCACAAGCCTTCGTCGGTGCCTTCAAGCATCAGCTTCAACCGCTCCTCGCGCTCCCGCAGGGCGGCGTGGGCCTTTTGCTTGTCCAGGGCGTGGGCGATGGTTTCACCCACGAAACGCAGCAGGCGTTCCGCCTCGGTGTCCCAATCGCGGTCACAGCGCGCCATCTGAAAGCCGATGCCGCCGACAATGCCGCCTCCGGCATGGATCGGCACGATCAGCATGGACCGAATCGAACGGGCCTCGAAAAAGGCCCGATCCTGCGCTGCCGCCGCCGGCAGGTCCGCCACCTCGGCAATGCGGACCGTCTCGCCGGCCGACAGACGCCGCATCGACCACGGCAGCGTGTCGGCCGGCCGCAGATCGGACATTCGGTCCATGAGGGGAAAAGACCCCTCCGCACACCATTCATGGGTAATGTCCATGCCTCGACCATCGTCCTGGAAGCGCAAGAGGTGGACCCGGTCCACCGTGGAATGGGTACCGATGGCGGCCAAGGTCCGCTCGATGGCGGCATCGGTTGCGGACATTTCGATGCGGGCGAAGTCCGAGGAGACGCGACCGATCAGCCCCTCGAAGGCGGCCCGCCGCTGCAGTGCTTTCTCGGCCCTGTTGCGATCGGTCACATCGATGGCGTGTTCGATGATGCGCACCACCTCTCCCCGGCCATCGAAAATCGGATGGGCATAGACGGCGATATCGCGCAAGGCGCCGCTGATATCGTAATGGACATGCTGCACCAAGGCCGGCGCCTTGGTGGTCTTGACCCGCTCCAGGGGGCAGGGATGATCGTGGCCGCTGCAGGGCGTTTCCCGGTGGTGGGAAACCAGGTGGCAGCACTGCCCCGCGACGGCGACGCCGCCATAGGCCTGATTGGCCATTTCGATGGCAAAGGTCTCCGCGTTGATGACGGCAAAGGGGTGGCTCAGGGCATCGATGGCCGTGCGCAAGAAATCTTCACTCTCCTGGATGCGCTCATTTTGTCTGCGGGTGATGCGATTGAGGCGGGCGGCATGCAGTGCCGTTGCCGTCAGCAAAACGGTCAGCAATGCCACGCCGATCAGCCAGCCGTGATACTGCCGCCAGACGTCGACCAAGGTGAAGACCCCGTAGTCCGCATAAGGTCCGATGCGCAGGTCCCGCAAACAGTCGTGCACCTCCTGATAGCTGCGGGGTGTGGTCCAACCGGCGCATTGGGCGGCCCGGGCGGCGTCACTTTCCGCCGGCATGGTGATCAAGGCGGCGGCCACGGCCCGGGCCACGCCGTCGGGCGTGTGCTGCAACTTGGCGAAGGGCCATTCGGGGTAAAGGTCCGTGGAACGACGCAAGGGAAAATCGGCCGTCGGGGGACGGGCGGCGATGATGCGGAAATGCGCCAGGTCAATGGACCCCTCCCGAGCCATGCGCTCCAAAGTGTCGGTGCGCACGGCACCGGCATCCACCCGCCCGTCGCGGACCGCCGCCACCACGGCGTCGTGAGTGCCGCCGAAGGTCAGTGCGGCAAACTCTTCAGGCACTTTGAGCCCTTGCCGCTGCATTTCCAGCCAGGACACGTGCCAACCGCCGAAGGAGCCCGGATCCACCGCCATGAAGCGCACCCCCTTCAAATCGGCCACATCGCGGATCAGCGGATGATCGTGGCGGCAGAACAGCACCCCTCCGAAACGGGGGATGCCTTCGCCCCCGTCCCGGTCGTGACGGTTGCGCAGCGTGGCGATGGGACTGATCCGGTAGCGGATCTCCAGCTCGGCGAAATAGGCGGCGTTGGCGATCAGAAAATCGATCTGCGCCGCCTGCACCGCCGGCGCCACCTCATCAAAGGTCAGGGGCACGATCTCAAAACGGTGTCCGGCAATTTGGTTTTGCAGATAGTCCGCGGTGGGCCCCCACTGCGTGACGGTGCGTGCCATCCCCCGATGGGCCAGCACCCCGATGCGCAAGAGGTCGTCATCGCTTGCGATTGCGTCCCACGGCCGGCAAAGAAGGATCAAAAGAAGCAGTACCCGCGCCCAGCGCACCCGCCGGCGCAGGGGTGCCGGTGCGGGTGCTTGATCGGCCGCTATCCGATGCGGGTGAGCGGCTCCTGCCGTGCGGGGGGTATTTTTCATCCGAAATCCTCAAAGTCCAAGTGCAGAAAGACACTGTCCAGGAGATTATCGACCGTTTGTCAAAAATCTTCAGGGCCTGCAGTTACAATTCGCGCATCCCATCTCATCTATGTCGGGCAGCCAATTCCGATTCCGCCGCGCATCCACCTCGAAACAATGCTATGGCAAAAGGCGCCGCCGGAGCAAAGGAAGGGGACTGTGTAGGCCTGCTTTCATACCTTTAGGGCCACCTCCGTCAACTCAGGCACTCGTTGAGGGCTTCGAACAATATCATCTGGGTGCAGCGAAAATGGGCCGCACCCTGCTTGCCGGCAATCGGCCGCACGCGGTAACCCGATTTCACGATTCGCGGTAGGTCTCGGGATCGATCCCCTTGCGGTTGAGCATCTTTTGCAGGGCTTGCCGGCTCAATCCGGAAAGCCGGGCGGCTTTGGAGACATTGCCTTGGGTTTTGCGCAACAGCTGATCGACGTATTGATCGGTGAAAGCGTCGATCAACCGCTCCTTTTCGTCCAGGTAGGGCCGGATTTCTTCGATGCCGCCGGGGAACGGGGTGATGCCGGCCGCCCTGTCCGGCTCTTCCGCAACGGCCGCCAGGGCATCGCGGTCGATTTCCGTTTCCGGTGTAAAAAGCACCAGGCGGCGCACGAAGTTCTGCAACTCCCGCGCGTTGCCGGGCCATTCGCGCCGCACCAGCCGGTTCATCACTTCCGGTGCGATCCGCTTGGAGGCGCAGCCCAACTCGTCGCACACCTGCCGGGTGAAGTGTTGCACCAGCAGGGGAATGTCTTCGCGCATTTCGCGCAGCGCGGGGGTGAACACGCTGACCACGTTCAACCGATAGTAGAGATCTTCGCGGAAGGTGCGGTCCTTGATCTTCTCTTCCAGATTTTGATTGGTGGTGGAGAGGATGCGCACATCCACGCGGAAGTCGTGGGTGCCGCCCAGGGGACGGATCTCCCGCTCTTGGAGCACCCGCAGCAGTTTGGTCTGCACACTGACCGGAATATCGCCGATCTCGTCCAGCAACAGGCTGGCGCCGTGCGCCTGTTCGAAAAGTCCCTTGTGATAGGCCATGGCGCCGGTGAAGGCCCCCTTTTCGTGGCCGAACAGTTCGCTCTCCAGCAGGTGTTCCGGGATGGCCGGGCAGTTGACCGCCACCAGGTCCCTGCTGCTGCGGCCGCTCAGGCCGTGGATGGCCCGGGCCACCAGCTCCTTGCCGGTGCCGCTTTCGCCGCGGATCAAGACGGCATAGTCGCTGTTGGCCAGCGATTTGATGGCCTGATAGAGGCGCCGCACCGGCTGCGACTGGCCCAGAAAGTGGGTGAAGGCCGCCTTTTCCGATACCTGCCGCCGCAGGGTCAGGTTCTCGCCGATCAATCGGCTGCGCTCCAGCCCTTTGCGCAACACCCGCAGCAGGTCCGGTATCTCGAAAGGCTTGGTGATAAAATCGTAGGCCCCCTGCTTGATGGCCGTGACGGCAGTTTCGATGTCCCCGTAGGCGGTCATCATGATGACGGTGGGCGGCGGTTCGCACCGGCCGAAGGCCTCGAGCAGCGCCATGCCGTCCACCTCGGGCATGCGTACGTCCAGCAGCACCAGGTCATGGCATTGCTGCTGGATGTCGGCCATCACCGTCTCGGGATCATCCGACACCGTGACCGAGACCCCCTCCAGTTCGTAGGCCAGCACCCGCTGCAACCCCTCCAGCATGTCCTTTTCATCATCGACGATCAGCAATCGCTGCGGCTGCATGGATCAGGCCTCCAGGGGCAAACGGATGGTGAAGCAGGTCCATTGGCCCGGTTCGCTTTCCACTGTGATTTCGCCACCGTGATCCTGGACGATGCCGTAGCTGACCGAAAGCCCCAGGCCGGTACTCTGCCCGGTGGCCTTGGTGGTGAAAAAGGGATCGAAGATTTTGCTCTTCATGGCCGGCGCGATGCCTTTGCCGTTGTCCCGGATATGGACCTCGACCCATTTTTCATCGGCCTGCCAGACGGTTGCGATGGTGATCGCGCCCGGTCCCTCCATGGCCTGGCACGCGTTGATCAGCAGATTGATCAACACCTGTTTGATCTTGTTCACATCCATGACGATGTGGGGCACCGCATCGTCCAGTTGCAGATCGACCCGCACCTTCTGCTTCTTGAATTGGTGGTTGAGCAGTTGCACCACCTCGAAGACGATGCGGTTGAAGGCGGCGGCCTGCTTGGCGCTTTCGTGGCTGCGGGCGAACTGCAGCAGGTCGCTCACGATGCGTTTGGAATTGAGGGCCTGCTTTTCGATGGTGGCCAGGTCCTTGAGCCCTTGGGGAAAATCGGCCAGGGCCCGTTTGAGCAAATCCACGTAGCAAAGAATGACGCCCAAAGGGTTGTTGATCTCATGGGCCACACCCGCGGCCAATTGGCCCATGGCCACCAGCTTTTCCGCCTGCTGGATCTTCTCTTCCATCTTCTTCTGATCGGTGATCTCCCGACTGTAGCGGATGATGCGCACCAAGCGGCCGGCGTCATCCAAAACCGGGTAAAACTGCACCATGAACAGCGCGCCGCCCGGATAGCGCACCTCCTGGGTCACGGCCTTGCGGGTGTTGACGACGCTTTTCAGGCCGCAATCGGCGCAGGGTGCCAGATTACCCGAGTGGGCTTCGTAGCAAGGTGCATCGTAGACATCGGCCAGCGTCACCTCGTAGCGCCTGAGATAGGCCTGGTTGACCATCTTGATGCGAAAGTCGCTGTCCAGCAGCACCACCATGTCGGTGATGCCGTCGAAGGCCGATTGCAGCAACTCCTTGCTCTGCACCAAGCGTTGGCGGTCGCTGAAACTTTCCAGGGCGATGCCGATCTGGCGTCCGATGGAGAGCAGCAGCGCCTGTTGATCAGGGGTGATGGCCTCGCCCGGCCGCTCCAGAAAACTGATCACACCCAGTGACTTGCCGCGGCAGGCGATGGGCACATTGAGGCAGTCGGCCCCTCGTCGGGAAAGAAAGCGGGTGATCTGCCCGGCAAAGGCCTGACCGATATAGGCGGCCACCGCCGGCTTTGGCGCGGCGGGATCCTTTTCGCTTGGAGAAGGATGGATTTGGCTCGGCAATCCATCGGCGCCTTGCTGAAAGTGTAGTTGGAGGGTTTGATCTTCCTCCTGCAGCAAATAGAGCCCCACGCCCTGGATCGGAATCATGGCCAGGCTCTCGCCCAGCACGCTGGGCCATATCTCCTCCATGCCCCGGGCCTGGCTGGTCATTTCCGAAATACGGTTCAAGGTTTTGAGCTCCTGGTTGCGGGCCGTCACCTTTTCCTGCAGCAGGCGTCGGCTCTCTTGCAGCGCCCGGGTCCGTTTGGCCACTTTGCGCTCCAACTCCAGGTTGTGAAGCTCCAATGCCTGCCGGCTGCGGCGCAACTGGCCGGCCATATTGGTGGCCGCCAGGGTCAGGGCGCGCAATTCATCGTTGACCGGCACCTCGTCGGAAGGGTCGGGGCAAAGGTCCTCGTCCACCGCTTCCCGGAACACATTGAGCACACCGCGCAGGTCGTTGACCACGATGCGGTTGAAAAAGAAGGTCAAAAACAGGTAAAATAGCGAAACAAATAGAAAAACCGTCAAGAAAACCGAGGTGGCCCGCCCCTTGATGTCGGACAGGGCCTTGTGCACCGGTACGCCCACGGTAATGATGCCGGCCAGTTCCCCCGGATAGTGGCCGAAGCCGTTTTCCGCGCCGTAGGATCGCACCAGTTCGGTGGGGGCATCGGCGGGATCGCCGTGGCAGTGCATGCAACTGTTTTCGAAAAACACGGGCTGGTGACGCACGAAATGGGCTTCGTTGCGGCTGCCGGACATGCCTTGCCAGTTGTGTTGGTCGGGGTTCTGCCTGAAGTGTTCGATCATGCGCCGCTCCAAGGCATCGGCCTCCGCAGCGGGGTTACGCGCATTGATCGATACCCGTCGGTATCTGAAATCCGCCAACTCTCGACCGAAGCGGTCCATGATCGCCCGACCGACATAGGAGGTGGACATGGCTTCCATCATGAAAAAGTCGGGACCGAAGGCGTCGAACATGCGTGGCCGCAGCTCTTCACGGATGTAGGCCCGACTGGCCTCCACCGCCGCCATGACCAATTCGGTGTTGGCATGGGCGATCTCCTCCAGCTGCCGCTTCTCGTGGCGATAGATGAGAAAGGCACTGGCAAAACAGACGACCAGCAAACAGAGTGCGATCCCGATGTGGAATCGGGTTCTCAGGCTCCAGGACGATTCGAAGGGTTGTGCGGTGATCCGTTTGGGTTTCATGGCATTCAACTTTTGTCGCATCTTGCATCGAGGAGAAGGGGGGCAAGTGCCAACCACGGCATGCACGGGTGACAACCAGGGTTGTCAATCCATGGTTTGAAAGGGACACCCAATCTTTTGGCCCGCGTCTCCATACTCAATACAACATACCGGTTTTTTTGTTTTTTTAATCTTTCTTCGCCTCACCGGCAAAAGTGGCGCCGCTCTTGCTAACCAATCACGCCGGTTGTGTACGCTCCGGCGGTCACTCATACCACTCAACGTTTACCGTTATCAACATATCAACGATTCAATCGCATTGGAAAGGAGATGTTCATGGCAAGCAATCAATCAGGAGACGCCGGGTTCGTCGTCGACAAGCAGGGCTGGGAGTGGTCCCAGTTGTGGAAAAAGGAGGATTGGCTGGCAATCTGGCTGGGTTTCATCATTTTGATCGTCGGTCTACTGATCTTTCTGCCCCGTCCGCCGGCCGATCTGGACGCCAAGCTGGCCGGCGCCGACGCCATCATGCAATCGGAAAGCGAACGGGCGCCATTTCACACCATTGAATGGCACCAGGCCAATTCCACCAAATCCGGCCTGCGCGGCCGCAGCGAACCCCACGGCAAAACCCTGAGCAAATGGCTGAGCACACCGGCCCGCTGGTCGTCCAACCCCCTTCAGGCCCTCTATCTGAGTGAATCCGGGGCGGCCCAAATCAGGGAAGGCGCGGCCGCCGCCTACGACCAGGCCAAGGCGCGCACGGCCGAAGCCCTGGCCAAGGCCCGCGCCGCCCAGAACGCGGCCGAGTCGGCCGGCTTCCAGGATCGGCCACTGAACAAACAAGCCGATGAAGCGATCAGGGCCTGGCGCGATGCCCGCAGCAAGGAGAGCAGCGCCAAGTCCAAGGCCGAAACCAAGGCCTACAACAAGATCCCCTACCTGATCGGCATCCTGATTCTGTTCATGTTGTTCTTTACCCCCGGCGCCAAGCTCATGGGCAAGAACACGGGCATGTTCATGAAGGGTTTCGTGTTCGTCTTCCTGTTGGCCATCGTGGCCGAAATCATCGGCGGCCAATCCACCCTTCGCAGCTGGGGCTTCGGCCCGCTGATCTGGGCCATTCTGGGCGGCATGTTGATCGCCAACACCATCGGCGTTCCCAAGTTCATCCAGGAGGGGGCCCAGACCGAATATTTCATTAAAACCGGTTTGGTGCTGCTGGGCGCCGAGATCCTGTTCGGCAAGATCCTGGCCATCGGCCAGGCCGGCATCTTCGTGGCCTGGGTGGTCACCCCCGTTGTGTTGGTCTTGACCTATATGTTCGGCCAGCGTGTCTTGAAAATGGAATCCAAGACCCTGAACATCACCGTGTCCGCCGACATGTGCGTCTGCGGTGTTTCGGCGGCCATCGCCACTGCGGCGGCCTGCCGGGCCAAAAAAGAGGAGCTGACCATCGCCCTGGGCATGTCCATGCTCTTCACCGCCATCATGATGATCGCCCTGCCCTCTTTCATCGTGGCCATCGGCATGCACCCGGTGTTGGGCGGCGCCTGGATCGGCGGCACCATCGACTCCACCGGCGCCGTGGTGGCCGCCGGCGCCTTCCTGGGCGAGACCGGCATGTTCGTGGCCGCCACGATCAAGATGATCCAGAACGTAATGATCGGGGTCATCGCCTTCGGCGTGGCCGTCTACTGGTGCGCCCGGGTCGATTGCGCCCCCGGCCAGATGGTCAGCAAGATGGAGATCTGGTACCGCTTTCCCAAGTTCGTGCTGGGCTTCATCGCGGCCTCCGTCATTTTCTCGATCCTTTTCGAGTCCATGGGCGACAGAGCCACGGCCCTTGTCGACCAGGGTGTTTTGCGCGGCTTCTCGCGCGTTTGCCGCGAATGGTTCTTCATCCTGGCCTTCGCCTCCATCGGCTTGACCTCCAACTTCCGTGAAATGGCCAAACATTTCAAGGGCGGCAAGCCGGTCATTCTCTATGTGTGCGGGCAAAGCTTGAACCTGATTCTGACCCTGGTCACCGCCTACATCATGTTCTTCGTGGTGTTCCCGGGCGTCACCGAGAGCCTGATGAACTAATCGCGCAACGCCAACGCACAAGGAGCCTGTGTCATGGGTACCATCAAAGGCAATAGCGCCGACATGAACGGCCATCGCAATTACAGCCTGCGGGGCTGGCTCGGCTTGGCCGCCGGCTTGGGTCTGTTGTGGGTGACCGCCTATGTGATTCTGCCGTGGGGCAACCAACTGCCCTACATCCAGCCGATCATGCAGGCCATCGAAGATTCCGAAATCGATGCCGGCACCTACTGGTACACCCAGTCGGAGGAGACGGCCGTGGCCACGATGTTTGTGCAAAACACCCTGCGGACGCAATAAACGATCTCTCAGCTCCTTGAGACCCCCGAAGGTCCGGGCGGCATCCGCCGCCCGGACCTTCACCCTTTCACACAGGACCGGCGCCATGAAATCGGTCTCGCCCGTTTCACTGCTCCACCGCCTGCATGCCTGGTGGGAACACCGTGTGTTGTGGGAACCCAAGGCCTGGATTCAGGTGGAGGTCACCACCGCCTGCAATGCCGCCTGCACCTACTGTCCCCGCACCGTTTACCGTTCCCGATGGCACAACCGGTTTCTTCCCTTGTCACTGTATCGGCGACTGCTGCCGGCCTTTGCCAAGACCGAACTGGTCTATCTGCAAGGCTGGGGCGAGCCCTTGCTGCACCCCGATCTGCCCGCCATGGTGGCGCTGGCCAAGCAAGCCGGCGCTCGGGTGGGCACCACCACCAACGGCATGCGCCTGGATGCCCCTTTGGCCGAAAAGTTGATCAATGCCGGACTGGATCTGATGGCCTTCTCGCTGGCGGGCGCCGGCACCGCCGACAACGACCGCTTCCGGGCCGGTACGGCCATGGAAACGGTGCTGGCCAACATTGCAATGCTGGCCGACATCAAAAAACGCCTCGGCACAAGAACACCGGCGATCCATATCGCCTACCTGATGCCGGCCTCGGGCATGGCGGAATTGGAGGCGCTGCCCAGTCGTCTGCAAGGCACGGCGGTTGAAGAGGTGGTGGTCAGTTTGCTGGATTTCACCCCCGATGACGATCGGCTCAAGGCAGAGGTGGTGAACCTCGACGATCCGGCGCGACGGGCAACCCTGGCGTCCCTTTTCGAACGTGTGCACGCCGCCGGCCAAGCCGCCGGCATAACGATTCACACCCCTTTTCCGGGCGACAGCACAATGGAAACCGTCTGTACGGAAAACATTCAGCAGGCCCTGTGCGTCTCCGCCGACGGGGAAATCTCGCCCTGCATGCCGGCCAACCTGCCGCTCACGGACGTGCACCACCTGATCGACGGTTGCCGTCGTCCCTACCGGCGCCTGACCTTCGGCAATATCGGCGTCGACTGGCTGCCGGTGATCTGGCGTCGACCGGCCTATGTCCGTTTCCGTGCCGCCCATGCGCAAGGCGTCATTCCGGCGCCGTGTGCCGGATGCGCCAAGCTGCGTCGTCTTCCTAGGACTTGAAAATGTGATCGCGCTGCTGCCGGCGCAGCGTGCGCATGGCCGACTGCATCTGCGCGACCAACGCGCCGGTATCGATTTCGGCAGGTCTGGCCTGCAGTGCGGCTTCGATGACGGCCGCCTCAAGCTCGAAAAGCCGGTCCTGAAACGTTTTGTACTTGCCGGGGGAGATGTAGCTGTTGCGCACCAGCGCTTCATAGGTTTGGCCGTTGCTGTTGAGCAGCTGCCGAAAGTGGGCGGCCAGACATTCGATCTCGCGCATCTGCTTTTGATGCAGGGTGCGTTCCGCGGCATTGTCCGGCCGCGAATCCGCGCCGAAGGCCGCCACGGTTTTTTCCAGGGACGCGCCATCGACAACGGCGTTGAAAGCCAGGTCCAAAGCAATCTTCTTGTTTTTCAAGAACCCTTCGACAAAATCGCGAATGCCGTTTTTGTACTTTTTCAGATCCTGCATGAAAAACAGGAACAGCAGGGGCAGCAAGATGATCCAGACGGTCACCTTGGGCTTGTGGATCACCTGTTTGGCCAAGGCATGCGCAAACACCTGCTCGCCGTGCCAGATCAACGCATGCCGCTCTTCCAAGAGTTGTTGTGCCAAAACCGCGCCTCCTTCGCACCCTACGCAATCGGGAAAATGGTCATACCCTTTCCATAGCCGATAATCCAACCGATTTCGATAGCCAATTGCCCCTGGAAAGGAATTTGATCAGGTCGCCATGGAGCCCGCGGAGCCCGCCAGGGCGGGCAGTTTTAAGTTTTAAGTGTTAAGTTTTAAGTTAATGAATTCTGTCGTTTAGATGTGTGTGTGTGTGTGTGTGTAGGGAGGGGGGCGAGTGTTTCGGGGGTGTCGGGTGGCCGAAGGCCAGGAGGTGTTTCGCATAAGGGCTCGCGAAAAATTAACTTCGCATTTTAGGCGCCCGGATTTGGGTCGGATTGGTTTGATCAGCGGATTCAAAACCGGAGGCATAGCGAGCTATTCCGAGGATTTTGAATCCGCTGATCGGGCCAAGACGGCCTGAAGCAGGGATGCATAAAATGGGAAGTTATTTTTTCGCGAGCCCTAAGCGGCGGCAACCGGATGGTTTGTGTATGTGGCGTGAACGCTACCCGCCTAAACGGTGGCGGCAGGGTGTGCATCACCTCTTGTTGCTGCGCAACACTGGCAACCAGTTGCCAGTGCCACCCCCGCCACCCCCTAACCATCTCTAATCGATAGAATACCTTCAACTTAAAACTTAACACTTTAAACTTAAAACTGGCCCGCCAGGGCCTCTGGGTGCCACCCGCGTTACCCATGCCAAAACGACATGCGATTGCCCTGGCCGACTTCCGCCACAAGGTTGACAAGCGCCGCACCGCAAGATAGTCTCCGCGCGCGGAGTTGGATTCCCGACCAAATGCGGCAGTGCGTGATTGTTCCTTGGTCCGTCGCCCCTACCCCGGCAACAGTTTAAGAAGGAGGAATAATGAAAAGGTGTGCTTGCCTTAAGGCCATGGTTCTGATGGGATGTTGTCTCTGGATCGCCCTGGGTGTGGTCATCCCCCAAGGCGCCGAGGCCAAAACCGTCACCCTTACCTACAGCAACTTTTTCCCGCCCACCCACATTCAAAGCCAACTGGCCGAGCAGTGGTGCCAAGAGGTGGAAAAGCGCACCGAAGGCCGGGTACGCATCAAGTACTTTGCCGGCGGTACGCTGACCCCCGCCAACCAGACCTATGGCGGCGTGCTGGACGGCATTTCGGACATCGGCATGTCCGCCTTCGCATATACCCGCGGCCGATTTCCGGTCATGGCCATCGTCGACATGCCCTTGGGCTATCCCACCGGCGTCGCCGCCACGGCGGTGGCCAACGCGGTTCAGGCCAAGTTCCAACCCGAAGAGCTGGCCAATACCCAGGTGATGTATTTGCACGCCCACGGCCCCGGCATCATTCACACCCGCGGCAAGCCGGTGCGCACCCTGGAAGACTTGAAGGGCGTAACCATTCGCTCCACCGGTTTCAGCGCCGAAATGGTCAAGGCGCTGGGCGCGACCCCGGTGGCGCAACCCATGCCCGAAGCCTACCAGAGCCTCCAAAAAGGGGTGGTGGACGGCAGCGCCCATCCCATCGAAGCCAACCAGGGATGGAAGCTGGGCGAAGTGGTCCATCACGCCACCATGGCCTACTCCGTGGGTTACACCACCGCCTTCTTCGTGGTGATCAACAAAGACAAATGGAACAGCCTGGAAGCCCGGGATCGGGAAACCATCGAAGCCATCAACGCCCAATGGGCCGTTAAACACGGCGAGGCGTGGGACAGCAGCGACACCGAGGGATTGCGGGCGTTCTTTCAACAGGGCAACAGCGCCTTCGGTCTGGACAGCCGGGAAGCGGCACGCTGGGAGGCGGCGGTGGCCCCCATGATCGATGCCTATGGCCAAAAACTGGAAGATGACGGTCATAACGGCAAGGCCATTCTGAAGGCCATTCGCGAAACATTGAAAAACCATCGTTAACCCAATGGAATCCACGGGGGCGTAGGGGCGCGGCGGCGGCAACCGCCGGCATCCCGGCGCCCCCCGCCTTTGCCAGCAACAGCCACGGCCAATCCCATGAATCTGATCTGGAAAGCGTTTCAATGGATCACGGATAAGGCAAAAGCCGCCGGCGGCCTTTGCCTGGTCGGCATGACGGTGCTGACCTGCGCCGACATCATCGGCCGTTTCTTCAAATATCCCATTTTCGGTTCCGTGGAACTGGTCACCTTCATGGGCGCCCTGGCCGTCGCCTTCGCCCTGCCGTTCACCCACCAGACCAACGGCCATATCGGCGTGGAGCTGGTGGTGCGGCGCCTGACGCTGAAAACCCGGCTGATCATCCACATTCTGACCGGACTTGCCGGTTCGACCCTGTTCGCGGTGGTGGCCTGGCGCATGTGGGTGTACGGCCTGAATCTGAATCAGGCGGGGGAGGTGTCCATGAATCTCCAGCTGCCGGAGTACCTCATCGTTCTGGCGGTGGCCGCCTGCTTCTTTGTTTTGACCATTGTCATTCTCAGGGGGGTGATCGAAGCCTTCGGTCAATTGAAAACCAAATGAATCCCACACTGATCGGTATTGCCGGCATCGTGCTGATGGTGATCGTTTTCCTGACGCGCATGCCCGTCTCCTATGTCATGACCCTGGTGGGCCTGGCCGGTTTCAGCCTCCTGGTATCGACCCAGGGCGCCCTGAACATGCTGGCCAAGGATATCTATTCGGTCTTCGCCTCTTATGGCCTGACCACCATCCCCCTCTTCATCCTCATGGGCCAACTGGCCTTCAGCAGCGGCATCAGCCGGCGATTGTACGACACGGCCTATAAATTCATGGGCAGCACCCGCGGCGGGCTGGCCATCGCCACGGTTTCGGCCTGCACCGCCTTCGGATCGGTGTGCGGCTCCAGTCCGGCCACGGCGGCCACCATGGCCACGGTGGGCCTGCCGGAAATGAAACGGTTCAAATATGCGGACGAGCTGGCCACCGGCGCCGTCGCCTCGGGCGGCGGCCTGGGGATGATCATGCCCCCCAGCGTGGTGCTGATCGTTTACGGCGTCCTGACCGAGCAATCCATCGGCAAGCTGTTCGTGGCCGGCATCGTCCCGGCCATCCTGATCACCTTGCTTTTTTGCCTGGCGATTCTGGTCTGGTGCACCATCGCGCCCCAGCAAGGGCCCCGGGGCGAAAGCTTTTCCTGGAAAGAGCGGATCAAAGCACTGGGCGATCTGGGGGAAACCCTGCTGGTGTTCGCCCTGGTGATGGGGGGGCTCTTTTTCGGCTGGTTCACCCCCACCGAAGCGGCGGCGGTGGGGGTTTTCGGCGTGGTGGCGGTCTCCTTGCTGCGGCGGCGCCTCACCTGGAAGGGGTTCGTAGCGGCGCTTTACGAAACGTTGCGCACCTCGTGCATGGTGATGATGCTCATCGCCGGCGCCATGGTGTTCGGCAAATTCATGGCGGTGACGCGCATTCCTTTCGACATCGCCCAATGGATCGAGCACCTGAACCTGGCGCCCATCCTGATTCTGGCCGTCATCGTGCTGGTCTATTTCGTCGGCGGCTGCTTCATGGATTCCCTGGCCCTGGTGATGCTCACCGTGCCCATCTTTCTGCCCCTGATCCTCCACTTGGGCTACGATCCCATCTGGTTCGGCATCGTGATCGTGATGGTGACCGAAATGGGGGTGATCACGCCGCCGGTGGGCATCAATGTCTACGTGGTCTACGGGGTGGCCCTGGGCATGAAGGAAGAGGTGGCCCTGGAGTCGATCTTCAAGGGCATCCTGCCCTTCCTGCTGGCCATCTTCGTCGGCATCGCCCTCATCGCCCTATTCCCCCAGCTGGTGCTGTTTCTCCCCAACCTGATGTATTAACCCAGCCGGGGAACGAAACAGCGCCGGAAAGCCGCCATGTAACCGTCTTGGTGGTCGCTGCGGTCTCTTTAAAGGTAACGGATGGGGGGCATGCCTTTGCGACAGCGCAGGGCTTCCAGCAGCCCTACGGTGCCGGTCATCATGTTGTCGCCCCATGGGGCTCCCCAGATGATGGGCAATCGGCTTGGCCCCAGCAGGCCGCGTTTGGGGCCGGTGGCGATGATGGCCCCGAGGGCGTCGAACCCCACGGCATGCCGCAGATAGGCGCCGTGCCCTCCTTCGGCCAGAATCCGGTCATGGCGCACCCGTCCTTCGGCCAGCTCCCGCAAGAGCGCTTCCAGACGTTCCAGGGTGATGTCCCGCGTGTGGTACTCCACGAAGCCGGCCACCCGGTCTTGCTCCATCACGGCGGCCACGGTGTGGGAGGTGGCGACATCCAGGATCATCACCGGTTGAGCACCGCGAGCATGGGGATCCTGCGCCGCGCCCGTCATGGCGGCCATGCCGCTGTCCATCACGTACACCTCCGCGGCGCCCAATTCGCGGGCGCCGCGCGCCATGGCGCCAAGGCGGGTGAAGGCCGGAGGCACTTCATCGTCGCGGAACAACAGGGTGTGGGGCAGTGGTGAGCGGTCCAGCATCGTCTGAAACAGGTTGTGGCGAAAATCGAGGTGGGACACGCCCTGCGGCGCCGCGCCATGGTCCTGGGCGCAAAGGGCCACCGCATCAAAGTTCATGGGAAACCCTAGGCCTTCGATGATCCGGGCGATCCGCACCGGCTGCACATCCTCCAGCACGATGGGAGCATACCGCTCGTCGCCGGCCAACCGGTCGATGGCCTTCTCATCGATCAAACGGATGCCCCAATCGCGCACCCGCGCCATATCGTGGTGCAAGGTAGCCGCCGCCGAATGCGACATCAGCACCTCGGCATCGGCGGCCCGCCGGCGCAGCGCCGCCGTCACCGGTCCGCCGCCCATCTCCACGCCGGTCACCAGCAGGTTTCCTTGCGTCGCATCGATCCGCCCAGCCACCAGCCGCACGGGCGACGGCGCCACGGCCTTGAAATGTTCGCCGGTCGCGGCATCGTACAACAAGATGTCCATGGTCCCGGCACCGATATCGATCATCAAAAATCGGCCCATTAGGCATAATTCCTTTCCTGGCAAAACAATAAACAAAAGGATCGGCCACCGCCAGCTTGTCATCGGTGGATAACAACCCAATCCTATCAAGATAAAGGATCCAAAAGAGTAAGGCAAATCCGATTCATCGGACAGCGCCCCGGACAAGACGCCCGATAAGGCTTGACCCAATTCACCGATCAATATACCCTTTCGGGCGAAACCTGCCAAAGATGATCCGTATCACCGGTCCAACCCGCTGCATCGGCGCTTTGGAAAATATTTCTTTTTCATCGGCCTCCGGCCGATTTCCCACAGGAGGAAGCATGAGTCAGTACAAATGGCCGTCATCGGAAGAAAAAATGCCTGAATGGGTCGAAAAAGCCCAGGCCATGTTCAAGCGTTACGGCCCCTTTGCCTATATCGGGATACTGGCTGTGGTGGTGCTGGTCTGGCTGGCCACGGGCATCTATGTCGTGGGACCCGGCGAACAAGGCGTCGAACGCCGCTTCGGCAAACATGTCAACACCACCGACCCTGGTTTGAACTACCGCATCCCCTGGCCTATCATGACCGCCGACGTGGTGGATGTATCCAGTATCCGGCGC
Organism: Desulfatitalea alkaliphila; assembly: GCF_022968795.1. Classification (GTDB taxonomy): domain Bacteria; phylum Desulfobacterota; class Desulfobacteria; order Desulfobacterales; family Desulfosarcinaceae; genus Desulfatitalea; species Desulfatitalea alkaliphila. The sequence continues at coordinate 44,907 of NZ_JALJRB010000001.1, forward strand.
GTGGAGGTCGGCTTTCGCAGCATGCGCGCCGGCCGCGATCAGACCATCCTGGAGGAGTCCCTGATGCTCACCCGGGACGAAAACATCGTGGACGTGCAGGTGATCGTGCAGTATCGCATCAAGGATGCGGCCGAATATCTCTTTCGGGTCAAGGATCCGGAAAATGTGCTGACCACTTCGGTGGAGGTCGCGCTGCGCAGCACGGTGGGCCGCATGTTGATCGACGAGGTGATCACCGAGCGACGCGCCGAAGTGCAAGCCGACACCAAGGAGTTCCTGGAACGGCTGGTGGACGCTTATCGGACCGGCATCCTGGTCACCGACGTGCGTTTGCAGGTGGCCGATGCCCCCGCCCAGGTAAGGGACGCCTTTCATGAGGTGGTTCGGGCGCGGGAGGACCGGGAGCGTCTGGTCAACGAGGCCCAGGCTTACATGGAAGACATCCTGCCCAGAGCCCGCGGCGTGGCGCAGCGCATCAGCGAAGAGTCCATCGCCTACCGTGAAGAACGCGTCCGGCGCGCCAGGGGCGATGCCAACCGTTTTTCCCAGGTGCTGACCGAATACCGGGAAGCCCCCGACGTCACCCGCGAACGCATGCATATCGAAGCCTTGGAAAGGGTCCTGGCCGAATCGCAAAAGGTCCTCATCAGCGACAATGCGGACAAAGGGGTGCTGCCGCTGCTGCCGCTGCGCGGCCTGGAAGGTGCCGTGCCGCCGCGAAGCAACAACCGCTGACGCCGTCCGCGACGCATTGCCGCCGGGGGTTTTCCTTCTCCCGGCAGATCTGAAACAAGAGGACCTACGCAACATCAGAAAGGATCATTGACATGAAAAACCAGGCAAACCGTTTGCCCATACCTTTGGTGGCCGCCATCGTGGCGCTGGCGGTGATCGCCGTCGTCGCCGTCCAGGGCATCGTCATCGTCGACGAAACCAACCAGGCCATCATCACCCAGTTCGGCGAATACCGCCGTACCATCAACGAGGCGGGCCTGCACTACAAGATTCCGTTCATTCAGAAAGTCAGCTTTCTGGAACGTCGCATGCTCTCGTCCGATGCCCTCTCCCAGGAGTATCTCACCCTGGACAAAAAGCGGGCGGTGGTGGACCATGTAACCCGCTGGCGGATTGCCGATCCGCTGGAGTTTTTCGTCACCGTACGAACCGAAATGGGCGCCCAGGCGCGTTTGGACGACATCGTGGGCTCCGAGCTACGGCGCCAACTGGCTGTGCACAACCTTGAAAACGTCATCGCCGACGATCGCGAACCCATCATGGAGTTAATCGCCGAATCCTCGCGCCTGGAGGCCAAACGGTTCGGCATTCACGTCGTGGACGTGCGCATCAAACGGGCCGACCTGCCGCCGGCGGTGCAGCAGAGCGTCTTTCAACGCATGGAAGCCGAGCGCAAACGGGAATCGGCCCGCTATCGCGCCGAGGGCGAGGAGCGCGGCGCATTGATTCGGGCCGAAGCGGAACGGGAGCGCACGGTGATATTGGCCGATGCCCAGGAAGCGGCCCAAACCCTGCGGGGCGAGGGTGACGCGCAGGCCATCGCCATCTACGCAGAAGCGTTCAACCAGGATCCGGAATTTTACGCCTTTACACGCCGCTTGGAAGCATATGAGAAGTTGCTCGGCGAGAAGGATATTCTGGTGCTGGACAGCAATTCCGACTTCTTCAAGTACCTGGTCAGCCACGAGATGCCGGCCGGCGCCCGGCGCTAACCAGCTAAAGGGCCATAAAAAGTGGGTGGGTGGCTGCCGCCGATTAAAGGCGGCAGCCACCCCTCATGAGCCGCTCCGCTCATTGTTGCTGATGCTGCATATTCATCCACTGATCACCCCGAAGCAGTCTGGAGCAGAGATGCGCAAAAAGGAAGTTGCTTTGCCGGGAGTCCTCAGAAGGGACTGATGAAATAATCTTCCCCTTTTTTGACCTCCACGCCCCCCACGCCGGTCAAATCCACAGGCCCCTCGTCCTGGGCATAATCCACCTTGATCCGAATCGTGGCGACCCCCAGCGGTTTGCCGCCGGCATCCATCACGGTACAGGTAATGCGATGGTTGCCCACGCTCAATCCGTCATGGACCAATGAACGACCGCTGCCGATCTCCCCGTCCACCTGGGATGTCCAGACCACGGCGGCATTACCCACCGTCCTGCCTTGTGCATCCCTGACGGTCACTGAAAAATTGATCTCCTCGCCGACCACGAAAACACCGTCATGACGCGGTGTGTCAATGCGCACCGTCGGCCCCTCATCGGCCGTTGCCGCCACCGCTCCGCTAACGGCCGAAACAACCACCAAGGCGACCACCAGGCGGATCGCCAACCCCCGATTGAACTGACTATTCATTGTCTTTCTCCTTCTATGATGACTGCTAAACAAAAAGCGATTTTCATAACACGAAACCGGTAACAATGCCAGGCACGAATCTTCTTGACAAGCGGCCCGATTTTTTCTCTAAGGGCCGGATGGAAACATGGATCGCGGTCATCATTCTGGGAATCATCGAGGGCATCACCGAATTTCTACCCGTCTCTTCCACCGGCCATCTGCTCATTGCCGGCCATTGGCTTTCGCCCCGTAGTGACCTGTTCAATATCGTCATCCAAAGCGGTGCGGTGCTGGCCGTGCTGCCCCTTTTCCCCGAAAGGCTGCGCCAATTTTTCTTTGAGTGGCGCCGACGGAGCACCCAAGTTTATCTGTTGAAAATCGCGGTGGCCTTCGGCATCACCGGCATCGGCGGCCTCTTCCTGCACAGCCGTGGCTTCGAGCTGCCCGAAACATTGGGGCCGGTGGCCTGGGCCCTGCTCATCGGCGGCATCGCCTTCATCCTGGTGGAAAAGCGGCTCCAGGGACGGCCCGTCCATACCGACATCACCTGGATGGTGGTACTGGCCGTGGCGGTCGGGCAGCTGATCGCCGCCGTCTTTCCGGGCGCCTCGCGCTCCGGGTCCACCATCTTGCTGATGCTGCTGTTGGGGGTCAGCCGGCCGGCGGCCACGGAGTTCTCTTTTCTGGTAGGCATCCCCACCATGCTGGCGGCGGGCGGTCTGAAGATTTACAGCGCCCTGGTCCATCCGCCGATCGACGCCCTGCCCGAAGATTGGGGCATGGTGCTGCTGGGCTTCGTGGTTTCCGCCGGGGTCTCTTTCATTGCCGTTGGCTGGCTGCTGCGTTTCATCCAGACCCACACCTTCATCGTTTTCGGCTGGTACCGCATCGCGGTGGCGGGTGTGCTCGGCGCGCTCTTTCTATTTCAATAGCCCTCAGGGGCGTCTCCATCCATCGCTATCAGATGATCGATCCCCGCCCTGAAGGTCTCCGGCGGCGGCAAGAGGCTGAGCACCACGACGCCCTCCCGGTTGAAGTCGTAAAACAGGCCCGGATGCACCAGTGTGTTGTGCCGCTCCAGCAACCGCAGCACCCGCGCCTCGTCGCCGAGGGCGTCATCGATTTCCAACACGGCGTACCAGCCGCCTTCACAAGGCAACAGGCGACAGTGGGACACCGCTCCGACCATCTGTTGCAGCAGGCGCCGATTGGCCGCCAGACGGCTGTGCACCTGCGCCTGGATGATCCGTCGCAGCGCCAGCAGGGAGGGTGCGGCGTGCTGCACCGGCGTTCCGGGTGAAAGATAGAAATCGAGCAGGGTCTCCAGGCGTGATCCGCTGGATCGGACCAGGTCCGTGTGACCGCCCACGGCGATCCAGCCCAGCTTGACCTGGGGCAACGCCAGCATCTTGGAAAAACCGTTCAAAACGAAGGTCAAGGCGCCAGCATCGGCCAAGGCACTGCGGGTTTGGGCGGCGGGGGTTGCGGGCGCGGGATAATCGGCGAACACCTCGTCCACGATCAAAGCCAACCCATGGCGCCGGGCAATGCGGTCCAGGGCGGCCAGGGCGGCCGGACCGGCATAGGCCCCGGTAGGGTTGTTGGGGCTGATCACCACCACCGCCCGGGTGCGGGGCGTAATCAAAGCCTCGAGCACCTCCAGGTCGATGGACCACCCCTGATGCGGATCCCAGCGGCACGGGTAGGCCACGGCGGACACGCCTTCGAAGCGTGCCAGGTAGCCGAGCAGGGGATAACCCGGCACGGGAATCAGCACTTCATCCGCGGGATCGGCCAGCAATTTGAACAGCATGGCGTAGGCCTCGCTGGTGCTGGCGGTCAAGTAGAGCGCATCGGCGGAAACACAGATGCCTTGCGCGGCGTAATAGGCCGCGATGGCTTGCCGCGCCGTCGCCAAGCCCCGCGGATCGGGGCGGTAGGTCATGGCGGCCGGCGATGCCAAGGCGGCCAGGATCGCCGCCGTCGGGTAGTCCAACCCCACTCGGGTTGGGTTGGACCGGGTCAGGTCGTTCAAGGCGATGCCCTCCGCCTGTTTGCGCGCCACCAGGCGGGCCAGCGCGTTGGCGGGGGCATTCCATTCGAACCGCTTGGAAAAATGCGCGTCCCTCATTGGGTGTCCAGCAGCCAGCGCTCCAGTTCGTCGATGGCGATGGGCGCCACCAGGGCTTTGCCCAGCCCTTGCAGCAGAACGAAATGGATTTGATCCCTTTCGCGCTTTTTGTCTTTCTTGAGGGCTTCGAACACGGACCGGCGGTCGAATGCGAGGGTGGTGGGCAGGTCGAGCCGCGCCAGCAAGGCGATGATCCGCTCCAGTTCGTCGCCGGACAGCAACCCTTTATGGTGGGAGAGACGGGCGGCCAGCACCATGCCGACGCTGACGGCCTGACCGTGGCTGATGCCCAACCGTTTTTCCAAGGCATGGCCCAGGGTGTGGCCGAAGTTGAGTTTGCGCCGCTCGCCGGACTCCCGCTCGTCTCGATTGACCACCTCGGCCTTGATCTCCACCGAACGGCGCACCAGTTCCAACAGCACCTCTTCGTTCAGGGACTGGATGGCCTCGCAATGGTTTTCGATGAAGGTGAAGTAGTCTCGGTCGGCGATGCAGGCGTGCTTGACGATTTCAGCCAGGCCGCCGGCGATTTGGCCGGGCGGCAAGGTGTGCAGCAGGCCGATGTCGGCGATCACGAAGCGGGGCTGGTTGAACACCCCCACCATGTTTTTATACCCCTTGAAATTGATGCCGTTCTTGCCGCCCACGGTGGCATCCACCTGGGCCAACAGGGTGGTGGCCACAAAGGCGAAGGGCACGCCGCGCATGTAGGTGGAGGCGGCGAAACCGGTCACGTCCCCCACGATGCCGCCGCCGATGCCCACGATGAAACTGGCGCGGTCCGCTTCCAGGGCGATCAATCGGTCATAGATGGCGGCCAGGGTGTCCAGGGTTTTGTGACTTTCACCGCAGCCGATGGTGATGGTGGGAAGATCGGGGAACTGCGATTGGTAAAGACGCCCCACGGTTTCGTCCGTTATGAGGATGGTATGGCCCGCGGGCAGGTAGCGCTCCAGACGCACCAGCCGTTCGCCCACCAGGATGCGGGAGCGGCCGCTGCGGCCGTCGACGGTTATTTCGTGCATGATGGTGATCTTCCTCTCTTTGGTGCCGTGACTGAAATCATTCCTGCAGCATGGCGTGCATCCGGCGGGCGTGGCCGCACAGGGTGATGAACTGTTCCGGATAGAGCGATTGGGCGCCGTCGCTCAACGCCTGGTCCGGCTGGTGATGCACCTCAACCATCAAACCGTGAGCACCGGCGGCCACCGCGGCCCGGCTCAAGGGGAGCACCTGGTCCCGCACGCCGGCGGCATGGCTGGGATCCACGATGATGGGCAGATGGCTCTCCTTGAGAATCACCGGCACCACCGACAAATCCAGGGTGTTGCGGCTGTGGCGCACGAAGGTACGTACCCCCCTCTCACACAAGATCACGTTGGAATTGCCGCCGGCCAGAATGTACTCGGCGGCCATCAACCACTCCTCCAGGGTGGCCGACATGCCCCGCTTGAGCATCACGGGCCGCCGGCTCTGACCGGCCCGCTTGAGCAAACTGAAATTCTGCATGTTGCGGGTGCCGATCTGCACGATATCGGCATACTCCTCCACCTGATCGAAGGTTTCGCCGTCCATGACCTCGGTCACCACCGGCATATCGAACCGCTCCCGGATCTTGGCCATGATCTTGAGTCCCTCCAGGCCCAGCCCCTGGAAGGTATAGGGTGAAGTGCGCGGTTTGAAAGCACCGCCGCGGAAGATCTGGCCGCCGGCCGCTTTGACCTGTTCGGCGATGGCCATGGCCGGGGCCTCGCCTTCGATGGCGCAGGGCCCGCCCATGATGGTCAAGTGGCCCTGGCCGATGGTCACCTTGCCCACCCGGATCAAGGTGTCGGCCGGCTGGATCTCCCGACTGACCAGTTTGTAGGGCCGCGTTACGGGAATGGCGTCCTTGACCCCCGGCAAACCGGCGAACAGCGCAGGGTCCACCGGACCGGCATTGTTGAGAATACCGATGGAGACCCGGTCGCCACCGGGAATGGGGCGCGCGGTGAACCCCCGGACCTCGATGGTGCGCACCACCTGGTCGATCTGTGCCGCCGTGGCGTTCTTGTCCATAACGATGAGCATGGCACTTCCTCCTTAAGGTCGTTGACCGAACACCCGCTGCCCGCCAAAAGAAAAGGACCGTGGGAAGCGAATGCCCACGGTCCTTAGTATGTGAATCGTCAATTGCGGCGATCGTCAACCGGCAGGCATCCATGGCCGTTGGCAGGCACACCACCACCAGTTGGAAAAACAACGCGCTGCAACTTTTTGAAAACCCATTGTCCACCTCGAATAATAGGCGATATGAGCACCCTGAAGCGCGTTTGTCAATAGCCAAGGGAAAAACTGTTTTGGTTTGCCGGCAGCGCCATGGTAGCTTGCACACATCGGGACGACAAAAAAACCATCGCTCCATTCATCCTCACCCATGCAACGGTGCGCGGAGGTACCATGACCACCGACAAGGCGGCGCCCGGCAAAGGCGGCAAAAGATGGCGCACGCTGTTGGCAGGCCTTTTGTTGGCCGTTTTGTTGGGCAGTTATCCGTGGGTCATCAACCGCTGCGCCTTCTACCCGGAACGGGACAACCCGTGGACGGGACAACGCCTGCCGGCAGGGGTGCAGGAAGTTTATCTGACCACGGCCGACGGGCAGCGGCTCCACTGCTACTGGCTACCGCAGCCGGCGGCGGAGCGGGTGGTGATCTATTTCCACGGCAATGCGGGCCATATCGGCCACCGGCTGCCGGAGTTGCAGCACCTGACCACCATGGGGTGCAATGTGCTGGGGGTGAGCTACCGCGGCTACGGTCTCAGTTCGGGGCGGCCCACCGAGGCCGGTATTTATGCCGACGGACAAGCTGCGCTGGCACACGTCACCGAACAGCTGCACTTTCCCTTGGACCGGGTGTTCGTGCTAGGCCGGTCCATCGGCAGCACCGTGGCTGTGGCGCTCGGTCAAAGCCACGCCTTGGGCGGTGTGATTTTGGTCACGCCTTTGACCAGCGGCAAGGAAATGGCCCGAATCCATGGCTTCGGCCTGTTGAGCGCCTTTGCCGGCAGCCGCTTCGACAACACATCAAAAATCGGCCGGCTGCAAGCCCCCTTGCTGGTGCTGCACGGCACCGAGGACACCATCACCCCCTATTTCATGGGCCGGCGGATCTATGAACAGGCGCCCTCGCCCAAGCGGTTCGTGACCCTCGAGGGGGGCGGCCACAACGATATCGGCAGACCGGACGACGACGCTTATTGGACGCCCATCGCCGACTTCATGGATTGGGCGCAGGGCCGCAAAACGCATTGAGATAGGCCTGCTCGACCCGTTCCGCTTCCCGCTCCCGCCGCCAGTAGAGAATGGTCGCACTGCCGTCCCCGATATCGATGATGGACCCGCGCAACGTGTGCTGGATGTGGTGGGTGAATTCATGGGCCAGAATGGCCTGTCCGCGACAAGGATCCAGAAAACGGCCCACATAGACCGTTCCCGTGCGGGTATCGTACAGGCCCAGAATGTCGTCCATGTACCCTCTGAGGATCATCCGGGCCCTGTCCGGACCGTATTGGTTTTCCCAGCGCAAATACGCCCGACGGTTGCTGCGGACGAAGACAGTGGCCAATTCGTCCTTGGATACCCGGTGCACCGGCGGCAACGCAACGGCGGCACCGATGCCCATTTGGCGCAGTGTCCAAGCCAGCACCGCCGCCTCCTCCGAAGGCGCTTCGGCAATCGCGGCCGGCAGCAAAAGGCTCCATGCCATCAGCACAACCAGGGCGAAGGGATAATGTTTTTTAAAAGTTTCGACCATACCAGACACCTCTTTGAGCTTCTATGTCTGGTATCGTCCGTGCGCCCCGATTCTTGAGCCGAAAACCGGATGGCCGAATCGGTCGCCTGCAACCGGCCCTGCAACCAGCGCCTGCTGCAGGCGCCTTGGTTCAGGGTGCGGGGGGTGTGCCGATCATTTGCCGGGTCTCTAGCCAATCCTGCATATCCAAAAGGGTACTGGTCAACTGGTAGCGGCCGATTTCAAACACACCGTAATCACCACCGCCGGCCATGGCCGATGCGAATCGGGTGGCATTGGCATAAAACAGCCAGGTGTTCATCCAGCGGCGCTCGATATGCTCGTCGAACAGGCTGCCGCCGCGGTCCAACCCCCGGGCGTGCCCTTGCGCCCATGCCGTTTCCATCAGCCGGGTGGCGGTGCGCACCTGGTGGTTGGTTTCTGCGATGGTGTTGTCCAGTCGCTCGAAGTGGGCGTCGACCCAGCCGGTGCCATGGCACGCCAGGCAGGTGGATTGCATGGTTTGACGGCGCTGTGCAATGGTTTCAGCGTCGATGAGATAATCCTTGGCCGGCGTGCCGTCCAGATCGGTGGGCAGGGGCAAGCCGGCGGCGTTGCGGATGATGGTGGTATCCGGGGATCGGGGTTTGGGATGGGCGTAGATCAGCCCGAACAGCCGCCATCCCAGGCGGTCGCTCATTTTGTGTGTGCGCCGGTTGATCACCATGCCCTCATCGTCCACCAGCAAGCTGATGTGGCAGGCGGCACAGGTGGGGGCTGTGAAATCCTTGCCCACGGTCCAGGGCACCGGGTCGAAGCGCCACTGGTCCGATTTGGCGGAGAAGATATTGCCGTGCTTGCTGGCGGCATAGATTTTATAGGCGGGCACGTCCGGCCCCGCATGGCACTCCATGCAGGTGTATGGCTTGCGGGCCATGGCGATGGAAAACTGGTGGCGGGTGTGACAACTGGTGCAGCTGCCGTGACTGCCGTCCAAATTGATCCGCCCCACCCCCTGGTTGGGCCAGCCCTCGATCACCGGAAATTCCATCTCGCCGTAATCGGTATCGCGCCATTGGGTGCCGCTGACGGCCAGTTTGGTGCCGTGGCAGTAGTAGCATCCCTCGGCCCGGGTGCGGGCATCGGGCGCATCGAAAACCATGTGTTTGCCCGCCTTGTGGTGGCTGCGTCCCAATATGGTGCGCTCCAGGTCGTTGTACACCGCGTTGTCCGCCAGGTTGGTGTGGGCCCGGGCCATGATGTTGTCGGCATACTCGGCGCGCTCCTGGGCATGGCAGGTGGCGCAGTCGTCCGGGCTGACCACCACGTGGATGTCGTAGCCGTTGTGCTCGAAGGTGTCGGCATGGGCGTCGCCGCGCAACATGTGACACTCGGCACACCCCACGCTTGTGTCGCGAAGCGGCTCGGGCACCTGCCGGCTGGAGACCTTCAGTGCCGTACCCGTGACGGTCATGGCCTTGCCGGGGGTGGTCGCCGCGTGCCGACTGCGTGCCCAATCGGCCACGATGCCCGGATGGGTCACGGCGTGGCATTCGATGCACTCCTGGGTTGAGACACTGACGGGCGCTTGTTCCGCAGGCACCCCAGGGACGCACATAAAAAAGACCAAAAGAACGACCAGGAAGCGAAACGTTGTTTGCATGGCGATCTCCTCTGACACGGTGGGTAAACGGATGCTAATAAATTACCACAATCGCCAGGCGCAATCCACAACACACTGCCAAGCCCTTTCACATACATATTGACACCCGCACCGTTCTGTCGGCATTCTTAATGTTCGCGCAAAGCAATTCAACCTGAGCACATTGATCCAATCCATCGCAGAAAGGAAGCGGTTTGCAACGCCCCTGGTCGCACCGATTCTTCAGCATTTGGAATCGACTGGAAAAACGATTGATGCCCACCTATGTTTGGGGTGCCGATCCGCTGACCTTCTGGCAGGAGCGCATCCTTTTCATCCTCTGTTTCATCACCACCGCCTTCGGTGCCATCCCCCTGATCCCCTCGGTCATCATGGCCTATCAGGAGGGGCTCTGGAGCGTAATCCTCCTCGATTCCGTCTGCTATGCCATCATCGTGGTGCTGCTGGTGAACCGCAACTGGCCCCTGCGACTCAGAGGCTACATCGCCTGCCTGACCTTTTACGGCTTGGGTGCCGGGCTGCTGTTCATTCTCGGCCCCCAGGGCGCCGGCTACATCTGGCTGTTCGGCGGCTCGATCATGGTGATCTCCATCGTGGGCCTGGAAGGGGCCTTCTGGATGCTGCTGATCAACACCCTGACCCTGCTTTCGGCCTCCTTCTACACCCACCTCTTTCAACCGGAGTGGGCGCCCTATCTGGGACAGCCGCTGCAAAAAATGCTCGTGTTGTCCATCAATTTTCTTTTTTTCAACACCTTTGCCACCGTGACCCTGGGCTTCATGCTCAACGGCCTGAAAACGGCCCTGGAAAAGGAGCGGCAGGTCAGCGCCCATCTACGGGTCAGCGAGGAGCGCTACCGCATCGTGGCCGATTTCAATTACGATTGGGAGTATTGGATCAATGCCCGCGGCCGTCTGGAGTACGTCTCGCCCTCCTGCGAACGCATCACCGGCTATTCGCCCAAGGCCTTCATGGACGATCCGGGGTTGCTGCTGGCCATCGTTCATGAGACCGACAGGGAACCGGTCGCGCAGCATCTTCAAACCGACGGCAATCCTTCCAAAGGGGTGGACAATCTCGATTACCGCATCGTCACGCGGGAAGGCCAGACCCGCTGGATCAGCCACTCCTGCCAGCCGGTCTTCGACGATGAGGGCCGTTTCCTGGGGCGGCGGGCCGGCAACCGGGACATCACGGACCGCAAGACCATCGAAGATGCCATCCGATTGCACCATGAACGGTTTCTCACCGTTTTGGACAGCATCGACGCGTCCATCTACGTGGCCGATGTGGACAGCCACGAAATCTTGTTCATGAACCGCCACATGATTCAACGCTATGACCGCGACTGGACCGGTCACACCTGCTGGCAAGCGTTGCGCAAGGGGTCGGGGCCCTGTGAGGTCTGCCGCAACCGGGAATTGGCGGTTCAAAGCAACGACGGCCGGGAGGTGCACAGTTGGCAGGAACAGGATCCGGAGACCCGGCGCTGGTATGTCAATTACGATCGGCTGATCAAATGGACCGACGGCCGACGGGCCAAGATCCAGATCGCCACCGACATCACCGAATTCAAAAAGATGGAGGTCGAGCTGCGCCAGAGTCATAAAATGGAAGCCATCGGCACCCTGGCCGGCGGCATCGCTCACGATTTCAACAATCTGCTCTACGCCATCATCGGATATGCCGAATTGTGCCAGGACGATGCACCCGAAGGGTCATTGCTGGAAGCCAATCTGGTCGAACTGCTGGCCGCCGCCAAACGGGCCAGCGACCTGGTCCGCCAGATCCTGACCTTCGCCCGACAATCGGACGAAACCGTCAGCCCCTTGAGCATCGCACCGGTGGTCAAAGAAGCGCTGCGCCTGATCCGCGCCACCTTGCCCAGCACCATTCAGATCCACTCGCGCATCAACAGCCAGGCCACCGTATTGGCCAACCCCACCCATCTGCATCAAATTTTAATGAACCTGTGCACCAACGCGGCCCATGCCATGTCACCCGGCGGCGGCACGCTGACCGTCAGCGTGGAAGAGGCTTCAGCGACGGAGGAGGATCCGACCACAACGCCGGACGGGCAAATGGTGGTGCTGACGGTGGCCGACACCGGCACCGGCATTGCGCCGGAGCACCTGACGACCATCTTCGAACCCTACTTCACCACCAAGCCCCCCGGTGAAGGCACGGGCATGGGTCTGTCGGTGGTGCACGGCATCGTGGAAAAATGCGGGGCCAAGCTCGCCGTCGAGAGCCGAGTGGGACAGGGCACCACCTTCGCGATCCGTTTTCCGGTCACCGAAGAACCGGCACAAGCACAATCATCGGCGGAAACCGCCGAACTGCCCATGGGCACGGAACATGTCCTGGTCGTGGACGACGAACCGGCTGTGCTCAACGCCATCGGCCAGACCCTGCAGCGCCTCGGTTACACCGTCACCCGCCACACCGTTCCACTGGCGGCCCTGGACCAGTTCCGCGCCCGGCCGGAAGCGTTCGACCTGCTGATCACCGACATGTCCATGCCGCAAATGAACGGCCACCAACTGGCCCGCGAAATATTGCGCATCCGCCCGGACCTGCCGGTGATTCTCTGCACCGGTTACAGCAATCTGATCACCGATGAGACCGCCTTTCAAACCGGCATCCGCGCCTTCGCCACCAAACCGATCGCCAAAAAGGAATTGGCCATAACCGTGCGCGATACGCTGGATGGCATCTGGACCAAGTAGGGGCATAGGGCGTCCCCTATCGTCCCAGATAGTAATCCAAAACCCGATCCAGATAGCTGTCCGCATGGGGCGGCGCAAGGCTTTGTGAGGCGAAATGGGCCAAGGTGCGGCTGTTGGCAAACCACTGCCGTTCCTTGAGGTAGGCGAAGAAAAAGGGCAGCGCGTCCAAGCGACGGCGATGGCGGCGGGTGACCATGGGGCGTGCCAGACGCAACAACCCCTGGTAGAGGGGCAACGGCACCTGGCGCAGCGGCGGCAAACGGCGTCCGTGGGCGGCGAAACGGCTGCGCACTCGCCGAATCAGGTGGGTCAATGGTACGGCACCCGCGGGTCCGGCGCAGGCATGGAGAATGGGCGGTGTCGGCGGAGCCGTGCACAGGGCCGTTTCCAGCACCGCCGCCACATAATCGCACGGTATGATGTCCAGCCGCATGTCGCCGACCTTTGGAATCCAGCCCATGGTCCGCGCACCGCTGAGAAATTCGCACAAATGGTAAAACACTTGAAAGGTGCCGGCATGGCCGCTGCGGGAATCGCCCACCACCATGCTCGGCCGGATGACGGTAATGGGCCGGCGGGCGTCGCCGGCGGCCCGCACCAGCTGCTCGGCCTCGGCCTTGGCGGCCTCGTAGGTGTTGCGGAAGACACGCGGCCGGGTCAGCCAGTTCTCCGGGACCTCTCCGGTCATGTGTCCGGCCACGCCCACGGTACTGACATAGGCCAGCGGCGCACGTCCCCCCATGGCATCCCTCAGGGACAAGATGCGGCGTGTCATGCCCAAGGTTTCGTCACGGGCGGCGGCCAGCGGCAGATTCATGCGCACATTGCCGGCGCAGTGCACCAGGTGGGTGCAGTGGCCGACGATGTGGGCATGATCCGCGGCGGACAGCCCGAGACGCGGCTGCTGCAGGTCCCCTGCCACGGCATGAATGCGATCCGGCGCCGCATTGATGCGGTACTGGGCCAGCAAATGGACCATGCGGGCTTGCGCCGCGGAGGGTGTCGCCGCCCTCAGCAGCAGGGTGATGCGGGCATCGCCGACGGCCATGCGTTGCAGAAAGGCGCTGCCGACGGCACCCGTGCCGCCGGTTAAAAAGTAATGGGCCGTCACTTGTCGCCGACCTTTCCCGTCCGTTGCCCGGTCGGTTCGCCCGGCGTGGGTATGGTGCCGGCAGATGCATCGAATCGCTGACCGGCGTCCATGGGGGATGCATCGCCACGACGCCGGTAGAGGGGCTCCAGCACTCCGGCATATTTTTCCAAGACAAACATGCGCCGTAATTTCATATTGGTTGTCAGCTCTCCGGTCTGGTGGGTGAACGGTTGCTGCACCACCGCGATGTCCACCGGCCGGCAGTAGACGGGCAGATGGGCACAGGCCTGCCGCGCCGAATTGCGTAAATGATCCAGCGCGCCTTGTGTCCCGTTGTGGGTTTGCTGCAGGCGTTGCCAGCGCTCCGAAGTCAGGTTGAGCAGCGCCGTCACATAACGGCGATCCGCCCCGGCGGCCACGGCGAAATCCACATCCTCGATGGTCTCCAGGGCCGCCTCGATGGCCGCCGGTGTCACCTTGCGCCCCGTGGAAAGCTTGAACAGATCGGCCTTGCGACCGGTCAGCCACAGATAGCCATCCGCGTCCAGACGGCCCAGGTCGCCGGTTCTAAGGAAACCATCATGGGTCACCGGGATCGCCTCGGCCGCGACACCGATACCCTTGACCAGGATCTCGCCATCGGCGGCCAACCGAAGGGTGTTTTCGGACAAAGGCCGTCCGACACTGCCCAAACGAATGGCGCCGGGCACATTCATGGCCATGGGGACAATGTTTTCGCTAATGCCGTAGGCCTCCAGAACAGGCCACCCCAAGCCCTCGAAGGCTTGGCTCAATGCGAGCGGCATGGCGGCCGATCCACTGATGCCGTATCGCAACCGGTCCCCCATGATATTGCGGATACGACGCAACACCAAGCCATCGGCCAGCCGGTGCCGCCATCGCAAAAGCGGTGTCGGCCGCTCCCCGCGCGCCAGGGTTTGCCGGTACCGCCGCCCCGTGCGCACCCCCCATTGCACCAGGGCACGCTGTGGGAGGGCCATATGGTCGATGCGCCGCTGGATGCCGTCCATCAATTTTTCGTAAAAGCGTGGCACGGCGGCAAAGATGTGGGGAGTGATCCGCGGCACCGCCTCCATGATGGCAGCCGGCGCCGGCACCATGAACGCCTTCCAGTTCATTGCCACCGCGCAGAAATTGATAATGCGCTGGAAAGGATTGGCCAAGGGCAACCAGCAAGCCGTATGGGCCTGTGCGGGCAGTTCATCGAAATGGCGCACAATGGCTTTTACGGCCGCAGCCAGTTGGCGATGCCGATAGGAGAACGCCTTGGGACGGCCGGTGGTGCCGGAGGTCAGCAGAATGGTGGCGACGGCATCGGGGTCCACCTGCACCGGCAAAGCATCGGCGGCGGAAGCCGGTAAACGGTCCAGGAAATGCAAAGGTGTTTGCGAGCGGGGAGGCGCCCCATCTTCATGTTGGACGACGATCCGGCGCAGGCGGCGGCAGGCCTCGGGGGAGAGTTGTTGCAAGCGCTCCATGCGGTCGACGAACAACAGGGTGGGCCGGCAAAGGGAAAAGATGTCGTCGATACGGGCAGGCGGATCGTTCAAGTCCAGACCGATCACCACGCCCCCCAGGCGATACACGGCATGCTGCAATCGCTCCCACTGCAGGCCGTTGGGCATCAGGATGGCCGCCCTGTCGCCGGCGGCCAGGCCCAGCGCCTGCAACCGCAAAGCCAGATCGCCAACGGCGGCTTCGAAGGCGTCCCAGCGAACAGGGCGCCACCGGCCATCGTCGCCCTTTTCCATGAAGGCCGTATCGCCGGGCGTCGCCCGAACCCGCATCGCCAGCAGCGCCGGTATGGTTTCCCAATCCCAACCCATATCTCTTTCAGCGCCCGCCTTTGAGGCCCAGATCGGCGCGTTGCAGTGAAAGCCGGTCCAGGATTTCGTCGATGGATTTTCCTAAAAAGCGGCCGCTGCGGGCAGCGTACTCCATGGTCTCGAAAAGGTGCAGCCAATAGGTCCTGTCCGCCTGGCCCCGGCGCACCATGGCGGCGAACTCCGGCTCGAAGGAGGAGTAGCCCAATTGCACCATGTCGACGATGCCCATCAGGGGTATCAGCTGGTGGTTGGTCATCAAGGGGCTTTCATCCCCGCGGGGCATCAACCCCAAGCGCCCCACCTCCTTTTTGATGAAGGTCTCGGGCAGGTCCCACACCTGGAACGGAAAGACCATCTGCGGTCGGCGATCCGAGGGCCAGGCCGGACCGTTCCACCAGTAGTGCATTTCCTCCTCGTCGAAGACGTCGCGCAAGCGGATGCCGGCCACCGCTTCCCGCGGCCGGGCCTCGTCCGCCGGGTCGGTGAGGAAGTCGTCGAGCCCCAGAATCTGCTCCAGTTGTGTCGGCGAAAGCCCCCAGAAGATATAGGGGATCTCCATGCGGGCGGCCAGGTTGCGCGCCAGGTCGGAAAAGAAATCGCCATCGAACTGATCCACCGTGCCGGCGCACCCCTTTGCATTGAGATGGGTAATGGCGTAGCGAAACATTTTCTCCATGGTGGCCGCCCGTGGTCGCAGCATCAGATGATCCACATCAAAGCGACGAATGAGTTC
This sequence comes from Desulfatitalea alkaliphila, assembly GCF_022968795.1. GTDB lineage: Bacteria > Desulfobacterota > Desulfobacteria > Desulfobacterales > Desulfosarcinaceae > Desulfatitalea > Desulfatitalea alkaliphila. The sequence goes on from NZ_JALJRB010000001.1 coordinate 61,219, forward strand.
ACGAACGTTTTCCATGGCCACCGGGCTCATGAACGTATTGTCCACGGTCACGGCCAATATGCGCAGGGCCGGGTATGTTTGGCGCAGTCGGTGCAGCATGTAGCAGCTGTCCTTGCCGCCGCTGAACAACAGCATGATGTGGTATGCCGGGTCCTGTTGCGCGATGCGCTGTTGGATGAGCGCATCAAAGGCCCGCGCCATTTCAGCCTTGTCGCGCTTAACGGCCGCGGGGGGCGTGCTATTCGTCTCACGGCAGTAAAAACAGATGCCACCCACCAAGGGCGTATAACTCTCCGGCAGAATGCAACGGCGGCAGCGAGGGGTCAGCAAATTGCGCACGAACAAGCGGTAGAACGGCCAAAGATGACGAATGAAAAACTCCAGCAGGCGAACTTCACGAACAACGTGATCGGCGGCAAGCATGAATGACAACTCCTATGGGATGAAAGCAATGCAGCGAGTATACCCCTGCGCGGTCAAAAGCCAAACCAAAAACATGCACCCATCAATCCGTAACCCTGCCCACACCGACGGCGTCACGCCATCTGCGCCAGCGGCTCCGCGGATGCGTCGGCGCCGCCGGATGTGCCGGCCTCGGCCATGCGGGCCATGCGATTTTCCATATAGTCAATGAATCGATGCCAGTCGGTATCGGCCGAAACCACGCGCAGGCCGACGGTGGCACCATTGCGCCAGCGGCAATCGGCCACCACGCGCGCCCGTTTGCTGCGCCCCACGGCCACCTCCAGCAGCGAGCGGTCCAGATAGCGCAGGGGCATGTCGGCACGCAGGCGCAGGCCTGCACGAGACGCATCCAGCACCGGCAACACACTTCCCTCTCCCGAACAGCCGACGATTACGGCGTTGCAGGTCACATCAAAACGCCGATGGCCCCTGTCGCGCGCCGTTTCGGCGAACATGTGCCGGGGCCAGACCGACGCATAGGCTTGTTCCTGGTAGATATGACGCAAAATGCCCACCTTGCGCGAATCGAGATGGCAGAAGAAATCGGTGCACTGGTTGAAAAAGTAATTCATGATGTCGGGACTCATCACCGGATCCATCGCCGTGTAGTAGCGCCGCTCGGGAAAGCGGAACTGGCGCTTTTCCGCAAGGCTGTAAGGCCCGAAGAAAAATTGATAGATATTGCGACGCTGCGGGCGGCCGGCGTATATCCGCTGGAAATTCTGCTCCAAGTGCATCAAGTCCAAGGTGGCGCACACCCCCGGTGCGTTGTTGGCGAAAGAATAGGTGCGCACGGTGGCGGCGGGGATGCGCTTGAAGGCCAGAATCGATTCGTAAAGGGTGATGCGATTGGGATTGACCACGATCACGAAACGGTCCAGCCCGAAGAAGTACATGCTGTAGTGCAACATGTACTTGAACAGGTGAAACATCACCTCTCCGGATCGGCCCCGGAAGCGCGGGTTGATGGCCAAGGACGAAACCTCGCCCAGACGCTCGCCACGGGCGCGACAACCGGAAAAATCGGCGACCGCATCGGCCGGCAAACCAAAAGGGCCGTCCCGAATCACCGATATGGTGGCGACCACCTCCTCCTTGCATTTGGCCAGCAATGTGGTCGTTGACGGCAGGGCGTGATAATCGGTGACCCGTCGTCCACTGATGTGGGGTTTGCTGAAGCCCTCCTTAACATAAGCGTCATGCAGCAATTGAAACGCCTTGTCCAGATCGGACCGGCTGCGGGCGATTTCAAAGACCAAGCCGCGGGACAATGGTTTCAAATTCAGGCGGGACCGGAAAACACGGTCCCGCAGCACCTTGGGCGATCGACGCAGCGCTGTGAACATGACCTTGCGCATCATCTTCCATACCATGGAAAAGGCACCTCCTTTTCGATGTGTTCAAACCCAAACACACACCATCCACCGTGCCCGAAAAGGCGGGCCCGGCAACACCGAGGAGCGCGACAATACAAGTTCAGACCAGAAGCCTGCTGTTCAGAATCAGTGCCGAAGGAAGGGAGCAGCAAAACAACAGGTGCGCGACACACCGCAGTTTTGCCACCCACAACGCACTATGCCACAGCCCGTATTGAGGGTCAATGGTCTTGCGCTCCAAGGAGGAGAACGTCCCCTTTTCCCTGAGCTTCTTTGTTTACAAAATGGCTGAAACCGCTTAGAATGCCTTGAGAATCACAACGAACAACGGAGCATGCCGATGAACCCGAAAACCAAGGTTGTCATTGCAGAGGACCACCGTCTTTTCAGGGAAGGATTGAAATCGATGTTGACATCCCATGGAGCGCTCGAGGTGGTCGCAGAAGCGCGGGATGGCCTTGAAGCAATAAAAACCGTGAGAAACTTTTTACCGGATCTTTTAATCCTGGATCTTTCCATGCCGCGACTCGGCGGCATCAGTGTTATCAACGAGGTATCCACCCTGTTTCCCGAAATCAAGATATTGGTGTTGACCATCCACGAATCGGATCAACATGTGCTGGAAGCATTCAAGGCCGGCGCCAAAGGTTACTGCATCAAGGATGCCAGCCGCCAAGAACTGCTGCTTGCCATCGACAGCGTGTTGGAGGGAAAGACATACATTAGCCCCGGGATAGCCGATGACGTCATGGAGGGGTATCTTGAAGGGCGACAATCCATGAAAAAAACGACCAAATGGGACACTATTACACAGCGGGAAAAGGAGGTACTCAAACTCCTGGCGGAAGGCCACGCGAACAAAGAGATCGGAGATTTACTTAACATCAGCGTCAAAACCGTCGAAAAACACCGCTCCAACCTCATGGGCAAGCTGGACTTGCATCATGTGGCCGCTTTGACCGCTTATGCTATTGAAAAGGGATTGGTCAGTCCCAAGGTATAGCAGCTGACGCCACTGCCCTGTAACGCCCGCGCCGATAGCGCGCAAATGAACGCCCCCCTCCCCCTTGTTTTGGCTCTCTGCGATACGAAGGACGCTTGCGCTTAGGGCGCGCGAAAAATGGATTTGAAATGCCCACCCAAAATGCTCATATCGCGCACATATTCAATAAACTAGCCGATCTTCTTGAAATCGAAGGGGCCAATCCGTTCAGGGTCCGTGCGTACCGCAATGCCGCCCGGAAAGTTGCAAATCTCGGCCGCAGCGTATCCGATATGGTCATAGCGGGTGAGGACCTGACGGCATTAACAGGAATCGGCAAGGATCTTGCCGACAAGATCAGGGAAATTGTCGAAACCGGGCGCCTTTCGCAATTGGAAGAAACCGAGGCCAAAACTCCGGGTGAATTGAGTCGTTTGATGCGCATCGCTACCTTGGGCCCTAAGCGGGTCAAAACGCTTTACCAGGAACTGGGCATTACTTCCCGCGAAGCATTGAAAGATGCGGCCGAAAAGGGCAAGGTTCAGGAACTGGAAGGCTTCGGCAAAAAAAGCGAGCAGGTGATCCTCGAGGAGCTCCGCAGGGCAAATCGGCAAGACGATGCACGCATCAAATTGTTTGAAGCGGAGCAGGCGGCGACGAACCTGACCACCTTTTTGAAAAAGGCAAAGGCGATCAAGGCAATCACCGTTGCCGGCAGTTTCAGACGCAAAAAGGACACCGTGGGCGATTTGGACATCCTGGTGACCAGTAAGCGAGGATCCGGGGCAATGAAACATTTTTTGGCTTACGATGATATCCACAAGGTGTTATCGCAGGGGAAAACGCGCTCCACCGTGGCATTGCGGTCGGGTCTGCAAGTGGATTTGCGCGTAGTGCCCGAAGTGAGCTACGGTGCCGCACTGCACTATTTCACCGGATCCAAAAGCCACACTGTCGCCATTCGCAAATTGGGGGTCAAGCAAGGATATAAAATCAACGAATACGGCGTCTTCAAAGGCGACAAGCGAATAGCGGGCAGAACCGAAAAGGAGGTATACGCAAAAGTGGGGCTGCCCTACATTGAACCGGAGCTGCGTGAAAATCAGGGAGAATTGCAGGCGGCCCGAAAAGGCCGGTTGCCCGAACTGGTGGCATTGAAAGATCTGCGCGGCGATTTGCACAGTCACACCATCGCCACGGACGGTCAAAGCAGTCTCGAGGAGATGGCGCAAGCCGCCAAACGTCGCGGTTATGAATACCTGGCCATCACCGAACATTCGAAGAAGGTGGCCATGGCCAGGGGATTGAATGTCGAACGACTCGCCGGCCAGATTGAAGCAATCGACCGCCTTAATGAAGAACTCGAAGGGATCATACTGCTCAAAGGGATCGAGGTAGATATCCTCGAAGATGGTTCACTGGATCTTCCCAATGATATCCTGAAAAGGCTCGACCTCCGCGTCTGTTCTGTGCACTACAACCATCGCCTGTCTCGGAAAAAGCAGACGGCCCGTATTATCCGGGCCATGGACAATCCCTATTTCAATATCCTCGCCCATCCGACGGGGCGTCTGATCAACGAGCGCAAACCCTACGCGGTGGATCTGGAAAAGGTCATGACCGCGGCTATCGAACGGGGGTGCTTTCTGGAAATCAACGCCAATCCGGACCGGTTGGATTTAGCCGATCGCTATTGTCGCATGGCCAAAGAGATGGGGCTCAAGTTGGCCGTCTCGACGGATGCCCACAGCCCCGCCAATCTGGACTTCATCCGTTTCGGGGTCGATCAGGCGAGACGAGGGTGGCTTGAGGCGGACGATGTGATCAATACCCGCGGCTTGAGCGAACTCAAAGCCATGATGAAGCGCTAATAGGCCGCGGCATCACCCCGGACCGGATGTTCCCTTTCGGGCCAAGGAGTTCGGCAATGGATTACAAAAGAAACCCGCCTGAAACGTTCAAGGATGTCGACGCCATGAGCGGGGAGGAGGCGCAACGCGAGGTCAAGGCATTGCGCGAGGGGATCGAATTTCATGATTATCGCTATTATGTGAAAAATCAACCCGTCATCGCCGATGCCCTTTATGACAAACTCTTCCGGCGCCTTCAGGAACTGGAATCGGCTTTTCCGGAATTGCAGTCCGAAACATCCCCCACCCGGCGTGTGGGTGCCGCAGCGGTCAGCCGATTGAAAAAAATCAACCATTGCGCTCCCATGCTCAGTCTCGACGCAGGCCTGGAAGCAGCCGACGTCGCCCGCTTTATTGACTTCGTGCGCCGAAATGTCGGGGATGAAGAGACAGCGTTTGTACTGGAGCCCAAGTTCGATGGCTTTTCGGTGGAGATCGTCTATGACCGCGGCGTTCTGAAATACGGCGCCACACGGGGGGATGGACAGGCGGGGGAAGACATCACCCACAACTTGAAAACCATTGCCGCCGTCCCGTTGCGTTTACAGCGGAGAAACGACGCTCCGGACACCCTCTCTGTGCGCGGAGAGGTATTCATGCTCAGAAAAGGTTTTCAGCAGCTCAATCGACGGCGCATCGAACAGGGGGAAGCGCCTTTCGCCAACCCGCGCAATGCGGCGGCGGGGACCATGCGCCAACTCGATCCCAAGAATGTGGCCGGAAAACCGCTGGATATTGTCTTCTATGAAATTCTTTCTACCGACGGTGGCATGCCGGCCACCCACTCGGAAATGTTGAAACAACTTTCCGAATGGGGCCTCAAAACATATGATCGCAACCAAAAAGTTCGCTCCCTGGAGCAGATCAAGTCCTATCGAAACAACCTGGCCGAAGAAAGGGCCCATATCGAGTGGGACATCGACGGCCTCGTGATCAAGCTGAACGATTATGCGCAACGCGAGCGCCTGGGGGTGCGCCACCGGAGTCCGCGCTGGGCATTTGCCTGGAAGTTTCCGCCCAAGGAGGAGGTGACGACCCTCGAGGATATTGTCGTGCAGGTCGGTCGTACCGGTATACTGACGCCCGTAGCGCTGCTCGCACCGGTGGACGTGGGGGGCGTTACGGTCAGCCGGGCGACGCTGCACAATGAGAGCGAAGTCAAAAGGAAAGATGTCCGGCCGGGTGACCAGGTCCGCATTGCCAGGGCCGGCGATGTGATCCCGGAGGTTGTGGAACGTGTCGATCGGCCGGGAAAAGCACGTGGCGATCCTTTCGCCATGCCGAGTCAATGTCCGGCCTGCCATGGGCGTGTCCACAAGGAAGGAGCCTACCATTTCTGTTCCAATCGGTTGCAATGTCCCGCGCAATTGATCGGCGCCATTATTCATTACGCGTCGCGGCCCGCACTGAACATCGACGGGTTGGGGGAAAAAACCGCGGCGCAACTGGTGCATAGAGAACTGGTCAAAGACATTTCCGATCTCTACCGTCTCACGGAAGCCGATTTTCTAAAGTTGACCGGGTTTGCTGAAAAATCGGCCCGTCAACTTCATCAGGCGATCCAAGCCCGCACCCGCCCCGGGTTAGACCGTTTTATTTACGCCCTGGGGATCCGACACGTTGGACAGCGGATCGCACGCATCCTGGCGGAAACATTCGCGCATTTCGACCGATTGGCGCGCGCCGATCGGTCGGAGCTGGAAGCCATTGCGGAGATCGGACCGGAAATCGCGCAAAGCGTGACGTCCTTTTTCGGGCAGGATGACAACCGACAGGTACTCGCGCGTCTCGAGCAGGCCGGGGTGCAGGTGGTCGGCACGACGGATGCGGGGCGATCCCGACCTTTGGAAGGCAAAACCTTCGTTTTCAGCGGCAAACTGGATGAATACACCCGAACGGAAGCCGAGGCAAAGGTGGCGGCTTTGGGTGGACGTGCCACTTCCAGCGTAAGCGGCAACACCGATTACATGGTGGCAGGACACGATCCTGGAAGCAAATACGAGCAGGCCCGCAAACAGAACATCCCCATCATCGATGAAGATGGGTTCAAAAAGCTCGTCTCGTAGCAATTGATTTCGACGACCTCATGTTGTCCCGCGACTACAGTTCCATGCCGGCCTAAGCTCGGAGCAAACCGGCCTGGCCATTTTCACTTGTAAACAGGATCACCGGTTGCGCAGAATATCGTAAACCACCCACAGGGCCATCAAACCGGCGAACAGGTAGCCGATCAGGCCCAACAAGGAATATCCGGCGACCTTGGGTGGCAGTTCGGTCACCAGCAGCAGGGACGAGCCGATGATTGTGGCGCCGGCGATGATGCCCAGCGTCAGACGGCTGAAGGTTTTTTCGAGCGTCAGCCGCATATCGCCGAGGTTGTGGTGTTCGAATCGCAACCGCAGTTCACCGCGTTGCATCTTTTCCACCACCTCCGCCACTTGACGGGGAAACTGGATAGGGGAAGTGACCAGTTTGAAGGCCATGGACTGAAACCGTTGCCAGATGCGGGTCGGTTTGAAGCGGGCCAAGGCCAACCGCCGCAGGTGAGGCTCGATTTCGGCGATAATGTCCAGTTTGGGATCGATCAGCCGTGCCGTGCCTTCGGCGGTGACCAGGGCTTTGATCATCAAATACAGGTCCAGCGGCACCTGCAGGCGGTGCGCGCGCAGCAGGTCGCTGATGTCCAGCAGCAACATGCCCAGGTTGATTTCCTCCACCGCGGCGACGCTGTGCATGTCGAGCAACTCCATCACATCGATCTGCAGGGATCGGCGGTCAATGTTCATCGGCGCACTGTTGAGCGTCAGAATGGCATCCACCAGATCGTCGCTGTCCCTGCTGACCACGGCGCCGATCAAATCGATCATATCATTGCGATCCTTGGGTGTCAGACGTCCCACCATGCCCCAATCGAGAAGTGCGAGTGTCTCGTTGCCCATGATCAGCATGTTGCCGGGGTGGGGATCGGCATGGAAAAATCCGTTCTCCAGGATTTGTCGGATCGAGGCCGCCAAACCGATGCGGGCCAAATGCGGCGCGTCCGCTGTAACGCCATCGCCCGGCCGCCATCCTTCCACATGATCCATGACCAGCACTTTTTCGCTGCTCAGTTCGCGCACCACCGCCGGTATGAAGATGCCACGCAGATCCATGTGCTGCTCACGGGCAACATTCATGTACCGGGCTTCACGCAGGAAATTGAGCTCCCGGTCCAGGGTTTTGCGCAGCAAGTCGACCATACCCGGCAAATTGTAGATCTGCAGGCTTTCCACACGTTCATGGAGACGCCGCGCGATGAAGTTGAAGATGTCCAAGTCGCGATCAATATCGGCGCGGATGCCGGGCCGCTGTATTTTAAGGGCCACGACACGGCCGTCGGCCTGCAGCACCGCCCGGTGCACCTGTGAAAGCGACGCCGAGGCCATGGGCTGCCGCTCGCATCGGACGAACACATTGTCCACCGGAAGTGGCAGGTTTTCCTCGAGAACCGCCCGCATTTTCTCCCAATCCACGGGGGCGGCATTGTCCTGAAGCCGTTCCAGCTCTACGATCAAAGAGCGGGGAAGCAGATCGGAGCGCAGGCTCATGACTTGACCGAATTTGACGAATGTGGGGCCCAATTCCTCGAAGGCCATGCGGATACGTTCATAGGGGCTCAGCCCTTCGGGCACTTTGGTCACTTTTTGCGCGGTGCGTTTGCCCGGCAGGTGCAGAAAGCCCATGACGTCTTCGAAACCGTATTTGACAAAGGCGCCCACGATCTCTTTGAAGCGTAATGGACTGATGGTCGGCGTAAGATTCATATTACCTGACATAAGCCATTTCAGCCCGGCACTCCAGGCGAAACCATCGGGAAGAAGGGGTGTTGCAGCAGCGCGAGGCACCCACCACGGAACCTGAGTATCGGATGACGTTCTTCGGGCACAAAATTCCACCCACCACCCCCTGTGAGATTGCCGCCCAAGCCATGGGGTGTCATGAGATCATGCGATATTGCTATGCCGGATCCTTATGGAATGTTTTTGTGGTCTTGTGCCGCACGATCGCCCCTTCCAAATGTCAAACGACGAACATCGAGATCGCATTGCATCAGGAACCCGTCTTGATTTCACAGCTCTCCGTCAAATGGGAACGGAAGAAGTAAAAGGCCAGGACAAAAAAAGGAACGGCGATGAATAACCCGATGTAGGGCAAGATGGTCAACCCGAGGACCACCATCCCCAAGCCGAGCAGGCAAAAGACAATGCCGATGGCTGCCTTTGAAATCTTCTCCGGCATACAATTGAAACGCATAATACCTCCTTTTGGCTTCCAAAACGAACGCGCGATACTTGTGACATATTAAATGCAAATCGAGGTCGGCACCATAGGGCATTTCCCTTATCTGTGCAGCCGGATAAGCGTATTTTTGCATCGATATCGCGTGGCACACCCTTGGCAGCTCGGTGAACGCCGTTTTTGACAAGCATAAATGGGCAACCGGCGGGAGGGGACGAAGGAAAAATCCTGCCGGTCAATTGCCATCGCATGATTAATGGATTAGTTTATCGATAATTTATAGCATTGATGGCAACACCATTACCTCGCAAGGATGCCGTATGCATATTATAGAGGCCATAGGCGTGGTAAAACGGTTCGGCGATCTGACCGCGGTGGACGGCGTACATTTTACCGTCGAAAAGGGCGAATTCTTCGGTTTTCTGGGTCCCAACGGGGCAGGTAAAACATCGGCCATTCGCATGATTTACGGCTTTTCTCCGGTGACCAGCGGGCAAATGAAGGTTTTTGGTTTGGATATCGTCACCGACTGGCGCCGGATCCGATCAGGGCTGGGGATCTGTCAGCAGGAAAACACCCTGGATCCCGATTTGACGGTGGAGCAAAACTTGCTGCTTTATGCTCGCTATTTTGAGATGAACAAACACAAGGCCCGGGAGCGGGCCGAGGAACTGCTCCAATTTTTCGCCCTGACCAACAAGCGTCATGCCAAGGTGATGGAATTGTCGGGCGGCTTGGCACGACGGCTGCAATTGGCCCGTGCGATCATGGCCGAACCGGCACTGCTCATTCTGGACGAACCGACCACCGGGCTCGATCCCCAGTCCCGCCATCAGATGTGGAACCGATTGACGGCACTCAAAAAAAAGGGGCTGACCATGCTGTTGACGACACACTATATGGATGAAGCCGAGAGCCTGTGTGATCGCCTGCTGATAATGGACAACGGACGAATCATCGCCCAAGGCCGGCCGCGGGATCTGATTGTCGAACATGCAGCCGAGAATGTCATCGAAATCGAGGGCGCCGATGAACAGCTCAGAACCTATGTCAAGGATCACGATGTCAAGCATGACGACCTGGGTGAACGCATGATCGTCTACGCCGCAAGCGATGGTAATCTGGAAAACGATATACGCGACCGATTTTGCATGGACGCCTGCCAATTTCGCGCGGGCAATCTCGAGGATGTCTTCCTGCGACTGACCGGAAGGGAACTTCGCGAATGAGCCGAATTCAACTGTCCGCCATCTCGCCACGCTTCCGCCACATCTGGTTTCGGAATCTGATCACCTACCGCCGCATCTGGCAGGTGAACTTTATCGTGCCTTTGCTCGAACCCGGTTTTTACATCCTCGCCTTCGGACTGGGGTTTTCGGGGCTGATCGGCGGGGTATCGTATGCCGGTTTGGATTTGGCCTACACCCGCTTCATGGCACCGGCCCTTGTGGCAACGGCCTGTATGTGGAATGCTTTCTTTGAAACCACCTATACGTCTTTCGTGCGCATGTACTACCAAAAGACATTCGACGGCATTCTGGCAACGCCCATCAGCCTGGAAGAGATCATCGTGGCCGAGATCGTATGGGCCGCATCCAAAGCCGCAGCCGCCGTGTCCTTGATGCTGATCGTGCTGATCCCCATCGGTTACGCCAACTTTCCGGGCGCTCTGGCCTGCATCCCCCTGGCCTTTCTGGGTGGGCTGGCTTTCGGCGCCATCGGTATGTTCTTTACCGGCATCATCCCCACCATCGACATGTTCAATCTGCCCATCTTTTTGTTCATCACGCCGATGTTTCTCTTCTCGGGCACCTTCTTTCCGGTGTCCGGCATTCCGGACTGGGCCGCTATCTTCACCCTCATCTTTCCTCTCTATCATCTGGTGGAACTGACCCGCTTTTTCTGCATCGGCGCCATGGAATCCAACCCCGTTCTCAATGTCACCTACCTGGTGCTTTTCACGGTGCTCTTCACCTATTTGGGGCTGTTGATGATGAAGCGCCGACTCATCAATTAGCAACTTTGTGATCCATCCGTTCACGGCCTGAGAATGTGGGCGGGTTCCTGGCAGGACGGGCATCAAGCCCAGCCGGGTGCCCGATGCATGGTGTCAAGCGCCGGCCGCTTGCCCGCCGGTGCCGAAGATCGCGACGAACAGGGCCATCAGGGCGATTTGGATAATCCAGCCAATGACGCACACGCCAACGGCCCTGAGCGTGCTCTCATAATCCAAAGCCTGCCGGACAGCGATCACCATGGCCACCAGCATCCAGATGCCGGCGATGAAAAACACCAGCGTCATCAGGCCTGGAATGACACCCACGACACGGATCAGGCCCGGTGCACTGGAAAAACCGATGGTGCGCAGCAATTGGCCGTAATCGGCCCGGGTCCGGGGCGTCGGCAATACCTTGGTGCCGATGAGGTAGGTTAAAAAAGCCCAAACGAACCAGCCGATCAGGGCACCCAGAATGCCGCCGATAAATGCGACACCACCTCCCTGGGACAACGAACCGATGCCTGCGGCCACACTGGAAAGGACGACGACTCCCATGGCCTGGGCCATGGCCGAGGGATCAGCTTCAACCTCTTCGTACAACGCGGCATCCAGTTTAGCTGCGCGTAACAAGCGATTGAGAAAATTGTTCATGCAAACCTCCTTCGGTTTAGGCACCAGCGCGGGTTTATAGTTCGAGGCGTCTCAACAACTGCGCGTTGATCGCCACGATCACCGTAGAAGCGGACATCAGGATGGCGCCCACCGCCGGAGCGAGCAAAATCCCGGCCCACGCCAGCACGCCCGCCGCAAGGGGAATTGCCACGATGTTGTATCCGGCGGCCCACCAAAGGTTCTGAATCATCTTGCGGTATGTGGCCCGGCTGAGCTTTATGAACCGCGCTACGTCGCGCGGATCGTTTCTCACCAGAACCACGTCGCCGGCCTCCACCGCCACATCTGTTCCCGCGCCGATGGCGATACCGATATCGGCCGTTGCCAAAGCCGGCGCGTCGTTCACCCCGTCCCCGACCATGGCTACCCGCCGTCCGTCTCGCTGCAGTTCCTTTATTTTGTAGGCCTTGTCATCCGGCAGCACCTCCGCGAATACGGTATCGATGCCCAGCTTTTTTGCAACGGCCTCAGCCACGGCCCGGGAATCCCCCGTCAGCATGGCAACGGTCATGTTTTCTTTCTGAAGATCTCTCACCGCATCAACGGATTCGGGACGTATGGCGTCGGCAATGGCAAACACACCGCGCACACGATCGCCTTCGATCAGATAGACAACGGCCTGTCCTTCATCCGAAAAACGCTTCACAGCATCTCTAATGTCATCGGGAGGATCGATTGAGAATTTTTTTAATAAGGCGGGACCTCCGACCTTCAGGTCGCGCCCCTCGACACGGGCTTCGACACCGTGACCGGGAATGGCATGAAAATCCTCGGCACCCGGAACCTGCAACTCCGATTCCCGGGCACTTTCGCTCAAAGCGCCGGCAATCGGATGCTCCGAATCATGCTCCGCGGCCGCGGCCAAACGCAGGGCTTCGTCAGCATCGACGCCTTCCGCCGTCACAACGTCTATTACCCGGTGTTCTCCCAGCGTCAGGGTGCCGGTCTTATCGAAAACAATCACCTGCAGATTTCTCGCTTGCTCCAGTCCCCGCCGGTCACGAACGAGCAGGCCGCCGTGGGCGCCCAACGTTGTCGATATGGCGATCACCAAAGGGATCGCCAGTCCCAGTGCATGCGGACATGCAATGACCAGCACGGTGACCATTCGGGTAATGGAAAAGTCCAGCGACGCGCCGAACGCCAGCCATCCGGCAATCGTCAACCCGGCCGATCCGATGGCCACCAGCGCCAGGTAATAGGCCGCGCGATCCGCCAGGTCCTGGGAGCGCGAACGCGATCCCTGGGCTTCTTCCACCATGCGCATGATACCGGCAAGCGCTGTTTCTTCTCCTGCTTCGGACACCTCAACCCGCAGCGATCCTTCGCCATTGGCGGTACCGGCAATCACATGATCCCCCGCCGTTTTTTTTACGGGCTTGGACTCACCGGTGATCAGGGCTTCGTTGACGGCGCTTTTCCCATCCTGGACAATGCCGTCCACCGGAATGTTCGCACCCGGACGCACCATAACGAGGTCTCCTTCCCGCAACTCCTCAATCGGCACCTCCTCGGTACGATCTCCGTCAAGCAAACGCTCCGCCGTATCGGGCAACAGTTTGGCCAGCTCTTTGAGCGCTCCCTTTGCCTGAAAAATGGAGCGCATCTCGATCCAGTGGCCAAGCAGCATGATGGTCACAAGCGTTGCCAGCTCCCACCAAAGCGGTTGGCCCTCAAAGCCCGACAGTACCGCCACGCTGTAGAAAAAGGCAACACTGATGGCCAGTGCAATAAGGGTCATCATTCCCGGAAGCCGATCGGAAAGCTCGTGGAACGCGCCTTTTAAAAATATCCAGCCGCCGTATATGAAAACAATCGTTCCAAAAACGGCCGGTATCATACCGGCGCCCGGAAATACCGGCGCGCGGTAACCGAACCATTCCTGGAGCATGGGCTCCCATATCAGTGCCGGGATGCTCAGAATCAGACACACCCAGAACCGGGTGCGAAACATGGCCACGTCGTGACCGGCATGTTTGTCATGACCGTCATCGTGCGCATCATGGCCGCCATGCTCGCCATGGCCGTTGTGACCGTGATGTTTGTCCTCTTTCTTTTCCTTGGCGGCAGACGCATGATCATGACCGGACCTGTCGTGTTTGCCCGATTGATCTTCGCCCCGAGAATCATCCGAATCCTTATGGGAATGTGTTTTACGTAAGTTCAATACAGCCTCCCGCAAGAAATGGCGTTAAGAATGGCCTCTTGATCGGGCTGATAGCGCCACAAGCGACACGTTGCCTGCATCAACCAGCGTTTTCAGGAAACCTGTCAGCAGGGTGGCCCCTGCCCTTCCGGATCCGCTTCATCAGCGCCTATGTTCTTTGAATCCGATGTACCCACCGTGATAACGGCTCTGGCTTTTTCAACCAATAAGCCCCATTCGATTTCCAGCGCTTTGAGCAGATTGTCCCAGCCCATGATTTCCTTATCCCGGGACATATTTCGGCCAGGAAAGGCCTGCAAAGTGATTTGATATAGGTGTTCCAGAGTTTTGGCGCTCTTTGCGCGGGAGAAATGAGCAGCTGTTTCTTTTACGCCGCTGTTCCATTCTTCCAACGTTCCGGTGTCACGGTATACTTCACTGAGAATTTGCGCAAACTGTTCAGCAGATGTGTTCCCATCCAGCAGCCGGCCGTTCTTTTTATCAATGACCACTTCGCGGGCACCGGAAGCATCCAGGGCGATCACGGGAACGCCTGCCGCCATTGCTTCTGTCAGTACCATGCCCTGGGTCTCGGTTTTGGATGCAAACACGAAAAGATCAAACGCGTCATAGGCGTCGGCAAGATGGCTACCGGTCAGGGCACCGGTCATGATCAGCTGTTTTTGAACGCCCTCATGTTCGCAGATCCGCCTTATCGCATCATTGGACGGCCCCTCTCCGGCAACGACAAAAACCGACCCGCGGTGTTTCTTTAAAAAGATCGCCGCTGCCCCGGCCAAATATTCCAGGTTCTTCTCAGGGGCCAAGCGGCCTATATGTCCAAGGACAAATGTATTGGTGGCGATGCCGTGCCGCTGCCGAAACAGTTCCCCTCCGCCGGCGGCAAAAAAATCCGGATCGACGCCGGTGGGAATGACGGTAACGGGCGCATCGACCCCGCGATCCCGGATCAAATGCCGAATGCTTTCACTGGGTGCGATGACGTGGTCACAGTGATTGGCATAGCGTGTGGCGAGTTCGATGACAAAGCGTTTCATGGCGGGTGAATCGACCGGCGTATAATGGGTATAACGCTCGTAGAGCGTGTGATGGGTAAAAACCAACGGAAGATTGCATTTTCGCGCCATGCGCATGGCCGTGTCCCCCAACAGGAAGGGATGATGGCTGTGAATGATATCCGGTGCAAATGCATTCATTTTTTCAGAAACGATCAGCGGCAAGGGAATCCGGACGGAGAAATCACTACCGCTAAAATTCTGGATGGCGGGCAGTCGGACAACATCACTTTCTTTGTCGTCGGTTTTCTGCTCGCCGGCATCGGTATAAACCGGGGCCATTATCAATACCCGATGCCCCATTTTCCGGAGATCCCGCTTAAAACAAGATACGGATCTGGCGACCCCGCCCACATGAGGCAGGTAGGTATTGGTGAACATACATATTTTCATTGCCTCTCCAGTTCATAAGACTCCGTCCTGTCGGCTGTTTTCCGTGCGCGATAACCCGGCACCTGGATGATGATATCGGGCCGCTGATTTCTCCAGGAAGCGTCCAGGGTCAGTACCGGTTTTGGTTTTTCGCAATCGATGGACAGTGAAACGTCTCCGTAAGGGGTCGGAGAAGGGCCGTATGAAATGGACTGGCCGGCGGCCATCCATTCCGGAAAAATACCGGACCCGAGAATCAGGTGCTGATCCTCTTCGCGCACGAACAGATTGCGAATCATCATAATCCATTCGGCGGCCGCCCAGCCGTGCTGGCCGTCCCCCATGCATCCGCCCCGGGTTCTGGGATGTATCGCCTCGGGCCACTGACCCGTTGGAGATGCCAGATCCGCGATGGTCCGGATTAAATCTTCGTACCGCGCATCATCATTCCTCAAAAGGGTTTGCGCCAGGGACAGGGTCAGATAAGCATTGATGCCCGAATGAATCATATCCTGAAAAAATGCGCCTTCATGAAAACAGTTGCGCATTAAAAATTCCACGGTATTCAATATGCGCCGATCGCCCTTTTTTGCGAGTTGCAGCGGATAATCCGCGACAAGGCTGCCGATGGCGCCGGCATCCATTCGACGGTAAGGCGAAGCGGGCAAGCCGCCTTTGGACATATGATCAGGAATTCTGTTGATGCTGCTTGCAATCGCCTTGTCGAAATCCGCGGCATACCGCATGTATTTTTGCCGGTGGTCCTCATCGCCATAGTGGCCCGCCAGACGCGCAGCAGCATTGAAACCGGCCAGGCCCCAGAAATCGTCCCAGAAATAATAGTCATTGGGCCCGAAGTGTTCCGCGGAAAAGCCCGCCGGAAGCAATCCATGGTGGCGATCGGATGGATGTTTCAGCAACCGTTTTTTCTCAATCCAGTCCGCACCCCGCAATATCGGCTTCAACCAGCTTTCAGGCAACGGCCGGCCGGTCAATTCGAAAAACCGCCACATGATCCAGAGCACCTGGCCGTTTGAATCCCACTCCCCCTCCTGGGACTGAAAATAACCGGACATTTTCTGTTTAGCGGGAAAGGTGCCGAGCAATTTTGCCGCGCGGTCGGTAAAACCGGACACCAGAAGCGCATGCAGCATAAAACAGGCATCCCGGAACCAGAAACGGTTATAGGTATAGGGCCCCGGGACCACTTCATTGGATGACAGCAGGAGCAGGGTTCGCATGGCCGCCTGATACAAAAATTGAATCTGTTGATCCGGAATGGACAATTGCGCCTTCGCGCCGGTGACATTTTCCCAGTTCCGTCCTGACTGAACAATGGCGGAATAACGGGCGGGCGTCATTTCAGTTGCCAGCGGAACGTGGATCTCCAGGGATTGCCGGCCCTGCGTCGATACCGGAAACACGGCGGCAGCAGTTGCCATACCCACCCTACATGCAATTCGGGCCTGATCGCCGCAATGTTTCAAATGGTGTACCACATCGCCGTTCTGATAGTTTGAAAAGACCACATTTTCGGGCGTCTTTGAAAACAGCACAAGGGTTTTCTTGTTCACCCGCCAGGCGGAAGCGTCTTTGATGTGGTCCACGTTCTCAATGAACTGGATCCCTTCGGGATTATATGGCCGCAATGCCACGACCAGCCATCCCCCGGGACCCGTTTCCACTTCCAGTAGGATTTCAAGGACAGGACGGTATGGCGTTGTGAGCAAACGAGTGCGTGAAGTGATTCGGTTGCCGGTTATGCCGCATGTGGTCGTTACGGTCAGCTCATCATCCATCTCCAACTGCTGATCCGCATGATCGGCTTGAGAGGGAAACAGCGATTTCCCCTCAGGGCTGATGATCCAGAAATCAAGAGACCAGCCGTCCGGGATCGGCGTCACCAGTCCTCTTGGATCGATAATGGGATATACGGCCAGATCCGGATGGCCCACACTTGTCCAGTTCCGGTGGGTCAGGTTGACGTGGGAAAAGGAAAATGCCCTGGGAATAAAAGATTGATCGTTGGGATTGAATTGTTTTTCCACCCAGAAAGGCCAGATCCAGTCGAGGTTGTGTTGAATGGCCCGCGTGTTGATCAATCCCCTGGCATGAAACAATATACCCGCCCGCAAGAGCTCAATGGGTTCGGCAATTTCGGACGGCTGGGCAAAACTTCGCATTTTCGCGAGAATGTCCAAGGGGTTGATTACCCCGTAGCGCCGGGCAGCGACCTGCACCAGATAATTCCATGGTAGCCATTTAAATAAACGCATGATCCTGACTATAAACGTATTGGATGCATTGTCGGTATAAGGTGAATCCTGTATTTTGCTTCAGGATGTTTCTGCATTTTCGATTGGCGCCCGATTTTTCCTTCCAGGAGTCAATCATATAAGACTTGTCAGCCTGCTGCCCACGGCGAGCAGGGCAACACCCGAGAATATCAGGTCAATGCCGAGAATCAGGCCAATGGCCCATAACGCAGTGCCGGGCAGACCGATAAGAATGATCACCCCCAACAATATCGACATCAGGCCACTGAAAAGAATCCATCCCCAACCGGGCCGATCGCGCCATGCCAGGGCGGATTGAATCTTCAATATGCCGAGAAATATGAAAATGATACCCAGTATCCCCGTCAATGCAAACGCACCCCTGATAGGATAGGCAATAAACGCGAACCCCGATATCAGGAAAAGAACGGACAGTAGGATTTCCCACGTTACGGACCGCCATTTGCGAATGGTGTTGGCATGGGTCAAGTTCAAAACACCGGCAATCAAGAGCACCATGCCGATGAGAATCTGAACGGTTATGGTGGCGATGTGGGGAAGAATGACAGCAAGCAACCCGATGATCACCATCACCACTCCGATGGTTTTGAACCATTTTGCCATCGCCCCTATGTTTGACCTTTCAATCTCTGTAAATCGGACCAATGTTTCACTGCTCATATACAAAGCCTCCTCTCATGTATTGGTTCATGGTTTAACGCTTCGGGTATCATCTCAAAGCAGCACATCTATTATTTCAACAATTGGATCACTGAAACCGCATAAGGTAAATGGGGGCAAGCCGGTATTTTTGATCCAAAAGCCATTCTTCGGATCGCCGGCCATATCCATGGCCATTGTGCGGGACAAGGTTGCCCAAAATAAGCAACAGCCTTTATTCATCGGCTGGATAAATTCTGGTAAAAGGTTTGAGAGGTAAAATAGGAGAAAGAGGTATTGGGCTTTGTGAAAACAGATTGGAATGGCAAATTCGGCTTCTTGAACAAGCTTCGAGAGCGACTTTCAATCGGCGGCTGGTCTTTCCGGCTTTTGAACCGTCCGCAGCGCATTGAAAAAAAGGAGAATCCTGGCGTTATTCTTCTAAAAATCGATGGGCTCGGGTATGAGCTCTTTGAAAAAGCCCTGGCAAAAAAACGGCTTCCCTTTATCCGCCGGCTTATGCAAAACGCGTCGGTTTCCGTCAAACAGTTTTATTCAGGCATGCCCTCAACCACCCCGGCCGTTCAGGGAGAACTGTATTACGGGGTTAAAACAGCGGTGCCGGCCTTTGAATTTTTTGATCGTGAAAAAGCGGCCGTGATGACCATGTATACACCCTGGGCCGCCGATGCCACAGGGCATATGCTTGAAAAAAATGGGGAGCCGCTGTTGCGGGGGGGTACATCTTATTCCAACGTTTATGCAGCCGGCGCAAATGAAGCACGCTACTGTGTGCAAACAATGAACATGGATTCAATTTTGCGGGCAACCAATCCGATCAGGCTGGCGGCTATCCTTTTTTTTCACACAGGCAAAATTCTTCAGATGCTGGCTTATGCATTTCTGGAATTATTGCTTGCCGTAACGGATTTCTTCCGGGGCCTCATCGAGAAACAAAATATCATCAAGGAATTGAAATTTATTCCAACCCGCATTGTGATCTGCATTGTGCTGAGGGAGCTGATCCGATTTCGTGTAAAACTCAATATTGCCAGAGGGGTGCGCATCGTTCATGCCTCATTTCTTGGTTATGATGAACAGGCCCATCGCCGGGGGCCGGATTCACTTTTCGCCCTTAGAACGTTGAAAGGGATTGATGAGGTGATTAAGGATATTTATCAGACCGCCGAAAAATATGAAGGTAGACAATATCATATTTTCATCTACTCGGATCATGGGCAGGAACGGGTCCGAAGCTATGAGCAGCATGCAGGAAAGCCGATCCAAACCGCCTTAGGGGCCATCCTTTCAACAGTAGGGTCTATTGCCGATATTTCGGCGCCCGCTTTTCAAGAACAGCCCGTTTCCCACCATTATCAACGTGCACTGCGTCTTCTCGGCTTTAGATCCCGACAACGGACCAACGGGGAGAATGAAGCTTTTTCGATCCAGGATATCCATATAACCACCAAAGGACCCATCGGGCATATCTATTTCCCGGCCGCGATGACCGATTCACAAAAAACGACCATTGCAGAAAAACTGGTAAGGGAAGCCAGAGTGCCAATGGTCCTGACGCTCCTGGGGAATCGGGTGAACGCCTTCACCCGATCCGGCCAATTTGACCTGTTGACGCAATATACCCTGATTTTCGGAGACAAGCGGGAACATCCTTTTGCACGGCGGGTAGCGGCCGACCTGGGCCTTTTATGCCGCCACTCCCATGCCGGGGACCTCGTGCTTTCCGGATGGGGCCGCAAAGACCCACCTGTCTCATTCGCCATAGAAAACGGCGCTCATGGCGGTCCGGGTTCAAAGGAAACCAGAAGTTTTGTCATCCTTCCTCCGGTGATCCATTTCCCGGGGGATGTCCTCAGACCTCTGGATCTACGCAGCCAGGTGATGAGTCTATCCGACAGTTCCGAGTTTGATGGATATGCTGCAAAATAGGTCTTTAATGAATCCGGTTATGCACAAAGTCCAAGTTGGGACTTGCCCCTAGCCCGCTTCTTACCCAACTTGGGCTTTGTGCATAACCACTTTCTATAATACACCCAAATTTGCGATGGAATAAAGGCGAGACCTCATTCCAAACATGGCCCGTTGTCAGTATATTAAGAGGACGCATAACCCATTTGCGAACCGTCGATCGATCAAACCAGCGGAGTACCTTCATGAACCCTTTTACCGTAACCGACTGTTCCCTGATCGTCATGGCCACCGGAGAAAGCGCCCGCAACCTCAGGGAGCTGTTGGACCGCATTCAACGCCTGGATGACTATGCCATCATCTATTTTCACTTCTGGGACGGATTGCTGCGCCCTGATTTTGTAGACCCTGAGTATCAGAACGACTTTGCCTCCTGGGCCTACCATGACCTGCACGACCGGCGCCTGGCCGAACGGCTCTCGGTCTTGAATCCGGGGGCCTTCGACACCATGGAACCGTTGCGCGAACGCGTCATTGAAATCATCGAAGACCGCATGGACGAGACGGGCTTCGACCCGCGCATGGATGCCGAAAACCCGTTTTTTTTCATGCGATCTCAAATCATCCTGTTCGATACGCGCATAGCGCTGCACCAGCCGGTGGATCTTGCTCAACATATGCACCAAATACCGCTGGGCAGTATCTTTTACCATTTTATCGACGCCCGCCGGCGGACCGATTCGGGCCGGAATGATTTTACCGAGTGGCTTTGGGGATGGGGAGACCACTACGGTCCGCTGGCTGAAGAAATCGCCACCATCGATCCCTATTTTAAAAGCCTTTATGAACTCAGAGAACAGCTTGCCGACGTGGTCCGGACCCACGAGAAAAGGACCTTTGCCGATGGATAAAATGCTCGACCAATACGCGCCGGTCGTCGGAGAAACGGTGATCGATCAGTTGCACCAGCTGGCCCGCCCGCTCAAAGGCATGCGGGTGATTCACGTCAACTCCACCCGTGAAGGTGGCGGCGTGGCGGAAATTTTACACCGCTTGATTCCCTTGAAGCAGGAGCTGGGAATCGACGTCGGATGGGAAGTCGTGGCTGGAAAAGCGGCATTCTACCAGTGCACGAAGAAATTTCATAATAGCCTGCAGGGCATGCCCCAGGAGATCGACGATGAATTGTTGCATCAATATGAATCGACCAACGCCCGCAACTACGAACGATTGGCCGATGTATTGACCGAGGCGGATGTGGTGTTCATCCACGATCCGCAACCGGCGCCCCTGCTCAATTTGTGCACCGGACGAAAAGGCAAGTGGGTATGGCGCTGCCACATCGACGCGAGCCAACCGTATCGCCGACGTGGTGCTGCAAAAATCACTCAAAGAAGGCTTTGGTCTTACGGTGGCCGAAGCCATGTGGAAAGCCAAACCGGTCATCGGCGGCGATGTGGGCGGCATTCGCATTCAAGCGGTCAATCATCAGACCGGTTTTCTGGTGAACACGCCCGAAGGTGCGGCTTCGCGGATTCGTTACCTGCTCACCCACCGGGAGCGACTGCTGGAGATGGGGCGCAAAGCCAAACGGTTCATCCTGGAAAATTATCTGCTCACCCGGCATCTGCGTGAATATCTTTCAGTGATGTTGTCGATCCGCTCCAAGGAGCACAAACGCATCGATTTGCGTACCGCGCCCACCGAATAGAACGCTTCTTACGGATCGGGCATCCTTTCATTGAGAATCAAGGCTTAAGGAGCAGCCGATGCAATTGATGCGCCTGTTGCGACATCGCCGTCAAACCCGACGTATTGGTCCGGGCCTTGCCTATACGCAGCCCGGCGACGTGGCGGGTATCCGGGCGGGCGAGCCCGGCCGGCCACCCATTCAAGAGCCGCCCGACAGGCCGAAGCAGCCGCCGGTGGAAGAGCCTGAAAAACCACCTGAAAATCCCCCACCGCCCGACTTGCCGCCGGAAGGTGATCCCACACCCGAACCGCCGCCCCCGGTCGAAGATCCGCCCCCTAAAGCGCCCGACCGGGAACCACCCGAACCCCCGGTGCGGCGGGTGAGCTCATGATAACCGATCAAACCGCCGCGCACATGGGCCGAGTGCATTCGATCCGGGGCAGTATTGTGGGCGTGCGTTTCGATCGACGTCATATTCGCCCCCCGCTATTCCCGCACACTGATGCTGCTGTTTTCGGGCGTGGTGATCGATTGCCGGAACGCCTGGTACGGGATCGACCGGGAAAGCCGTCACGATGATGAGCGACAACCTTTTTATCATTCTTGTTTTAATGACCGGTGCGGTGATTGTGCTGAACCTGCTGGTCAAATCCGGTCTCCGGCGAATCAACCTGCCGCCGCTGGTTGGGTACCTGTGCATCGGCTTCGGATTGGGATGCCTGCAAAATGTCGGAGGGGTGCCGGGCACTCCGATGGACGAAATTTTTACTTTTCTAGGCAAAGCAGGATTGGTGGCGCTGCTTTTCCGGGTTGGGCTGGAAAGCGATCTGGGCGCGCTGCTGCACCAGCTTCGTGAGGCCAGCATAGTGTGGTGGGTCAACTTCTCGTTCAGCGGGATACTGGGTTACGGGTGCGCCTATTACCTGTTGGGTTTGCCTATGATCGCCAGCCTGGTCGTGGCAACCGCGTTTACCGCCACCAGTGTCGGCGTTTCCGTGGCGGTGTGGCAGGACAATGGCGCCCTCTCCTCACCCGACGGTCAATTGCTGATCGATGTGGCTGAACTGGACGACATTTCGGCGGTCGTGCTGATGGCACTGCTGTTTGCATTGCTGCCCGACTTGAAGCAAGGCGCTTCCGAAAGCGGCTGGGCGCCGGCCCTGGCCCGGCAAACCGCTTTCTTTTTGGTCAAACTGATCGGATTCGGGACGCTGTGTTATCTGTTCTCCCGGTTTGTGGAACGGCGCATGACCGCCTTTTTCCGTTCATTGGAGAGCCGGCCCGATCCCATGCTCTCCATTGTGGGCATTGGATTCGTAATCGCGGCACTGGCCGCCTGGTTCGGTTTTTCACTGGCCATCGGCGCATTTTTCGCTGGCCTGGTGTTCAGCCGCGATCCGCAGGCCGTTAAAATGGAATCCTCCTTTTTGCCGGTCTATGATTTGTTGAGCCCGTTTTTTTTCATCGTCATCGGTCTGCACATTGATCCCGGGGTATTGCGCGTCGCGGCCGGCTTGGGGGTTGTGCTGGCCCTGGCCGCCGTGGTCAGCAAATTGGCGAGCGCCGGCCTGCCCGTGTTCTTCACACGGGGCGGCCGCTCGGCACTGCTGATCGGCGCCAGCATGGTTCCCCGGGCCGAAATCAGCATGGTCATCATGGAAAATGCGCGGGCCCTGGGAGACTGGGCCGTTACCGCCCCGGTCTTTGCGGCCATGGTGTGCGTCACCCTGGTGACCTGTGTCGCCGGCCCGCTGGTGGTGCAGTCCATGCTGACGCGGGGCTTGCACCAAGCAAAGGTGAAATGAATCTATTTTGATGAACAACGAACAAAGATTCCGTAACGATTATCATGCCCGAGCGGTCGCATCGGTGGCCGAAGCGTTGTCCGTGGACATCGATCAAGGGCTCACTTCCGGACAGGTCACCCAAGCACGCGACCAATACGGCCGCAACCAACTGCGCGCGGCCAAGCGGCGCGGCGCGGCCCAAATCCTCCTGGATCAGTTCAAAAGCGTGGTCATCATCGTACTGGTCATCGCCGGCGCCACGGCCTTTACTTTTCGCCACTGGGCCGAGGGCATCGCCATCGCGGCAGTGCTCCTCGTCAACGGCGCCATCGGCTTTTTCACCGAGTTCAAAGCGGTACGCTCCATGGAGGCGCTGAAAGCCTTGGGCGGTGACACCATCCGGGTTCGGCGCTCGGGCGACACCCTGGAGATCGACGCGGCCGAACTGGTGCCCGGCGACATGGTCATTCTGGAAGGCGGGGACCTGGTGCCGGCCGATATACGCCTGATCGAGGCCAACAATTTGAGCGTCAACGAATCGGCACTGACCGGCGAATCGGTCGCCGTGCAGAAGCAGACCGAACCCGTGAGTGCCGATGCGCCGCTGGCCGAGCGGCTGTGCATGCTGTTTAAAGGCACGACGATCACCGACGGTTCGGGGGAAGGCATCGTCACGGCCGTCGGCATGCAAACCGAGTTGGGCCGCATCGCCGACCTTACCGAGAGCGCCGAAAAAGAAGCCACGCCATTGCAACAGCGGCTCGATCGCCTGGGACGCCGTCTGGCCGTATTGACCCTGTTTACCGCGGCGATCATCGCCGGTATCGGTCTGTTGGCCGGCAGAGACCCGCGCCAAATGATCGAAACCGCCATTGCCCTTGGCGTTGCCGCCATCCCCGAGGGGTTGCCCATCGTGGCCACCATCGCCCTGGCCCGGGGGATGCACTTGATGGCCCGTCGCAACGCGGTCATCAAAAAGCTGCCGGCCGTGGAGACGCTGGGCGCCACCAGAGTCATTTTTACGGACAAAACCGGGACTTTGACCGAAAACCGCATGACCCTGCAGCGGGTGGTGACGCCGGAGGGCGACTTCACACTGGATGGGCCGGACCCTAAATCCTCGGCGGATCGCGAATCGCCGGATACAGACCGATGGAACCACCCGCTACTGCGCCGCGCACTGGAAGTGGGGGTGTTGTGCAACAACGCCGCCATACGCGATGCGGACGAGGATAACGAGCCGGAAGAAGAGCAGGGCGATCCGACCGAAGCGGCCTTGCTGCGCGCCGGATTCAAGCTGGGCATGCAACGCGAGACGCTGTTGAAAGAAAAACCGGAGCGGCGCGAAGAGCCGTTTGATGCCGACCGGATGATGATGGCCACCTTCCACCAGGGCGGCTCGGGAATGGAGGTGGCGGTCAAAGGCGCGCCCGGACGTGTTTTGAACGTTTGTGACACAGTGGCCACCGTCAATGCCGATGCGTTGGATGCTGCTCCCCTCAAGGAGGCACAGCGGCGCGAATGGGCGCAACGCGCGGAACAGCTGGCCGGTGAGGGCCTGCGAATGCTGGCCGTGGCCGACAAGATGGCCGCGGATGAAAAGGAGCAACCCTATGAACATCTGCGCTTCCTGGGATTGGTGGGGTTGTTGGACCCAGCCCGCGAGGACGTGCGCGCCACCATCGAAGAGTGCCGGACAGCCGGCATTCGCGTGATCATGGTCACCGGCGACCAGCCTGCCACGGCAGCGGCCATCGCCGTGGAAACGGGTTTGGTTACGGAAGATGCGCCTCATGTGGTTCACGGCAACGACCTGGCGTCGCCGGACCGACTCACCGACGCGCAACGCAAAGAGGTGCTTGACACGAACATTTTCGCCCGCGTGAGCCCGGCGCAGAAGCTGCACTTGATCCAATTGATGCAGTCGGCCGGTGAGACCGTGGCCATGACCGGAGACGGCGTCAACGATGCACCGGCCCTGAAAAAAGCCGATATCGGTGTCGCCATGGGCCGGCGCGGTACCGACGCCGCCCGCCAGGTGGCCGACATGGTGCTGCAGGACGATGCCTTTGCCACCATTGTGGCGGCCGTTCGCTACGGCCGCATCATCTTCGGCAACATCCGCAAATCGGTGATGTTCATGCTGTGTACCAACGTGGCCGAAGTGATCGCCGTGGTCGCGGCGGCGGTGGCCGGTGGGTTCAGCCGTCTGCCGATCCCCTTGCTGCCGTTGCAGATCCTCTATCTCAATGTGTTGACCGATGTGTTTCCAGCCCTGGCGCTGGGCATGGGGGCGGGGGATCCGGATGTGATGCAGCGCGATCCCCGGCCGCGCGAGGAGCCGGTGCTCAAGCGGGAGCACTGGCTGGCCGTGGGGGGCTGGGCCCTTTTAATGGCGGCCTGTGTGCTGGGCGCCCTGAGCCTGGCTGTATACCTCCTTGAATTCGAAACGCGACGGGCGGTGACGGTCTCATTTTTGACGCTGGCCTTCGGCAAATTGTGGTTCGTGTTCAATTTGCGCACGGCGGGCTCGCGGCTGTTCGACAACGATATTGTCAAAAACCCCTTTATCGCGGCCTCCCTGGCCCTGTGCGCCGCCCTTTTGCTGGCGGCGGTCTACCTGCCAGGCCTCTCCGGCGTGCTCAAAACAGAAGGTGTTGGAAAATCGGGCTGGCTGCTGGCTCTGGGGATGAGCCTGGTGCCGTTCCTGTGGGGACAGATACGCAGAGGGTTTCAAACGACCCATACAAAATAAGGCCGATAATCACAGAAAGACGAACCCATCGTCGGGGTATATTTTGTGATCATTGAGATTTTTGACCGGCTTTTTCTTTTTGGCGATAGGGTTCCCACACATATTCAAGCAGCAGCACCTTGGCCACCCCGGCCGCGGGAACGGCGATGATCAGACCGCCGATGCCGAATTGTGAGCCCACCACCAGGGCAAAAAGAACGACCAGCGGATGCAACCCGGCGCCTTTGCCCACAATTTTGGGTTGCAACAGCCAGCCTTCCACGGCCTGAATCGTGGCGAACAAACTCACCACCGCCGCCAGGGCGGCGATCCGGGTGCTCCATGTTTCGCCGCCCGACAGCAAGACGATGAGCACGGCCGGCGTCAAGCCGATCGACGGGCCGAGGTAGGGAATGAATCCGCCGATACCCGCCAGGGTACCGATGAGAATGGCATATCGTTGCAGCGCGCCGAAACCGATGAAGCCGATCAGAAACAGCCCCACTGCAAAAACGCTGCCCACAATGGCCGCCACGATGAGCTGACCGCGTAGAAATCCGCCCACGGTCACATCGATTCTATCGATGGTCTCGAAGGTGCGCTCACGCCAGCGAGCGGGCACCAACCCTTGCAGGAAGGGACGAATGCGATGCCAATCGAGAATCAGGTAGAAGTTGATCACAATCACAAATACGAAAAACAGAATTACGTCGGCCATCCAGCGAAAACCGGCCAGCAAGCCGCTGGTCAATTGTCCGGCGGCCAGTATGCCGCCCGAGGCGACGCTTTTCAGGGCTTCCAGGAAAGGATCGACCGCACCGGCATAGTCGAATTGCACTTCGTTGAGCCGCTGTTTGACAAAGGCAACCGTGCTTTCATCAACACCGGGAAACTTTCTTTCAGACAACCATGCCAACACTGCCGGAATGTTATCCTGCAAGGTTTCAAACAGGTCCTTGATTTGAATCAGTATCACCGGCAGCAGGTAGGCGACCATTCCCAGAAACAGCAGGGCGATCAACGCATAAAGAACGAACGCGCCCAAAAAACGCCACATGCCCAGTCGTCGCTGCAGGACCGACACTATCGGCGCCAGAAGGTAGGCCAGCAAAAGAGCCGCCAAAAAGGGGCTCAAAGCTCTGAGCAGAATCGCCAGCCACTCCCTGAGCAAATTGAACGTATGAAAACCGGCTATAACGACGGCCAACAGCCCCAAGGTCAAGACGATCCGGCGCAATAGCGTATCTTGGAAGTGAAATCCGCTCATGATGACATGGTCCGCAGCAGTGGTCGAACATCCGCCCGTTTGACGCAGAAGCTTAAAGCAAACGGTCCGTGGGATCCTTATCAGCTCTTGCCGCCGACATCGACGCTCGCCGGCTGCTCGCCGGCTGCTTGCCTGCCGGTGACGGAAGGTGCGGTCTCCGGACCACTGCAAGACATCTCCTCCTTAAAGCTTGACGTTCAACTTATCGACCCGGCGCTGGATGACGCCTCCCGGCGTCTCTTTGTTTTGCTCGATCCGTCTCATTGCCCTTCTTGTTTAATCAGTGCTTCCTCCTTACTTCCAATATTTGGGCCGGCCGTAAAAATCGTAGAGCCGCTCTTCATACTCGCGGTTGACCGGCGCGGCCGAATCGTAGGGGGGGCTGTTTTTGACCGCCTCCACCGACAGATTCACTTGCACCTTGCGATGGAGCCACTCCACCAGTTGCACCCACATAGGGCTGATCAGCACCTTGCGGCCCGGCAGCCAGTTGCGCGTATCGACCACCAGGTAGCGCAAGGTCCACATCTCGTCGTCCAGAATGAAGTCCTCCACATGGCCCACGCGGCCATCGTCGGCATGAAGGTCATAGCCGATCACCTCCTTGGCCGAACGCAGGTGGATGTCGAGGTCCTCGGCCTCCTTTTCGAGCCGCTTGTCATCGATCATCGTTTGCACCTCCGGGTAAAGCGGCGCCTCCAGAGCCCCCCATGTGTTGGGTCCGATCCAGTAGGGAGGATAGCCATAGTAGCGGGCCAGTTGCTTTTCGTATTGCCGGCTCACAGGTGCCGCTTCTTCCACGCCGGGGGCCGCCTCGATCTGCTCCGTGCTCAGACGAACCGGAAAGGCCTTGTCCCTCCACCTCGGTTCGCCCAGGGAAATGGGGGAGATTAAAACCCGTCGGCCGGGCAGCCAGGTGCCCGTGTCGGCCACCATGTAGCGCACCGTCCAGAATTGGTCATCGAACAAATAATCCTTGGTACGTCCGATCTCCCCGTCCTGGGCGTGCAGATGGTAACCGAGTGTTTCGCTGATACTGCGTAGCATGTTGCCACCTCCTTGGTTCAGTGCCGTGCATTGCCGGTGCCGGCGCGTTGCATGGGCATGTGCTGGCACCACCCGAAAAATGGCGCATCCGCGCCCCCTGGTAAATACAGCCTGACAGGTACTTTGCCGATCTGCGGACCCTATTGAAGGCCGCTGCGCCAATACATGCCTTTGGTCTGCATTTTACCGGCAAGCCCCCATTTCGCGCACAAGCAGTGTGGCATAATATGATGCCGAAACACTGCCTACCGCCCCTTTTTGCGCGGCGGTGCGAAACTACCACCAGTGATACCGAAAGGAGACCATGACATGAGCATGCCGAAAGACGAACTCAGGACCGAGATGGAGACGGCCTGGAACACCTACTTGGATTCTCTGGAAAAATCCCTGGAAAAGGTGGCTGCCGACATCCAACAGACATCCGAGATGGCGGACCAATGTACCGATGAGTGGTGCCAGGCAACCCAACACTACCTGGACGACATCGGCAATGCACTTTTTTCCATCAGCGAACCGCGCTGGGCCGATGTCGAAACCGCCAACCGCATCAAGGCATTGAAGCGCAGGGTGTATGACCTGTACGCCGACTACCGCAACGTCTATCGCAGCGCCGTCACCTGATACGGTGCCATTGCCGGCCGTTTCCGCAACGCATGCAATTTGAACGGAACGTTCAACGGTTGCAATCGATCAAGTCCACGGTCAAGGCAAGGGCCGAGAAAAAGACCGCGTCGGGAAGCGGCCAATACGGCGAGGGCATCCACGAGGCGATTGTGGATATCGTCAAGGCCATGAAATCGAGCATGAAGGGCGGAGTGCAAGGAAAATGGCTCAAGGTCAAGAAGATTTTTGACAAGTAAGTTGAACATCGCCGCCTATGCGGGGCAACACATGAACGAATTACATTCAGAAAGGATTGCGGACCATGAACACCAACAAAAGCGTCGTTCACTACCTGGTTATCGTGCTGCTGGTTCTGGGGTTGGCAGCGTGCGCATCGACACCCAAACAGTCCGGAGCCGGTGAGTACGTCGATGATACGGTCATTACGACGAAAGTAAAATCCCTGCTTGCCGCCGATGATTTTCTCAGGTCATTCGAAATCGGCGTGGAAACCTACAAGGGTACCGTCCAATTGAGCGGTTTCGTGAACACCCAGGATGCCGTCAACAGTGCGGGTGAGATTGCCGCCAGTGTCCAAGGGGTCGATTCCGTGAAGAACAACCTGATTGTGAAGTGATGATCGTCATCACTTTCCATGCGAAGTTACGTCACACCCTTAAGGGGTCGGCTATCGAAACAGCAAGGCAGTTGCAAGCCGTGCGACCGTCGCCACCCGCAGCCTTGCGATGCTGACTGAACATTTCACATCCAGCCCGGCCCGGTCCGGACAGCTTTACAGGAGGCAAACAAAATGAACAAAGTCGCAATCAACGGATTGGGCCGAATCGGCCGGGCCGTTTTGAAAATTCTAATCGACACGCCGGACTTGGAACTGGTGGCGATGAATGACCTGCAGCCTGCGGACAATCTGGCCTATCTGCTCAAATACGACTCCGTTTACGGGCGCTACGACCTACCGGTGCAAGTCGGCCCCAACCATCTGTCGATCGGTGAAAAAAAACTTCGGCTGTTCGGCAAACAAGATCCGTCCGAACTGCCCTGGCATGAGCTGGCTGTGGACATCGTGTTCGAGTGCACCGGCGTATTTCGCCGTCGGGAGCAGATGCAGCAGCATTTGAAGGCGGGAGCAAAGCATGTGATTCTATCGGCGCCCGAAAAATCGGGTGACGTCGCCACGGTGGTCCACGGTGTCAACCGGCCGGACGGCAATCCCGACCTGATCAGCTGTGCCAGCTGCACGACCAATTGCATCACGCCGGTGGTCGAAGTGCTCGGCCGGCGCATCGGCGTGCGAAAAGCCACCATGACGACGATTCATGCCTATACCAGCAGCCAGTCGATCGTGGACGGGCCCAAGAACAAGTGGCGCAGGGGGCGCGCCGGTGCCGCCAACCTGGTACCCACGTCGACGGGGGCCGCCAAGGCAACGGCCAAGGCGCTGCCGCAATATGACGGCATATTCGACGGGGTCGCCGTCCGCGCACCCGTGGCCGTCGGTTCCATCGTCGATATCGTTGCCGTTACCGAACGGCGGACCGACAAAGAGGAGATCAACGCCATATTCCGCGAGGAAGCCGGTTCGCAACGCTATGAGGGCATCCTGGGGGTATGCGAAGATCCGATTGTTTCATCGGATATCATCCAGGATACGCGCGCTTCGATCGTCGACCTGACAATGACCCAGGTGGTGGACGGCGATCTGATCAAGGTGATGAGCTGGTACGACAACGAATGGGGATACAGCGCACAGATGGTTCGCGAGGCCCGGCGCATGGCCCGCCTGCCCACATAATACAATCCGGTTGTGCACAAAGCCCAAGTCAGATTGGAACCGGGCAAAAGCAACATCGGGATCGA
Source organism: Desulfatitalea alkaliphila (assembly GCF_022968795.1). Taxonomy (GTDB): domain Bacteria; phylum Desulfobacterota; class Desulfobacteria; order Desulfobacterales; family Desulfosarcinaceae; genus Desulfatitalea; species Desulfatitalea alkaliphila. Next base: position 92,369 of record NZ_JALJRB010000001.1, read on the forward strand.
AATTGTAATCGGTTGCTTCCTGTGGTGGGATTACCCTGATCGTCCATCATCACGACGCTCCTTTTGTGGTTCTATTATTCAGAGGATGAAAGATGAATCACAACCTACCCGCTTTATGCGACGGCGGACATGGGGCACAATCCCTATTTGCTGCGGCGCAGTTCCGTATCCGCATATGCGCCGATCCGGCAGTGCTTCACAGTCGGAGCAGCGAAAAACCCAATAAATTCATTTAAAAACATTGACCAGGGGCAGGGGGGATGATAAATTGTTGCTTGATCCCTCGCCTCCCGTATCAATAGACAGTTTCACTTAGAAAATAACATGCAGGGTCCTCCGATGAACGATTTTTCCTCCGGGAACGGAATCATACAGGCCATACCTAAGTTGAAAACGGGCAACACCAACCTCGACGCGGTGCTCCAGGGTGGGTTTCCCAAGAACCGACTGAGCTTGATCAGCGGCGGGGCGGGTACCGGAAAAACCCTGTTGACCCTCGAATGCGTATATCGCAAAGCCTTGACCGGAGAATCGGCGGTCTTCGTCACCTTCGAAGAGAATGCGGCGGTTTTGCGGGAAAATGCCGCCGCCTTGGGTTGGAACCTGGCCGACCTTGAAGCTTCGGGCCGCTTTTTCATCCAGGCGGTGGATACCCCCATAACGGTGATCCGAAGTGGTGAATTCGACGTACAAGGGCTGCTGGCGATGCTGGACAGACGGCTCAAAACCGTCGGGGCAACCTGGCTGGCCATTGACGCCATCGATATGTTGCTGCGCATTTTCGACCAGGATGTGTTGGAACGGGAGCAACTCGGATTGCTCTGCAATTGGCTTGGCAAGCGGGAAGTGACCACACTCCTGACGGTCAAGGCCATGACTTCGGGTGAGAAGGTCTATCCTTATCTCGACTTCATGGCCGACTGCGTGCTGCACCTCGACCAGCGTATGGACGGCGAAGTGCGCACACGACGCCTGCGGGTGAATAAATACCGGGGGTCGGGATTTTTGAGCAACGAATACCCTTACGTCATCGACTCTCGCGGCGTGCGGCTGGTACCGGTGTCCTGCATGGCTTTGAACCACGTTGCCTTGAGAGACCGCATGAGCAGCGGTATTCAAAATCTGGATCGCCTACTGGGGGGCGGCTTTTTCAAGGGGAGCACTATTCTGTTCTCCGGTCCCAGTGGCGTGGGTAAAACCTTGCTGGCATCGACTTACGCCCGCGCGGCCTGCCGCCAGGGCGAACGGGTGTTGTACATCAGCTTCGAGGAGTCCGCCGACAGTCTGATCAGCGGCGGACGCAACGCGGGCCTCGAACTGCAATCCCTGGTCGAAAAGCAACTCCTGCATATTATGCCCATCATGCCGGAATCCATGGGGACCGAGCAGCACCTGTTCCATATCCTGGATGCGATAGAGCGATACTCCGTTGAACATGTCGTGCTGGATGCCATTTCGGCCTGCCGTCGCATGGGAGCCCCAAAAGCCGCCTTCGATCTGCTGCTCCGCCTGGTCAACCATTGTAAAACCCAGGGCATCGCCTGTGTGTTCACCAACCAGGCCCTTTCGACCGGCGGGCATCATGAAATCAGCGGTGTCGGCCTCTCCTCCCTGCTCGATACGGCCCTGGTGATGAGATACGTGAAAGCGCGCGACGAACTGCAGCGGCGGCTGCTGGTGTTCAAGTCCCGCGGTTCGGCGCATTCCAATCGCTATCATGAGCTGCGCATCACCGACGAGGGCATCGTGATCTCGGACCCGCGCCCGGACACGGCGGGAGACCACGGATCCAATCCCGTAAAACCGACGGAGGCATGATTTGACGCTAAGGGATGCATCGGATACCACCGGCAGCCGCACACCTTCTCCGCGGGTCATTCTGTTCGTCGCCGGGAGCGAGCGCAATTCGCGGATGGCCAGGGAGAACCTGAAGCGCATTTGCGAAAGCGACCTGCACGATAAATATCAAGTGCGCATCGTCGATGTGCTGGTAGACGTTGAAACCGCACTATCGCACAATGTCCTGCTTACCCCCTGCTTGCTGATTCAATTTCCGGAACCGGCCATTATGATCGTCGGCAATCTAAGCGATGCGGCGGCCGTGCAGGACGCTTTGCATTCCGACCCCGAAACTTCGGAATAATCGACTGTCGGTCCATTTCGCTAACGCTTTGGCGTTTGCCGCTGCTCCTTGCCGCAGATTTTACAATGAAGGCATCGGCATTAAAGCGATACCGAATACTACGCCGACATGAACGCCAAACAGGCAGGTTTGCCATGAAGGATAGAGACCGGTCCCTGAAACAGTCGGTGAAAAACGCCGAATCGCACCTCCGGGCGCTGCAAAACGAGGAGGTGGATGCGGTTGTCGGCCGCAAGGGGCTTTCGTTGCTGCGCTTGCGTGAAGTCGAGGAACAGTTGCGCGTAAGCGAAGCCCGTTACCGGGGGATCGTGGAGAGCCAGCGGGAAATGATCGGTCGTTGGACACCGCACCGCAATCTGACTTTTGTCAACGATGCCTACTGCCGTTTCTTCAATCGAACCCGGGACCAGGTGATCGGGCGACACGTTTTTGACGAGGTGGTCGCCGAAGACCTGCCAAGAATGGAAGCGGCCTTTTCCGGTTTGAACAAAAAGGCACCTTATGTCGATATCGAGTACAGGGTCCGTGCGGCAGGCGGGATCCGCTGGACCTACTGGACCCATCAGGCCCTCTTCGATGCTGACGGACGGTTGACGGAGGTGCAGTCCATCGGCAGGGATATCAGCCAGCATAAGCATCTCGAAAATCAATTGCGCAACAATCACGCCAGACTCGAAGCGCGCGTGCGCCAGCGGACCGCTGAACTCCAGCGCCAAAAAATGGCGTCGGAAGCGCTGAATGACAAAATCAGGCGGTTGATCCGCAAAACCTTCGAAGCCATGGAAAACGAACGGCGCCTCATCGCCAAGGAACTGCACGATGGCATCGGCGCCAGTCTGGCGGCCATCAAATTCAGCATCGAACAGCGCCTGGTTGAGATGGACGATCTGCCCCCTTCGGCAAGTCTTTCGTTTGAACATATTCTGTCATATCTCGTGGACACCATCAAAGAAACCAAGAGGATCTCCCGGGGATTGCGCCCCACAACCCTGGACGATTTAGGACTCTTGACAACGATCAGAAACCATACACATCAATTGCGCAAAATCCATCCCCATATTCACTTCGCCGAAGACTTTGGCATCGAAGAGACGGATATCCCCGAACACCTCAAGATTGTCATCTATCGTGTGCTGCAAGAAGCATTAAACAATGCCACACGCCACAGCGGCGGAGACACCATCCAGATCATCCTTGAAGAAAGCAAAGACGACTGTCTGCTGCTCACAGTGCGCGACAACGGCCGTGGTTTCGACATGCATGCCCATTCCCTTGTCAACGAGGAAAACTGGGGTTGCGGATTGCAGAACATGCGGGACCGAACGGAGATCTGCGGCGGTAAGTTCGACATCGAATCCTTGCTGCATAAGGGAACCCTTGTGCGTTTCGTATTTCCCTGCGATACCGAATAGGCCAACTTTTTCTGATTTTTCGAAAACCATCGGACCTCTTCTCGCCTTTTTCTTTTCACCCTTTCCGGCCAGGGCGTTTCTGGAGAGATGCCCATCGCTCTCCTCTGCGGCGCGGTCGGGCAACACGCCATCAACCGTGATTTCACCTTCTTTTTCGGCAACATCGCCCGCAGGACACCATTCCCCCATGACGGTTCAGATTCCGCCGGCATAACGAAAAGCGGCCTTTTGTGGCTTATGGCCGCATCATCGGCCGGGCCATCATATAGGAATTTGGAATCTACCGTAGCCGGGTCAGTCAAATAGGGTGGAAGCTGTATTCCTAAATGTGCGCCTTTCCTTTTATAAACAAGCAACAATAGGGGCGTTCACAAGGAAACCAACGACAATGGCAACAATGACAAGGAGGTACAAGCATGGGGAAAATGGGCGAAATGTATCAGACAGCGGATTGGAAAAGCGAGAAACATGTTCCGGTGATTGAATGCCCGGACACGGTTCAAGCCGGGGAAATATTCAATGTCACCCTTTCGCTGGGCAAGGAGGTGGCGCATCCCAACACCGTGGAGCACCACATTCGCTGGATACGGTTGTTCTTTAAGCCTGACGATGACAAATTTGTTTATCATGTGGGCAGCTATGAGTTTGCAGCGCATGGCGAATCGGTGGCGGGTGCCGATCAAGGACCGGTGCATTGTCATCACGCCGCGGTGGCCGGCATGCAAATCAAGAAGTCAGGGGCCCTGCTGGCGACGGCTTATTGCAACATTCATGGGCTGTGGGAAAACGCCAAGCCGATCAAGGTGGCATAGGTCTGTCCTCATAGTATCGAATGGAACGAACCCTAAAATAACCGCCGGCGTCCAAGCTCGGCGCGCGTATTGCGCCGATCCGAACGCCGGCAATTCCATTGGACTTGTACCGGGTCAAACGGCCGATCTATACTTTGCCGCCCATCGAGCCCGGTGGTGCATTGCGTTTTTTCTCTCCTGGAGGATCGGGATACTCCTTCGGCGCTTCGACATCGGATTGGTTCATTTCCTTTTGTCGTTCCTTGGAAAAGGGGTCGATATGCCGCCGCTTTTTCACCCAGTAGCGCAGGCCGTAACCCAGCCCGATGAGTAACAAAACAAGCAAAACCCACCATAAATGTCGTCCTTCCAAAAATTCACCGACGACAACAATCGGGATGCCCAGCAGCGCCTGCGCGGGCAAACCGATGGCGATATAGTATAAAAAGGGAATGCCCGAGAGGGAGAGCAGATAATTTTTCATGGTGTAGGAGAGCCCCGGAACGACCATGAACAGAATGCTAGGCCATACAAACCCGCTTTCCGGCAATTGAGGCATCCGGTGAGCGGCTTTGAACAGATATCTCTCGAGCACAGGACGCAGCAGGGAGTTTGCAACAAGGAAGGTCATCAAAAGATGCGCCGCCATTCCGACGGACATGATGAAAAGGCCGGTCGCGACATCGAAATGGGTCCCCAGCAGCAACAAGAACACGGTGATGGGAAACCCGATCAACGGCAAGACAAGATAGAGCCCCAAAATAAATGCCACGTGGGTCTTGTCATTGACAATGCCCTGCCACAGTTCATCCAGGTCCCCGGCGTTCAACCACACAAGAGTGGCGACAACGGCGAGCAAGATCATCAAAGCCGCGATGGTACGTTTGGATGGGACAACAGGATGCATGCGCTGATTCCGAACGGCCTTACAAGCCGAAACCGTGTTGCAAATCGTGACCGGTTGGGTGACCGGTTGATAATTGATATTAAGGCACAAATGGCGCTTGAAAAATCAGTTTCGAAGGGTATTTTTACGGTCACAGCATTCTATTATCGTGTATTTTCACCCTCCCTCTGTCTTCTGCCACATAAAGATTCCCATATCCCGTATCTTTCAAATGGGTAAAACCACCCATTTACCCGACCAGGGCCTGCAGCGTAGAATAAATACAAATTTACACAATGGACGGAGGAAATTTCCATGGAAACAACCCACAGATTAAGGTATGCCATCCTGGCGCTGATTCTGTTTCTAAGCCTTTTGTGGTCCTTGGCTTCAGCTTCCCAGCAGGAAAACAGCTATCCCAACTCCCGATTTATCGCACACCCCCAGTGGCTCAAGGCCCATCTGGAGGATACAGATCTGGTCATTGCAGATGTACGAACGGATGATCATTTTGACGGCGCACTGATCCCCGGTGCCATACGACTTCCTTGGTCCAAGTTCCGGTTTAATGATATCGGCAATGATGTGGCCACGACTTTCATCGGTATTGCCCAGGCCCAGGATATCCTTGGCCGTCACGGCATTACCCCGAAAGATACCATCGTTCTTTACGACTCGGTAGAACGGGATGGAGGCGCCACCGCATCCTATGTTTTCTGGGTCCTGGATATCCTGGGACATGAAAACAAAAAGATTCTCGTGCGTGGCATCGATGGATGGAAAGATGCCGGGTATGATCTGGTCACCACGCCTCGTGAAACCAAGCCGCTGCTTTATCAGGCGCCAGCAAAAAAAATACAAAAACAACAGCTTATTACCGGTAATTTCGTTTACAAGCAGCTCGGCGATTTCTGTTACCAGATCATCGATGTACGCTCACGGGAGGAATATATGGGTGAAAAGGGTACCAAAGGACTCGACGGAACCCCATTGAAACTGGGGCATATCCCAACAGCTGTAAACATCAACTATCAGAATGCATGGACGGATATGGAGACAAAGGCGGTTAAATCCTATGCCCGGCTCCAGAATCTTTACGCAGGCCTGGATGCATCCAAGGCAGTGATTGTTTACTGCAATTCAGGAAGACGCAGCGCCTTTTCCTATTTTATACTTCGTTTGATGGGATTTGAAAGGGTGTACACCTATGAAAAGTCTTGGAAAGAGTGGGGGAATCCGGACAGATTTTTTCCAGTGGAAACCAGGGAAAACAAATTGGCAAGCAGCATGCTGCCCACTCCTTCAACAGCAACCCGGACCGTCTCAAGCCAGAAATCTTCCGAAGCATCATCAAGCGACGGATCCGGTTCAGGTAAACCTGCAGGCGGCTATATTTCATGCGGAGGTTGATCATGGAAAAAAAGAATATCTCCACCGCCTATTGGCCGTGGCTTCCGGCTGCATTTGCCCTGGCCGGCATCATTGTATTTATTTTTGCGACATTCGGGCCACCGGCCTCTTCCAGTGGTTTTGTCAGCACAATTAAAGGGGCTGTCCAGACGGTGGCACCGGAGTATGTTGAAAACAAGACCCATTACGCGATGATGCCTGACACCGGTTCGTGGCTCTTTGCCTTCGTTCTGGGAATGGCCATGGGTGGTTTTATCGCCGGCCGTACAGGCCGAATACCGGTAAGAGATATACCGGAAATATGGGAAAAACGATTTGACAGCAGCCGGACCAGAAGATTTGCAGCCACCTTTGTCGGTGGTTTCATCATACTTTTTGCCGCCCGACTGGCAGGCGGCTGTACTCTGGGCCTTTTTATTTCCGGATCATCACAGCTGGCTGTCAGCGGATTGTATTTCGGGGCGCTTATTTTTGCCTTTGCCATGGTCACCGCACGCCTCGTATACGGCAGAACTGGAAAGGAGGAATAATGGGCTCGGAAATATGGCTGGGGTTATTCTCCGGCATTGCCTTTGGGTTTGTGATCCAGCGTGTCGGCGCGACCAATGCAGATAAAATGGCCAAAGCACATTTGATGCTCCAAGGTGGCATTCCCAAATTCATGCTCATGGCGATTATCCTTTCAGCCATAGGACTTTTGGGACTTGAAGCCGCCGGTGTAGCCAATACCCGGGTGCTGCCAACCAGCCTGGTGGCCACTGGAGTGGCAGGCATTTTGTTCGGTATTGGCTGGGGATTTTGCGGATACTGCCCGGGGACCACCTGGGCTGCAGCAGGAGAAGGGCGGATGGATGCTGTTTTTGCGCTTATCGGCGGACTTGCCGGTGCTGCAGTTTTTGCCCATCTGCACGGCTATCTGGTGCCATTGCTGTATGACCCCTTCAATGTAGGCCAGATCACCCTTGCTGACTGGACAGCAAGCAGACCTGCTGCGGTTATTCTGCTGGTTTCAATATTCGGCCTATGCATAGGCGCCATCAATTTTTTGTGGAAGGAAAAAAATGACGGCCGAACACAATAATACCTCTGTTCTCATTCTGTTATCCCTTGTTGCATTGGCTATCATCTGTTCCGGATGTCCCGCACCTCAGAAAGATAGGCATACAAAGCTGGAAGTCCCCAAGGGATATGTGCCCCGGCTTGACATCCAGCTAAAAGACCGGCTGCTGGGATTCGGTCCCTTTGTGGGATATTATTTCAAACCGGAAAACCCAAAGGACCTGACACGGCTTTCTTTTGTCTGTTACAATGAAGATTCTTTTTACACCCATGACCTGCCGGAAAACGCCCTCTTGTTTGAAGGGGATGCGGTATTGACACAGCTTGTGGACACGAACTTTCGTCTGCCTTCAGATGACCGGATCAATCCGGTTTTTTTTGGGGACGCACCCCGGGAATGGGTGAATGAACGCCCCCGCCCCCAAGACGAATACCTTCATTTTCATTCCTGCTATGATGGGTTGGGTCCTGTACTTGCAGGATACTGGATCCGACATGAAGGCAAAGCTTCCTTTACCTATGACATGGGCGGCCGCGTTGGTCCAGACAGCCCCCTTTACCACAAGGTCAATCCCGGTATCGACAAGCATTTTGCAAAAATTATAGAATTTGATGCAGGCCCGGAACCATGACAGCAACAACCATTGGCCTTACATCGATCTGTTGCCGGAAAAAATATTATAGAAAATGACACCAATTAAAGACAAAGCGAGTAGCCATGCTGGAATTAAAAGATATTTCGTTTAGAACCCCGGAATCCGGTGCCGGTACACAAAGTCCCGCCGATCGGACCATTATTCAGGATTTGAGTTTCACTTTTGAACCCGGCAGCTTTTACGCCATTACCGGGCCCAACGGTTCGGGCAAAACCACCCTGGCCAAGCTGATTATGGGAATCAATGAACTCACGTCAGGAAGCATAATTTTTAATGGATCGGACATCAGTAATCTCTCCATTCATGAACGATCCAATGCCGGCATTGTTTATGGCTTTCAGCACCCGGCCCGATTCAAGGGAACTACCTTTCGGGACCTGTTATCGATTGCCGCCGGATCTGATGACGAGGATAAACTCGTTGAGATCATTTCGCGGGTGGGCGTCTGCTCCCTGGACTTTCTGGACAAGTCTGTGGACAGCAAACTGTCCGGCGGGGAAATTAAAAAAATCGAACTGGCCACGGTCATTGCGAAAAACCCAAAAGTGGCCATCTATGATGAACCGGATACCGGCATTGATCTTTGGACCATCGGTCCCATGGTGGAACTGCTCAAGCGCGAACAGAAAGACAACAAAACCACCACCATTGTGGTGAGTCACAACAAAGCATTTCTTGAGGCCGCCGATACGCTTTTGCTGATCAGGGAGGGCAAAATCGGATATTCCGGTGATCTGGCCGGTGCCTTGCCGATACTGGAGGATTTGAGTGTCTGTACGTTCAATGAATTATGCCGAGGAGAAGATAATGCTCAATGCTATCGATAAACAGGTGTTAAAGGAAGTCGCGGATCTTGAAGGAATCCCCAAAGGCGCTTATAACATCCGGAAAAACGGCGCGCTTCTGGGGCGCGAGGTCTCCGCCAATATCAATATTGAAACCAATGAAAAAGGCGATGGCATTATCATTGATATCAAGCCGGGTACGGTGAACGAGTCGGTTCATATTCCGGTTATTCTATCCAAGGCCGGCCTTCATGACACGGTCTACAATACATTTATTGTGGGGGAAGGGTCCGATGTTACCATTATTGCCGGATGCGGGATTCACTGTGGCGGCAAAGAATCCGAAGGACATTCCGGCATTCATGAATTTCAAATCAAGGCCGGCGCAAAAGTCAAATATGTGGAAAAGCATATTGCCATTGGTGCGGGCACGGGCCGCCGCATTTTAAATCCCACCACAAAAGTGTTTATGGCGGAAAACGCCCAGGCGGAAATGGAACTGACTCAGCTGGGCGGGGTGGATGAGGCCAAGCGCTTCAATGATGCCAAAATCGGCGCAGGCAGTGTGCTGCTCATCACCGAACGGGTGATGACCGAAGGGAACCAGACGGCTGAATCCAGAAATGAAATCGAACTGGCCGGAACCGACAGCAAGACGAATATCGTCTCCCGTTCCGTTATAAAAGGCGATTCCGCCCAAGATTTTTACGTCAACCTGACGGCATCCGCCAGATGTTACGGTCATATTGAATGTGATGCCATCATTATGGACAACGGCATCAATCAGACGGTCCCGGCCCTGCGCGCGCTTCATCCGGATGCCGAGCTGACCCACGAAGCGTCTATCGGCAAAATCGCCAATGACCAGTTGATGAAGCTCATGAGCCTCGGACTCGATTACAATGCGGCGGTTAACCGGATTATACAAGGATTTTTAAGATAGTCGCTCAACCTTCGACAATGGATTGAACTGAGGAAAAGGCGAAAAACAGCTGGACATTTTCCCGCTGCTCAACCGGCGGTTGCCGCAACCGACCCGTCGTTTCGAAGCGACGGATGGTTCGTGAATGCGGCATGGACGGGGCTGTGAAGCACCTGAATCATTCGGTCCGACGCACCGGGTGATAAACCAGGAACCGGGCCAACAGTTGCTGCATGGCTTGGGGAGAAGATACGCAATAGCGCGCCGCCGTATCGCCCGGCCCGACCTTGATGCTCAAATCCCCTTCGCCTGCGTGGTCGAACATGGTTTCATCGGTTTCGTCATCGCCGGCATACAGGGCGTGATCAAAAAGAAGCGAGGGTTTCAGTTGACTGCAAACCACCCCTTTATTGATGAAGATGGAATGGACTTCAACAATCTTGCGGCCGTGATGAATACGCACCGGCAGATTGGAGAGCATCTCCTGCAGTTCGACGACCAGTTGCTGGGCTTTCCAGCCACCGAACTCCGGTTCGGCATTCACATAGTGCCAGACCAGCGAAGCCGCTTTTTGTTCCACAAATGAGCCGGGTGTCGTGTCGGAATATTGCAACAGGATGTCGAGGACCCGCTCTTTCCACTCCAGGTCGATCCCGGGTATAACAGGCGCCCATGTTTCGGACGTGGGCGGACGGTAGTAATATCCATGCTCGGCGATCAAATGGAAACCATAACCGTCGAACCACTGGTCCATATCTTCGCGCATTCGTCCGCTGAGCAGAAACACCGTCAGATTGGGAACGTGCGCCATCCGGTCGAACAAATCATGGAGCCTTCGAGACGGATAGGCATCCGGAGGGTTTTTGCGCAAGTCGCTCAATGTACCGTCGTAATCGAGAAAGAACGCCCAGCGGCCTTCGGCGGCCAAGGGGGGGAAGTATTGCGGATCGATCGTCCGGGCGCCTGCCCCTTTTTCGACGGATTTGTCAACCCCGGCCAAATCAGCGATAAAATCCCCGGCCCAACGCTGGGCATTGTAGCGTAGAATTCGGCGGCGCATGGGCGCGAGACGCTTCTGCCGCTCTTCGGGTGTGCGGTTAAGGGCGTTTTCCAGGGCGCGGGCCATCTGCGCCGTGTCGTAGGGATTGACAATGGAAGCTTGGGGCAGCTCCTGGGCGGCGCCGGCGAATTCGCTGAGAATCAACACCCCGTCGCCGTCGGGTTTGCAGATCAGGTACTCTTTTGCCACCAGATTCATACCATCGACCAAGGGCGTGACCATCGCTACATCGGCCAACGTATATAGCGCACAGAGGCGACTGAAGTTGACGGACTGGTGTATGAAGTGCACTGGTATGTTGCCGATACTGGCAAAATTGCCGTTGATCCGGCTCACTTTGTGTTCGATCTCGCGGCGAAGCGCCTGATAGGCCGGAACGCTTTCCCGGGAGGGCACATTGATAAAAATGAACACCACATCCTTGCGGCCGGTGCGCTTCAAAAATGCCTCGATGGCTTCAAGCCGTCTGGGTACGCCCTTTGTGTAATCCAGCCGTTCCACCCCTATAACCACCTTTTTGCCGGCGTAAGCCCGACGGTATTCCTCAAGATGGCGCGAATAAGCCGCGGAGGTCATCTTTTGCAGAAATTTATCGGTGGGTATGGAGATCGGATAAACGCCGATGGTGACATCGTGACCTTTGCCGGCGATGGTGTTGATCCGAGATTCACGTCCCAGCAGGCGCAGTACTGTGCTGCGAAAATGGCGCAGGTATCCTGAAGTGTGAAAACCGATGAGATCGGCTCCCAGGAGCCCTTCGAGCAACTCCTGCCGGTTCGGGTGGCAGCGGAAGATTTCATAGGAAGGAAACGGCGTGTGCAGAAAATAACCGATGCGCAGGTCGGGCCGCAATTCATGCAGCAGTCGCGGCAAAAGCATCAGGTGGTAGTCATGCACCCAGACCAGGGCATCCTTCTCGGCCAGTTCGGCGATGTTCTCAGCGAATACAAAATTGACTTTCTTATAGGCTTCGAACCAGTTGTGGTCGAAACGGCTATAGCTGGGCAAATAGTGCAGCAGCGGCCAAAGGCTAGAATTGGAAAAGCCGGTGTAATAGGCCTCGATATCTTGCTGCGATATAAACAGAGGGTGGTAACCGAACCGGCTTTTGAGCTCCTCGGCCAGTTCCCGTTGCCGCCGCGGGCTGTCCACCGGCCCACCGGACCACCCCACCCACATGAAATCGTGCGTTTTACGATAGCCTTCCAAGGCGGAAACCAGTCCGCCCGAGGATGGCTTGATGGTATTTGCGATGGTCACCGGCAATCGGTTCGATACATTGATCAATGCTACCATTTTTCAGCCTCCATGGATCATCATAGGCTCACCTGGATGCCGAATCCATTGGTGCGATCCCCTATTTCGAAGGCTTCCAATCTGTATTATCGGTTCCCGACGTAACCATAAACCCGCCAGACGATTCAGCCAGGCTCCGGGGCAAGTTACCGCCAACCCGGCCAATCCTTTCCTCCTCTCTCTTCATCTGAACATCCGGCCGGCAAATCCTGCTAAAGATCCTGCCGTTAAGTACATCTTTGCGCAGCATCATCTACATAAATTCCCGGCCGTAATTCAGGAATGTACCTGATTTATAAAGATAAGGATAACTTCCTAAAATATGTAATGATACGATTAAAATCAGACAAAACTAATTTCCGGCAACCATTTTCAGTTCGAAAGTTTTTTCGACACAAGGAGCTCTTGTAAATGGTTAAAGAAACACAAACGATTGGGAAACAAAATAATCGCGGCGCCGTGCCCTGGCATGCGATGACCGACGACGAGGTATTGTCGTCGCTCGGCGTGGATGATGGCGGACTGACCGAGGATGAGGCAGCCCGGCGAACGGAGAAATACGGGCCAAACAAACTGGCTGAAAAGAAACAGGCGGGCCCCCTGAAACGTTTATTCCGCCAGTTCCAGAACGTGCTCATCTATGTTCTGCTGGCGGCGGCGGTCTTCACGGCACTTCTCGGGCAGTGGGTTGACACCGCGGTTATCGTGGCCGTCGTCATTATCAACGCCATCATCGGCTTTGTTCAGGAAGGCAAGGCCGAAAAAGCCATGGAAGCCATCCGCGGCATGCTCTCTCCAAAAGCAACGGCCCTGCGCGAAGGTGGCCAACGCGAACTGCCGGCGGAAGAACTGGTTCCCGGTGACATCGTGCTGCTCGGCTCCGGCGACCGGGTTCCGGCTGACATGCGGATCATTTTCTCCCGCAACGCACAGGCCGATGAAGCTATGCTCACCGGGGAATCCGAACCGGTTGACAAGCGGGTCGATCCTGTTGATGAGGATGCCCCCATCTGCGATCGAGAGAACATGGCCTTTTCCGGCACGGTCTTGACAAGCGGCCGGCTGCGCGGCGTGGTGACCGCCACCGGAGAGCATGCCGAGATCGGACGCATCAGCGAAATGGTCTCCAAGGTCGAAGATATCACTACGCCACTGGTTCGCAAAATGGACCGCTTCGGTCGGGGGTTGTCTGTTTTCATTGTCCTGCTGAGCGCCGTTATTTTTGTCATAGGATACTTTTTGCGCGGTTTCGGCTTTACGGAGATGGTGATGGCCGTGGTCAGCCTGGCGGTGGCGGCCATTCCACAAGGTCTGCCGGCTATCATGACCGTTACCCTGGCGCTGGGAGTGCAGCGGATGGCCCGACGAAACGCTATTATACGTCGGCTGCCGGCTGTGGAAACCCTTGGCTCGGTTACCGTCATCTGCACGGACAAGACCGGTACTCTGACGCGAAACGAAATGACCGTGGTCAAAATTGCCGTCGCCGATCGCATGTACTCTGTCAGCGGCATCGGGTACACACCGGAAGGCCAAATCACCGTCGAAGGCGACGAAAAATCCAAGATATCATTGGAAGAGCACCCCTGGATTACCGAGCTCGCCCGGACCGGGCTTCTGGCCAGTGAAGCCCGACTGCGGGAGGATAACGGCAGCTGGACCATCGACGGCATGCCGACGGAGGGGAGTATCGTCGTCCTGGCCCGGAAGGCAGGCATGACTCGCACGGACGAGCAGGAAAAGCGCCCCAGGCTCGACCTGCTCCCTTTCGAATCCGACCGCCGATACATGGCCACTTTGAACAAGGATCCGGATGCCGGTCCCATCCTCTGTGTCAAAGGAGCTCCCGAGCGCGTTCTGGACATGTGCACCCGGCAGCGGAGCAAACAAGGCGACACGCCGATCGACCGGAATGCCTGGATTGAAAGACAGGAAAAACTTGCCGGCACTGGGCACCGGGTGCTGGCCCTTGCAACCCGGCCCATGAATGGGACCGAATCGATCCAGGAGCAGGACATTACGGATCTGACCTTGCTCGGACTGGTCGGCATTATCGATCCACCCCGCGAGGAAGCCGTCGATGCCATAAAAACATGCCGGAAAGCAGGCATCCGCGTCAAGATGGTTACAGGAGACCACGCGTTGACGGCCCGCAGCATCGGGGATTCCATGGGAATCGGTGACGGCGAACATGTGCTCACTGGAAAGGACCTGGAGCAGATGGACCAGGAAGAGATGGTGCGCCAGGTCAATCAGCACGACATCTTTGCCCGGTCCAGTCCGGAACATAAGCTGCGAATGATTGAAGCCCTGCAGTCAAAGGAGCAAATCGTGGCCATGACCGGAGACGGCGTTAACGACGCGCCGGCGCTCAAACGCGCTGATGTCGGGGTATCGATGGGGATCAAAGGATCCGAAGCGGCCAAGGAAGCTTCCGAGATGGTGCTCGCCGACGACAATTTCGCCACCATCGAGCGTGCGGTCGAAGAGGGCCGGACGATCTACGACAATCTGGTCAAAGTAATTCTTTTCGTGCTTCCCACCAACGGCGCCGAAGCGCTCATGATCATCAGCGCGGTGATTGTCCTTTTTGAAGTCATGCCGATCACACCTTTGCAGATTTTGTGGGTCAACATGGTCACTGCCGTAACGCTGGCCGTTTCCCTGGCTTTTGAGCCCCCGCAAGCCTGGATCATGCGCCGACCGCCGCGACCGCCCGGCGAGCCAATCATTTCCCCGTACCTGTTCTGGCGGATCATATTTGTGGCGGTGCTCATCGCCACGAGTTCCATCCTGTTGTTCAATTATATGCGAGCTGCCGGCGCGAGTCTTGAGGCAGCCCGGACCGTGGCGGTCAACACCCTGGTTGCCGGCCAGATGTTCTACTTGTTCAACAGCCGCTTTATCGAACAGTCTTCATTAAACCTCCAGCGGCTTTTGGCCAACAAAAAGGCCCTTGTTTCGGTTGTCGTCCTTGCGGCCCTGCAGTTTGCCTTTACCTACCTGGCGCCGATGCAGCAGCTGTTTGGAACGGCCTCCATTTCCATCTTTGAATGGGGATGGTGCATTGCCGCCGGAGCAGGTGTTTTTCTGATTGTCGAGACAGAAAAAGCGATCAAGCGGGGCATGCGGACATAGGGCTCACCTGCCTGTATTCGCAAAATAGCGATAATCATGCCTCACATACGAGAAAAGAATGATCGGGAGGATAAAGCCGTCGACTTCAGCCCTGGTTGCTCGTTTTCCCCTGGAGGGATGGTACCGCTTCTACCCATATTTTAAAATGGAAATACAGGATTCGACCCATTACATTCCGGGTATCGCTCCCCTATGATTTTTAATCATCCCGGTTACCGAATACCGCCCCGGCTGTTTCAATAGGCAGGTCCGATGAAGTCTTTATTAACCGTAATACCAGGAAAGGAGGCCGAAAATGGTGAAGCCGACAAATCACCATTATCATTTCGAAGATCAGAAGAAATATACAAGCGAACCGTGCTCAGCCACTTTCCCGCATTCGAAGCAACAGGACCGACGCTGAGCGAACATGCAGACGAACAACGAAAACCGAGCAAGGAGACCATTGATGCAAATCAAGAAAATTCTATGGCCCACGGACCTGTCCGGAAACGCCGAACAAGCCCTGCCTCTGGTGGAATCCCTGTCAAAACTTTATTCGGCTGACATTCACGTGCTCTATGTCATCGAGGAACTAGCGCGTCATGAACCCTGGTACGGCGAATTCGACAACGCTCATATAAATAAAATCCTCGAATGGGAAAAGGAAAAAGCCGGTGAGCGGCTTGACCGGATCTGCGATCAGTATTTGAAGGGATGCCCGCTCTACATCAAAGAGACCGCCATCGGCGATCCGGCCGAGGAGATACTCGCGTTTGCCCGGAAACAAAAGATCGATATGGTTGTAATGTCAAGCCGCGGCAGAAAATCCCGGTTCGATTTCGGTAGTGTGGCGGAAAAAATGGTTAAACATTCACCGGTTCCGGTTACCATAGTACCCTATGTCCAAAGCTGAGCGAACATACCGGTTTTTCGATTCCATCCCGTCAATACCATTCATCCGCCATACTACAGATGGTGAACAGATTATCAAGCTGTAACTCGGAGGTGTTTTTATGAAAGTCGGTATTGTGGGAAGCGGATTTGTGGGCAGTTCGGCCGCCTATGCAATTGTACTGCGGGGCGCTGCGGCGGAAGTGGTGCTAGTGGATCTAAACGCAAAATTGGCCCGGGCCCAAGCAGATGAAATTCTGCATGCGACACCGTTTGCTTGGCCTGCAAAGATCGGCGCAGCCGATTACCCGCAACTGGCCGGTGCGCAGCTCGTAGTCCTGGCTTGCGGGGTAAGCCAAAATAAAGGTGAGCGCCGGATGCAGCTCCTGGAAAGAAATGCCGACATTTTCAAAGAGGTTGTGCCGAAGGTTCTCGACCATGCCCCTGAAGCGGTCCTGCTGGTTGTATCCAACCCGGTCGACGTAATGACCCAGGTGGTTACTCAGATCTCCAGGCTTTCACCGGGGCGAGTGATCGGCTCCGGGACCATTCTGGACACGGCACGTTTCCGCACCCTTTTGGGTGAATATCTTGGTGTGGCCGCCCAGTCCGTTCATGCCTATGTTTTGGGTGAACACGGCGACTCGGAGGTGCTCATTTGGTCCAGTGCCCACGTCGGCGGCGTTTCACTTGTTGATTTCGCGGCACAATCCAAGAAAGGCATTGAAAAAGACGTCAAGTCCCGAATCGACCGGGCGGTTCGCGGAGCAGCCCATCACATTATCGAAGGCAAAGGTGCGACCTATTATGGGATCGGCGCCGGGGTTGCACGAATTGCCAAAGCGATTCGCGGCGACGAGCGGGCGGTCCTGACGGTATCCACTCTGACGCCCGAGATCGAGGGCATCGGTAACGTAGCGCTTTCCATTCCCAGGGTCGTGGGCGCTGAAGGCGTGTTGATGGATCTTTGTCCTGTGCTCAGTGATGAAGAACATGCAGCCCTTCACAATAGTGCAACCATTCTGAAAAAAGCGGCGGCAGACATAGGGTACTGAGAATCCGTGACAAACGGTCCGGAAGGGAATCCGGGGCCGTAAGGAGATAGGAGGTCGGCCGGCAATGGGGCGATGATTTCCGAAAACGTGCAGAGCAGCGCAACGCTGAAGCCGGACGTTAGCTGTAACGCTTCGATCAACCGGGCGAATTGCTGTTGATAGGTCCATGGTTCGGAAACGTACCAGAGAACCCCTGAAGACCTCCGGCCGACTTTGTTCTTGGCCGTCAAACGCAGGCGTGTAAACGGAGGCATTTCCCGCGGGGATCAGGTTCCGCGTTCATCCTCGGTCACCATTCGCTCGGGAGGAACGGTGGGCTCATCGTCCTCCAAAGACCCGTATGGATCATCCCGCGAAGGCTCTCCCTGCATGGCGGTCTCCTTTTCAAATGTCTCTTGATCTGTTTCTTCCGCCCCATAGCGTTGTTTATCCAATTCTTCTATATTGATACGGTCGATGACATCTTCGAACCCCAAATCTTCCTGGATGGTCTCCAACACGATTTGATGCTCACGCTCGGTCGGCAGGCTGCCGGCCAGGAGTATCGTGCCCCCGTTGCAGAAAACCTCCAGCTTATCGGTATCCATATCGTGCCTGGCGTCAAATTCATCCCATATGGTTTCCACCACCCGGGCGTCGGACATGTTCTCTGAAGGCGGCGCCTCGCCCTCCGGGACTTCCTCCGTTTTTGCCTCAAGTTTTTGCGCACATTTTTTACACATGGGTGTCCAGGGAATCGCTTGCAGGCGTTTGGGCGAAATGGGCTTCTCACATATCTCGCAGCGACCGTATGAGCCGCTGCTGATAGCAGTCAAAGCTTTGTCGATTTGCTTGAGCTCAGCGTATGCCCGCTCGTCGATGCGATGCACCCCTTCGGCCAGGGTGTCCTTGTTCGCCATCTCCTGAAGTTCGGTTTCGCGCCCCTGCAAGGCGCTCCGCGAAGATTGCAGCGAACCCCTGAAAGCAAGGATTGCACTGCGACGTTCCAACATTTTTGCCTGGAGCATTTTCATTGTCTCAGTATCGATCATATTCGTCCCCCTTGATTGATCCTTTTTGCCTGTCAACCCATTCGAAGTCTTTCATGCAATCTAGAGAACAAGCACGGAATTGACGCAGCCGGCGAAGGGGGTCGGTGCGGTACCGTCTGCTTCCGCTTCGTTTTGCCAGATACCGTCATCCCACAGATAACGAAACTCGTACTGGCGCCCCTTTTCCAGATCCATGGTCAGACTGAAGGCCCCGTTTCTAAGTTTTTTCATGGGTGCCGCAACAGCGGACCAACCATTAAAATCACCCACCAGGTGAGCATTGCGCCCGGCGCGGTCGGGGTCGACGGAAATCATGAAGGTGACTTTGCACACGGGTCTGGTTTTCAGGTACTGTCGTTTGATGCTCATGAGGGATCTCCTTTGGATCGATAACGTTTCACGAAATAGGTGCTGCAATGGTTTCAAGTACAGGCTTTACCCCATTGCAAAAGGATCGTTAAACCATGAAAATGCCTAATATCATGATCGTTTGTCACAAAATGCGTCAAGGTATGCGACACACGTTTGCCCCTGCCGTTCAACGCAATCAAGAAAAAAGGAGATCCAATATGAGCACGAAAAAGGCTTACGAAGACAAACTTCAGGCACAGCTGGACGAATGGCGTGCGCAGATCGATAAGCTAAAGGCCAAAGCGGACAAGGCAGAGGCCGATACGAAACTTCGATTCAACGCTGAAATTGAAGCGCTCAGGTCCAAGCATGATGCAGCTAGCGCAAGACTCGCTTCGCTCCGAGAGGCCGGTGATGACGCGTGGCAGAATCTCAAGTCGGGAATCGATATGGCGTGGCATACCCTTGGCAGTGCGGTGAACGCCGCTACTGAAAAATTTAAATAGACAACCTGGTTTTGAAATCACCTTGCCAAAGCCTTCAACACCTCTTTGGCCATATGATCATCAGCGTGAGCCGCCAGGTCATTCAGAGAGATAATGCCGATGAGCTGTTGCTTGTCATTGACCACCGCCATACGCCTGACGTTTTTATCGGCCATGGTTTTAACGGCGTTTTGAACATCGTCCTCTTCATTACAAGCCAGAATGCCTTCGGTCATCGCGTTGACCACCGAAGTGGCTTGCGTGTCCAAGCCGAGTGCCACTGCGCGCACGGTGATATCTCTGTCGGTGATAAACCCGACGGCTTCGTCGTTCACCACCACGGGAAGATCGCCCACATTGAGATCCTTCATCCGCTCGGCGGCTTCCTGTATGGTGCTATTGGATTGTATGACGGCAACTTCGCTGCTCATTACTTCTTTGACCTTCATGTCGGTCTCCTTTCGTTGTGCTATTTCACTTTAAATTGCGGCTTCGTCCTACTCCCTTCAAGTGGATCGTTGCCAGGCCTCATTATGTCGCGGCCCTGAATTTTGAGAGTCATAGCCGTTTCTTTTAAGCGCAATCTATATTATGCGGCGCTTCGAACCAATGGGGTCTTGCCACTATTATGAGGTGGAATGCAGGGTATCTTCCGCTGCAGGCCGGATTCTCGCCGGGCATGCGACGCCTGACGCTGTTGAAAGAAATACCGGGGCGACGCGGGGTGGAGCCGGGCGTCAAAGGCGCCCGAAGGTGTTTTGGACGTTTGTGACATTGGCGGCCTATCGACATCGACACCCTCATCACGACTGCTTGTCCGCTTCGGCTTCGGCCACTTGGTAGATGACGTCCACCACACTGTCCGGGTTGAGGGAAATTGAGTCGATGCCTTCCCGTACCAGGAAAGCGGCAAATTCAGGATGATCGCTGGGTGCCTGTCCGCAGATGCCCACCTTACGCTCGGCTTCGTGGGCCATGCGGATCAAGTCACGAATTTGGAGACGCACCGCCTCGTTCTGCTCGTCGAACAGGTGGGCAAGATCAGCGGCATCGCGATCCACCCCGAGCACCAATTGGGTCAGGTCATTGCTGCCGATGGAAAAGCCGTCAACGTGTTCGGCGAACTGGTCGGCCAGAATGATATTGGCGGGAATTTCAGCCATCACATAAACCTGCAATCCATTCTCCCCGCGTACCAGCCCGTTTTCGGCCATCACTTCCAGTACACGCCGCAATTCTTCGACAGTGCGGCAAAAGGGAATCATGATGACAATGTTGTCCAGGCCGATGTGCTCGCGAACCTTGCGGACAGCTCGGCACTCCAGGGCAAAACCGTCACGGTAGCGGTCGTTGTAATAGCGCGAGGCCCCCCGGAATCCGAGCATCGGGTTGCTCTCTTGGGGCTCGAAATCCTGACCGCCGATCAGGTCGGCGTACTCATTGGTTTTAAAATCGCTCATGCGAACCACCACCTCATTGGGATAGTGCGGTGCGGCGATCCGGGCGATGCCCAAAGCCAGGTGATCGACGAAATAGTCGGACTTGTTTTCGTAGCCGCGGGTCAATTCGTCAATTTGTTTGCGGGCCTGCTTGTTCGAAAGGGTATCGTAATGTACCAGCGCCATGGGATGGATCTGAATAATGTTGTTGATGATGAATTCCATGCGCGCCAGCCCGATGCCGCTGCACGGAAGCCGCCACCAACGCAGTGCCGCGGCCGGGCTTGCGACGTTCATCATGATGCGGGTGCGGGTGTCGGGCAGGTGTTCCAGATCGATTTCCTGCTGCTCGTAGTCCAGAATGCCGTCATAGACGTACCCTTCGTCCCCTTCGGCACAGGAAAGGGTGACTTCCTGTTCGTTCTCGATCACATCGGTGGCGTCGCCCGTACCGACGACTGCGGGGATACCCAACTCGCGGCTGACAATGGCGGCATGGCAGGTCCGCCCGCCGGCATTGGTGACAATGCCGACAGCTTTTTTCATAATCGGCACCCAGTCGGGATCGGTCATCTCGGTGATCAGCACGCTTCCCTCCTCGAAGCGCCCGATATCCTCGGCCTCCATGATTAGGCATGCCTTGCCGGCCGCAATGGCCTGGCCGATGCTCAAACCGACCACCAGTTCTTCGCCTTTTTCCTTGAGGGCGTACCGCTGGAGGGTACCGGCTTGTTTGCGCGACTGGACGGTTTCCGGCCGGGCCTGAACGATATAGAGCTCGCCGGAATCGCCATCCTTGGCCCATTCCATGTCCATGGGTGTATTGTAGTGACGCTCGATCACCACTGCCCAGCGGGCCAGTTGCACAATTTCTCCGTCATCGAGCACGAAGGCGCGGCGTTCGGCTTTGGAGGTGTCCTTGTTCCGGGTGGTACGGCTGCCGCCCCGGGTGTAAACCATTTTCTTTTCCTTGCTGCCCAGGCTCTTTTCGATAATGGGAACGTTCGCGGTATCGCTCAAGAGAGGCTTGAATACGCGATATTCGTCAGGGGTTACCGTCCCCTGCACAACATTTTCGCCCAGCCCCCATGCGGCGTCTATGACGACCAGGTCCGGAAAACCGGTCTCCGTGTCGATGCTGAACATCACACCCGAACCGGCCCGGTCCGAGCGCACCATTTTCTGCACCCCGACCGACAGCGCCACTTTCATATGATCGAATCCTTTTTCTTCTCGATAGCTGATGGCGCGGTCGGTGAAAAGCGATGCATAACATTTTTTGCAGGCCTCGAGCAGCTCATGGCTGCCGCTCACATTCAAAAATGTCTCCTGTTGCCCGGCAAAGCTCGCATCGGGCAAATCCTCGGCCGTGGCGCTACTGCGCACAGCCACATCCACCGTTTGTTCATCATATTGTTCACACAGCTTTTCGTAGGCGTCGTTGACCGCCGCGGCGACATCCTCGGGAAATTCGGCACGGCTGAACAGGCTGCGGATTTCACGGCCGGCCTTGTCCAAGGCAATATCACCCGCCTCCAATGCCTTGAGAAGCGAGCGGAGATCGCCCTGCATATCGTTGTGTTCGATGAACGCCCGGTAGGCGTGGGCCGTGGTGGCGAAACCGCCCGGCACCCGGATCCCTTCTTCCTTGAGTTTGCCGATCATTTCCCCGAGTGAGGCGTTCTTCCCACCCACGCTCCCGGTGTCCTCGGCGCTCAGCGTTTCAAACCGGCGTGTAAAGGCTTGATCGGACATCATCTTTTACCCCCTTTCATCAACAGATGGACCACCATAAATATTCGAGCATCCCGTGCCAATACGGTACAGACCCCATATTGCCCTGTGGCGTGCGCAGGCGGCCGCTATGGATCGATCTTGCGTCAGACATCGGATTGGCTGCGCTTCCAGCGCTTCTATCGATTGTGACGGCGGATGGTCTCATCGCGCACTGAACAATTCAAGGGAAATCCATAATGCGAATACAGGACACACCCCATTGGGGAAAAGAGCGTTTCCAATTACGCTGTACGCCAAATGGTCTTCTGCCCCATCCCAAGCCACCGGCACACCGGCGGTCGGATCGCTCGGCCGGCAGCCCCGCGGGCGCGAAAACCCACACGCAGGGAGGTTGAATCGTGACCGACTTTCATACGATATCCACCGAGGGCATCGACGCCGTCATTTTCGATCTGGACGGTGTTGTTACCCACACGGCCGCACTTCATGCGCGCGCGTGGCAGGAGATGTTCAATGCATTTCTTGACGATCGCCGTCGGCAGGACAACAGGAATTATCCGCCCTTTGATATCAGCAGGGACTATCTGACGCTGGTCGATGGGAAGCCTCGCTATGACGGCGTCATTTCTTTCTTGCGATCGCGAGATCTGGAATTGCCTTTTGGTGATCCGACGGACGAACCGCACAGGGAGACGGTCTGCGGTCTGGGAAATCGCAAGAACGAAATATTCGGACGCCTATTGCGGGAGCAAGGCGCCGAAGTCTACCCATCCACCATCGATCTGATCCATAAGCTCAAAAGCGACCACATCAAAATCGGCCTGATGACTTCCAGTAAAAACGGGCGGGCCGTGCTGTCGCGTGCAGGGCTCTCCGACTTGTTCGATGCCGTGGCGGACGGTACCGATGCGCAGGCTCAGGAACTGGAAGGCAAGCCCGCGCCCGATTTGTTTTTGTTCGTGGCGCGCCGACTCGATGTCGAACCAAAACGTACAATCGTTGTCGAGGATGCCCTGTCCGGGGTGGAGGCCGGGCGGCGCGGCAATTTCGGCATTGTCATCGGCGTGGACCACGGCGATCAGGCCGAGGCATTGCGTCGCAACGGGGCCGACATCGTGGTCAAGGACCTCGGCCAGATACACTTGGAACGGGGGCGTCAGGAAACGGACGCGCCGCCGCTGTCTTCGGCCCTGACACATTTCAAGAATATTCGCCGGCGCCTCTCGGAAAAGGAACCGGTGGTCTTTCTGGACTACGACGGCACGCTCTCTCCCATCGTCCAAAATCCCGAGGATGCCGAGCTCTCCGAAGATATGCGCGCGGCGGTTGCCGCACTGGCACGGGTGTGCACCGTGGCGATCGTCAGCGGCCGCGATCTCGAGGATGTTCGCCGACGCGTCGGTTTGCCCGAACTCTACTATGCGGGCAGTCATGGTTTCGACATCCGCGGCCCTGAAGAGGGGAAAATCACCCACCGACAGGGCGAGGATTTTCTGCCTCGAATCGACGCGGTGGAGACGCTGCTGCGCGATAAGATCCGCGGCATTCAGGGTGCGCAGGTAGAGCGCAAGCGCTTTTCCGTGGCCGTCCATTATCGCAAAACACCCGACGCAGAACGGTCGCGGGTCGAAAAGGGTGTTGCGGCGGCGCTGGCTGAGGTACAGGAGCTGCGTGTCTCCAGCGGCAAAAAGGTGTTTGACGTACAACCGGATCTGGATTGGCACAAGGGCAAAGCCGTACGCTGGTTTATCGACGAAGCGTTGAAGCTGGAGCGCGCCAGGGTCCTGCCCATTTACATCGGCGACGATATCACGGACGAGGACGCCTTTGCCGAGTTGAGGGGCGAGGGCATCGGGATCGTGGTCGATCTCGACAACCGTGACAGCCAAGCCGGCTATTCACTGAAAGATACGGAAGAGGTGCGTGGGTTCCTCGTGCTGCTGACCGAAACGTTGCAGCGGTTCCAATCCTGGCGGTTGCGCTATCGCGGATTCGATCCGGACAACGAGGGGCTGCGAGAGGCGTTGTGCACGCTCGGCAACGGCTATTTTTGCACGCGGGGCGCATCGGCCCAGGCAAGCGCCGACGGCACGCACTATCCGGGCACCTACCTGGCCGGCGGGTACAACCGCCTCCAAACAGAGATCAACGGACATGTCATCGAAAACGAGGACCTGGTCAACATCACCAATTGGCTGCCACTCGATTTTAGAATCGAAGATGGACCGTGGTTTGCCATCGAAGCGGTCGATCTGCTCGATTATCGGCAAACATTGGATATTCGTAAGGGAGTTTTGCATCGTCATTGGCGCTACAAAGATCAGGATGGCCGTATTACACGTGTTCACGAGCAGCGCCTGGTCCACATGAGCCAGCCCCATTTGGCGGCACTGAAGTTGTCGGTGGCCCCTGAAAACTGGTCGGGTCGTCTCTCCTTTCGTTCCGCGCTGGACGGTCGGGTGACCAACAGTGGCGTTGCGCGATACAACGCGCTGAACAATTCCCATCTGCGCC
Organism: Desulfatitalea alkaliphila; assembly: GCF_022968795.1. Classification (GTDB taxonomy): domain Bacteria; phylum Desulfobacterota; class Desulfobacteria; order Desulfobacterales; family Desulfosarcinaceae; genus Desulfatitalea; species Desulfatitalea alkaliphila. Next base: position 117,412 of record NZ_JALJRB010000001.1, read on the forward strand.
CCTTGGGCGCCGAGCAGACGGACGCAGAAACCATAATGCTCGAAAACATCACCAGCCAGTCGGCGCTGCGCATCGTCATGGGCGCCCGCACCCGCTTGTTCAAAGGGGACAGCCCGCTTGCGCCGGAGCGCCGCACCATGATTCAGGATGACTACGTCACCCAGCTGGTCACACTGCAAGCGGTCGAGGGCACCGCGGTGAGCGCCGAAAAAGTGATTGCCTTACACACATCGCGCGACACCGCCATCGCGGCGCCGGAGTTGGAAACGCGCAATGCGCTGTCGGCCGCCGGCGACTTCGATACGTTGCTGGCGGATCAAACCAGAAGTTGGGAGCTTCTGTGGCGGCGGTTCAGTATAGCGCTCTATCATGACGCGGGAACCGAAAACGACGATCCCATCGCCATGATCGCGCATCTGTATATCTTTCATTTGCTTCAAACCAATTCCATCAATACCATGCAAATGCAACTGGATGTGGGGGTGCCCTCCCGGGGTTGGCATGGCGAGGCCTATCGGGGGCACATTTTCTGGGACGAGCTGTACATTTTTCCGCTGCTGAACTGGCGATTGCCGCAATTGACCCGCCGTCTGCTGCTGTACCGTTTTCGACGGTTGCCGGCAGCCCGTGCGGCGGCGCAGTCGGCAGGCTTCGAAGGGGCGATGTACCCCTGGCAAAGCGGCAGCAACGGACGCGAAGAGAGCCAGCGGCTTCACCTCAATCCACGCTCGGGCCGTTGGGTGCCGGACCACAGCCATTTGCAGCGGCACGTCAATATCGCCATCGCATACAATTTATACCACTATTACCAGGTATCCGGCGACATGGAGTTCATGGCATTTTATGGGGGCGAGATGATGGTCGAAATCGCACGCTTCCTCGCGAGCCTGTGTCAATTCAACCCCGCGATCGAACGCTATGAAATACACAACGTGATGGGCCCCGACGAATACCACGAGGCGTACCCGGATGCCCGGGAGCCGGGACTGAGCAACAATGCCTACACCAATGTCATGACGGTTTGGGTACTGGATGCCACCATGCAGGTTCTGGCGCTGTTACCGGAAGATGCACGCGAAGAGTTGGGTATCAAGCTGCGGTTGCGCGAAAACGAGTTGGCCCGTTGGAAGGATATCTCCCACCGGATGCGCGTCGTCTTTCACGGCGAGGGGATCATCAGTCAGTTCGAGGGATATCAGGACCTCAAGCCGCTGAATTGGGATGCCTATCGAAAAAAGTACGGGGACATCCAGCGCATGGATCGCATTCTGGAGGCGGAAAACGACAGTCCGAACCGTTACCAGGTGTCCAAGCAGGCCGATACGCTGATGCTTTTCTACTTGCTGTCGGCTGAGGAGTTGTCGGAGATTTTTCAGCGCCTGGGATACGAATTCACCTACGACACCATTCCCGATAACATCGACTACTACCTCAAACACACCAGCCATGGCTCGACACTCAGCCGGGTCGTGCACGCCTGGGTCCTCGCCCGCAGCGACCGTGTCCAGTCATGGAAACTTTTCTGCCAGGCCCTGCAAAGCGATGTGTCCGACATCCAGGGCGGCACGACGCCGGAGGGCATCCATGTGGGCGCCATGGCCGGCACCGTGGATCTGCTGCAGAGAGGCTACACCGGCATTGTCACCCGCAAGGACGTTCTTTGGATCAACCCTTGTCTTCCGAAGGAATTGAATCGCTTGCGGATGCGCTTGCGGTATCGATCCCATTTGCTGGAGCTGGATATGACCGCCGTCCGGCTGAAGATCCGGTCATTGGGCCGCGCCGTCAAACCGATCCGTATCGGTTTCGACGGCAATGTACATGATTTGCCGGATTACGAAACATTGGTGTTCGACCTCAAGAAGCCCGAATTGCGGTGCGTCGGAGCATCCCCCACCGAGGATGAACTGACCCGGCGCTTCGAAGCGACGGATGGTTCGTGAAGGCTATTTATTGCGCTTCTTCAGCCGGCACGGCTAATCCGCGTTGCCCTTTGGGGAATTTTCAGGTCTCACAGCCCCTATTGCGCCCGCAATATTTCGTGAACCCGCCTGACGATTGCATTTCTGGAAATTTCTTCAATGAAAAAACGGGTTTGGGCGGCTGACCGGCGCAAGGTTTGCGTATCGAGCGGCTGCACGCTGTACAGATCGATCACACGCATATAAGTGCCTTCCGCTTTGAGCATTTCATGGGCGGCAAGGGCTTCGTGCAAGGTCACGCCGGCCGCCACGATCGTGCCGGTATCTTCATCGCTGTAGCGTGGCACACTGGATCCGCCGATGGCAAAGGACGCTTGATCGTCATAAATCACCGGTGTGGGCCCACGATGGGTTCGAATATAGACGATGCCCGGGTGGCCTGCCGCGGCTTCAACGAGTTTTTCCGTGGCGACTGCATCGGCGGGGTACAGTACGACGCTGTGCAGGATGCTGCGAAACATGGCGATATCCTCCAGTGCCATCTGGGAGGGGCCATCCTGGCCGATAGACACACCCGCATGAGATCCCACGATTTTGATGTTGGCATCGGAATATTGGCTCATGCGAATCTGATCGAACGCACGGGTAAAGAAAGCACCGAAGGTGGAAACAAAAGGCAATTTTCCCCGGGTGGACAGACCGAGGGCGGCACCGACCATATTTTGTTCGGCAATGTACATCTCGAAGAACCGTTCCGGGTAAAATTCCTTGAATGCTTTGGCCCGCGTGGAGTTGCTGACCTCGCCATCCAGGCTGACCAACTGGGGGTAACCCGGATAGATGCGTTTCAGGGCGCTGCCGTAGGCATTGCGGGTGGGCACGGCTTGGCCGATTTCATAATTGGTCTTTGTTTCGTATTCCCCCGGCAGCGGCATTGGGGGCTGTTTGTCTTCCGGTGGTTCGATGTGGCCACGAATCGATCGATCGATGTTCCCCAATCCTGCCAGGGCTTCTTGCAACTGCGCTTCATCCAGGGCCTTGCCGTGCCACCCGTCCTGGTCTTCCAGAGTGGCCACGCCTTTACCCTTGGTTGTGTGCGCGATAATCATTACCGGGCGATCGGTTTCCGCGAAGACAGCCTTGTAGGCGTCTATAATTTCCGGAAACGAATGGCCGTCGATTTCCATGGTTTTCCATCCAAAAGCGCCGACCCGTAAACTGTAGGCCGACAGGTCGTGGCCATACTGGGTTTCCCCTCTCTGGCCCAGCCGGTTGACGTCCAGTATGCCCACGAGATTGTTCAGCCCATAACTTGCGGCGATTTGTATGGCCTCCCATTGTGAACCTTCCGCCATTTCACTGTCGCCGAGCAATACATAGGTGCGATAAGGCAGGCCGTCCAGATGTTTGGCATTCAGGGCGATGCCCAGGCCGACGGACAGCCCCTGGCCCAAGGATCCCGTAGCCGCTTCCACATACGGCAACCGGGTGGTCGGGTGGCCTTCCAGGAGGCTGCCGAATTGACGATAGGTGCGCAGGTCGGCCTCGGTCAAGGCGCCGGCCGCGGCCCAAAGTGCGTACAACAGCGGCGCCGCGTGGCCTTTGGAGAAAATCAGACGGTCGTTGTTGGGATGCCGCGGCCTTGGAATATCGTACCGGAAAATTCCGCCGAAGAGCAATCCGGTCATCAATTCAACGGCCGACAGCGCCGAGGTGGGATGACCCGAGTCAGCCCTGGTTGTGGAGGTGAGAATATGATAACGCACCAAGGCCGCAAGGGCTTCCAGTGTTTGTCTTTTTTCACTTTCGGACATGATGTGAGGTCTCCTTTGCAAGGGAATTGATGGTCTCGGATAAACGCCCTGTTGCTTGAACATTCATGCCAATGCCGATGCCGCCGCCTGGTCGACCAGCCATATGCGCTCGCCCTTATGGGGGCGGATCGACTGGGCGGGCCAGTTCAGTGGATCGTAGGGCCCTTCCCGCACTTGCTTGAGGATCGGTGCTTTTTTCCGGCCGGTGACCAGAAAAACAACCAGCAGCGTTTGATTGAGCAATACCGGTGTCATCGATATGCGATGCATCGCTTCGGCCTCCGAATATACCGCCGCTGCCCAACGCTCCTTTTCCTTCAGTATCGCGCTGCCCGGAAAAAGCGAAGCCGTGTGTCCATCTTCGCCCAATCCCAGAAGTACAATGTCCAGGACGGGCATCGGACCGGATAAACGGGTGCGCAGCAATTGCTCATAGCGCTGTGCGGCCGCCGCGGGCGATCCGTCGCACTGAACGGGATGGATCTGTTGCGGTGGAACGGGAACGTGATCCAGCAATGTCCTGAAAGCCGTTAACGCATTGTTGCGATCGTCATCTGCCGGCACACAGCGTTCGTCTCCCCAATAAAATTCCATGGCCTGCCATGGGATGCGATCCTGGAACGGCGGTTGGGACAGACGCCGATAAGTCGCTGTCGGTGTGCGCCCTCCGCAAAGCACAATTCGGCATCTTGCCTTTTCGGCAACGGCCGCGGCGCTCTTTTTGGGCGAACAATTCCGCAGCCGCCAGACTCAGGAGATCCGCATCTTGAAAAATGCGAATCATCGATCGGCCTCCGCCTGGATGCGACACACACTGTTATCGTCCCGGCAATGCAGCGCCGTCGGCATTATTCAGGTGCGGCCTTCCCGGGCGATGAGCATATCCGCCGCTGCCGGACCCCATGAACCGGCCTGGTAGTTGGGAAAGTCGGTCGGCGGCATTTCATTCCAGAATTCGAGCACCGGAGACATCACCGACCATGCCGCTTCGGTCTGATCGTCGCGCAGAAATAGAGTGGTGTCGCCCTTCAGAATGTCCAGCAACAATGTTTCGTAAGCACCGGGTGAGTTTACTTTGAAGGCCTCCCGATAGTAAAATTGCATCATTACCGGTGCCAATTGCAGTTTGACGCCCGGCTTCTTGACTTCGAATCGGAGGCAAAATAGTGCAGACGGGCGGAAAAATGCTTCTCGGGCTTTCTTGTCTTCGGGACCGTTGCGTCCATTTCCTCCGATGCCACGGCACACATGGTCGCGAAACTGCGCATCGTCCATAGCACTGCGGCTGATGCCCAGCACTCTGAAGTCATTCGGCATCCATCCGTCTGCGAATAGATCGAACAGCGCTGGAACCAGCTTGCGCCGGGTCAGATCGGAACTGCCGCCGAAAATCACGAATTCAGCAGGATGAATGGTATCGCGGTCTGTCTTCATTTCTCCTCACTGTCCGGACCAATGCGCGTGGAATATTCCTTGGGCGTCCTTCCGCTCATATCCGTGGGCACCGAAATAATCCCGTTGAGCCATGATTAGATTGGCCGGCAGGCGTTCGCTGCGATAGGCATCGAAATGGGCCAGCGCTGCCATCATCCCCGGCAGGGGTATGCCCAAGTCAACCCCGGCTCGGACAACTTCGCGCAGCGCCGGCAGATGAATTTGCACCAAAGCGTTCAAGGAGGGATCCAGCAGCAAATCGGTCAGATTCGAATCCCTCTCATAGGCGGCTTGGATGGTTTCGAGAATCACTGCACGGATAATGCATCCGCCGCGCCAGATGCGGGCGACCGTGGCCGGATCGAGCTGATTGCCGTAGATGGGTGATGCTTTGCGAAGCAGCGCCATACCCTGGGCATAGGTAATCACCGCGGCGGCATAGTACCCGTCTCGGAGATGTTCCACCAAGGTCTGGCGATTCCAGATGCGGCACTATATTGCGGATCACCTCATCGACGGTTTCTCCGGCCCGCACCAGCATCAGGACAGCCCTGGGCGCACGAAGGTCGCGGCACAGGGTTTTGAGCGAGCGCGTCGTATATATTTGGTGACGCGCACTCATCATTGTGCGAAAGCGTTTTATCTTTTCTTCCGTGCGGTTGTACCCCACTACCGAAAACCCTTGCTCGGCGATATTGAGCGCCAGGTTGCGACCCATTAAGCCCAGGCCGATGATGCCGATATCGTGTTGCTGCATTTCGTTTCGGATCCCCACGTCGCATCTCCATTCTATCCGGCGCCTCAATCGATGGATATGGGGCCGTTGCCGGATGGTTCCAGTGCCGCCATTTTGCGAAGCCGCCTGCGAAAACGCGCCCGGTCCTGAAACCTGGCCGCAATAAAAGTTCTGATCAGCTCGCAGGCCAGTGCGTATCCAACAACGCGGCCGCCCAAACAGATGAAATTCATGTCGTCATCTTCCACGCCTTGCCTGGCGGAATAACAATCGGTTATCAATGCAGCCCGCACATCCGGAATCTTGTTGGCGACGATGCAGGCACCCACACCGCTGCCGCAAATCGCCACAGCGCGGTCCAGTTTGCCGGCTGAAACCGCTCGGGCAAGCGGCGCCACGATGTCCGGATAGTCGTCATCCGGATCGAGGATATGCGCACCCCAATCCTCCGCTGGACAGCCCCACTCACCGAGCATGGTCAGCAGGCGGTTTTTCAATTCATATCCACCATGATCGGCGGCTATTCCGAGACGCATGGCCCCTTTCCTCCATCTGGGAGACAGGTTGGCGCAGGCGGATATAAACCGGCCCTGGAAGGGCTTATGGTTGTGAAGCCCCCTGCTGCTGTTTATACCTTGCATACCACGACCATACCCTGCGGATGTATTGGCGCGTTTCCGAAAATGGGGGTACGCCTTCGTACTGTATAACCATACTTGCACCGGCATTGTAGGCGGCGAGCGCCAGTTCGTGATCCCCGTCGAACCGCTGCAGCATTTGTTTCAGGTACCGCACCCCGCCATCCACGTTCTCCTGCGGGTCGAAGCTGTCCAAGACGCCAAGGGCTTCGGCGGTGTGCGGCATCAGTTGCATCAAACCTTGAGCCCCTCTATACGAAACCGCCCGGGGATTGTAACGCGATTCGGTGTGGATGATCGCCATTACAAGGGCGGCCTCCACGTCGTACCGCCGGGCAGCGTAAACGATGATCTCATAAAAGCGGCACACCTCCTCGCTTTTATGTAAACACGCTTCTTCTTTGATTTCCTCAGGCGATTCCTTGACAGGCCGACCTTTTCCAACATGTTTTGCATCCTTCGAGATGGGGTCCGCCGTTGCCGGAAGCTTTGTGGAAGGATCAACAATGCAGAGCAGCCAGATCATTGCAAGCATTGCCCTTAGAAGAAGCGTGGATTTGCCATTCAACATTAGCGACCTCATCATCCTGGGGGAACAAAACCTTTCCTTTACATCCGGTGGGTGCCAGCATGGTCCAATCCAACCCAATTGCAAACAGCCTCGGCGATTTCCACTTGGATTCGTTTTGTCGTGACACACCACCTTTTTTCCCTCACTGTTTTCAGCGTTGATCGCGCCAGTAATTGTTTGCTGCGGCAATGGTTTGGAAATGAATGGCAATTACCTGTGATGCGGCAATCAGACTGTCCGGATCATGTGCATAGGCAGGTCGCAGCTTCTTCAATACCGTCTTGTCCGGTTGTGTCTCGGTCACGCCTTTGCGTGCAAGCACTATAGCGAGATGAAATCCTTCCTCAGGAGTGGCAACGATCAGGCTAAGGGGCGATTCGCCATTTTTCGCCCCTTTCATACCCTGCTCCGCCCCTGCCAATGGAACGACTGTAAGGCAAAGCAGCAAGATCATTCCACCTAATAGGTTTACTTTGAAAAACATTTTAACTCCTCCTTGTCTAAAATCCTCGTGGTGCGCTTTTGAATTGACGCCTGCTTTACAGTTAAATGAAACAATACGCGCGGCCTGCAGAGTTTGCAATCAGGTGCGGCTCCTATTTGAACGGTCGGATCAGGGTATTCAATCTTGCGCTTTGGATTATCCCTTTTCAATAGGTTGTCCGTATTTTAAAAGGCCGGGCGTCGCTCCCGGGAATCTTGGTGACGCGCAAATGGCGTTTGGGGCACATGCGTCACCAACCCAAGCATGGGGAATATCTCAACATGAAATACATGGAAGGCTTTATTTTCTTTCTGCCCTGGCTATCCTATCTGTGAAAAAATGCTTGAGGGCATGAATCTCTTGCAGGCGCGAGCAACGTCAAAACACTCAACCAAACAAAGGCGAGCGCTGCACGCTTCGCCGGTCCGGATTTAACAATGGCATCTGCAATAATTCTCGTTATGGTTTATGTGGCCGTCGTCTTAAGCCCACTGGCTCTGGTTGTCGTATTGCACCCCCCAATTGAACAGAGCTTCCTTTATGGTTTAGGGAAAGGCTTCGCCCTGATGGGATTGGTTATCCTTTTCCTTCAAAGCGTTCTGGCAGCCCGGTTAAAATGGGTATCGCGTCCTTATGGCTTCGACATGGTCATTCGCTACCACAAGTACATGGCCGGTGCGGCGCTATTTTTCCTTCTACTCCACCCGGTGCTTCTGGCTGCCGGCGGCGCGGGCTGGCAGTTGTTGCTGTCGGCCGAAAAACCCTCGATCATCTGGCTGGGAAGGGCCGCTTTGTTTCTTTTATTGCTCAATGCGGTGGTGAGCGTGTATCAGGGTCGTTTGAACATCAAATTCGAAAAATGGCGGATAATGCACAATGTTATCGTCCCCGTTATCTTGCTGGCGGGTTTCGTTCACGCCCGTTTTACCGGGCATGACCTGGCACATTTGTTTCCATTGCGGACCCATTTTCTGGTACTGCTGGTGATCGCATTTGCCGTATTTGTTTACCACCGGTTCATCAGGCCGGCGCGATTGGCCCGCACACCCCACCAAGTGGTGGAGGTCCTTCCGGAGACCAAAGATGTCTGGACGGTCAAGATGCGGCCGCCCGAGGGCACCAGGCATTTCGATTACCTGCCGGGGCAGTTTCAGTTCATCACCTTTCGTCGAGGGCGCGATTTGCCGGTGGAAGAGCACCATTGGACCATCTCGTCTTCGCCCACACAAAATTTCATCAGCGCCACCATCAAGGTATTGGGCGATTTTACCGCCACAATCGGCGCGACTCGACCCGGGGACGAGGCCGTGATCCATGCACCATTCGGTCGTTTTTCCTACGCCTTGCATCCAGAAGAAAAGCAACTCGTTTTTATTGCCGGCGGCATCGGGGTAACCCCCTTGATGAGCATGCTGCGTCACATGCGTGACAGCCGCAAAGACATTTCGGTTCTCTTTTTCTATGCGAACAAGAATGAAGCGGACATCGTTTTCCGCAAAGAGCTGGACGAGATCGCATCCGGAGAATATCCACGATTGCGTCTTGTGCACGTATTGGAAGAGGCCGATGAGGGCTGGCAAGGCGAAAAAGGGGTGATCGATCAGGATATGATCAAGCGTTACTGCGACCCCATCTCCGGCTTGACCTTTTATCTCTGCGGTCCTCCCGGGCTGATCGAGTCGAATTTCCACGGTCTGCAATCCCTGGGCGTCGAAGACCGGCAGATTCGCCTGGAACTTTTCACCTTTCTCTAACTGATGGATCGATTTTGCGTATGACTGTTCTCAAACGAACCTCGGCAGGGGTTATTCTAGTGCTTGCGGCCGGAGGTATTATATTCGCCGCATTGAGCAGTGACATCACTAAAGCCGATTCGGGTGCCATACAGGGCCTTAGGATATTCGAAAACAATTGTGCCGGCTGTCATTTCGCTGATCAAGAGGCGTCCAAAAGGGGACCGGGTCTCAAAAACCTTTTCGCCCGCGAAACCCTTCCCGCAACCGGTCGACCGGTGACCATCGAGAATGTTGTGCGACAGCTCAAAGAGCCGTTCAAGAACATGCCCTCATTCGTCGATGACCTGTCGGAATCCGAGATGGAAGCGGTTGCCGGCTACCTTGAAACACTGTAACCCTCCTGTTGTACCGGGAGTGATATTCGCGCGGCATGGAGAGGCATCCGATGGACCGAGAAAAATCCAATGTGGATGACAACAAGACTTATCATCAAGTGCGTGACATGCTGCAGTTCGCTCGAGCGGCCTACCGGAAATTGTCCGACTATTATGCAACGCGGCAACCCGAAATAGTAAATCCACGGGCGGCGATGCTTGTTAATTATCTGCAAGGACATGCATCAAAGATGGGAAGCGTGCTTTCCGACACGATGGCATCGATTCCGGATAACATTCTCGGCACCTTCCATCAATACGAGCCGGAATCGGTCGAACGCATATCGCCGGAAGCCGACAATCTGCACTTCGACGTCGACGCGAATCCTGACGAGATTGCCGCCAAGGCCCTTCGCTTTCATGAAATCATGCACGATTACTACGCAAAAGCGGAGGATATGGCCGACTTCAAGGAGGTCGCCGAACTTTTTCAAAGCCTGAAAACCGAAGAAAAGGAGAACCTGAAAGCGATCACACGGAACGCCGACGCCTTGCAGGACATCTGATGGCGCGCGCTTTCATCCGGATCCGCATTTGCCCGACCCCGCAGCAAAACCCTTCATGGACAAGCAGCATTTAGGCGCAGCGCCAAATCTTTTATTGTGCTTTAACGAACACGGCCGATGGGCTCATCAGTGATACAAGGGCCCGTAAAAGTTGTTTTGGCAGTGCCTATTCCAGTTCCAGCACCAAGTCAAACAGCGCCGACTGGATCTTGTCCCATCCTTCACCATCGGTCACAAGCGCCGAACCGTTGCGTGAAAATCGGTGATGTTCACACAATCCACGCAACTCAGGTCTTTTGTCCAGAAGCCGGGTCCACAGTTCCGTTTTGTCTTCGGGGCCGCAAAGCGCGCCGATGGCATCCAGAACGACCACCTTGCCATCGCCTGTAAACTGAATGGGCTCCTTATCGACGACGATCGTTAGGGGATCTGACATCCGGTTCTCCTTGCATTTTGGCATGTATGAGACTGGATTTGGTTTGATCATCGGCCATGCAGGGCCGCAATGCCATATCAGCAAACCCTCATTGCGCCCTGCGGGAGGCTGTATTTTATTTTGTGACAAGGCCCCCTCGACACCACGCATTGCCTTCGGCCTTTCCGGCGCAAAATCCGGCACACTCCCGGACATCGGGTTGCGGCGAAAGCGTTCGCCCGTTTTCAATAGCGCAATATGGCGGCGACATCCGCATCCTTTTCCGGCAATCGCCCTGAAGGCAGCGCATAAATCCTGCCGCCGTGCTGAAGGGTATAAGCTGTCGCCAGGTCGAGAAGATCATCGGCCGTCGGGTCCTCCTGTTCGAAGACCGTCACTTCATTGCGTTGTCGGTCGAATATCCCCGGCTGCCAAGCATCCAGCACCACAAAGAGCGTATCGATCTTACCGTAGGCAGCGGCGGGCAGCACGCTTTGCACCCCTGCCGCGGTGTATCCCTTGCCCGCCAGCTCATGATATTGCCGCTCCGCTTCCATTTGCTGTTTTTCCAACTCCGGGATGACAATCTCCAGCGCTTTGCCGTGCAGCTCCTCAGGCTTCAAGCCTTCCGGGTTGCCGGTGAGCTCGCCTTCCAATACATTGCCATAGGCGGTGGCTTTGCGAAACAACGGCAGCAAGTAATCGACACCGGCCAGCACAAGAGGTTCCTGCCGGCCGGCCAAAACAGCCTGCAAGGCCGGATCCACCTTCTGAAAATAGCGATACACCTCATCCTTGTGGTCATCAATGCTTACGCCATGCCCGTGAAACATGGCGGGCCGCCGGCCTGCGCCGGCCGTGGTACCATCGCTTGCACCCGTGTGCAATTGGACCTGGCGATCCTTGCTGTCGTATTGCAGGGCCGCCTCGATAGTTTGGGGCAGGCCGTCCATCTTGATCTCCATTGCGTGATGCCGGGTACAGGAAAGCAAACGCACCTGGTGCTGGCTCAAGGCCAGAATGAAAAAGCGCCCGTTGGACATGAACAGCGGTAAAAGCGGTTTAATGTAGAGCCGCCGGGACACATGAAATGTCTCTTCAAACGGCTCCGGCAAAAAGAAATGGCGAAAGAGATCCGGGGTGATAAAAACCGCCATACCTTGTGTTTTTCGTGGCTGCCCAACGGTAAAGCAGGACAGCAACCATGTGGAACCGGAAACACCGATTTTAAGATATGGCGGCAATCATTTTCATCCGAGAAAGGGAATAAAGGTCGATTCGCCCGGCTGGACATCATGAACGCAAATTAAGATCCAGATAAGGCGCCAACACCCCGTGGACCGCCGCCTTGAGGGTGGCCTGCGGATCGAAGCAGGCCCCGTCGTCCTGGTAGCAGGGGGTTGCCGATCCCTCGAGGTGCCGGTCCAGCAAGGATTGCGGTATCGGTTTATGCAAATTGTGCAGCAACCGTTGTACGGCCGCTTGGGCTTCGGGTTCGTTCCAATAGTAGCGCAGACGATCCCGCAGGCTGTGATGGCGCAGGTGCTGCATGGTTTCCGGTGTGCCTTGGTAGTGGGATTGCCAATGCCGCGGACGGCGCAGCATCAATTTCTCCATCACCTGAGGTAGGTGCGACGGCGATGGGATGTCGGTCAAGTAGGCTTCAAGACGGGCCAGGGCATAGAGCGCCCGGCGCAAGGCGAAGGTCAGACAGGGGCCGACCTTGAGCAGCGCAAAGTGATCCCGCACCAATCGGCGCAAGGCCGTCGGGGTTTGATAATCGGTGGCATGCACCTCGAACGTCATGATGCCCGGCAATCGGGCATGAATGTTGGAAAGCGCCGCTGCCCGTTCGCTGCGGTAGGCCATCACCCGCCGGTCGCCGAACTCAACCCCCGGCTGCACCACCACTGCCACCACCCGGTCCCAGGCCGCCGCCACCCCTTGGGCCGCAAAGGCCGCCTGGTAGGCGTCCAAGGTGACCTGCACCTGATCCGGGTCGGTCACGATCACATCGTCGTCTTCCGTCAAAGCGCCTCCGGGCGGCGGCACTTCATTGCCGATGACATAGAGCGGCGGCGACCTATCCTGCCGGACCGCTTCCGACTCGGCGGCCCGGCACAAGCGGGCGGCCCGCGCGGCTGTCTCCGTGACATCCAGTTGGGCGGTCGCATCGTCGGCGCACCCCTGCACCGTGTCCAAATGCAGTTTTTGGAAACCGGCCGCCACGCACTGCCGGGCCAGCAAAGCGGCCTTTGCCATGGCCTCGGTCGCCGGCAGGTGTTTCCACACATGGGGGCCCAGATGATCGGCACCGATCACGATCCGGTCAATCGGCAAGCCCGCCTCATGGGCCAAGCGTGCGAGGAAATCCGTGAAATCGGCCGGCGTCATACCGGTGTACCCACCAAAGGGGTTGACCTGGTTGGCGGTGGCCTCGATCAGCACCGTTCCCCCATGCCGCTGCGCCGCCGCCAGTGCGCATTGCAACACCAGGGGGTGAACGGAACAGACGGCGCACAAACCGGAACCGGGATTGCGCAGGTGTTGTAGCCGCAGTCGGGTCAATGGATTGATCATGGTCGCACCTCAAAAAAGAGTCTAAAAGCTCGGACGGAAAGTTGCAAGACCCTGCTGCGCCGGGCCGTCTTTGAAACCATTGCGCAATTTTGGTAACCCGCAAACCTTGACGTCGGCCAAACAGGTTATAGTATCTTAAATTATATAAGAACAAACGGTCCTGGTACGCACATTGCTTGGATCGAGAAAAGGCGCTCGAAGCGCCGTTTGTTCTTTTCTCTTGTCCAACATCCATGGACCCATCAACATTGCCTATCAATGGAGCAAAACGATGAAAAAAGCGATGATTCTGTCCCTGCTGCTCGTCCTGACCGCCGGGGCCTCGCTGGTTTTGGCCGAAACCGACGGCTATCAGATCAGAGTCTCCCGCCCGGACGCCAGGATCAATTACCAAACCCTAGATGAAGGCAAGCTGCTGGTGTCCGTCCGCGACGGCGAGGAGAATCCCATCCTGGGCTTGACCCGGGACGAGTTCGTCATCCGCGACGGCGTGAAAACGGCGCGCATCGTATCGGTGGAGCCGCTGGAAACCAGCCAGGAAGTGGGGCTGAACCTGGTTCTGGTCGTGGACAACTCTTTTTCCATGCGCTTGCGGGACGCCATCGTCCCCCTGACCCGGGCCCTGGAATCGGTCTACCGGATCGTGCGCCCCATCGACCAGGTGAGCGTGGTGGTGTTCGACGAAAAGCAGACCCTCTCGGTCAACGGTCGCCCCCTGCGCGCCAAAACGATCCAGAGCAACAACGTGGATCGCATCCGGGCGTTCATCGCCGACAGCATGCGCGGCGGTCTCACCGAGGGCACCTATCTCAACGAAGCCATTTTGGCCGGCGCGGACCTGGCGCGGCAGATGCCGGCCAAAAGCAACAAGTTCATGGTGGTCTTCTCCGACGGCGAAGACATCAACTCGCGGGTGACCCAGAACGAAGTCTCACGAGCCGTCCAGGGCATCGACAATTTCGCCATTTATGCCGTGGACTACATGCCCACCCCGACCCTGGACCCCTTCCTGCGGGGCCTGGCGGCCAGCAACAGCGGGCATGCCTGGAAAGCCGGATCGGCCGCCGATCTGGCGGTGGTTTTCGAGGCCTTCAGCTCCACCCTGTTGCATCGCTACATCGTCGCCTACCGCTTCATCGCGCCGCCCAGCGGCACGTTGACCTTTGCCGATCCGGAGTTGAAGATCGAAGAGTTGACCACCATCGACAGCGCACCGCTGCTCAACCATGTTTTCTTCGACACCGGCAGCAGCCGCATCGACGAACGCTATTTGCAATTCGAAACCCGTGACCGGACCGACGGTTTCGACGAACGGCAGTTGCGCGGCGGCCTGGAGAAATATCACAACGTTCTGAACATCATCGGCCAACGCCTGCGCGCCAACCCCGATGCCGTCATCCGCCTGGTGGGATGCAACAACGATACGGGCGAAGAAAAGGGGCGTCTCGACCTTTCCCGCGGGCGGGCCGAAGCAGTGCAGGCCTATCTGCGTTATGTGTGGGGTATCGCCCCCGAACGCATGGCCGTCGAACAGCGCAACCTGCCGGAGGCGCCGAGCAATAATCGCATCCCCGAGGGCCGGGTGGACAACCAGCGGGTGGAGATTTACAGCGATGACCCCGCCATTCTGGATACGGTGGACAGCGAATATATCACCAAGGTGAGTGACATGGATACCCTGCGGGTGGTGCCTGAAATCACTGCCGAAGCCGGCGTCGCCGAGTGGCAACTGGTTTTACAGTGCGGTGAGCGCCGGGTGCGCACCATCACCGGCGAGGGACCCCTGCCGGAGGCGTGGCAAGTACCCCTGGACAGCGACCTGCTGGAGCAGTTCGCCGCCTGCAACGCCATCGACGCCCGGGTGATCGGCAAGGACATGGAAGAGAATCCCATGGACAGCCAAAGTGCGCAACCCTTGCCGGTCAATTTCGTCCAGCGCACCCAGCAGATGGCCCAGGTGCAGGGCTACCGTGTGCAGGAGCAGTATGCCCTGATCCTGTTCGACTTCGACCGGGCGACCATCAAAGAGCGCAATGAAGTGATCGTCAACCGCATCATCCAACGCATTCGGGAGGTGCCCGAGGCGGTGGTGCTTGTGGTGGGCCACACCGACAACATTGGCAGCGAGGCTTACAACCTGCGGTTGTCCGAACGGAGAGCCGCGGCGGTGGAAAAGCAACTGCGCCAGGCGGCCCCCGAGGCCGACCGGCTGCTGGTATCCGGCGCCGGGCCCAACAAGCCGCTTTACGACAACGCGCTGCCCGAAGGGCGCGCCCTGAACCGCACCGTGACGGTGACCTTGGAGTATTTTCAGCAACAATAGAAAGGATCCGTCCGGGAAGCGCGCCTTTGCGCCCCTGTGAGGACGGACGCCTGCACAAACGATCTGTTTGACAGCCAAGGGCCCCCGTCCTACTATCGACCCATGAAAGGTTCAGGACACATAGGGGCCCTTGGCTTGTTGGCGGTGTTGCTTATTTTCGGGACCCTGGCGGCTTGTGGCAAGTCCGACGATGAAACCGCCGCCATTCGCCTGCTGATCGATGAGGGCGCCGAACTCGCGGAGAAACAGCAAATCGGCGATCTGGTCCGCCTCGGCACGGAAGATTTCGTCGCCACGCCGGGCACCCATGACGCCAACAGCGTCAAGGGTATTCTGTTCGTGGCCTTCCGGCGCTACGGGCGGTTCTCCATCCACTACCCCCGGCCCACCGTGGAACTGGATCCGGAGGGCAAACAGGCCACGGCATCCGTCTATTTTGTGATTGTCAGCAAGGAACGCAACTTGCCAGACCTGCGCGATCTTTACAACGACCCGGTGCAATGGTTGGAGGCGGCCCGCGAAAAGGCCGACCCCTACCTGCTGCAATTGGAATTGATTCAGCAGGATCGCCGATGGCAGGTGCAACGGGCGCACATCGAAAGCGCCATGCGCCGACTAATGAGCGATGCCGGCCCGTGCGCCGAAGGATCGTTGAGGGGTTATGCACCGGAAGGGGTGGGCGGATCCGGCTCAGACGCCCTCTTATTCAGGCCGGAGGCCTGACATCGCGCGGTTCCAATTTGAACAGGCAAGCAGGAAAGCACAATCATGCAGCGGAACGACGATTTTCAGCCTCGCGATCCTGAATTCGGCGAACGGGTGCGCGCCAGCTTCAACCGCCAACCCTTCATGCATCACATCGGCGCCCGTATCACCGACGTGTCCCCCGGCCGTTGCACCATTCATTTGCCCTATCGAGCGGAATTGACCCAACAGCACGGCTACATGCATGCCGGCATCATGGGCACCATGGCCGACAATGCCGGCGGTTACGCCGCCCTGAGCCTGATGCCGCCCGGCAAGGAGGTGTTGACCGTGGAGTACAAAATAAACCTGCTCCAACCGGGCCAAGGGGAGGCCATCGTCAGCCGGGGCCGGGTACTCAAGGCAGGCCGCACCCTGACCATTTGCCGATCCGACGTCTTCAACATTGTCCAGGGCGAGGAAATCTTGTGCGCCACAGCCCAGTTCACGATGATGGCCGTGGCCGAGCGCCGCTGACAGGCATCGACGCGGCCGGCGAAAAACCGCTGCCGCGACCTGGGAGGTTTCACCTGCCAATAAACCCTGATTCGGCCTGCATTGCCTTGCATGTCAGGGTGGTTACAATCTGCCAAGATCGGTCAATCGGGTGATGACAACCCACCAAAAAAAGGAGCAAGCCATGAACGTCAACGATTATTGTAAAAATGTCGAGTTGGAATTAGGGGTTTGGAAAGCGCGTTTGTTCGACCTGCAGCGTAAGTTCGACGCCCTTCCGGGCGTCGCAAAAGACAAGGTGCTCTATCAGTACGGCGATCTGGCCAACATTATCACCGAGCTGGAGGATCGCCTGGGCCAACTGCGCAACGAATGCCCCACCGAGTGGAGTCCGGTGAAAAAAGAGATCGATGCGGGCACGGTGGATCTGCGGGAAAAATACGAGCAGACCATGGAATCCATCGGCAAGGCGGCGCCCGTTTCCACACCGGGATAATCGGGTAGATGTGAAGGGCCGGGGACCATGCGGCGGTCCCCGGCCCTCGTCAATCGCCCTTTGCATCCTCAAAATCGCAAGAGGCACCGTTCCAACTTTGCGCCCTGTCTTCTCAAGCCCCCCGATGCGCATTCAATCAGCGGTATTCGCCCTGGTGACCACCGCGTTTGTGCATATATACCTGCCACAGCCGGTGCTGCCGTTGCTGGCGCAAACCTTCGACAGCGACATGGTGATGGTCTCGTTCACTGTGTCGGCCGTGATTCTGGGCATGGCGTTGTCCAATTTGCCCTTTGGCCTGCTGGCGGATCGGCGGTCCATCCGCCCGATCATTACCGTCGGCGGCGTGGCGTTGGCCTTGGGTGCCCTGGTGTGTGCCGCCGCGCAGCACTTGTGGCTGCTGATCGCCGCGCGGTTTTTACAGGGACTGTTCATCCCCGCCGCAACCACTTGCGTGGTGGCCTATCTGGCCAAAAACCTGCCGCTGGAGCGGCTCAACGTGGTCATGGGCACCTATGTCTCCGCCACCGTCCTGGGCGGCATGGGCGGCCGCCTGCTGGGTGGATGGATCCACCCGCCCCTGCACTGGCGTTATGCCTTCGTCAGCGCCGCGGTGCTCACCCTTCTGGCGACCGCCTGGGCCCTTTGCACGCTGCCGCGCAGCGATATCGGCGCCAACAAGGCCCCGGACGCCGCCCGTTTTCGCGTGTTGTTGACCCAACGCTCGCTGCTGCGCATTTATCTTTGCGGTGCCGGTGCCTTTGCCGTTTTTTCGTCCACCTTCAATTATCTGCCGTTCCGACTGGCCGGCGCCCCATTTCACTTGACCACCGAGCAGATCACCCTGCTCTATTTGGTGTACGTCGTCGGCATTTTCATAGCGCCCCTGGCCGGGCGCATCGCCAACCGCTTCGGCGCCGCCCCCGCGATGCTCGGGGGGGTGACGGTCCTGGCCGCCTCCCTGGCACTGGTGTTGGCCCCTACCCTTGCCTGCGTGGTGCTCGGGCTTACGGGTATCTGCACCGGATTCTTCACCATCCACGCAGCCGCCGTGGGCGCCTTGAACCGCCGCCTGTCAAGCGGTCAGGGACGCGCCAATGCCCTTTACGTGCTGTTTTACTACATCGGCGGCTGGTCCGGCATCACCCTGACCGGTCTGGCATACAAATTCAGCGGCTGGGCCGCCGTGGTGGGATTGTGCTGGCTGCTGTTGCTGATCCCCCTTCGCACCGGAATTATTGAAAAGGGGGGACGATAGACGGCAAGGCAACATCCCTGACAACCAAGATCAAATAAATAAGGCAATCGCATGAACCAGGACCGCCGAACACAATCCCTCAGCGACCACTACCGTCGTCCCGATCTGGCCGACATCCTGCGGGAGGCCATCGCCAAGTCGGGCAAAACCATCCGATCTTATCAAGATACGGCCGCCTTCGACGAGTTCCACATGCGCGGCAGGGAGGCCACCCGCGAATTGGCCCGTCTGGCCGACATGTCGACCGGTGACAAGGTGCTCGATCTGGGATGCGGCCTCGGCGGCCCCGCCCGGATGCTGGCCGCCGAATTCGGCTGCACCGTCACCGGCATCGACCTGATGGCGGAGTACATCGAAGCCGCAGAAATGTTGACCGACATGGTCGGGCTGGCGCACCGGGTCACCTTCCGCCAGGGTGACATGCAGGCCCTGCCCTTCGCCGATAGCCGTTTTGATGTGGTCTGGTCCCAGCACACCTTGATGAACATCGCCGACAAACCCGCCCTGTTCGAACAAATCCACCGGGTTCTCACCCCTAAAGGCAAGATAGCCCTTTACGAAGTGGTAGCCGGAAACGTGTCGCCGCGCCACTATCCGGTGCAATGGGCCACTGATCCGTCCATGGACCACCTGATCGACGGCGACACTTTGCGGGCGCAACTGGCCGCGGCGGGTTTCGTTCCGTCGATCTGGCAGGATACGACCGCCGCCTGCCGGCAATGGTTCGAAGCCATTCAAAGCCGGATGGCCGACCGGCCAAAGGACGCCCCGCCCCCCCTGGGGCTCAATCTTGTGATCGGTCCCACGACGGCGGAGAAGGCGAAGAATACGGTGCGCAATTTGAAAGAGGACCGTATTCGGGTAGTATATGGGGTAGTAGAGAAGAGTTTTAAGTGTTAAGTGTTAAGTTTTAAGTTGAAGGTATGCTGTCGATTGGATGGGGGTCGGGGGCGACGGTATGGGGGAGGTTGTAGGTGGGGTTCGGTTGCCGATTAGAGAGAGAAAAAAAGAAAGAGTAAGAGGGCCGGTGGCGGGGTTGGCCGCCACCGGTTTGATCGGATTGCGCGTTAGATGTCGTAGTAGAGCATGAACTCGTGGGGGTGGGGGCGCAGCTTGACCGGGTTGATCTCTTTCTGGGTTTTGTAGTTGATCCACATCTCGATGGCGTCGTCGGTGAAGACATCGCCCTTGCGCAGAAAATCGCTGTCGTCGGACAGGGCCTGGAGGGCTTCGTCCAAGGAGCCGGGAGCGCTGGGGATCAGGGCCAGCTCCTCGGGGGGTAGACCGTAAATGTCCTTGTCCAGCGGATCGCCCGGATCGATCTTGTTCTCGATGCCGTCGATCACCGCCATCAAACAGGCGGAGAAGGACAAATAGCCGTTGCACGATGGATCGGGGGTGCGGAACTCGATACGCTTGGCCTTGGGCGAGGCAGAGTACATGGGGATGCGGATGGCGGCGCTGCGGTTGCGGCTGGAGTATGCCAGGTTGACGGGCGCCTCGAAGCCGGGCACCAACCGTTTGTATGAGTTGGTGGTCGGGTTGGAGAAGGCGCAGATGGCCCGCGCGTGCTTGAGAATGCCGCCGATGGCGTACAGCCCCATCTGGCTCAGACCGGCGTACTTGTCGCCGGCGAACAGCGGGTTGCCCTCTTTCCAGATACTGATGTGGGTGTGCATCCCGCTGCCGTTGTCTTCGAACAGCGGCTTGGGCATGAAGGTGACGGTGCGGTTGTGGCGATAGGCCACGTTCTTGAGCACGTACTTGAACCACATCAACTGGTCGGCCATCTGCAACAGCGGTTTGAAGCGCATGTCGATTTCGCACTGGCCGGCGGTGGCCACCTCGTGGTGCTGGGCCTCGATGTCGATGCCCAGATCCTGCAGCACCAGCACCATTTCGGTGCGCAGATCCTGGAATTTGTCCATGGGCGGTACGGGGAAGTAACCTTCTTTGTGGCGCGGCTTGTAGCCCAGGTTGGGGCCTTCGTCCCGGTTGGTGTTCCAGATGCCTTCAACGGAATCGATGGCATAGGAGGCACGGTTGCTCTTGGACTCGAAACGGATGTCGTCGAAGACGAAAAACTCCGCCTCCGGACCGATGTAGGCCGTATCGCCGATGCCACTGCTCTTGAGGTAGGCCTCGGCCTTTTTGGCGATGTGGCGCGGGTCGCGGCTGTAGGCTTCACGGGTGACCGGATCGGCGATGTCGCAGATCAGCACCAGGGTCGGTTCCTGAAAGAAGGGATCTATCCTGGCGGTGACCGGATCGGGGATGACGATCATGTCGGAAGCGTGAATCGGCTGCCAGCCGCGGATGCTGGACCCGTCGAAACCATAGCCATCCTCGAAATTGCCCTCGTCCAGCTCTCCGGCGGGAATGGAGAAGTGCTGCCAAAGGCCGGGGAAATCCATGAAACGCATATCCACCATCTTTATGTTTTTTTCCTTGATCATCTTGAGGACGTCTTGGGGAGTCATAGGTATTCCTTTCTGTCGTTGCGTTTTCGCATCATTTAAGGGCTGAAAGAGAGGTCATCAATTAACCGCGGTTCAGCCGCCTCGCTCATTGTTGTTCGATACCGTCGGGGCAAAAAGGGTCAAGGGGCCGGGACCGCGTTCGAACCGAGCTCATTTCCCGGCGGCCCTTGTGTGCCGGCGCCGTTGCCGTCACCCTTTTCGCCGCCGCCATGGCGGCAAAGCTGTATCGGCACCCGACAGTGTCGGCCGTCGTCAGGATTACAGGGCATCGCTGCCGGTTTCGCCGGTGCGCACGCGAACAGCCTGTTCCACCGGGTAGACGAAGATCTTGCCGTCGCCCAGTTTGCCGGTGTGGGCGGCGGTTTTGATGGTGGTGATCACCTTGTCCACCCACTCATCCTCCACCACGATTTCCAGTTTGATTTTGGGGATGAAGTCCACCACATACTCGGCGCCCCGGTAAATCTCCTTGTGCCCTTTCTGACGCCCGTACCCCTTCACCTCGCAGATGGTCATGCCCTGGATGCCGATCTCGTTCAGCGCCTCCTTCACATCATCCAGCTTGAATGGTTTGATAATGGCTTCGATTTTCTTCATGACACACTCCTCCTCTAAGCACTATGGTGAGGCCCTGACGATCAGGCCTGAATCTCGAAGGCACGCTCGCCGTGGAAAGCGCCGTCCAATCCCGTCACTTCGCTCTCCGCATCGATGCGCAACGGTCCAACCACCAGCCGCGTCACACCGATCACCACCAAGGTGGCCACGGCCGCGTAGGCGGCGGTGCCGATCACCGAAACGAACTGGATCCACACCTGCATGGGGTTGCCGTACAGCAGGCCAACCCCATCGGGATTGACGGCCGGATTGGCGAAAATACCGGTGGCCAGCGCCCCCCAGATACCGCAAATGCCGTGCACGCCGAAGGCATCCAGCGAGTCGTCGTATCCCAGCTTGTGTTTGAGCTTGGCCACGAACAAAAAGCCCAACAAGCCGGCCACCGCGCCAATGACCAGCGCACCGCCCAGGCCCACGAACCCGGCGGCCGGGGTGATCCCCACCAGGCCTGACACGGCCCCTGAGGCCAAGCCCAGCAAGGTGGGCTTTTTTTCCGCACCCCACTCGGCGAACATCCACGCCAGGGCCCCCATGGCCGCGGAGGTGTTGGTGACCATGAAAGCCGATCCGGCCAGCCCGTCGGCCGCCAGCTGACTGCCGGCATTGAAGCCGAACCAGCCGAACCAGAGCAGGGCCGCGCCCAGGGCGGTCAAGGCGACACTGGAGGGAAACATGGCCTCCTTACCGTAGCCGATCCGCTTGCCCAGTACCATGGCCAGCACCAGCCCGGCCACGCCGGCGTTGATGTGGACCACGGTGCCCCCGGCAAAGTCCAAAGCCCCCATGGCATCCATCCAGCCGCCGCCCCACGCCCAGTGGCACACCGGCGCGTAGACCACCGAAACCCAGAGCACGGCAAAGACGATCCAGGCGGCGAAGCGCAGGCGGTCCACCACAGACCCGATCACCAAGGCCAGTGTGATGCCGGCGAAGGTCATCTGGAACATGACGAACACCAACTGGGGAATGGTGCCTTCCATGGCATCCGGACCGATACCCGCCAGCATCAAGTAGTCCAGCCCGCCCACCAGGCCGGCCTTGTCGGTGCCGAAGGCCAGGCTGTAACCCCACGCGACCCACACCACACTGGCCAGGCAGTAGGCCGCAAAGGTCATGGCATAGGTGTTGAGCAAGTTCTTGTAGCGCGACAGGCCGCCGTAGAAGAGCGCCAGTCCCGCCGGCGTCATCATCATCACCAGGGCCGTAGCCACAATGATCCAGGCCGTATCACCGGCATTGAGCTCGTCCGATGCGAAAGCGGGCGCCGCGAAACATAACATGAGCAGTAACAAGAGCTGTAGTGTTTTGCCTACCATGTAACATCCTCCTTGTTCAACCGTTAGCTGTGTATTAGATTAGTGAAGAACCGCCTTGATGGCCCGGCAAATGGCCGCCTCCTCCTCGGGATTGTCCACCTTTTCACCGTCGAAGCTGCGCACGTAAAAAGCATCCACCACCTGGTCGACCCGATTGGCGCTTTTGGCCACCCATATGTCCAAACGGCAGCGGAAGATGGCATCGGTCACCCGGAACAATAGACCGGGGAAATCCCAGGCGATCACCTCGATGATGGTGTAGAAACTGGAGCTTTCGTTGTCGATCACTACCTGCTGGGGCCGCTGCCGGGTCGCGGCGCGCATGGCCGGACGGCCATCCTCTTTGCGCTCCAGGGCGGCCGCCAGGTCGAGCCGATCTTCCAGGGCCGCCTGTAGCTGATCCGCCGCCCGCTCCCAACGCTCCGTCTCGAAAAGCGGATCGGGCGGCGGCGTGACCTCGAAAATATCCAGGGCCACGTTGTTGCGCCAGGTGAAAATCCGCACATCCAGAATGTCGATGCCGTTGAGGGTCAACACCCCGGCCAGACGGGAAAGCAGACCGGGACGGTCCTTGGCGCACACCGTGACGGTGCGGGTGCTGCCGTCCTCGGACGGGTCAATGCGCCACACGAAAGCCTTGTCCTGCTCTTTGAGGGTTTGGTAGAGCGCCATGTGCCGGGGAATATCCGCGGAGGCCGTGTACAACAGATAGCGCGGCGACATTACCTGCAACAAGGAGGCGTAATGCTGCCGCGCGGCCGGGGTCGACACCGCCTCCAGAACCCGGTCCCGCTTTTCTTCGATCACGCGGATCGCCTTGCGGGAAACCAATTCTCCCTTTTCCATCACATTTAGGGTTTTCAGAAACAGAGAGCGCATCAAGGAGGCGGTCCAGTCGTTCCACGCCTTGGGACCGGTGGCCATGGCATCGGCCACGCTGAGCAGATAGAGCATTTTGAGCCGTTCGGGCTTGCCCACCCGGCGCGCCACGCCCAGGGCGGTCTCCTCGTCGTTGATGTCCCGGCGATTGGCCGTTTCGAACAACAGCAGGTGATCCCGCACGAGAAAGGCCACCGTTTCCACATCCGCCCGCGAAAGCCCTTTTTCTTCGCAAATGCGGGCCGCGGTTTCCGCGCCGCGTTCCGCGTGGCCGCCGGCCGCTTCGGATTTGCCGATGTCGTGCAGCAAGGCGGCCCACAACAAGGGCCGCTTGTTGCGCAGTTCCTGGTAAAGGCTCGCCCCCAGCGGGTCATGATCGGATTCCCTTGCCACCACGCGGTTTTTGAGTAGTGTCACGGTCAGCAGCAGGTGGCGCGCCACCGGGTAGAGATGATACTGATCGAACTGGATACGGTTGACCACCCCTTTGAATTCCGGCATGAAAGCCACCAGAAAGCCGGTCTCCAACATGGCGTTGAGGGCATTGAAGCGGGTCATGGGCCGGGCCAGCACCTTTTCGAAATGCCCCACCACCTCCGGTGCATTGCGGAAGCTGGGCTCCGCCACCAGATGGCTGAATTCGCGCACCAGCCGGCGCGCCTCGGCGCTCAAGGGCGCCTTTTGCAGCGCGCTCTCCACAAAGATGCGTGCCAACAAAACCGGATCCTGCACCACTGCTTCGGGAGAAATAAAATTGAGCATGCCGCGGTTGAATTTCAGACCCGCCACCGTCGTTTCCAGCATCGCCTTGTTCTTGCGCTTCAGACGCTTCTTCTGGTCCAACTCGTAGATGAAAACGCGGTAGCACTGCTTGATGAACTCCATGCGACCGTGCAAATCCCCCAACAACCGCTCCACCGGCAGATGGCCGTTATACCCCTCCACCCGCATCGCCTCGGCCAGGCGGGTCTGATGCTCCAGATGGAGCTGATCGCACTTGCGCCCCAGCAGCAGATGGAGTTGATTGCGCACGGTCCACACAAAGTCCAGGGATTGGACCAGCTCCTGGTACTCCGCATTGGACAGATAGCCCGCATACTCCAGGTCGCGGGCCCGTTTGGCGCCGGACTGGATCCGTGCGATCCAGAGCATGGTGTGGTAATCCCGCAGACCGCCCTGGCCCTCTTTTAAATTGGGCTCGAGCAAATAGGCGCTGTCGCCGAAACGGTCATGGCGTACCTGGTTGGTTTCCACCAGCCAGGCGATCAACTGGTCGGGACGCACATTGATCAACCGGGTGCGCATGCGCTCCATCAAGCGGTGGTACAAGGGCGACATGCCGCACACGAAGCGGGCGTCCAGCAAAGAGGTGAACACCTCCAGGTCCTGTCGGGCCAACTGCACACACTCTTTGATGGAACGGGTGGCGTGGCCCACTTCCATGCCCATGTCCCACAGCGGATAAACGATCTCCCGCACCAGGGCCTCGGCCTCGGCCGGCACCTGCTGATCGAACAGAAACAGCAGATCGATGTCGGAATGCACGCACTGCTCGGCGCGCCCATAACCGCCCAGGGCGATCAGGGCGCAAGGATTGCGCATGATCCCCATATCGGGTCCAACGTCGCTGTGGGCGAAACTGGACATGAAATATTCATCCACCGCCGCGGCATGATCCCTCAAGAACACCGCGGCCTTGGACTTGCTCACCGTGGCGAAAAGTGCCTTGCGCCGGGCCTTGAACAGGTCCGTCGGGGTCCGGGTTTCAATGGTGTGGTTTACGGGTAACATGGCAACCTGTTTGTCCTTTGCGTTCGATCCATCGGTGCGTCGGCACCCGAATGAATCCGTTGGCCATACATCACAGCAACAGCCGTGCCAGATGCCCTCATATGAAAAATAGATAATATTTTCAGATTATAATGAACATGCGAAAACTTACAAACGAAAATAGTTAACAACAATTTTGTTATAAAAGTCCCTCCCAAAATGACACTTTTGCAATTTTATTCCGGAAAAGTATATTCGGGCATGACTACATAATTGAAGGACACCGGCGCGATCCGCCTTGGACAAAGGTCACCCCCGAAAATACAGGACCGGCCGGCATCCCCCCATGGGGATCAGCCGACCGGTCATGCCCCGATGCCGACGAATGATGGCGGTCCTACTCTTGTTCAACCGCCCTGGACAGCCCCACCGTAGCGGCTGCCGGTGCACCGGCGCCCACGGGCATCACGCCGCCGTGGGTGGAAAGCCCGAAGTCGGGATAGGCGACGCCGCCGTGTTCGGTCACATCCAGACCCTCCATCTCCTCCTCGGGCGAAACCCGCAAACCCACAAATTTGTCGATGACCTTGAACATCACGAAGGCCGTGGGGAAAGTCCACAAGAAGCAGGCCGCGATGCCCAGCAGCTGCACCCCGATAATGCCCGCGCTGGTGCCCCCCATGTTGAACAGACCGGCCGCCAGGGTGCCCCAGGCACCGCACACCCCGTGCACCGAGATGGCGCCCACCGGATCGTCGATGCGAATGCGGTCGAAAAAGAGCACCGCCAGCACCACCACGGTACCGGCCACGGCGCCGATCACGATCGCGCTGCCCGGCAGCACGTTGGCACAACCGGCCGTAATGGCCACGAGGCCGGCCAGCACGCCGTTGAGGCTCATACCCACTTCCGGCTTACCGAACTTGATCCAGGAAACCAGCATGGCCATAATGGCCCCGGCCGCCGCGGCCAAGTTGGTGTTGACGAAAATCATGGCGATGCTCTTGTCGGCCGTGGTGGTGGATCCGGGATTGAAGCCGAACCAACCCAGCCAGAGAATGAACACCCCCAGCGCCGCCAGTGTCATACTGTGGCCCATGATGGGTTTGACGGCCCCGTCACGGCCGTATTTACCCAAACGCGGCCCCAGCACCAGCGCCCCGGCAAGAGCGGCCCAACCACCCACCGAGTGGACCACCGTGGAACCGGCGAAATCGATAAAGCCCAGGTTTTCCAGCCAACCGCCGCCGTTGAACAGCCCGCCCCAGGCCCAACTGCCGAAAATGGGGTAGATCAGGGCGCTGAGCACCACACTGTATAGAAGGTAGCCCACGAACTTGGTCCGTTCCGCCATGGCCCCAGACACGATGGTGGCGGCGGTGGCGGCGAACACCACCTGGAACATCCAGAAGGCCAGCACCCAGGGATCGCCGTCCGGTGTGTAGTCACTGAGAAAGAAGCCGCTGGTGCCGAACCAGCCGGTGCCGGTGGCGCCGAACATCAGGCCGAACCCAACGGCCCAGAAGGCAATGCTGCCCATGGAGAAATCCATCAGGTTCTTCATCATGATGTTGATGGCATTCTTGGCCCGGGTGAAACCGGTCTCCACCATTGCGAATCCGGCCTGCATAAAGAAGACCAGGGTCGCCGCAATCAAAGTCCACAGGTAGTCCGCGTGCGTCTGCACCAGGTCGATGGCCTCTTTGTTGCTCAACGGCGAGGGATCGTCGGCCCAGGCCATGCAAACCCCGCCCATCAACAATGTCCCCACCAATCCGATTTTTCCCAATGCTTTCATCGTCCTGTTCCTTTCTGAATTTGTCGCTTTCGAGATCGCAAGCATGTCAAATCGCCGCCGCCCCGGCCTCGCCGGTCCGGATGCGGACCGCGGCCTCCAAAGGCAGGACGAATATTTTACCGTCGCCCACTTTGTTGGTGTTGGCCGCGGCAACAATGGCCGCGACAACCTTGTCCAGCATATCGGCGGCCACCACCAACTCCACCTTGACCTTGGCCACGAAATCCACTTGGTACTCGGTGCCCCGGTACACCTCCTTGTGACCGCGCTGACGGCCGAACCCCTTGACCTCGCTGATGGTCATCCCCGTCACGCCGAGCCCGTTGAGGGCGTCTTTGACCGCGTCCAAGCGAAACGGCTTGATGATGGCTTCGATTTTTCTCATGGTGTGCTCCTCGTCAATGGTGAATGTGCTGTGTCCAGCGCCGTGAAGAGCTATTCAGCAAAGGGTGTGCCACGGCCCCTCATGATAAATAATCGATACTATTTCAGGCATATGGAATCTATGCGGCCAATCCGTCGAACGGATAATAAAATACATATTTGTATATATATATACTGATTTTAACGTTTTTGTATTTTCGTCCATGTCACAGGTATCACCCTCCGTTCAAAAAGGCGCGGGGCGAGTGGTGCTTCGAACGACCACCGGAGTGTGGTCTTGAAGACCGGGCGCTGCAGGCTTTTACTTCTAAAGGTGCGCCCTTCGGAAGCCGATAGATCCATAGCCCTTGTGGGACGGGTCTTTTTGCATCGACCGCCAAAAAAGAGGAAAAGACGGAATGTTCATACTGGCGTTGCGGCGACAATTCGTTTTGCTGATGACCGGCTTTGCACTTTTGCTGGCGCTTTCGTGCGGCAATTCAGTCGGCCCCGCGCCGTATCACGAACAGCAGCCGCAAGCGCTCTGGTTTTCGGATTTGCATTTCGATCCATTTGCCGATGCCGATCTGGTAACCCGCCTGGTGCAAGCGGACGTGACGCAATGGTACGCCCTTTTTGCCGGCTCGGAGGAACATGCACGCACACCGTCCTCCGGCAATGGCACAAACCACTGGCTTTTGGAGTCTTGCCTGGCGCAGATGGGGATGCAGACGCCCCGACCCGATCTGATTCTCTATACGGGCGATTTTCTGACCCACCGGTTCAATGAAACATACGCAACGGTGAGTGGCGACGAGAGCGAGGACGGGCTGCAGGCATTCATCGACAAGACCCTGGCCTACATTGTATTGCGGCTTTCCCACTATTATCCACAAACACCTGTTTTCTTCTGTCTGGGCAACAACGACGCGTATGAGGATAATTACGGGGTGACCCCGGACAGTTTGTTCCTCAGCAATTCGGCTTGGACGCTGGGTCCCGGCCTGCTGAAACAGACACGCCATCTGACCCCCTTCTTTGCGACATACCCACACGGGGGTCACTTCGTAGCTCATCCTTCCACAACTGCCGGATGGCGGATCCTGTCGTTGAATGCCGTTTATTTTTCAACGCACGCGCCCAGCCATTCCGAGGCGCCTGCCGAGGCACAACTCGATTGGCTGGCCGCACAACTGGCCGAGGCGGCCGCGGTTGGCGACAAAGTCTGGCTGCTGTTGCACATTCCGCCGGGCGTGGATGTGTTTGCCACACGTATCGCCAATGGCTTCTCGGAGGGCGTGCCGGATACGATTGTGCCGCTGATGAAGGAAATGCACCTGGCGCGATTCAAGGCGTTGCTGACCCAGCACGCGTCCAGCATCACGGCCGTTCTGGCAGGCCATATCCACCGAGATGATTTCCGCTGGCTCGGCACGGAAAATGACGCCGGGGCGAGTGTATTGATCGTACCATCGATCTCCCCTGTTTACGGCAACAACCCGGCATACAAGGTGCTCGATTACGATGCCGCCACTTTTATCCTCCAGGACTGCGAGACATGGTATTTCGACATGCTTCAAGGGGATTGGCGGCACGGTCACCGCTTCAGCTGGGCATACGGCTCCGGAGCACTCGACGCGGTGCGCATGCGGCAGCTCTGGCAAGATCTGCGGGCCGACCCCGCCATGCGGGCAGAGTATATTCTTGCTTATGATGCTTTTCGCGACACTTTAGCGATCGAAAGCGATTTTCGCTTCTATTGGGCCGGGATAGGCCACATGACGTCCGCGGCCTACCGCCAGGCACTGGAGCAGTGGAATGACCCGCTGCAGGTGCCACCGGCGGCAGGCTTGATACCAGCCGCCGGGCAGGGGGACGCTTTGTTTAGACCGTGGCCCTGAACGATGGTATAGTCGGGCACTTGCACCTCATCATCGGGTGGAACCGTTCATCTTCAGCAGGACACCGCTCAATCCGGCAGGATGCTGGACAAACCATTTAAAGGTTGCCAGCTAACGGATGGAAATGCAGCCACAAACGATGAAAGCTCCCCGACCGCTTCTTGATTTGCTCACATCCCTCGGCGCATGGGTCCGCGGCTACAGCCTGTTCATTCCCCTTGGATTGTCGATTCTGCTGCTTTCCCGCTGGATGCCCGCCCGGCGGTTTTCCCCGCTGGTGCAGGGGGGATGCCGCTTGATGCTGCGGGCCGTGGGCATCCGTGTCGCTGTCAGCGGTCGGCATCACGCGCCCCGGGGCCGCGCCTGCCTGTTCATGTGCAACCATGTCAACATCTTCGATGTGTTCGTGTTGTACGGCCACATACCCGGCTATTTCCGGGGCGTGGAGTTGGACGCGCACTTCGACTGGTTCTTCTACGGCCCCATCATCCGGTCCTTGGGCATGATTCCCATCAGCCAGACCAACGGCCGCAGCGCCCTGAAGAGCCTTCAGGCCGCACGGCAAGCCTTGGCCGAGGGCACCTCGGTGCTGATTCTGCCCGAGGGGGGACGCACCCCGGACGGCCGTTTGCAACCGTTTTTCAAAGGGGCCTTCCTGCTGGCCAAACAAGCCGGCGTGCCGCTGGTGCCCATGGCCATGGCCGGCGCCTTCGCGATCAACCGCCGGGGCGGTTTCCGGATCCGCCCGGGTCGCATGGCGCTGCGGTTCGGCCGGCCCATGGACGCCGCGGTCATCGCCCGTTTGCAGCCCCACGTCCTGTCGCTCATGGTGCGCGACCGCATATCGGCGCTGATCAATGGGGATCCTGTTTGAAAAGCCGTTGCCAGAGGGCGCCGACGAAGCGCCGCGTTTGGGGAAAGCGATCATCGTCCACTTCGGCCGGCTGCCGGCCCAGATTGAAGCGGTGCACCATGGCGCGGTAGATCAGGTAGGCACGCCGCAGACCGAAGGCGGTTTCGGGATGCAAAACACCCGCTTCGCTCAGTGCCTGCAGCAAACGCACCTTGTCGGTCCAGCGGACGATCTGCGGATAGCGGTGGGCATGCTTGAGCACCAGATATTGCACGATGAACTCAATATCGACGATGCCCCCCGCCCCTTGCTTGAGGTCGAAGCGCGAGGGGCTCCGTCGCGCATGCTCCTGCCGAAGGCGGCGGCGCATGTCGGCCACCTCCTGCCGAAGCCGTTGCGGGTCGCGGCGGCGGGTTAAAATTTCGTGGCGAATGGCGTGAAACCGTTCCTGAAGCGCCGGATCGCCGCTGATGGCCCGGGCTCGAATCAGGGCCTGGTGCTCCCAAGTCCAGGCATCGCCGCGCTGGTAGTCGCCGAACCCGTCCACATGGCTGACCAGCATGCCCGAGGCGCCGCTGGGCCGCAGGCGCATGTCGGCATCGTAAAGCACCCCCGCGCCGGTGGGGGTGGTCAGCATGTGCAGCACCCGCTGCCCTAACCGGGCGAAAAACTGAGCGTTGTCCAAGCTGCGCGTGCCGCCCGCGGTGCTGCCTTGCTCGGCGGCATGCAGAAAAACCAGGTCCAGGTCGGATTGGTAACCCAGCTCCAACCCACCCAGTTTGCCGTAGGCGATGACCGCAAAACCACGTTCACATTTCCCGCCGGCCAGGCTGCATGCCGGACGGCCATATTTGGCCGCCAACTGTTGGAAGCAAAGATCGACCACCGCTTCGATCACCACCTCGGCGATATCGGACAAATGGTCGCTGACCTTCATCAGGGGCAGCACATGGGTGATATCCGAGGCGGCCACCCGCAGCACATTGACCTGCTTGAACACCCGCAGCACTTCCATCTGGTACTCCAGATCCTCCGGCGCGACAGCCGCCAGCCGCTGCGCCAACTCGGTTTCCATTTCGTGCCGCAGGGGGGGGCGGTAAAGATTGCGCGGATCGAGCAGTTCGTCCAAGAGCACCGGGTGCCCGCTGAGGAATTTGGCGATCCAGGGGCTGGCGCCCACCAACTGCACCAGATGGGTCAGGGTGGCCGGGTTCTCCAGCAGCAAGGCGAAGTAAGACGAACGCCGCTGAATGCCGCGGATCAGATCGAACACCCGACCGAGCACCAGATCCGGCTGCCGGGCCCCACCCACCGCCTGCAACACCATGGGCAGCAGCCGGTTGAGGCGCTCGCGCCCCGTTCGGTTCAATGTCAGCAAGGCGCGGTCTTCCTTGAGTCCGGCGATTTGGTGCATCACCGCAGAGGGGGACTGATACCCCAAATCGCTTAAAAGCCGCCGCGCCCGCTCTGTTGCGCCCGCGCCGTGCCAAATCTCTTCCAATTGTTTGAGGGTTTCTTTCTCCGGATCGCCGGCCACCTGCTGGTCCTTGTCCGACGCCAACAGCTCGTTGAAGTGGCTGTGGACCTGGCGCCGATGAATTTCCAACTGCGCGGCGAAGCTTTCCCAATCACCGAATCCCATGGCCGCCGCCAGACGCAATCGCGCCATGGGCTCCCGCGGCAAACTGTGGGTCTGTTGATCGGCCCAGGCCTGCAGGCGGTTCTCCGCCCGCCGCAGGAAGACGTAGGCCTGGTCCATGACCGAACCCACGAGGGCCGGAATGTAGTTTTTGCGAACCAGCACCGACAGTACCTGTCGGATGGGGCGCACTTGCAAATCCGCATCCACGCCGCCCCGGATCAACTGAAACATCTGGCCGAAGAACTCGATCTCCCGGATGCCGCCGGGCCCCAGTTTGACATGCGCTGCCAAGCCCTTGCGGCGCACCTCCCCGGCGATGCGCGTCTTCATGTCGCGCAAACTGTCGAAGGCCCCGAAATCCAGATAGCGGCGGAAAATGAACGGCCGCAGGCGCGCCAAGAGCTGCTTGCCGTCCGTTTGCGACCCGGCCACCACCCGCGCCTTGATCAGTGCATAGCGTTCCCACTCGCGCCCCTGCTCCTGGTAGTAGTCCTCCATCCGGTCGAAGCTCATCACCAGGGGGCCGGCATCCCCATAGGGCCGCAGCCGGACATCCACCCGGAACACGAACCCATCGGCCGTGGGCTTGCCGATCACCTGGATCAGATCCCGGCACACCCGGGTGAAAAACGCCTCGTTGTCAATGGCGCCCTTGTCGCCCCCCGCCGTCCGGCCATCCCGGGCATAGGCGAACAGCAGGTCCACATCCGATGAGAAATTCAGCTCCCCGGCCCCCAGCTTGCCCAAGCCGATCACCACCATCTGCTGCGCATCCCCGTGCCGGTCCAGCGGAACACCCCAGAGCGCGGCCTGCTGCCGATAAAGCACCGCCAGCGCCGTCGCGATGGTCACATCGGCAAGGGACGACAGATCGGTCAGGGTCTCCTCCAGGTCGGCCCAACCGCACAAATCGCGCAAGGCAATGCGCACCATCTCCCGCTGCCGGAAAGCCCGCAACACCTCCATCAGGCCATCTTTGGGCACAGACGCCGCCGAATCGTCCGCCCACACCGGTACGGGCCTATCGAACCGCGCCTCCCACAGTCGCGCCAACCGTTGTTCAAAACCGTCCGGCCCGCAGGCTGCGAACAGGTCCCCCCTTTCGAGCAGATCCGCCAGCCGCCCGGGCCACCGCACCGCCTGCTGCTGCGCGAAATCACTCAAGGCCAAACCAGCGGCCAGCGCATCCCTCTGCGTCCCCGGATCGGGCAGTTGCAGACCTGCCTGCGCAAAGGCCTCGCCGACGGCCTGCCAACGCCACCGGGCTTCTTCTTGCAACGGGACCGGAAGTGACTGCATGGACGCTCCTTTAAAAAAGTGGGTCGAAGGTCGGGCAACAACCTGTTGGAAGATTAGATACCAGAAAAACGGGGATGGAGCCAATAAATGGGCGTCGCCGGCGACACCGTAGCCATGTTCGGCTATTAATCAGGTCGAGTCACCGAGCACCGTTTCCCTGCGCTTGCGGTCAAAAACAATCGACAAGCCCATTGCGCGGTGATATGGGGCAAAAGCGTGGGACGCTTGGAAAATGGTTTGCCGGCAAGCACATCGGCAGGGTGGACTGCACAACCATCGCCATTTTACAAAAATGTTATTTTGGCGTCAAACATTTTACATTTTTGTATTCTTTCGACCCCGTCATCCCTCCCCTCCGCAGCCGACCGCCCCGGCAGATGCGCCGACCCGGGCTTTAAGTCGAGGTATGGCATGATTTTTGTTTCTATTTTGAATTCCGACCGGCTTCGCGCGACAATGGGCAGGCGTTTGCCAGCGAGCCGGCGGTCCGAATACAAGGAGAAAATCGACCATGTGCCGTTTGTTTGCCATTACCAGTGAAACCCCCCTCTCGCCCATGGTGGCCATGGAGGCCATGGACGTGATGCGCGAGGGTCACGATGGATCGGGCGTGGGGCTTTTCCTGCGCGATCTGTCGGGTCCCTTCGAGGAGATGAAAGATGCGCCGATTCTGTCGGGCATCTTCAGCGAGGCCGGCATCAAACGCCTGGATCGCCACATGATGGATCTGGGCTTCATGACCAAATACCGGATCTCCATCAAGGTGCCCAAGGTGCCGCCCGAGGGAACCCCGCGCCGGGACCTCTATCTGATTCGGGCCTATGAATATCCCGAGGAGTGGGACATTCTGAGTCAGGCCGACAAGGAGGACCGGCTGGTGCAGATTCGGCTGGAGCTGCGGCGCATGGGCGAGGCCGAGGAGGACATGATCGTTTTCTCTTTCTGGCCCGATGTGATCATGATCAAGGAGATCGGCGATCCGATGACCATCGCCCGTTACCTGGGCTTCGACCGCAAGGAACTGCACGCACGGATCATCATGGCCCAGGGCCGGCAGAACACCAATTACGCCATCAATCTGTACGCTTGCCACCCGTTTTTCCTGCAAGGATTCGCCTCCATGACCAACGGCGAGAACACCGCCTTCGTACCCATCCGCGAATACCTGAGTTCCCGCGGAGTACAGGGCTACGGCGGCTACCAGTCCGATTCGGAGGTGTTCACCCACATTCTGCACTACACGGTGCGCCGGTTGGGCCTCACCGTGGAAACTTACAAACATGTCATCACCCCGTTGCAGGACCGCACCATCGAGGGTCATCCCGACGGCGCGTTTCTTAAACAACTCAAACACAGCTGCCGTCGCCTGACCATCGACGGCCCCAATTGCGTCATCGGCTGCCTGCCGGACCACACCTTATTCATGGTGCAGGACCGCAAAAAACTGCGGCCCGGCGTGGTGGGCGGCAAACCCGGCCGCTGGGCCTTTTCCTCGGAAATTTGCGGTCTGGACGCCGCCATTCCGGACCGGGACAAAAGCCGGGATTTTCAACCCATGCATCTGGACACGACCATCGTCGCGCCCGATCGCCAGGAGATCGATATATGCTCCCAGACCGCCCCATTACACCAACCACGCTGAGCGTCAAAGACCTGCCCTGGCAGATCCATTGGGACAAGGACAAATGCACGTTGTGCGGCCGCTGCACGGCGGTGTGTCCGGTGCACGCCATCGAGCCGGCGGTGTTTCGCAAGCGCATGTTCAACGCCTCCCTGACACCGGGCCAGGCCCCGACCAATGTCCATCAGGTCTACCACGGCATACGCCAGCGCACCGACCCGGCCTATGCCTGCGTGGGCTGCGCCAGCTGCACCCTGGTTTGCCCCAACGACGCCATCATGCCCATGCGCAGCGACGAATCCGACAAATTGCGCTACCACATCAATCGCGGCGGCCAGCCCCGCAGCCGGGGTGGGCGGCGCAACGCGCCCGGCGGGATTCTGGACCAGATCAAGTTCATCCGCATCTCCATGCTCACCGACCCGGCCCTGGATGCCGGCCGCCACGAGTTCGAGCTACGCACCCTGCTGGGCCGGGTGCTGCCCCCCGAGGAGAACATGCGCCGCTTCAGGGAAAAGGGCTGGATCCCGCCGGTGCGCGAAATCTACCCGCTGATCATCGGCGGCATGTCCTTCGGCGCCCTCTCGCCCAACATGTGGGAAGGCCTTCAACTGGGCGTAACCTATTTGAACGAAGAGTTGGGATTGCCTGTGCGCATTTGCACCGGCGAGGGCGGCTGCCCGCCACGGCTGCTGCGCAGCCGCTTTCTGCAGTACGTGATTCTGCAAATCGCCAGCGGCTATTTCGGCTGGGACGAGATCATCCACGCCCTGCCCGAGATGGAGGTGGATCCCTGCGCGATCGAGATCAAATACGGCCAGGGGGCCAAGCCAGGCGACGGCGGGCTGCTCATGTGGTACAAAGTCAACAAACTGATCGCCGCCATCCGGGGCGTGCCCGAGGGGGTGAGCCTGCCCAGCCCGCCCACCCACCAGACCAAGTACTCCATCGAGGAGGCGGTGGCCAAGATGATTCAGTCCATGTCCATGGCCTGGGGCTTCCGCGTGCCGGTCTACCCTAAAATTTCCGGCACCTCCACCGCCCTGGCGGTGCTCAACAACCTGACCCGCAACCCCTACGCGGCCGGCTTGGCCATCGACGGCGAGGACGGCGGCACCGGGGCGGCCTACAACGTCTCCATGAACCACATGGGCCACCCCATCGCCAGCAACCTGCGGGACGCCTACCTGACCCTGGTGAAGGTGGGCAAGCAGAACGAAATCCCCCTGTTCGCCGGCGGCGGTGTGGGCAAGAACGGCAACCTGGCGGCCAACGCCGCGGCCCTGATCATGCTGGGCGCCAGCGGGGTGCAGATCGGCAAATACGTAATGCAGGCCGCCGCCGGCTGCCTGGGCTCGGAGAACGACCGTTGCAACATCTGCAACATCGGCCTGTGCCCCAAGGGTATCACCTCCCAGGACCCGCGGCTCTATCGGCGCCTGGACGTGGACATGGTGGCCCAGCGCGTGGTGGACCTGTTCCTGAGCTTCGACGTGGAACTCAAAAAAATAGTAGCCCCCCTCGGCCGCTCCACCGCCCTGCCGATTGGCATGTCGGATGCGTTGGGAATCGGGGATGCGGCGGCGGCGGAGCGTTTGAATATCAAGTATGTGGTATAAGAGATAGTTTTAAGTGTTAAGTTTTAAGTTAAGGTGTTCCACCATTATATATAAATAAATTTCAAATACTTAACATGAGAGAAAATGTGGCTGCGGTGCGAAGATAGACTTTAGACACAGGTTGAAACAATCAAGAGCGCGGGGCATGCCATCAACGCACCAAACATACAATCGGTAGCATTCCTCAACCTAAAACTTTCTTCTTATACTATCTCCGAAAGTGGTTCGATCAATGTTGATTTCGCAGCAAAACCAACAACGCACCAAACATATAATCGACAGAATTCCTCAACTTAAAACTTAACACTTAAAACTTAAAACTTTCTCATTATGAATAATAACAAATACATAATCTCAGGCAAAGACAAAGGCATCCGCATCGAATCCCGCGTCCTCGAAGAACAGATCCAGGCGGCGGTGGCGGCGGGTCATACGCGGTTGGTCGTGGAGGCCTACGGTCAGCATGGGATCGGTGGGCGGCTCTGGAGCGTGGGCGACCAGCCGGTGCACATGCAGATCACGGGGCCGGCGGGTCAGCGCATCGGGGCCATGGGATTTTCCAACACCCACATCGAGGTGCTGGGGCCCTGTTCGGACGACGTGGGCTGGCTCAATGCCGGGGCCGTCATCGTGGTGCACGGCCATGCCGGCAACGGCGCGGCCAACGCCATGGCCCAGGGCAAGGTGTACGTGGCCGGCAACATCGGCGCCCGGGGCATGACCATGACCAAGCAGAACCCGCGATTCGCCCCGCCGGAGCTGTGGGTGCTCGGGTCGGCCGGGGACTATTTCGGCGAGTTCATGGCCGGCGGCATCGCGGTAATCTGCGGACACAAGCCCCAAAACCGGGCCAATGTGCTGGGTTACCGGCCTCTGGTGGGCATGGTGGGCGGCAAGGTGTTCTTCCGGGGACCGCACCGCGGTTTCAGCCAGACCGACGCCATCCTGGTGCCCATCGACGATGCCCAGTGGGAGTGGCTGCTCGACGGTATCAAGCAATATGTGCGGGCCATCGGCCAGGAGACCCATCTGCTGCCCTTGCTCACCCAGCGGGAGGAGTGGCAGTGCCTGCGGGCGCGCACGCCCCAGGAGCGGATTTCGCGACCCAAGCGTGCCATGGCCGATTTCCGGCACGAGGTGTGGGAACAGGTATTGGGTAAAGGCGGACTGGTTGGCGATCTGACCGATCTGGACCGCGGCGTGATTCCCCTGATCACGCGGGGCGATCTGCGCCGCTACGTGCCGGTGTGGGAGAACGAACAGTACGCGGCCCCCTGCGAGGCCGGCTGCCCCACGGGCATTCCGGTCCAGGCCCGCTGGCGCATGGTGCGCGAGGGCCGGGTGGACGAGGCAGTGGACATGGCCCTGGCCTACACCCCCTTTCCGGCCACGGTGTGCGGCTATTTGTGCCCCAACCTGTGCATGCAGTCGTGCACCAAACAGTCCGCCTTCATGGCCCCGGTGGATGTAACCCAACTGGGCAAGGCCAGCGTGGCGGCCAAACGACCCGAACTGCCGCCCTTGTCGGGCCGGAAAATCGCCGTGATCGGCGGCGGCCCGGCGGGCATCTCCACGGCGTGGCAGCTGCGATTGCAAGGCCACGAGGCCATCGTGCACGACACTGCGCCGAAACTGGGCGGTAAGATCGCCGCGGCCATTCCCGCAAGCCGTATTCCCGCGGAGGTGTTCGACGCTGAGATCGAGCGGGTGCGCGGCGTGATCCCCCACGTGCACCTGCAGCAGCGGCTGACCCGCGCCGACGTGGACCAACTCATTGCCGACCACGATTTCGTGGTGGTGGCCGCCGGCGCCCAGAAGCCGCGCACACTGCCCATACCGGGCAAGGAACTGCTGGTGACGGCCCTGGATTTCCTGGCCGCCGCCAAGGCGGGCACGGCCACGGTGGGCGAACGGGTGGTGATCATCGGCGCCGGCAATGTGGGCTGCGACGTGGCCGCCGAGGCGGCCCGCCTGGGGGCCCGGCAGATCACCCTGCTGGACTTACAAAAGCCGGCCAGTTTCGGCAAGGAGCGCGAGGAGGCCGAAAAAGCGGGCGCGCGCTTTCGCTGGCCGGTCCTCACCAAAGCAATCACGGCACAAGGGGTGGAATTGGACGACGGTGAAACCATTCCGGCCGATTCGGTGTTCGTCTCCATCGGCGATGTGCCGGACCTGGACTTTCTGCCGACGGACGTGGCTCTGGAGCGTGGCTATATCAAGGTGGATCAGCGGTTCCAGACCTCCAACCCCAAAGTGTTCGCCATCGGCGACGCGGTGCGCCCGGGCTTGCTCACCGATGCCATCGGCGCGGGCCGCACGGCGGCCCGCACCATCGATGCCATTTTGGGGGGCAAGCGCCCCCCGGCGGACAAGCGCGCCCTGATTGACATCGACCGGGTACATCTGGAATATTTCGACCCCCGCATGGTGCACTACGAGGACATGCAGCAGTGCGGCACCGAGTGCGCCTCCTGCGGCCAGTGCCGCGACTGCGGCATCTGCGTGGCGGCCTGCCCCGAGTCGGCCATCCAGCGAACCGAAAGTGCCGAAGGGCGGTTCGAGTATGTGGTCGATCCCCAACGCTGCATCGGCTGCGGGTTTTGCGCAGGGGTGTGTCCTTGCGGAATTTGGAATTTGGTTGAGAATGGGCCTTTGGATCGAGAAGGCGCTGATCGAAATTGGGGTGGCTGATCGGGGATGCGGTGTAAAAGATAGTTTTAAGTTTTAAGTGTTAAGTTTTAAGTTAATGAATTCTTTCGTTTATATGTCGGGGGCGCTGTTGGGATTTTAGCGAAATCGCCATTGATCGAATTACCTTCGAAGATAGTTTACTGAGAAAGTGTTAAGTTGTTGAACAATAACAAATAAAATGATGGAACACCTTAACTTAACACTTAAAACTTAAAACTATTATTTAATTATTTCAGATACTTGAAGTGCAGCCACAATCTTTGGAATCGCTATGACAAAAGCTTTACTAGTACTTGAGGATGGTCGCACGTTTGCCTGCCGTTCATTTACCGGACCGGGAGAGGTGGGCGGCGAGGTGGTGTTCAACACCAGCATGAGCGGCTACCAGGAGGTGCTCACCGATCCGTCCTACAGCGGGCAGATGGTGACCATGACCTACCCGCTGATCGGCAATTATGGCGTCAACCCGGAGGATGTGGAGTCGGACCGGGTGCGGGTGGCGGCCTTCATCATCCGTGAATACCAGCCGAACTACAGCAATTATCGGGCCACGGAGAGCCTGGCGGACTATCTGGCGCGCGGCAACGTGATGGGGGTGGAGGGACTGGACACCCGGGCCCTTACCCGTCACATCCGCAACGGCGGCGCCCTGCGGGGGGTGATCTCCACCGCGACGGTCGATCCGGATGCGCTGGTGGCGAAAGCACGCCGGGTGCCGTCCATGGCCGGGCTGGACCTGGCCCGCACGGTGACCGGCGACACGCCCTACCACTGGGTCGATGAGCGCCCGCTGCCCATCGACGCGGCGCGCACAGCGCTGGACCAATCCATATGGCGCGGAACGGCAGTCCAAAAACGGGTGGTGGCCATCGATTTCGGCATCAAATACAACATCTTGCGCTGTTTGGCACAACGACGCATGCAGATCGTGGTGGTGCCGGCCTTCACCGATGCCGATACCATCCGTGCCATGGACCCGGACGGCATCTTTCTGTCCAACGGTCCGGGCGACCCGGAGCCGGTGGATTACGGCATCCGCACGGCGCGCGAACTGCTGGGCTTCCGGCCCATGTTCGGCATCTGCCTGGGACACCAGATTCTGGGCCTGGCCCTGGGGGCCAAGTCGTTCAAGCTCAAGTTCGGCCACCGGGGGGCCAACCATCCGGTCAAGGACCTGCGTACGGGCCGGGTGGAGATCACCTCCCAGAACCACGGCTTCGCGGTGGATACCGACACCCTGGACCCGTCGGCGGTGGAGATCACCCACATCAATCTGAACGACAACACGCTGGAGGGGTTCCGTCACCGGCAGATGCCCCTGATGGCCATCCAGTACCACCCCGAAGCGGCGCCGGGCCCCCACGATGCGCGTTACCTGTTCGATGAATTTGGTGAAATGATAGAAACGTTTTAAGTTTTGAGTGTTAAGTTTTAAGTTAAGGTGTTCCATCATTATATATTTTTCATTTCAGAGACTTAACACTTGAGAAACGTGGCTCCGGTGCGATTGCAGCAACTGTACAGTTTGAAACAAACGGCAGCGCTAAGCGTGCACCAAATTTACAATCCACAGAATGCCTCAACTTAAAACTTAACACTTAACACTTAAAACTTTTTTGAAAAGCGACATGCCCAAACGCACCGACATTCAGAAGATCATGATCATCGGCGCCGGCCCCATTATCATCGGCCAGGCGTGCGAATTCGACTATTCGGGTACCCAGGCGTGCAAGGCCCTCAAGGAGGAGGGGTACACGGTGGTGCTTGTCAACTCCAACCCGGCCACCATCATGACCGATCCGGAAACGGCGGACCGCACCTATATCGAGCCGGTGACCCCCGACACGGTGGCCAAGATCATCGCCGTGGAGCGGCCCGACGCCCTGCTGCCCACCCTGGGCGGTCAGACCGGCCTCAACACGGCGGTCAAGGTGGCGGAGATGGGGGTGCTGGAACAGTACGGCGTGGAGCTGATCGGCGCCTCCCTGGATGCCATCGAGAAGGCCGAAAGCCGCCAGCGGTTCCGGACCGCCATGGAGCACATCGGGTTGAAGAGCGCCGCCAGTGATTTTGCGTCCACCATGGAACAGGCCCGGGAGATCGCGACGCGCATCGGCTATCCGCTGATCATCCGACCCAGTTTCACCCTGGGCGGCACCGGCGGTGGAGTGGTCTACAACCCCGAGGAGCTGGAGATCGTCGCCAAGTCGGGTCTGGATGCCAGCTTCACGCACCAGATCATGGTGGAGCAGTCGGTGCTGGGCTGGAAAGAGTACGAGCTGGAGGTGATGCGGGACCACAAGGACAATGTGGTGATCATCTGCTCCATCGAAAACTTCGATCCCATGGGGGTGCACACCGGCGACAGCATCACCGTGGCCCCGGCCCAGACCTTGAGCGACCGCGAATACCAGCAGATGCGGGACGCCTCCCTGGCCATCATGCGGGAGATCGGAGTGGACACCGGCGGCTCCAATGTGCAGTTCGCCATCCATCCGGGCACCGGCGAGATGATCGTGGTGGAGATGAACCCGCGGGTGTCGCGCTCCAGCGCCCTGGCTTCCAAGGCCACCGGCTTTCCCATCGCCAAGATCGCCGCCAAGTTGGCCGTGGGCTACACCCTGGACGAGATTCCCAACGACATCACCGGCGAGACCCTGGCTTCCTTCGAGCCCACCCTGGACTACTGCGTGGTCAAGATCCCCCGCTGGACCTTCGAAAAGTTTCCCGAAACCGAGGATGTGCTCACCACCAGCATGCGCTCGGTGGGCGAGACCATGGCCATCGGCCGTACCTTCAAGGAGGCGCTGCAGAAGGGTTTGCGTTCCCTGGAAATCGGCCGCCACGGCTTGGGCGCCGACGGCCGGGACCGGGTGGAGAGCGACGGCGAATTCCCTTCCGATGAGGAGATCCGCCGCAAACTGGCCATTCCCAATTCCCAGCGCATCTTCTACCTGCGCTACGCCCTGCTGGCCGGCCAATCGGTGGAAGAGATCCACCGGCAGACCGGCATCGACCCTTGGTTCCTGCACCAGCTGCGCCAAATCGTGGCCATGGAGGGCGAGCTGGCCGGCCGGACATTGGATGAACTGGATGACGAACGATTGTTGCAGGCCAAGGCGTGGGGTTTTTCCGACATGCAACTGGCCCACCTGTTGGGCGGCGACCCCCTGGCCATCGCCCGACAGCGCAAGGCGCGGGGCATCCGACCGGTCTACAAGCTGGTGGACACCTGCGCTGCCGAGTTCCGGGCCGTCACGCCCTATTACTACTCCACCTACGAAAGCGAGTGCGAGGCGCGCCTCACCGAGGGACGCAAGGTGATGATCCTGGGCGGCGGCCCCAACCGCATCGGCCAGGGCATCGAGTTCGACTACTGCTGCGTGCACGCCGCCTTCGCCCTGGCCGACGAGGGGGTGGAGAGCATCATGGTCAACTCCAACCCCGAAACGGTCTCCACCGACTACGACACCTCGGACAAGCTCTACTTCGAGCCCCTGACCCTGGAAGACGTGTTGCACATCGTGGAACAGGAAAAGCCCATGGGGCTGATCGTGCAGTTCGGCGGCCAGACACCGTTGAATCTGGCCACGCCCCTGGCCCGGGCCGGCGTGCCTATCCTGGGCACCCACCCGGACAGCATCGACCGGGCCGAGGACCGGGAGCAGTTCCAGGCCATGCTGCACAAGCTGGGTCTGGTACAGCCGGCCAACGGCATCGCCGTGAGCGTGGGCGAGGCGCGCCGGGTGGCCGAAACCATCGGCTATCCGGTGATCTTGCGGCCCTCCTTCGTACTGGGCGGCCGCGCCATGAAGATCGTCCACACCCCGGCGGAGCTGGAAACCTTCACCCGCCTGGCCATCCTGGCCTCGCCGGGCCACCCGGTGCTCATCGACCAGTTTCTGCAAAACGCCGTGGAGGTGGACGTGGATGCCATCCGCGACGGCCACACCACCCTCATCGGCGGCATCATGGAGCACATCGAAGAAGCCGGCGTCCACTCGGGAGACTCGGCCTGCGTGCTGCCGCCGCACACCATCGCACCGGCGCTCATCGACCAGATCACCCATGCCACCAAGGCCATGGCCGCGGAGCTCGACGTCATCGGCCTGATGAACGTCCAATACGCCATCCAGGACAACCGACTCTATGTGATCGAAGTCAATCCGCGCGCATCGCGCACCGTGCCTTTCGTCAGCAAGGCCACCGGCGTTCCCCTGGCCAAGCTGGCCACCCGGATCATGCTGGGCCGCACCCTGGCCGAGATGGGCTTTACCCGTGAGGTGGTGCCGCGCCACATCTCGGTCAAGGAGGCGGTGCTGCCCTTCGACCGCTTCCCCAACGTGGACACCCTGCTGGGGCCGGAAATGAAATCCACCGGCGAGGTGATGGGCATGGACATGGAATTCGGCGCCGCCTACGCCAAGGCCCAACTGGGGGCCGGCCAGCGGCTGCCGGTGGAAGGCACGATCTTTGTCAGCGTCATGGACAGCGACAAGCCGGCCATCGTACCGGTGGCCCGCGAATTGTCGCGGCTGGGATTCACCTTGCTGGTCACCGGCGGCACCCACGCTTTTCTCGCCGCGCAGGGCATCGCCGGGGAACGGATCAACAAGTTGAGCGAAGGGCGCCCCAATGTGGAGGATGCCATCAAGAACAGCCAAGTCCATTGGGTCATCAACACCGGCGCGGGCGACACCCCCAGCAAAGATGGTTATATTATCCGTCGGACCGCCCTGAAATACGGCATCCCATACATCACCACCGTCGCCGGTGCCGTTGCCGCCGCCAAGGCAGTGGCCGCGCTGAAAAACCGGGCGCTGGAAGTGCGTTGCGTGCAGGAGTATCATGCGGATCATTGACCCCAAACCATGTCTGATCACCAACCTTGAAGAGGACCATCCGCGGGAAGCGTGCGGGATCTTCGGGGTGTACGGCCACCCTGAGGCGGCCAAGTTGTGTTATTTCGGATTGTACGCCCTGCAGCACCGCGGCCAGGAGAGCGCGGGCATAAGTGTGGTGCAGGACGGGGTGCTCAACGAATACCGGGCCATGGGATTGGTTTCGGATGTGTTCCGCATGAACCAACTGGAACAGTTGCCGGGCAACAGTGCCATCGGGCATGTACGCTACTCCACCACCGGCAGCTCGGTGCTGGCCAACGCCCAGCCTTTCGTGGTGCGCCACAGCCAAAAAGCCTATGCCGTGGGCCACAACGGCAAT
The DNA here is from genome assembly GCF_022968795.1 of Desulfatitalea alkaliphila. Classification (GTDB taxonomy): domain Bacteria; phylum Desulfobacterota; class Desulfobacteria; order Desulfobacterales; family Desulfosarcinaceae; genus Desulfatitalea; species Desulfatitalea alkaliphila. Next base: position 162,032 of record NZ_JALJRB010000001.1, read on the forward strand.
ATCGTAAATGCCCACCAACTCAAGGCGGAGCTGGAAGAGCAAGGATCCATTTTCCAGTCCACCATGGACAGCGAGGTGTTTCTACACCTGTTCGTGCGCAACTTGCGCCTAGGCTTCGAACAGGCCCTGCTTGAGGCCGCCGCCCGACTGCAGGGCGCCTTTTCCATGGTGGTGCTCACCAGCCGCGGTGAGGTGATCGGCATCCGCGACCCTTACGGTTTCCGGCCCCTGTGTCTGGGACGGCTCAACGGCCACTGGGTGCTGGCGTCCGAAACCTGCGCCCTGGACCTCGTGCAGGCCGAGTTTGTCCGGGAGATCGAACCGGGCGAAATCGTCATCATCGACGCCGACGGTCCTCGCAGCCTGCATCTGCCCAAGGCGGACCGCGAGGCGTTCTGCGTCTTCGAATACATCTACTTCGCCCGTCCCGACAGCACCTTCATGGGCCGCAACGTCTACCAGATCCGCAAGGCCCACGGCAGGCAGCTGGCCCTGGAAGCGCCGGTGCCGGCCGACCTGGTGATGCCCTTTCCCGACTCGGGCACCTACGCGGCCCTGGGCTACTCGGAAGTCTCGGGCATTCCCTTCGAGCTGGGCATGATCCGCAACCACTATGTGGGCCGCACCTTCATCCAACCCACCCAGAGCATGCGCGATTTCGGCGTGCGGGTGAAACTCAACCCCATCAAGGAGCTGCTGCGGGGCAAGGACATCGTGATCATCGAAGATTCCATCATCCGCGGCACCACCGCCCGCACCCGCGTAAGGGCCCTGCGGGAGCTGGGGGTCAAACGGGTCCACCTGCGGGTGGCCGGGCCGGCCCACCGCTTCCCTTGCCACTACGGCATCGATTTTTCCACCAAAGGAGAACTTATCGCCGCCACCATGTCCGTGGAGGAACTGCGCCAATACCTGGGTCTGGACTCGCTGCACTACCTGAGCCTGGAGGGGCTGCTGGCCGCCACGGGGGTCGACCGACCGGAACAACGCTTTTGCAAGGCATGCTTCGACGGCTTGTACCCCGTGGCCTTCGACCAGGACTTGCGCAAAGATTGTCTGGAAGAGTGCTGACCTTGCACCCATCTTATTAGCCTGCCGCCACCGCGCTACCCGTTGAGAATGATTTTCGCGCCGCTGATGGTCACCAGGCCCGAGGCGTCGAGGGTGATGTGGCCGTTGACCCGCAGCTTGAAGTTGCCCGACACCTTGTGAGTGAAGTCGGCCGCGTTGGTGTGGGTTTCGTCGGCCTGGACCGACACCGCCCGCCCGCCGCTTTGAATGGTCAGGGTCTCCTTGCCCTCGATGACCGTCACCGAACGATTGTTGTGCACGTAAATGCGCTGGTCGTGTTTGACCTCGGTGGTCATGTCGTTTTGCACCACCTCGTTTTGATCCTTGGCCGCATGGGTGAAAAATTCCTCGGCGCCGGTCCGGTCCTCGAAGGGGATCTCGTTGAAGTTGCCCTGGCCCTTTTTGCTGGAGCTGCTTTTCAGAGTGCTGCGGGTCTTTTCGGCGGGCAAGTCCACCGGCGGCATGTTGTGGCTGTTGTACACCCGGCCGGTGATGATGGGCCGGTCCGGATCGTTGTCCAGAAAGTAAGCGGCGAAACGGTCCATGGTCCGTCGGTCTCCGGAATGCGCGGCGGCTGTCGGCGGGATTTCAGCGCACCGGTCGCACGGGGCATCCCCGAATCGTTGCATCTGTTGTTGGTTTGGTTGAAGCCTGACAAACTGCGTGCAACGGTTCCCGGACCCCGGGTGGGGGGGTCCGCTGCATGGTGCGGACGCCGTGGCCGAAGGATCAGGGTGGAGCAACGGTATCAGAGGGAAGTGTTCGAAGCCGGGGCACGCAAATTTTGCGCTTTCTTATATTCGCTTTGCCCCGGGGTGTCAACCGCAAGACACGCCTGAGGGCCCTGAAGGGCCAGTTTTAGGGCCCTGGCGGGCCATTTTTAAGTTTAAGGAATTCTATCGCTTAGGGATGGTTGGGGTTGGTGGATAACAGTGGGAGGCGAGACGGTGTGTTTGCCCGGTGAGCAAATCGGGTTGGGTGGGTTTGTCGAGGGGAATCGGGTTTGTTTAACATGGCGATGGGTGTGCGGTGGACGCCGCATTAGCGAAACACCTCTTGGCCTTCGGCCACCGGCAACCAGTTGCCGGTGCCACCCACAACTCCCCTATACACATATCTAAACGACAGAATTCCTTCAACTTAAAACTTAACACTTAACACTTAAAACTATCCCCAAGACAGACTCCGACGGCCAAGGGTTGTCGGATCAAAATCTGTTCCACTTGATTTCTACATGCGATTGCCCTTGCGGTGCTTGCACTTTGTCCTTGCATTTGGTTGTGCCCATCGCCTAAAATGCGTTGATGGCATTCAGCGCACATGAACCTGGAGATCGCTGATGATCGAATCCAAATATCTGAAAGAAAATATTGAAAATATCCAGCGCCTCATGTCCATCCAGGCCTTGCGGCACTTTGAAACCCGCAACCTGGGCAAGCTGCTGCGGCTGAGCAAGATTCGCCAATACGAGGACGGCGAGCAGATCATTCAGGAAGGGGACATGGATCCCTGGCTCTATTTTCTGCTGTCGGGCCGCATCCGCATCAGTAAAAGCGGGGAGGAGATCGGCATCATCTCCCGCAAAGGGGAAATCTTCGGCGAGATGCGCATCATCGACGATCAGAGCCGCTCTGCGTCGGTGCACGCCATCGGACCGACCGTCTGCCTGGCGGTGGACACCTCGGCCGGCAACCGCCTCAACACCTCCGACGAGAAGGAGGCGCGGCTCGATTTCCTGCTGCTGCTGTATCGCATCTTCGCCGAATACATCAGTGTGCGGTTGCGCTTGACCAATGAAGAACTGGTCAAGGCCAAAAGAGATGCCAAGAAACCCCTCGACGATCTGGAACCGGTGGATCCGTCACCACCCAACAGCCCTAAACGGCATGTCGAAAAGTTCTGATGTCCGCCCGCACCGTCCGCTTTTCCAGTGATACCGCCAATGTGTTTTTCCACATTCTGACCCAGTGCAACCTGCGCTGCCGCCACTGCTACATCAATCCCCGCGAGCACGGTACCCAACGGCTCAGCCTGGAGACCATGACCGACTGGCTCACCACCATGGCCCGCCGGGCCCCGGGGGCCAACCTGGTTTTTCTCGGCGGTGAACCCACGCTGCATCCCGACCTGGCGGCAGCCGTGCACGCGGCGGCGAAGCTGGCATACGGCTCCATCACCATCGACACCAACGGCTATCTGTTCCACGACATCCTGGACCACATCACCCCGGAACAGGTCAATTTCATCAGTTTCAGTTTGGACGGCGCCGGGCCTGAGACCAACGATCCCATCCGCGGGCAGGGGTGCTTCGCCGCCTGCACGGCCGGCATCCGCCAAGCCAAGGCCAAGGGGTTCCGCACCAGCTTGATCTTCACGGTCAGCCAAATGAATCTGGACGATTTGAAGCGCATGCCGCCTTTGCTGGACGAGCTGGGCATCGACCGTTTTTTCATCCAGGTGATCGGCCTGCGGGGCCAGTCGGCCGCCGGGCCGGAAGACAATGCGCATCATTTGCAGGTTTCCCGCGCGCAGTGGCTGGAGAAGGTGATCCCGGTGGCCCACCGGGTGGCCCGCGACAGCGGCATCGTCGTCTCCTACCCCAAGGTGTTTCTGGAACCGGATGCACCCTTCGAGTGCGCCGGCCGGGTGGCGGACAATTACTTCATCTTCCCCAACGGCCGGGTTTACCGCTGCCCCTTGTGCGAGGACTACCCGCTGCACAGCCTGCAATGGGTCGGCGACCGGCTGGAGGCCACGTCCCCCATCAACGAGGCCGACCTCTTCTCGCTGGACATCGCCGAGGGGTGCGTGATGAACAAGCTGATCCAGCCCCACAACCTGGCCTACACGCCGGAGGGCAAACCCGCCTACCAAATCGCCTGTTGCCTGCTCAAGGCCACCCTGGGCGAGGAGGGGTAATCCGACGCCATCCGACGGATCGGGTGTTGACCGGCGGCACTTTTTGCGAACCACACAAGACAGTTTTCGGCACTGCCCCCAAAGGTTCGTGAAACCTTCAGGGATAGGTGTAAATCCCACCTTGCCAGTTGCGAATCCACCACTGTTCGGGACCTTTGGCGATAACGGCATCGGGGGTCAGGGCCATCTTGCCGCCGCCGCCGGGCAGATCGACCATCATGTGGGGTACGCCCATGCCGGACAGCGGACCGCGCAGGGCCGCCAGCAGCGACAGGGCCCGCTCGACGGGCACCTGGAAGTGACGGGTGCCGGGCACCCGATCCAACATGTGGAGGCAATAGGGCCGCACCCGCAGATCCAGCAGGCGCTCCATCAGATCGGTCAACACGACGGGGTCGTCGTTGACCCCTTTGAGCAGCACCGTCTGGCTGCCGAGGGGGATCCCCGCATCGGCCAGCCGGTTGCAGGCCGTGGCCACGGCGGGGGTGAGTTCCGCCGGGTGGTTGAAATGGATATTGACATAGAGCGGGTGATAACCAGCCAGCAAAGCGACCAGTGCCGGCGTGACCCGCTGGGGCAGCACACCGGGCATGCGGGTGTGAATGCGCAGCCGGCGTAAGTGGGGCATGGCGCGCAATTCGGACAGCAGCGCCGCCAGATCGGCATCCGCGCGCATCAAAGGATCCCCGCCCGACAGAATCACCTCCTGGATGTCGGTGCGTTGCCGGATATAGGCCAGCGCACGATCCAGTTGCGGCTTGCCGTCGCGGTGCGTTTGGATCACACGCCGCTTGCGCATGCAGAAGCGGCAATGGACGGCGCACTGATCGGATACCAGCAACACCACCCGCCCCGGATAACGGTGGATCACCCGCGGAACCGGCGATTGTCGCTCCTCGGTCAGCGGGTCGTCAGCGGTGGCCGGATCATCGAGCTCGGCGGCGCTGGGGATCACCTGTCGCCCCAGGGGGTCATCGGCGGATTGGATCAGCGCGGCGAAATAGGCGTTGACGCGCACGGGAAAAAGGGCCCGCGCCCGCAGGCCGGAATCCGGGCCCCAACAGGGCGACGAACCATCGGCGGGCGGCTTGAGCAGATCGCGCCAGTTGGTTTCATCCATGGCGAACATCTCCCATGGCCGTCACACATTGAAGCGGAAATGGACGATGTCGCCGTCCCGCACTTCGTAGGTTTTACCTTCCAACCGAACCTTGGCCTGCTTGCGGGCTTCGGCGTAATTGCCTGCGGCCATCAGGTCATCGTAGGCCAGCACCTCGGCGCGAATGAATCCTTTTTTGATGTCCGAATGGATCACCTCGGCCGCATCCACGGCCGCGGTGCCGGACTGAATGGTCCAGGCCCGCACCTCGTCTTCGCCCACGGTGAAAAAGGAGATGCGGCCCAACAGCGCATAGGAAGCGTGAATCACCCGGTCCATGGCCGAATCCTGAATGTCGAAGGCTTTGAGAAACGCTTCGGCCTCATCGGGCTGCATGCGGCTCAACTCCTGCTCCAGCTTGCCCCGAATGGTCAGGCGCTGCTCACCGTCCGCCGCGGGATCGTCGGCCGGCAAGGCTTCATCCTCGTCGGGGTTGTTGTAGATCACAAGGCAGGGCTTGGCGGACAAGAAGGCAAAGCCCCTGAGCAACCGCGCATGGGCCAACTCAGGAAAGCGCCGCAAGGGGGTTTCGTTGTTCAGGTGGGCGACGCACTGTTCCAACAGGGCCAACTCTTCGGCATCCGGCTTCTTGCCCCGCTTTTGTTCCATCGCCAGGCGCTCCAGCCGCTTTTCCGCCACCACCAGATCGGCGAGCATCAACTCCTGGTCGATGGCCTGGAAATCGGCCGTCAACGACGGTGCCCGTCCATCGAGGGCCTGGACGTTGCGCACCACATGCAGCAGGGCATCGCATTCGCGCACCTGCAGCCAAACGCTCTGCTCCGCCCGGCCCTTGTCGCGGGCCGCCTCGGCAACGGCCGGCAACAGGTAGGCCACCTGGGCGTAGGTGGTTTTGCGCGGCTGATAGAGGGCCGAGAGACGGTCCACCCGCTCATCGGGTACGTGCACGGTGCCCAGCCGGCTTTCCCGCCGCTGGGCCGGATCGAGTTGCGAGCGGGTCAAAGCTTCAAATATGGTCGTCTTTCCGGCCCCGGGCAGGCCGATCAATCCCAATTTCATGACATCCCCTGTTGGCAGTGCGGCAGTCCATGACGCCCACCCGCGTCACACATCGGCACATCGAACATGGACCGAGTCCGGCAGGTGGAGAAAAGGTCACTTCTACCGCCGTAAGGTCGTCATGGCAAGGGCAAATCCCCGCCGCCGGCACCAGCCGCTTATGCGCACCGTTGCGAATTGCAGGAGACTTGCCGTCGATCCAGTAACGCAACTATTCTTTGACATCCCGGACCAACTTCGGTAGATCTGACCTCACTCACAAACAAACGACCACGCCACGCCATTGTGGTCCACCCAAAGCGGAGAGCATCATGGCGCGTCCGGCCCCGACCTTGCACCCGGAAGCCCCGCCGAACCGGTCGACGAAAGCGCCCGGCCGGCCTGACCGTCCGAGCGACCACGGCGACCAACGGCAAATCAGGCAGTTGCAGGCGCGCATCGCCCGGCTCGAAACGGCGGCGGCCAAACACCGCCAAATTCAGGAAGCGCTGCATGAAATGCAACAGCGCTATGCATCCTTGGTGGAAAACATTCCCGACGTGGTCTATTCCTTGGACGAGGAAGGCCACATCCTGACCATCAATCAAGCGGTGCGCCACTTCGGCTACGACCCTGCGGAGCTGGTGGGTCGGCCCATGGTGGATCTGATACACCCACTGGATCGCCACCGGGTGGTCCAGTCCTATTGCGAAGTGGTGGCCAAGGGCAAGGATTATTGCCGCACCCAAAAGTTCCGCATCCTGACCCCTTGCGGCGAAACCCGCTGGCTGGAAGCCAATTGCGCCATCCGCTTCACCTCCGGCGGCCGCTTCATTCTCCAGGAAGGGGTGTGCCGCGACATCACCGACAACGCCGTCGTGGAGCAGCACCTGCTTCAAACCCGGGACATTCTGGAGCAAAAGGTGCGGCGGCGCACTTCGGAGTTGCTGCAAACCAATGCGGAGTTGCACAGGGAGATCGAGGAACGGCGGGCCATGGAAAAGATCCTGCGTGATCGGGAGCGGGACCTGCAGGTGGAGAAAGCCAACCTGGAAGAGACCAACACGGCCTTGCGGGTATTGCTCAAGCGACGGGAGGCGGACAAGGCGGCCTTGCAGGAACAGGTGATGTACAATGTCAAGAAACTGGTCTTGCCCTACCTGCACAAGGTTCGCAAGGAAATCCGCGACGAAAGGCAGAAGACCTGCCTGAGCATTGCCGAGGCCAACCTGGGGGATCTGACTTGCAGCTTTTCGCGGCGCCTCTCACTTTCCTACTACGGCCTGACCGTATCGGAATTGAAAGTGGCCGATTTTATCCGCAAAGGCAAAAAAACACAGGAAATCGCAAATCTTCTGGGCCTATCGCCGCGCACAGTGGAAGCCTTCCGCCAAAGTATCCGCAAGAAACTGATGTTGCAGAACAAGAAGGTCAACCTGCGCACATTCCTCATGTCCATCAAGTAAGGGCTCGCGCGACAACGGCGATCACCGGGTCAGGCCCGTCCCAAGTGGTCGCGGCACAGGCGCTGCAGCCGTTGCAAATGCCCATGCAATTCCAGCAATTTGCCCTCCATCAGCAGGGCCAGGACGGCCATCCGGTTTTCGGCCGAACCGGCCTTGTCCAGCATGAGGTCGATCTCGTCCTGCAACGAACGGTATTGGGGATGCCGTTCCAGAAACGCGGCCCTTTCGCGCATGGCCGCCGCCAGATACTGTTGCGGGTCCCAAGGCGCTTTCGGTTTGCGTCGCCCGGGATCCGGCAAAGACAATCGGTGCGCCATGGCACCTCCTTTACGGCGCGTTGCGCAGCAACACCGCAATGATCGCTTCAATGATCGGTTCGGCCCGGTGGCGGTCGACACGACACGCCCCTGCGCCTCGATGGCCGCCACCCCCGAATTGACTGAGCAGCCGCCCCACGTTGACCCGACACCCCCGATTCAGAATACTGTGGCCGAGCTTGATCATGGTGTAGGGGCCATCCTCATACAACTTAATGTTCACCACCGCCGCAGGAAACAGGGAGTATACCAGAAAGCGGTTGCCGTCCGGTACCGGCGACAATTCACGCAGATCGGTGATGGATACGTGATCCCGCAGGACCGTATGCCGCTTGAGCACCTCCTCGTAAACCCTGTTTTGGACGATGGTCGCCTCGCACCGTCGCCGCACCCTCGGATCGGCCATCACCTGCGCGATGGGCGCCTTGCGCAGCAACGCCACCAGATGATCGCAATAGTCGGCATCCGACGCATTTCGAAAGGTGATGGTCATGGACAACAGCACGTAGGGAAAACGCTCGGGATGCAAAATTTCGTCCAAATGCAACTGGGCCGCATCGATACGGTCGGCCTGTTGCACCAACGCTTCAAAGCGATCCCCGAGCACATCCCGGTAATATTCCTGCACCAAGCCGGCGGCGGATGGGGCAAGGCGATAAATGCCCTTGTACTCGGTCTGAACGACGTTGGACACATGGTGATCGAACCAAAGGGCGACCTCTCCTTTTAGAGGCAGATTGGCCACTACATCGTGCGGTGTCAAGGGTACTTTGCCGGATTGCATGTCGGCGGGCTGCACCCACAGCACCGGCAACGCGCCGTCCAGCGCCTCTTTGAGCAGCACGGCACACACCACACCATCGAAATCGGGTCGTGTCACGATTCGTTCAACCATGGTCTCCTGCCCGGCCAAGCCGTTTTGCCTCTTCACCCGAATGGACAATATCCAACATCAACACTCACTGTGGCAAAAATTGTTCAGCGGACGCATATCTATCGGCAAAATATCAGTCAGGGCCTGGAAATGCAATATCGTGGGGGTATGACACGGTGGGTGGCCGCCCACTTTGCCATGCGCTCCAGCGGTATATATCGGCGGGGCGCCCATGGATGCGGCCCATGGATGTGGAAGGGTTGGCCGGCCGATTCCCGGTGGGGGAGTTTCGGCGTCCTACAACGCCTTGCCTTGAGGGGTCATTTTGGTCTCGATCCGGCCGCTTGCATCCAGTAGAAACAAGAGGTGCCCTTCCCGGGTTGCATAGCGCACCAGATCTTCAAAGATGATGGCCTGGATTTCAAGGGGTCGCCCCGGTGTTTTGGCCAAGTGCAGCACGGCCTGTTGCCCGGTGTCGCGATCCTTGAAAAAGGGAATGAAGGTGATGTCCGCAGCGTCGTCGTATTGCCCCAAAATTTTTTCCTCACGCCCCGGATCTTGTATCACCACATAGACCCAGGTGGTTTCCGCGATGCCATTTGCCATTACAATCCTCCTCCATCAGTGTCCGCCCGGACGGCACGCCTTGCGGATCGCATCCGCATTTTCGCGCAATCGCCGTTTGCATTCCGGCCGACTTGTTTGGGTGTCCCCAAAACCGCTGTGGTATAGCGCACAACCAACGGTGATCATTTTAAAGCGCACTTGCAACAAGGGCTTATAGGCAAATGGATGCGTGGTGTCAACATGGCCGAAAAACGCGGCAGATCGATCCCATGGCTGCGATGCACCAGATTGCACTTTACTTTTATGTCGGCCTGACTATACTGACCCCCCAATTCGGAACGCCGTTCTGTGAAGGAGCCTGTCATGGAGTTAAAACCGACAATACCCCCCGAAACCCGCCAAAGCCTGCAGCGTTTGATGCCCTACATGTCGCCGGAACTGCGCAACGATCCCCAGCGACTTGAAGCCATCTTGCTGTTTTTCAAGCTCGGTGGCGACAAACTGGCCCGGATCGTCATCGACGCCTACAACCAGACCCAACGTCTGCAAAAGGTGCAGGAACAACGCATGCGCCTGCGGGCCGAGATGCTGGATGCGTTGGAAGAGGCCGAAAAGGATGAGGATGACGATGACGACGACGATGACGCAGTCGATGACGACGACTTGAACGATTATTGAACGGATGGGGGCTCGCTCATGCGCGAGTTCTAAAGGGGAAAAGGCGTCAGGCTCTCGCAACCGTTTTCCGTCACCAGCAAGGTCTGTTCGAATTGGGCCGACAAAGAGCGATCTTTGGTCACGGCGGTCCATTGATCTTCCAGCACCAGCAACTCGTAACCCCCCAGATTGATCATGGGTTCAATGGTGAACACCATGCCCGGCACGAGGCGAATCCCATCGCCGCGTTGACCGTAGTGGGGAATCTGGGGCGGTTCATGGAAATCGAAACCCACGCCGTGCCCGACAAAATCCCGTACCACTGAACATCCCTGCCCCTCGGCATAGGTCTGGATAACCCAACCGATGTCCCCCACGCAATTGCCCGGTCGCACCATGGCGATCCCCTCTTTGAGGCTTTGGCGCGCGACCGCGACGATCTTGCGGGCGTCGTCTCCCGGGGTGCCGACGAAAAAGGTCTTGTTGGCGTCGGCATAATACCCGTTCAAGATGGTGGTGACATCGACATTGACGATATCTCCGTCCCGCAGCCGCCGCGGTCCGGGTATTCCGTGACAAATCTCTTCGTTCACCGATACGCAGGTGCTCTTGGGAAAGCCGCGGTAGTTCAGGGGGGCGGGTGTGCCGGCGTGTTCGACGGTGAACTGGTGCACCCAATCGTTGATCGCCTCGGTGGTGATACCGGGCGCGATACGGGCTTCCACCATGTCCAGGGTGGCCAGCACAAGATCTCCGGCGCGGCGGATGCCGGCCACGTCCACGGGTGTTTTGAGCCGAATCTTGGGCTTCTGGGGATGGATGCGAGGCGTCATCGACGGCTCTTTGGCCAGGCAGCACTTTTTGAACTTTTTCCCGCTGCCGCATGGGCATGGATCGTTCCGTCCAATTTTCCCGCCTCTTTCCGGTCGATTCAACCGCACGGTGAGTTCTCCAAAGCACTTGACGATCCGTTGCCCCCTGCAACGGTATCCAACAAACTATAATGATATCCTGCAGGTGTCAATGGGCGACACAAGCGATATGGACAGACCCGAATCGAAATCGCTATCGAAATCGGGATCGGAATCGGGATCGAATGCAAGGCAATTCGATCTTTGTTTGCAACCCAAGGACCCTTCGGGTATGAAAAGGGGTAACGATTGAAATGAAAGGGAGTCGGAATACGGCCATGAGCGACAATTCATTACCGCCGGACGGTTCGAACGAAGAGTGGGAAAACAGGGTGTTGTGCCCCGACGAGGCGTGCATCGGCGTCATCGGCCCCGATGGCCGCTGCAAGGAGTGCGGATTGGTGTACGAAGGCGAGTTGCCGACGCCGCGCAACGTTTCGGAAGAACCGCAAGATCCGGTACCGCCCGAAACAACGGCAGCGGACGAAACGCCGCGGACGGACCACGGCGCCGATGCGGTGGACGACGCGGATGACGATGAGAACGACGAGTGGCAACGGCGCACCTTGTGCAGCGACGAGAGCTGCATCGGCGTGATCGGATCGGACGGCCGTTGCAAGGAGTGCGGCAAACCCTACCGGCCCTGAACCGGCCGCCGGCAAGCGCCGCCACAGCGCAGGGCCTCAGCGGAACTGGCTGTAGTGAACGGCGTACCGCTTGGCCTTGTAGGCGAACTTGCGCACCGTCGTCTTGAGCACCTGGGCCGCGGCGCTCACATTGCCCCGGGTGTTTTTCAGGGCATCGATGATCATCTCCCGCTCCAAATTGGCCACCGCCTCCTCCAGGGACAGTTCCGGCAAGGTGCCCGATTCCTGGCCGGTCTGCAGGGTGGGCGGCAGGTGGTAACTATGGATCACACCGCCGTCGCAGAGCAGCACCGAGCGTTCGATGCAGTTTTCCAACTCCCGCACATTGCCCGGCCAATGGTAGTCCATCAGCATGTCGATGGCCGGGGTCGAAAATCGCTTGATGTGCTTGCCGTTCTCTTTGCTGTATTTTTCCAGGAAATAGTCGGACAGCAGCAGGATATCGGTTTTGCGCTCCCGCAGCGGGGGCATGTAAATGGGGAACACATTGAGGCGATAGTACAGGTCGCCCCGGAAAGTGCCGTCCTCGACGGCAATTTCCAGGTTCTTGTTGGTGGCGGCGATGATGCGCACGTCGACCTTTATGGTTTTCTGGCCGCCCACCCGCTCGAACTCCTTCTCTTGCAGCACCCGCAGCAGATTGGCCTGCACGTCCAACCCGATGGAACCGATCTCGTCCAAAAATATGGTGCCCTTGTGGGCCAACTCGAACTTGCCCAGCTTCTGTTTGATGGCGCCGGTGAAGGCCCCCTTTTCGTGGCCGAACAGCTCGCTTTCGATCAGATTGGCCGGAATGGCGGCGCAATTGACTTTGACAAAAGGTCCTTTGGCCCGGTGGCTGTTGTAGTGGACCGAATTGGCCACCAACTCCTTGCCGGTACCGCTCTCCCCCCGAATCAGCACCGTGGCGTTGCTTTTGCACACCTGGGAGATCATCTGGAACACTTCGCGCATCTTGTTGCTGTTGCCGACGATATTGGTAATGCGGTACTTGTTTTCCAATTCATCCCGTAAACGACGGTTTTCCGCCCGCAACTGCTCTTTTTCGCGCCGGATGGTTTCCAGGTTGATCACGTGCTGGGCGATCATGGTGGCCACCACCGCCATCAACTTCTGCCCATCTTTCAGCGAGTAGCTTTCATCGTGGGGGCGGTCCACGCTCAGAGCGCCGATTACATGATTGCCCTTCTTGATGGGCACGCAGATAAATGAGAGCTCTTCGAAATCCTTGCTTTTTTTGCGGGTGGCGGTACGATCCAGGAAAAGGGGTTCCTCGCTGATCTTGGGGATGGTCACCGCCTTGCCGGTTTCGATGACCCGGCCGGTGATCCCCTCGCCCAATTTGTACTTGACCCGTTCGATGGTGCTCAGGGAGATGTTGTGGGCCACCTCGATGCTGATTTCGCCGCTGAGCGGATCGAGGATGGAGACGGTGCCCCGCACCATGTTCATGGAGCTGGACAGGATATCCAGAACCTTATATAGGGAGTTTTTCAGTTCCAGGTGCTCGTTGAGGGCCTGGCTGATTTCGTACAACAGCGTGATCTCTTCAATGCGTTTCATGGGCTTGTCCGTTGTGTATGGTTATCCTGATTGGTCGCACGATGGACGAAATTGATTCGAATGAGTGCCAATATCACAATTTTGTAACCCATGGCAACCCCCACCCTCCTCCATGTGGACATGGACGCCTTCTTCGCTTCCGTAGAGCAATTGGACAACCCCGCTTTGCGCGGCCGATGCGTGGTGGTGGGGGGCACCCACCGGGGCGTGGTAGCGGCGGCCAGTTATGAAGCCCGCCGTTTCGGGATTCATTCGGCCATGCCCATCTTCCAGGCCAAACGCAAGTGCCCCCGGCTGGTAATTGTTTCCCCCCGGCGGGCACGCTATGCCCAACTGTCCCGTCGCATCATGGAGCTGTTGCGCACCTTCACACCCCTTGTGGAACCGGTCTCCATCGACGAAGCCTATCTGGACATCACCGGCTGTGGCCGCTTGCACGGGCCGGTCCTGGAAACGGCGCGGGCGATCAAAGCGCGCATCCGGGAAAGCACCGGATTGACCTGCTCAGTGGGGGCCGCCCCCAACAAGTTTTTGGCCAAGATCGCTTCGGAAATGGACAAGCCGGACGGACTCACCGTCATTGCACCCGAGCAGGTGCAGGACTTCATTCGTGACCTGCCCATCGAAAAGGTGCCGGGTGTGGGACAGCGGGCCAGGGAGCAGTTGGCCGCCCTGGGGGTGGAACGGCTGGGCCAGGTGGCCGGCCTGCCGGCTTCGCTGCTGGTTCGGCGGCTGGGGGTCTACGGCCACCGGCTGCTGGCATTGTCCCAAGGCCGGGATGAAACGCCGGTCAAAGCGGAAAGCGAGCCCAAATCGGTGAGCAGCGAAACCACCCTGGAACGCAACACGGCGGAACGTTCGGTGCTGGCCGCCCGGTTGCTGGCCCAAAGCGAGACGGTGGCAAGGCAACTCCGGCAACACCGTGTCGGCGCACGCACCATCACCCTCATCCTGAAAACCGGTGATTTCAAACGCCACTCGCGCAGTCGCACTTTGGACCGTGCGGTCCGCTCCTCCGAAGACATTTATCGAATCGCCGTTGCCCTGCTCGACGCTTTTGCATTGACACAGCCGGTGCGTTTGGTGGGCGTGGGCGCCGGCGGGCTGCAACCGGACAGCCTACCGGTGCAACAACCCCTGTTCGGCGAACCCGAGACCCCGACGCCCCGCCGATGGGAAGTTTTGGACCGCGCCATCGATGCCATATCGGCCAAATACGGTCGGCAAGCCGTCGGTCGGGGCACTTTGAATAGGTTGAAAGAAGGAAGTCAACGGGCGGCACAGCGGCAAGTAGAAAAACGTACGGAACGGTTCTCACCGACCGGGGACGCAGGGGGGCGCGCCGGCAACGCCGCAGGAAAGAAGGGCCGGACCGGCAGCGACACCGGCCCCGATCAATGAATCAGGTTGGCCCCTTTCTCCGTCAGCTTGAGCCGGGGGACGGTCCCTTTCATCTCATATTTGAGGAACCCTTTGGCGGCCAACTGTTTGATGGCTTTCTCAAAATCTTTTTTCTCATAACTGTTCAGAAAAGGCAGATACTCCTCGACCAACCAATTTTCCGGGATGATGTCATTTTCCTCACCTTCCATGGCCCGAAACTGATCCAATATATCTTTTTTGATGGCTTTGATATCTCTGCTCATTGCTCAACCTCTTCGATGACTTTCGAATAAAGTGAGTAAAGTTAACGCAGCTTGGCCGTTTTGCAAGCGGGGCGCTTCAACTATCTCGTGTACTGGCCGATCGGACGGGCGAAATGATTTGCATCTCCTTTCTTGCTCATGGTCGTTGCCACCCCCCATGGCCTCACACCTCATCGCTGTAGCGTCGGCGGATGGCTTGCAGGATAGGAAAACGGTTTAGAAAAATCGCCACCAGCTCAGGGTCGAACTGGCTGCCGGCGCCTTGTTCGATTTGGGCCAAAATCTTTTGCTCGTCCCACACCTCTTTATAAGTGCGTTTACTGCTCAGCGCATCGAATACGTCGGCCAGGGCGACGATGCGACCGAACAGGGGAATCTCCCGGCCCCGTTTGCCCCGGGGCCGGCCGTCGGGTCCTTCGAAGCCAGGCAGGGACCGGCCGGTGCGATAATCGACGTGTCCCGGATAACCGCTGCCGTCCCAACGTTCGTGGTGATTCAAGGCCACGATGCCGGCGGCCTCGTCGAAATCGGACTGTTGCTGCATGAACAACCGGGCACCGTGGAGGGTATGCTGCTTCATCATCTCATACTCGTCATCGCTGAGGCGGGCCGGCTTTTTCAGAATCAGATCGGAAGTGGCCACCTTGCCCACGTCATGCAACATGGCCGCCATGCGCAGCACGTCCCGGGACTTTTCGACCACCTGCTCCTCCACATGATGCTGCCGCGCCCACTGCTCGTAAATCTCCACGGCGTAGGCCGCCACCCGGTTGACGTGCAGACCGGTCTCTCCGGGATCGCGCATCTCCGCCATGCGAATCATGCGCAAAATCAGGGCACGGGTCATTTGCGCCCGTTCCAGAGCCACCGCGGCCACCGCCGCGAAGTGGTGCATGACGCGCTCGTCCGCTTCGGTGAAAGGCACTATGGCCCCGCTGTCGGAACGGGCATTGATGATCTGCAGAATACCGAGAAGGGAGCGGCCGCTGTTTTCCAGGGGCAGGGTCAGCACGGATCGTGTGGTGTAGCCCGTGGCCGCGTCGAATTGCCGGTCGAAATGGTAGGGCAGGGTGGGCGCAAGTCGATAGACATCCGCGATGTTCAAGGCACGCCCGGTGGCCGCTACATATCCGGCAATGCTTCGGGTGTCGATGGGGACCTTGAAGGTGGAATAGATCAGCTTCTCGCCGCGGGGCAGTTTTTGCGACAGGGTTTCGTTCTGGGTGTAGGCGAATCGCAGCCACTCGTTTTCGCGGATGTAGATGGAACCGGCATCGGCGTTGGCAAATTGCCGCGCCCGGGTCAGCACACGCTCCATGAGGATGTCCAGATCGCTGATCTGGCTCAACTCGATCCCCAACCGCGTGAGGCTATCCAATTTCTCCTGTTCGGTAAGCATGCCGCCGGACCGTTTCAGGGGATCTCCCCCGGAGATGTGTGATCGCGTCCGCATCCGCTCTGGCACGGGCAGCCCATTGAAAGTGGGCGTGGGCCGCCCGAACGCCATGACCGCATGCCGTCCTTTGCCGGTTTGCGCAGCTTGCCGGATGGTACCGAACACCTCCCGAAGTCCCCCGGGCGGGTTCGCGGTGTCCATCGAATCATTTTATATTGCGGGTTATATCAGACCGTTGTGATATGGTCAAGGATTTGGAAGGCGAATGGTGAAGATACTGCCCGCACCCTCCCGGCTCTCCACATCGACTTGGCCCCCGTGGGCCTGCACGATGTGTTTGACGATGGCCAGACCCAGTCCGGTCCCCCCCATTTGGCGGCTGCGGGCCTTGTCCACCCGGTAGAAGCGCTCGAACAGCCGCGGCAAATGGTGCCGCGGGATGCCGAGGCCCTGATCCTGGAAGCAAATACGCACCTGCTGCTCGGCCGGTGCCGCGGAGACCGTCACGACACTGTCGGCCGGGCTGTATTTGATGGCATTGTCGAGCAGATTGAACAGCGCCTGCTCCATCAGGGGGCGATCCACAAAGGCTTTCACCCCCTCCGGGCAATCCACCACCACGCGAATGGCCTTCTCCTCGGCCTGCCGGCGGCACAGGTCGATCACCGTTTCCAAAAGTTGCCGCACGGGTGCCGGCCGCAAGCGCTCCCCGTCCATCCGGCCGCCGCCCTCCAGGCAGGCCAACTGCATCAAATCGTCGATGATGGTCACCAGACGGCGTACATGTTTGAGGATGATCTCCAAAAAGCGCTGCGCCTCCCGGGGATCGTCCACCGCATCCTGGGCCAGGGTCTCGACGAAGCCCTGGATGGCGGTCAGGGGTGTTTTGATCTCGTGACTGACGTTGGCCGCAAAATCGCTGCGCATGGTTTCCAGGCGGCGCAATTGGGTCACGTCGTTGAGCACCAGCAAGGCGCCCATGCGCTGACCGGCAGCGTCCATCAAAGGGGTGCAGCGGGTCGCCAGGACCCGCTCGGAAGCTTGGTAAAGAACGATGTCCTGTACCGCACTTTCTTTGCCGTCCAGGGTCTCGCGCACCATCCGGTGCAGCTCCCGGTTGCGCACCACCTCCTGGATGCTGCGCCCCTGCAGGGCTTCGGCCGGTTCGTTGAGCAGCCGCACGGCCGCATCATTGAGGTGCAAAATAGCCTCCCTTTGATCCAGGGCCAGCACCCCTTCCATCATGCTGGCCAGCACCGCCTCGGTTTCATTGCGTTGGCGAATGACACTCTGAATGCGTTTTTCCAGCTCCGCGGCCATCTGGTTCATCGCCCGCGCCAAACTCGCCATTTCAACCGTGTCGGGAGGCACCAGACGATGGGACAGATCGCCGGCGGCAAATCGATCCGCGCCCCGGCGCATCTCCTCGATGGGGCGACTGATGCGTCGCGAAATCCAAAAACAGATCAGGGAAGCCAATGCGGCGATGGCCAGCCCCCCCTGGAAAAAACGTATTTGCAAGGCGCGCAACGATTCCTGGATCTCGGTCAGGGCCATGGCCACCCGGGCAACGCCGACCGGGGTGCCCGTTCCCACGGGCACCGCCAGGTACATCATGTGACGGTCAATGGTTTCGCTGAACCGCAGGTCCGTTCCCACCGCCCCGCCAAGGGCCTGGACGATTTCGGGACGGCGACCGTGATTCTCCATGGCGGCCGGATCGGCCTCGGAATCGGCCGCCACCTTGCCATCGGGCAACACCACCGTGATGCGGCTGGGCACGCTGCGACCGACCCACTTGCACAGGTCATCCAAAGCGGCTGCTTGCAACGGTGTGAGCAGGGGCTCGAGACGGGGGATGAGCAAGCGGGTTTGATGCAGCAACTCCTGCTGCACCCGATCCAGGTGGAAACGGTACATGACGCGGGAGGCATACCACCCCGTGGCCAGCAGCACCAAAAGAAGAAGAATTAAGTAGGCGGGGTAAATCTGCCAGACAAGGCGGCGGCGCATCATGGGCCCGACTCCTTGAAACGATAGCCCACCCCGCGCACCGTTTCGATCAAATGGCCTTCGGCGCCCAATTTTTTGCGCAGCCCCACGATTTGCACATCCACACTGCGGTCGGTGACGGGATAATCATCGCCGTGGACCGCATCCACGATCTGGGCACGGGTGAAAACCCATCCCGGCCGACCGGCCAGGAATGCCAGCACCTGGAATTCGGTGTAGGTCAAATCGATCGCTTTCCCATCGATGGTCAGCCGTCGACGGTCCACATCGATGATCATGGCGCCGATTTGGATCACCTCCCGGGCGGCGGGCGCCGGGCCGGTGTGGCGGCGGAAGACGGCACGCAAACGGGCCAACAGCACCCTGGGGCTGAACGGCTTGGTCACATAGTCGTCGGCGCCCAGTTCGAGTCCGGTGACCACATCCACCTCTTCACCCTTGGCGGTGAGCATGACCACCGGAATAAACGCCGTCTTCGGGTCGTTCTTCAAACGGCGGGTCAACGCCAACCCGTCAATGCCCGGCAGCATCAAGTCGACGATGGCCAGATCCACACGCTGTTCCCGCACGATCCGCCAGGCCTGCTCACCGGTGGCGGCACAGTGCACGACATAGCCTTCCCGAGCCAAGTGAAAGCGCACCAACTCCAGGATATCCTCTTCGTCGTCCACCACCAGAATCGATTTGTCAGCCATCCGCCGGCCCCTTAGGCACTTGTCTGAAAAGCGTCGGGGCCATACCCGCCGGGTGAGGCCGCCGCCGATCCTCCTTGCTTGATGGACACTGAAACCACACCCGGGTTAGCGCTGCGTTAGGGCACGGTTAGATTTGTGTGAGCAGGCCCGCCGCGCCGCCCGGGAGCCTATTTGCAGGCAAAGGGATAAAAATGGTGAAAACAGTAGCCCCCCGGATCGCCATACAACGTTTCGGTTTCGGCCATGCAGCTGCCGATCATCTGTCGCGAAACCGTTTCGTAGTCCGACCGCTGCTCTTCTTGTTTTTTACAGGCCAGACAGATGGGTTGATGGTCGTAGACGGACAGAATCCGCTTTTCGTAAACGCCCAAGGCGGCGTTGCAGCGATGACAGGCCGTTGCGCAGGACAGTTGCTCTTCCCATTTATCCATTGAATCCATCCTTTGATTTAGGGTATGGCACCCAAGGCATGCCGTTTTCGATGCCGCGCACGGTGCGACAGCGCCATCGGTCATGGTGTTCTCCGGATGCCCCCCGCCGTTGCAAGGTGATGGGTCTTAAGCGACCCGCAGTGGTCGCATTTTAATCCCTAACCGGAGATGTGGCAACAGACAGACGATCAGGAAACCGGTTTTGACACTGCTGAACATAGCAGCCCTTGCCGTGGCCTTGGCCATGGATGCGTTTGCCGTGGCCATCGCGGCGGGCATCAAACTGGGCAGGGTCAGTTTGCGCCAAACGTTTCGCCTGGCCTGGCATTTCGGGTTTTTCCAGGCCGCCATGCCCGTTGTCGGGTGGGTGGCGGGGCTGACCATCCGGGAATCCATCGCCCGCTACGATCACTGGGTGGCTTTTGGCCTCTTGCTTTTCGTGGCCCAGGGCATGCTGCGGGATGCCTTCCGTGGCGACAACGGCACCCCCTCCCGGGATCCCACCAAAGGTTGGACACTGGTCATGCTCTCCCTGGCCACCAGCCTGGACGCCCTGGCCGTGGGATTGAGCCTGTCACTGATCGAAGTGGACATCTGGGCGCCGGCACTGCTCATCGGCCTGGTGGCCGCGGCCTTCACCACCCTTGGACTGCACCTGGGCAAACGGCTGACCCGGGCGACCCTCGTGCGCCGCTACGCCGATGCCATCGGCGGTCTGGTGCTGTTGACCATCGGCCTGAACATTCTGCGCCAGCACGGGGTTTTCGGCTGATCAGCCAACGGCTGACGGCGAAGTTCAGAGGGCGCCGAGACCCGTTCGCGCGATCCGATCCGCTCCGCCGACCGGCCTACGGCCGTTTGGATCCCGATTGTCGGCACACGCCCCCATCAGGGCTCGAGAAACGGCCATCCCATGGGCGGCTGCGGTGTGCGGCGGGCGGTGGTATCAAGCAACTCGAACACGATCACCTCCATGATGTGCCACACCTTGACCCCCTGGCGGACGCATCCGGTCACACTTTTTCCCTGCCGTCCACATGCCATGTGCATGTGCAGCAGGGGTGCCCCTTGTGCATCGGGAAACAGGGTGCCGGTACCGGTCACCTCATGGGTGCCTTGCAACAGGTGCTCCATGGGTTCGATGGGCAGCGCGCGCCCCTCACGCGGTCCCACCACCAACCGGCTGCCGTCATCCGCGCCGCCGAGAATCAGCAACGCCGCGGCCTTGACCGCCTGTTCACGTGCGAACTGTTCGATCACCTCGTGAACGATCTCCCCATCCTCCAGACGCAAAACGAAAACACGCCCTTGGCGCGCTTGGGAAAACTTCATCACCCCTCCCCTTGCAAGGCGTCCGCCGACCGCAAGCCGTCATCGGATGCCACGACCTCCATGAAAAGACGAAACATCACGATGTTCACCAGAAGACCGACAAACGACCAGGCCGTGCTGACCAGTACGCGGAAAAAATCGTTGTTGGTCAGGCCTTGCAACAGCTGGTCGCTGCCGATACCCGCCAGCACGATGGGTACGTAGGTGGTGGCCAGCAAAGTCAGAATCAGGAAAAAGTGGGGCCGGGTGCGGATGAAACTGACGCGCATGGCATCGACGGGACGCTGGCCGAACAACACCAGGTAAAATTCGGCGAAGGCCAATCGCACCCCCAGCCAAATGCCGGGTATGATCAACAGACTGATCCCCAGGCCGATCAAGGCGACCAGCACGGTTTTCAACAAAAACAGGGGCGCCCACTGTTGCATCGCCGCGGCCAGCAGCGCCCCGTTGGTCGGCCGCTCCCCCTTGGCGCGCCGGGCCATCAGGTGAATCAAGGCGGCGGTGTAAACCGGGTAAATGAGCAGGTTCACCATCATCGGCGCGAAAAGGGCCATGGGGCTTTCCCGCAGACTGCGGGCCAGCACGAAATCGAACAGAGTGGTGGCGAACAAAAAGGGCAGGCACAAAGTGGCCAGCTGATAAAAATGGTCCCGAAAGAAGCGAAAGCCGTCGTTGATGATCTGCAAAGCTTTCACGGGTAGGTTGGATGACATAAATAGCTCTTCCTGCCGTTGAAATTGAAGCCGATAGGGTTACTGAAGGTCGCAAGATACCGCTTGCGGTCGGCCACTATCTATCATGAGCGCCACCCCCTGCCAACAGATAGGATTTTTGTATTGACAACTTTACAACTTTGAGCGAGAGTGCTGTTACCATGATGCAACCCTGAATGATCCCGCGAGGTGATCTCCATGCTCAACCCGAATGCGCCCCTTCCCTTATACCGCCAGTTGGCCGACCGGCTGACGACCCAGATCCGGGAGGGGGTTTATCCGGTGGGCGGCCGCATCCCTTCGGAGCCGCAATTGGCGGCCGATTACGGCATCGGGCGTCCGACCATCCGCCAAGCCTTGGATTTGCTGGTGCGCAAAGGGTTGCTCAAGCGAAAGCGCGGCTCCGGCACCTTTGTGTGCGCGCCGCGACGGGAAGTGGATCTTTTTTCCCTGGACGGCACCGCCGCCTCTTTTCGCAAGCAGGGACTGGCCGTACAGACCCTGATTCTGCAACCCATGGCGCTGCGCCCTGTGAAGGAGCGGCACAACCCCTTTGCCGGCGGCTCGGCCTACGCGTTTTCGCGGTTGACCCGCGTGGCCGATGCACCGGTATTGATTGAAACGCTCCACCTGCACGCCGACCTGTTCCCCGGCATCGACCGCATCGATATGCGAGACCGATCGCTATCGGCCATTGCCGAAGAACGATACTACCTGAAACCGTCCGGCGGCCGCCAGAGCTTCCACATCGGTTATGCGGAAGGCGAGACGGCCAAACAACTGGAAACGACGCCCGACACCCCGGTGCTGGTGGTGCACCGGGAACTGGCCTTTGCCCGTGTCGCCTGCGGGGTGTTTTCCGAGATGTGGTGCCGGACGGATCGCTTTGTCTTTTCCCAACTCATTGGAGAGGTTTCCCATGCATGAGAGAGGTTACTATGACCGCTTCGGCGGCGCCTTCGTCCCCGAAATATTGGCCGCCACCTTCGACGAACTGGTGGCCGCCTTTGCCGCAGCCAAGGCCGACCCCCTGTTCCGGCCGCATTACGAAGCGGTGTTGGCGGAGTATGCCGGCCGACCGACACCCCTGACCTTTGCCGCCAACCTGACCCGCCACTTCGGCGGCGCCCGCATCTACATCAAGCGGGAGGACCTGAACCACACCGGCGCCCACAAGGCCAACAACGTGATGGGCCAGGGTTTGCTGGTGCAGCGCATGGGCAAAAGCCGGGTGATCGCCGAAACCGGCGCCGGGCAGCACGGCGTGGCCACCGCCACCATGGCGGCCCGTTTCGGCTTGGCCTGTACCATCTATATGGGGGAAGTGGACGTCGAGCGCCAGCGGCCCAATGTGTTCTGGATGGAACGGCTGGGCGCCGAGGTGGTGCCGGTGCGCAACGGCACCCGCATCCTCAAGGATGCCATCAACGAGGCATTCCGCGATTGGGTGGGCAACATGGACACCACGCACTATGTGCTGGGCACCGCCTGCGGCCCCCACCCGTATCCGGAGATGGTGACCTACTTTCAATCGATCATCGGCCATGAAGCCCGCCGTCAGATCCTCGCAATCGAAGGACGTCTGCCGCAAAGGGTATATGCCTGCGTGGGCGGCGGCTCCAATGCACTGGGGTTGTTTTCCGGTTTCTTGGAAGATCCGGTGGAACTGGTGGGGGTGGAAGCCGGCGGTGAGGGACTGGACAGCGGTCGCCACGCCTCGCGCCTGCGTTCGGCGGATGCCAGTGTGGGGGTGGCCCAGGGGTACAGGACCTTTTTCCTGCAAAACGGGGACGGCCAGATGCGGGAAACCCACAGCATCGCCGCCGGCCTCGACTACGTGGGGGTTTCGCCCATCCTGGCCCATTTCAAAGAGAGCGGCCGCGCCCGTTTCGAAGCGGTCACCGACGATGAGGTGGTGGCCGCCATGGCCTTGACCATGCGCCAGGAAGGATTGATTCCGGCCCTGGAATCGGCCCACGCTTTCGCCCGGGCCTTCGCGGAGGCCCCCCGGATGAAGCCCGACGAGATCATCATCATCAATCAGTCGGGACGGGGCGACAAGGATATTTTCACCGTGGCCGACGCCTTCGACGATCCCCAGTGGCAGGCGTTCATCCGGGCCAAGGCCGCCGTTTACACCGCAAAGGAGGGCAGCCATGCTTGAAGCCTATATCCGCGAACAACGGAAAAACAAAAAGATCCTGCTGATGACCCACATTGTGATCGGCTACCCTTCCCTGGAAACCTCCTTCGAAATGGTCAAGGCCATGGTGGCGGCGGGCGTGGAGCTGATGGAGCTGCAGATCCCCTTTTCCGAACCCATCGCCGACGGCCCGGTAATCCTGAAGGCGAACCAGGAAGCGCTGGCGCGGGGGGTGACGGTGCAGGCCTGCCTCGATCTTGCCGAGGAAGCGGCCCGCACCTTCGACATCCCCTTTCTACTGATGACCTACTACAACATCTTGTTCAAATACGGGGTGGAAAGATTCGTCCAAACCATGGCCCAGCGCCAACTGCGCGGCGCCATCGTGCCCGATCTGCCACACGAAGAGGGACAGGACTATTTGCAGGCCATGAACGCCCACGCCTTGGACCCCATCTTCATTTACGCCCCGACCACCGACGCGGCGCGCATGGCGCAGATCAATGCCCATGCCCGGGGTTTTGTCTACTGCGTGGCACGCAAGGGGGTTACCGGCCAACAGACCGACTTTACCGCGACGCTGGAGGACTATCTGGCCCGCTGCCGCCGCGCCACACAGCTTCCGCTGGCCCTGGGCTTCGGGGTGAAAGACAAGGCCGATATTGATTTTCTGACCGGCAAGGTGGATATTGCGGTGATCGGCACCCAGACCCTGCGGATCGTTGAAACCCAAGGACCGTCCGCCGTCCAATCGTTCATCGCGCAGTTGCGCTGAAGGGCAATTCGATGACGCCTCCGGCGGATACGCCATCCATCGCGGAACGCTTCCGGCAGTGCATGACCCGGCTGCCTTACGCCACCGCCGGGCTCCCCGGCGTAGGGGGCGCCATCAAAGCGATCCCTGAGCACTTTGAAGTGGCAGAGCTGCTGCCATACGCCGCCTGCGGCGAAGGCGAACACCTGTTCGTCACCCTGCGGCGCAAAGGCTGGAACACAACCGACGTGGCGGCGACCCTGGCCGAACCGTTCGGCCTGCGGCCCGGGGAGGTCGGCTGGGGCGGCCGCAAGGACAAGCAGGCCGTCACCACCCAAACCTTCTCCATCCCCCTGCCCCTGCGTACCGACCTGGCGACGGCCGAGGCCCGACTGGCCGCCCTGCCTTTCGAGATGCTGAGCATTGCAAGGCATCGCAACAAAATCAAAACCGGCCATGTGGCCGCCAACCGTTTTCGCATCGTCCTGTCCGGGGTCACGACCGATCACGCCCTGGCGCCGGCCCTGGCCATTGCCGACCGGCTGCGCCGGGACGGGCTGCCCAACTTCTATGGCGAACAGCGCTTCGGCATTGACATGGGCAATCTGGAACGGGCCATGGCCTTGGTGCAGCGGCAACGGCCGGCCAGGGGCAAACAGAACGCCTTTCAAGTATCTGTCCTGCAAAGCGCTTTGTTCAACGTCTGGCTTGCCGAACGCATCCGGCGTGGAGACGGCGCCGCCATCCTGCAGGGCGATGTGGCCCAAAAGTGCGACACCGGCGGCCTGTTCGTGGTGGACGACGCCGCCGAGGCCTCCGAGCGCTTCGCCGGTCGGGCCATCGTCTACACCGGTCCCATCTACGGGCACAAAATGATGCCCGCCGCCGCGTCCGCGGCCCTGTATGAACAGCAAGTGCTGGCGGATTACGATCTGGCGGATCACGAGTTGTTCAAAAAGTTGCGTGCCCCCGGTTCCCGCCGGCGTGCCCTGCTCTACCTGGACGATCTTTTGATTGAACCCCATCCGGAAGGATTGTGTTTGCGCTTCACCTTGCCGACGGGCGCTTATGCCACAACGGTGCTGCGGGAGTTCACGCGAACGCCTTAGGGGTGGGGCATGCATCGCCGCGCCCTGTCACGGCGGCAACCATCTTTGGATGCTCACAATTCCTTGAAATCGGACAACCGCTGCCTTGTACATTGAACAACCGCCGACGCCCTCTTTCATTTAAACCCGGTTTCGGTTAAATAGCGTTGGTCAAAGAGTCCTGCGCCACCATCGGGGATCGCGTCGGAGGGGTTTTGCATGGGTGATTTGAGCCGCTGGGCGGTGTTGATAGCAGTATTTCTCTGCATCTACGGAGCGCTGCATCTGTATCTGCTGATCAAGCTGCGCCGCTCTTTCTATGTGGAGGGTTGGAGCTACATCCTGCTTCTGCTGGTCCTGCTCTTTCTCATGTCGGCCCCGGTGCAAGCCCGTCTGATGCATCACCAGGGATATGAACTATCGGCGCTGCTGATGTACTGGATCGGGTTTCTTTGGATGGGAAACCTGCTGCTGTTCACCTGCATCTCGATCCCCATCGACCTCTATCACCTGACCATGGCGACCCTGCAACAGTTGCTCAACGCCGACTGGACCCACCTGATGCTGGCCCGCCGGCAAAATGTTTTTCTGACGGCCATGTTGGCCGGCGCTTTGATGATTTACGGCGCCGTGGCCGCTTACCGGGTACCCCTCCATCACTTCACCCTGACCACGGCCAAATTGCCCCATGGCATGGAGCGCTTGCGCATCGTTCATCTCGCCGATTTGCACTTGGGACCGATGACCTACCCCGGCCGACTGGGACCGGTTCTGACCGCCGTACGCACCGCCCAACCGGACCTCCTGGTATCCACCGGCGACCTGGTGGACGGCCCACTGTGGAATGCCCACGCCTTGGCCGGCCAGCTCAAAGCACTGCCGACCCCCATGGGCAAATTCGCCGTGACGGGCAACTTTGAATTTCACAATGACATTGAAGGCGCCCTGCAATTCACCCAATCGGCCGGCTTCGTGGCGCTGCGCGGCACGGCCGTTGCCCTGAACGACACCCTGGTGGTGGCAGGGGTCGACGATCCGGCCGGCAACAGCGGCCATGGCCAGATGGCGGAAGCCCGCCTGCTCAGTGAGTTGCGGGACAACCAATTCGCCATCCTGCTCAAGCATCGCCCCGCTCTCGGCTCATCCGAAGGCCGGCGCTTCGATCTACAACTTTCGGGGCACACCCATGCCGGGCAGATCTTCCCATTCACACTGTTGGCCCGATGGTTCTCCGCCCACCCCGCCGGGGTGCACCGGATCGGACCGCAACACCATCTGCACGTCAGTCGGGGCACAGGCACCTGGGGCCCGCCCATCCGTATCGGGGCGGCTCCCGAAATCACCATCATCGACCTGACTGCAACCACCACGGAAACCGTACCATGAATGCAAAGGTGACGTCGGTTCATACGGGCATTAGGAACCACCGGACCGATCGGGGTTGTCTTTGCCACCCCAAATCAAATCGGCAGAATACCTCAACTTAAAACTTGAAACTTTTATATCAGTTCAATATTTTAAAGGACACCAACATGGCAGCACCCCCCGAAAACATCTGGCAATCCCACTCCCTCAAGTTCCTCGAAATGGCCTTCCGCACCGACCGCCAGGAACGCCTGCGCCGGCCGGACGGCTTCGGCGAAAAGACAGGTGATTGCAAGGACACCGTCGCGTTTTACCTACTCCTCGACGGTGACCGGATCAGCAATGTGGCTTACATGCTGGACGGCTGCATTCACACCAATGCCTGCGCCAACACCATCGCCACCCTGGCCGAAGGCAAAACCCTGGAACAAGCCTGGGAAATCAAGCCGGAGGATGTGGCCACCTACCTGGAAACCCTGCCGGATGACCATTTCCACTGCGCCGAACTGGCCGTGGGGGCCTTCTACCTCGCCCTGGCCGATGCCCGCCGCACCCGGCAAGCACCCTGGAAAAAGGTGTATCGGTAAGGCCGTGGCCACCGCCAAAGCCCTACACATTTCAGCCGTTTGTCCTTGACACGAAAACCCATCTTGACTATAGGACCATCTTTGATGCGTGGGGGACAAGCTTTTGCCGCCGATGGGCGCTGCAAAGGCTTTCGGCATGCCGCCGCGGCGGCACACGCGGACACTCACTTGCCTGCATTCTGGAAGCATATCTTATGGGTTTGATGGCACAATTGGCGTTGCGCAAAGACGTTGTCGTCGATAAATGGTTCGCACGGGTGGTCGACACCTATCCCGCCGAAACGGCACGCTTTCTGCGCAGCCAGAAAGATCCTTTCGCCAACCCTGTGGGTCGCACCACCCACCAACAGCTCGGCACACTGGTCGCACTGCTGGATGCCGACTGGAATCCCGATACCGCGCGCTCGGCCCTCGACCCCATCATGCGCATCCGCGCCGTTCAGGACTTTTCAGCCGCTCGCGCCACCGGTTTCGTCTTCGACCTGAAACAGGTGATCCGCGGCTTGATGAAGTCCCCCGACGACGCCCGCTGGATCGGCGACCTGAAACAGCTCGACCGGCTCATCGACGAAATGGCCCTGATCTCCTTCGATCTGTTCATGGGCTGCCGCGAAAAAGTGTATGAGCTGAAAGCCAACGAAATGAAGGACCGCACATATAAGGCGTTTGCCAAAGCAGGTTTGATAAAGGAGGTTGACGATGAGTAGGGCCGATGCCCGATGGCGGTTGCACACCCCCTCGTGCTTGGCGACAACCGTCGACGGGGCATACCGGGGCCGCCACGAACCCGGTGAAGCCACCCTCGCCGCTATCGCCCGCCCCACTCCTTGCCGGCCACCGGATCGACATTCAACCCTTTTTTATGGACCGGCCCTTGCCGCCGCGCCGGGGTCCGGAGTGAGGTGTGGCTAGATGAATCAATTTTATTTGTCGTCACTGCTGGCAGTATTCGTGCTGGCCCTGATCGCGTGGCTGGGCGCTTTGGGATTGCCCTGGCTGTTCGGGATCGTGTTGCCGTATCTGGCCGTCCTGATCTTCATCGTGGGCGTGGTTCGGCGCATCGTGGGGTGGTCCCGGTCACCCGTTCCCTTTGCCATTCCCACCACCGCGGGCCAACAAAAAACGATGCCTTGGATCCAACAGGCCAAAATCGACAACCCCTCCACCACCATCGGTGTCGTGGCCCGCATGGCGCTGGAAATTCTCACCTTCCGCTCGCTGTTCCGCAATACGCGCATGAAGATGAACGGTGAGGAAGGGCGCATCAGCTACCACCTGGAGGTGTTTTTGTGGCTGTTCGCCCTGGCGTTTCACTACGCTTTCCTCACCACCCTGGTGCGCCACCTGCGCTTCTTCCTGGAGCCGGTGCCCTGGTGCATCCAGATGCTGGGAACCCTCGACGGGTTCATGAAGATCGAAATCCTGTACAACCCCATCCAGGTCGGCCTGCCCGGCGTCTATCTTTCCGGCATCGTGCTGTTGGCCGCCGTGATATTCCTTTTCCTGCGGCGGCTGTTCGTGGCCAACGTACGCTACATCTCCCTGGCCTCCGACTATTTTCCGCTTTTCTTGATCATGGGCATCGCCTTCACCGGCATCCTGATGCGCTACTTCATCAAAGCCGACGTGGCCGCCATCAAGGAGCTGACCATGGGGCTGGTCACCTTTTCGCCCTCGGTACCGGCCGGCATCAGCCCTTTGTTCTACATCCACCTGTTCTTTGTCTGTGTGCTGCTGGCCTACTTCCCGTACAGCAAGCTGATGCACATGGGCGGCATCTTTTTGAGCCCGACGCGGAACATGCGGACCAACACCCGCGAGGCGCGCCACGTCAATCCTTGGAACTATCCGGTCAAGGTGCACACCTACGAGGCTTACGAAGACGAATTCCGCGAAAAGATGGTCGAAGCCGGATTGCCCGTGGAAAAAATGCCGGCGCCTGCCGAAGCAGCCGCGACCGAGGAAGAGGAAAAGGAGTAAACGACAATGGCCGATGAAACACCCAAGCCCCAAGAGCTTCTGGATCGAATCGCGTATCAGCCGCCTGCCAAGCATTGGATGGACGTACCGGTCAACATCCGCAAGGGGATGTACTGTTACGCCTCCAACCCCAAGAGCGTCGAATATTTGAGCATGCCCAATGCCCGGCCCTGGAATCCGTTGGAGGACGACTGGCAGTTGCCTGAAAACTGGCAGCAGATTCTGCACGAAGGGTTCAAGGAGCGGCTGGAAAAGTTCCGCTCCATCAAAGTCTTCATGGACATCTGCGTGCGCTGCGGCGCCTGCGCCGACAAGTGCCACTTTTTCATCGGCACCGGTGATCCCAAGAACATGCCGGTGCTGCGGGCCGAATTGTTGCGCTCGGTCTACCGCAACGATTTCACGGCTTTGGGCAAGGTCCTGGGCCGCCTCAACGGCGCCCGCCCCATGACCCTCGATGTGCTCAAGGAGTGGTGGTACTATCTGTTTCAGTGCACCGAGTGTCGCCGCTGCTCCCTCTTTTGTCCCTACGGCATCGACACCGCCGAGATCACCATCTTCGGTCGCGAACTGCTCAACCTGCTGGGCCTGAACATCGACTGGGTGGCCACGCCGGTGGCCAACTGCTACCGCACCGGCAACCACTTGGGAATTCAACCCCATGCCTTCAAGGACATGCTGGACTTCTTCGTGGACGACATCGAAGAGATCACCGGCCTGCGCTGCGAGCAGACCTTCAACGAGAAAGGCGCCGACATCCTGTTCATCACGCCCTCGGGCGACGTCTTCGCAGACCCCGGCACGTACACCTGCATGGGCTACATGATGCTGTTTCACTACCTCAAGGAGAAATACGGCCTGAAGGTCACCTGGAGCACCTACGCTTCGGAAGGCGGCAACTTCGGCTTTTTCACCTCCCACGAGACCATGAAGCGGCTCAATGCCAAGATGTACCTGGAAGCGCGGCGGCTGGGGGTCAAATGGATCCTGGGCGGCGAGTGCGGCCACATGTGGCGCGTAATCAACCAGTACATGGACACCATGAACGGCCCGGCCGACTTTCTGGAAACCCCGGTCAACCCGATCACAGGCACGGTGTACCAGAACGCCGCTTCCACCAAGATGGTGCACATTTCCGAATTCACCGCCGACTTGATCCGCCACGGCAAACTGGAGCTGGATCCGAGTCGTAACGACAATAAAATCATTACCTTCCACGATTCCTGCAACCCCGCCCGCGGCATGGGCATGTTTGAGGAGCCACGCTATGTGATCAAGTCCGTGGCCAACCATTTTTACGAAATGCCGGCCAACACCATCCGTGAGCAGACCTTCTGCTGCGGCAGCGGCGCCGGCCTCAACGCCGGCGAAAACATGGAGTTGCGCATGGCCGGCGGGTTGCCGCGCGCCAACGCCGTCAAGTACGTGCACGAAACGTTCGGTGTCAACATGCTGGCCTGTGTCTGCGCCATCGACCGGGCTGCCTTGCCCGCCTCCATGGAGTACTGGGTGCCGGAAGTGGATGTGACCGGCGTCACCGAATTGGTGGCCAACGCCTTGATCCTGCCGGGAGAACAAGAACGCACCATGGACCTGCGCAGCGAACCGCTGCCGGGAATGGAGGAAGCCGATGAATGATAAAAAATGGATCGTATTGGGCCTGGTGATTTTCCTGGGTCTATTCACCTTCCCTCTCTGGTACAATCTGCTGGTCCGACCGGGAACGGCGGCGCCGGCGCCGGAAGTGGTCCTGACGGACAAGGCCAAGGCGGCCCGACAGTGTGTCATGCCCACCGAATTCATGAAGACCGACCACATGCAGCTGCTCGACGAATGGCGGCTCAAGATGGTGCGCGAAGGCACCGGAACGTTCGTCAACCCCGAAGGGAAAATGTTCGCGGCCAGCCTGTCCAACACCTGCCTGGACTGCCACTCCAACAAGGCGGAGTTTTGCGACCGCTGTCATGACTACGTTTCCGTGGCCCCCTACTGCTGGGATTGCCACCTCGATAACCCCAAAGGAGAACGATAATGGAAAGCAGCCGCAGACGCTTTATGAAAATGGCGGGGATCGCCGCGGTGGGCCTCAGCGCCCAACCGGTGATCAAGGCTGTGGCCGCCGCCCCTACCAATGGAACGCATTCATTGCAGAAAGGCCCCAAGGCATTGATCGGCAGCCAGTGGGCCATGGTGATCGACACCCGCCGATTCAAGACGGAGCGGGACGTGGCGCCCCTGATCGAGGCGTGTCACAAGACCCACAACGTGCCCCATTTCAGCGACCGGCGCCATGAAATCAAATGGCTCTGGGAAACCCATTTTCACAACGCCTTTCCGGACATCGTCAACCCGCACATGAGCGAAGAGGCCGAACACCGCCCCTACCTGGTGCTTTGCAACCACTGCGAAAACCCGCCCTGCGTGCGGGCCTGCCCCACCAAGGCCACCTTCAAGCGCCAAAGCGACGGCATCGTGGTCATGGACATGCACCGCTGCATCGGCTGCCGCTTCTGCATGGCGGCCTGCCCCTACGGCGCCCGCAGCTTCAATTTCCGCGACCCGCGCCAGGGGCTGGTGGAAAAAGAGATGAACCCGCAATACCCCACCCGCATGAAAGGGGTGGTGGAAAAGTGCAATTTCTGCTCGGAGCGACTGTCCGAAGGGTTGATGCCGGCCTGCGTGGAAGCCTCCAAGGGCGCCATTGTCTTTGGCGATTTGCGCGATCCGAACTCCGAGGTGCGGCGGGTGCTGCGCGAGAATTTCACCATTCGACGCAAATCGGGTCTGGGTACCGAACCGTGCGTCTACTACATCGTGTGAGGTGGGTATGCTTGAAATAGCCTTGAAAGGAAGCAAAACGTATTACGCATGGATCCTGGCCCTGCTGGCCATCATCGGCATGGGATTCCTGCTTTACATGTGGCAGTTGCAATACGGCTTGGGTATCACCGGCCTGAGCCGCGATGTCTCCTGGGGTTTTTACATCGCCAACTTCACCTACCTGGTCGGCGTGGCCGCCGGCGGCGTGATGGTGGTGTTGCCCTATTACCTGCACGACTACAAAGCCTACGGACGCATCACCGTTCTCGGTGAATTTCTGGCCATCGCCGCCCTTGTGGTCTGCCTGCTGCTCATTTTCGTCGATCTCGGGCAGCCCATGCGCGGGCTCAACGTGATGCTCTATCCGACGCCCAACAGCGTGCTGTTCTGGGATGCGATGGTGCTCAACGGCTACCTGCTGCTGAACCTGATCGTCGGCTGGAATGTGATGGAAGCGGAACGCAACGGCATTCACTATCAGAAGTGGCTCAAGCCGCTGATATACCTTTCAATCCCCTTTGCCGTCAGCATCCACACCGTCACCGCCTTTTTGTACTCGGGCCTGCCCGGCCGGGGCTTCTGGCTGACGGCCATCCTGGCGCCGCGTTTTCTCAGCTCGGCCTTCGCCGCCGGTCCCGCTCTTTTGATCCTGCTGTGCCTGTTCATCCGCAACACCACCAAGTTCGATCCGGGCAAAAAACAGATCCAGACCCTGGGCATCACCGTAGCCTATGCCATCTGCATCAACGTGTTCTTTTTCCTGTGCGAAATTTTCGTGGTTTTCTACAGCCAAATGCCGGAACACATGGATCACTTCATCTATCTGTTCTTCGGCCTGAAGGGCTATAATTCCATGGTGCCCTGGATGTGGTCCTCCATGGCGTTGATGGTCATCGGCATCATCCTGACCGTCAACCCCGCCACCCGCAAAAACGAGGTGACCCTGGCCGTGGCCTGTGTGGTGATTATTTTCGGCACCTGGATCGACAAGGCCCTGGGCATGATCGCCGGCGGTTTTGTACCCAACCCGCTGCACGAAGTGCATGAATACGTGCCCACCCTGCCGGAAATCGGGATCACCATCGGTGTGTATGCCATCGGTGCGCTGGTGCTCACCGTGCTCTATAAGATGGCCGTGGGTGTCAAAGAGGAAGTTCGGGCCTGATCGGCCGCCCGTTCCGCTTCCTTCCCGATTCAACTCGAAAAAAAAGGGGCGTACCGCAAGGTACGCCCCTTTTTTTCGTTCGCTCCGCCATGGGCGGCGGGTGAAAGCATCTTGAAGGGGCTAATAAGGCCCCTGAACTCAGCTTTGCTCCGCCGGTGCGTCGCCGATGCGCACCACCCGGAGGTCGAATTGCAACTGCTTGCCGGCCAGCGGGTGGTTCAGATCCAGAACGATGCCCTGTTCGTCGGCATCCGTCACACGGGCGGGAATCTGGTTGCCCTGCTGGGTGGTCAAGGCCACCATGTCGCCCACCTGGGGATTCATTTCAGGAGGAATCTGGCTGCGCTCGAATCGGCGCAACAATGACTCGTCACGCTCGCCATAGGCCTCTTCCGGTGCCAGGGAAACCGTTTTGGTTTCATTTTCGGCCATGCCCATCAGCGCCTGCTCGAACCCCGGAATCACCTGGCCGGCACCCATCTGAATCTCCAGGGGCGTGCGCCCTTCACTGGAATCGAACACCTCCCCGTCCGACAAGGTGCCGGTGTAGTCCACCTGTACATAGTGTCCATCTTCGATTTTCTGCATGCTTGCTCCTAACGTTGAATTAAAAACGAGCTGAAAAGTTAAGACCTTATCGGCAGGTGTCAACCTTGGATGCCTTGTTTGCGCTTGGATGTTGGTCGCGCGAGCTAAAGATCCGCGCCAATGAACCGATATAACCCTGCAGAGGCCGATTCCAACCGGTACGCGACGGGTGTTGGCCACCCTTCGCCGTGCGGCGATCCAATGCAGTCATCAGAGGCAATACATGCGCATCAAACTCAGCGAACTGGAACCCTTTCGGGAAATATGCCGCAAAATCTGTCTCAATATTCCGCCCACCTGTCGCTGGCAATGGGACGCCAAGCGCAACATGGCCGTCATGGTTCTGGAGGGAGAGGATGCGGAGCTGGTCTTTTTCCCATTATTCAAAGAGTTCCGTCACCATTGGAACTTCACCTCGCCGCCGCCGGAGAACGAATCGGTCTGTAAATGGGTCAACGGTCAATTCGGGTTAATGCCCGGACAGGTGTTGTTCACCTCTTATCCCCTGTGCAACCTCGTGCTCTGTGTGGCCTGGTGGCCATGGGGCGAGGATCAGAAGGTTTCCATGCGGGTGGGATTGATTCCGTCCTACCGCGCCAAGCTGCGCGAAGGTGTCGCTTTTCAATGTCTTTCCAGGTGGCTGCCCATCACGCCGATTGCACCTAATCGTCCTGATGAAACCGCTTGATGATGTAGCCTCCCGATTTCTCGTCCGGTTCCAGTTCCATCAGGTCCCTTGCGGCCGCCTCTTCCAGTAACCGATTGAATGACCGAAACCCGTAGTAGGATTCGTTGAAGCCCGGCCGCCGCCGTTTGAGGGTCTGCTTGACCATGGACCCCCAGATCTTCTCCTCGGAACCGCGCTCTTCAGCCAGAGCCTCCAAAGTGCCCATGATCAAATCCAGCGCCTCCTGAGTCCTTTCTTCGGCCTCCTTCTCGGACAAGGCGCAACCACTGCTCGCGGTGGTGGTGGTGGCGGCTTTTCCGCCTTGGCGAGCGGCGGAGGCCTTGCGCGGCGCTTTTTTGCGCGGCTTCTTTTTGCGCACCAGATCGTCGTAATAGATGAATTCGTCGCAATTGGCGATCAACAGGTCGGAGCTGGAATTTTTCACCCCCACGCCGATGACGATCTTGTTGTTCTCGCGCAGCTTGCTGACCAGCGGGGAGAAGTCGGAATCACCACTGACAATCACGAAGGTGTCCACATGGGACTTGGTATAGCAAAGGTCGAGGGCATCGACCACCATGCGAATATCTGCGGAGTTCTTGCCCGATTGGCGCACATGGGGAATCTCGATCAACTCGAAGGCCGCCTCGTGCATAGCGGCTTTGAACTCTTTGTAACGCTCCCAGTCGCAGTAGGCCTTTTTGACCACGATGCTCCCCTTGAGCAGCAACCGTTCCAACACCTTGTCGATGTCGAACTGATCATAGCGGGCGTCACGCACACCCAGGGCGATGTTTTCAAAATCGCAGAATACGGCCAGGTTTTCAATTTCGGTATTCTTGTTCATGCACACCCCCCTGCCGCAACTGGACTTGA
The DNA here is from genome assembly GCF_022968795.1 of Desulfatitalea alkaliphila. Classification (GTDB taxonomy): domain Bacteria; phylum Desulfobacterota; class Desulfobacteria; order Desulfobacterales; family Desulfosarcinaceae; genus Desulfatitalea; species Desulfatitalea alkaliphila. The sequence continues at coordinate 197,444 of NZ_JALJRB010000001.1, forward strand.
AGCGCACTTTTCAATCAAAAACAAACCTCCATGGATATTATCTGTCCTTCGCACTATTGCTCCGGAACCTCTTCCACCACCTGGGCCTTGAGGATCACCACCGCCTCCTTGGGCACATCATCATGCATGCCCTGGCGCCCGGTAGGCACTCCCTTGATCTTATTGACCACACCATGGCCCTTGACCACTTTCCCGAAGACGGTATATCCCCAGCCACGCTCGTTTTTGGCGCTGTGGTTCAAAAAATCGTTCTTCTTGACATTGATGAAAAACTGGGCGGTGGCACTGTGAGGATCCATGGTCCGCGCCATGGCAACGGTGTAAGGGTCGTTGGTCAGGCCGTTGTCGGCCTCGTTCTCGATGGGTGATCCCGTGGCCTTCTCTTGCATGTCGGCGGTCATGCCGCCACCCTGAATCATGAAGCCGTCGATCACACGATGAAAAATGGTGCCGTCATAATGACCGCTGGTGACGTAGTTGAGAAAGTTGGCAACGGTTTTGGGGGCCTTCTCTTCATTCAGGGCCAGAAAAATATCACCCATGTCGGTTTCCAGTTTGACCACGTTGAAGCTCCTTTGCGACGCAGGCATGATCCTGCGCTGGTATGTATTGATTATAAATGGTTCGTTGCAGCGCGGGAACCAACGCCCGGCACCTGTTCAACGTGTTCGAATATACACCAAATGAGCGGCGATGACCATACCGTTGCCGATTTGTCATTTGACATCGGCCCCTTGAAATTGCATTTTGTTTTCCTCACAGGTGCCAAACTTAATTGGATAACGGAGCGAGCCCCATGATCATCGATTTTCATACCCATATTTTTCCGCCCGATGTGCGGCAACACCGCGAACGCTATCTGGACAACGAACCGGCCTTCGAATTGCTGTATGCCTCCCCCAAATCCAAAATGGTGGGCGCCAATCAACTTGTGGCGGCCATGGACGCCCACGGCGTGGACAAGTCGGTGACCTTCGGTTTTCCGTGGTCCACTATGGAAACCGCCCGTCGCCACAACGACTACATCATCGAAGCGGTGGCCCGCCATCCCGACCGACTGATCGGCTTTGCCTGCATGGATGCCGCCCATCCCCGCGCGGCGGAAGAAGCGGACCGCTGCCTGGCGGTCGGTCTTAGCGGCGTCGGCGAGCTGGCCTTCTATTGTTCCGACATGGATCGGCAATGTTTGGGCGACCTGGACGGCATCATGGCCGTGGCCCGCCAATACGGCCGCCCCGTGATGATCCATACCAACGAGCCCATCGGTCACCGCTATGCGGGCAAAACCGACAACACCCTGGCCCAGATTTACGCAATGATCCGACAGTACCCGGACAATGATTTGGTGTTGGCCCACTGGGGCGGCGGCATCTTCTGGTACAACCTGCTCAAGAAAGAGGTTACCGGTGCCCTGCAACGGGTCTGGTTCGATACGGCCGCCTCCCCCTATCTCTATCGCCACGACATCTACCCCATGGCCATGGCACTGGCCGGAGCGGACAAAATCCTGTTCGGCACGGACTATCCTTTGCTGCCGCCACGCCGTTATCTGGAAGAGATGGCGGCGGCAGGGCTCGATGAGGATCAGATGGCGGCCATTTGCTACGGCAATGCCGCCAAGCTATTGGGTTTGTAAGGCCGATCCCAGCTGACCGCATGCCGCCTGGATGTCGCACCCTTTGGAACGGCGCAGCCGCACGAACAGGCGCCGATCGATGAGGTATTGTCGGAAACGGGCCACATCCGCCGCGGAGGGTGCGTCATAGGATGAATGGGGCCCCGGGTTGCAGGGAATCAGGTTGAGCCGCACGGGCAACCCCTCAATAAATGCGGCAATGCGGTCCGCATGGGCCTCTTGATCGTTGACACCCCGTATCAGCACATACTCCACCAACAACACATTGCCCCGTGCCAGGGGGTATGTCGTCAGCGCCTCACGCAAAGCGGCCAGTCCGTAGCGCCGGTTGATGGGCATCAGGGTGCTGCGCAAATCATCGTCGGCGGCGTTGAGGCTGACCGCTAGTTTCAATTGGGGCCATCCCAAAGCGGCCAGGCGTGCGATGCCCGGCACAATGCCCACGGTGGAAACGGTGATGCGCCGCAGGGCGATATTCAATCCCCGCTGGTCGGAAAGCACCCGGATGGCCTGGATCACGTTGTCGAAGTTGTCCAGCGGTTCTCCCATTCCCATGAAGACCACATTGCGCACCGTCGGCCCCGGCGCCGTCCGGACGGCGTGCACCTGGGCCACGATTTCCGCCGGCGTCAGGTTCCGCCGGAATCCCATCCGGCCGGTCTCGCAAAATCGGCATCCCATGCGGCAGCCCACCTGGCAGGAAACGCACACCGTGGTGTGGCGCGCCATGGGGATCACCACCGTTTCCACCGGCAAACCATCCGGCAAGGCGAAAACCTTCTTGGCCACCCCATCGCGCACCTCTTGGCCGACAGGCACCAGCGGACGCGGCGCCAGGTCGTCGGCCACCGCTTGCGCCAGGCGCGATGCGGCAAGAAAAGGGGGCAAGTCCCGCCATTGATTGTCGGCCAGCCTGTGAAAGCCGCGGTAGAAGGCCGCGGCATGGTGATCGCCCCGGCCGTACCGTAAACGGAACAGGGCGACGGTCTCGGCATATGTGAGGGCCAGAGGGTTCACGATGCGCGGGTGATCACAAAGAGCCCGATGTGGGCCAGCAGATTGGTCAATACCATGCCCGGGAACCGCTGCACCCAGCGACCGGCCATCAGGTAACGCGCCTGGACCACGTCGATGCGCTGTTGACGGCAGTAGTCAAAGAAATCGCGGATCGAAAGCACCCGGATGTTGGGCGTGTCGTACCACTCAAAAGGCAAAGAGGGCGATTTGGGCGCCCGGCCGCCGAAAAACAAGCCGCGACGCAGTTGCCATTGAGCGAAGTTGGGAAACCCCACGATACCGTAGCGCCCGATGCGCAACATCTCATTGAGCACCAGCAGCGGGTTTTTCACCACCTGCAAGGTCTGGTTCAATATGACGTAGTCGTAGGACTGGTCGGGAAAATCCACCAGGCCCTCGTCCAAATCCCCCTGGTATACATTGATGCCGTGCACCAAACCGTTGACCAGCTGTTCGCCGTTGATATCCACGCCGGTGCCCCGCACCTGGCGCTTGGCCACCAACTCACCCAGCAGACTGCAGTCACCGCAGCCCAGGTCCAGCACCCGGACTGCCTCGGGCACCAAGGTCAAGATCATGTCGCGATCGGTTCGGCTGAGCCGATCCACATATTGGGTATTCATCGGGCCACCCCCTCGAGGAACCCGGAGACGATGCGGGTCAACTTCTCTTCCTCCACCAGAAAGGCGTCGTGGCCATAGGGAGAGTCGACCTCGATGAAAGAAACCGGCTTGCTGTTGCAAAGCATGGCCCGCACCATCTCCTTGGTCTGGCTGGTTGGAAAGAGCCAATCACTGCTGTAGGAGACGAACAGGCAGCGGGCCGCCACGCGGGCGAAGGCCTGCTTCAGGGGACCGTAACTGCGGCTGATGTCGAAGTAGTCCATGGCCTTGGTGATGTAGAGGTAGCTGTTGGCGTCGAACCGCTCGGTAAAGGCGCTGCCCTTGTAGTTGAGGTAGCTTTCGATGGCGAATTCGTTGGTGAAGTTGTAACAAAAACGATCGGCGGACTGCAACCGCCGGCCGAACTTGGCATCCAGCAGAATCTCCGACAGGTAGGTGATGTGGCCCACCATACGGGCCGTGGCCAACCCCTGTTCGGGCCCCCTGCCTTCGTAGCCGCCCGCATGCCACTCCGGATCGCGGGTGATGGCGCTGCGCCCGACCGTGTTGAAAGCGATGGCCTGGGCCGACAGGCGGGCGGCCGAGGCAATGCAGATGGCCGAACGGACCCTTTCCGGATAGCGCAGGGCCCACTCCAAAACCTGGAAGCCGCCCATGGAGCCCCCTGCCATGCTGTACAAGCGGCGCACCTGCAGGTGATCCAGCAGCCGTTTTTGGGCCTCCACCATGTCACCGATGGTCACCACCGGAAAAGCGAGCCGATAAGGCTCGCCGGTGGCCGGGTGAATGCTCACCGGACCGGTGGAGCCTTTGCAACCACCGATGATGTTGGAACAGATGACCCAATAGCGATTGGTGTCGAACCCTTTGCCCGGCCCGATCATATTGTCCCACCAGCCGGACCGGCGATCATGGGGATCGTGATGGCCGGCGGCGTGGTGATCACCCGAAAGGGCGTGGCAAATCAAAATGGCATTGGAGCGATCGGCATTGGGTTCGCCATAGGTTTCGTAGACGATATCGACCGGCCCCAAGGTGCGGCCCGATTCCAGCACCATGGGTTCTTCGACGCTGCCGAAGGTGAATGTTCGGGGCGTTACCAGCCCGACGGAATTTGATTCCATTTTATAATTTACACCCCACTCCCTGCTGCAGCGCCTGATCCAGGTCGGCAAGAATATCGTCGATATCCTCGATACCGACACTCAGGCGGATGAAGTCGGGGGTGACCCCGGCCGCCTGCTGCTCGGCCGCGGTCAACTGCTCGTGGGTGGTGGAAGCCGGGTGAATCACCAGGCTCTTGGCATCGCCGATGTTGGCCAAGTGACTGAACAAGCGACAGCTTTCAATGAACTTGACCGCCGCATCCCGGCCGCCCTTGATGCCGAATCCCACCAGAGCCCCCTGGCCCTTGGGCAGGTAGCGCGCGAGCAAATCATAGGTGGGCGATTCCGGCAGGCCGGGGTAGCGCACCCATTCTACGCACGGATGCTGTTGCAGCCATCGGGCAACGGCCAAGCCGTTTGCACTGTGACGTTCCATGCGCAAGGCCAGGGTCTCCAGCCCCTGCAACAACAACCAGGCATTGAAAGGACTGATGGCCGCGCCCATGTCCCGCAGCCCCAGCACCCGGGCGCGCAGGATAAAGGCCAACTCCCCGAAGCTTTCCACGAATTTGAGGCCGTGGTAGGCGGGATCGGGCGCCAGGAAAGACGCGAAACGGCCGGATCCGGCCCAATCGAATTTGCCGCTGTCGACGATGATACCGCCGATGGAGGTCCCGTGGCCGCCGATGAATTTGGTGGCCGAATGGACCACAACGGCGGCGCCATGTTCGAAGGGACGCAACAGATAGGGGCTGGTGACTGTGTTGTCCACCACCAGGGGCACCCCGTGGGCCTTGCCGATGTCGGCAAGCCGTCCGATGTCCACGATATCCAGTTTGGGGTTGCCGATGGACTCCACGAAAAAGGCTTTGGTTTTGCCGTTGACCGCCTTTTCCCAGGCATCGAAATCATTGGGCGGCACGAAACGCACCGTGATGCCCAACTTGGGCAAGGTGTGGGCGAAGAGGCTGACGGTGCCGCCGTAAAGATCGGTGGACGCCACGATCTCGTCGCCGGCGGCGGCCAAGGTCAATATGGTCAAGGTTTCGGCCGCCTGGCCGGAGGCCGTCGCCAGCGCGCCAACGCCCCCTTCCAATGCCGCCACCCGCTGTTCCAGCACGTCGGTGGTGGGATTCATGATGCGGGTGTAGATGTTGCCGAACTTGCGCAGACCGAAAAGGTCGGCGGCATGGGTGGTGTCTTCGAAAGTGTAGGAGGTGGTCTGATACAGGGGCACGGCCCGGGAGCGGGTGTCGCTGTCCGGTGTATGCCCGCCGTGAATGGCTGTCGTGGAAAATCCCTTGTATGTATCGGTCATAGGTCACTCTCCTCTTCTGGTTGCGGGCCACAAAAAAACCTCTCACAATGGAGAGGTCGTCGGACACCAGGTTGTCTTTAAAGACCTCATGTGTTCCCTTGCGGGCTGGAATTGGCACCTTGTCGGTCAGGTTGCCGGGCGGTCATCAGGCCAGTTCCCTCGCGCCGCTCCACATGATTATGTAGTGCCTGAATGGATAAGACAATCGGCACCGATTGTCAACTGTGCCCGAATAAGGCGTCATGGTTCCGCCCGCCACAGCCTATTCTTCAGGTATTTTCGGCGCGGCCTTCGGCGAACGCCCGGGCTCGGGCCACCAGGGCCGGCGCCCATTGGGGGGTGCCCAGCGCGTGGATGTGGCTGTAGGTGGCCAGGACATTGCCTTGGCACAGCCCGTCGCGGCCTTCCACCAACCCGCTGCCGCGGGTCATGTCAAAGGCCATCCGATCCGGATCGGCCGCGCAGGACTGAACGGTGGAGTAGTGAAACTCGTGCCCTTTGAGGGTGTCCCCCACGGCGAAAAAAGGGTTGGGGCGCGCCACCCGCAGCATGGTGTAACCATGTCCCTGGGGTCGCCTGGAAAAACCGAAGGAGACCGGCAGCACACCGGCCATGGGAAAAGTGCCGTCGTCCAGAATCAGCTCCCGCCCCAGATACATCAAGCCGCCGCACTCGGCATAGACGGGCAGGCCTTGCTCTGCCAACCGCTTGATTTGATCCCGATAGGTCACATTGCGGGACAGTCGCGCGGCATGGGTTTCGGGAAACCCACCGCCGATGTAAAGACCGTCCACCGGTGGCAAATTGTCTTCGAACAGCGGACTTGTCACCACCAGTTCGGCACCGGCCTCCACCAATGCTTCCAGATTTTCCGGATAGTAAAATTGAAAGGCTGAATCCCGGACGATACCGATGCGCGGTCGCCGACCGGCGCTGTGTTCCGTGCCCGATGCCGAAACACCCGATGCGCTGGACGCATCACAAGGCCCTGACGGCCGATCGGCCGACGCAACGTTCGAGCGGCAAAGCTTGGCGATGGCCGTCAGGTCCACATACTTCTCGGCCAACTCACCCATGGCACCGACGGCCTCCTGGGCCCATTGGTGCTCGTAGGTGGGTACCAGCCCCATGTGGCGTTCGGGAAAGATCTGTTTGCGCAACTTGGGCACCGCCCCCAGTACGGGGATGCCGGCATGCTGCTCGATGCTGTCGCGCAATATCTTTTCGTGGCGGGCACCGGCCACATGATTGAGCAGCACCCCGGCGATTTTCAGTGCCGGATCGAATGCCGCGCAGCCGGCCACCACCGCCGCCATGGTGCGGGTGGTTTTGGTGGCGTCAAGGCACAGCAGCACCGGCAATTCGAGCAGCTTGGCCAGCTCTGCCGTGGAGGTCAACCCCTGGGTGTTGATGCAATCGTACAATCCGCGATTGCCTTCGATAACCGCCATCTGCACATCACGGGTGTGTCGTTGATAGGAGTTGCAAATGATCGGTGTGTCGATCAGGAAGGAGTCCAGGTTGTAGCAAGGGCGACCGGCGGCCATGGCCAGCCATCCGGCGTCGATGTAATCGGGCCCCTTCTTGAACGGCGCAACCGTAACCCCCCGGTTGCGCAAGGCACCGATGAGACCGACGGAAAAGATGGTTTTGCCCGACCCGCCGCGCAGGGCGGCGATCACCACTCCTGGGCAGCGGGGGGGCATCAGCTGTGATGGAAACGGATTCAAAAATCTAAGCAGTCAACAACCGGGCAATTGAATGGGTGGATCGATTCTCATGGGAGATGGCGGTCAAGACGGCATTTCCCATGAAGACATTGCACTTCATGGGCTGCCCTGCGGAATGCTTGCGGGCCCCGAGGGCCCCGCCAGGGAATTTGTCCTCTTGATCACACTACGGAATCAATCTTCGCCTTCGGAATGCGCTTGTTTACCGGTCCCCGGAAGGCCGTACATCGAGGTGCTGCCGCTGGACCAATACTCCAGGACCCGCTCCTCCACCAGCTTGTTGACGATCTTCTTGGCGTCGCGCGGTTTGGCTTCCAGAATCTTTGCCAGATCGTTGAAATAAAATTTTGATTTTGTCTTGCCCTTCTTGGTCAACTCGTCGACGATCTTCTGTTTTGCCTCTTCGTATTCCATGACCGTAATCCCCTTTCCTCCGATGCGGTTCCAAGGGTCGCAGGGGGCGTAACGTGCGCCCCCTGCGCAGCGCGAGTCGCTGTTGTGACCACAAGAACCCTTTTGAATTAGAACTTGAACTGGGTGGTCTGGCGCCAGGTGTAGTACGCCGGATCACGGAAATCATCGATCAGGTGATGCGAGAAATCCAGCTTGCACTTGTCGAAGAAGCGCTCCCAACCGATCCGCTCGGCCCACTCGCCGAAGCGCTCGTACTTACGGGCGTCCGCGGCGTACACCTCGATCATGTTCTTGATGGTCTTGGCCGTGGTCGGCCACCGGGGCGCCTCGTTGGGGATAAAGGCCACCACGACCTTGGAGAACTTGGGAGCGGTGATGCGGTTGGACACCTTGCCGCCGGCCATGATGACGATGCCGTCACCTTCGGTGTCGGCCAAGGGCATGGAGGGACACATGGTGTAGCAGTTGCCGCAGTACATGCAGCGGTCGTTGTTCACTGCCACGGAGTTGAGTTTCTGACCGCCGATCTCCACCTTGGCCGGCTTGATGGCGGCGGTGGGGCAGGAGGCGATGGCCAGGGGAATCTCACACATCTTGTCCAGGTACTCGTGATCCAGCATGGGCGGTTTGCGATGGTAGCCCAGGATGGCGATGTCCGAGCAGTGCACGGCGCCGCACATGTTGAGGCAGCAGGCCAGGGAGACGCGCACGTGGGCCGGCATGCGATGGTTCTGAAAATCGGCGAACACTTCGTCCATGACCGCCTTGACCGGGCCGGAGGCGTCGGTGGCGGGCGTGTGGCAGTGAATCCAGCCCTGGGTGTGCACGATGTTGGAGACGCCGGCGCCGGTGCCGCCGACGGGGAACTTGAAGGAGCCGCCGGCGAACTTGCGGCCAGCCAGGTCGTCCAGCAGGGGCTGCACCTTGGACTTGTCGTCCACCATGAATTCCACGTTGTTACGGGTGGTCCAGCGCACGTGGCCGCCGCAGTGTTTGTCGGCGATTTCGCAGATCTCGCGGATCAGGCCGGTGCTCATCAGGCGGGCGCCGCCGCAGCGCACGGTGTACACTTCGTCGCCGGATTCGGCCACATGGACCAGCACGCCCGGTTGCAGATATTCATGATAGAGCCACTTGCCCTTGTTCTTGGCGATGACGGGCGGATAAAATTCGTCGTATTTGCGCGGACCGATATCGGTGATCCGGTTCTCCATCGGTTTTTCCGGATTGTATCCTGAAGAAACAAATGCCATGGTGTCCCCCTCCTATCTCTGATGGTATTTTCTGAACTCGTTGATGTCGCGATCAAAACCGCCCTCGACCTCTTCTTCTTTCCAGAAGATGTAGGGGTTGTGACGCGGCTCTTGCACCATGCGCGGATCAGGATCGACGCCCAGCACTTCGATGACCCTCTGCAGGCCCTGGCGTTTCATCAGCTCGCCCAAGCGCTCACGGTTCTTGCCCTCTTCCATCCACCAATCCCAGATGGGCTCGATGACCTCTTCCTTGATCTTGGTGTAGGGGGCTTCGGCTTCGATGAAGGGGACGATCAGGGTGCCCATCTGGGCGCCGTCGAGGATCGGGGCCTTGGCGCCGGCGAGAATGGACAGACCACGCTCGTCACCGATGCGCAGGGCGCGCGGCATGACGTTGATGCAGTGCATGCAACGGGTGCACTCGCGATTGTCGATCTTCAGGGTCTTGCCGTCCATCCACATACACTCGGTGGGGCAGCGGTCGATGACCTCTTTTTGAATGTCGAACTTGCCCCAGTCACGACCCGAGTGGGCGCCGGCGTTGGGCGGCAGCTCGCCGCCGATGTAAGCCTGTACCGCTTCCTGGTCGATCTTGATGTCGTCTTTCCAGGTGCCGATGAAGGAGAGGTCGGAGCGCGCGATAGAGGCCACGCAGCAGTTGGGGCAGCCGTCGAACTTGAACTTGAACTTGTAGGGAAAGGCCGGACGGTGCAGCTCGTCCTGGTACTCCTGGGTAAGGTCGTAACACAGGTCCTGGGTGTCGTAGCAGGCGTATTCACAGCGCGCCTGGCCGATACAGTCGGCCGGGGTGCGCAGGTTGGAGCCGGAGCCGCCCAGATCCTGATTCATGTTGTGGGTCAGCTCGAAGAAGACCTCTTCCAGCTGCGGCGTGGTGGTGCCCAGGAAGATGATGTCCCCGGTGGAGCCGTGCATGTTGGTGATGCCGCTGCCGCGCATGTCCCAGATGTCGCAGATCTGGCGCAGATAGTCGGTGGTGTAGAACTTGCCGCCCGGTTGGGCGACGCGCATGGTGTGGAAATGGGCCACGCCCGGGAACTGCTGGGGCTGGTCGCAGTAGCGACCGATGACGCCGCCGCCGTAACCGAAGACGCCCACGATGCCGCCGTGCTTCCAGTGGGTCCGGCCATGTTTGTAGGAGAGCTCGAGCACCCCCAGCAGATCGTCGACCACATCCACGGGAATCTGAAAATTGATACCCTCTTCGTTTTTGGCCCTCTTCTCGGCCTGCGCCTTCAAGTCGGACACAAAGCTTGGCCACGGTCCGGATTCAAGCTGGTCCAACATCGGGGTTTCATGTTTTGCCATCTTTTTACCTCCATTGGGTTATTGAAACAGGTATGGGAACTCATCCACGCTAAAGGCTAAACAGGGAAAGTCACCTCCTCTCGATCCGTTTATTTATGAAACTGGTTCCTTTTCCGTATATCGATGTCCACGTTTGGGTGTCGGCAATCCTGACCGCAGCATTCTATCAAAGGATGGACTTATAGAAAGATTCGCTTGGTTTGTCAATAAAAAAGCCCTGCCGCCGCGGGACAATGAAGGCTGTTCAGGCGGCAAAGCGGGCGCTTCCGGCCGACGGCGCGGAAGGTAAGGCATCACTCGACACGGTCGGTCACCGGCCGCTGTTGCGACAGCGCACCAAAAGCGGACGCGGACCGAACCGCCGCCGCCAGGCAGGCGATGTGATCGACAAGGTGGTGTTTGATGATCAGCGCCTCCGGCAGCGCGGCCGGATAACTGTCCAGGATTTGATACCCGATCCGCTCCCAATCGTGGGGTTCGTGGGCGGCCAGATAGCGCAATGTGCCCTCCTCGAACACCCCCGGCAGGCGATGCACTTGCGCCATGGCCGCAATGCCCTGCACGAACCCTTCCCACATGGGCGCCACCCACCGATCCTCTGCCCATACCAGTTCTCCCACGCCTTCCAGACGGTCGATGCGCATCCAAAGGGTGGTGCGCAATAGAAAAAGGGCCAGGGCATCCAGGATGGTTTGCACCGAGGGCGAAGCGTCCGCGGGTAGCTGCAGCATCGGGGCGTAGCGGCGGACGGTGATCAGTCGGACATCAATGGCGCCATCGGGATCGGCCTTGACGATGAAATCGCCGGCGGCATGGTGCCACTCCATGATGGCCGCCAGGGTGCGGGGGTCAAAGTAGTAGGTCAGGATAAAAACCATGCGGCGGAACAAGTCCGTTGTTTGGCGGTCCGAAAGGCACCAAGGGCCGCGCTCCGCGTCCCAAACCAGCCGGCGTTCCGCTTCACTGCCGTCGCGGGCGGTGCGGTGGTACTCATGGTAATCGTCGAGCCATTGGACGGCGAACATGGGCAACGACGGCAATCGCCGGGTCGCCCCCTCGCCGGCGCCGAAAACGCACGGCACATAGCGCTCGGGAAAGGCGCTGCACAGATGCGTCAGGTGACGCACCTCGTCGGACAATCGCTCCCGGCCGGCATTGCCGACGGCCACATTGACCGCCAAAGGCAAAGGCGGACCGCCGGTTATGGCCAGGGTGACCCTGGACGGATGGTAGAGCGCGCCGTGCTTGACCAGATGGATATCGATGGATTGCGGCTGCCGGCAAGCAGCGCCTGCACGGCACCGGCCGATGGCGTATTTGGGCAAAGCCAGATCATCGGCCGCCAGAAAGGCCTGCACGGCGGTGAAATAGTGACCATAGGTGACGCAGGTGTCATCTTTGTCAATCCCACCGGGTGTCGCCGCCCGGTGGTAAGGAATGGGCGTATCCCATTGGGTGTCCCCCGGGCGGAGCGGGACCGGTGGATGCCCCACGAAATAGTGGAAGGTCTCGGGCATGACCGCCTACCGGATCACAGATCCAGCTCCTTCAAAATTTCGGGCGCCACCTCGTAACCCAACTCCCGGGCTTTACGAATGTGCTCGCGGGCCTTTTCGCGTTCGCCCTTTTCAAGGTAGGCGATGCCCAGATTGTTGTGCGCCACGGGAAAATCGGGAACCGCTTCGATGGCCTTCAAACAGGCCTCGATGGCATCGTCCACCTGGCCCTTGAGCATGTAGGCGGTGGCCAGGGTGGTGTATCCCTGGACGAAACGGAAGTTGAACGCCGTTGCCCGTTTCAAGGCCTTGATGGCCAGGTCCAGCTCCCCTTTCTGCATGTGCACGAAGCCGATATTGCCGTAACCTTCCGAAAAACCGGGGCGCGCCTTGACCGCCCGCTGGTTCCAATCCAGGCAACCGTCCAGATCACCGCGCTTCAAGCACAAACCGCCCAGTTGGACATAGGCTTCGGCCAAGCTGGGGCTGCAATCGATGGCCTGCAAGAAAGCATGCTCCGCTTCGGCGTCCTGCTGCTTGCCCAGTAAGGCGACCCCCAGGTTGTAATGGGTGGTGCCGCATTCGGGGTTGCTTGCCAGCGCCTGGCGCTGTCGGGCGATGTATTCTTCGATGTTGCGAGCTTTGGTCATGATCGCTATTGCGCTCCCTCTACCTGATATTTAAAAATGGATATGGTTATGCGCCGGACTCTCACTTGTCAAGCCAATTCAATAAGCGCTTGACACAAATCGGCGGCTTCTCTACTTATGGGACCTGAATCTCGTTCACACAACCATCAAACAAGGGGGGCACAATGAAACCCGGATGTTATACCGCACTGGCGACACCCTTCACACCGGACGGTCTGCGCATCGACCAGAAGGGCCTTGAACAGTTGATCGATTTTCAAATCGCCAACGGCATCACCGGCATCCTGGCCGTGGGCACCACCGGCGAGAGCCCGACCCTGGGCTGGAGCGAGCACAACGCGGTGGTGGACACGGTGGCCCGCCTCTGCCGGGACCACTGCCTGTCCATTGCAGGTGCCGGCAGCAACAATACCCAGGAGGCCCTCAATGCCACCGCGCATGCGGTCAAACGCCAAGTGGATGCGGTGCTGCTGGTGGACCCCTATTACAATGGCCCGAGTTCCCTTGAGATCCGACGGGAATACGTGGCGCCCATAGCGGCCCGCTTCCCCGGCATGGAAATCATCCCCTACGTCATTCCCGGCCGCACCGGCGCCCAACTGCTGCCCGAAGACCTGGCCCTGCTGAATCAGGCCCATCCCAATGTCAGCGGCGTCAAGGAGGCCACTGCCGACCCGAATAACATGCGCCGCACCCGAGCCTGCTGCGGTCCCGATTTTTTGATCCTCTCGGGCGACGATGCCATGACCTTCGAGATGATGACCGATCCGGCCATCGCCGGCGGCGGTGTGATATCGGTGCTCAGTAACATCGCCCCCGCGGCGGTCACGCAACTGGTGCAAAAGCTCGCGGCCGGAGATCGCGAAAGCGCTTCGACCCTGCTCGAGGCGTTGACGCCGTTGTTCGGCTTGGTGACGGTCAAAACCACCGAAACCACGCCCCACGGCGATGTGGTGTGTCGGGCGCGCAACCCGCTGGCCCTGAAGACCCTGATGCGCCTTCTGGGGATGCCCGCCGGACCCTGCCGGCCCCCGTTGGGCAAAATGACCCGCAAGGGTCTGGATGTGGTCCTGGCGGCCGCCCGTCAAGTGTGGACGGAAAATCCGGACATTCTCAAACCCATCGAGCGCTTCTTCGGCGTTCGGATTGAGGAACGGCTGGATGATCCCCGGTACCGGGAAGAGCTGTTCTACAGCGATTACTAAACGATCGAACACCATATAATAAGGCCGATGGCGCAACTACTGCCGCCATCGGCCGGACGCCTTCCTTTCAGGCGGTTTTCAGCTTACTGCACGTTGTCGCCCCCCGCGGCGGCGGCTTGGGCGTGGGGATCGCGCTGTTTGTACAACACGTCCTTGAACCAGCGCAAACCGAACTGCAGCAGCGCCACATCGTCCGATGCCAACTGTTGCCGCACATCTTCCGCAACCGGCATGCGCTGCAAAAAACTGCTCTCGAAAACAAAGCGGCGCAGCTTGTCGACATCGTAGCTGACCATGAAAAACATCTGCTTGGCCTTTTCGGTCAGCTTGATGCTGGACGGAAAGGAGCGTTTGCGTACCAGCAGATCGGTCCACTCCGCGTTTACGGCGTCCCGCACATCCACCCCCTGATCCGTACGCCACTCGGCCACGGTCCAATCGCAAGCTTCCTCGAAGCCCTTGCAATGCGGCTCGTTGACGAAAAAGAAAAACCCTTGGTCATCGGCGCCCTCCTGATGCTGCAACGAAGCGACCCCCAGGGGGTAATAGCGGCAGGCCGTGGGGCGATCTTCATAGACCAGGCATCCGGTATCGCGGACAAAGGGGCACGATGCCTGCTCATCGTCCATCTTCTTGAGGGTGACCATGGGCAGGTCGGTCTTCTCCAGCAGATGGGGCTCGGTGTAAATGGCCAAAAATTCGGCCGAAGACAACTCCAGGCGGGTTTTGAGCCGAATGATGTCATAGGGGGTCAAAAGAATATCGATCCCCCGGCAGCAAAGGGTGAAACACGATACGCCGGGGTGGCATTTGAATTGAAAGCGGCTGTCGTACCCTAAACGGACCGGGTTGATACGGGCCATCGCCGGGCTGTTGTTGTCGGTATTTTGATTTTCCATCACTTGTATTCCTTATTTGATCGAAGGGCGCCGTTGCGACACCGCGGCGTGCACCCGATCCAGTTCGGGAAGGGTGAGTCCGTCAATGGACGCCGGTGGACGCAAAAAATCGGACGGCAACATGAATTTCATCATCATGGCGGTGAATTGCTCGATATCGCTGAACGCGCCCTTGGGGTAACTTTTCAATCGTCTGAGTCGTCCTTTGCGCGTCAATTGAAAGAACAGGTAGGCCCCTTCATCCACCAGGCAGCCACGATAACCACCGGCATAGGCCCGCAACGCAATCAGTTCCATCATCCACCCATACCCGAACCGGCCGCCTTGGCCGCCGGGATCCGCCATCCTTAAAAAGGGGGAAGCTTATGCGCAATACGGGGGTTGGGTCAAGGGTAAAAGCGGACGGCTTATCGCGTATAGCGCCCCGGCACGGCGTGGTCGCCTTCCTTGAAATCGAAGTCGACCGCGCGGATGTCGACCAGGGAGCAGAGCGTGTAGGTGACCGACTGAATGAAACCGGTCGCCCCGGCACTACCCATGGACTGGGTCAACTGGGTTTCGTTGTCGATGCGCACACGAGCGACACCGTTTTCGACGCCCACCAGGATCACCTTGGGCAACCCCTCCGCCGCGAAACGCGCGTTGAGCAGGGCCACCAATTTTGTGGGGGTGGCCTTGGCCACAGAGTGCAACGGCAACGGTTTGTCATCCGGCCCCACATACCAGAGGCTGGGTCCGAAGCGGTCCGCCAGCCGGCGCGCCCAATGATTCAGTCGCTCCTCCTGCAGTCGGAGTTGTTCATAGGCGATTTTGAGTTCCTCGACCCGATCGGCCAATTGATCGCACTGCGTCCTCAAGCGGGCGTTCTCCTCCGCCAAGGCGCCCAGTTCCATCCGGGCTTCCGCCAGTTCGGACCGCAAGCGTTCGTCTTCGCCTTTACCGCATCCCAAAGGCAACACGAGCAATGCGGTCAAGACGACGGCATACCGGAGGGGCAATCTCCATCCAGCCAACACTGCCGCGTACCTCCCCTCACCTATTTGCTTTCCAGGTACTGCAAAAACATGCGGGCATCCAGACTGCCCATTTCGCCGGCCTTGCGGAGCACCGTAAGCGCCTCGTCGCTGCGCCCGGCCAGGGTGAGGACCCACCCGCGGCCGTAGTGGTAACGATCATTGTCCGCATCCATGGCAATGGCCTGATCGATGCGGGCCAGCGCATCGTTGAAATCCCCCATGGACCCCAAAGCCACACCGATACCGAAATGGGCTTCGCTCAGGCCGGGCTCGCGATCCAACGCTTTTTGATAGGCGCGCAATGCCGCCGGATAGTTGCCGTAGGCGGACAATAGACCGCCCTGATCCAGCCAGTAGGCCGCCGAATCGTCGTTCGGAATGCTGGGGTTTACATACCTGGTCTGTTCCGCCAGGGCTTGCGTGGCGAAGACCAGTAACAAGGCCAGGATGACCATCGCGAGGGTTTTTCGTGGGGTTGCATTTGGCATGGCGTGCTCCTTTCCCCTGCCGAGGGGAATGTGTGCAAGTATAGGGTGGCCGGTCGACGAGCAGGCCGGTGTGTTTCCCAACCGAATGCCGGCCTGATATCCGCTGGTTGGTCATCGGTCACACCGAATCCTGCTTCGGATTTCACCGCACGTATTTCATCATAATACCAGATGGTTTGACAACCCCTTTTTCCACTCGAAGGCAAGATACCCAATAAAAAAGGGGTGCACAAAGTGCACCCCCGCTCAAGCAGGACCCGCGCGCTCGGGTCGGCGGCCGCTGACGGCGGATCTATTTCAATACCAGATCCGGCGACCGAAACCAGCCCATGCAGCGTCGGACACAAAGGGCGAAAGAATAGACGATCCCGATGGTGACAAAGGATATGCAAAAGAAGAGAACGAACATCAGCACAATGTAGAGCGCTCCGGCGACAATGAAATCGAACATGACAATCCCCTCCCTCAAGTTCAGATCTAACGGATGATAAAGCAATATGCCTGCCAGACCGTTGAGATTGGGATCAAACAACTCACAACCCACTGTAGCCAAAGCATTTTTAAGCCACCTGCCGAATAGGCGGCGATCCAACGGAATGGTGCCTGCACGCCTCAAATTGAGAGTTCCAGGCAACAAAGATCAGGAAATCAATTTCATAATGAGAGGTCGGCGCCGGCATCGAGAGCATGACATCCCACGCACGGCACCCGCAAGATCCGTTCAATGCCCGTTGCCGGGCCGCAGACTCTCGTAAAGCGCAATGCCCACGGCCGTGGAAAGGTTCAAGCTGCGAATCCGGGATGTGATGGGAATGTAATAGGTTTGAGCGGCGAAGGTGGACAGAAGGTCCGGGGGCAGCCCCCTGGTCTCGGATCCGAATATCAGAAACAAACGGATCGGGGTCGGTATCCGCCAATGGGGACGCCGGCCCGCCTTGCTGAACAGCGCCAACTCGCCCGCCTGCGGCTGCAAGGCGTCCATCCACTCTTGAAAATCGTCCCAAACAGACAGGGGCACGCGAGGCCAGTAATCGAGGCCGGCACGTTTAACCTGGCGACTGTCCAGGGAAAAACCCAGCGGCCGGATCAAATGAAGCCGTGCGCCGGCGCCCAGGCAGGTGCGCCCGATGTTGCCGGTGTTCCAGTGCACCTCGGGCGCCACCAGCACCACGTGGCGTTCCACACCATCGTCGGGGCTCCAATGTGGCAACTGATCCATAGTTACGCGCTCCCTGGTTCTGCTATTGACGACGGCCGCAAAAAGGGCAATATGAAGCAATCCGGGCTTGCCGTCAATGCGCCATGCTTTCGGGGGCACAGGCGAATGCGGTAAAAATCGGCGGCGAAACCTCAAGTTTTCACCACGACAGCCGATAGGCTTATCTGACTGTACAAGAATTAGCCAAAGGAGTTACCCATGGAAATCGCCCCCATCGCCACCGACGCCGCCATGCTGTCCATCGTGCGCCAGATGGAAACCGCCACCGCACTGCAGACCGAGGTAATGAAGACCATGGCCGAAGGCCAGCAAGAGATGGCCGACATGCTGTATACTTTAGGGGTGGGTGAAAACGTGGACGTCCGCGCCTGACGGCCCGGTCGGCGTTTCCTGCCGTCGGCCTTCATCCATGCTTCCCTGCATCTGCAACCCTGCAGGTGCGCTTGCCCCCTGCCGTTTCTTCACCCCCCTAATGGTCGGCGCCTCAATATCAGCCCGTCAATCGACCGTATTGCGTCCGGCTTGTGTATTCGTTCCGCACAAGGCGCACCTCCCGACGATCTGCAGGACAACTCAATCGCCGGTAACCCTAAAGTTTCCGGCCCACCCGTCGATAGCATCCATAGGATATTGTACACGAGGTTGTATCGATGACGGAAACCATGGACCAAGATCGCCTCTTCGGCGACAAAGCAATCGAAAACGGACTCATCAGTGAGGCGAAGTTCCAACGCGCACTGGTGCTCCAGCGGGTTATCGCCAAGCGCAGCAAGGTGCAGATGCCCATCGGCGCGGTATTGGTCAAGATGGATTTGCTCAGCCAGGAACAGGTCGACGCCATCAACGGCACCGCAACGGAGAATGTCACGGCCGAGACAGACACCTCCCCCAGCGTGGACGACCTGTTGTGCCCCTTGACGCTCACCGTCGCTCCCGACAAGCTCAGTGCGACCCTCGAACCTTTCGAAGAGCATCAGCCCCCCCCCGGCCTGGCATCCGTCCAGCTGCTGCTACAGGAAAAAGGCATCGTCCATGGCGTTATCGAACAGCCGCTGATGGAGGCCTACCTTGGCCAAAACCCGTTGCCCATGGCTCCTTTCGTCGTCGCCGAGGGCACCCCTTGTGAGCCGGGACACCCGCCCGACATTCAATACCATTTCGACACCGACCCCATGCGCATCGGCACCTTATTGGCCGATGGCACCATGGACTGGAAAAATCGAGGCGATATTCCCCAGGTGGTGGCCGGCGACCTGTTGGCTGAAAAGGTCGGCGGTGCGCCGGGCAACCCCGGCACCAATGTGTACGGACAGACGGTGCCCCCGCCACGGGTCAAGGATCCGCCGCTAAAAGCGACCAAAGGGGCCGAACGGTCCGAAGACGGTCGCCGGATCCTGGCCAAGATCAACGGCACGCCCAAACTCGGTTTGGATGGGCGCATCGGTGTCTTCGCAATCCTGCCCATCGACACCGATATCGGCATCGAAACCGGCCACGTCGATTTCGACGGCCACATCGATGTCAACGGCGGCGTGGAGAGCGGCTACCAGGTCAAAGGCCGCAGCCTGAGCACCCGCGAAATCCAGAGCGCGCAGATCGACATCGAGGAGAACCTGTTCAGCCAGGGCGGTATCTACAACAGCACCGTCCAGGTGGGCGGCAACCTCAAGGCCAGCCACATTCACAACAGCACCGTGGAGGTGGCCGGCGACCTGGTGGTGGAGCGGGAATTGTTCGGCTGCACCATCGAGGTCAACGGCCGCTGCCTGATCGACAGCGGCAAGATCATCGCGTCCCGGATCTCCGCCAAAAAGGGCATCCAGGTCAAGGATGTGGGCACCATAGCCGCCCGGCCCAGCGAATTGACCGTGGGGGTCGATTTCAAATTCGCCAAGGACATGCAAGCCCTCAAGACGTCCCTGACCGAACTGGAGACCCGCAAAGCGGAAGCCGAAACGACCATTGCGCAGCTCGGCGAACGGGTGGATGCGCTGGCGTCGGAACTGGGCCAAGTGGCGCAGGAGCAGGATGGGTGCATGGTCCAAAAGCGGCAACTGGAGGCGAAACGGCAACAGCCGGCCATTGCCGCCAACCCTGAAAAGAGCGGTTTGCTGACGGAGTTGATCGATGATCTGGGCGTCAAGTACGAGGCAATGGACGCACAGGTGCACAGCATCATGGAGCTGGACGACCAGCTGCGCGCGCAGATCGACCAGGCCCGGCAAGCTGTGTTGACGGCAGAAAAACAGATGCAGGAGATCCAGCAGGAGATGGAAGATTTGCGGGAAGCCGCCGAAGTGGACAGCGGCATCCCCGTGGTGAAAGTCAGCGGCACGATTTTCGCCAAAACCCGCATCGCCGGCCCGCACCGCAGTATCGTGATCGAGCAGGACATGCAACGGGTGCGCATCGCCGAATCCCAAGAGGACGCCAAAGAGTTCGCCATGAAGGTCTCCAGCCTGCGATAACCCCCGCCCCGCGTGAAAGAGCGCTTTACAATCCGCTCGCCTTTTTGGTAGCATTGCCCTTTCATCCAAGTTTCCACCGGGTTGACCACAGCACCACCAATTTGCAGCACCCAAAAACAGGCAACACCATCCGCCACGATTTTCCCGGCGAAACCGTGACGGCCGGACCGAATTCGGGCCTGCTGCAGATCTGCGGCCATGCAAACCATGGGAGGAAAGACAGATGGCACAAATCATCGCGGACCGGCGGGATATCGATTTCGTCCTTTTCGAACAACTGGACACCGAAGCGCTGACCAAAGAAGAGAAGTACAAAGGCTTCAACCGCAAAACCTTCGACCTGATCATCAACGAAGCCCGCGCTTTCGCCCTCAAGGAACTGCTGCCGATCAACGCCGAGGGCGATCGTGAGGGGGTGACGCTGGAAGACGGGGTGGTCAAGGTGCCCGCCTGCTACCACCGGGCCCACAAGCTCTACCTGGAAGGCGAATGGACCTCGCTGGAAGAACCGGAAGCGCTGGGCGGTCAGGGACTGCCGCCCAATGTGGCCCGCGCGGCCCAGGAGTACATGATCGGCGGCAACTACACCTGCGTCAACTACGCCAATTTCGGCCACGGCACGGGAAAAATGATCCATCTTTTCGGCACCGAAGAACAAAAACAGCTCTTCGTCAAAAAACTCTACACCGCTCAGTGGGCCGGCGGCATGCTGTTGACCGAGCCCGAGGCCGGATCGGATGTGGGCGCCCTGACCACCGAGGCGATTCCCAACGAAGACGGCACCTATTCGCTGACCGGCACCAAGATCTTCATCACCAACGGCGATCACGACTTGTCCGAAAACATCATCTCGCCCGTGCTGGCCCGCATCAAGGGCGCCCCGGCCGGCACCAAGGGCATCTCCATTTTCATCGTGCCCAAATTCTGGGTCAACCCGGACGGCTCTCTGGGCGACCGCAATGACATTGTTTGCACCGGCATCGAAGAGAAGATGGGCATCCACGGCAGCGCCTGCTGCACCATGACCCTGGGCGGCAAGGGGCAGTGCCGCGGCCTGCTGTTGGGCCAGGAGAACCAGGGTATGAAAATCATGTTCCACATGATGAACGAAGCACGCCTGGGGGTCGGTTTCCAGGCCTTCATGCACGCCTCGGTGTCCTATCTGTACGCCCTCAACTACGCCCGCGAGCGGGTGCAGGGCAAGGAGATCGGCGGCGCCAAGGATGCGCCCCCGGTGCCCATCATCCGCCACCCCGACGTGCGCCGCATGCTCACCTGGATGAAAGCCCACGTGGACGGGCTGCGCAGCTTCATCTACTACACCCAGACCCTCATCGCCAAAGTCGGCCTGGCCTGCAGCGACGAGGAGTGCCGATACCATCAGGGCCTGCTCGATCTGTTCACCCCGTTGGTCAAAGCCTACTGCGCCCAACGCGGTTTCGACGTCACCGTCCAGGCCATGCAGGTGTACGGCGGCTATGGTTACATCAAGGAGTATCCGGTGGAGCAGCAGTTGCGGGATTGCAAGATCGCCTCCATCTACGAAGGCACCGACGGCATCCAATCCATGGACTTGTTGGCCCGCAAAATCGTCATGGACGGCGGCAAGGCCTTCGGCAACTTCATCGCCAAGGTGCAGGAAACCATCGTTGCGGCCAAGGGCAGCGAAGCCATTGCCCCCATGGCCGCATCCCTGGAAGAGGCCGCCGGCCGATTGGCCGAAACCGCCGCGGTGCTGGGCAAAGCCGTGGTGTCCCCCAATGTCAAAGCCGCCTTTGCCCACAGCTTTCCCTTCCTGGAAGTCATGGGCGATGTGATCATGGGCTGGATGCTGTTGTGGCGGGCCAAGGTGGCCAGCGACAAGCTTGCTGCCGGCGCCAAGGGCAAAGATGCACCGTTCTACCAGGGCCAACTCCAGACGGCCGAATTCTTCATCCAGACCGTGTTGCCCTGTACCCTGGGCAAGATGGCTTCCATCGCCCGGATGAACGATGCCGCCGTCCGGATGCCTGAGGAGGGCTTCAGTTCCTGATGTCCTCACCGCCAATGTTTACAGAAGGCAACACCGCTGCGGTGATTGACTTTCTGCAAGGCATCGGATTGGGCGGAGGGGTTGTTGTTGTCCTGGCTGTACTTTTCTGGATCGGCACCCTATTCGCCCTTCCCATCATCATCATTGCATTGCCCCCCGGTTATCTGACCCGGGACGAAAAACCGGGGGCGGATCGGCCCGGCTATACCTTTTGGCACTTTCCCTACCTTATTTTCAAGAACCTCATGGGCGCCATTTTCGTTCTGGCCGGCATTGCCATGCTGGTCCTGCCCGGCCAGGGACTGTTGACCCTCGCCCTGGGCATGGCCCTGCTCAATTTCCCCGGCAAACGGCGGCTCATCCGCCGCATTCTCACCCAAAAACACATTTTCAAGTCCATCAATCGATTGCGCGTCAAGGCGGGCAAGCGCCCATTGGAAATGTAGCCGACTTGACAATTTCACTGCAAATTGAAATTTTGGTGTTCATTGCGTCTTTTGCAGAGGAACACACGAAATGACAATGGCCGGCTTATCAAGCAATGACAAACGAACAACAACCACTAACCTTGCCCTCATGTGCCAGAAGGCCAAGGCGGGTCGCTCGCGAACTTGTATGGCCTGCGGCAGCGCTTTACCGCCCCGCCGGCGGCGCTATTGCGACAACAATTGCCGGTTGCAACTGCTGCGCTCCCTCAATCGACGCACCGGCCTGTTGCGCGCGCTGAACACCCGCTACGCCACCTTCTACTTCACCGACCGAATGGTCATCATGGACTTGCTGCCCTACGACATGGAGCAGATCTACAGCTACATGCTGCCCCGAAGCGCCAACCGCAAGCCGGTGGACGATTTCTGCCACCTTTCCAACTCGTTGGGGTCACAATGGTGGCGCGAGCGCGAGCGTACCAAGAAACGTTACCTGGCCTCCCGCCATGTTTTGGCCCAGGCCGTGCGAGGCAATCGGCCCAAGGAGGCGGTGATACCCGTCTCTTTCGCCGTGCCCTCGGTGCGCATGAGCAGCCTGGTCACCTTGGCGCTGCGCGCCGACGACCTCACACCGGAAAACATCCACAGCCGCATCAAACAGGCCTACCGTTGCCAGGTGAAACAACACCACCCCGACTTGGGCGGAACGGCCCGGGCCTTTGTCAAGATACAGGAAGCTTATGAGGCGCTGATCCGCTGGGCCGATCACCCGACCTACGTGTTCCGTGGCGGATTCACCGACAAATGGCTTTATGAAGGCGCCAACAACCGCTGGATTCAGCCGGCGACCCGTTCCCACACCCCTTGAAATCCCGCCGACTCAAGGCACCCGCAGCAAGTAGTCCGCATCGGCGGACGTCACCGTGTCCGTCTCGAACACCCCCGGCGTCTCCGGCAGGATGACCGCCATGGACCAGGGGCCGTGGTGCGCCACCCGGGCGGGAATGCCCATTTTGCGGGCGTGGGCGCTGCCTGTGAGAATCACCAAAGTGCGATCCGGATGTGCGGCGAGATAGCGGATCGCATGCTTGGCCATGGCTTCATCCCAGAGCAACTGGGCCTGACAGAAGTGTTCGAAATCCATATGACCGTGTGCATGGGCTTCGTAGGCCCTGCGAATGAACACCCGGTAAGCGGGTGCCACATCGCAAACGATGTCATCCAATTCGCCCCGCTGGGCGGGCGTCAGGGACGCGAACCCGTGGCGCGCCACCTGGCGGGAGATCTCCCTGGCGACATTCAACCCGACCATGGGCAGGGCGTGATCCCGTGCATAATGAAAAATGGGCGCGTACAACGCCCAATCGTAGTTCCAATGCGCCAGGTAAATGTCCTGAAAATCCGCTGCATCCACTTTCCCCGCCACCCAGCGCTCCAGATCGGCCTGCCCGTCGTGACGAAACATCTCCAGGCCGATGGCCACCCGTGTGCCGGATTGGTGCAACGCTCGAATCACCGCCAACTGGGCCTGGTGATGCCATGGATTGGTGTGCTGCTCGCCCACCAACACGATACGCGCCTGCTGCAGCGCCGCCACCGCCTCCGGCCCGACCAGGGTGCGGCCCCGATCCAGGTCCAGCATCTGCAACGGTGCTTGGGTGGGCATGGAACTACACGCGCCGAGGCCCAGCAGCAAGATTGCCGCCATCATCCATTTACACACCGCAACCCCCTCGAATTGCCGTCTCCTTGGCATTTTCGTGCATCTCTAACGCCGGTACAGGTGGGTAATGATTGTTGTTGACCGTTCCGTTGATCGGAAAGATGATTTGCCTGCAACTTAACACTTAAAACCGGGTTTCATCTCTGTTAAATAGTGGCCATTGTGCAGCAGATATCAAGACGGAGCCCGTGAACGTGATCCCTTTCTGGCAAGACACCCCCCTGGCAGCGCTTAGCACCGAGCAGTGGGAAGCGTTGTGCGACGGCTGCGGCCGCTGCTGTTTGCAGAAGCTGCGCAACCCCACCACAGGCAAGGTGCAATACACCAGCGTGGCCTGCATGCTGTTGGATATCGACACCTGCCGCTGCACCGACTACGCCATGCGTCACATTCGGGTGCCCGAATGCCTCGAACTCTCCGCCACCACCATACCCGCCTTGCGTTGGTTGCCCCGCACTTGCGCCTACCGCCTGGTGGCCGAGAAAAAACCGCTGCCCCCTTGGCATCCGCTGGTCAGCGGCGACCCCCAATCGGTGCATGAGGCGGGCATATCGGTCCGCCGGCGCGCCATCCCGGAACAGTGCGTCCATCCGGACGATCTTGTCAACTTCATCATAAAGGACAGATTCTAAGTGGTCGTGGGATGCGCTTACATCGTCGCCTGATAGGTGGTGATTTCCGGATCGAGCAACACGCGGCGGCCATAAGGAGTTGGTGCCAGGGCCGGCCAGTGGGATGGATACAAAGTGGCGAATACCCGCTGAAACATCGCCTCCAGTAGTTGATCCGCCTGCATGGTGGCGCGGGGGGCGCTGAGAGCCGCCAAAGTCAGCGCCTTCTCTTCCTGGCGGGTTTTGAGCTTTTCGAACAGTTCGAAAAAGAGCAGGATCGGGTCCCGAGCGAGCTGCGCATCCCGGAGCAAACGGTTTTTCATCTGGCCGATTTTCTCCGCGGAAGCCTCCTTGAGGAAACGGCGCTTGTCACCGCTGTTGAAAAAAGACTGTT
Source organism: Desulfatitalea alkaliphila (assembly GCF_022968795.1). Classification (GTDB taxonomy): domain Bacteria; phylum Desulfobacterota; class Desulfobacteria; order Desulfobacterales; family Desulfosarcinaceae; genus Desulfatitalea; species Desulfatitalea alkaliphila. The sequence goes on from NZ_JALJRB010000001.1 coordinate 222,499, forward strand.
CACCGACCGCACGCACAACGGCCTTGTCGATCTCGGCCATGTCGGCCCGCAGGCCGGTGGTCATCTCGGCCACGAAATTGTCCGGCACGGCGATGGACAATCGGGCGAAGGCCTGGCCGTGACGCGCCATACCCTCCTGGAATTCGGCCACGGCGCTGTTCCAAAACAGCCGCTGAATCCGCATCACCTCGTCGACCAGATCGGGCCCGCCGGGATCCAACACCTTCAAACGGTCGATCATTTCGGGGAAAACGTGGGCGGTGGCGGAAAACAGGTGCTCACCGGTCATCAGTTTGTACAAGAGGGCGATGGTGGCATGCCAATCCTGAAGGTGCAGCACCAGCGCCAGATCATCGTACACCTCCAGCAAGATCGCATTGGACATCAGATGGGCCGGGGTGGCATACAGCGGCGTGCCGGCCAATTGGGGCTGCGCGATCCGCACGGGGTCCGCCGCATCGATGGCAACGGCGGTCTCCACATCGATCAGGCCGATGGAAAATTTGTCCGGGTTGTTGAGAAAGCCGGGATAGTCATCGGGGTTGCCCGCCACGAACAGGTTCTCCGGCTTCAGATCGCGCATGGCCAACCCCTTTTGGCCGATCCAGGCCAGCAAGTCGAGCAGATTGGCGGCGAGGGCTTCCACGGGGCGCCGGTAGCGGGAAAACCGTGTTTCGCGGATGTAGCTGCGCAAATGGCTGCGGTAACGCTCCACCAGCCGTCGGTTCTCTTGCACCACCGTCTCCAACAACTGATTGACCTGCTCCATAGCCGGCCGGGGCAAGCTCTGCTCCTCGACCGCAGGCGGATCACCCACCAAGTGCCCCAAGAACCACTGCTTGAGGTGGTATGACGGCACCTCCCCGTGACCCGGTTGGGACGCCAGCCGACGCAACCGCCCCTCGCACCGGTAGTACACCTCCTGCAGGGCAAGGCATTCCGGCGCCGCCGACTCCCCGTAACGGCAGACAAAGCCGTGCTGATCCCACAACAATTCGGGATGCTGGCGCGCTTCTTCGTTCAAACGGCCGTAGCCGCCATGGATCTCCTCCAAAACGGTGCTGAGAAAGTAGTGCTTGGCCAGATCCATGAAAAAAGCAAAAGAGTCCCCCAATTGCAGGTGGGCCTGCAGTTCCGGCTGTTCCTCCAGCATCCGCATGTAGCGGGTTTCCAGCACCTCGGCCGGCAACCGGTCGCTGTCCGCGATGACGTGCACCGCCTCCAGAATCACCGACACCCGGGGCACGATGCACTCACGGGGGGCCAACCGCGCCAGGATCCGACCTTCGGCGGCGATTTGACGTCTGTAGTCGCTGAAGCGCACCACCGGCTGCGCGGGAATCTTGATCACCATGTGGGTGTCGTAGATCACATAGAAACACTGGCTGCGGCTACCGCCGCCCTGGCCCAACAGGCCGATGGACATCCGCCGCGTTTCCCACTCCTGCCCATGGAAAATACGCATCTCATAGATCTCGTCCGGACAGACGGATCGGGTTTCCACCAGATAGATCTGGGCCAAGGCATCCGCGGCGGCACCCAACTGGTGACGGAACAGCTCAAGAAAAAACGCCAGAATCAGCTGCCCCCCCGGCAAAGGGACCGGCGGTTGCGACGTCGACGGCACCTTTCGGGATCGGGGCGGCCGGACAACGGGCGCAAGCGGCATCTCCGCCTGCGATGGCGGGGGGGCGGTGGCATCGCCGGGACGCCCAAACGGCCGCAAGGCAACCATCTTGCGCCGCGGGCGCAGCAGGAGCACCAGCACAATCAACACCACCAGGGTCGGTGCACCCACCACCCATTTGGCATAAAGGAGGACGGCCTCGCCATCGAGCCCCACCCGTGCCGCCAAGGTGTCCAGCAAAGAAGAGCGCGGCCGCTGGGTCCCGTCCGCTGAACGGGTCATTGCATCCCCGTCCGCCGGCCGCCGGTCCGGCGGCAGGACCCAATCTTGGGCGTCGGGCGCCGTCGCGGGCGCGGCAGCGGCCACCGGCCAAGCCACGGCCAACCCCAGGACCAAGACCGCCATCCACAATCCTGTCGTTCCGATCATTCGCAAATTGCCGGCAACCCCCTTAGGATCGCCGGTCCCGCTGAACTTCGGCATGACCACCTTTACACCGGACGGGGGCGCGGCGCCCCACGATCAGTTCGCAACCCAAGAGAAAATAGACCACCGGCCGGATGTCGATGCGGCATTGGCAACGCGCGGCGGCAGTGACGAAAATTGTTTGGCCGCTACCGATCCGATGGTTCGGGGATATCCCGCAAAGCTTTGTTATTCCGGCTATACCACACTTTTTTGCCGGAAATGGATTTGACAACGAATGGGCCATGGTTAAATTTCATGCAAAAATCAGACCATTGAAACCAGGAGGCGTCATGCGTTTCGACAAGTTTACCATCAAATCCCAAGAGTTGATCCAAAATGCCCAGGCCCTTGCCGGTCGCCTGCACAACCAGCAGATCGAACCGGAGCACGCGCTGGCCGCCATGCTGGCGGAGAAGGAAGGGGTCGCCCGTTCCATTCTGCGCAAGCTGGGGGTATCCCCCGACGCCATCGCCCAGGAAACGGCGGTGGCCCTGGATCGGCTGCCCAAGGTGACCGGCGGCACCGATGTCTATCTCTCCCCCCGGACCCGCACCCTGCTGGAGAAGGCCTTTGCTGAAGCCGACAAGATGAAGGACGAGTATGTGAGCATCGAGCACATCCTGCTGGCGGTGGTGGATGAAAAGGGCGGCGCGGCCCAAAAGCTGCTCGAACGCAACGGCGTAACGCGGGATGTGCTGCTCAAGGTGCTGATGGAGATCCGGGGGCATCAGCGCATCACGGACCCCAACCCCGAGGAGAAGTACCAGGCCCTGGAAAAGTTCAGCCGCGACCTGACCGAGCTGGCGCGCCTGGGCAAGCTGGACCCGGTAATCGGTAGGGATGAGGAAATCCGGCGCATCGTGCAGGTCCTTTCCCGGCGCACCAAGAACAATCCGGTGCTCATCGGCGAACCGGGCGTGGGCAAAACCGCCATCGTCGAGGGGCTGGCCCAGCGCATCGTGGCCGGCGACGTGTCCGAAACCCTTAAAAACCGTCGGCTGGTGGCCCTGGACATGGGCGCCCTGATCGCCGGCGCCAAGTACCGCGGCGAGTTCGAGGATCGGCTCAAGGCGGTGCTTAAAGAGGTGGAAAAGGCCGAGGGCGAAATCATTCTCTTCATCGACGAGCTGCACACCCTGGTGGGTGCCGGCGCCGCCGAAGGGGCCATGGACGCCTCCAACATGCTCAAGCCGGCCCTGGCCCGGGGCACCCTGCGCTGTGTGGGGGCCACCACCATCAACGAATACCGCAAGCACATCGAAAAGGACGCCGCCCTGGAACGCCGCTTCCAGCCGGTGCTGGTCAGCGAACCCACGGTGGAAGACACCATCTCCATCCTGCGCGGACTCAAGGAGAAATATGAGGTGCACCACGGGGTGCGCATCAAGGATTCGGCCATCGTGGCCGCCGCCACCCTCTCGGACCGCTATATCGCCGACCGCTTCCTGCCGGACAAAGCCATCGACCTGGTCGACGAGTGCGCCTCCAAGCTGCGCATCGAGATCGACTCCATGCCCGTGGAAATCGACGAGGTGCAGCGCAAGATCACCCAGGCGGAGATCGAACGCCAGGCGCTGAAAAAGGAGACCGACGACGCCTCCCGCGAACGCCTGGCAAAACTGGAAAACGACCTGGAGCTGCTGCGGGCCGACCTGACCCGCATGAAGGCCCACTGGGACCAGGAAAAAGAGCTGATTCAGAAGATCCGCAAGATCAAAGAGGACCAGGAACAGGTCAACATCGAGCAGCAGAAGGCCGAGCGGGAGGGCGACCTGGCCCGCGTGGCCGAACTGCGGTACGGCCGGGCCATCGAACTGAACCGAGCCCTCGAACAGGCGCGCAACGACCTTACGGATCTGCAGACCGAGCGCAAGATGCTCAAAGAGGAGGTGGACGACGAGGACATCGCCGAGGTGGTCTCCCGCTGGACCGGTATTCCGGTCAGCCGGATGATGGAGAGCGAGCGGGACAAGCTGGTGCACATGGAGGAGCGGCTGGGTCGCCGCGTCATCGGGCAGCAAAAAGCCATCGAGGCCGTGTCCAACGCCGTGCGCCGCGCCCGCTCGGGCTTGCAGGACCCCAACCGGCCCATCGGCTCCTTCATTTTCATGGGCCCCACCGGCGTGGGCAAGACGGAGCTGGCCAAGGCCCTGGCCCAATTCATCTTCGATGACGAGCAGGCCATGGTGCGGGTGGACATGTCCGAATACATGGAAAAGCACGCCGTGGCCCGCTTGATCGGCGCACCGCCGGGCTATGTGGGCTACGAAGAGGGCGGCTACCTGACGGAAGCGGTCCGCCGGAGGCCTTATTCGGTGATCCTGTTCGATGAAATCGAAAAGGCCCACCCCGAGGTGTTCAACGTCCTGCTGCAAATCCTGGACGACGGCCGCATGACCGACGGCCACGGGCGCACGGTGGACTTCAAGAACACCATCGTGATCATGACCTCCAACGTGGGCAGCCAATGGATCCAGGAGCTGGGCAACGAACAGCGCAGCGAAATGGAACGCCGGGTCACCGACGCCCTGCGGGCGCAGTTCAAGCCGGAGTTTCTCAACCGCATCGACGAAATCATCATCTTTTTGAACCTCACCGCCGACCAGATCGGTGCCATCGTGGAGATCCAACTGCAGCACCTGTTACGGCGGTTGGCGGACCGTAAAATCACCCTGACACTGACGCCGGCGGCGCGGCAAGTGCTGATCGACCGCGGCTACGATCCGGTTTACGGTGCCCGCCCCCTTAAACGGGCGATTCAGCAGTTGATCGAAAACCCCCTCTCCATGGAGATGCTCAAAGGCAACGTGCGGGAAGGGGCCAACCTGCAAGTGGATGCCCAAGGCGACGCCGTGGTGTTCGTGGAGGTGGAGGCGTCCTGAGCGGCCCATGCAGCGGCTGCCGATTCGTGAAAACGGTCACGGTCGCAGCAACGTCGAAAGTGAGCGGACGAACAGCGCCGAGGGATAGGCGAACAGCGACCGGATCGGACCCCAAAAACCGCAACGGCAATTATGGCGCCGCCGGCTTCAAGGAAGACGTCCGGCGCCAGTCGTCCGCCATTCGATCCACGGCCGCCGGCAACGGCAAGGGATCGTAGCCCAGCGCGTAAGCGCGGCGGCTGTCCAGGGAGCAGTCGGGGGCGCGTTGATAGGGCAGCGGAATCTCATCAATGGTCACCGAGCGGATGGCGCCGGCCGGCAGCGCCATCCGCTCGGCCACCATCAGGCCCAGTTCGTAACGGGAGATGCGGCTGCGGCCGCCCAGGTGCAACAACCCCCGTGCTCGGCCCGTCAGCGCCAGCAGCCCCCGGGCCGCACTGTGGATGTCCACCGGCGTGCGAAACTCGTCCACGAACAGATGGAGGGGCCGGCCTTGAACGATGGCCGACACCATCTGCCGAGTGAAATGGTCTTGGCCGTGGGGCGGCGGGGCCAAGCCGACCAGCAACGGCAAGCGGCACACCAGGGCTTGGCGGCAGCGCGTGCGCACCGCATCCTCGGCCCGGGCCTTCTGCGCGCCATACACACAGACCGGATCCGGCGCCGCGGTTTCATCATAGGGTGCCTGCCGACCGCCGAAAACCAGATCGGTGGAAGTGAAGGTCAGTGCGATCCCGTAGTGCTCGCACAACTCGGCCAGCCGGGCCGGCACCTGCACATTGATCACCTCGGCCGCCGCCGGCCCTTTTTGGCAAACCCCCACACGGGCCTCCGCGGCGGCATGGACCACCGCATGGGGCGCCAGGCGGCGCATCAGGCCTTCCAAACCGCTCAGATCGGTCAGGTCGGCCTGAATGCAGCACACCCCCGCCACCGCAGGCTTTGGCTTTCTGTACAAGGCGGTCACCGACCACTGCCGCCGGGCGGACCGACACAGGGCATATCCCAAATACCCGCCGGCGCCGGTGATCAGCAGACGCGGTTTCGCCCCCGGATCAGCCCTATCGTTGCGGCAGGCGGTTTCCATGGACGCACTCATCCCGAGTGCTATTTGCTGTCGTAAGTGTAAACACCCTTGCCGGTTTTCCGGCCGAACCGCTTCGCCCGCACCAATTTCTTGAGCAGAGGGGCCGGGCGGTATTTGTCCCCCAGCTCCGCATGCAGGTTTTCGATGACGTGCAAGAGGGTTTCCAGCCCGATCAGGTCCGCCAGGGCCAGGGGGCCGATGGGATGGTTGCATCCCAGCACCATGCCCTTGTCGATGTCCTCGGGGGTGGCGATGCCTTCGCCCAGGGCGTAGAACGCCTCATTCAACATGGAACACAGCAGCCGGTTCACCGCAAAGGCCGGCGCCTCTTCCACCACGATGATCTCCTTGCCGATGGAAGCACCCCAGGTTTTGGCCGCCTGCAAGGTCTCTTCGGACGTCTCCTGGCCCTTGATAATCTCCAGCAGCCGCATCACCGGCACGGGGTTGAAGAAGTGGGTGCCGATGAATTTATCGGGCCTCTTGGTGGCCGCGGCGATTTCAGTGATGCTCAGGCCCGATGTGTTGGTGAAAAAGAGACAATCATCGGAGACGATCCGCTCCAGCTCGCTGAACAGTTCCTTCTTGGGCGTCAACACCTCGATGATCACCTCCACCACGAAGTCCGCATCCCGCGCGGCAGCCTCCAGATCCACCAAGGGCGTGACGCGCCGCAACACCGCGTCCATCTCCTCCTGACTGCTCTTTCCCTTCTCCACCGCCCGCGCCAGGTTTTTGCGGATGATCCCCATGCCGTTGTCGACGAACCGCTGCTCGATGTCCCGCAACGTGACGTTGTACCCCGCCTGGGCGCACACCTGGGCAATACCGCTGCCCATCAACCCGGCCCCCACCACACATACGTTCTTCTTCTCCATCGCTACCCGATCCTTTCCTGTTGTTGAAACAATTGCCATGATGGCGCGCAAACCATCGCAGTCAGAAACTGAACCCGATTAATCGACGGCAAGATGCCCATAAACAACCGGGGAAGTCAATGGGAGCAGGCGTATCGGGTTTGTTGGATATGTTGGATTGATCGCGCATTTGTTGGGTTGGAAGGGGTTGGGAGAAAATAGTTTTAAGTTTCAAGTTTAAACTATCCTTTTAATAACAAAAATTTACACGCCATTGCCTCTACTTCTATGCCGTTGTCCGGCCGACAGGATGGTTTTGCGCAGGCGGATCGATTTGGGAGTCACTTCAACCATTTCGTCCTCGCGGATGAAATGGATGGCCCACTCCAGGGTCATGGGCTTGACCGGCGCGAGAATCACGTTCTCGTCATGGCCGGAAGCCCGCATGTTGGTGAGCTTTTTCTCCTTGCAGGGGTTGGCGTTCAGATCGACGGCGCGATTGTGCTCGCCGAAGATCATGCCTTCGTACACCGGCTCGCCGGGTCGCACGAACATCTGCCCCCGCGGCTCCAGATTGAACAGGGCATAGGCCACGGCCGCGCCCTGGCGGTCGGAAACGATGGAACCGGTGAAGCGGCCGGGAATATCGCCGCGGAAGGTATCGTAGCCGGCGAAGATGGTGTTGAGCAAGCCGGTGCCCTTGGTGTCGGTGAGAAATTCATCCCGGTAACCGATCAAGCCCCTGGCGGGGATGGTGAACTCGATGCGCACGCGCCCGCTGCCGTGGTTGATCAGGTTGGTCATCTGCCCTTTGCGCAGGGACAGCTTTTCTGTCACGGCACCCAGGAAGCCCTCATCGCAATCGACGAAGAGTCGCTCCATCGGCTCCAGGCGCACGCCGTCACGCTCTTTGTAAATCACCTCCGGGCGGCCCACGGCCAGCTCGAACCCTTCCCTGCGCATGGTCTCGATGAAGATGGCCAGCTGAAACTCACCCCGGCCCTTGACCAGAAACACCTCCCGGTTGTCGGTCTCCTCCACCTGGAGGGCCACGTTGCGCAGGGTCTCCTTGAACAACCGTTCACGCAGATGGCGCGATTGCGAGTACCGCCCTTCCCGTCCGGCGAAGGGTGACGTGTTGATGGTGAAACGCATGGCCACGGTCGGCTCGTCCACCCGGATGCGGGGCAGTGCTTTGTGACCACCGGCGGTGCCGATGGTATCGCCGATGCGCACTTCTTCGATGCCCGCCAGCACCACGATGTCGCCCGGATCGGCATCGGCCGTTTCCACCAAGGCGGTCCCCTGGTAGGTTTGCAGGCAGGCCACTTTCAGCGGACGCGCGACACCGTCGGCGCCGATGCACACCAGGTTTTCTTTGATACGCGCCCGGCCATTGGCCACGCGCCCCACCGCCAAGCGCCCCAGGTATTCCGAATAGCCCAAATCGGACACCAGCATCTGAAACGGCGCGTCCGGCCGGTGGGTGGGGGGCGGAATCTTTTCCAGAATTTGATCCAACAGCGGATCGAGGTTGTCGTTGTCATCGTCGGCATGCAAACGGGCGATGCCGTCACGGCCGATGGCGTAAAGGAAGGGGAAATCGAGCTGCACATCGTCGGCATCCAGATCGATGAACAGATCGTACACCTGATCCAACACCACCGCGGCACGGGCGTCCTTGCGGTCGATTTTGTTGATCACCACGATCACCGGCAACCCGGCCGCCAGGGTTTTCTCCAAAACGAAGCGGGTCTGGGGCAAAGGCCCTTCGGACGCGTCCACCAGCAACAAAGCGCCGTCGGCCATGGAGAGGGCCCGTTCCACCTCTCCGCCGAAATCGGCATGGCCCGGCGTGTCGATGATGTTGATCTTGACCCCCCGCCACTGCACCGAGCAGTTTTTGGCGGCGATGGTGATGCCCCGCTCCCGCTCCAGATCCATGTTGTCCATGAGCCGCTCATCGACGGCCTGGCCTTCCCGGAACACGCCGCTGCGGCGGAACATGGCATCCACCAGGGTGGTCTTGCCGTGATCCACATGGGCGATGATGGCCACATTACGGATCTTATCGTTGGCGATGGTTGCAAGCGGCATGGCGACAGGAACTCCTCGTTCCCCCGAAAGGGAATTGATGAATGAACGCAAGATGCATGTTTCAGGGAAATGGTTGTGCGGCTTTCAGAAAAAACGAAAGGGGCTGGTCACACTCCGAGCATGCTGATCCGGTTACCCGACCCCCGAACGGGGTCGAAAGCCAGATCTTGTACGCCATCCCCGCCCAAAAGTCCAATCAATTCCAACCAACACCATCAATCCAACCAACCCAAAAAGTGGATCGGGTCCTATTGGGCACGGCGTGCCGTGCCCCTACGGGTTGGTGCGTGGAAGGACGCATCCGCTCGTCCACCCCCACCCCCATACAATCGACAGAATACCTTAACTAGAAACACGCTTAACACTATCTTTTTACAGCGGCCAAAACACGGGAATCAGCAAAGTACCTCCCACCAGCACCATGAAGTTGAGAGGGATGCCCAGCTTGAGATAGTCGCTGAATTTGTAGCCGCCGGGACCGTAAACCATGAGGTTGGTCTGATAGCCGATGGGCGTGGCGAAGCAGGCGCTGGCGCCGAAGCAGACCGCAATGATGAAAGGTTTGGGATTGACCCCCAGACCCAGGGCGGTGGAGACGGCGATGGGCAGCAACAGAACGGCGGTAGCGTTGTTGCTCAAGACCTGGGTGCTGATGCTGGTCAGCAATAGGAAACCGGCCATAATCATTACCGGCGGCCAGCCTTGGAACAACCCCAGGTATAAATCGGCATAGTACTGACTGGCGCCGGTTTGTTCCATGGCGCGCCCCAGGGCGATGGTACCGGCGATGAGCATCAGCACGTTGCTTTGCAGCGCCCGGTAGGCCTCCTTCAACGGCAGGCAGCCGGTGACCAGCATCAGGAAGACGGCGGTCAAGGCGCACACCATGATATCGGCCAGGCCGGTGGCGGCGGCGGCCACCATGGCGGCAAAGATCAAGCCGGCAAGGGGGGCCTTGCGCTGAAACACGATCTCGTCATGGACATCCTCCACCACGATCCAATCACTGCGCCCACGGAATTTTTCCATACGGTCGGCGCGGCACCACACCAACAGAATATCGCCGATGCGCAGGCGGATGTCTTTGATCTTGCGCTCCGTGTAGTGCAGTCCACTGCGCTCCACCGCCACCACATGCAAATCCTCTTCCCGCTCCAGATAAGTCTCGCGCAAACGCCAGCCGAGCAAGCTGGACTGGGGGGGAATAATCAGCTCCACCACAAAGGCTTCATCCGGTTTGCGGAAATCAATCCCCTTTTCGCTCAGAGGCAGATCCACATCCTTGCCCTGCAGGATGTGCGTCAGGTCATTGGGCGAGCCTTTGACCAGCAACAGATCGTCGGGCGCAATGGCCACCGCATCCCGACAAGGATGAAAGATGTGGGAGTAACGGATCAACTCCACCACCTCGAGGCCGGGATAGCGCGTTGGCAGATCGGCACAGGGATCGAGCCCCACCAAGGCGCTGCCCCGTGGCACGATCAGTTCGGCCAGGTAACGCCGTTTGCGCTGGCCATCCAGTTCACAGGTCGGGTGATCCAGATCGGGCAGCCAACGCGGCCCGGCGACCATGATGAAAGCGAATCCGACCAGCGCCAAGGGCAGGCCGACCCATGCCAATTCGAACATGCCCAGGGCGCCGTACCCGCTGCGCGCGGACAGATCGCTGATGATGATGTTGGTGGAGGTGCCGATGAGGGTGCAGGTGCCGGCCAGAATGGAGACATAGGAGATGGGAATCAAATATTTGGAAGGGCTGACGCCCAGGCGGCACCCCATCGAGATAATCACCGGAATGAACAGCACCACCACCGGTGTGTTGTTGATAAAGGCCGAGGCCAGGCCCACGATGGCCAGCACCACCAACAACGCCAGCCAGGCCCGACCGCGGGTCAGATCCATCACCCGCCGCGCAATCAGCCCCACCACGCCGGTGCGCACCATCCCCTGGCTGAGCAGAAACATGGCCCCCACCGTGATCACGGCCGGGTTGGCAAATCCCGCAACCGCCTCCGGGGGTGTGAGAATGCCGCTGAGCATCAGCGCCACCATGATGCCGATGGCGGTCAGGTCCACAGGCAGCCGTTCGCTGATCAACAGAAAGATGGTGGCCAGCAGAATTAGCGAAACGATGACGATTTCCATGGCGCGATCCTTCGTGGCAGTGCCGCTGGTGCCTCTGAACAAGCCTGTCCCGGCGGGCCGCACCCACCGGTTTCCTATCGCCATCGTAAACGTTTGGTGCTATGTGTCAACCATGCCGATCAATGACGCCTTACAACGACTGCAACGCATCTATGACTTGCACGAGCGCTTCTGCGCCGATCAAACCTTTGCCTGCCGCCGCGGGTGCGCCCCGTGCTGCACCGCCAACGTAACCCTCACCACCCTGGAGGCCCGCGCCATTGATCGCCACTGGGCCCGAACGGGCGAAAAGCCGCCGACCGCGCGTTTGCAGCAAGCCGCGCGTCACCCCCGGTTCCGGCCGCGGCTGACCACCAATCAACTGGCTGCCATCTGCGCCGCGGGCGGCGAACCGCCCGACGAAGCGTCTGATCCGGCGGCAGGACCTTGTCCACTGCTGAACGATACGATCTGCACCATATACCCGGCCCGACCCTTCGGCTGCCGCGCCATGGTGTCGCACACCGATTGCGCCCGCCACGGAACGGCCGACATGCCGGACCGCGTCCTGGCGGCCAACACCCTGTTTTTGCAATTCATCGAAGCCTTGGACCAGAATGGCCGCACGGGCAACTTGACCGACCTGCTGCTGTGGCTTCTGTCCGGCAGCACCGCGCCGCCGACGGACCTGGCCGCCAATCGGACCATCCCCGTGCTCATGGTGCCCCCCGAACACCACACCGCGCTGCTGCCGCTGCTGGGCGACCTGCGACCGATCCTGGCGGATCTCACCGGATAGCGGCCGGCCGTAGGGGAGCCCGCCCTACCCCGGAAAACACCCGCCATGTCCTGCCAACGGCAATCGTCCGCTTTGCCTATGGCCCTTCTTCCTTGAACACCTTGGCGGCCCGCTCGAGATCTTCGGGGCAGAACACGAAAAGGCATTCCTCGTCCGGGCCGGCCACCGAACCGTACACATAGTTGATATTGATGCCCTCGTTGCCCAAACGGGTGGCCATCTTGGCCAATTCACCGGGCCGATTGCCGATCTTGACGGCAATCACCGGCTGGATATCGTACAAGTAGTCGTGCTCCGACAACAGGTCCATGGTCTTATCGGTCATCCCGTCGCTAGGCAGCAGTCGCACCAGGGCGAAATCGGCCGAATCCTTGCTCATGGAGTTGTAGCTGGCGGCCGAGGCGATGCGCTTGAGGGACTTGCCCCGGGCCTTGAACAGTTCCCGCACGTAGCTGGAAGCATCCTGAATGGTAATGGCATCGATATTGATCCCGGCCTGACCGAACAAAGCGGTCAGCTTGCCCAACTCACCGGGCGCATTCTGCATGAACAAAGATATCTCGGTTCGCACCATATCAACCCTCCCCTATTCGGTGACAAATAATGTTTACGACCCGCGGCGAGGCACACCCGCCCCTGCGGGTGGATCGCGTCTTATCGGGCACGGCGTGCCGTGCCCCACGGGTGGATCGGACCTTATTGGGCACGGCGTGCCGTGCCCCTACGGGTTGGTGCGTGGAAGGACGCATCCGCTCGTCCACCCCCATCCCCATACCATCGACAGCATTCCTTGCTTTAAACTTTAAACTTTCAACTTTAAACTATTTCACACCCCGCCGCCCAAGCATAGCAACCGCAAGATCTCCTAGAACCGGACATCACCCTTTCCGCTTATCTTTCAATATATGATTGGAAATCACCACCCGCTGTATCTCCGATGTTCCTTCGTAGATGGTGAACACCCGCGCATCGCGGTAAAAGCGTTCCACGGGGTAATCTTTGGTGAAACCGTAGCCGCCGTGGAGCTGAATCGCCTTGCCGGTGATCCGGTTGACCATCTCCGAGGCGAACAACTTGGCCGTGGCGGCCTGCAACGTGTAGGTCTCCCCCCGGTCCTTGAGCGTTGCAGCCGCCAGGGTGAGCTGCCGTGCGGCCTCGATATCCACCGCCATATCGGCCACCATCCAGCGCACCCCCTGGAACTTGCTGACGCTCTGGCCGAACTGGGAACGGTTCTTGATGTAATGCACCGCCGCATCCAAGGCCGCCTGGGCCACCCCCACGCTCTGGGCCGCAATGCCGATGCGGCCGCTGTCCAGTCCCCGCATGGCGATTTCGAACCCTTGGCCCTCGGCGCCCAGCAGGTGATCGGCCGGCACACGGCATTGCTCGAAGATCAGATCGGTGGTGTCCGAGGCCCGCAGACCCATCTTGTCCTCCTGATGGCCGACCTTGAATCCCGGCGTGTCCTTCGGCACGACGAAGGTGCTGATCCCTTTGTGGCGTGCGGCCGGCTCGGTCTTGGCGGTCACCAGGACGACGCCCGCATGGTTGCCGGAGGTGATGAACCGTTTTGTTCCGTCGATGATATAGGCATCGCCTTCCCGCACGGCGGTGGTCTGCTGGCTCACCGGGTCGGAACCGGCTTCCGGTTCGGTCATGGCAAAGGCGCCGATCATCTCTCCTTCGGCCAAGGGGGTGAGAAACCGTTTTTTCTGTTCCTCGGTGCCGAAGTGCAGCAGGCTTTCACACACGATGGAGTTTTGCACCGACATGACAACGGCCGTGGAGGCGCAGGCATAGGCAATTTCCGACAAAGCCGAAACATAGCTGACCGCATCGCTGCCGCTGCCGCCGTATTCAGGCGGCACCATCATGCCCATCAGGCCCAACTCTCCCATCTGGTTTAAAATGTCGGCGGGAAAAACCTTGGTGCGATCCCGTTCGGCGGCGCCCGCGGCCACCACCTTGCGGGCGAACTCCCGGACCATGCTTCGGATCATGAGCTGTTCTTCGGTCAATGGCATCGTCATGGACAACTCCTGGGTTTGGGATTTGGCAGGCAATCAACTGTCCGCTGCGCAAGGGAGCCGCCATAGGGGCGGCACCGGAGCCGGAAGCGACGATTGTGAAACGGCTCAGGGATTGTAGACCACCACCAGCAGTTGCGCATCGGCATCGCCGATATTGCGCATGTGGTGCTGGATACCCGAGTTGAAGTGCAGCGATTGGCCCGGTACCAGGCGATTGACATTTTCACCCACGGTCAATTCGATCTCGCCATCCAGCACGTAGACAAACTCCTCGCCTTCGTGCTGATAGCCGACGCCCTTGTGGGCTTGTCCGGCTTCGATCGCGATGCGAAAGGCCTTCAGGTGCTTGTGTTCGGCTCCCGGCGTGAGAGTGGTGTAGGCGTAGTTGCGGGTGCGCTTGGCGTAGGCATCGGCCCGTTGATCCAGGGCCTCCTGTTCGTCGCGCAGCAGTTCGCCCGAATCGATGTGCAGCGAACGGGAAATTTGCAGCAGGGTGCCCACCGGAGGCATCTCCTTGCCGCTCTCGATACTCTTTAAGTAATCGATGCTGAAACCCGTATCGTTGGCGATCTGATCGAGGGTCATTTTCTTTTTGGTGCGGACCGCCTTGATGCGTTTGCCGATGGGGGTTGGGGTCTTGGCTTTGGGACGCGGCATGTCGGCTCCTTTGGTTGTGGTTGCGGCACTGCGGCCACCCCGTGTCCGCATGCCCGCCGGCGGGCCCGGTCACTTGCCGGGCCGGCAATGCCGGGGGCCGTGGACAACGGAACAAGGCGGGGGGCGCAAAGCCCCCCGAAACGTTAATACTCGTAAAAGCCCCGGCCGGTTTTACGCCCCAGCCAACCGGCTTCCACATATTTGCGCAGCAAGGGGCAGGGGCGGTACTTGGAATCCTTGAATCCGTCATAAAGGGTCTCCATGATGGCCAGGCAGGTATCCAGCCCGATCAGGTCCGCCAGGGTAAGGGGTCCCATGGGATGGTTCATCCCCAGCTTCATCACGGTGTCGATGGCCTCCCGGGTGCCCACGCCGTGGTAGAGGGCGAAAACGGCTTCGTTGATCATGGGCATCAATATACGGTTGGCGATGAAACCCGGGTAGTCGCTGGACTCGGCAGGGGTTTTGCCAAACTTTTCCGACAATTGCCAGGTGATTTGAAAGGTCTCGTCGGAGGTGGCGATACCCCGGATCACCTCCACCAGCTTCATGATGGGCACCGGGTTCATGAAGTGCATGCCGATCACTTTTTCCGGGCGCTTGGTCTGGGCGGCGATGCGGCCGATGGGGATGGAGGAGGTGTTGGAACCGAGAATCACCTCCGGACGGCACGCCTGATCCAACATTTTGAAAATTTCAAACTTCAACGCTTCGTTTTCCGTGGCCGCCTCCACAACGAAATCGGTGCCGGCCATGTCGTTGATATCGGTGCTGGGCTTGATGCGCCCCATCACCTCGGCTTTTTGCTCCGCGGTCATTTTGCCCTTCTCGATGGAGCGGTCGAAAAACTTCTCGATGGTCTTGAAGCCGCGGTCCACGAAGGCCTCCTGGATGTCGTTCATCACCACGTTCAGCCCGCTCATGGCCGCCACCTGGGCAATGCCGCTGCCCATCTGACCGGCGCCGATCACACCGAATGTTTGGATCTCCATGCTTTGTGCTCCTTTTTCCTCATTGGTGTCCATCCGGCAGCGGCATCATGCAACTTTGGCAACGAACTGCAAGCAATCCTCGCCGGATGGGCACCGGTTGAAAATCGTTGACTGCTGCCGTCGACCGGTGTCGATGGCAACCGGCCATTATCGTTTGATCACCAGGGCCACCGCCTCGCCGCCGCCCAGACAGAGGGAGGCCACGCCGGTCTTGCTGTCGCGACGCATCATCTCGTAGAGCAGGGTGACCAGCACCCGGCAGCCGCTGGCGCCGATGGGATGCCCCAGGGCCACACTGCCGCCATTGACGTTGGTCTTGGCCGGATCGAGCTTGAGCTCCTGCATCACGGCGCACGTCGATCCGGAAAAGGCCTCGTTGATCTCGAACAGATCCACCCGGTCCAACCCGATGCCCTCCTTCTTCAGGGCCTTGGGTACCGCCCAGATGGGCGCCACGAGCACATACTTCATATCGATGCCGTAGGAGGCCTGGGCACCGATGGTGGCCAAAACAGTGCAGCCCAGGGCATCCGCCTTTTCGCGGGACATCACCACCACCGCGGCGGCGCCGTCGCTGATCACCGACGCATTGCCGGCCGTGGTGACGCCGCCCTTTTTGAAAGCCCCGCCCATCTTGGCCAACATCTCGTAACTGGTCGCCCGCGGGCACTCGTCGGTGTCGAAAATTTTGGGATCGCCCTTGCGCTGGGGGATGCTCACCGGCATGATTTCGTCCTTGAAACGACCATCGGCGATGGCGGCCAAGGCCCGCTCGTAGGATTGCAGGGCATAGCGGTCCTGGGTTTCCCGGGAGATGCCGTACTTTTCCGAGCACAGCTCATTGGAGATGCCCATGTGAAAATCGTTGACGATATCCCACAGGCCGTCATGAACCATGTGGTCCTGCAGCTGTCCCGGCCCCATGCGGTAGCCGAAGCGGGCTTTTTCCAGATAATAGGGGGCCATGCTCATGGTTTCCATACCGCCGGCCACCACCACGTCGGCATCGCCCAACTGGACCGCCTGGGCCGCCAGCATCACCGATTTCAAGGCCGAACCGCACACCTTATTGATGGTGAAGCACTCGGTCTCCCAGGGCAGCCCCGCCTTGATGGCGGCCTGCTTGGCCGGGTTCTGGCCATAACCGCAAGGCAACACCAGCCCCATGATCGCTTCGTTGACCTCACTGGTGGCGATCCCGGCCCGCTTGACCGCCTCGGCGATCACCATGCCCCCCAAATCGGTGGCGCCGATCCCTGCCAGGGTCCCGTTGAACCCCCCCAGGGGCGTCCGCACCGCACTCACAATCACCGCTTCACGCATCACTTCTTCTCCTTTTGTGGTCGAGGGTCACGGCCGAATCCCGCCATGGCCTTTACGGCCGCAATATCGCGGCGAGCCGACCTGTTCGTCCCTCTTCGTTCAATATGTGGAAAAAACATTATAGCCGTTTTACGGACCCCCGCAGCACAATGCAAGCGCCTTTTCCCACCCCCACCCCAAACAACCCAACAAACTCAATAAACGCAACAAACCCAACAAACTCAATAAACCCAACCAACTCACCCGACACGCCTCACGCTTCGATCAACCCGTTTTGGATCGCGAAACGCGACAGCTCGGCATTGTTGCGCAGGTTGAGCTTCTTCAACAAACGAAAACGGTAGGTGTCCACGGTTTTGATGCTGATGTTATAGGCTGAGGCGATTTCGCGGTTGGTGTGGCCCAATGCCAACCGACGCAGGACCTGTAATTCACGGGTGGATAGCGCGTCCAGGGCGCTGCGATGCAGCCCGCCTTTGGAAACCCGCAAGGCCAGGGATTCAGCGGCATCGTCGGTCAAAAAGCGCGCGCCGCCGAGTACCTTGCGAATCGCGCGCACCAACTGCTCCGGCGCCGACTGTTTGGTGATGTAACCCATGGCGCCGGCCTCGATGGCCCGAATCACGTACTGGTTCTCCGCGTGCATGGTCAGTACCAAAATCGGTAATCGAGGCAGTTCGGGGTGGATGCGGTGAATCACTTCCAAACCATCGATCCGAGGCATGGAAAGATCGATCACCGCCACGTCGGGCTCAAGTTCGCGAATCCGGCGAATCGCCTCGTCGCCGTCGGCCGCCTCGGCCACCACGGTCATATCACCGCTCTCTTCCACCAGGCGCCGCAACCCCGCCCGCACAATGCTGTGGTCATCAGCTAAAAGCACCCGGATCATGCTGCGTTCCCCATTGCTGCGGCCAGGGGAACCCGCAGGGCCACCACGGTGCCGCGCCCCGGCGAGGAAACCACCGACAACACACCCCCCACCAGGGCCGCCCTTTCGCGCATGCCGACCAATCCCAACATTTGGCCCTGATGCAGGCGGTCGGGATCAAACCCCCGACCGTCATCGCCCACCTTGAGCAACAAGGCGCCCTGTTTAACCGTCAACCGCACCTCGGCCCGCGTCGCATCGGCGTGCCGCGCCACGTTGGTCAAGGCCTCCTGGGCGATACGATAGGCCGCAGTGGCGGTACCACCGTCCACGGCCGGCACATCCTGATGGGTGAAAATACAGGCCATGGGCACCCGCCGTTCGAATTCCGTGGTGTACATCTCCAAGGCTTCCACCAGCCCCAAATCATCCAGCACGCCGGGCCGCAGTCGCAACGCCATGGCGCGCACCTCTTCGATGGTGGTGTCTACCAGGCGACAGATGGCCGCCGCCCGCTCCGCGGCCTTGAAGTCCTTCGCCCGCAAACGTTCCTGCAGCCATACCGCATCCATGCGAATGGCAGTGAGCAATTGCCCCAGTTCGTCGTGCAGCTCCCGCGCCAGGGCAGCGCGCTCTTTCTCCTGATTGGCCATGATCGAACCCGAAAGCTGGCGCAGCTGCTCCTGGGCGCTCTTGAGGGCGGTGATGTCGGTGGCGATGCCGCACACCCCCATCATGCGTTGTGTGCCCTCCTCGAACAGAGGAAACTTGACCGACAAGTAGATGTGGACACCGTCCGGCTGCCCGATTTGCTCCTCCACTTGCATGGAACGGCCTTCGGCCAACACCTGCGCGTCATGCATGCGCATGGGGCCTGCAATTGCTTCCGGCAGCAACGCCTCGTCGGTTTTGCCCTGCACCGTATCGCCATCGATGCCATAGACTTTTTCGAACCGCGAGTTGACCATCAGGTAGCGCCCCTGCACATCCTTCATATAGACCACGGCCGGCGTGTTTGTGAGAATGGCGCTGATTTCGCTGGTGCGCTCGCGCACCTGCCGTTCCAGCTCCTTGGAGTAGCGATCCAGGGCCTCCTTGGCCACGCGCAGAGCGGCTTCGGCCCGGTTGCGTTCGGTCATGTCCACACAGACGGCCAAAGAGCGTTGGATGTTGCCTTGGGCATCGCGATCCGCGATGGCCGAAAGGGTCACCTCCATGATGGTGCCGTCCTTTTTGACCATCCGATAGGGCACCCCCTTGATATAGCCATCCTTGAAAAACCGCGGAATACCTTCGTTGGCAGCAAAGTGTTTGGATTCGGCGGTGAAGAAATCGGTCAACGGGCGACCCAGCACTTCTTCCCGCTGGTAGCCCATGGTTTCCAACCAGAAATTGCTGACGCTCAGCAGGCGGGCATCCCGGCCGATGGAGTGAAGCATGGCCGGCGTGTGATGGTACAGGGAGCGGTAGCGCGCCTCGCTGTGGCGCAAAGCCTCCTCGGCACTGCGCCGCCGCGCGATCTCGCTGATAGCCTTGTTGTAAAGCACCAACACGGCGAGCCCCACCATGATGGAGAGCACAACGGCGGCCGGCCCGACGATACGCACCAACGGGCCGGAGATGGATTGAGCGATCAGGCGGGAACTGCGCAGATAGACGATTTCCCAACCCGGAAAACGATCAACCCCGGCGCGATGCATCAGGTAACGCACCCCTTGGGAATCCCTCACATGGGTGGCATCGGTCTGGTGCAACCCCACCCACTGCCAGGGGCCGTTGCCGAACTGCCGCTCGCGGGCGACCTGCGCCACCTGCTCGGCCGTCGGTTGCCAGGCGAATTGAAACAGCCATTGGGGGTCGCTGGAGATGAAAATGATCCCCTGTTCGTTGGTCACCAGCACGATGTCGTCCGAGGGCAGGTCCAACTCTTTCTCGATTTCATCGATGGAGGCCTTGATCACGGCCACGCCGATGGGTTGGATCGGGGGTGCCGCATGCACCGGGCTGCTGTGATAAACCCCCCGTTTGCCCGAGGTGACCCCCAGCGCCAGGTAGACTCCCTTGGCGTCTTCACGGGCCGCTTGAAAATAGGGTCGGAAGGCGAAGTTCTGACCGACGAAACTGTCCGGTTGCCGGCGGTTGCTGGAAGCGATGGTATCGCCCTGGAGATCCATTACATAACTGACATCCGCATCCTGGGTGGCCACGAACAGATCCAGTACGGCATCGGTCTGCGCCCTTGCCGCCTGGGTGCCCGTCTGCAACAGATCGCGCAATGGCCCCATTCCCGCCAAGGTGGCGACGCTCTTGCGATGCTCATGCAACAATGCAGTGAGCCGTTTATGGATCAATGTGGTCTTGGTGGCGGTTTGTTGTTTGGCCTCTTGGAAAGCGGCGCGTCGCAGGGCGCCGTAATAGAGCACGCCACCGGCCGAAACGGACAAAAAGGCCAGCAGGGAGAGGGCCAGCAGGATATGGCGCAGGTTCATCGTGCGATCCCGTAGGGGGGCGTGGTGCTCATGGCGGTCATGATGATGACGTGAAAAGCCGGTCATCCTTTTTGTCGATCCGCTGGGTTGGATGTGGCTGTTTGCCGTCGCCTATAAACGTATATTGCTTTCATTTCGGCGGGTTGTCACCAATATAGGACCGGTGCAACCGGCATTGGCGCACCCCCGCCACTAAAGACTCATTCATAACCTATATCATATTCAGGGTCAAGCCACCGTTGCAGCGCCGCGCATTGCCCTGCAAAGTGACGCATGATCGACAGTGCGGCCCTGGTGTTGTGCCGTGCGGCCTACTACAGGTCCTGCTTGAAGAACTGCTCCGGCTCGGTGACGGTGCCCGGACGGGGGGTGTATTCCACCGGTGCGGAATCCTCCTTGAAAACCTCGAAGACGGTGTTCTTGGATTCCGGTATGGGCAACAGTCCGGTATCGGCATCGATCTTGGCGAAAACCACCCCTTCGGGAACGGGGAAAATGCGCACCGGTTCGTTCTGCAAAATTTTGTCCATGAAGCCGAACCAAATGGGGCCGGCGGCGCCGGCGCCCGTCTCTCCCCGGCCCAAGGTCTGCTCCTGGTCGTACCCCACCCAGACCCCCGTGACATACCGGGGTGTGTAGCCGACGAACCAGGCATCGAACAGGTTGTTGGTGGTGCCGGTTTTACCCGCCACCGGTCGCTTGAGGGCGCGCATGCGCTGCCCGGTGCCGTACTTGACCACCCCTTCCAGCAGATTGGTCATGATGTAGGCGGTGCTTGCTTCGATCACCTTGCGCCGCTCCGGGTTCATCTCCTCCAACAAATTGCCGTGGCGGTCTTCAATTTTGGTGATGAAGGCCGGTTCCACCAGGTGCCCTTGATTGGCGAAGACGGTATAGGCACGCACCAACTCCAGCAGCGAAACACCCGAAGATCCCAGAGCGATGGAAAGGTCGCGGTTCAAGTTGGATTCGATGCCCATTTTGCGGGCGTAGTCGATGGCATAATCGATGCCGATATCCTGCAGGATTTTAATGGTCACCACATTGCGCGAATGGGCCAAGGCGTCTCTGAAGAGGGTCGGACCGTAAAACCGCTCCCCGTAATTTTTGGGTTTCCAGGTGAAGTCCTGTTCGGGATCCTGGAAAACAATGGGGGAGTCGATAATCACGCTGGCGGCCGTGTAGCCGTGATCCAGCGCGGCCGCGTAGATGATCGGCTTGAAAGCCGATCCGGGTTGCCGCCGGGACTGAATGGCCCGGTTGAACTGGCTCTCGGAAAAATCCCGTCCGCCCATCATGGCCTTGACCAGGCCGGTGTCGGCCTCGATGCACATCAAGGCGGCCTGCACCCGGGGCGTCTGGTCCAACTGCAATTGCCAGCGGCCGCTGTCCGGATCGCGATCCCCCAACGCCACCAAAATCACATCTCCCGAGGCCAAGGCCTGGGAAGGGCGCGTCAAGCGGGCGGCCGAATGGTGCACGTCGGGGTTGGGCTTGCGTGCCCAGCGCATGTCGTCCAAAAGCATGACGCCCTGCTCGCCGCCCAGGTCCACCCTTACCCGGCCCGCCCTGTCGTCCACCTCGACAACCACGCCGCGGGCGGTCCTGCCCGGCTCGAGGGGATTGGCCACCAGTGTTTCCGCCTGCACCGCCAGAAAAGCGTCGATCTCTTCCGCCGCAAGTTGCTTCAAGGGGCCACGATACCCTTCCCGCCGATCGAGATCTTTGAGGCCCTTTTCAATCTCTGCCATGGCCGCTTGTTGAAAATCGATATTGACCGCCGTGTGGACCTTCAGCCCCTGGCTGTAAAGCGCATCCATGCCGTAACGCTGCTCCAGATAGCGCCGCACATGTTCGCTGTAGACCGGCACCTGTTCCAGATAAAGGTTGCGCCGTGGATGAATATCCAGAACCGTTTCGATGGCCTCGGAAGCCTCGATCTGATCGATGTAACCTTCTTCCACCATCCGGTTGAGCACATAAATCTGACGCTGCTTGGCCCGGTCGGGATGGCGAAAGGGCGAATAGCGACTGGGGGCCTGGGGCAGACCGGCCAACATGGCGCACTCGGCCAGGTTGAGGGTATCCACCGATTTACCGAAATAGTTCTGGGCGGCTGCCTCCACGCCATAAGCGCCGTGGCCCAGATAGATCTGGTTCAGATAGAGAAACAGGATCTCATCCTTGCTGAAGCTGCGGTCGATTTGATAAGCGAGAATGGCTTCCTTGATTTTGCGTTCGTAACTGCGCTCGGGGGTCAACAGAAAACTCTTGGTCACCTGCTGTGTGATGGTGCTGCCGCCCTGGACGATGGTGCCGGCTTCCAGATTTTTATACATGGCGCGTATGATGCTGATCAGATCGATGCCTTTGTGCTTGTAGAAACGGGCATCCTCGGCGGCGATGAAAGCCTGTTGCAGGGTAAGCGGAATTTGCGCCAGGGGCAGCACAATGCGCCGCTCCCTGAAGAATTCGGCGATGACGTTGCCGTCGTCGGCATGCACCGTGGTGATGATGGGGGGATCATAATCCTGAAGGGAGCTGATCTTGGGCAGATCCCTTCCGATATACCAAAATACGCCGACGGTGCCGGCCACCGCCAGCACCATGAGCAGCAAAACACTCCACAGAGACCATTTCAGGATCCGCAGCCAAGGACCGCGCTGCTGTTTGCGGGCCCGTTTTTTCAGTATCTGGGAGGTGGTTGTCGGTTTCTTCATTGTTTTCCAATCTCGTTCGATCGTTCGATTGCCGCGGCGCCCGCTGCGGCAATCGGTATTGACCGCCACATGATAACATCCTGAACCTTTGGGGCCGAGCCTACCAAACTTGCATCATAACGGCAAGCTGAAGCCGTACGGGTGTCAAGGCAATCGCGTATAGAAATCAAATCGATAGAATTCCTTCAACTTAAAACTTAAAACTTAAAACTTAAAACTTTAAACTTAAAACTGGCCCGCTAGGGCCCTAAAACCGGCCCGCCAGGGCCCTATGGCGGCAAAAATTGATTTGACTGCATGCGCGATAATCGGTATGCGTTGGTGTTTTAACGTTGATCAAGCCCCGCAAGCGGGAAGCTTCGGGGTGAAAGGAGTTTTCGATGGCACCAACACTCGATTTCGACAAGCTGGACGGCCTGGTGCCGGCGATCGTGCAAGATCATGCCAGCGGCGACGTACTGATGGTGGGGTTCATGAACCCCGAAGCATGGCAAACCACCCTGCGCACCGGCAAGGCCACCTTCTACAGCCGGACCCGGCAGACCCTCTGGACCAAAGGGTTGACATCGGGCAACGTGCAGCTGGTCAAGGAGATCCGCATCGACTGCGACGACGACACCGTCCTGCTCAAGGTGGAACAGGTGGGCGGTGCCGCCTGCCACACCGGCCATCGCAGCTGTTTCTACAAACAAGTGAATGCGGACGGCACGCTCACGGAAGTCGGCCGGCCACTGTTCGATCCCAAGGAGGTTTACAAAAAATGACGCTACCTTTGAAGCTGGGGGTGCCCAAGGGCAGCCTGCAAAACGCCACCATCGCCCTGTTCAAACGTTCGGGATGGACCATCAATGTCAACGGCCGCAGCTATTTTCCCGAAATCAACGACGACACCATCGAGTGCGCCATCTGCCGCGCCCAGGAAATGTCCCGCTACGTGGAAAACGGTACCCTGGACGCCGGGTTGACCGGCAAAGACTGGATCGCCGAAAACAGCTCGGATATCCACGTGGTCGAGGACCTGGTCTACTCCAAGGTCAGCGCCCGCCCGGCCCGCTGGGTGCTGGCGGTGCCCTACGATTCCAACATCAAAACGCTGGAAGATCTCAACGGCAAGAAAATCGCCACCGAGCTGGTGGAATACACCCGGCGCTTTTTCACCGAGCGCAACATCGACGTGCAGGTGGAGTTCTCCTGGGGCGCCACCGAGGCCAAGGTGGTGTCGGGCCTGGCCGACGCCATCGTGGAAGTGACCGAAACCGGCAGCACCATCAAAGCCCACGGCTTGCGCATCATCTACGAGCTGATGCAGACCAACACCCAGTTGATCGCCAACCACACCGCCTGGCAGGATCCGGCCAAGCGGGAGAAAATCGAACAGATCGCATTGCTGCTGCAAGGGGCCTTGCGCGGCGAAAAGTTGGTGGGCCTCAAGATGAACGTCTCCCAACAAAACCTGCAGAAGGTGGTGGACCTGCTGCCCAGCCTCAACGCGCCGACGGTTTCGCCACTGTACCAGTCCGACTGGTTCGCCGTGGAAAGCGTGGTGGACACCAAGGTGGTCCGCGACTTGATTCCTGGACTGCTCAAGGCGGGGGCCGAAGGGATCATCGAATATCCGCTGAACAAGGTCGTTTAGCTTATGACCCAAGCAACCACCGGCAACGAGAATCCCTCCTGCCACCGACAGTGCGCCCCCGATTTCGGACCGGCGGCCACCGGGCAAGGGCACCGGGTGGCCCGCCGGGCCGAAGAGATGACCTCCTTCATCGTGATGGATGTCCTGGAGCGGGCCTGCGAGCTGGAATGCCAAGGCGTGGATGTGGTCCATCTGGAGGTGGGCGAGCCCGATTTCGATGCCCCGGCCTGTGTCACCGAAGCGGCCACCCGGGCCATGGCCGAGGGGTTCACCCACTACACCCACAGCCTGGGTATCCTGCCGTTGCGCGAAGCCATCAGCGACTATTACCGGGAAACTTACCGGGTGGCGGTGGACCCCGACCGGATCGTGGTGACCGCCGGCTGCTCGCCGGCCATCTTCATGACCTGCGCCGTTCTGCTGGAAGCCGGCGACGAGGTGATCCTGCCCGATCCTTATTACGCCTGCTACCCCAATTTCATCCAATTCGTTCAAGGTCGCTGCGTCACGGTACCGGTCATGGAGGCGGACGGTTTTCAATACACCCCGGAAGCCATTCAGTCCCGCATGACATCCCGCAGCCGGGCCATCTTCATCAATTCGCCGTCCAACCCCACCGGCACGCTGCTGTCGGCCGAGCGCATGCAAGCCATCGCCGGGCTGGGCCCCCTCATCATATCGGATGAAATTTACCACGGCCTGGTGTACGAAGGCCGGGCCCACAGCATCCTGGAGTTCACCGACCGGGCCTTCGTCATCAACGGTTTTTCAAAGCTCTTTGCCATGACCGGGCTGCGCCTGGGCTATGTGATCGCCCCCAAGCCGTTCATGCGCGGTTTGCAGAAGATCCACCAGAACTTCTTCATTTCGGCCAATGCCGCCGTACAAAAAGCCGGTATCGCCGCCTTGAGCGGCGCCCATGCGGATGTGGCCCGCATGAAGGCCACCTACGACCAGCGGCGGCGCTTCATGATCGAGCGGCTGCGGCGCATCGGTTTCACCATTTCCGTGGAACCCACCGGCGCCTTTTACATCTTCGTCAACGCACGGCATTTGTCCGACGACTCATACGCCCTGGCCTTCGACATCCTGGAAAAGGCCCACGTGGGGGTCACCCCCGGCATTGACTTCGGCCCCAACGGCGAAGGCTACCTGCGCTTCTCCTACGCCAACTCCCTGGAGAACATCCGGGAAGGCCTCGATCGGCTGGAACGCTACGTGCGTCAACACCACAGGACCTGATCGCCATGCCGCAAGCAACACCGAACGCCGCCCCTGCAACGGCCGCCCTGGAGTGGCCGCCCCTGGTGCGCGGCCGCCTGATCAAGCGCTACAAGCGTTTCCTGGCGGATGTGGAACTGGACGATGGCCGCGCCATCACTGCCCACTGCCCCAACTCGGGCAGCATGACCGGCTGCAAAACTCCCGGTCAACCGGTTTTCCTCTCGCAAAACGACAACCCCAAGCGCAAACTCAAATTCACCTGGCACATGATCGAAATGCCCACCTCCCTGGTGGGTATCAACACCCAGGTGCCCAATCGCCTAGTGACCCGGAGCATCACCGCCGGTTGCATCGACGCCCTGCAGGGCTATGAAAAGATCACGGCCGAAGTGACGGTCAACACCCATAGCCGTCTGGATTTGAAACTGACCGGCCCCGAAAAACCGGACTGCTATGTCGAAATCAAAAACTGCACCCTGGTGGAAGAAGGGGTGGCGCTCTTTCCGGACGCCCCCACCGCACGCGGCCGCAAACATCTACAGGAGCTGATACGCCTTAAGGCGGCCGGACACCGGGCCGTGATCTTCTTTCTGGTACAGCGCACCGATGCCCGCGCCTTCGCCCCCGCCGTCCATATCGACCCCGAATACGGCCGCGGTCTCTGGGAGGCCGCCGACGCCGGCGTCGAGATCCTGGTCTACGACGTCATCATCGACCCGCACACCATCACTCTGAACAAGCCGCTGCCCTACGATCCGGCTTGACGCTGCACCGCGCCCGGTCGAATTTGCGGCGCCCGATCATTGACTTTGGCGCGGGGGTCGGATAATTTTCACGACTTGGACCTGCAGTTGCGCGACCCATTGGGGTGTGCCCATGTGATGCTGGGCGCGCCCTGTACATTGACCGCCAACCCCGTGACCCGTGACCCGACATGACGGAAAGCGCTTCAGTCACCACCATCGCCGGCAAAGAGAACCTGATCCGCATTCTGGACAATCTCAAAGAGGGCATCATTGCCCACGATCTGCAGCGGCGCATCTTTTTCTTCAACGCCGAAGCCGAACGCATCACCGGGTATGGCCGCGACGAAGTCCTCAACCGCGATTGCCACGAAGTGTTCGACGGCCCCTTCTGCGGCCGGCGCTGCAGCTTCTGCGACGGCGCGCCGCCGCCGGACGACCACGCCCACTACCCACTGACCATCATCAACAAGCGCGGGGAGCCCCGCCGGGTGGAGTTCCGGGCGACCCTGATGCGCGACGCGCTGGGCCGACCGGCAGGGGTGCTGGCGGCCTTCAGCGACGTCACCCAACTGTTCGAACTGCAGCAGCGCAGCGACGACATCGACCGTTTCGCCAACATCATCGGCGGCGACCGCAAGATGCGCGCCGTCTATCAACAGATCATCGACGTGGCCCAGTACGATTTCCCCGTGCACATCCATGGCGAAACCGGCACCGGCAAGGAGTTGGTGGCCAACGCCATCCACAATGAAAGCCGCCGCGGCGGCGCGCCCTTTGTGCCCATCAATTGCGGCGCCCTGCCCGAAGGTTTGATCGAAAGCGAGCTTTTCGGCCACGTCAAAGGCGCCTTCTCCGGCGCCATCCGCGACAAGAAAGGCCGCTTCGAACTGGCCGACGGGGGCACCGTGTTTCTGGACGAAATCGCCGATCTGCCCAAACCGATGCAGGTCAAATTGTTGCGTTTTCTACAGGAGGGCACCTTTGAAAAGGTGGGCGGCGAACGCACCGCAACGGTCAATGTACGGGTGATCAGCGCCACCAACAAGGACCTGAAAAAAGAGGTGCAGCGCAACGCCTTTCGTGAAGACCTCTTCTACCGGCTCAAGGTGATCCCGGTCTTCATCCCGCCGCTGCGCGAGCGCAAGACCGACATCCCCCTGCTGGCCGAGCACTTCCTGCGTCAAACCGCCGAACACAATGGACAGAAGCCGCCCAAGATCGCCGAAAGCGCCATTGCCGTCATGTTGGACTACCCGTGGCCGGGCAATGTGCGCGAACTGCAGAATGCCGTGCAGTTCGCCTTGGTGCGCTGCAACAAAAAGTGGATCACCGCCGACGACCTGCCCCTGGAACTGCGCCGGTTGGTGCCGGCGCAATCGCTCCGCCAGGGTCGCAGCCGCAAACTCGATCCGGAGACCGTCCGCGAAGCGCTGGTCGAAACCGGCGGCAACAAGGCCGGCGCGGCGCGCAAACTGGGCGTGGGCCGCGCCACCCTCTATCGTTTTCTGTCCGAGCAGCCGGAGCTGGTGCCGCAAACCCAATAGGCCACCAAACATCGCCCGGCCGTTTGGCCTTTCCGCGCTCTCGCCACACCTTCCCGTGCACAGGCACCGCCTTGCCCCGGATTGGCCCACCCTTCGCTGCCGCCACGTTGATGCCGTCAGTAACCGGCCGCCGGATCCACCACATTGATCATCTGCCCCTCGCCGGTGAGATAAACGCCCAGATTGTGCTCGATGATCGCCATGGCCCGTTCGTTGTAGCGGGGCGTTGCGCCGCAAACATGGGGCGCCAGGATCACGTTGTCCAACATCCACAAGGGGCTGTCGGCGGGCAAGGGCTCTTGGTAATAGACATCGCTGACCATGGCATGGATCCGGCGGGTTTGCAGGGCCACGATCAGATCCGGCTCGTTGACCGTCCGGCCCCGGCCGATGTTGATGAAACAGGCCGTGGGTTTCATGCGCTCGAAGCAGCGCCGGTCGATGATTTTCTCGGTGGCCGGGGTCCAGGGCAACAGATTGATGACATAGTCGCTGCGGGCGAACAGCTCTTCCATCTGCTCGGGTCCCAGGACCGCATCCACATGGGCCACCGGTGCCGGCGTCCGTTTGATGCCGATAACGCGCATGCCCATGAAAGCCGCCTTGCGGGCGATCTCTTGGCCGATGGCCCCCAAGCCGAGGATGCCCACGGTGGCCCCGTAAATCTCGCCCTGGGGCACACTGCGATCCCACTTTTGCTGCAGTTGGTTGCGGAACATGATGTGAAACCCGCGGGCCAGGTTGACCATGGCGGCGATGGCGAACTCGGCCATGTGGATGCGGTGAATGCCCCGCCCGTTGGTCAGCAGGATGGCGCGCCGCTGAATTTCATCCAGGGCCATGTAGTCCACCCCGGCACTGATGGCCTGAATCCATTTCAATCGGGGCGCCGCGTCCAGCATGCGCCGGGTGCACAAAAAGAAGGTGAGCAGGATCTCGGCATCGGGCAGGTGGGTGAACATCTGTTCGCGATCGGTGGACTGCACGATTTCGAGCCGAGGATACTGTTGCCGCAGCCGGTCGACATGATGGGCGTCCAGATCGAAGGTGATCAGTGCTTGAGGCATGGCGGCGGCTCCTTTGGCGGAATTGAAAGGGTTTTCATCAACGGCATTGCTTGATATTTTCTGTTGCACATGCGATGGCTTTTGGCAAGCCGATGGCAAACGGGAGATGTTTTGACGATGAAACCTTACACATGCACTGAATATCGCCAAGAGATGATTCTACTGGGCTTGCAACGCCGTTTGAACGATCCGAACCTGGATCCCGAAGAAAAAAAGGCGCTCGAAGCACAGATTCGAAAAATCGAAAAAGAGATGGATATGGGGTAGGGGTGGGGTCGCGGGCTGGGGTTGCGGGGGTGTGAGTTGTGGGTGATGCGAGCCATATTCGATATGAAAATAGAGTTTTAAGTTTTAAGTTTAAAGTTTTAAGCAAGGTATGCTGTCATTGATAGGTGGGTGGTTGGGGTTTGCGATTGGTGAATTTTTTGGGGCGATGGATGGCTGCTTAGGTGGTCAGGGTGTTGAGTAGGGATAGGGGGTGTTGGATGATTTGGGTGGCGCCGGCCTCTTTCAGTTCTTGGGCCGGCCGGAAGCCCCAGCCGGCGCCGATGGGCATCATGCCCGCGCGACGGGCGGTTTGCATGTCCACGCCGCTGTCTCCCAGAAACAGGCACTCGCTCGGGTGGACCCCAAGCAACTTGGCCGCTTCCAGGGCCTGGGTCGGATCGGGTTTTTTGGGAATGCCCTCCTGTTGGCCCAGCACGGGGTGCAGGGGCCGGCCGGGAAAATAGTGGTCGATCATCATGCGGCAGAAGCGGTGGGGTTTGTTGGTGACCACGCCCATGTGCAGACCGCGCTCGGCCAGCCGGTCCAAAAGCGGCTCGATGCCGTCGTAGGGCCGCGTGGCCAGATGCCAGTTGCGGTTGTAATCTTCCAGAAAGGCCTCCAGGCAGGCGGCCACCGTTTCGGGCGCGCGCTGATCGGGCGGCAGTGCGCGGGTGATGAGCAGGGCCGATCCGTCCCCCACGAACCAGCGGTAGGCATCGGTCGGATGGGTTGGACAGCCCCGGTCCGCCAACACCCGATTGGCGGCCGCCGCCAAATCCCCCAGGGTGTCCAGCAATGTCCCGTCCAGGTCGAACAGCACCGCCTTGAAAACCATCTTGCACTCCCCTGCACACGTTTGCCCGAGAAAAGGGCGTATCACTGTTGTAACGCCCACCATCCTTAGTGCCTGGGGCGATTGGGGTCAAGGCGCAAAATGGTGCGTTGAACCACCGTCGGCAATTTCGCGGTTCGACTTCATAAACTGCGGTTTTCAACCACCGGCAACATTCATTATCGAAATCATTCGAAACTTATTGTTTGCCGCGAATGGAGAACAAGGGTGTATGGCGCGTTGAACCACCGCCGGCGGGTGGGGCGGGGGCGTCGGGTGCTGCGCGTTTTGGCGCCAAGGGGCCGTAATGGGGTGGGCTCCGGGCGGCCCGCAAACTCGCTGCGCTCAGACAGGTGCGGGCCGGACGCCCTGCGCCCACCCCATTACGGCCCCTATGCGCCTGCACGCATTGCAGCACCCGACGCCCCCGCCCCACCCGCCTCCGTGCGAGAACAGACGATGTCACTCTTGCGGTGTGGAAAAATACCCGCTCTGGTTGGCGCGCCCATCGGCTGCAGAGCATTCCGCGTGATCAGCATCACAATCGCTTGATGAAACCATGCTTAAAAATCGATAGAATTCATTAACTTAAAACTTAACACTTAAAATTTACAACTCTTAACACACAGCGGAGGCCGGATATTGCACCATTTCAGGTGCAATGCTATGGATGCGGCGGAAGCGATGGTCGAGGAAGCGGCACAAAGCCATCTTCAACCGGCTTGATGTCCGGCCGTTAGTGAACTCTAAAATCGGCGGCAATATGGGTATCCCAACAACCAGATGCACTTGGGATCGATTCTGTTGGACAGGTGAGGCGTGCCGGCTCGCGCTGTGGCTGCTTTTGATGCCGGCACTTCTGTGGGTGGTTGACAGTGCCGAAGCCGACGGAATGGTACGCCGCACGGTCACGGATCCCACGGGGCGGAACGTGGCGGTACCGGTGGCGCCACAGCGTATTGTGGCCCTGGCGCCCAGTGTCACCGAAATCATTTTCGCGTTGGGGCAGGAGCATCGACTGGTGGGCGTGACGCGGTTCAGCAACCACCCGCCGGAGGCGGCGATGCGGCCCAAGGTCGGCTCCTACATCCAACTGGACGTGGAACGCATCGCCGCTTTGGGTCCGGATCTGTGCATCGCCATCAAGGACGGCAACCCCATTGCGGCAGTGGAGCGACTGACCGCCATGGGCATACCGGTGTTCGCCGTCGATCCCGTGGACCTGGCCACCGTCATGCAGACCGTTACGGCCATCGGGGATCTGCTGGATGCCGCCGACGTTGCCGAAACCGTCGTCACCGGCATGGAGCGGCGGATCGAAGCGGTGCGGCTGCGACTGGAAGGAATTCAGGTACGCCCCCGGGTCTTTTTGCAAATCGGCGTCTCACCCATCGTATCGGTGGGCCGCGGCACCTTCATCGACATTTTGATTCAAATGGCCGGCGGCACCAACGTGGCCGCCGGCGGAGGCATGGCCTATCCCCGCTTCTCCCGCGAACAGGTGTTGCTGCTGGCGCCTGAAGTGATCGTGATCTCCTCCATGGAACGCACGGCCGTTTTCGAGCAGGTGAAGGCCGAATGGATGCAGTGGCCTTCCCTGCCGGCGGTCCAACGAAACGCGGTGCACATCGCCCCGCCCGACCTGTTCGACCGCCCCTCGCCAAGGCTGGTGGACGCCCTGGAGGTGCTGGCAGCCTTCATCCACCCCGACCGCTTCGAGGCCCGCCGATGAACGGCACGGTCCCGAAGGCGGGATTGGCCCGGCGCTTGATCGTGGTGGCCCTGGTGCTGACGGCAATCCTGATATCGGTGATGTACATCGGTCTGGCGGTCGGTTCCGCCGGGGGAGGATGGCGCGCGGTGCTGCAAATCCTGATCGGCAGTGACGAGGCCCACCTGTTGCACGATATCATTTGGCGCTTGCGCCTGCCGCGGGTGTTGCTGGCCGCGCTGCTGGGGGCCACCTTGAGCCTGGGGGGCATGGTGTTCCAGGCCCTTTTGCGCAACCCACTGGCCGAGCCCTATATCCTTGGCGTTTCCGGCGGCGCGGCCATCGGCGCCATCGTGGGCATACTGCTGGGGCTGTCCCGTTTTCCCGGCGTCTGGATGATGGCCTTCGCCGGCAGCCTGGCCACCTTGGGGGTGCTCTTTCTGATGGCCGCCGGCCGGACCATGCTGCGGGCCAACACGTTGCTGCTCTCCGGGGTGATGGTCAACGCCTTTTGCGCGGCGGTGATCATGTTCCTGGTCTCCATGGCCCAGGACAGCCGCCTGCACAACATCATCTTTTGGCTGATGGGCGATCTGGGCAACGCCACCCTCGGCAATACGGCCATCCTGGCCGCCACGGTGCTGCCCTGTTTCATCCTGATCTTCGCCCGCTCCCACGCCATGAACCTGCTGGCCCTGGGCAGCGACATGGCCCGCACCATGGGGGTCAACGTAGGGGCCACCACCGTTTTGCTGCTGGCGGTCACCTCCCTGATGGTCAGCGCCACGGTCAGTTATTGCGGCCTGGTGGGATTCGTGGGCCTGGTCATACCCCACATGTTGCGGCTGGTGTTGGGGCCCGACCACCGCGTGCTGACCGTGGCCTGCATCCTGGGCGGCGCCGCCTTCATGGTGTTGTGCGACGTGCTGGCCCGCACCCTGCCGCCCCACGGCGAAATCCCGGTGGGGGTGATCTCGGCCATGATCGGGGCGCCGCTGTTCATCTATCTGTTGCGCCGTTCCAAGGGGGTCGACCATGGCTGATGCCATCGCCCTGGAGCGTCTCGGCCATGCCTACGAAGGGCGCGCCGTGCTGCAGGACCTGAGCGTGCAAGTCCCCTGCGGCCGCTTTTTCGTCATCATCGGCCCCAACGGTTCGGGCAAAACCACCCTGCTCAAGCTGATGGCCCATCTGTTGCCCTTGCAAAAGGGCCATCTTACGGTCATGGGACGGGCGGTGGGGCGCTTCGGCGCCCGGCAACTGGCGCGCACCATCGCCTACGTGCCCCAAAGCGTCCCGGCCACCTTCGCCTTCACCGTTTTCCAGGTGGTGATGATGGGACGGGCGCCCCACCTGGGCATGCTGGGCATCGAAGGCGCCAAGGATCTGGATCTGGGGAGGCAAGCCATGCAACTGGCCGGCGTCGCCGACCTGGCGGAGCGCCGCCTGGACCAGCTCAGCGGCGGCGAACGCCAGCGGGTCTTCATCGCCCGCGCCATCTGCCAGCAACCGGCCATCATGCTGCTGGACGAACCCACCGCGGCCCTGGACCCGGCCCACCAGGTCCGGGTGATGGACCTCATGGAGCGTCTCAAGACCGAACAAGGGATCACGGTGGTGATGGTCTCCCACGATCTGAACCTGGCGGCCATGTACGCCGATTTGGTGCTGTTGCTGCACAAAGGGCATACAGCCGGGTTGGGGCCGCCCGGCAAGGTGCTCGATTATGCCATCCTGGAAGAGGTGTACGGATGCCCGCTGGTGGTGGACAAGAGCCCGCTGGGTGACTATCCGCGTGTGCATCTGGTCCCGGGCCGCTACATGCGCACGCCATGATGCCACTGAAATTTTAATTGAACCCTTTCTTGACAGACCCCTTGCCCATGACATACAGGCTATAAGTGTCCAGGTGCTTCGTTGGAAGCTGAAAAGGGAACCCCGTGCAACTCGGGGACGGGCCCGCCGCTGTGACCCTGCCCGATCCATTATCGATCGGGAACGCCGAATGCCGTGAGCGCCACTGCCGTTATGGTTGGGAAGGCCGCGTTCGGGGGAGGGAAGTCAGAAGACCTGCCCGGACACCGCAAGCCGCAGCAACGCGGAAAATCACCGGCTTGCATGATCAAGCGGATAAAAAAGGGACATCCCGGATCGATAACAATGTCGGTCCGGGTTTTTTATTTTGCCGGGCCAGAGAGGGGACGGAACATTTCCCCACAACCGATTCGCTCACTTTGAACGGAGGATCACACCATGCGAAGCACTGGAACGGTAACGGGCGCAATCGCCGCAATAGCAATGATATTTGCAGGCGGCCTGACGGCAATGGTTTGGGCACAGGATACCGCAGAGCAACCCCCGGCGGTGGTCATGGGCGAGGTGGTGGTGACCGCCAGCCGACAAGCCGAGGCGGTCACACGGGTGCCGGCCCACGTTACCGTTATCACCGCTGAAGACATTCAACGTACGACGGCTCAGAACGTGCCGGAGGTACTACGCTCCTTGGCAGGTGTACAGGCCATTGATATCAGCGGCAACCAACGAAATTACAACCTTGATATACGCGGCTTCGGGGAAAGTTCACCGCAAAACATCCTTTTACTGGTCGATGGCCGGCGCATCAATCTGCCAGACCTCTCGGGTCCTGACTGGAATCTGGTTCCATTGGAGCGTATCGAGCGCATCGAGGTGATTCGTGGCAGCCGCGGCAACCTGCTGTACGGCGACAACGCCACCGCAGGTGTCATTAACATTATTACGAAGGAGGGCGGCGCACTATCAGGCCAATTGTCGGCCGCTTACGGAAGTTACGATACCTTCCGGGGCAGCGCGTCCGCAAGTGGTGCTCAAGGTCCGCTGGCCCTTGATATCACGACAACCTATCTGGATAACACAGGCTATCGCGACAACAGCGACAGCGACACCAAGGACGTAGGCCTCAATCTGCGCATCGATCCCACTGAAAAGTTGCGCCTGCACGTCAGTTCCGGCTACCATTACGACGATGTTCGCAATCCTGGTTCGCTCCTGCAAAGCGAACTGAAAAGCGGGACACGCCGTACGGCAACGACCCACCCGCTCGATTTTGACAAAACGACGGATTATTATCTTAAAGCCGGCATGGAACTGGACATGCTTTCCGATGATACATTTAAGATCGACGCTTCTTTCAGACGTCGTGACAAACAGAGCTACGGCACTTACTCCGGAGGATATTGGTTCGCAGCCGACACCGAGACAAAGGTCGTAACAGTTTCTCCTCAGATGGTATTGCGGTCTGACTTTGATAAAGTATCGAATACCATTATTCTTGGTATCGACCACTCACAAGCCGAACAAGATTACGACAGCACAAGTGGTTTCGGAGCGATTCAGGCGACATTGGAAAAGAAAAACACCGGTTACTTCATCTATGACGAGCTCGGCATCGGTAGCAAATTACGCCTTTCGGGTGGATACCGGTATGACCGGGCCACATTTAAATACGATCCGGCCGATACACGGAAAAACATTATGGACGAAGAGGTGCTCAGCGTTGGCATCAACTATGAGTTCAAGGACAATTCCCACCTTTATGCCAGTTTCAATCGGGGCTTTCGCTATCCGGTGCTGGACGAGCAGTTCGTCTACGCCACAAGCTCCGTGAACACCTCATTGAGACCGGAAAACAATAAAAACTATGAACTGGGCGGGCGAATGGAGATAGTACGTGGATTGGTGTTCCGGCTCAGTCTGTTCCGTTTGGAAACGCAAGACACTATTTTTTACAATCCCGCCAGTTTCAACAATGAAAACATGGACGGCAAGACGATCCGTCAAGGGATCGAGACCGGCCTTTCTTGGCACGGCAAGGGGCTGGGTCTCGGTATTGGTTATACCTACAGTGATTCAGAGTTCGACGGAGGGCCTAACGATGGCAAAGAAGTGCCATTCGTGCCCCGCGACCGGGCCTCTGCTTTTATCAGTTATGAAATTTTACGGGGCTTGACACTCGGTCTCGACGGCATCTTCGTCGGCCAGAGTTACATGATCAGTGACTATTCGAATGATTTTCCCAAGGCGGAATCCTACACGATCATCAACGCCAAAGTGCAATACAAATGGCGCAGGCTCACATTTTTCGTCGATCTGAACAACCTTTTCAACGAAAAGTATTCCGCTTACAGCGGTTTGACATACATGGCCTTCGATCAGTATGAAGCCGGATTCTACCCATCCCCCGAATTCAACATCCTCGCCGGCGTGAGCGTGCGCTTCGGTGGGCTGTAGGTAGAGGTTCCCAATATGATGGCTTTCTTTTACAAGGGCGGGCCGGTGATGTATCCCCTGCTGGCCTGCTCTTTCATTGTCGTCACGGTGATCGTGGAGCGCGCCATTTTCTGGATGCGCACCGAAGTGCGGCGCAACCGGCCCCTGGTGGACGAGGTGTTGGAGCTGTGCCGCCGGGGAGACTGGGAGGCGGTGCGGCAAAAGACCGTGGGGTGCCGGGATTATGTGGTGCGCATCCTGGTCAGCGGCATTCTGCACCGCGAGTTCTCCATGCTCAAGGCCATGGAGGCAGCCGCGGCCGACGAGGTGCAGGGCATGCGCCGCTACATGGGGGCGCTGGACACCATGATCACCGTGGCGCCCTTGCTGGGAATATTCGGCACGGTGACCGGCATCATCACCTCCTTCGAGATGCTGGGCACCGCCGGCATCGCCCAACCCGAGGCGGTCACCGCCGGTGTGGCCGAGGCGCTGATCACCACCGCCTCCGGACTGGCCATTGCCATTTTGTCGGTATTTCCCTACAACTATTTCAACGGGCGGGTGGAGCGGGCCACGTTGGAGATCGAAAAATACGCCACCAGCCTGGAAATCGTCTACGAGAAGCTGATGCACGATGAAAATTAAAGCCGTTGCGCATCGCTCGCCGCGCATAGAGATGCTGCCTTTGATCGATGTGGTTTTCCTGCTGCTGGTGGTGTTCATCTATGCCATGCTGGCCATGGCGGTGCACCGCGGCTTGCCTGTGGCCCTGCCCGATTCGGCGGCTGCCGAGCCTGAAACGGAGGCGTTGATCGCCATTTCCATTACGGCCGCGGGCGACATTTTCGTCGATCGCGTCCCCGTCGCCCTTGCGGATCTGCAAGGAACCCTGGCGCGGCTTGCACAGGAAGAGAAACAGCGCGGGGTATTGCTCTTCGCCGACCGGCAGTTGCCTTACCAGGCCCTGTTCCAGGTGCTGGACCGGGTCCGCCAGGCCGGCCTGCACCGCATCAGCCTGCAGGCCGATCCCGAGCAGACGCAATGAAACGGTGGATTGTGCCGTTGGTTTGCGCCCTGGCCGGCCACCTGCTGCTCTTCACCTGCGATCCCGGCCGATCCGGCCCCACGTTGCAACCGCCCGCCCGCCGCAGCGTGACCATTTCTCTGCTGTCCCCGCCACCGGCGCCTGAACGCACTGTTGCCCCCCTGGCGGCCAAGGCGCCTCCTGCCATAAAACCAATGCATAAGATCGCGCCGCCACCGCCTCCCAAGCCGGCGCCACTGCCCGATCCGGCGCCGCCGCCCGTGCGAGCGCCGCGGCCAAAGCCCCCCACCCCGGCCGAGCCGCCGGTTGTGCCGGCCGAACCCCTGCCGACGCCGCCTCCTGACAGTTCGGATGAGGCAGAGGCGCCCACTGACCATTCGACGACAACTGAAAAAGAAACCGAAACCGCAACGGCGACAGAAGAGGTGCAACAGCCGCAGCCGGCATCGGACGCGGCCGAGGTGCAGGCCTCGGTACCGCTCTATGACCTCAACCCACCGCCCGACTATCCCGCCCTGGCGCGCCGGCGGCAATATGAAGGTACCGTGTTGCTCAATGTGCGGGTGGA
The DNA here is from genome assembly GCF_022968795.1 of Desulfatitalea alkaliphila. Classification (GTDB taxonomy): domain Bacteria; phylum Desulfobacterota; class Desulfobacteria; order Desulfobacterales; family Desulfosarcinaceae; genus Desulfatitalea; species Desulfatitalea alkaliphila. The sequence continues at coordinate 260,416 of NZ_JALJRB010000001.1, forward strand.
TATAGAGGGCAATGCCGCCGAGGTACGGATCTCCCGCAGCAGCGGCTATGCGGTACTGGACCGGAGCGCCGTGGCCGCCGTCGAAAGCTGGCGCTTCGAGCCGGCCCGGCGCCTGGGCCGCCCGGTGGAGATGTGGGTCCAGGTGCCGGTTCGGTTTGCCTTGAAGTGAATCAGAAGCTGTAAGAAATGGTGAGGCCGGCAACCCATTCGGTATCGAGGCCGTAAATGCCGTTGGCGATGTCGGCCCTGGGCAGCACATCCTTGTCCAGGGTGTTGACGTAGTGGACGGCGGCGCCCAAATTCAGGGCATCGGTCACGCTGTAGGAGAGCCCCAGCGAGAACCCGTAATCGTAGAAACCGCCGTCGGTGGCGGCGGCGCTGTAAGCCAGGGCGAAGTCCTTACCGGCAAAACCCGCCTTGGCGCCCACTTCCATTTCCAATCCCGCCATCAAAGCCATGACATAGGCCAGGCTCACCTCGGTGTAGTAGCTGTGCACCTCGTCCACATCGTAATAGAAGTTCCAGGCCGCCGACAGACCGCCGAACAGGGGCAGGCCCAGCCCGACGAACAACTCCCGCGTACCGGCGCCCCCGGCCGGGAACAGATATTCGATCAGGCCGACCCCGATCTCCAACCGCTCGATGGCGAAGGAATAGGAAAGGGTGATGTCCACCTCGGAAAAATTGTTCTTGTCCAAAGTGTCATTGTAATCATCCAGATCGAAATTGCCCCACACGTTGATGCCGAAGCCGCCCGTCGTGACGTCCAGACCGGGCTGGACCACCCAGCCGTTGTTGAAGGTAATGCCCCGCCACACATAGGCCGAATTGAGATCCAAGGTGGCCTCGGCCTCCGCCGCCCATGCCGTACCGCTTGCCAGCAAACCCATCAGAGCCATTGCCAAAATCATGCGTTTCATTGTCTGCGCTTCTCCCTTTGTACGGTGTGAATGCATCTCTGTGGGACCATCTCTGATCGCCAACCGGAAAAATTGAAGAGCCGCCGGCCGCCTCGCGTTCCATCCACCTCCTTTCCGGCGCCTTGCGGAGCAATCCATGCCGAATCCGAATGTCGGTTTTGAAAAGCAGCTTGTGTGCCAGAGGGAGAAATATAGCGAGACAATATGATATATAATGTAAAAATGGTACGTTAGGATATTTCAACAAAAAGGGGAGGGTTTATCTTTGAAAGATAATCCTACATTTATGCTATTTGAAAGCGCAATACCTACATTTTTGTTCGTTCACTCCGCAAGTCCGTCCCGGAAGGGGAATCGCAAAAAGGGGCTTGCGCACCCCCGGCGCATCTGGGATAAGCACTGCACAATGTCACTTTCGCCAAACAACGCAACCCACCCCAAACCATGGCGTATCGCACACCGCGGCGCCCGGGACGAGGCGCCCGAGAACACCCTGACCGCCTTCGAACGCGCCTTGGATTACCCCATCGACGGCATCGAACTGGACATCCAGATGAGCGCCGACCAGGTGCCGATCCTGTACCACGACGCCACCCTTTGGCGCGTGGCGCGACGGCGTCTGCGGGTGGCGGATTTGACCCGCGCGCAACTGGCCCGGCTGGATTGGGGCGCTTGGTATCATCGCAATTTCAGCGGCGAGCCCCTGCCCACACTGGTTGGTGCCCTGGAACGTCTGGCCGGTCGCACCCGGCTGATGCTGGAGATCAAGACCACGACGGCCGATCACGCCTCGGGCCACGCGACGCAGCTCACCCGCCGGGTCATCGAGGTGCTGACCGAGGCCGGCCACACCCTATACCCGGAACATCTCTTCATCCTCGCCTTCGATCTGCGGGTGCTGCAACAGGCCCACCAATTGGCGCCCCACTGGCAGTACGTCTTCAACGTGCCTCCGCGGCAGCCGGCGCTTGCAAATGCCCTGGCCGCCGCCCCGACCGAACTCCTGCACGCCATCTGCGCACCCATCGGCAAATTGACGGCGACCACGGCCCAATGGGCCCGCGAGCACCGGCTGGGGCTTTTCACCTATACCTGCAACGGTCCCCGACAGGTGCGCAAAGCCCTGCGTCTTGGCGTGGACGCCGTCATGAGCGACCGGCCGGGGTGGCTGACACGTCACTTGGGGAATCGGGAGGGAACGCTTCAGTCGGAAAGGTAGTAGACCACCGTGGAGACCACCCGCACTTTTTTGATGTGGGGGGTGTTGCTGTCGCGGTCGGAGATGGTGAACTGGCCCTGGTGGGCCTCCTTGATCTTGCCCAGGGTGCTGTCCGAATCCTGGGCGAATTTGCGGGCCACCTCCCGCGCGTTCTTGGTGGCTTCCTCGATCATGGCCGGTTTAATGTCGTTGAGGCCGGTGAAAAGATATTCGGTGCGGGTGTCGTAGTTCTGGCCGCCCACGACGATGCCTTGTCGGCCCAGGGCCACCATCTGCTGCATGGTGGCCAACACACGGTCCACCCGGGCGGTGTAGACCGTGACGACGACCGATGCGCTGTAACGAAAGGGGATCCGTTCATTGCCGCCGTAGTACTCGGCCATGCGGTCGGTGATGGCCGGCGGCCCCACGGCGATCTCATCTTCGTCGAAGCCGTTCTCCTTGAGAAAGGCCACCACCATGTCGCTTTTGGCCTGCAAATTGGCATACAGCGCATCGAGTGCGTTCTCCACCTCGGTGAACTTGATGGGCCAAATGGCGATGTCGGCGGCCACTTCCCGCTCGGACAACCCCTTCACCGTCACGGTGCGTTCGGCGCGGCGGATGGTCCATGAACTGGTGGACACCAGGTAGCCCAACAGTGCAAGCCCCAGAAAAATGGCCAGCCCACCGAAAAATCCCAAACCGCCGGATACCTGTCGTTCCATTGCCTACTCCTTTTAACCGCACTCCGGTTTTACATTTAAAACAAAAGGGGCTTCCTGTTCAGCTCCCATTTCCTGCACGCGCTCAATGATCCGCGACGTGTCCGAAAAGATGTCCCAACTCCGGAAAGATCAGTGCCTTGCAGGCCAGCTTGACCGCCTTGAGGCTGCCCGGCAGACAGAACACCAGGCAGCGGTCGATCACCCCGGCCGTGGCCCGGGACAACAGGGCGGCCGAATCCACCTGTTCGTAGCTGAGCTGGGCGAAAACGGGACCGAAGGCGGTAAGGGTCTTGCTGAAAAGGGGCGCCACCGCTTCGATGGTGACGTCTTTGGGGGTAATGCCGGTGCCGCCTGTGATGATGACGGCTTCAGGCGGCACAGCGTTCGTTATCCATTCGGTCAACGCCCGGCGGATGGCGTTCAGATCGTCGTCCACCACGCGATGATCCACCACCCGATGCCCCTCCCGATCGGCCCGCCGGGCGATCCAGCGGCCGCTCTCGTCGGTCTCCAACGTGCGGCTGCTGGAGATGCTGAGCACCGCCACGCGCAGGGATCGGGGGCCCTTGGCCCGATGTTCTTTGTGTCCCATGGCCGTCTGCGCCTCTCTATGCCGTGGTCAATACCACCCGGTCCTCGCCGTCGCTTTCGGTCAGCATCACATTGATCATCTGATCGCGCCGGGTGGGCACGCATTGGCCGGTGTAGTTGCTCTGGATCGGCAACTCCCGGTGCCCCCGGTCGATCAGCACCGCCAATTCGATGCGCGCGGGTCGCCCGAAATCCACCAGGGCATCCATGGCCGCCCGGATGGTGCGGCCGGTGAACAGCACGTCGTCCACCAGGATGATCTGTTTGCCGTCCACGGTGAAAGGAATGGAGGTGGTCTTGACCACCGGCTGGGCGTTCATCTGGGTCCAGTCGTCCCGGTATAGGGTGATGTCCATCTCCCCCACGGGCAAAAGGTCGCCGGCGAAGGTCTGGAGGTTTTCCCGCAAACGGCGCGCCAAAAACACCCCCCGGGTGTGTATGCCGATCAAGGCCACGTCGTGGGTTGATTTATGAACCTCCAGTATTTCGAAGGCCATCCGTTTGAGAATGCGGTCGATCTCGACGGCATCCAGGATGTGTCGTGTTTCGCTCATGGGGTCCGTCCGCCGTTGGAGGGTTGGGGCGACCTCGCTGCCTTGTGTTTCGCGATGCAGAGGGTCGACCGATCATCTTGTTATGCATTGCTCCACACATATAACAGTCGGTGGGACAAGGACAAGGTTTAAGTGGGTTGCGGCGTATGAGCCAAAACCGCCGAAAACACCAAGACGGATATCCAAACAGCCCAAGTTGGTGCCTACCCCTGCCAATCCAAATCCAAATCGAAATCGGTATCGGTATCGAGGTGAACCGAAGGCCAAACTGAACTGAATCGATCCCGATTTCGTTCCCGATTTTGATACCGAGGTCGATGCTGCTTTAGCCGCTTCCCATCATATTTTGATTCAGGCATAACCCCAAACACCAATGCATGCGGACCCGGCTCATAACGGATGGCGAGCTGGTGTGTTTGGTGCGTTGAACCACCCGCCTCCGTGCGAGAACAGACCATGTCACTTTAACGGTAGGAAAATAACCCTTTGTGGTCGGCGCGCCCATCGGCTGTAAGGGATCCCGCGCAATCAACAACACAAGCGACTGATGCAACCTTACCATAAAATCGATAGAATTCATCAACTTAAAACTTAACACGTAAAACTTAAAACTTTCAACACTACAAGCCGGACGCCCTGCGCCCACTCCATAGCGTATGGCCGCAGCGATTTTGAAACCGACAGCGTAGGGGCACGGCATTGACGCTCCGGCCCCTTTCCCATAGGATGACACCCATTCATCCTCGAATGGACAGGTAATGCGATGCCCCCCACTGAGACGCCAGCATCTTTTGTACCCACCACGCCGGCGGAAGTCCGGCAGCTTGGCTGGTCGGCGCTGGATGTGATCATCGTCAGCGGCGACACCTACATCGACGCGCCCCAGATCGGCGCGGCGGTGATCGCCCGGGTGCTGCTGGCGGCGGGTTTCCGGGTGGGGGTCATCGCCCAACCCGATGTGAGCGACGGCCGGGACATCACGCGGTTGGGGGAACCGGTGCTTTTTTGGGGCGTCACCGGCGGCAGCGTCGATTCCATGGTGGCCAACTTCACCGCTTCCGGGCGCAGGCGCAAAAGCGACGATTTGACCCCGGGAGGGCAAAACACCCGACGGCCCGACCGGGCGGTCCTGGCCTACAGCCACCTGATCCGGCGCCACTTCAAGCAGACGCGGCCCATCGTGCTGGGGGGCATCGAGGCCAGCCTGCGGCGCATCTCCCACTACGATGCCTGGAGCGACGGGGTGCGACGTTCCATCCTGTTCGACGCCAAGGCCGGTTTTCTGCTCTACGGCATGGCCGACGACACGGTGGTGGACCTGGCCCGTCGGCTGCAACAAGGACAATCGCCACACACCCTGCGCGGCCTCTGTTATATCGCGCGCGAGTTGCCCGATCCGGATGAAGCGCGCTGGAACGGACCCGACGTGAAACTGCCCGACCATGCGGTGGTGCGTGACGACAAACAGGCCTTTGCCCGCATGTTCGCGCAGTTCTACGAAAACACCGATCCCTGGCGCGGCCGGCGCCTGATCCAGCGGCAGGACACCCGTTTCCTGGTTCAGAATCCCCCACCGCCACCGCCGCCGCCCGAGGTGCTGGATGCCGTGCACGAATTGCCCTACACCCGGTCGGTGCACCCCTACTACGCCGCCGACGGACCGGTGGCCGCCCTGGAGACCATCCGCTTCTCCCTGACCACCCACCGGGGTTGTTTCGGTGAGTGCCGTTTTTGCGCCATCGCCGCGCACCAAGGCCGGCAGGTGATCTCCCGCAGCCCCGCCTCCATCCTGCGCGAGGCCGAGGCGTTAACGCACCACCCCGATTTCAAGGGGATCATCGCCGACGTGGGCGGCCCCACGGCCAACATGTACGCCATGCAATGCCCTGTTGTCGCCGGCCGCGGGGGATGCACGGACAAGGGATGTCTCGTTCCCCGCCCCTGCAGGACCCTGGCGCCGGACCACCGCCCCCAGATCGCCCTGCTGGACGCCCTGCGCCGGCTGCCTGGCGTGCGCAAGGTGTTCGTGGCTTCGGGCCTGCGTTACGACCTGATCCTGGCGGACCGCAAGCATGGCGAAGCTTACCTGGAGACCCTGCTGCGCCACCACGTCTCCGGGCAACTCAAGATCGCACCGGAACATTGCGACGACAGGGTGCTGCAAAGGATGGGCAAGCCGGGCCGGGATCGCCTGGAAGCCTTCATCGATCTGTTCGAGCGCGTCAACCACCGCCTTCCCAAACGGTGTTTCCTGACCTACTACTTCATGGCCGCCTACCCCGGCTGCGGCGAACCGGAGATGCGCGCCCTGGCCCGCTTCACCCGCGAAAAGCTGAAGCTGCGGCCCGAACAGGTGCAGATCTTCACACCCACACCATCCACCTATGCCACGGTGATGCATTATACAGAGACGGATCCTTTCAGCGGAGATGCGTTGTTTGTCGAAAAGAAGATAAAAGGCAAGGTGGCTCAGAAAGCCATGCTGACGGCCGCCAAATGGAAGGGGTGGGACGGGAAAAAGAAAAAACAACGTCCGGCGCGGGGCGGTAAGCCGGGCACCGGACGGTGATGGTTTTGAACCGTAACTAAATTTTGTCCTTTTTTTTCTCCTGCTTGGCCTTGCGTTTCTCCTTGAGGGACTGGGCGGGTTTCTTTTTGCCTTCCTTGCGTGTATCCTGGGCTTTGGCCATGGTTGCCCTCCTTTTGTTTCATGAGTGGATGACGGATCGAAGCCACACCTGTTCTGAACAATGCGAACGATGTCCGATCTTTTCTCCCCCTATCACCAAACCACCCGGGATGTCCAAACAAACGCGACGTCCCGCAAGGGTCCATCATGAATGGTTCCGTTTCAACTGCTGCTTCAAAATTTTGCCGGTGGGATTCCGGGGAAAGGTTTCCATGAAATCAACGATTTCGGGGATTTTGTACTTGGCGAGCTTGTCCCCCAGGTAGTCGCGCAGTTCATCGGCGGTCATGGTGCCGGGCTGTTTGAGGATGACACAGGCCCGCACGCGCTCGCCCAGGGCCGCGTCGGGGACGCCCACCACGGCCACCTCGGCGATTTTGGGGTGTTTTTCCAGGGGGATTTCGATCTCCCGCGGATAGATGTTCTCGCCGCCGCGGTTGATCATCTCCTTGAGCCGGCCGGAGATGAAGACGTAGCCCTGTTCGTTCATGTAGCCGATGTCGCCGGTGTGCAGCCAGCCGTCGCGCAGGCTTTCGGCGGTGGCTTCAGGTTTGTTCAGATAGCCGAGCATCACGGCCTCGCCCCGCACGCAGATCTCCCCTTTTTCGCCATAGGGCAGAATGTTGTTGTCGCCATCCATGATCTCCACCTCCAGCCCTGGAAAGGCGGCACCGATGGCGCCGGCCACGCGCGGCAGGTTGGTGTTGGTGGTGGAGACGCCGGTGGCTTCGGTGAGGCCGTAACCGTCGATCACCTGCACGTCGAACTTCTCCTTGAAGGCGTCCATCAAGGGGATGGGCATGGGGGCGGCGCCGGTGTAGGCCAGGCGCAACGTGAGCTTTTCGCGGTCGATGACGGCCGGGTCGGCGGCTTGGAAAATATAATCGTACATGGCCGGCACCCCCTGCACCACCGTGACGCCGAATTGCTGAATGGCGGGCCAGAAGTCGGCGGGCGAAAAGCGGCTGCGGATGCAAACGCTCATGCCGAGATAGATGGAGGGGTAGGTCCAGACACACAGTGGATTGGTGTGAAACATGGGCAGGAGGATCATCATCACGTCGCCGGGGCGGTGGACGCCCAGCACCGCCTTGCCTTTGCAGATGCTCAGCTCGTTGCGGTGGGAGATCAATATGCCCTTGGGCATGCCGGTGGTGCCCGAGGAGTAGAGCAGCATGGTGGGATCGTCGGGGGCTTGGTCCACCAGGCACTCCTCATCGGGATATTCGGCCAGGATCGCCGCCAGGGTGTATTGGGCGATGTCGGCCTGGTGAGTCACGTCGGTGACCACCTCCACCACCACCGGCTTGTGCCGGGCCTTGGCCAGGCCGGCGGCGAAGTCGGCCATGTAGTCGCTGCCCACGAACACCACCTTGGGCTTGCTGTCGTCGAGGACGTAGGCGATTTCGGGTCCTTTGAGCATGTAGTTGATGGCGCCGGCCACGGCCCCCAATTTCTGCGTGCCGAACATGGTGTAAAAAATTTCCGGCGCGTTCAACACCATGGTGGAAACGATGTCCCCCCTGTCCACCCCCTGCTTTTTGAGAAAATGGGCCACCCGGTTGGCGCGCCGGTTGACCTGGGCGTAGGTGATCACCTGATCATAATAGTACGCCAGGGGGCTGTCGGGTGTTTCCCGGGCGCGAACCACCAGCATTTCGGCGATATTGCGAAAATCGATCTGTTTGCCCTGCAACATTTCGATCTGTTCCAGGGGCACCAGCTCCCGGACGATCCGTTGGCTTTTGTCGATCATGGGCCGTCCCTCCGTCCATTGTCAGGATTGCATATGTGCTTTTGTACCGCAGATCGTTCGGACCATCAACAAGGATCTGAGATGACAGGCCGATGTACGGCCCTACCGAACATCCGACCAGTACCGGTCCACCGCCGCCAGGTCCACCCAGAGGAACGCGGGCCGATAGAGATCGGCGTTGCGATAAACGGCATCGGGATCGTCGATGGGATTGCGGTTGTAAGAAACCAGCGCACGCTGATGGTCACCGAACTGGGGATGAACAAAGGGGTTGTAAACGGCCGCCCCCGCATGGTCGCCGGGCGCCGTGTAAAGCCGCAGGGGACCTTGCCAAGGCCCCTCGGGTCGATCGGCACGGTAAACCACGAGCCGGCGGGAAAAGGGCCGGCGGCCATCCATGGTGAACAGGTAAAACCGCCCACGGGCAACCAACACGCCATATTGGGTGGAAACCCCGCCGAGGATGGGGCGTGTGGCGGCCGGCTCCGGGGACCAGCCCCGGCCGTCGTAGTATTCCCATGGCCCGTGGAGGTGCGCCGGCGGCGCCCTGGCCAGGTGGGCCTGCTGGGGCACGGCCTGGTCGTCGATGCCGAAAATATAAACCACACCGTCCCCTTGCACCAAGCTGACGCCGTATAAAATGGCGTTGTCCGAAGGCGCCGCCTGGATCGACATCCGTTCAAGGCCGGGCAGGTCCAGCCGCGCCAGGGCGTTGCCGGTCCAGCGCCACTGCCACAGCCGGTCGCCCGTGGATTGGAAGCGGTGCAGAAAGACCAGCAAATGCCCGCCGGTCGCCAGGCCGTGGGCGGGCCAATACCAAGCATCGGGAGCTTCGGCGGGAAAAGCGTCGGCGCCGCCGCCATCCGGAGCCCGGCAGCGCGTCTCCAGGGCCGAGCCGTCCTGCACCAAAAGGCAGTTGCGCACGAAAGGGGCATCCTTGCCGCGGGAACCATCGGGCGCCACGGTGCCCAAAAATGAGTCACCGAAGAGCCACACCGTGCGCCCGTCGGGCAACGGCACGGACAAGGTGCCGTCGCCGCCGGTCCACCCGCCTTCGCCCGTGTGAAAGCGGCTCTCGAAATCCGCCGCCGGCTGCACCAGCGGGTGTGCCGATGGATGTTGAACCCCATCCTGGCGCGCGCAGTGCGCCAGGAGCCCTGTCAGGGACAGGAACAGCAGCAGAACGAGGCCATGTCGGCGCATACGATGCCGCATACCGGGTCCGTTGTTGCCCAACGGCCGTTGCCGAACGGCCGCAGATTAAGGGTTGCGTCGTTCCAGATCCAACAGATGGGCCTTGACGCTCAGGCCGCCGCCGAAACCCACCAGTTGTCCGTTGCGCCCGATCACCCGGTGGCACGGCACGACGATGGGTAAAGGGTTGCGCCCGACGGCGCCGCCCACGGCCCTGGCGGCCCGTCCATTGCCGATGCGTTCCGCCACCCATTGATAGGATACGGTGGCGCCATAGGGGATTTGGCCCAGGGCGGTCCAAACGCGCAATTGAAAAGGGGTGCCGCGGGGCGCAAGGGGCAGTTGAAAGGCGCGCCGGCGACCGGCGAAATATTCGCCCAACTGTGCCCGCACTTCGGAAAAGAATTCCGGATCGCGGCGCCAGGCGGCATCCATCGACACCGGGTGGCGATTTTGGGGGAACGTGATGTGGCGCAAGCCATCGGCATCGGCCACCAGGGTCAGTCGCCCCACTTCCGGGGCATCGAAATAATCCCAATGGATCATGGCGTACCTCCTTGCGCAAAGGATTCGGGTCGCCCGATTCAAGTTTGGGTCAGCAGCAGGACGATCAATTTCTGTGGGCCGTGCATGCCTTTGAAAGGGGTGCCTTGAATGTCGGCGGTCATGCTGGGGCCGGTGATGAAGGTAATCTGGCCCGGGCGGCATTCCCCGGCGTAAATGGCGGCCATGGCCGTTTCATAATCGGGCACAATCCGCTCGGCCGGCAGCACGGCGATGTGCACCAGCGGCGCCAACGAGATCAGGCGCGCCTGGCGCGCATCGTGGACCAGCACCAGGGTGCCCGATTCGGCCACGGCGAAATCGACGCCGGTGATGCCGGCCTGGACATCATCGAAAACGGCGCGCACGTAGCGGTCGCGATCCGGGTAATCGGCGGGGGTGACCATTTCCACTCCATGGCGCCGCCCCCGGTCCGCCAACCCCAGCGGCGCCACCACCTCATCCGAGGCCACCATGGCCCGGGCGACCTGCTCCTCGGCCAGGATGCGCGCCAGGGTTTCCAACAGGGCGACAGGGTCGGCCACCGGGTACACGACGCCCGCCTGTTCCGTCAGCCGATCGATGAAAAGGGCCTGCAAGCGATCCCGATCCAGGGCCTTTTCCGGTGCCGGGGGCAACGCGGGCCGGGACGGCAACGGTCGTGGCACGGCGGCTTCCAGGCGTTGCAAGATGGCGTTGCGCGCATCGTCGCTCATGACGACACCTCCTTGCGCGGCTTTCGCGCCGCCGCCCCCTGCCGCCACCGGTCGTGGAAAGTATCCTGCGGCAAGAGCGGCAGGTCACGGCTGCTGAACCACCCTTCGGTCCGGCGGGTGATGCGGGAGATGGTGCCGTCGTGCGCGTGCCGGTTGGCCACCCGGCGCACGATGCGGGCAAACAGGCGCCAAAGACGGGGATGGCTGCCGACGAAGGCATGGCCCCAATAGGCCAACCGTTCCATGGCGGAACGGCCCCGGCCGCCCATTTGCGGATCGGCCTGCACGTCCTTGTGGCGATAATAGAGTAGGGTGGCCGGGTGGTCGATGCCGGCCGGGCAGATCACCTTGCAGCGATGGCAGAGGGTGCAGGCCCGGATCAGGTCCCCGGTGTCGGCCAATCCCCGCAACGCCGGGGTGAGCACCTGGCCCATGGGGCCGGAGTAGGCCCAGCCGTAGGGGTAGCCGCCCACCTTGCCGTACACCGGGCAGGCGTTGAGGCACGCCCCGCAGCGAATGCAGCGCAGCACCTCGCGGGTGTGGGGATCGGCCGCCATGGCGGAACGGCCGTTGTCCAGCACGATGATGTGCAGCTCCTCAGGGCCGTCGCTTTCCCCTTCCCGGCGAGGGCCGCTGTCGAAGGTGATGTAGGCGCCCGCCGCCTGTCCGGTGGCGCTGCGGCACAGCACCCGCAGCATGTGCAGAGCGTCGGCCATGGTGGGCACCACCTTCTCCAGGCTCATGACGCACACCAGGGTGCGGGGGCTCGACTTGTTGAAACGGATGTTGCCCTCGTTCTCCACATTGATCACGGTACCGGTGTCGGCCACGGCGATGTTGACCCCGGTGACGCCCATCCGCAGGTCCCGGAACTTGTCCCGCAGAAACCGGCGCGCGGCCCGTCCCAGGGTCACCGGGTCGATGGTGGGGGTGTCCAGCACGCCGCGGGCCATGAAGATGTCCCGGATCTGTTCCACCGGAATGTTGATGGCCGGCCCCACGATGTGAAAGGGCGGTTTCTCCAGCAGCTGGGCGATGAACTCGCCCAGATCGGTCTCCCAGGCGGTGATCCCCGCGGCGGCCAGGGCATCGTTGAGCCCCAGCTCCTCGGTGATCATGGACTTGCCCTTGGTCACATAGCGGGCCCCTTTGCGACGGGCCAGATCCACGATGTAGGCGTTGGCCGCATCACTGTCCGCGGCCCAGAAAACGAGGGCGCCGTTGGCCTCGGCATTGGCTTCGAAGGTCTTGAGCAGCTCCGGCAGCCGCTCGATGGCCTCGCCGCGGATGGCATGGCCGTAGGCATGGGCCGCCTCGGGATCGGCGAAACTTCGGTAGGCGGCATCGCGGCGGGCCGAAAGCCGTATGGGCAGCAGGCGCAGGAACTTTTGGGTGCGGGCGTTGTCCAGCTCCACCTGGGCGGTCTCTTTGAAACGGGCGGTGGTCAGCTCCATGCGTCCCTCGCTGGACCGTCGGGGAGACGGTCGGCCAAAAACTGAGCCAGGTGCATCGCCTGTTTGTCCGGATGGTGGCGATGCAGATAACCGCCGATGTTGAGCAGGCAGCCCGGATCGCACATCACCAGCAGATCGGCGCCGCTTTCCAGGAAAAAGGCCACTTTCTGACGAACCAGGGCGGAGGAGATGGGCGCGAAACTGTTGGCGAAGGTGCCTCCGAAACCGCAGCACACATCGGCGCCCTGCCATTCCTTCAGCGTGGCGCCCCGCACGGCCCGAATCAGCGCCTTGGGTTGCGCCGAAACACCTAAGGCGTTGAGGGTGCTGCACGATTCGTGGTAGGCCACCGTCACCTCATCCGCGGCCCCCACATCCTGCACCCCCAGAAAGTCGACCACGAACTGGCTCAGCTCATAAACCCGCGGCGCCAAGGCCAGGGCGCGGGCGCGCCAAGCGGGTTCATCGGCGAACAGCTCGGCATAGCGCTGCTTGACCATATGCACGCAGGACCCCGAAGGACTGACGATCAACGGGTCATGCTCGAACACCCGGATGAAGCGGCGCGCCAGGCGCCGGGCCTCGTCGCGGTGCCCGCCGTTGAAGGCCATCAAACCGCAGCAGGTCTGTTCCGAATGGTAGATCGGCTTGCAGCCCAAATGGGACAGCAGGGTCGCGGTACACTCGCCCACCCGCGGCAGCACCAGATCCACCAAGCAGGGTATGAAAAGCGATACGGTGGGCATATGGCCCAGGCTCCTTTGCAGGCAATTTTTTAAACCCATCATGGGTTCGGCACGCCGGCCCATCCACGACGGCCCGCCATGTACCCCGAAAACACCACCGAAGTCCCAACCTAACCCAATATCACGACAGTGGCAAGGAGCGGTTGGGATCGATCCCGGGACTTTGCCCGCGCCTTCGGGAGGCAGGGTTAATCGATGGAATTAGGGTTTCCGAAGATCCGATTTGGGGTTTCCCCTCTTTGCAGGGGCAGCGGTCTCGTCCTATAAGAACCCTAACAGGACAAAACGATATTGCAGGCAAGAGACACAAAAAATCACAACTGAGATGTCGTTAGGCTTCACTTCCCCGCAAAGCCCTTCCTCCCCGGAAGGGCTTTTTTTTAAACCCCACCCCTACTTTCGCGAGCTGCACCAAATGCGGGTGGACAACCTGAACGCCGCTTTCGACAGCGCCGATGCCAGTCCGGCGCTGGCCGACGTGCCGCGCAAGGGATTGATCCTGACCTGATACCGAACCGAAAGATTGTGAAAACGGATTTGCGGGCTGACGCACCTTGTCCGGTGCATCAGCATGCGCAACACCGGACAGTCGATCAAATACAAATGGCGGGATGCCTTTTCAGGGCGCGCCACGCGCCCCCGACATCCCGCCCATTCCTGAATTCAATACGCAGCCATCAAATCTTGCCGACACCGGCGCCGTTGCGGACCATGGAAGGAATGTCGCGGGGATTGTCCACCGAATAGGCATAGGGAAAACTGGCCACCGTGCCGCGGGTCTGGGGCGAACTGCCGCAGTTATCGAAAACATTGTTGCGTTGCACGAGATTGCCGGGGTCCGAGCTGGCATAGCCCACCAGGCAAGGATCCTTCACCCGCAGAAAATAGTTGCCTTCCACCATCACCGCGGCATCCATGGTGGAGGCGATGCCGTAATCGTTGCCCACGTAGTAGTTGTTGAACACGTGCACATGCCCGAAGCGCACCCGGGGGTGACGGGAGCCGGTGCCGTCGAACCAGTTGTGATGGTAGGTGACCTTCAGGTGGCCGCGGTCGGCGGTATGGCTGTCGCTGTGCCCCAAAAGACAGGTTTTGCCATGATTGTAGAAACGGTTCCAGGAAACGGTGATGTAGGAGGACTCCCTTTTGATATCGACCAACCCGTCGTAGCCGTTGGTGAAATCGCAATGGTCGATCCAGATGTGATGGGATCTTTCCTGGATGTTGATCGAATCGTCATCGGCATTGGTGAAACGGATGTTGCGGATGATGACATTGCTTACGCCGGACAGGTTCAATCCGCCACCGGAGATGACGGCGTTGTTGCCCAGGCCGATGATGGTTTTGTTCGATGCCACCCGATGCATCCCCGAATCGATGCGAATGGTACCGGACACTTGAATGACGTAGGCACCCGAGCGGTTGATGTAATCCCGCAAAGCGGATGCACTGGTGACCGTGACCAAGGTGCCGCCGGCGCCGCCGGTGGTGGTGTTCAGCCCATTGGCGGAAACGGCGGCGAAACCGATCGGACCGCCGGCGGGTCCCGGACCCGGTTGGGAAGGCTCATCGCAACCGCTGCCCGTGTCGGGCTCCGGGGTCGTCGAAGGCACGCAGCCATAGGACAGCATGAAGGCCATCATCACCGCAAAAAAGAGGGCCGGCCAACTCCTGAAAATACGACGTCTCATCACTTCCTCCTTGTCTATGTTTGAATTCGTCTGATTTATAATGCGTTGCATCAATTACCGCCATTCACACATGCACATCGGCTTGGATCGGATGGCGCCGTTGCCGAATGCGTGTCGGTCCGGAAACGGCCGCATGCGGTTCAGGTCCCGGTCGCAGCCGCGAAGCGATGCCACAGCCGCCGTACGGCGGAGTGGCAGTCAGCATTTGCAAATGAGAAGGAAAGCAGCGATGGGCCGCAAGATGCCGGTTCCGGTTGGGAGCCAGATTAGACGAAACCGAGGGGGGCGGCAATCGGGGAAACCCTGAATGTAAGGCCTGAAAACCCCACAAATGTATTGCTATTTCCGGTTATGCACAAAGCCTAAATAGAATCAGAAGCAGGCTTACGCCCCATCGGGATCGAAATCGGTTCGGTTGCGTTTTGCGCTGCGGCGCGCCTCGATTTCGATTACCAATGGGGCACGCCCCAACTTGGGCTTTGTGGACAACCGCCTTGCTTATCGCACAGCCCACGCCGCCATGGGCAAGGCGTGCGCTGCGGTTGCATGCCACCACTAACGGTCGCTTGGATCAGCCCGCGACCGCTTAAAGCGACCCGTTGACCAGCAACCGGCCTTTGTCGAAGGCCTCCAGGTTGGGCGCCATTTTGTCGCCGGGCATCATACGGTGCATGACCCTTTTGAAACCGCCGCGGTCCAGAGGCAGCACGCCGGTGGCCGCCAAGGCGCCCATCAGCAAAATGTTGCCAAAAATGGGATTGCCCATGGCCAGGGCGGCCTCGGTGGCATTGACGAACCAAACCTTGCGGCTGAGGGCACGGATCCACTGTTTGAGTTCTTCCGGCTCGGGATAGCGCGCTTCGCCGCTGATCACGCCGATGGCGTGGATCGGCCGCATGTTGCACAACACACACACTTCGGGATTGCCGTAGTCCTTTAGTACTCGCAACGCCTCGGTGGGTTCCAGGGATATGACCAAGTGGGCTTGCCCTCGGGGGATTTGGGGCGCCAGATGGGACTTGGCGGAGACACGCAGGTGGCTCATCACCGATCCACCGCGCTGGGAAGCGCCGAAGGTTTCGCCGATGGTGACATGCAGATCGTCGGCCAACAACATGTTGCCCAACACGCGGGAAGCCAGCACATTGCCCTGGCCGCCCACACCGGTGATGATGATGTTGTATGGATCCGCCGGCATGGCGGTCTTTCCGTGATCAAGGCTCATGCCACCGCCTCCTTTTGGATGGCCCCCACGGGGCAGATGGATGCACACACCCCGCACCCGGCACAAATAACCTCGTCGATGCGCGTCGCCTTCGCGGCCGCATCCCAGATCAGGCCCGGACACTTGAACACCCGCGTGCACAACCGATTGCATCCGCACTGCTCACCGCGGCAGCGGTCGGCATCGATGGTCATCCGGTATTGCTTCTTGCCTTTCTTTTCAGGACTCAGGGCACAGATCTGTTTGAGCACCAACACCTTGGGGCCGCCCGCCGATGCCATCAGGTCCAAAAGCGTTTGCTGCGTCAGCGCCAAATCGAAGGGATCGCACTGGGTCACCTCGGCGCCCATTGCCTCGCATATCCGTACGATATCAAGGGCTTGAACCGATTTTCCGGCGGCATCCACCGCCAATCCGGGATGGGGCTGGAACCCGGTCATGGCCGTGCCGCTGTTGTCCAGCACCACCAGCGTAATGGGGGCGCGGTGATGGACCGCATTGGCCAGTGCCGGCATGACCGCGTGAAAAAAGGTGGAATCGCCGCTGACGGCCAGCACCGGCTGGTGCATGTCGAACTTGTTGAGCATGCCGAAACCGGACGCCAGACCGGTACCCGAACCCATGGCGTGCAAGGTGCTGAGGCTGTTGAAGCCCGTGGGCAACATGGCCAGAGAGTAACAGCCGATGTCGCCGCAGACGAACCCCTGCCGATCATCCATCTGCAAGGCGGAACGAATGGACCAGAAGGAGGCGCGGTGGGGACATCCCGGGCAGAAGGTCCAATCCCTGGGCGGCGCACCGAAAAAGGCCGACTCGAGGGCTTTTTCGGCGTAGTCCGCCGGCATGGCGGCATGGGAGATGCCGAGCACCTTGGTCAGGGCTTCGATGACGCGATCCGGATTCATCTCCCCGGTCGCGGGCAAGGTGCCGTCCCGTTTGCCGTAAAAGGTTTTGATCCCGACGGCGGCGGCCCGTTCCGCGGCCACCAGCTTGACGTTCTCCTCCAAAAAGGGGATCACCTCTTCCACCACCAAGACGGTATCGCTCAACCGCAGATATTTTTCCAGCAGCATGGACGGCAGGGGCCAGGTGGTGCCCAGCTTGAGCACCCCCACGCGCTCCGCGACACCCAGCACCCGGATTGCCTCGAGGCTGTATAGAAAGCAGGCGCTGCAGGTGATCAGCAACACTTCGGGCCGCTGGGGGCCGGAATAGGTGTTGAAAGGCGCGCTTTCGAACTGTTCGGCCGCCTGCCGGATGCGTTCCTGCTGCAATCCGTGCTTGTAATCCACCGGCGAACTGAGCATGGGCCCTTCCATCAAATCGAGAATGAAGCCATCGTGTTTGAAAAAGGCCTGCGGTGCCGATGCGGGCAGCGCCCCCAGGACAACATCCCCGGAAGCGTGGGAAAGCCGGGTCACGCTGCGCACCATCACCAGGGTGCGCAACTGCTCGGAGAGCGCAAAGGCATAGGGGATCATGTCCTTGGCCTCCTGAAAGTCGGCCGGCTCCAGCAAGGGTATTTCAATCATACGGGCGAAGTGGCGCGACTCCCCTTCGTTGACGCTGGACAACGCCCCCGGATCGTCGCAAGGCACCAGCACCAAACCGCCCCGGGTCCCCGACCCGGCCAAATGGAGCAGGAAATCCGAGGCCACGTTCACCCCGTTCTGCTTCATCACGCACAAGGCGCGCAGCCCGGCGAAGGAGGCCGCGGCGGCCACCTCCAGCGCCACCTTCTCGTTGACCGACCACTCCACGTAAAGACGCCGTTGCTCGGCCACCCGGGCCAGGTTCTCAATGATTTCGGACGATGGCGTGCCCGGGTAACCGGCAGCCACGCGGATCCCCGCTTCCAACGCGCCCCGCGCGATGGCCTCGTTGCCCATGAGCAGGCGTCGGTCCCCTGCCCGGCCTTCAATCAAATGCGACATCGCTCCTCCTGCGCTGTTTTTGGATTGCCCCGGGGTGATCGGGTGCATGGTGCGCCACGCCGGCGGCCCCGATGACGGCACGGGACCCGTTCGCGCACACCGCCGCCCCTTCCTCTTGTGTATATCCAGCCACCGATGGAACACAAGGCCTAATGGCGCGCGCAACCATCCGCCCCGTTGTACCTATCCCCGGTTCAAGCCGTTTTGCCCGAATCCGTGCGCCTGAAACGGAAATGGTATTTTTCGTGAGCCCGGGGGTCCCATCCGCCGGCCGTGAAGGGATTGGAGAAAATAGGCTTTTGGTGGGGGATAATTGGGAAATGTCCCATTGCCGGTCCCTGCGGCCGCTCCTAAAATGTGGACAGCTCGGCCTTCTGAATTTGCCGGTTGACGGTTGCCACCAAACGATTGTATTGCATCCGCGCTGATTCCACCATTGACACCCAACCCACCACTTGAAAGGGTTCCCACTTCGGCATCCATTCGAACCAAAGGCAGGTGATGCACCGTGCAACCCCACTCCCCAAAAAAACCAACGCCGCTGACCGTCGCTTTGAGCGCTCCCCAACGTCCTCCTGCAACCCCCTTGTCGGTCTTTGAACTGGCCCGCGGCTGGTACCAGGACGGCAGGTCCCTGTGCATGGGCGAGATTGCAAAGGCCGCCGGCATCAGCCGAGGCACCTTGCAACGCTGGGTGGGCAGCAAGGAGAACCTGTTGAACGAAATCCTCTGGTGCTTGGCCAAGCCTCTTTTCGAACAGGCGGTACGGGAAACGCCGGGCAACGGCGTTGACCATGTTGTCGGGGTTCACCGCCACTTCATGTCCGCACTGCTGGCATCGGTCACACTGAACCAATTCATCTGCAACGAGCCCAACTACGCACTTCGACTACTGACCAACACCGACAGTCCGGTCAGCCGGCGCCTGATGCGCCTGTTTGCGGCCCACCTGGAAGAACAGGTGGCCCGCGGCCACCTTCTAACGGAGGTACCGGCCGAACAAATCGCCCGATTCATGTTGCCTGTCAATCAGGCGATCCTGATCAACGGCCATTTCAGCGGGCGCATGGCGGCTCTGGATCGAGCGCTGGCCCTCGTCCGCATTCTGCTGGCATCCAGCCACTTGCCCGAAGTGCAAACCGCCCTGGCGCAAACCGCTCCAACGGTCGAAACAATCGAATAGGGTTTTCCCTACCGAAATACAGGCGATTCCTACTTGTACACCGCTGCAGCATCCTTCTATACTGCAGCAGCAGTTCCGAACGCGAAAGCGTTTTACAGACGGCGCGAAAAATGCCACAAGCCCTTTCAACGCGGAAGGGCTTTTTGCTTGGCCGCCGACAACCGATCTGGAACACAACCCTGCAGGCCGGATATGTTCAAATACTTAGGATGGATAGCACAGAATCCCATCTTTCACACTGTCGGCGAGGTGATTTACTACGGCACCATCATCGGCGTCATCGTCGCCTTTCTGGTTTTGGCGGCACGGCGCTGGATCGCCTTGGGCTATGACCGCAAACGCGTCTTGCTGCTGGCCGGTTTGCTCGTCGTTCTGTCCTACCCCCTGGGCCACCTGGGTTCCAGAGGCGCCAGCATGTTCTACCGTCCGTTCGAGCAGTGGAGTTTCTCTTTCCTGCTGGAACAGATGCTGCACGGATCATCCCACACCTTTCACGCCAGCCTTATTTTACCGACCTTGTTCGGCGCACTTTTGTGCTACCTGCTGCGATTCAAATTTTTGGAAATCTTCGACACCCTCTACCTATACGTGCCCCTGGCCCATGCCTTCGGCCGTCTTTCCTGCCTGATCGTGGGATGTTGCTGGGGTCGCTATGTCCACCTGAACCTTTTCGGACTGCACCTGGGATTTCAAAACCCGATCCCCCTCTACGCCATCGGGGCCAACGTGGCCATTTTCCTGCTGCTGCGCCGGATTTACACACGGGTGTACGCCGACCCCTGGACACGGGAGCGGTACCGTGGCGCCTTGCTGGCCGCTTACCTTTTGCTTTATCCGCCGGTACGCATCGTTTTCGAGGTATTCCGCACCGAACGGCGGATTTTCTATGGATTAACCCATGCCCAGGTGGCCATGGGCCTTTTCCTGCTGCTCGGCCTGGTGCTATTTGTGGTGATTCGGCTGCGCCGGCGCCGTTTGTCCCAGGACGCGGCGGCAGCGGCTCCCGAACCGGCCGCCCAAGCGGCCGCCGACACCCTGCATCGCTATTTTTCCATGATCGGCCTTCTGAGCATTTTGATCCTGAGCAGTTTTTTCATCCACTATTTCACGCGAGAAATCCGTGTCTGGCCGTGGCCCATCCAACCAGTGACGTCCCTGGCCGACGCCTACAGCCGCATCTGGCATTATCTGCCCATGGTAATGATTCCCGCCGGCTGCCTGCTGTGGATGCGCCGATCCGGCATGGAGATATGGCCCTGGTTCAAATGGAACCGGTTTTCATATACCTTTTTCATCGCCTTGGCGATGAGTCTCTACCACTGCATCGATTTACTGGTCCTTCGACAAGCACCATTGCGCGGCGTCGCTTTTTGGCCCCCCGTCTTGATTTTAAGTGCCATGAACGCCGTAACCGAAGAGATCATGTACCGCTTGGCCTTGTACCGCATGCTCCGGCGCGTCGATTTCACACCATGGGTCGCCAACGTGGTGCAGGCCTTGGTTTACTCGCTGATCCATTTCATGATCGCCGGGGCCTGGCTGGGCATTTTCTCGCTCATTTACGGGCTGGTTCTGGGTGTGATCGTGCAACGCAGCAAGAGTATCACACCCGCCATTATAGTGCATTTCATCGTCGACCTGGGGGCCATCGGGTATCCGCTGCTCCGGTTCTAAGGGCTGCGGCAAGATCAATTCCTATTGCATTGATATGCCTTACTGAATAAAGGGAAACCCCATGTCGTCACTGCTGCTGAGTCTGTGGATCAAACTCTTCTTCGTTTTGACCCCGTTCTTCGCCCTGACCATGTTCCTGACCCTGACCGAAGGGTACGATGCACCCGAGCGCCGCAAGCTGGCGTTGAAGGTGGCGCTGGTGACGGCGGCGGTCTGCCTGGTGCTCTTCTTCGCCGGTCGCCAGATCTTCGCCCTGTTCGGCATCACTCTGGACGCCTTTCGCATCGGCGCAGGGGTGTTGCTGCTGCTGTCGGGCATCTCCCTGGTGCATGGCCGGGCGACAGCGGCGGCGGCCGGGGCCGCCGAAGGGGATGTGGCGGTGGTGCCCCTGGCCATCCCGATCATCGTGGGGCCGGCCACCACCGGCACCCTGCTGGTGTTGGGCGCCGAAATGGTTGGCCTGGCACAAAAGGCGGTCGGGGTCCTGGCCCTCCTGGCGGCGGTGGCCTGCATCGGCGGTGTGCTGTTGGCCGGCACTTATATCCAGCGGGCGCTGGGTATCCGCGGGATCGCTATCCTGAGCAAGTTGACCGGCCTGATCCTGTCGGCCCTGGCGGCCCAGATGATCATGATGGGCGTTCAGGGATTTCTGGGAATTTCCTAAAGCCGGATCGCCGGACGGCCGATAAGGGGACGGGTAAGCAAGACTTGTGGCGGGCGGCCGATTTTGTTTCCAGGCGGGCGCCCACGTGACGATGCAACGGAAAGGAAGGCACGCATGTCCCTCAATATATCGGTCAAACAGCAGGCCAAAAATGCCTGGGTGATCTCCTTGACAGGTTCCCTCAACACCGAGACGGCCCCGGCCTTCGGCGAGCGGTTGCAGCCCCTGCTCAACAACCCCGGCGGCACCCTGGCGCTGGACATGGCGGGGTTGGAATATATCAGCAGCGCCGGTTTGCGGGAGGTGTTCAAGGCCCAGAAAGCCCAGAAGGCGGTCAACGGCAAGCTGGTTTTCATGGGGCTCCAGCCCCAGATCCGCAAGGTGTTCGAAATTGTCAACGCCCTGCCCTCCATGCGCATCTTCAGCAGTCTCCAGGAGATGGATGACTACCTGGACAGCATGCAGAAGCAGGTGACCCACCCCGGCGATCCCAACGACTAAATCTCCGGAAGGCGGCCATGCCGCCCCTTGCCACCCATTCCTTGTTAATACTGGAATCGCGATGACACTTGGTTCGATGTGCCAACTGAAGGCCGGCCTGGAGGACCTCCCCCGCGCCATGGCCTTTGTGGAGACCGCCGGCCGGCACCACGCAATGGCGGTCGATGCGGTACGCAAGCTGCAACTGGCCGCCGAGGAGGTGATCACCGCCCTGGACCCCGGCACCGATCTGGAATTCGCCGTGGCGGCCGGGGCCGACCGCACGCGACTGACCATCACCTGCCATGGCCGGGGGATGGACCTGGCGGCCTTCAATTTGGCCTGGCGGCCCGATCCGGAAACCATGGACACCGGCCTGGGCCTGGCCCTGGCCAGCCGCTATGTGGATGCTTTCGCCCTGGAAGCCGATGCGGGCGGGCGGTTGGTGCTTCAATTCGGGGTGGACACGCCCTACGACGGCTCGGTGACCCCGCCGCCGCCCGCGGCGCCATGGCGCTTTTACCGTTTGATCCGTCCCACGCCGCAGACCATCATGGCGGCCGGCAAGCACCTCTACCACCGGGCCCTGGCGGCCAAGGGCAACCCGAGGGCCATGCATCCCGACCGTCTGGCGGCCCTGACGGCGGGCGACGCCCTGTTCGGCACCCTGGCCGAAGCGGACGACGGGCGGATTGTCGGCTGCTGCTTCTGCATTCCCCGTGATCGCCGGCTGCTGGACGGCTTCGGCCCCTTCGTGTTCACCGAACAGGAGCGCCGGCGCATGGCCCGCGACCTGGCCTGCCACACCCTGGAACGGGTGGCGCGCAAGCCCTATTCCGGCGTGCTGACCACCCGGTACGATGGAGATTGTTTTCCGGCCGAATTCTTCATCCCCGCCCGCCGACCGACCGCCGGACCGACCGGGGGGGGCGGCGCAGCAACGGGAACGACGGTGTGGCATTTTCCCCTGGCCGACGACGCCGGCGGGCCGCTGCACTATCACGTCGCGGCCGAGCCGTTCATCCGCGAAGCGGCGACCCTGCAAGATCTTCCCCGACAGATGATCCGACTCAGCGACGCCGACCTGGCAGCCGTGACGGGCGATGGGGCCAGCGTCTTTTCCACCGCCCTGGACCGCGGCGAACGCGCGGCGATGCTGCATCTGCTCATGCCGGGCACGGACCTGGCAGCCAACGCCGATGCCCACCTGGCATTCTTCGCCCAGGAGGAGATCGCCCTGTGCCGCTTTTTCCTGGACCTGGGCCGTCCCGGCGATGCGGCCCTGATCCCCGTGCTGGTGGAACGGGGCTTCGCGCCGTGCCTGCTGCTGCCCGGCGGCGGCCGGGGAGATCTGCTGGTCCTGGAACGGCTGTCGGACGCTTCCGCCTGCGGCGTTGCGCAAGGAGGCGCCTGATGAACCCCTACCCGGCCATGCTGGTGCCCCCCGCCATCCGCACCATCGATCCCTACATGCCCTCCAAGCCGGACCGCCACCTGATGGCCGCCTACGGCATCGACACCTTGTACCGGCTCAACAACAACGAGAATCCGCTAGGCCCGCCGCCCGGCGCGGCAGCGGCCATCTCCGGCCTGCGCCCCGAGCGGATGGCCATCTATCCCAGCGGCGACGCCTACGACCTGCGCGGTCACATCGCCAAATTCCTGGACGTGTCGCCGGACCAGGTGGTGTGCGGCAACGGGGCCAACGAGATCATCCAGTTCGTCATTTCTGCCTATTGCGGGCCCGGCGACAACATCGTCACCGGCGACAAGACCTTCGCCGTCTACGAATGGGTGGCCGAGTTCTCCGGGGTGGAGGCGCGCCTGACCCCCATGAAGGACCATGGCTTCGATCCCGATGCCATGCTGGCCTTCATGGACGGACGCACCAAGATCCTCTTCGTGTGCAATCCCAACAACCCCACCGGCACCTACTGGAACGGGCAGACCCTGGAGGCCTTTTTGCGGGCCGTGGACGGCCGGGCCATGGTGGTGGTGGACGAGGCCTACTGCGAATTCGTGGACCGGCCCGATTTCCCCGATGCGGCAACCCTGCTGGACCGCTACCCCAACCTGCTGGTGTTCCGCACCTTTTCCAAGGTGTACGGCCTGGCCGGCCTGCGCATCGGCTACCTGGTGGGCCACCGCGACGCGGTGTACGATGTGTGCCGCACCCGCATCGTTTACAGCATCAATGCCGCCGCCCAGGCCGCCGCCATGGCCGCTCTGGGGGACACAGACCACATCCACCGCACCCGGGAGATGGTGGCGGACGCCAAATGCTACCTCACCGGGGCATTGAAGGGATTGGGGCTGCCGGTCATCGCCGGGGAGGGCAACTACGTGATCGGCGGCCTGCCCTTCAACGATCAGCTGGCCTACCGCCGACTGATCCGCAGGGGCTACATGGTGCGAACTATGACATCGTTCCGCTTTCCCAACCATATCCGCATCACCCTGCGCCGGCGGCCGGTGATGGAAGGATTCGTCGCGGCCCTGGCAGCGGTGCTGGAAAAAATCACATAGAGGAAACAGATGGATCCGTTACAGATCGGGCAATCGCGCCCCAGGGGAGATGCGGCGGCCAAGGTGGCCGGCCGGGAGCCTTATGCGGCCGACGCCTATCCGGACAACCGGCTGTGGGCCCGGGCCGTGCGGCCCGGTGTACCCAGCGGGCGGATCGTGGGCCTGGCCTGCGATGCGGCCCTGGCGGTGCCGGGCGTGGTGAAAGTGCTGCGGGCCGGGGATGTGCCCGGCAGCAATCGCCAGGGCATCGTTCACAAGGACATGCCGGTGCTGGCCGACGACCGGGTGCGCTGCTGCGCTGACGCGGTGGCCCTGGTGCTGGCCGAAAGCCCGGCGGCGGCGGCGGCCGGCGCCGCGGCTGTCGCGGTGGAGATCGAACCCTTGCCGGGGGTGTACGATCTGGATGCCGCTCTGGCCGAAGCGGCCCACCTGGTGCACGCCGACCGGCCCGGCAACCTGCTGGCCCGGGCCACCATCCGCAAGGGCGACGGCGCGGATCCCCTGGCCCGCTGCGATGTGGTTGTGGAGGGCACTTTCACCACGCCGGTGCAGGCCCACGCCTTCCTGGAAACCGAGAGCGGCGTGGCGCGCCTGCAGCCCGACGGCACCTTGTGGATGCAGGTCTCCACCCAATCGCCCTTCCGGGACCGGTTCGAAATCGGTCACGCCCTTTCGATCCCCTACGACCGCATCCATATCGAAGCGCCTTGTTTAGGCGGCGGCTTCGGCGGCAAGGACGGCGCCACGGTGCAGTGCCTGCTGGGGCTGGCGGCCCTGCATGCCGACGGCCGGCCGGTAAAAATGGTCTGGGACCGGGAGGAGAGCTTCGTGGCCGGCTACAAGCGGCACGCCTGCCGGCTGCACTACCGCCTGGGCGCCCGCCGGGACGGCACCTTGCAGGCCCTACACGCCCGCATCTGGTACGACACCGGGGCCTACGCCCACCTGGGGGCCGAGGTGATGGAGCTGGGCATGGAGCACGCCGCCGGCCCTTACCGCATCCCCCACGCCCTGATCGAGGGTTGGTGCGTTCACACCCACAACCCCACGGCCGGGGCCATGCGCGCCTTCGGCGTCTGCCAGGTGAGCTTCGCCTTCGAATCGATGATGGACCTGCTGGCCCAGCGGTTGGGCATGGATCCCCTGGCGCTGCGCACGGCCAACGCCCTGGTGCGTGGCGACACCAACTGTGCCGGTATACACTTGGAGACCTCCACGGGCATCAAAGCCTGCCTGGCGCAGGTGGCCCGCCATCCGCTGTGGCGGGAGCGGGAGATCTGGCGACGACAGGCACCGCCCTTCAAGCGCCGGGGGGTGGGGCTGGCGGCGGTGTTCAATGCCGCCGGGTACGGCGGCGGGGTGCGCGACGCGGCCATCGCCAAGATCGAGATGGATCCGACGGGACACTTCATCGTGCACAACGCCGTCAGCGACATGGGCCAGGGCAACAGCAGCGCCTTTATGCAGATGGCGGGGCATCTGCTGGGGCAGACCGCCGATCGGCTGCGGATCCGGCAGCCCGACACGCGCACGGCCTACCCCTCCGGCTCATCTTCGGCCGGCCGCACCACCTACACCTTCGGACGCGCGCTGACCTTTGCCTGCGAAACTTTGAAAAGCCGCTTGCTCAACCGGGCCGGCCTGATGCTGTTTTTGCAGGATGACGACGACCTGGTGCTCGAACCGGACCGGGTGCGCCACATCCCCACCGATCGCAGCGTCACCCTGGCGCAGTTGGGCGCCATGATGAGCGCCGAGGAGCGGGTCTGCCTGGGGCAGTTCGTGGCCCCCACCTGCAAGCCGGTGCCGGACACGGCCACGGGCTTTTTCATCGGCTTTCCCCATGTGATCTTCAGCTACAGCGCCCACCTGGCCCGGGTGGAGATCGACACCCTCAGCGGCGTCGTCCAGGTAACGAATTACCTGGCGGTCACCGACGGCGGCCATGTGATCAATCCGGCCATGTTCCATCAGCAAATCCAGGGGGGCGTGGCCCAAGGGATCGGCTATGCCCTGTACGAGGATTTCATCACGCACCATGGGCGGGTGCGAACGGAAGATTTCACCACCTACATCATCCCCGGCGCCCTGGACCTACCGGAAATCGTCTCCGTCGCCTGCGTCGAGGAAACCGAGGCGACCGGGCCCTTCGGCATGAAGGGCATCGGCGAAGTGGCGATGAACGGCCCCCTGCCGGCCATCGCCAATGGGGTGGCGGATGCCGGCATGGGGCGGATATGCCGAGCACCGTTGACGCCGGAACGGGTGTTGGACAACGGCGTTCGGGCGCCAGCGACGGCGCAACTTCAAAAATAAAATGGTGCGGCCCCCGGGCGGGGTCGATGCAGGCGGTTCGGCGGAGGTGGATCATGAACGATGAAAAGCAACAGGATGCGGGCGTGCCCGAAGGGCCGCCCGAAAAGAGCGCAGTGATCGCTTTCACCTTGAACGGGACAGCGGTAACCGTTCATGCAACGCCGGACCGGCGGGTGATCGATCTGCTGCGGGAGGATCTGGGGCTCACGGGCAGCAAGGAGGGCTGCGGCACCGGAGAGTGCGGCGCGTGCACCATCATGGTCGATGGCAGAACCCGGCTGGCCTGCCTGATGGTGGCGGCGCAGTTGGAAGGACGGACCGTCGAAACGGTGGAATCCTTGGCCGACAGCGACACGGGCCGCCGGGTGCGGGATGCCTTTGTGACCCATGGCGCAGTGCAGTGCGGCTACTGCACGCCCGGGATGGCCATGGCCGCCCTGGCCGTGGTGCGCGAATCACCCGAGGCGGACCGGCCCGCCATCCGGGAAGCGCTTTCGGGCAATCTGTGCCGCTGCACCGGCTATGTGCAAATCATCGATGCCGTGGTCCACGTCGCGTCGGAGGAACGATGAGGCCTGTTCTGTTTCCCACAACACTGGCAGCCTTGTTCGATATTGTCGAACACCAACCCGATGCCCGCCTGATGGCCGGCGGCACCGACCTGTTGGTACGCCTGCGCCAAGGCCCTGCCGACCGGCGTCCGCTGATCTGCCTGGAGCGCATGGCGCGGCTCAACGGCATCACCACCGAAAACAACACGGTGATCATCGGCGCCGCCACTCCCTTGTCCGCCATCATTGCGGATCCCCTGGTCCAGCGCCACTGCCCGCTGCTGGCCCGGGCCGCCGCCACCGTGGGCGGCCCGGCCATTCGCAACATGGCCACCCTGGGCGGCAACATCTGCACCGCTTCGCCGGCCGGCGACACCCTGCCGCCGCTCTACCTTCTGGACGCCCGGCTCGACCTGGCCGCGGCCCACGCAACGCGGCAGGTGCCCATCGCAGCCTTCATCACCGGCCCGGGTCGCACCGATCTGCGCTCCGGAGAACTACTGACCGCCATCCGCATCCCCATGGCCGAGCGCTTCGGTCTGCAGCACTTTGAAAAGGTGGGCCGGCGCAACGCCCTGGCCATCGCCGTGGCCAGCCTGGCCGCCTTGATCCGCTTGACGCCGGGCGGCCGGGTGGCCGAAGCCCGCCTGGCCTGGGGCAGCGTGGGTCCCTGCGTGGTACGCTGCAGCGAAGCCGAAGCGCGGCTGACGGGCCGGCGTTTGACCAGCGAGACCCTGAGGGCCGCCGGCGCCGCCGCCCGCGCGGCGGTGACGCCCATCGACGACATCCGCGCCACGACCGCTTACCGCCGCGACCTGGTCGCCAACCTGCCGCTGCGCCTCGGCGCGGCGACATGAGATCGCCCGGTGATCCCCGAATCAACCGTGCACGCGGATGAATTGCATCCCGAACATCCAAGACCCACGAGGAGATAGCAGAGATCATGAGCATTGAAATCCGATTGATGCAGGCCGCCGACGCCCCGCGCGTGGTGGATCTTTACCGCGCCGTTTACGGCGACGACTATCCTGTCAAAAGCGTCTACGACCCCGCGGCGATCCTGGCCGCCCAGGAGGCCGGCGATTTTTACCGCATACTGGCCTTCGCGGACGACCAACTGGTGGGCCAGAGCGCGATATACCGTTCCGGAACACCCAACCCCGATCTCTACGAATCCGGCCAGGGGATCGTACTGCCGGCATATCGCAACCAGGGCGTCATCGAACAGCTCTTGCGCATCGGCCAGGACACCGTTTACCCGTCGATAGGCATTCATCAGCTCTGGGGCGAAGCGGTTTGCAACCATGTCTTCATGCAGAAAATGATCACCAAACTGGGTTGGGAATCCACCGGCATCGAGATCGACCTGATGCCGGCCGCCGCCTATACCAAGGAGAAAAGCAGCAACGGCCGGGTTTCCACCGTAGTGGCCTTCAAGGTGGCGGATCCCGAAATGCGCAACGTCCATCTGCCGGCCGCCTACGAAGAACTGCTTGCGTGGCTCTACCAGCCCTTGAGTCTGCCGCGGCGATTCGTCCGCGGAACGCCTTCCCTGCCGACCGACAACGCCACCGCGGTTGACGAGCAGGTATTCAGCGACGCCGCCGTGGCCCGCTTGACCTTCACCTCCCTGGGCAGCGATTTTAGCAACTGCCTGCAATCCCGGGAGCGGACCGCCGTGGCGCAAGGGTGCACCGTGCTGCAAGCCTTTCTCGACCTGGGAGATCCGGCGGTCGGCGCCGCCGCGACGACTTTGCGCGGGCAAGGCTATTTCCTGGGAGGGCTATTGCCGTGCTGGTACGGCGGAGACGGGCTGTTGCTGCAAAAAATATTGCATACCCCGAACATCGAGGGCATCCACCTCGACGGCGAGCGAAGCCACCAAATCCTGGATCGGATCCTGGCCGATCAGGCGACGGTGGGGCCCTCCGCCGCCTGAAACACTACCGGAAAACAATCTCAGAGCAAAATAAATAAGAAAGAAAATCGAAAAAAAGGGTCCCGGCCGACGGCCGGGACCCATCAGAACGGGCAAGGGGAGGATCTATCCCTGCGCCTCTTTTTCCAGCTCATCCAGTTTGGCGGGATCCGAAACGGCGATGTCCACGAGGGCCTTGGGGATGGAACTCTGCTCGCACATCGTTCGAATCTCCTTCTCCTGATCGCTGAACTCCATGATTTCGCGAATGGAGTCGATGTACTCCAGCATGGCCTCCGGCTCGATGTCTTCCAGGGCCGGCCCTTCGGCCTCCTTCTTCTTGCGCGCGGCCTCTTCTTCGGCCAGGCGCTGCTTCTCCTTCAGCTCCTCTTCCATGGCCTTGTTGACGGCCTCGATGACCCCCTTGTCCACTTTGGCCATCTCCAGGATCAAGGCTTCAGCGACGTTGTTGTCGATCAAGTGCCGCACTTTTTCTTCATCGGTCTTGTCCGCCACCTTTTCCAGCAACGCGGCCACGCGTGCCCGCTCCGCACGCTCCTTCTCGATCTGCGCGATCACCTCTTTGAGCTTCTCCTCGGTAATACCCATCGCGCTGATGATAACCGAGTGATCGATTTCTTCTTCCACCAGCAGCCGGATGCCTTCATCGCCCGGCAGGGCTTTGGCCTTGGCGATCAGCAGATCGAGCTTGGTCTTCACCAAAATGGCGACCACATCCGCGCGGCGTTCCGCGCTGTTGAGTTCAAACCAGGTGCTACCGAGGCTGTCAATGAGCTTGGTGGTGGCAACATAGGGGTCAATCACATCTTCCAAGGAAAGCGTCGATACGGCGGCGTTGAAGTCTTTGAGCAGCGGCTTTTTGACCTCACGGGCGCGATCCACGGCAAACCGCAATTTGATCAGATTGCCGCCATGACGTGAAACATTGTATCCTGCCTCGTCCAGACCCTTCGCAATCTGCTTTATCGCTGCTTCCGGATGGCTCCCCGACAGAAGCTGCGACTCGTGCTGCAGGATTTGTTCCTCCATGGACAGCCAAAGCGGCCTTTTCCCCTTTTTGTCGTTGCTCGCCATTGTTCACACTCCTTTTTAATGGGTTTCGTGAATATGCATGTCCTTGTTACTGGATGTCGGCCGTAAGCAAGCCGTTGCTGCCGTTTTGCGCGCGCACAAGCGCACCCCCCACGGTTCAGGCCGAACCCTATAAAGACCCCCGGTGTGAGTCAAGAAAAAAGCAGCGCTGTATATTTCCTCTAATTGACATACTGGCAGGTGGCTGTTACGTTTTTTAATCGGCTTCCGACATGTTTGCCTGTCCCCTTTTGTCATTGCCACCACCCCCACTGCGGCGCGGGCCTATGAATGTGATTGGTTTCATTCGCGACAACGCCTCCCTGGTCCTGGCATATACAGGCAACCATATCGCCTTGGTGCTGGTGGTGCTTGCACTGTCCTTGGGTTTGTGGATCTCGACGGGGTTGCTCATCAGCCGCCATGAACGCCTGGCCGGCGCCGTCATCGGCCTGGGCAATGTGATCTTCTGCATTCCGAGCATTTCCCTGTTCGGCCTGTTCATGAGCGTTCCCGGCCTGGGCCTGGGCCGTAGAACCGCCACCCTCGTATTGGTCCTTTATGCCATGATGCCGCTGGTCCGCAGCGTGCACGCCGGCATCCGTTCGGTGGACGGCACCGTAGTGGACGCCGGCAAAGGCATGGGCATGACCGGCCTGCAACTTCTGCTCAAAATTCAGGTGCCCATGGCCTGGCCGGCGGTTTTCGCCGGCATCCGGGTCACGGTGGTGTTGATCACGGGCATTGCCACCATGGCCACCTTCATCGGCGAGCGCAATCTGGGACGGCTGATCCACCAGGGCATCACCCGCGGCGATGCGGAGATGATCATCGCCGGGGCCCTGATCGTATCGGTGATCGCGCTGGCGCTGGACTACGCAATGGGCCGCATGGAACGTATCATTATATCGCCCGGCTTGCAGGTTCAGGGCGGAGAAAGGCCGCGGGTCGGCGCATGATTCAACTCGAACAGGTCAGCAAGACGTTCCGCGGCAGCCGGCAGCCGGCGGTGGACCGGATCACGCTGCGGGTGAAGCAGGGCGATATCTGCGTGCTGGTGGGCCCTTCGGGCTGCGGCAAAACCACCCTCCTGCGCATGATCAACCGGCTGGTGGAGCCGGACGACGGCATGATCACCGTTGACGGCCGGTCCATCGCACAGATGGATCCACCGACGCTGCGGCGCACCATCGGCTATGTGATCCAGCAGGTGGGGTTGCTGCCCCACCGCACCATTGCGCAAAACATCGCTCTGGTACCGGAACTGCTCAAGTGGCCACGGGAGAAGACAGCGCGGCGGGTTGCGGCGTTGCTTGAAATGATGGACCTGGATCCGGGCGAGGTGGGCCACAAATACCCCCATCAATTGAGCGGCGGGCAGGCGCAGCGTGTCGGTGTGGCCCGGGCCCTGGCGGCCGATCCACCCATCATGCTGATGGACGAGCCATTTGCCGCCGTGGATCCCATCGTCCGGGTGCGTTTGCAGGACCAATTGCTGCGGTTGCAGCAAACCATGCAAAAGACCATCTGCTTTGTCACCCACGACATCAATGAAGCGATCAAGCTGGGCGACCACCTGGTGGTTTTAAAAGCGGGCCGCATGGTCCAGTCCGGCACCCCCCTGGACATATTGACCCAGCCGGAGAATGATTTTGTCCTGCGCCTGCTGGGAGACGACCGGGGTGTCAAGATCCTGGACCAGACCCGCGCCGAGACCCTGATGGATCCCTTCGCCGATGCTGCGGCACAAGCCGCGGCCAACGGGCACCGGGTCCAGGCCATCGACCCGGTAAAAATCGCCCTGGAACGGATGATGCTGATGAACACCGACGAAATTACGGTTTGCGAGGGTGCCCGGCCGGTCGGCCTGCTGCGTTGGAACGCGATCAAGGCGCACGTCCACCGGATCAGCGGCGGTGCATCATGAACTTCGACACGACACTGTTTCTACAAGCCCTGCTGCACCGCGCCCCCGGGCACATTGCCGAACACCTGCAACTGGTCCTGATCCCATTGACCCTGGCCGTGTTGATTGCCATGCCCGCGGGGATACTGCTGACCCGGCCGGCCTACCGCCGCCAAGCTGAGCGGGTCATGTCGGTGTTCAACGCCGGCCAGACCATCCCGCCCCTGGCGGTGATCGCCCTTTTCTTTCCTTTCATGGGGTTGGGCTACGGGCCGGCCGTGCTGGCCTTGACCATTTACGCCCTTTTGCCCATTGCCAGGAACACCGTCGCGGCCATTGCTTCCGTTCCCGAGGAGGTGAAGGAGGCGGCGCGAGGGATGGGCATGACCCCCGGGGAAATTTTCTTCCGCGTGGAACTGCCGTTGAGCATTCCCACCATTATGACCGGCATCAAAACGGCGGCGGTACTGACGGTCAGCACCGCCGTGCTGGCGGCCCTGGTCGGCGGCAAGGGAATGGGCGCCATCATTTTCGCGGGTATCCATTTTTTTCGTTTCGAGCTGGTGCTGGCCGGCACGCTCTACATCGGCATCATGGCCATCTCGCTGGAGCGCGGGCTGGCGCTGCTGGAACGGAAACTGACGCCGCCCCATCTGAAATCCGCCCGGCGCAGGGGCACCATTTAGGCAAGCGCAAAAAACACACCTATTGAGCGCCCGGATGGCTTCGAGAAGGTGAACTGGTCTTTGCGTGCGCCCAAATAATGAAGAAAGGAATTCCCATGAAACCTTTGCACAAATGTTTGGCCGCCTGCCTGCCGCTGTTGCTGCTGCTTCTCGCCGGCTGCGGCAACGGCGAACGCGCTTCCGATGACCGTCCCGAACTCAAGATCGCCGCTGCCGCGGAGTGGACCGAGCGTTCCGACGGCCTGCGCGGTTTCCAGGAACACTACGGGTTTGCATTTCCGGAAATCGCGGTGGTGGACCTGGGCCTGGCTTACCAGGCGGTGGGCACCGGCCTGGCCCATGTCGGTGTCGGCGACGCCACCGAAGGCCGCATCGCGCGCTACGATCTGGTGATCCTCGACGATGACCAGGGCTTTTTTCCGGCCTACAATCCGGCACCGGTGGTGCGGGCGGAAATACTGGTCATCTATCCCGAACTGGCCGACATCCTCAAGCAGTTGTCATCCCGCCTGACGCTTGAAACCCTGGTGCAACTCAACAAACAGGTTTCCATCGACAAGCTCATGCCCCAACAGGTGGCGCAGGAATGGCTCATCGCACAAGACTTGATCCATGAGCAGCAGCAGGACACCGATACCGCCAGGCAGACCCCCATCGTCGTCGGCGGCAAGACCTTCACGGAAGCGCTGACCCTGGGCTACCTGACCAAGTATCTGCTGGAAGACCGCGGCTACAAGGTCGTCGATGAGATCGGGCTGGGCGAGGTGGCCGTCATCACACCGGCCCTTTTTGCCGGTCGTATCGATCTGTACTGGGAGTACACCGGCACCGGACTGATGAATGTCATGGGCCATGACCGTGTGGTCTCCGATCCGCAAACCTGCTGGGAATTGGTACGGGACTGGTACATGGAAAACCACAACGTGGTCTGGCTGGACTACGCACCCGCCAACAACACCTTTGTTCTTTTCACCTCCCGTGAGCTGCATGCAAAGCACGGTTGGCGCACCGTCTCCGATCTGGCAGCCTATGTGAACCGCGCACCGCAGTGAACGATCCAGCGCCGGTTGTGTTCGCGGAACGGCGGTGGGGCGGACTTCCGCCGGCGCGCCCGCTTGAATCTGGGGCCGGCTGCCGGCTTCAGCCCTCCATAGGTGATGGTGTTCAACTGCAACACGACGGGTGCCGGCGCGCGAACCGGCCGGCGTCGGTCACCACCGCCGTGATGGTCGGCATCATGCGGCGGCGCACATAACGGGTACGATCCAGCAGGACGACGAGCACCACGCCGGCGGCCAAACCGGCGCCACCCATCAGCACGGCTCCGGCGGTTTCGTTCCACCCCATGGGCTGCGCCAGCCAAAGACCGGCAAACGCGCCGCACAGCAGCAGCAACACCGGCATGAGATAGAAGATGAACGCCCCTTTGAGCAATTCCGATGTCCGCAAACGAATCTTCACCATATCGCCCGTGCGCGCGTTGATCGGGTTGGCCACACGGCTCTCCATCTTGGAAACCGTCAGACAGGAACGACATGCATCGCCAGCGCCGGTGTGGCACCCGCCGCAAGCACCTGTGCGATTCGTCATCACGATGGCCCAGCCGTCACTATGATGTTTCCGTACGATCCCTATTTGTTCGGCCATAATCCCTCCCTTCGGCGACGTACCCGGCAATTGGACACTGCCCCGAAAAATCGGCAGCATCAGTGGCCATCCATCGCCCTCTTCACAACGCCATGGCCGTCTTTGTCTCAAATGATCGACCTTCGGCTCTAACAAAACAACCTAAGCACTGTTGGGTTGAAGTGAAGCGATACGGCGTGGATACCAAGGATTCCGGCACCCCTTCGGCCGGCATTATGCCAGGCAAACAGGTGCGGTGGGTGCTGAAGGAGTGTCCCGCAAACGAATCCGACCTCGGGTTTCTAAGAATGCGAGCTATTTTCCATCAAAGGTGTAAAGTTTTCATGGAGTGGCACCGATAGGGAAAGAGCAGTGCCCATAATTTGCCTGGGCATAAGACATTGCATTTTATGGGGTTTTGGGGGAATTAATAGGGGGGGGGCAGGACTCGCCGGCATGGATAGCGACCCACCCGGTTAGGCTTCTACTTTTGCAAGGACATCGATTAAGGAGAGGAGGTTGTATGCATTCGAAACAGCGCGTCTACGGTTTATGGATCTGTCTGCTGTCACTGATGGTGATGTGCACGGTCAATGTGGCTGCCGCCAACAAAGTGGTGGTGGTGGTTGGGGTGGGCAACACCAGTTACCAGAACATCGGCTCCATCGAACCCATCATCCAAGGGATTCAAGATGGATTGAAGACCAAGCGCATCACCCCTGAGATCCAGTTCACGGAGCTGGTCGGCTTGGGCTCGGACGGGGCCAGGGCCGCGGTCGGCAGCGCGGCCATCGCCAGGGCCAAGGTGAGCAACCCGGATCTGATCATCACCTTGACCGATGATTGCTTGAAGTTCGTCGGTTCTCGAATCGATGATATTCCAGTGGTTTTCACCTTCATCGCCAACATGCCCGAAGCCCTGGGATTGCCCAAGAAGAACGTCACCGGCGTTCTATTCCGCAGCTACGCCCCGGACACCTTCGGCTTGGCGCGCAAGTTGATGGGTGTATCGTCGGTCACCTTTTTCACCAAGGACAGCCCGGCCATGCAAGCATCGGCCGGATTGCTGCGGGCCAATGCCGGAGCGCTCGAGCAAGGCACCGGGGTCCGCTTGGTGGATGCGCATCTGTTGGAAACTTTCCGCGACTGGGTGGATGCAACCAAGAAAACGACCACCGGCATGATATATCTGGGCGATACGAGCCGCATCGATCGCAACGGATATCCGGTCAGCGACAGGGAACTGGTCCATTGGACGGTACGCAATGCCACGGTACCGGTCATTGGGGCCGCGGAGAAGGATGTCGAAGCCGGCGCGCTGTTTGCCGTTGTTCCGTCGGGCAGGGCCATGGGCCTGCTGACGGCCAACACCGCTCTGAAAGTGTTGGGCGGCGCATCGCCCGCCGACCTTTCGTACACCACCAACACCCAGGGGGAGCTGGTGGTCAACATCTCGACCGCCCGCCGCTACAACCTGGTCCTGCCGGAAGCGCTCTTGGCCTCCGCCCGGATATACGAATAACGCACACAAGCGATGGGCCCGAGGCCGCCCGCCCGGTGGGCGGCCTCCCACCCGCTTTCCAGGCCGCCTTGAGCAGGTTTGCAGCCAAAGGTCCATGGTTTTTGTGCACCCTGCAGTGGTCTTCACGGAACGATACGTCCAGCACCGGTGCAGGCTGTTTTCGATGCCCCAATTATCTCTGATGGGTTTTGCGATTGTAAAGGCCCGGTTTTCGAGGCTGGAAATGAAACAGGACGGTGTTTTCGTGAAGCGCGTCAAAGCCCACGATTCCCCCCGGTAACCCTTGGAAATACGATCAATAATAGCTCCCGCACCTACCCACGCAGCCGGATAAATGCCAAATCGCACATGTTTGTGGAAACTCGAGGAGAGCCGGTACGCTTTAGCCGGATGCACCGCTTTTAAACGCGTGTGCGCTTCCCATACCAAGACTACATGCGATGGCTCTGGGAATGTCACAGCTATAGTTTGCGCAAATCCCTGCAACCTGATACTTTAATGTGCTATAAATTGTTCGTATGTCTTTTATAACCATCGCCACTGCCTCGGGATTCGACCCAGGGGGCCGCGCTGCATTCTGATCGATGCCGACCCTTAAAACAGCCGTTTCAAACCATTACCAGGCAACACATCCTCTACAGCCGCCGAGCCAATCACTGGCCGGACGCAAAAAGGAAAGGAGTTGTGATCATGACGGATAAAAATAACAAACCCACCACCAACGATGCAGGCAACCCTGTTTCCAGCGACGAGTTTTCCCTTTCTGTAGGCGCCGACGGTCCCATTCTACTCCAGGACCACTACCTCCTCGAGCAGATGGCCAACTTCAACCGGGAGATGATTCCGGACCGCCAGCCCCATGCCAAGGGCTCGGGGGCCTTCGGCCACTTCGAGGTGACCAAGGATGTCAGCGCCTACACCAAGGCGGTCCTATTCCAGCCGGGGACGAAGACGGACGTGCTGGCCCGTTTCTCCACCGTGGCCGGCGAGAGCGGCAGCCCCGACACCTGGCGGGACGTGCGCGGGTTTGCGCTCAAGTTCTACACCCCCGAAGGCAACTACGACATGGTGGGCAACAACACGCCGGTGTTCTTCGTGCGCGATCCCATGAAGTTCCAGCATTTCATCCATTCGCAGAAGCGCCGCGCGGACAACGGGCTGCGGGACAACGACATGCAGTGGGACTTCTGGACCCTGTCGCCGGAAACCGCCCACCAGGTGACCATCCTGATGAGCGATCGCGGCGTGCCCCGCAGCTATCGGCACATGAACGGCTACACCAGCCACACCTACATGTGGGTCAACGCCAAAGGCGAGCGCTTCTGGGTGAAGTACCATTTCAAGACCGACCAGGGCATCGAGTTTCTCACCCAGGAGGAGGCCGACCGGATTGCCGGCGCGGATGCCGACTACCATCGGCGAGACCTTTTCGATGCGATCAAGCGTGGCGACCACCCCAGCTGGACCCTCAAGGTGCAGATCATGCCCTTCGCCGAAGCCGCCACCTACCGTTTCAACCCCTTCGATCTGACCAAGGTGTGGCCCCACAACGACTATCCGCTGCACGAAGTCGGCCGTTTGACCCTGACCCGCAACCCCAGCGATTTCCACACGGAGATCGAACAGGCGGCCTTCGAGCCCAACAGCTTCGTCCCGGGGATCGGACCGAGCCCGGACAAAATGTTGCTGGCCCGCCTGTTCTCCTACGCCGACGCCCACCGGGCCCGCCTTGGCGTCAACTACAAACAGATCCCGGTCAACCGGCCGGTCAGCCCGGTGCACAGCTACAGCAAGGGCGGCACGATGCGGGTCGAAAACGTCCGCGATCCGGTGTACGCACCCAACTCCAAGGGCGGCCCCAAGGCCGACCCTGAGCGCTATCCCGAACAGGCTGTCTGGCAAGCCGACGGTGACTTTGTCCGTGCGGCCTATACGCTGCGCAAAGACGATGACGATTGGGGGCAGCCCGGCACCCTGGTACGCAAGGTGATGGATGACGCGCAGCGGGATCGCCTGGTGGCCAACGTGGTGGGCAATCTCAAAGGCGGCGTGTCCGAACCGGTGCTGGCGCGCGCCTTGGAATATTGGCGCAACATCGACAAAGAGGTCGGCGATCGTATTGCCAAGGGCGTGAAAGAGGGCTGATCGCAGCACGCTTGCAGCACATCCCAGAGAATCAATACCATGAACCGCAACCGTGACGGCGGCGGCCTCGTGCCGCCGCCGTCACGGTGCTTCACCCCATGCCCCAGCCGCAATCCCTTTCCATGGTCATCGCGAAGAAGCCGATAAGGGTGCAATGCCGGCTTGCATGGCACCCGACAATCGGCACTCGATATGGGCAAAAGAATGCGCGCACACTGTTTGCAACACGTCCCTTTTGAAGGGCCCGGCTGTATTGCACCTTGGCTTGAATCCAACGGGTACCGGCGGACCCATACCCGCTTTTTCGAAGCCATGGATGTGCCGAAGGCCGAGGAGATCGATCTGCTCGTCATCATGGGCGGCCCGATGAGTGTGAACGATGAAGACCAATTCCCCTGGCTTGCTTTGGAAAAACATTTTGTTCGCGCGGTGATCGCCGCCGAAAAACCTGTCCTGGGCATATGCCTGGGCGCTCAGGTCATCGCAAACGCCATGGGCGCCAAAGTCTATCCCAATCGTGAAAAAGAGATCGGCTGGTTTCCCGTCCAGGGGGTCCATCCGACGGCAGGCGACCGCTTTGCTTTCCCACCCTCCCAGACGGTGTTTCATTGGCACGGAGAGACATTTGATTTGCCGCCGGGCGCGATACGGCTCGCAACCAGCCAAGGTTGCGAGAACCAGGCCTTTCAGCTCGGCAAGCGGGTCCTTGGATTGCAGTTTCATCTTGAGACAACGCCGGCCCTGGTGACGGAACTGGTTGCCCATTGTGGCGACGAATTGGTGCCATCGAAATATGTACAGACCGCCGAAGCGCTGCTATCATCGGCAGGCCCGGATCGTTACACCGCCATGAACGGCCTGATGGGCCGTATCCTTGCTTATCTGGTGCGAAGCGATGGGTAAGCGGCGCTATCATCCATGGCTCGATAGGCAATGCGGCCGGATCAACGATGCCCTCCGGCGCCATTGTTGCGGCGGCACCACGGTTTGCGCTATAGTCCCGCCCCGTGAACCTGAATTCGTGACCATGCCTATCCAACACATTGTCGATCCGGTCCATCGCCTTGCCGAGGGCGGCGCCCCTTGTCCGCCGCCCGGGCCGTGGTCAAGGGCCCGTGGAAGAACCCCATGAATATTCTGCTGTTGATCGTCCCCATCTTGATGTTGTTGATGTTTTCCCTCGGGCTGGACCTGCGGCCCGCGGATTTTGCACGGGTCGTGCGAGGACCGCGGGCGGCGCTGATCGGGTTGACGGCCCAGATGTTCGGTTTGCCCCTGGTGGCCTTCCTGGTGGCCGCGCTGCTGGGCTTGCCGCCTGTTTTAGCCGTGGGGCTGGTGCTGTTGGCGGCCTGTCCCGGCGGTGCCAGCAGCAATGCCTTCACCATGCTGGCACGGGGGGATGTGGCGCTGTCGGTCAGTCTGACCGCCGTCACCAGCGTGATGACCGTGTTGACCATCCCGATGGTGGTGAACCTGGCCATGGGACACTGGATGACCACCGATGCGGGGTTACGCCTGCCCCTGGGACCGGTGCTCGGCCAGAACGCAGTCACCATCTTGCTGCCCATCGGCGCGGGGATGCTGCTGCGGACCCGGCGCGCGAAGTTGGCCGACCGGTGGGGCGACCTGCTGCGCAAAGCCGCCCTGCCGCTACTGCTGGTGATGATCGCCATCTTCATGGTGCAGCAAAGAGCGGTGCTGCTGGCCGGCGTGACCACGGTGGCCCTGGCCACGCTCCTGCTCATCGCCGCCACCATGGCGCTGGGCGCCTTTCTGGGGTGGGCGGGACGCCTGCGGGAGACGGCCCGGCGGGCCATTCTAATCGAAGTGGGGATGCAGAACGCGGCCCAGGCGATGGCCGTCGCCGCCAGTCCGTTTCTGCTGGCCGACGGAGCTTACGCGATCCCCGCGGTGGTTTATGCGGTCACCATGAATGGCGTACTGCTGGGCTACCTGGCATGGTTGCGCCACCGGGCACCCAAGCTCGGCATGCTGTACGGGTGCCGCGGATGAACTTCGACCTTGGACAAATCCGTCCCGGCTCAGCGGCGGCCTGGTGGCTGGCCATCCGCCCGCTGACCTTGCCGGCCTCCATGGCCCCGGTGCTTCTTGGCTGGGCGCTGGCGGCCTACCAGTCAACGGCTCCCGTCGATCTCGCTTTCGCCTGCCTTGCCGTGGCCGGGTTGCTGCAGATCGCCGCCAACTTGGCCAACGATTACGGCGACGCCCGCAGCGGGGTGGACGGCACCGACCGCCTGGGGCCCATCCGCGTGACCCAAAGCGGCCTGCTTTCCCGGCGCCAGGTACTTGCGGGGTTGATGTTGTGCATGGCGCTGGCCGCGGCCGCCGGCATGTACGCCGTGGCACAGACCGGCTGGTGGCTGTTGCTGCTCGGCGCGGTCTGCATGGTGGCGGCCCTGGCCTACACCGCCGGTCCCTGGCCCCTTTCCCGCATCGGCATGGGCGAGGTGGCGGCACTGGTGTTTTTCGGGCCGGTGGCCTGCACGGGAACTTACGCGACGCTGACAGGCACAACCACGCCCGCGGCCTGGTGCGCCGGGTTCGTGCCGGGGTTGCACGCCGCAGCGATCATGGCGGTCAACAACCTGCGCGACATCACCGGCGACCGCCGCGCCGGCAAACAGACCCTGGCCGTATGCCTGGGCGAAGACCGTGCGCGCCGGCTGGCCATGGGACTGTTGCTCCTGGGCAACCTGACGGTCACGCCCCTGGCCTTGACCACCGTCCATCGGGCGCTGTGGGCGAGCCTGGCACTGGCCCCCCTGAGCCTGCCCCTGCTGCGGGCCATGCACTTTACGCCCCGGTCGGCCGAGCTCAACAAAGTCCTGGCGCGCACGGGGCGCTGGGCGCTGCTGACCTGTCTGGTCATCGCCGCCCTTCTGCACCAACCGTTCTATCCAAGCAGTGGTTAAAGCGGAATCGGGATCGTAGTGACTGAAATGGTTCTTGGCATGTTGAAGTGACAACTAGTCAACAATGAAACAGCGTCCCCTCGATTCTCGATGCCGCCTAATTCATGCGCATTCCGCCGCAGACATTGATGGCCTGGCAGGTGATGTTGGCCGCCAGATCCGAGCACAGGAAAAGGGCCGTGTGGCCGATGTCTTCACCGCTTTGAAAACGGCGCAGGGGAATGGATTTGCGCACGTTTTCCTGTAACAGAGCTTCGTCCTTGCCGGAGTATCGGGCCATTTGCTGGATCAGTCTACCGCCCTGCTTTTCGCCCAAGCGGGTGATGACGACCCCCGGACAGATGCCGTTGACATTGATGTTGTGACGCGCGGCCGCCAGTCCGATGCTCTGGGTCAGGCCCATGAGCCCGAATTTCGAGGCTGAGTAGTGGGAGAAGAAGTCGCTGCCCATTCGCGAGGAGGCCGACAGGACGTTCACGATTTTGCCTTGGCGGCGCGGGATCATCTGTTTGAGGACCGCCTGGCAGCAGTTGTTCACACCGACCAGGTTGACTTCCAATATTTTGCGGAACTCGTCGTCGGTGGTTTCCATGTAGGGCTTGCTCACCATGATGCCGGCACTGTTGATCAGATGATCGATTTTGCCGTCCTTTTCCACGATGCGTTCCACGAGCGCGGCAATCCGATCCTTGCGGGTGACATCCAGTTCAACCGCTTCCACGGCAAAGCCCTCGCTTAGCAACGGAGCGGCTGTGGCCTGCGCGTCCTCCCATTCCAGGTCGGCGGCGTACACCTTGGCGCCCGCCTGTGCGAACACATTGGCGATGCCGCCGCCGATGCCGCCGCCGGCGCCGGTCACCAGAGTCACTCGGTCTGTCATTTCCAGGGTGATCATCCCAACCTTCTCCTTTTTTGCTTGATGGGAGCATTGATTGCACAACCGGTCAGTGCCTTGCCCCTAAATCTGCCAGGCGGCATCGGCCCCTTCGGTGGTGGCTTCGATGATGCGGCGCGGTTCCCGGGCGTCGCCGATCACGAAATGGCGGATGCCTTTGCGCACCAGGATCTCCTTGAGGGCCTGGCGCGGCGTGACCCCTACCGCCACGATCACCTGGCCCACCGGCGCCAGCCGTTGTTCTTCCCCGCCGGTGGAGACGATCACGGCCCCTTCTTCGATCCGCTCCACCGTGGTGCCGAACATCAAGCGGGCGCCGGCGGCAGCCAGGCGGCGGTGCAGCATGGTGCCGTGGGCGGAAATCGGCCGTACCGGCGGTTTGGCTTGCATTTCCACGAGGGTCACATTGCGGATTCCCTGCTGGCAGAGAAAATCGGCGGTCTCCATGCCCATCAGGCCGCCGCCGATGACGACCGCATCATCCCGGGGCGCCACCTCTCCGTTGAGGATCTGCCAGGCGTCACAAACCACCGACATGGTGATGCCCTGCGCCGGGCAATCGGCCTTGTCCGCGCCGCTGGCCAGGATGACCACCTCGGGATCGCCCTGATTGATCATCGCCTCGGTCACTTCCGTAGCGGTGTGCACTTCCACCCCCCTTTTGGCGGCACGAGCCGCCAGGGTGCGGACCCACTTGCCGTAAGCCGATTTGTGGGGTGCGTTTTCCGCGTAGCGGATCTGCCCCCCGATCTGCGCCTCCTTTTCGAAAAGGGTGACCTTGTGGCCCAGGCGGGCGGCTTCATCGGCGGCGGTCAGGCCGGCCGGTCCGCCGCCGATCACCCAGACCCTGCGGGGCGTTTGCGCCGTTTGGGTGGGATAGATCAACTCCTGTCCCGTTTCCACGTTGATGGCGCAGCGGACCGGCTTGCCCTCCAATGCTTCACGCTCGATGCAGCCCTGGTTGCAGGCCAGACATTCGAAGGTCTCTTCCGGGCGGCCCTCGCGAGCGTTAATCAAAAAGTCGGGGTCCGCCAGGTGTTGGCGGCCGACGGCCACGAGATCGGCATCGCCGCGGGCGATCACCTCATCCATGAGGAAGGGATCGGTGTAACGGCCGACGGTGATGACCGGCACGCCGGCCACCGCCTTGATCTTGCGGGCCAGGTGGGCCTTGAATCCCGGTTCGTACTCGATGGGCGCGCTGGGATTGGGCGTGTCGATGTACTTGTCGGCGCGGCCGTGGGTGCCGAAGGAGACATGCAACAGGTCGGCGCCGGCCGCCACCAGATCAGGGATGATGGTCAGCATGTCCTCGATGGTGTAGCCACCCTGCAGGCCCTCCTCGCCGGAAATGCGCAGCGAGATGGGAAAGTCTTCGCCCACCTGCCGCCGCACCTCCGCCAGACATTCGCGCATGAAGCGGGAGCGGGCATGGAAATCCCCGCCGTAGGCATCGGTGCGCTGATTGGAAAAGGCGGAGAGAAACTGCATGAGAAGATACCCGTGGGCCCCGTGCAGCTCCACGGCATCGAACCCCGCCGCCTTGGCCCGACGGGCGCCATCGCCGAAGGCGCGGATGGTTTGTTGGATCTCCTCGATCGTCATTTCGCG
Source organism: Desulfatitalea alkaliphila (assembly GCF_022968795.1). Lineage (GTDB taxonomy): Bacteria > Desulfobacterota > Desulfobacteria > Desulfobacterales > Desulfosarcinaceae > Desulfatitalea > Desulfatitalea alkaliphila. The sequence continues at coordinate 304,083 of NZ_JALJRB010000001.1, forward strand.
CGGGGTGGCGATGAAGCCGAACATAAAACTGCCCAAGGCCGAAGGAGCCACCGCCGTCTTCTTGCGCGTCTGATACAGGCTTTCGCGGCCGCAGTGGTGCAGCTGCATGGCGATTTTGCCGCCGGCCGCATGAACGATGTCCGCCATTTGGCGCAGGCCGGGAATGAACTTGTCGTCCCAGATGGCCAGGCAGGAGGGGGTCACCGCGCCCAGCGGATCGATCTCGGTGATCTCGGTGATGTAAAGCCCGGCGCCACTGCGGGCGCGGCGCCGCAGATAGGCCAGATTGGCCTCGCTGACCGTGCCGTCGTTGTTGCCCAGGCCGGTGCCCATGGGCGGCATCACGACCCGATTGGCGATTTCCAATGATTTGATCCGGATCGGCGTCAGCAAATGTTCGAGTGTTTTCATGTTTTCATCTCCGACTAGGCAAGGTTGTTCAAGGCTGAATTTGCGTGTGGACAATTACAACGTACGTTGTTATACAAAAAACGTGGCATGTCAACAAACTTGCACATTGCGATGGACCAACGGCGTGTCTGAGATTCCGGTGCTGTCCGATTCCCAAAGGATGGGGTCCCCATGAGAAAAAAAATAGCGGGGAACGGCGATTGCGCGGCGGCCGAAAAAAGCGGCGTGTATCAAAAGCGACGCACGCAGATCATCGAGAAGGCCGCAAAGCTGTTCGCGCAAAAGGGGTATGCGCAAACCTCCATGCGGGAAATCTCCAAGGCCACCGGCATCGACTTGAGCAACCTTTATTATTTCATCGAGAGCAAGGAAGAGATTCTTTTCCGGGTCTTTGAAATGATTCACCGACCGGAAAGCAGTGTGTTCGAAAACCCTGCGATCATGGGGCTGGAGGACCCGGCGCAACAGCTCAGGGCCGTGATCCGCGAGATGATGCGCTTTTCCTTCCGCTACAAAGAGGAAGTGCTGCTGCTTTACAGAGAATCCAAGCAGTTGCCCAAAATGTTGCGCAAGGAGATTCTGATCCGCGAAAACGGCTTCATCCGCGAGATCGAAGCGATCTTGAGGAAGGGGGTTGAAAAGAAGATCTTCGTCATGGAAGACCCCGCCTTCACGGCCGACATGATCGCCTACGAACTCTCCTTTTTTCCATTGCGCAGCTGGAACTTGAAGCACATTTCCAAAGAAGCGCTCATTCAAAGGGTGGAAGCCCACATCATGGGCGCCATCACCGTTTGACCCTTTCCTTCGCAGGGCAGCGCCGGGCGTCGTTCAATCCATGGTGAACATTACCTTGATGGCGTCCGGATCCTGGAGCTGGGTACGGAACGCTTCGGCGGCCTGGTCCAGGGTGAAGCGATGGGTGATCAGGGGTTTTGCGCTCACCTTGCGGCTCCTGAGCAACTCGATGGCAGCCGGAAAGTTCCCGCCCAGACACCCGATCAGGGAAATGTTCTTGGCAATCACCGCCATGGGGTCCCAGGTCAGCGGCTGTTCGAAAATACCCACCAGCATGATTTTGCCGCCGCCGCGGGCCATGGTCACCGCCTGATCGAAAGTGGCCTGCACTCCGGCGCACTCCACCACCGTATTGACACCCATTTCACCGGTGGCGTCCATCACCGCCGCGGCGGCATCCTGGACGGCGGCATCGATCACTTCGTCGGCGCCGCATTCCGTGGCGGCCCGCAACCGTGCATCCCGCCTGCCGCCGGCCAGGATTCGGGCCACACCAAAACTTTTCAGCACCTGAACAGCATACAGGCCGATCACCCCGAGTCCCAGAACGGCGACGCTTTCATCCGGCTTGGGCTGGGCCCGGTTGACCGAAAAATAGGAGATCGATAGGGGTTCCACCGAAGCCGCCTCTTCATAGGTCAACTCATCGGGCAGGGGAAAAACCGTCCGCCCGATGGCAGCGAAGGGGATGTGCACGTACTCGGCCATGGCGCCGGGAAACTGATAACCCAGCAGCGCCATGTTCGAGCAGCGGTGGCCTTTGCCCCGTGCGCACCAGAAACATTTGCCGCAGGGTTTGAACCCCACGGCGGTCACGCGCATGCCCGGCGTGATCCCCTTGACTTGCGCACCCACCGCCACCACATCCCCGCTGAACTCATGTCCGAAAATGGTGCCCTGTTCGTCGCGCTTGTACACATGCAGATCGGACCCGCAAATGCCGCAGGCCTTGACCTTGATGATCACCCCGTGGGGTTCGAGCACCGGGTCCGGCACGGTTTCCGTCCGAATCTCTTTCGCTCCGCGCATCACGGCGGCTTTCATGGCATGGGCCTCCTTAGAATCGGTTGAGGTAGAGATCGTCGAACAGGTCCGATTTCAAAGCGCTGTCGGCGATGGCAACCCCGTGTTTACAACGAACGTTGTTATATATGTGCGGTTCGTTGTCAATAGGGTTTTGCGATTACTTACAAAACCCAAGGTTGGGGGCTTTCTCCATTGGAAATCGAAATCGAAATCGCGTGGAACCAAGGCGAAAAACGGAACTGATTCGATTTCGATCCCGAAACTGCTTGCGTCCGCTGCCAATCCCACTTGGGCTTTGTGCAAATCCGCATATGGTTCCCAAAATGTGACATCCGGCGGCTGCCCAGGAACACAGCCCAACCGGCACTACTTGTCCATGCCGCGCTGCATGCCCCGCAAGTAAGATATCTCCCCGATGTGCTCGGCGGCATGGGCGATCATGAAAGAGAAAAGCGCCCCCACAGGCATCTCGCCGAAATTCGGAAAGGTGACCTTCTCATTGAAGGCCTCGACCGGCATGCTGCGCAATTTTTCCTTGGTCTTGGCCCGCACGGCGTCGGCATAGCTCAGGATGTCGGCCAGTGCCGGCATGGGAAAAGCGTTGACCTGGTCGGCGGTATAGTGGGATCCTTCCTCATCTTCCGCGAGGCCGAGTTTCTCGTACCACTTTTCTGAATGCCAGATCAGGGCCTTCTGCTGGAGCATCCGCTGCATCAAGGCGTCCTCGGTGCGCGCCATGTGAAACAAGATCAACCCGATGGGGTTGCAGCCCGAAGCCGGCCGCCAGGCCAGCTCCGCCTGGGTCAGCCCCTCGAGCACGCGATCCTGCGCCCTCTTCAAGCCGGACAGCTCGATACCGATGTAACGCTGCAGTTCCATTATTCCTCCTTGGTTCAAGGCGTCGCAATTCATATCGTTCGATTCGCTTCGTTGTGCAGCGAATTCGGATTTTAGCTGCTATTCCCGCTGCCTTCAATCCTTTTCCCGCATGGCCGCGCAGAAAACACCATCAATTGCGGCGTCGGTGTTGCCCTGCGAAATCAGGCAGATTTCTTACCCTGAACCATTTTGATCTTGCGATGGTCTCCTTGTGTGTGGCAGGATTCCAAGGTTTTCATCCATATGGATTTTGCCGCCAGGCAGATCTGCAACAGCAATTCAATAGGAGGCTTAATGTATCGGTTCCAAGGCAAACAATGGGTGGCGATGACCGGAATGGTTGTCTGCCTGCTGATCTTCACGGCAGCTTCCGCCGCAGCCTGCACCGGCATTCAATTGCGGGCCGGGGACGGAACGGTTGTTCGGGGTCGAACCATGGAGTGGGGCAGCTTCGATATGCAAACCCGGGTGGCGGTAATTCCCAGGGGAACAACGTTTTCCTCGCCTACACCCGACGGCGGGCAAGGTCTTGCCTGGAAGGCGAAGTATGGTTTTGCCGGTATGGAAGTACTGGGCAAGGCGGTTTCCGATGGGATGAACGAGAAGGGTCTGTCCGGGGGCATGTTCTACCACCATGGATTTGCGGAATATGCCGAATACGACGCCGGCCGGACAGCAAAATATTTATCTCCGAATGATGTGCTGAATTACATCCTTTCCAGTTTTGCCACATTGGAAGAGGTAAGGGAGGGATTGTCGCAGGTCACGGTGGTACCGGTTGTCGACTCTGATTTTGGCATTCCCGCGCCCATTCATATGATGCTCAGCGCGCCCGGCGGAAATAGCATGGTCGTGGAATTCAAAAACGGAAAACCGGTCTTTTTCGACAATCCAGTGGGTGTGATAACCAACAATCCGACCTTTGACTGGCATTTGACCAACCTGCGCAACTACGGTTTTTTATCGCCGAAACCCTTCCCGAACACACAATGGGGTGATCTGAAAATCAGCCCGCTGGCCGGGGGCTCAGGGTTTATCGGTTTGCCGGGCGATTTCACGGCGCCTTCAAGATTTGTAAGGGCGGCGGTGTTCACCCAATTTGCCCGTGACACAAACAACGGCCCAGCTACCGTGCTGGAATCTTTCCGCATCCTCGACAACTTCAATGTGCCGCCCGCACAGTCCGAGGGTTCGGATCAATCGACGGCCGCAAGCCTTCCATCGGCCACGCAGTGGACGGTTGTGATGGATACCGGCAACCTGACCATGTATTACCATACGATGTTCAACCGAAGAGTGCGCAAGATCGATTTGAAAAAGATCGATTTCACAAAAGGGACCAAGCGCGGCATACCGGTGGACAAAAACCGGGCCCAGGACATCGAGGACCTGACGCGAGAACTTCACTGATCCACTGCACTGCACATTTCCGCGAGCGCGGCTTTTGTTCAATACCCGTGTGGAAGCAAGAGACGATGAAAGCAGACATGGACGTCGACCATGAAAATCGCTTATGCGGTTATGGAATTGCTTATAAACCAAAAATGAACCCGGCTTTGCCATAGGCCCCTGAAACAGCGAGGACGCCAAGCCAAGATGCATTCGGAAGCAGTGGACACCATCATCGTCGGCGGCGGCCTCAGCGGGATATATGCGGCCGCGCTGCTGGCTGAGAAGACAAAATCGTTGGTGGTGCTCGAAGCCCGGCCCCGTGCCGGGGGCAGAATTTCGAGTCCCGAGCACCATGGCTTTTTCACCGATCTGGGACCATCCTGGTACTGGCCCATGATCAACCCGCGGGTTTGCGCACTGATACAGGCCCTGGGCCTTAAAGGATATCCGCAATTTGAAAACGGCCGGGGCCGACTGCAGGCCAAAAACGGCCAAGTGGAAACCATTGCCGGGTATCCGATGAATCCGCCCGGATGGCGCTTAAGCGGCGGCATGGCCTCCCTGGTTGAGGGCCTTTGCAGCCGGATTCCCCAAGATGTCATCCGGTTGGACCATCCGGTCTGCGAAATCGAACGCCTGGACGATGGCGTTCGCGTCACCGTGGGGCATCATGACCAGGCGCCCCGATGCCGCCTGACGGCCGCCCGTGTAATTCTTGCCATGCCGCCCCGGCTCGCGGCACGCACCGTTTGGTTCACACCCGATCTGCCCTACGATCTTACCCAGGCGATGTTGAAAGCCAGTACCTGGATGGCGGGCCATGCCAAATTTTTTGCCTTGTACGATGCGGCGGATTGGCGGAAAATGGGCCTATCCGGCCAAGGGTTCAGCAGGAGCGGCCCTCTGGCGGAAATCCATGACGCATCCAGCGATACCGGCAGGCCGTACGGGTTGACCGGCTTTGTCGGCATCCCGGCATTGCGGCGCACAAACAGAGAGGCCATCATCCAGGCCGGCCTGGCCCAACTGGCCCTGCTTTACGGTCCCTCGGCCGCACAGCCGGCCAAGGTGTTTTACCAGGATTGGGCGCAGGAGGCATTCACCGCAACCGAGTATGACCTGCGATCTGCCCACAACCATCCCGAGTTCCATCCACCCTCCGGAAACACCAGCATATGGGGCGGCCGGTTGCATTTTGCCGGCACGGAAACGGCGGATGATTTCGGCGGTTATCTTGAGGGCGCACTGTCCAGTGCCGAACGGGCGGCTACGGCAGCGATCCAATCACAATAGATATTGGAGGAGGCGAACCTATATTTGGTGTGGGCGCAAACTTCACGATCATGAATTCAAACGCTTTTCCCTCAAACACCAGAACGGGCTGCTCGATCACAACAACCCATGGAAAACATAGGCGACCGAGGCAGTGCAAGGGACCTCTCCGGCTGGAACAGGCCTTGAGCACCGTCACCCTCACCATTGACAACATCCCGCCAACTTGGCATAATGGCCGCAAAAATCGAGACTCAATTGCAAAGATGTATCCTTGAAAAAATCGACCACCAAACCGACGCCCCTCGCCATCGCCCTTGCCAAGGATAAGCAACCGCGAGCCACACCCATTGATGTGTTCAAACTTGCGCGAAAACTTTATCTGCAAGGCAAACATATCAGCATCGGCGAATTGGCCAAAAAATTGAACGTCAGTCGGGGTACCGTCTATCGCTGGGTCGGGAGCAAAGATCTGCTACTCGACGAAATCTTCTGTTCATTGATCAAGCCGACTTTCGAACAGGCCATTGCAGCCACGCCGGGGCATGGCGTCGGCCACGTGGTGGGTGTGCACCGCCACTTCATGACCACCCTTCTCTCCTTTCCGGCACTGCAGAAATTCATTCAAAACGAAACCAATTACGCCTTTCGCATCCTGACCAACACAAACAGCGCCGTGAGCAAGCTGATCGTGTCCCTGACCGCTGATCATTTGCGTCAACAGGAAGCACAAGGCCATCTGCACCTTTCCGCCCCCCCCGAAGAGTTGGCCGAATTTTTCATCCTGGCCAACCAGGGCCTCATTTACTCCAACACCATCAGCGGCGGATCGCCGGCCATCGAGAAGGCCTGCGCGCTGATCCGCATGCTGCTATCCGGCCGGTCGCCCTCCGCGCCTGACCCCCAAACCGAATAAGCAAAACGCATCAGAACCGCCGCCCGCCCCCTCCTACGCGTCCACCGAACCCCCTTCAGCCTTACCTGTTGTTGTGTTCCATCCGACCCATATTCGATATTATCGAACAATAGACCCCGTCCGAATTAGGTTTTGCGAGGATCAAATTTAGGGATTCCCCGATTGTCAACAGCCGGTAGACTGTGTACGAATGGTGCTAAAGGCGATTCGGGTCGATATCGAACACTTTTCCAGTCCGGCTTACAGTGGATCAATTTTCCATTTGCATCGATCGGCCACCCACACGGGTCAAAGCCGGCGGCCTCGAAGACAAGCTGCTCAATCTTCAATGCAAAGGGGGTGATAGCGGAACGCCGTGGTATTGGACCACAATGGTTTATCGACCATTGGAACCGCCGATCCAACAACCTTTTTAACAACCAATCCTTGTATGGAGGAATTCGATGAAAACTTTCAGGAATCTAACGGTAGTGCTGCTGGCCATCTGCACACTTTTCCTTTTCACCGCCTGTGAGCCCTCCGGCGTACAGACCTATGACATCCGCAGCGGCAGCGGCATCAGCTCCGCGCGGGTCTTCTATCCGGGCAACATCGACCAGTTGAACAATGTGGGCGCCACCACCCTGTCCAGCGGCATGGGCGGCTCCAAAGAGGGCATGTACTGGTTGGCCGAACCCCTGGCCGAAGCCGGTATGGTGGTCATCGCCGTCAGCGCCAGCAACAACCAGACCGTGGGCGGTTATGAACGGGCGCATCGCGGCGGCCTGGATCTGCTGCAAAGCGAAAACGCCAACAGCCGCAGCCCCATCTACGGCAAGCTGGGTCAACGCGGCATCATCGGATACTCCAAGGGCGGCGGTGCGGTGATCAATGTGGCATCGGCATTGGGCAACCAGGTCGGCACCTGCGTGGCCCTGGCCCCCTGGTCCCCCAGCCCCACCCGCAATCACAGTGCGGCCACCATGATCCTGACCGGTACCACCGACGCCATTGCCCCGGCCTACATGGGTTCGGGCGCCTACCGCGGTCTGCCGGCGGGCGTGCCCAAATTGTACGCCTCCATGCGCGGTGAAGGCCATTTCTATTGGAACATGCGTTCGCGCCTGGGCAGTGAGACCGACTTCATCCGCGCCTGGCTGCAATACTACCTGGAAGACAACGATGGTGCCTACAATGTCTTCAGCCAGGGGCCGGGCAGCGGTATGACGGACTACCAGTTCGATCCGGGTGACGGCAGTGGCGGCAACGGCGGCTCCGGTTGCGATTAGTCCAACGACCATCTGTTTGCAAACACCCAGCGTGTGGCTCCATGCTGCCGTAGCGGCGCCAATTCATCCGTTCAAGGTTACGCTTCGCATCACAACGGCCACCTCCGGCCACCGTTGGTTCGAACCGTGGCGGGGCACCCCTTCTTGACCAAGGGCGCCCCGCCCACCTTTTCCAACCCCGCCCGCCGACGGATCCCTTCCACCTCGCCTGCGTCCCGGACAACTAAAATAGGCTTTTCGCAGCCTTGATTAAGGTATTCCCCAATTGCGATAAAAGCAGTCGCCGTCTATATCCTTATCAGGCTGTCAAATTTATGATCCATCTTCATTTTCTGTTTGTGCCGAGGTGTTCCATGATTCGCACACGTCGGCAATAAACACCGGCCTCTGCGCAAAGGTGACCTGTGCACCGTTGCCCACCGGCCGCACAACCTGCAAGCCAAGGAGGTGAAATCCAACCATTCTACTGTGTCGATCATGGGTTTATGGTCTTTGTACGGTAGTGAATCGAATGACAACGTTAAATGCAAAAACAGGGAGAAAATGATGAAAGCTTATAGAAAAATACTGGTCCTCTTGCTGGCACTTGGCTGCCTCTTCATGTTCACCGCCTGTGAGCCCTCCGGCTCCGGCGTGCAGACCTATGACATCCGCAGCGGCAGTGGCATCAGTTCCGCGCGGGTGTTCTATCCGGGCAACATCGCCCAGTTGAGCAATGTGGGCGCCACCACCCTGTCCAGCGGCATGGGCGGCTCCAAAGAGGGCATGTACTGGCTGGCCGAACCCCTGGCCGAAGCCGGCATGGTGGTCATTGCCGTCAGCGCCAGCGACAACATGACCGTGGGCGGCTATGAACGGTCTCACCGTGGCGGTCTGGACCTGCTGCAAAGCGAAAACAGCAGCAGCCGAAGCCCCATCTACGGGAAAATCGGCAAGCGCGGCATCATCGGTTACTCCAAGGGCGGCGGCGCTGTGATCAACGTGGCCTCCGCGCTGGGCAACCAGGTCGGCACCTGTGTCGCACTGGCGCCCTGGTCCCCCAGCCCCACCCGCAATCACAGTGCCGCTACCATGATCCTGACCGGCACCGCGGACACCATTGCGCCTGCCTCCATGGGTTCGGGCGCCTACCGCAGCCTGCCGGCAGGCGTGCCCAAATTGTACGCCTCCATGCGCGGCGAGAGCCATTTCTATTGGAACAGCAGGCGCACCCTGGGCAGCGAAACCGACTTCATCCGTGCCTGGCTGCAATTCTACCTGGAAGACAACGATGGTGCCTACAACGTCTTCAGCCAGGGGCCGGGCAGCGGCATGACCGACTACCAGTTCGATCCGGGTACGGGCGGTGACAACGGCGACAACGGTGACAACAGCGGCTGCGATTAATCAAAGCACCTGAGGTGAACTGGGACCCCCGTGGCATTTGTTGCACTAAAACAATAAAGCAACATACACCGCGGTTGCGCGGCCACACAAAAAGAAGCCCTTCCCAATCGGAAGGGCTTCTTTTTGTTGTTGGCAACCCAACGGGTGTGTACCAGCGGAATGATCCCGATGCTATTGAAGCGCAAACCCTAAAGATCGGAGGCGCCCCTCGATCCGGGCCAACAATGTGGCATTGCCTGTGGCCCGTGCATGGGCCAATGCCTGACCGGCGGCCTGTTGGGCTTCTGTCGAACGGTTGGCTGCGGCATATACAAAGGCCAATGTGGTCAATTTGCCCGGATCCCGATGACCGGTCAGGGCGGATGCCCGACGGGCGTGGCCCAAAGCGACCAGGGGGTCCCGCAGGCGATTGTCGGCAGCTTCGGCCAACAATTGCGCCAAAAGCTCGTGGGCGTCGGCCATATCGGGCGCCAGGCGGACCGCCTGATGCAGATGGTCGACGGCCTCGGCCAAGCGCTCCAGGCGCTGTAGAATGCGACCCACATGGTAGTGGGATTCGGCGATATCGGGCTGTACCCGCAGGGTTTCGCGAAAATAGTGAAGCGCTTCGTCCAGCCGCTCCTGCGCCGACAGTGCGAAGGCCATGTTGCCCATGGCCAATAGAAACCGCGGCCGCAAGCGGATGGCGCTCTCGAAATGGTCCTCGGCCGCCGCCAACGCACCCGTTTCCATCAGCAGAAAGCCAAGATCGTTGTGGATTTGGGCATCGTCCGGATCCGACGCCAAGGCCTGACGATAGTGGTCAATGGCAGCAGCCAATTGTCCCTGCTCGCCCAACAGCCATGCCAGATAGGCATGGGCCGGTGCGGGATGGGTCATTCGAGGCAATTTTTCTTCGATGGCGGCGATCTGCACATGCTGCAGGCGTCGGACCATCGCGGGATCGCCGATCAAATCGAAATCCATCGGGTTGGCGGCGCAATAGTCGGCCAACAGCGCTTCGTAACGCATACGCTGGTCCGGGTCGGCTCGGTCCAAATCCACCATTCCCGGAAACGGGGCGTGAACGGACAAGGCGTAGGCGGCAAAATCGATTTGGGTATCCACGGACTGAACGAGCTGCCGCACCGCTTGCAGGGTCTCGGGGCTGAGCCATGCGCGATGGGCCAGTTGACGCAACAGGGCCTGCTGGGTGGCCTGGCCGTGGTGCATCAGTTTGGGTGCAACGTACTCGAGCAAGGGGCGGTCGTCGGTATTGACCGGCCCCTCCCCGAACAACCGACCGAGATCTTCGGCCACCAGCAACCGTTTGAACAATTCCGGTTCGGCCAAGGCGATCTGATCCGATTGCCGGGCATGCCGGTGGCTCTCCCGGGCCCGGTCCCATGCCAACCCATTCTCGCCTTTGATGCCGACAAACAAGAAGTCTTTGGACAATCCGCCCGGTTCGCAGGATACCAGCACACTGTTGGGAAACACCTGGGCAAAGGTGCGGCCGATCAGGGCGAAGGTGGGCCAGTCCATCTGGTAACAGTGAAACCACTGCACGTAGAGGCCCCCTTCGGTCAACCGGCGCCTTGCCAGCTCGAAAAAATCGCGGGTGAACAGGGCGGCCATGCCGGCCATCCAGGGGTTGGAAGGTTCGGAGATGATTACATCATAGCGGGTGCGGGTCAAAGCCAGGTGGGCCATGGCGTCCTGAACGATGGCCCGGGTGCGGGGGTCTTCCAGGACATTGTTGTTCCACTGGGCAAACAAACGGCTGGCTTCGAAGACTCGGTCGTTGATGTCGACCACATCCAGTTGCGTCACAGGATAGTGGAGCACTTCGCCGGCGGTCACCCCGCTGGCCAGGCCCAGCACCATCACCTTCTCCGGTGATCGGGCGAACAGCATGGGAAAATGGGCCAGCAGGGTTTGGGTCTTCATGTCGCCCCGCGACGAGGCATCCATTTTGCCGCTGTTGGCCATGGACCGTTCGACTTCGCCGAAGGGGCCGGGATACTCCAACACCGTAGTGAATCCGCCGATGCCGTCCCCGTAATAGATCAACTCTCCCTTTTCGGTGGCGCCCAGTCGGCGGGCGCCGTCAAACAGGGCCCGCAGCCAGCCGGTGTCTTCGATGGTTTCCACCACACCCGGGGTTTCGTCCAAGCGGTGGTATTTGCCGGTGGCCAGCAGGTGGCGATTCCAGTCGGGATAGGCGATGCACAGCACCGTGCCGGCCGCCAGGGCCGCGGCCAGCGCCGCCCAGCGGGTCAGGGGCTTGCGCTGCCGGTGGAACAAAAGCGCCCCCACCGTCAAAGAGGAAAGCAGTTGCAGGCCGATCACCAGACGCAGGCCGTTCTCCTTGCCCACCAGGGGAATCAGCAGAAAGCCGGCGGCAAAACTGCCCAGCACGCAGCCGATGGTGTTGATGGTGTAAGCCACGCCGATCGAGCGCCCCACGCGATCCAGGGAGCGGGTGTAAATTTTGGCCACCAGGGGGAAAGTGGCGCCCAGAAAGAAAGTGGGCAATACCATGAAACCGAACAGCACCAGGGCCTTGAACAGGGAAAGCAGGGCGAACTGGTCGCCGAAAAGATGGATCAGTTTGGCGAAAAAGAGCTGGCTGTCGCCGAGCAGTTGACTGATGCCCAAAGCACAAAGGGCGGCCACGATCTGGCTGCCCACCAGCAACGCCGCGGCATCGCGACTGCGATCGGCCAGGCGTCCGAAGACCAGATTGCCCAGGGCCAACCCCACGATGAAGGTCACCAGCACAATGGTGAAAGAGTAAGTGGTGGGACCTACGATCAGGCCCAGCAACTTGGTCCACAGCACCTCGTAGGCCATGGCGCAAAACCCCGAAACCATGAAAAGGATCAAGGCCCCGCGCAGGACGACCGGCGGATAGGCGGCGGGCGCGGCGGTGGTTTGGGGTGCCGGCCTTGCAGGCGGTGACCGATCCGGCCGCGCCGTTTTGGGCCGCGCCGCGTCCGCCGAAGCCGGCGCCAGTGCCAGACAGGCCAAGCCGATGGCGCAGTTGAGGGCGATGGCGCTCAGCATGGTGCCCCACACCCCCAAGACATTGAGCATCCAGAAGCCGCACAACAACGCCCCCAGGGCCGCTCCAAGGGTGTTGATCCCGTACAGCCTTCCGGCGTGGGCCCCCAGAGTGTTCAAACGATCCACATAGAAATGGCACAGCACAGGTAAAGTGGCGCCCATGCAGATGGTGGGCAAGCCCAGGATCAAGGCGGCCCCGACGAACAGGAAAAAATTGTACCAGAGGGTATGGGCGGCATACAGGTGGTGGTATAGCAAGCCGTACATCCCCTTGGAAAGCATCAGCAGCAAGGGTACCAACAGCGCGTAAAGACCGACGGTCAACTCCAGCAAACCGTAGGCCCGCACCAACTGCAAGCCTTGAAAGCGGTCGCTGTGGCGGGCGGCGATGTAGCTGCCCACACCGAGCCCCCCCATGAAAACCGTCAAAATGGCAGCGACGGCAAAGGGCGCACCGCCGATCACCCGTGAAAGCAGGCGCATCCAGACAATCTGGTAAACCAGGCCGGTGAGTCCGGATAAAAAGAAGCAGAGCAGGATGAACCCTGCCAAACGGTGGGTCGGATGGCGTGGGACGGTTGTTGGTTTCATCATCTACCCGCAACAAGGCACCGCCCGAGGCGGAAACCCTGTCGATTGGGGGCAGGGGGGCGAACCCACCCTGCCGGGTGTGTTGCGCCATCAGATTGGGATGTGCGCCGATCTGTTTTGCCGCGAGCGGAAGCCTGTTTCCACACAGCGCGGCTTGGCCGGTCGGAACGCCCGTCGGCAAGGCGGCCCTGCATCCACCGCAAGGCCGCCCGCCGGCGAACGACGGGTGATTAGTTCAGATCCTTGAAGCCTTTGCCCTCTTTAACCAATTGCTCGAGCAGCGCGGCGGGCTTGAAGTCATCCCCGTACTTGGCTTGGAAATCTTTCATGACCGCCAGGATCTTGTCCAGGCCGACCAGGTCCGCATAAAACATGGGGCCGCCGCGATAGAGCGGCCAGCCGTAGCCGTTGATCCAGATCACATCCAGATCGCTGGGCCGGACGGCGATCTTCTCCTCCAGGATCTTGGCCCCTTCATTGATAATGGGGTAAACGCAGCGTTGCAGAATCTCTTCATCGGAAATATCCCGGCGATCGAAGCCCTTCTTTTGGGAAAAGTCGATGATCAGCTGGTCCACTTCCGGCGCGGGCAGCGGTTTGCGCCCCCCTTGTTCGTAATTGTAGAATCCCTTGCCGGCCTTGAGGCCGAAGCGGCCCTGCTCACACAGCAACTCGCGAATGGTGGAGCCGGTGGAGTTCTCCTTGCTCCATCCCAGATCGTTGCCGATCAGGTCGTACAGCTGAAAGGGCCCCATGGGGAAACCGAATTCGTACACCACCTTGTCCACCTGGGACGGCAGGGCCCCTTCCAGGATCAGCTTCTCGCTCTCGCGACGGCGCTGGGCGAACATGCGGTTGCCGGCGAACCCGTAGCAAACCCCCACCACCACGGCGATTTTCTTGATCTTCTTGGCCAGGGCCAAGGCCGTGGCCAGGACGATCTTGGAGGTCTTCTCCGCGCGCACCACCTCCAGCAACCGCATCACGTTGGCCGGGCTGAAAAAGTGAAGTCCGAGCACCGATTCGGGCCGCTTGGTCTGGGCGGCGATCTCGTTGACATCCAGATATGAGGTGTTGGTGGCCAAAATGGCATCCTTTTTACAGATGCCGTCCAACTTGGCGAAGATCTCCTTCTTCAGGTCCATGTTTTCATAGACCGCCTCGATCACCAGGTCCACGTCGGCCAGGTCCTCCATGGCCAGGGTGCCGGTGATCAGCCCCATGCGCTTTTCCACCTCCTCGGCGGTCATCTTGCCTTTGGAAGCAGTGATTTCATAGTTTTTGCGAATGGTGGCCAGACCGCGGTCCAGAAACTCCTGCTTGGACTCCATCAGGGTCACGGGAATGCCGACGTTGACGAAGTTCATGGTAATGCCGCCGCCCATGGTGCCGGCACCGATGATGCCCACTCTCTTGATGTCCAGCTGGGGCGTTTCCGCGGGGATGTCGGGGATCTTGGCCACTTGACGCTCGGCGAAGAAATAGTAGCGCTGGGCGGCGGACTGGGAGCCGCTCATCAATTCGGTGAACAGCTGGCGCTCATAGGCCAAGCCCTCGGCAAACGGCTTGTGCACCGCCGCTTCCACCGCCTTGACGCACGCCTCGGGCGCTTCGAAGCCCCGCTTGGTCTTGGCGATCACCTTGCGGTATTCGCTGAAAATTTCCGGCTTGCCGCGGGCTGCTTCCACCTTCTCGTTCATGGCGCTGACTTGGCGCAAAGGGCGATTTTCCGCAAGCACCTTGCGGGCGAAGGCCACGGCCCCTTCGGCCAGATCCCCCTCCACAATCTCGTCGATCAATCCCTCTTTAAGAGCCTTGGCGGTACCGACAGGATTGCCCGTGGCGATCATGGGCAACGCCTTTTCCGGACCGATCAGCCGCGGCAGCCGCTGGGTACCGCCGGCGCCCGGTAGCAGGCCGAGCTTGACTTCGGGCAACCCGAACTGGGCCGTAGGCACAGCTACCCGGAAGTGGGAACTCAGGGCGGTTTCCAGACCGCCGCCGAAGGCCGTCCCGTGAATGGCGGCCACCACCGGCTTGGTGCATTCGTCGAAGACGGTCAACACGTCAGGCAAATGGGGCGCCTTGGGCGGCTTGCCGAATTCGCGAATATCCGCGCCGGCACAAAACGTACGTCCCTTGCAAATCACCACGATGGCCTTGATTTCAGCGTCACCCATGGCCATGGCGATGCCGTCGGCCATACCTTTGCGCACCGGATATCCCAGGGCGTTCACCGGCGGGTTGTCGATCCAAAGCAGACCGATCTCTCCCTGTTTTTCCAATGACACAGCTTCCGTGATGGCTACCATTGATCCTCCTCCTTTTTCGACATATAGTGTTCGGCAATGAAAAATGAAATAAGAGACCCTGCGGGCAACGGAACAACCGCGGGATTTTCCAACACAAGGAACAGTTCGCGCCTTTGTATAATCACACCTTGGCGCGGATGTCCATCCATGAATTGAGGAAACAGCGCCATGTCGACCGCTCCTTTCGCCCCTTTCGACCTGTGCATCATCGGCGCCGGACCCGGTGGGTTCGCCGGCGCCATGCGGGCCGTGGACGCCGGGCGGCGGGTCTGCCTGATCGAAGCGGATGAAATCGGCGGGACCGGCGTCAAGTGGGGTGCCCTGGCCTCTAAAACCATGTGGGAGCTGGCAAAGGATTACGCCGTGGCGGCCAAGCGGGATCGCGGCTACCGCTGCCGCGACTTGCAAGTGTCCTATTCGGCTGTACGCGCAACGGTAATGACGGCCATCGAAGAGAAGCAGCAACAAATGCGCCGGCAGCTGGCCGTCTTCGCCGAAGGCCGGCGCACGGCACCGGGCAGCATCGCCTACCTGCAGGGGCGGGGCCGCCTGGCGGGGGACGACCGGGTCGCTATAGCGCTCAACGACGGCACCGAACGGGAGATCCGGGCCGACAACATCCTCATCGTCACCGGATCCAAACCGCGCCGCTTCGCCCACATCCCCGTGGACCAGCAACGGATCTTCGATTCGGACGGCATACTGGACCTCCAGCGTTTCCCACCGCGGCTGATGATCATCGGCGCGGGGGTGACCGGATGCGAGTACGCCACCATCTTCTCCAATTTCGGCCAAACCAAGGTGTTTCTGGTGGACCACCAGGAGATGATCCTGCCTTACGAGGACACCGATGTGAGCGCCTTTGTCAGCCGCAACCTGGAACACAGCGGTGTCACCATCCTTCACTCGGCCCGTCTGCGGGACATCGACCAAAACAGCGACCACCTGGAAGTGGCCCTCGATTTCGCCGACGGCAATGAAACGGTGGTGGCGGTGGACGCGGTCCTGATCTCCATCGGCCGCGACCCCAACACCCGGGGCCTCGGTCTGGCGTCGGCAGGGATCGTTCCCGATGCGGCCGGCTTCCTCGATTGCGACGCCGACTGCCGTGTGCGGGGACGCATCTACGCCGCCGGCGACGTCACCCACCGCCCCGCACTGGTCAACATGGCGGTGATGGAGAGTCGGCACGCGGTCAAGCACATGTTTCGCCTGCCCACCCGACCCTTGAGCTTTCCCAACATGTCCACCGTGATGTTCTTCAATCCCGCCGTGGCGGCCGTCGGACTGAACGAAAAGGGGTGCCGGCAGCGGGGACTGACCTATCGTGTGGCCACCTACACCAATGCGCTGCTGCCCCGCGCCATCGCCATGCGCGCCACCCGCGGCTTCGTCAAAATCATCGTCAGCGACGACGATCAGCAGAAAATCCTGGGAATGCGGGCCGCCGGCCCCCAGGTCTCCAGCACCATCATGACCATCGCCCTGCTCATCGACCAGGACATGGATGTGCGGGAGGTGGTGGGCTCCATGTTTCCCCATCCCACCATGTCCGAAGTGATCCAGGAGTGCCTGCGGCTGCTCATGGGCAAATCGATCTACAAACCCGAAGCCTTCCCCGACCACCTCACCATCCGCCGCTGGCACCCCACCCCCTGAACCCAACGACCCAACAACCCAACAAACTCAACCAACTAACGTATCTGGCCGTGCAATGTCGTCGTCGCCGGCACCGGCAGGTCGTGCCGGCCGATACGGTCCAACAACAACCGCAAGGTTGCGGTGGAAGCCAGGTTGCCGGCGGCCAGGGCGACCGCGCCGATCAAGTTGCCTGCCAGACCCGCCCGCAGCGCCATGGCAGCGGTCAACACCACCGTCGCCAGGTAGGCCGCCTGTCCCGCGATGACGGTCAACGGCTTGCGGCGCAGGGCAGCCAAGCCCTCGCCCTGGGCACGCATGGCCACTGTCAAGGGAAAGAGCACCAGTGACCAGGCGGCCGTTTGCACCAAGGGCAGATCGGCGAGGGCCAGGTTTTGCAGGCCCACATAGTACAATTCTGCAATCCCCGGCACAATGAAGAGCAACGGCAAGCATCCCAACATCCCGCCGGCGGCCATGGCGAACCACAAAATGCCACGGTCGCGGCTTGCGGGGGATTGAAAAGCCAACACCACCTCCTGAATACGGGTGGTGCCGAAGGCCACCGGCGTGGCCAGCCCCAAGGCCAGGTAGTAGGCCGGCAGCATCCGCTCCGGATCGGCCGCCCGGGCGATAAAGGCGCCCAGCACCATGGCGGACAAGGCCAGCAGATAACCGCTCACCGACAACGGCAGGGTGAACCACAGCAGCTCGCGACGGGTCGGCGGCGGGCCCTCCCCCTCCGGCAGACGCCCTATAAAGGGTCGGGCCAACACGGCCGAGGCCCCCACCTCCAGAGCCACCGGAAGGGTCAGGCAAACAATGGCCCACAAGGGACCCACGGCCCCCAGAAAAACAAACAGAGGCGCCATCAGGGCGGTGATCAGAATGCGCATGATGGTGGCCATGCTGGCGCGACCGGCCGCCATGCCGTTGTACATGCTGACTTGGTAAGGAATGCGCGCGAAAAACAACCACTGCAACGGTAAACTCGCCAGCAGGGTGATATGAGCGGGGTGGGCGATGGTGGGCGGCAGACCGATCAAGCCCTCGAACAGCAGCCGTGCCGCGGGCGGCAGGCACAGCAAGGCCTGGACGGCCACCGCGACCAGGGCCAGGCGATGCACCACGGACCGGAAACGGACAAAGGCTTCGCGCCGCTTGCCGAACACCATGCCGGTGGCGATCAGCCCGAAGCCGAGGGTGCCCAGCAGAAACATCACCATGTTGGACTGTGCCAGGCCCGCCAAGTTCAGCGGCCCTCCTTGCCCGCGCGAGGCCACCATGGCCACCAGCGGATAGGTCAACCCCTGGGAGGCGGACTGCAACGCCAACGGCGCGAAAAACCGTGCCAAGGTCGCAAAACCCGCCCTGTCGGCAACCGATGTCGTCATCCCGTTCATCCGTTCCGGCATCGCAACCGTTGCCCGTTAAAAGTTTCGATCCGGTTTAACATTTTGTAATTTCAGCCTTACGGGTACCGCCGGATGTGTATAATGGTTGCAAAATCCACCGGAGTGAGCAACATTAATACACCGCTACCATAAAGCAACCGGGCTTGCCGCCCGATGGCCACCCGGTACGGACGCCACCGGTAGCAAGGCCGGCGATCACCGGCGGCGCCACCGAGATTACCGATACCCAGTGCCCGGCCGAGGAAACGCGCAACGAACCGTTCATGAAGAAACGCACCCCACCCCACAACACCCGCCACGCCCCCCCCGCGGTCACAAACCCCGGCGACCTGGATCTGCCGTTGTCCAGAGACTTGCTGGTGGGGTTGTATGTCCTGCAACGGGGCCGATTCGTCGAAGCGGATGAGTCGTTGTGCCGCATTCTGGGCTACGCCGATCCCGCCGATCTGCTGGGCCGGCGCTTGTGGGACATGGTCCCGCCCGATGCCCACCGCCGGGTCACGCTTCGCCGGCAGGCGCCCGCGCCGGCGGATGACCGCGAAGCCGGATTTCCCATCCAGCGGTCCGACGGCACCGCGATCCGGGTGCGCATGCAGGGGGTCCGGGCCATGTACCGGGAGCGCCCTGCCAACGTGGGCTACCTGATCGACCTGAGCGCCATCGAATACGTGGCCGATGCGCTGGACAAATATCGCACCATCATCAACGCGGTTGAGGACTCTGTTGCCGAAGTGGACCTGGATGGCACCATCCGTTTTTCCAACCTGTCGGGCTTTCGCATCTGGGGCGTGGACATCAACGAAACCATCGGCCAGGACTACCGCGCCTACACCGATCCGCAGACCGCGCAATCGATTTACGAAGCCTACAACAAGGTGTTTCGCACCGGCGAGCCGGGCAAAAACATCATCTATGAAATCATCCGCAAGGATGGTCAACGCCGGATGGTGGAAGACTCCGTTTCACCGATCCGCGGCCCCGATGGCACGATCACCGGCTTTCGAACCGTCAGCCGGGATATCACCGACCGCATGGTGGCGGAAACCCGGCTGGCCGAACACCGCACCCGCCTGGAGGCGATCTTCCGCAGCGTCAAGGATGCCATCATCACCGTGGACCCCGAGTTGCGGGTGATCGAAGCCAACGCCTCGGCCGAAACCATTTGCGGCCTGGACACCCGGCGCATCGTGGGCCGCGTTTTCCCCCAATGCCTGCGCGACTGTGCCCGCTCGTGCTGCGACGTGCTGCAGCAAACCCTGCAGAAGAAGAACACCATCCGTGAATACCGGGTCGAGTGCGGGCTGGCGCAACGGCACCATCAGTTGGTCAGCGTGAGCAGCTCGCCTCTGTTGAGCCCCGAAGGCCGCTTCATGGGCGCCGTACTGGTCATCCGGGACATCACCCTGCTGCGCGACATGGAGCGGGAGCTGCGCGAAAAACACCAGTACCAGAACATCATCGGAAAGAGCAAACGCATGCAGGAGATCTTCAACCTGCTTGAAGAGTTGGCCGACCTGGAAACCACCGTCCTGCTCACCGGCGAAAGCGGCACCGGCAAGGAGCTCATCGCCAAGGCGCTGCACTACAGCGGCCAGCGCGCCTTCAAACCCTTCCTGGCGGTCAACTGCTCCGCCCTGGCCGAAAGCCTGTTGGAAAGCGAGCTGTTCGGACACGTCAAAGGCGCCTTCACCGGCGCCGTCAGCAGCCGCCAGGGCCGTTTCCAGGCCGCCAACGGCGGTACCCTCCTGCTGGACGAAGTGGGCGACATTTCCCCGCTGATCCAGCTCAAACTGTTGCGGGTACTGCAGGAGAAGGAGTTCGAACGGGTCGGCGAAGCCTCGCCGCAGAAGGTCGACGTGCGGGTGATCGCCTGCACCAACAAAGACCTGCGCGAGAAGATCCGCAACGGCGAGTTCCGCGAGGATCTTTACTACCGCCTCAAGGTGGTGGAGATTGCGCTGCCGCCCCTGCGCGAAAGGCTCGACGACGTGCCTTTGCTCACCGAACACTTCCGCCAGATGTTCAACAAGCGTTTCCGCAAGAACATCGAAGGGGTGAGCGACGAAGTGCTGGCCGAATTCATGAATTACCACTGGCCCGGCAACGTCCGGGAGCTGGAACACGTAATCGAACGCGCCTTCGTGCTCTGCCACGGCACCCTGATCGGCCCGGAACACCTGCCGCCGGAGATCCGCGGCCATAAAACCGCCGCCGTAACACTTCCCGCCGCCGGTCCCCCTAAAAAGAAGAAACAGGCACAAGAAATCATCGCTGCCCTGAACCAAACCTTCTGGAACAAATCCAAGGCCGCCGCACGGTTGGGCATCAGCCGCCAGACCCTCTATCGCAAGATGAAATCCCTCGACATTTTGCAATCCCATGCCGACCGAACATTGCCCGACCGTTGAACCAGCCCATCGGCAACGCATCTCTGACGCTTGGACAACATCTCACCCCGTAGACACAACAGCGTGGAAGAGGCAAACAGACCTGACACCTGTGATGTCTGTTAAGGTATTTCCTACCCCAAAATCAGGGTTTCCCTAATTGCGCCCCCTCTGAAGAGGTGCTAGCATCCCACCGACTCATTCTTTCCATCGGGCTTCGATAAAACACGCATATGCTGACTATCGCTACTCCGTATGGGGTAACGTCCGGGGATTTGGGTGCGTGTCGCGATCATACCTCCAATTACCAACAGCACTCGATACGGCCGAATGGATCGACACGCTCATCTGCGATGCCGATTCGCTTGTTCACGGGTTCACGGGTTGCATCACAACGACGTTCTCGCAGGAGGAAGGAAGGGACTGAATGTTTAGGAAAACGAACCGCAAAAAATCATCTTCGGGTTGGGCTGTCACATGGCTGGTTTTGCTATCCATCTTGCTATTGAGTATGGGCTGCGGTTCCAGCTCCGATGATCCGGAACCCGCCTCCGATCCGGTAAGGGAAACCGCACAGGGATCTGTGCGCGGAATGGACGAAGGCACCATGCTCGCCTTCCGCGGCATCCCCTACGCACAGCCACCGGTGGCGGATCTGCGTTTCGCGCCCACCGAACCGTGGACCGACGTGCGCGCCGACACCCTCGAGTGCAAAAGCTTCGGCAGCGTCTGCCCCCAAATGGCCGGTGGTTTACTTGTCGGCGCGGAGGATTGCCTCACGCTGAACATCTTCACGCCGAAGGATGCCGGCGCCAATACCGCGGACTACCCCGTGATGGTGTGGATCCACGGAGGCGCCTATATTCAAGGTTCCGGATCGTCCGACGCCTACGATCTGCCCGACCTGGTGGAAATGGGGGTCATCGTGGTCACTTTCAACTACCGTCTGGGTGCTCTGGGCTTCCTGCCCCACCCGGCTTTGACGGCCGAACAGGGCCAATCGGGCAACTACGGCCTGATGGACCAGCAGGAGGCCCTGCGCTGGGTCCAGTCCAACATCGCCCAGTTCGGCGGCGATGTGAACAACATCACTATCTTCGGCGAGTCGGCCGGCGGCCACAGTGTCATGACCCACTTGGCGGCGCCCGAATCCGGCAACCTTTTCCACAAGGCGATCGTACAAAGCGGCTCCTACAGCCCCTTCCAGTTGCCCCTGGATACGGGCTACATATATTACGGCGCACCGTTTGCGGCCACTGCGGATTGCACCGGCAGCAGTGCCGAAATCGCTGCCTGTTTTCGTGATTTGTCCGTCGATGGGGTGATCGCCGCGCAGGGCGATGCCTGGTATGTGCCGGTGACCGGCGGCGACTTCCTGCCTGCATCCATATACGTGAGCTTGGCGACCGGTGCCTTTCACACCGACAAACCGGTGCTCATCGGCGGCAATCGCAACGAAGGCACCCTGTTCACCGCCCTTGATTTCGTCGGCGCGCCACCCGAATATTATGACGACTACGGCGCCTACTTACCCGCTGTGGCCGGCCTGTTGGGTCAGTCCGGCATCACCGACGAGAGCGACATAATGAAAATCGCCAACGATTACCTCGCTGTGGCGGAGGCTGAGCTCGGGCAGCTTCCCAACGGGGACCCCCACCCGAACCGTTTCCGCCTGGCCCACAGCAAAGTGTGGACCGACCACTTCTTCGCCTGCCGCAACATGATGCAGTGGGAGCAGTTGGCCGACCATACGCCGACCTATGCCTACTGGTTCACCGATACCAACGCACCTATTCCGCCATCCTATGCCCCGCTTTCGGCCTTCGAGGAGGACATGGGCATGATCACCTTCGGCGCCTCCCATGCCTTTGAAATCCAATATGTGTTCGGCCGAGTGCAGGAACAGGCGGTGGTCTCCGGCGAGCAGATTGCCCTGTCCCTCGAAATGATCGAATTCTGGACCAATTTCGCCAAAACCGGCGCGCCTTCCAACGCGCCGGGGGTCTGGGATGCTTACGCCGGCACCGTCGGTCCGGTCATACGGCTCGACACCCCGGGCGCCGCAGCGGTGGACGTGAGTGTGTTCAACAACGCACACCGTTGCGCTTACTGGGCGGATCCCGTAAACGCAACGCCTTAGATCCGTCGCGATTTGCAGTCGGCCAAGCAGTTGGCGTTCAGGAGAATTGGCGCTGGCTGCTTGGCCTTCAAACAGTAACGATTGTATAACCTTGGAATTGTCGAAGATTGAATCCCACCGGAACACAATGTAACACAAAGCCCCAATTTTTACACACTGTAACGTTACAATGTGTAACTTTTCCGGTTGGCGGACTTGTTCGTCAATTTCAAACACCGTCCCAACAGATGGATATTTATGGTACTGCAAGCCGTTCGGTCCCACAAATAGAACCGGCACGACTTTTGTAATACATCAGAAACACTTGAGCACAACCTTCAAAATTGGCGAGTCGCATCATCCGTTCCACAATTCCACAATCGGTAAACATAAACCGTTGGGAGTTCGTCTTGGGTGATTGAAGGTTCGAACCTGCCGCCCTCGACGCCCGCTGCACTTTCGGGACCGAAAGGTGCCGGCGCAAGGGCAAACGGTTGCCTCTATGGCCGATGCCTACACTGATCGCCTCGGCCATAGAGGGGGTACCGTTTCACAACCACCATTTATTCGTTTCATGACGTTCAGAAAAGGGAGGAACAAAATGAAAAACCGTGTATTGATGTCCGTGCTTTGCCTCGTTTTCGCGATCAGCTTGTTGCCCGTGGTCGCTTCGGCGGAAAAAGAGCTGAAACTGGCCTCGTGGGGACCGACCCAGCATTATGTCGCAACGGCCCGCGCGGAGTGGATCAATGAGGTCAATGAAAAGCTGGCCGGCCGCTACAAAATCGTCGACTACCCCGGCGGACAGCTTTTCGGTCCGCGCGAAATGCATACCGCCGTCGCCCGCGGTTCGGTGGATCTCGGCGTCGTGCTGCAACCGGCCATGCTGGCCATGGTACCGATTCTGCAGGGTGTCTACCTGCCTTTTGCCTTTGACAACCTGGACGAAGTCGCCGAAGCCTACTCCGGCGAATCGCTGGAAATCCTCGAGCGCGCCATGGAAGCCAAGCGGCTGAAACTGGTCTACATGAGCTACACCGACGGCGTGCAGATGTACAGCGCCAAGGGCAACATCGAGAAAGTAGAAGACCTCAAGGGGTTGCGGGTGCTTTCCCAGAGCCCGATTTTTTCTGAAATCATGGCCAAATTGGGTGCCGCCCCGGATACCTCCGTGCCCCAAACCGAGCAATACATGGCCTTGCAACGCGGCATCTCCGACGCCATCGCCAACTCCGTCGTTGGTGGCTATTTCCAGAAAAACCATGAAGTCGCCCCTTACGTCACCCTGATGGACATGAGCTTTTCGACCATCCCGGTGCTCATGAACCTCAACACCTGGAACAGCCTGCCGGCAGATGTGCAGGAAGTGCTGACGTCCATCGGACACGAAAAAGGCCTAAAGACCCTGGCCATGGCCAAGGGATGGCAAGCCAACTTCGAGAACAAATTGAAGGAAGAAGGCGCCACGGTGACCGAAATGTCCGACGAGGAGATGGAAAAAATCCGCGTGGTAGCCCGCGAAGTGTGGGAAAAGTGGGCCAAGGACAACGGCCCGGAAGCCCAGCGCCTGCTGGAAATCAGCTTGAAGCGTTAGGGAGCGCCGCAACGCCGATCCCCTGTTTCACGCTCTGATGCAACTGTACACACCATCGCGGGCCGGGGCCCTTGACCGGCCCGCGATCATGCAATCCGTTTCCCGCGACGACAGGAAGGCTCATGGAACCCCAACCCCCCAAAAAATTTTTTCTGTTTCGTTTCATCGACTTCACCAGCGATGTCGGCGGTGTTGCTTCGGCCATCTGCCTGCTGGCGGCCACCTTCATCATCACCTATGAAGTGTTCGTGCGCTATCTCTTTTCCGCCCCCACCACATGGGTTGCGGAAATCAGCATCTACCTCTGCATGGCGCTGGGATTGCTGGGCGCCGCCTACGCACTGAAGAACAACAGCCATTTCTCCATCACCATCGTCGTCGACCGACTGACCGCCAAGAACCGACGCCGCCTGAAAATCTTTACCAACCTGATGGGGATCGCCTACTCGATCATTTTCATCGTCAAGGGGGCGGAAATGGCCAAGTTCGCATGGGATATCAAGGATGCCAGCACGGGTGTCCTGCAATTTCCCCTGTGGATTCCATGGAGCCTCGTTCCCATAGGCGGGCTTTTGTTGACCCTGCAGTTCATCAACAAACTGGCCGAGGAATTCGCCCATCGAGAAGGGTAGCTATGCCGCGCCATCGTTTCCGTATCAGGCTTCACCTGCATCCGTATTGAAAAGGGTAGTGTCCTATGATGACCTTGTATGTGATCGGTTTTATCGTCGCCTTCCTGTTGGTGCTCGCCAGCGGTTTCCCTGTCGGCTTCGGCCTCGGGTTTCTCGGCCTGGGACTGATGGTCTTCTACACCGGCTTTGACCAAGCCCTCACCATGGGCATCGAGAGGGCCTACACGGCGCTGGACTCCAGTGTCCTGGTGGCCGTTCCCCTGTTCATTTTCACCGCCCAACTGATCGCCGAAACCGGCATGGGCAAGCGGCTGTTCGATGCGGCCAGGACTTTTCTCGGCCGCTTCCGGTCCGGGCTCGGAACCGCCACCATCGCTAGCAGCGGCATCTTTGCCGCCATGACCGGCTCCAGCTTCGTCTCGGCCTCGACCATGGGTTTGATCGCCATTCCCGAGCTGCGCAAAGCCAAATTTTCCGACACGCTCATTTCCTCGGCCATCACGGCCGGCGGATCCCTGGGCATGGTGATTCCGCCCAGCATCGTCATGATCGTCTATGGTTACTTGACCGACGAGTCCATCGGCAAGCTCTTCATGGCGGGCATGATCCCCGGCGTTCTGTTGATCGTTCTCTATTCCGCCGCCTTGGCGCTCTGCTTCCGCCTCGAACGCCGGGGCCGGCCGGCACCCCCGGTAACCTTGCCCGGACAGGACGGCGAAGAACAGGCACCGGCAGCGGCCGCAAACGGCGGCGCTGTCAACTCGCCTTTCGGGCAGCTCAAAGAGGCCGCCGAGTTCGTGCCCATGACCAAATTCAAGGCTTTCAAAGAAGCTTTCTGGGGGCTCTTGGCGCCCATCATCATTCTGGGCGGCATCTACCTCGGCGTCTTCACGGCGCCCGAAGCGGCCGGCATTGCGGCCATTTACTGCATGCTGATCGGCTTTTTCATCTATCGCACCCTGACCATCCGTAAATTCTGGAACGCCTTGATGTCTTCGGCCATGATATCGGCCATGGTGGCCGTCATCATCATCGGCGGCGCCATCATCGGCATGGTGGTGGTGTACGGCCGCATCCCGCAGCAAATTCTAGCCTTGATCGTCGCCAAAGACCTTTCGCCTTTACTGCTCCTGCTGCTGATCAACCTCTTTTTGTTCTTTCTGGGCATGTTCCTCGAGGTGCTGGCCCTGGTCTACCTGGCGATTCCCCTGCTTTATCCCGTGGTGCTGCACATGGGCTGGGACAACATCTGGTTTGCGGTGATCCTGCTGATCAACGCCAATCTGGCACTGATCACGCCTCCCATGGGCGGGGTCCTCTACATCGTCTCCCAGATCGGCGCCATACCGATCAACAAGGTTATCAAGGGCGCGCTGCTGCCGGTGATCATCATGGTGGTGCTGCTGATCGTCATCATCTTTGTCCCGTCCATTGCCACATGGTTGCCCGGCATGATGTAGCGGGCACCCACCGACATCCGATTTCGAGCAAGGTTTTGAATGACCGATTCAACTGGGGAGCGAACGATGGCGCACAAAATTGAAAAAATTCTTTTTACGACCGATCTTTCCAAAAGCTCGGTGAAGGTGTTCGAGCAAACAGTTGTCCTGGCGGCCTCTCTGGGTGCCGCCATCACCATTTTGCATGTTATTGACGACGGGTCCGGTTCTTCCGGTTCCCAAAGCCGCATGGTCCATCTGGTGGATCGGGATGTATATGAAAAGATCCGGCGGGAGAGCCAGGACATGGTCAAAAACCTGCTGATCGGTAAGCAGCGCACCATTCCTGTGATTCAAGACGCATTGAAGCGCCTGTGCGAGAAAACCACCGACAAGCTCGGCGAGGACCATGAGGTGACCATCGACGCCATTGAAGTGACCTACGGCAATGTCGCCGATGCGATCATCGAATTGTCCGAAGCCACCCAATGCGACCTGGTGGTCATGGGATACAACAAAAAGGGATCGCTGTTCAAGGCGCTGTTGGGCAGCCCGGAAAAAAGCGTCATGAAACAGAGTAAAAAACCGATTCTGCTGATCCCCCTGGAGACCTGAAAGCGCCGGCAGGAGAAGTCTTGCAGTGGACGTCAGCAACCCGTTAGGGAAAACATGAACACATCGCTTTGCCGCATAAGACCCGACAACTACCTACAAGAAGTAGCCCTGGCGGACAAACCGGTGCTTATGCTGTGCATGCCGTTCAACGAGGCGTTCCCATCCCAGCTGAAGGTCGTGGAAGCAGTGGCCGACCAGATGAAGGCGGTGGTCAAAGTGGGATTACTTGACGAGGCTTTCATCGACACTTTCAAGAAGAACCTGCAGATATCGGGAACGCCGACCTTTCTAATCATGGTCAAAGGCAAGGAGCGGAGCCGGATGATCGGATTGGCGGACCATCAAATGCTCAGCGACTTCATCGCTGGCACCACCGTCGCCTGACCGGCCGGATCCGCCCGTCCCCTTGCGGTATGCGCGGGTCGGCGGCGGGCAGGGAGTGCACAGCACCTCTGCCCGCCGCCGATCCGGTCCACCCGGAAAACATCAGCGCACGACACGATCAAAGGGGCAACCCCATGACCCCGGGGGGAGCGAACGGCACACACCTGGCACACCTATGGATCGCACCACATGTGTGCCTTGACACACATCGCACATCTTCCGAACGTCTTCACAAATAATTTTTCTTCATAATTTCTGACTGTTGCGACATAGCCGCAAACCGACACCCCAGGCACGCATCTTGAATTGCATCTGCTTTCGGACACCCCGACTTCAATACAACCCTCAATGGCGGCACCCCGAAAGGAGATCTGTGATGAGCAACACCGATGTAATCATTTTCGACATCATGGCCTGCAATGTGTATTGGGATTTTGAAAACTCCCCCCTGCCCAAGGAGCAGCATAAATTCCTGGTGGCCCTTTATCCCACCCCGGGGGTGGTCACCCCTGATCTGATCGAAAGCATCACCGCCTGCGGCCCCGGCGGCTATAAGGTGGCCTTCACCAACCGGATGTTCACCAACGAGAATCGCGACGGCTGGATTTACGATCCCAAAATCCCCAACTATTGGTATATGGTCAATCTGCCCACCGGCTTCATGCAGGAGGGGAAATACACCATCGAAATCAAATGCAAAGATGGTAAAACGGTGAAAAAATCGCGCCTCCAGCAAAACGGCCCCTCCGATGCCATGGTGGCCTCCTACCTCAAGGTCAAGGACGAGATGTATCGCTCCTTCGCGCCGTCGAAAACCAACCCCTTGGTTGCCGACGCAGCCCTGCAGAACATCGAGTGCCGCTGGAAGACATTGAAAGACCTGGACAACCATGATGCCTTCTACGTCTATCGCCTTGCCGAAGGGGCCTCCTCCCGCGAATTCAATACCCAGGAGTTGGTCTGGTTCGACAACATTTATCTGCAACGCCTGCGCAACGACGATCCGCAGGCCGGCCGCAACCGGAACGCGGTGCTGGTCGAGACCGAACTGAAACCGGCCACCAGTTACGCCTATTTCGTGGAGATCACCGATGCCAACGTCGGCGGCGACGCCAACATTTGCATTTTCCAGCCCCACCAGGTTTTCGTCACGCCCTGACGCCGATTATCCGCAACCGTTGACAAGCACCACATTCACTCCACAGGAGGTTCGCCATGAAAAAAACGATCTTCATCACCTTGATTGCAACCCTGGCCCTGTTTCTGTCTGGGTGCGCCGCCGGCGCACCCAAGGGGTCCGCCGTGGACATGACCGGCACCTGGCGGTTCGACGTGGTCTCCCCCGGCGGTTCCGGTTCGCCCACCTTCGAATTGCAGCAGGAGGGCGCCGCCCTGACAGGCAACTACAACGGTGCCTTCGGTCAAGCCCCATTGACCGGCGTGGTGAAGGACAAGGCGTTTGAGATTCGATTCATCAGTATGGGTACCGAAATCGTTTACACGGGCCACGTGGACGGTGACAGCGTGGCAGGGGAAGTCGACTTCGGCGGCCAGGGCGAAGGCACCTTCAAGGGCCGCAAACAGTAAAGCGAAAAGAGGTTCCAATGATACGGTATGGGCAAAGCACCCTCTTTATGGCGCTGATCATTGCGCTGTGCGCATGGCACGGTCCGACCGCGGCCGATGAGATTCGGATCGGCTTTTCGGGGCCCCTTAGCGGCGTGGCGGCGGAATACGGCCAGGACGTGGTCAACGGCATCGAACTGGCCGTCAAAGAGATCAACGCCGGCGGCGGCATCACGGTGGCCGGCAAACGCTACACCGTTCTTCTGGAACGGCTCGACGACCGGGCCGACCCCACCCAGGCGGTGAACAACGCCCGCCGCTTCAAGTCCAATGGCGCCATCGCCGTGTTCAATGCGGTCTTCGGCACCAGTGCGGCCATGATGCGCATCAACGAAGAACCGGGGCACGAATTTCTGGTGCTGGCTTTCACCAGCACCCCCCGCATCACCGACATGGGCAACAAGCTGACGGTGGTGGTGCCCGGCCCCTTCAGCTCCATGGCCCACATCAGCGCCGATTGGGCTTTTGAACGGGGCTGGAAAAAGTGTGCCATGGCGGTGACCGTGGGCCCCTACGGCGACGAGTGGCGCAAGGTGTTTCGCGAGATATGGGAAAACCGGGGCGGCACCATCACCTCCGATCGGCCCGCCAACTACTACACGGAGACCGATTATTCGGCGGTGCTGGCTGCCACTCTGGCCACCAAACCCGATGTCATGCTGATCGGCGGCCCCTCGAGCACCACCGCCTTGATGATCGAACAGGCGCGCGGCATGGGTTTTCGCGGCGGGTTCATCATGATCGACCAGGCCAAGCTGGACTATGTCCGGGAGGTGCTCCAGGGCACCCGCGTCATGGGCAATCTGATCGGCGCGGCGGGCGCCGCCATACCGCCGCGCGAGGGCCAGGATTTCGCCCAAAGGTATCGCAAGGCCTACGGCCGTGCGGCGACGGCCGAAAGCGCTTTCAACTTCACGTTCATGCATGCCTTGGCCCGGGCCATTGAAGCCGCCGGCACGGTGAACGACGTGCATCGGATCCGCGAGGCCTTCCCACAGGCCTTTCCCATGTATGCCACCGAGTTTCCCATGGAGGCCTATGGTCTGACGGAAGAAGGGCGCGCCCTGGTGACGACGGCCACCCAAACCATCACCGAAGGCGAGTTGGATCCACCCGAACTCTATTTCTGGTGGCCCAAGACCCGGGAGGCATTCGAAGCCGTTGAAAAATCGTCGCGCATCGACCGCAGCATTCCCCGCCGCTGGCTGACAACCGATTGATCCCCGCAGGGGCACGGCCTGCCGTGCCCCTGCGGGCTATGTCGAGGATTTCAAGAGAGCGAGAACGCGGCGTTGGACCGCAAGGCGCCGCTTCCGAATGGGCAGCCAACGATGGGATGGGTGCCCACGACCGTTCAAGTGCCCAGGTAGGCTTTGCGCACCACGGAGTTGTGCATCAACGTGCTGCTGGGACCTTCAATTACCAGGGCGCCGTTTTCCAGAACATATCCGTACCGGGTGATCATCAGGGCGATGCGGGCGTTCTGCTCGGAAAGGAAGATGGTCATCCCCATCCGGTTCAGGCTCTGGATGGCATCGGCGATGCCTTCGACCACCAGCGGCGCCAAACCGATGGAGGGCTCGTCCAGCAGCAGCAATTGCGGCCGGGACATCAGCGCGCGGCCCATGGCCAGCATTTGCTGCTCGCCCCCGCTGAAAGTGCCGGCCAATTGACGGGCCCGTTCCCCCAAAACCGGAAACAGCGCATACACTTGCTCCAGTGCATCGGCCACCTTTTTGCGGTCTTTGACGGTGTGGGCGCCCAGCATCAAGTTCTTGTGCACGGTGAGTCCGGGAAACAGTTGGCGCCCTTCGGGGCACAAAGCCAAGCCGCGGCGCACGATACGATCGGCCGGTAGATGGCTGATGGTCCGACCCTTGAAGGTGATGGTGCCCGTGGTGGGCGCCACCAGTCCGGCGATGGTTCTGAAGAGGGTCGATTTACCGGCCCCGTTGCCCCCCAACAACGCCACGCAGCTGCCGGCGGCGATCTCCAGAGAGACATCGTGGATCACATGGTGCGTGCCGATAGTGGTGCTCACATGTTCCAGCTTAAGCATCGCGCTTCTTTCCCAAATAGGCTTCGATCACGCTTTCATCGGCGGCGACCTGCGCCGGCCTGCCCTCGGCGATTTTTCGGCCATGATTCAAGACGATAATCCGGTCGGCCAGGTCCATGATCATGCGCATTTTGTGTTCGATCAGGCAGATGGCGATCCCGGTGGCGTGGATGGTGCGAATCAATCGGGTGATGGCATCCGTGTCCTCTTGAATCAAGCCGCCCGTCGGCTCATCCAACAGCATCAAGGCGGGCTCACTGATCAGCGCCATGCCGATGGCCAGGCGGCGCTGCTCCACTTGGGACAAGGTGCCGACCGTGTGGGTGGCCTTGGCGGTCAAGCCGATGGATTCCAGAACCGCCAAAACCTTGCGTTGCAAGCGGTCTTGATCGTCGCGCCAGCGTGCGTTGCGCCACAGGGTGTCCCAGTAACCGCTGCGGGTCCTTTTCTGGTAGCCCAAGGCCAGGTTGTGCACCACCTGCAACTCTTCGAACAGGGCGGTGTGCTGAAAGGTACGGGCCAATCCTTTGCGGGATATCCGGTGGGGCGGCAACCCTGATAAGGGTTCGCCCTGGAAGAAAACGGTGCCCGCGGTGGGCCGCAGCAAACCACTGATCAGGCTGAACAGCACCGATTTGCCTGCGCCGTTGGGGCCGATGACGGCCAGCATTTCGCCGCTGCGCACCTGAAAGCTGACATCGTTGACGGCTTGCATCCCGCCGAAGCATTTGACCAGGGACGCCCCTTCGAGCAGCACCTTGTGGGCCATTCTAATTCTTCTCCAGTTTCTGTCGGATGCGGGCGATGCCGCCCATCAAGCCCATGGGAAAATAGATCGTCACGATGATCAACAGAAAACCGTAAATCATCATCTGGTAGTCTTGGAGAAACTGAATCCACTCCGCCAGCACGGGGATGGTGAAAGCGCCGATGACCGGCCCGGCCAAGGTGGCCACGCCCCCCAGAAGTACAAAGAGCAAAAAGTCGAAGGTGATTTTGAGCGATGCCACGCTCGGGGTGATACTGCCGATCAGGCTGGCGTACAAACCGCCGGCCAGGGCGACGAAGAAGTCGGCAATGGCGAAAGCGGTCATTTTGGTGCGGAAACTGTTGATCCCCAACGATTCGGCCAACACCTCGTTGCTGCGGATGGACATGAAAGCCAGCCCCTTGAGCGACTTGACCAATCGGTGCATGGTCAACAAGGTCAACAGCAGCATGGACAGCACCAGGTAGTACTGCGCCGACAACGTGCTGAAGCCGATGGCGCCCAGGAAGGGAACGGGGATCACATCGGGCGGCGGGATGCCCATGATACCGTTGTGGCCGCCGGTCACCGCGAGCCAATTACCGGCCACCAGGTGAATGATCTCGCCCAGACAGAGGGTGACGATGGCAAAGTAGGCGCCGCGGGTGCGCAAAGCCAGCGCCCCCACCAGCAAGCCCACCACGGCGGCCAGCAACGCGGCCAGGGGCAGCGCCACCCAGAACGACCACTGCAGGCTGGTCGTCATGACGGCCACGCCGTAGGCCCCGATGGCGAAAAAACCGCCATGGGCCAAGGAGGCCTGCCCCGTGCAGCCCAGAATCAGATTGAGGGCCAGGGCGCCGATGGCAAACAGGCAACTCATGTTGAGCACCTGCATGAAATAACGGTTTTCGACATACAAAGGGAGGATCAAAGCCGACACCAGTATCGCTGCGTACCACCCGTTGCGCTTGAACCACTGCATCATCTGTCTTGGATCTCCTTGCCGAACAGGCCCGTCGGTTTAATGGCCAGGATCAACACCAAAGCGCCGAAACCGTATACATCCTTGTAGGCCGCGGACAGGTAACCACCGCCCAGGGCCTCGATCAAGCCCAGCAGATAGCCTCCCAGAATGGCGCCGGGAATACTGCCCAAGCCACCGAGGATGACAATCACAAACGCCTTCATGCCCACCATCGTCCCCATGCCGGGCGCGATCAGAAAGATGGGCGCCACCAGGCAGGCCGCCACCGCGGCCAAGGCGGTGGCGATGGCAAAGGTCATGGTGGCCACCCGATCGGCATTGATGCCCACCAGGCGCGCCCCTTCACTGTTCTGGGCCACCGCCTCGATGGTGCCGCCCCACTTGGTCTTCTTGATGAAAAGCTGCAGCAAGACAATCAGTACGATGGCCGCCGCAATGACCAACAACCGCTGCGGGGTCATCATCACGCCGTAAACGTCCAGAAACCCGGGATAGGGGTTGGGAATGCGGTAAGCCCGGGGACCCCATAGCAAGGTCACCACATTTTCCAGAATCATCAGGGCGCCAAGGGCGGCGATGAAGGCGTTGAGATGGGGTCCGTTGCGCAACGGGCGGAAGACCAGCAACTCCAGCAACCCACCGGCCACCGCCAGCAATAACGCAGCCGCCGCCAAGGCCGGCCAGTAGGCGAAACCCGCCACGGTCATCAGAAAAAAGCAGACATAGGCACCCAGCATGTACATGTGCCCGTGGGCGAAGTTGGGGACCTGCAAAATCCCGAAGACCAGGGTCAAGCCCAACGCTACAAGCGCATAGGTGCTGCCCAGCATGACACCGTTGAAGATCTGCTGCAGAAACAGTTCCATCGCCACTCCATGACAATCTCTGTTGAAAACCGGCCGACAAACTCAACGCCGCGGCGCACAAACAGGAAAGGCTATACAAAGCAGCAAAATGTGTGCCTTCCGGCCACATCGGTACGCGCGGTCGGGCAACGACAGCAGGAGGGACAGCAGGACAATAAAATGAACGCGGTTACCAACAAAACCCAAGTCTGGATTTTCCGATTGGCAATCGAAATCGGGATCGGGATCGGGATCGCTATCGAAGCGCGCCGAGGCGCAAACACTCAACTGAATCGATTTCGATCCCGATGGGGCTTTGGCCCGCTTCTCATCTTGCCTGGGCTTTGTGCATGACCGCAAAAAAAGGAGGGTCACTACAATCGCCTGTGGCGATCGTGAGGGGCGTGCCTAAAAAAGAGGCACGAAGTGCGCCGTGACACATTATTGTTGCGGCTCACAAGTGTGTCACGGCACACTATCCGTGTTGCAGGTCGTTTCTTTCCCGCTCCAGGTCAAAGGCTTCGATTTTGCGATAAATGGTGCGCCGGCCGATGCCCAGCATCCGAGCGGCCTTGGCCTTGTTCCAATCGGTGCGGCGCAGCACCTCCAGGATCTGGCGGGCGGCCGGGCCGGACTTTGGCACACCTTTCAGCGACCGAAGCGCCTTGCCGTCGGCATGCGCACGTATGTCCGCGGGCAAATGTTGCAGTGTGACGGCGCCGCTGTGGCACAGCACAAAGGCATGTTCCATGGCGTGCTCCAACTCGCGCACGTTGCCCGGCCACGGGTAGGCCATGAACAATCCCAGCACTTCACCGGAGATCCCTTCGATGCGCTTTTCGAATCGCTGATTGAACAGGCAACGGAAATGCTCCACCAGCAGCGGCAAATCCTCCAGTCGTTCGCGCAGGGGGGGCAAGGTCACCTCCACCACCTTGAGCCGGTAATACAGATCCTGTCGAAATTCACCCCGCGCCACCTTCTCCTTGAGGTTGCGGTTGGTACTGGCGATCACCCGCACATCCACCTTGCGAGACGCGGTGTCGCCCACCCGTTCGACCTCCTTTTCCTGGAGCACGCGCAGCAGCTTGAGCTGAATCATGGGCGAAATGTCGCCGATCTCATCCAGGAGCAGGGTGCCGCCGTCGGCGGCCTGAAAACGGCCCTGCTTGTCCTTGATGGCGCCGGTGAAAGCCCCCCGCACATGGCCGAAGAGTTCACTCTCCAGAAGATTTTCGGCGAGGGCCGAACAGTTGACCGTTACAAAGGGTTTGAAAGAGCGGTTGCCGCTGTAATGCAGCGCCCGGGCCACCAACTCCTTGCCGGTGCCGCTTTCGCCGCTGACCAGCACGGTGGTGTCCACACTAGCCAGATCCTCCAGCAGGCGATAGATATCCTGCATGGTTTTGTTGCGGCCGATCAAGTTTTGAAACCGGTGACGCGTGCGCAGCTCCCGTTCGAGCCCCCTGAGCCGGGTGATGTCCCGAATCACCAGCACGGCGCCGGCAAAAACCCCCTTGGGGTCCGACAAGGGGGAAGTGGAGACACTGACCACCTGGTGCAATCGCAGGGAGTGATCGCACTCGATGACGAACTCCTTGACAGGCTTTTGCTGCGCCAATGTCTGCTGCAGCACCTCCCGGCATGCACCGCTGCAACGGGGGCGGCAACGGATGAAGGTGTCACCGACGATCTCATCGACGGCCAAACCACAAATGGTCTCGGTGGATTTGTTGGCCGCGATCACCTGCAGGTCCGGGTTGACGGTGATGATGGCGTCCTTGACGCTGCCGAAGATGGCCTCCAGGCGTGACCGATGCTCTATCACCTTCTCCTCGGCCCGCTTGCGATCGGTGATTTCCCGGCTGACGGTACGAAAGCCGGTGATGGCTCCCGCGGCGTCGCGCATGGGTGTCACCGACTTTTCAATGGTGCGCCGCTCGCCATCCTTGTCCGTCACATCGAAAACGGCGTTCTTCAACGGCCTGCCCGTTTTGTACATGGAACGGAAGATCTTGTAGAACCGCTTGGCCGTTTCCGCGTCCACATAGGCCTGGTAGTGGCGGCCCATCAGCTCTTCCCGCGGCAGGCGCCACATCTTCAACGCCGCGTCGTTGACGAAGGTGATGTTCCCCTCCAGGTCCATCTCGCTGAGCTGCACATCCACATCGTTGAGAATCGTCTCGTAGCGTTGCAGCGAGGCCTCCAAATCGACGATACGCTCGCGCAGGCGCGCCGTCTCTTCCCGTTCCGCGGCACAGCCGGCGGATGGGGCCGGGCCGCCGAAAGGCATACGGCCAGCGACGCCGATTGCACCGCCTCTGGCCGGTCGCCGAATGACTCTTTTTCGCATGCGTCCTTCTCCCGCGCTAAATCAAGGCAGGCAGATAGATTTCAACCCGTGTGCCGCTGCCCGGTTGCGACGACACCGCTATCCTGCCCCCGTGGTTACTGACCACTCCATATGCAGCGGCCATGCCAAGGCCGCGGCCATAAAGCTTGGTGGTATAGAACGGCTCGAAGACGCGGTCCAGGGTTTCCCCGTCCATACCCGTGCCGCTGTCCTCCACCGTCACCACCACATAGGGCCCGTCCGCCAGGCCTTCCCGTCCTTCGACCCGCGTGTTCTCCGTGGCAATGACCAGCCGGCCGCCGCTGTCCATCGCTTCCACGGCATTGGTCAACACCGCCTCGAACACCATGTTGATCTGGGTGGTGTCGCCTTGGATGTCATGGAGGGTCGGCGCCAACGCGATCTGCAACCGGATCTCCTTGTCGCCGGGCACCAGCGCCTTTTCGTTCAAAATTGTCTGGAGCAGCTGATTGGCCGAAAAAGACCGCGGCCGATACTTGCCGCCGCGGGCATAGGCCAGCAACTGATCCGTCAATCGGCCCATGCGCTCGGCCGATTCCCACACCGCCTCCCAATGCCGCTGTTCGTCCAAGGGTCGCGGCGCCTTGATCTCCAACAGCTCCAGGTTGCCCTTGATCACGGCCAAGGCATTGTTGAACCGATGGGCGATGCCGCCGGCCAGGGTGGCAATGGCCTGGATCTCCCGGCCGCGCTGCAGCTGCCGTACCATCCGCATTTTTTCCTCCTCGAGGGCCACCCGGTCCGTAATGTCGAAAACCGAGGTGTACACCTTTTCCCAGGAAGCTTCAAAACCGGCCGGCACGGTGCTGCTGACCAGCAGGTGCAAGGACCGCCCTTTCAACGTACGGCCCGCCACTTCGGTGTGGTGATGCCCCGCGGCAGAAAGGGCCGCCATGCGTTCCGCCAGAAACCGGCCGCCGTCGCGCGGCAGTACGGCGCCCCGGCGGGACACCATGGTGGCGGCGTCCGGCGCCTCGAACAGCCGCACCGTGGCCTGGTTCACGCCGGTAAGCACGGTCTTGGCGTAATACGGCAGGAGCATCTCGGCATGGGTCTCGAAATAGCGCTTCAGATCCGCGCGATCCGCTGACGGCAGGCGATCCAGGTGGCGCTTCAGTTCGGACCAATCCTCCTCCCACAAAGAGACCGCCGCCTCCTCGAACAACGCCCGGTAACGCATCTCACTTCGGGCCAACGCTTTTTCGGAAAGCGCGCGCCGCTCGATCTCCTGTTGCAACTCCCGGTTGGCTTGCCTTTGATGCTGTTCCGCCGCGCGGGCCTCCTCCCGGGCGGCCACCAATTTGCGCTGGACCTGCACCCGGTAGCGTTCGGCGATCAGGGCCATGGCCAATACGGTCAACAAGGCGAACACCGCGTTAGACCGCATCATATACCGGGACCAGGCATCCCACTCAGGCAACGCCACCCCCAGCAGCAAGGCCACCATGACCCAGGAAAAGAGCAGGGCCCCCAACAGACCGATGCGCTCGCCGAAAAAGAGCATCACCCCGAAAGGGTAGATGAAGATCCAGGGGAAGAAGATGTAGAAAGTGTGGCTATGGTATACACCCATGGCGAAACTGGCCGCCAAAAGGCCGAAAGCGATGCCGCCGGAGACCCGCTTCAAGCGCACCAGGTGCGCAATGGATTGCATGCGCCAACCCAAGAACAACCCGATGACGGCGTTGACCGCCAGCAGTGCGAAGATCAAGGATTGCAGCGCATTGCCCAACCGGCCATGGAAGATGCTGAAAAAGAGGAAGAGCGGCGTCGACATCAGCACGATCCAACGATTGAGCCCCCTGTGATAGGCGATCTCCGTCGCGCGCACCAGGTCAGGGGTTTGCCGGGCCTCCGGCGAACCCTTGTCCGTCCCTTCCACGGACTTGCCCTTTTTCAAAGCTTGACCCTTTCATCCCATTGGTTTAATAAGGCAATAATTCACGCTTTCACTGCGTGCCTTCACCAACATGGATGCCACATGAAAATCCGCCGAAACTTGCGCACATCCGCCGAACCGGCCTGTCCGGGTCGCGCCTGGCCCATCTTGTTCGCGTTACTGCTATGGCTGTCGTTCGGGCAGATGCTCAACGTGCATGCGGCTGCCTTCAACGGCGCCGGCGGATGGTCCTCGATGAACGCCCAGCGGCATATCACGAAGGGCAGCGTTTTGTCGATGCCGGGGCCGGCCCAGGCCGCGACGCCCGCCCCGGCCGACCGGCAAGCCGCGCAAAACAACCGCCATGTCCTGTCGACCGGCGGTCGATATGTGCAACCTCTGTTGCTTTTGGCCGCGGTGGTACTGTTCATTATCCTTGTATCGGCAGTTATCCGCCACCGCTTTAGCGCGCGGCGACGAAAACGCGACGGGCGGGCGGCCGATGCCCGCGCCGCTGCGGCCGCCCAACAACCGGAAGCCCACCTCAAGGATCTGGGCGACGCCCTGGCCCGCCAGACGGGCACGGCCCAGATCACCAAAACCAAGACCACCATCGGGCGGGATCCGCGCAACGATATCGTCATCAAGAAGCCGACCATCTCGGGCCTGCACGCCACCATTGAATACCGCCACCTGGCCTTTTATCTGGAAGATCAGCGCAGCACCAACGGCACCCGGCTCAACAACCAAAAACTGCAGCCCAACATGTCGGTTCGGCTGAAAAGCGGTGACCGCATCCAGCTGGCGGGGTATGCCTTCATGTTCGTCATCCCCGCCCAAATCCCCTTCGGCGACACGGTCATGCTGGGCATGACCCCCCTGGAAGGGCCGGAACCCGGCTCCACCATCGTCTTGGATCTGGATGGCGGTGACGGCCAGCAGGGGTTGATCGGCTGCCTCCAGAACCACCTGCTCCAACTCTACGCCCTGGGCCCAAAATACCGGGAGTTCGCCGGCAGCCACTTTTCTTTCGAAATGCAATCGGCCATTGCCGAAAAGGCCCACGACTGCCTGACCCGCACCATGGCCGACGGTCGTCAACACCACGAATCGTTGATCGCCCACCGGGCCCTCTATGTCGTCAGCAGCCTTCCGGTGACCATCGGCCGTGCACCCGAATGGTACGGCGCGCAATACGGCGGCTTCACTCGCCTGGTCATGCAGTGGCTGCGCAGCGAGCCATTCCAGAATAATCAATGCGATTTGCTCTGTGCTGTCACCTTCGGGCAGGACCCCGCCACCTGGGTTAGCCTGACCATCGTACCCACCGGCCAGAGACCCGATCCGGTGGAGATCATGTCGGTGGACTTTCTCAATGCCTCTGAAAAAGCCACCCTGGCGCTCGATTTCGACCGCCATGGACGCGTGGTTTGACTTTTTCTAAAGCCGTGGGGGGCAACAACCGATAAACGCATATTATGGCGGAAACCGGAAAAGTTCAAGGTCGGAAGCTGCTGGCGCTTTTCGAATACCTGATTGAAAAGCAGGTCATCATTTCCATGCACATCGAGGGCACCGACTTCGAACGCCTCACCTGCGTCACCGGCCTCAAAGCGTCGCCCACCGGCGGGCGTCTGCTGTGCATCGATCGCCCCGCTGGATTCGTCGACCAAGCAGCCAAAGTCGGTGATGTCGTCTTGAAATTCAATTTCAACGGCCCGGACCGTCTGGAGTACATCTTCACGACCCGCGGCGTGCGTCATCAAGGCCGTGAATTGGAAACCCCCCTTCCCGAGGTGGTCGAGCGCATCCAGCGGCGCAAGGATTTCCGCATGGAAACCCCGCCGGGGGTCCGCTTGCTGGTCAAACAGGACAAGCTGCATGCCATCCTGGACTTGATCAACGTCAGCCTCGGCGGCGCCTTCACCGTTCTGCGCAAACACAACCTGAAAAACCTGCAAGGCTCCCTTTTCAAGGAAGGACAACCTATCGTCAATGCCGGCATCCTTGTCCCGGCCGGCAAGGATTACGACGAGCAGGTCATCATCATCCAAAAGGCCGAAGTACGGCGCATCGAGCATGACAAACCCAACAACCGCTATCGCTACGCCTTTCAGTTCACCGCCCTCGATAGCAGGGAGCGGCACAAGCTGACCCAAGCCATCTACCATTTTCAGCGACAGTTTCTGAAACGGCGCTGAGGCGGGTGTGCACCGTGGTAGAGGCGTAACGGTTCAAAGCCCCTGAGCGGAAAAGAGGATCACTTTCTCGCCCATCAACTGCACTGTGATCTGTTTCTTGCCCGATTGCCAGACACAACTGCGGGCGCCCAGCACGGCATCGCAATCGTCGGCCTTGCCCAGGATGGCCACCACTTCGTCATAGTTCATGCCCACCCGCAACCGGGCGTAATTCTCGTCGTTGACCTTGCTGCATCCCGTTATCGAAACAACACACATGACAATCCAGAACCAATATCGCATAGCCCATTCCCTTCCTATGGTTGTCTTTGGGTTGACCGCGGCCCTCTGCCTTGCAAGGACGGCACCTTTTCCGGTGCGGGTATCCCGGTGTGAGACCCGCATCCGGCACCCATTGCCGCTCCTGTTGCAGGCGCCGCACCTGTAAAAAAACCAAATGCGGCGCCCCTTCAATGCCTGTTTTGTCGGGGTGAAATCAACCCCATTCTGTGGTAGGATAGGCGGCCAAGGGCGCGCGCCCGACCGCCAACCCCTGGAGGTTTCTCATGAAATTGTTCGAACCGCTGACCATCAACGGCATGCCCCTGGCCAACCGCATCATCATGCCGCCCATGCAGTTGCGTTTGGGGCTGGGCAATCGCCGGGCCAGGGCCTTTTACCTGGAACGGGCCGCCGGCGGTGTCGGTGCCATCGTCATGAGCGCCACTTCCGTGGACCTGTTCAGCACCGATGCGGCCTGGGGGCGGCCCGGCGGCGTGGAACAGTTCATCGAGCGCATGCAGGTGCTCAACAACGAGATTCGCGCCGCCGGTGCCCGGGTGGGCATCCAACTGTGGCACGGCAACCAGTGGCCGGCCGGCAGCGGGGCCCCTTTTGCGGGCACCGAGCAGGTGGCGCCGTCGGCCACCGCCGAACGGCGGGCGCTGACCACGGGTGAAATCGAAGCCATCGTCGACAAATTCGGCCAGGCGGCGGAAACGGCGCGCACCGCCGGCTTCGACTTCGTCGAAGTCCACGGCGCCCACGGCTACCTGGTCTGCCAATTCTTTTCGAGTGCCGACAACCGGCGCAAGGACCGTTATGGCGGCAACCTGGACAATCGAATGCGCTTCGGCCTGGAGATCGTGGAGACCATGCGGCGCACCGCCGGTGACGATTTTCCGATTTTCTACCGCCTGGGCGCCGAAGAGCGGCGGCCGGGGGGCATCACCCTGCGCCAGAGCAAAGCCTTCGCCGCGGCCCTGGCCAAGGCGGGGGTGGACGCCTTCGACGTCTCCATCGGCATGCCCGTGGGCCGCAAGCCATCTCCCGGCCGCAAAGCCCGCCCGGGCACCTATGTTCCCCTGGCCGCGGCGATCAAGCAGGCCGTCGGCGTACCGGTCATGGCCGTGGGACGCATTCATACCGCCGCGCTGGCCGAATCGATTCTCAATGAGGGCCGGGCCGACCTGGTGGGCGTCGGGCGCCAATTGATCGCCGACCCCCGGTGGCCGCGCAAGATTATCGC
The DNA here is from genome assembly GCF_022968795.1 of Desulfatitalea alkaliphila. Classification (GTDB taxonomy): domain Bacteria; phylum Desulfobacterota; class Desulfobacteria; order Desulfobacterales; family Desulfosarcinaceae; genus Desulfatitalea; species Desulfatitalea alkaliphila. Next base: position 345,832 of record NZ_JALJRB010000001.1, read on the forward strand.
GGGACGTGAAGACGACATCGTGGCATGCCTCTCGTGCAACACCTGTTTCAATCCGTTGCGCAACGACCAGTGGCGCCCGGGCGATCCCATCTGCCAGGTCAACCCCCGCGCAGGGCGGGAAGCTGATGAAGGGCAAAACCAATGAGCCCCGGGAGCCCAATGAAAATCGACACAATTCAAACCATCGGCAGCGGCATCATCCGTCCCGAAGGGGTGATGGCACTGGATGACGGCACCCTTTGGACGGCGGACGCCAGGGGCTGCTGCGCGCAAGTCGCACCCGACGGTCGCACCACCTTCTTCGGCGATCTGGGCGGCGTTCCCAACGGCATCTGCGTGGATACCCACGGCCGTTGCATCGTGGCCAACATCGGCAACGGCCAGGTCCAGGCCCTGCGTCCCGACGGCCGCCACGAGGTGCTGCTGACCCACGCCGACGGGCGCCGCATGCGGGCGCCCAACTTTCCCTTTGTGGACCAGCGGGGCCGCTTGTGGGTATCCAACAGCACCGAACGCGAAAACCTGGAATCGGCCTTGTGGGATCCCACGCCGGATGGGTGCGTGGTGTGCATTGCCGACGGCGTCGCCCGCATCGTGGCCGACGGCATCTACTTTGCCAACGGGCTGACCCTGGATCGCAACGAAACCCACCTCTATGTGGCCCAGACCATGCGGCGCAACATCCTGCGTTATTCCATCGGCGACGACGGTCGGCTCGGGCCCGCCGAGGTGTTCGGCCCCGACCCCCTGGCCGAGGCGGGTATTCCCGACGGCATCGCCTTTGACGAGGGGGACAATCTGTGGATCACCTTTCCCAGGTGGAACGCCGTCGGCTTTCTGACCCCCGCCGGCGAGTTGCGCATGGTTCTGGAAGATCCGGCCCACCGGGTGCTGCAACGCCCGGCCAACATCTGTTTCGGCGGCCCGCGGCGCAAAACCGCTTTCATCGGCAGCCTGGACGGCACCACGATTCCCTTTTTCCCGGTCCCTTACCCCGGTATGCGGCTGGTGCACCAGAAGCGATAGCCCACGTCAATCCCTCAACAAGGCGCCGGCCGAGCCGTCGTCAGCAGGGCAGCGGCTTGGCCAGCGCCCCGATCCGCCCGGATGCCGTTGCCTCGTGAAACGCTTCGGCCAGAAGCCGGCTTTTTTCCACCACATGGCGCCAATAGGCCAGTCTTTGACCGTCGTGGCCGAAAAAACGCTGAAAATCGCTCCGATCGGGAATCTTGCCCAAAGGCAAGCCGGCGACGAAATCGGCCGAAGGCGCCAGCACCACCAACCGATCGCGTGCCGGTGACCTCGGCTTGCGCCAGGTCAGGGTTTTATCCAGCCAGCCGGGAATGATGCGGTCGGTAAAGTGGGGATAGAGCACCAGGGCATCTGCATCACCCCCCAGATAATCCACATCGATGTGGTAATCCACAATTCCGCCGTCCCAATAAGTGCCCACCGGCGCGCCGGGAATGTCGGAGACACCGTCCATCAACAACGGAATGGCGCCCGATGCGGCGGTGGCCGGCAACAGGTTGGCGTCGCAGAGGGCCACGCGGCGGCACGGCATGTCGTCCATGGCCCAAAAGGGCGGCGTGTCCCGCGGATCATGAAACAGGGTGCGTTCGAAAAAATATTGCAGCGCCGAACGCTTGGCCAGATTGGCCACCACCGCGCCACCGAGGCCCATGGTCAGCACCGGTTTGCGCCGGTCGCCGACCAGATGCCGCCCCCGCACCGCCAGCAGACTCAATCGATAATAAGGATGGGACAATGCCTCGGCCGGTGCATGGTGCCCCATCAAACCGGACAGAATCCGCCGACTCTGGGCCGACACCTCTTGCGGCGTGGGCGGACGCGAATAGAACTGCTCGGTATAGGCAGCCGTAAAACGTTGCAGGGCGGCGGCACCCAAAATGGTAGACAGAAAGCGCCAGGCGCCGATGGAGGCCCCCAGCAGGAAGAGCGGCGCCGTGCGTCCGGCGAAAAAATCCAACAAATATAGATCCAGACCGTGCAGCACCAATCCCTTGGGGCCGCCGGCCGCGCCGGCCACCACCTTGATGCGATCCGGACGAAGCCCTTCGTCCCGCAGGAGGGTCAATGCTTTGGGTCCGGCATAGAAGTCGAGTACGGACGCGGATGCGTGGATGGCCATGGTATCGCCTGCTCCTTTGCGCTTGGTGATTGCAAAACGCTTCATATCAAAGCCGAAGCCATCGGGCCAGCGCAAAGCCGCTATTACACTGAACCGTGTTCAGTTAAAGAAGACACCCGCGCCTTTGTGTGGTATGAAAAAGACAATGCAGTGATCCATCAGACCTTGCGCCTGATCGTCTTGCGCGCGGGGCCGCTTTGCAACCCTCACCCGGTGAAAGGAGCCTGTATGACGTCGGATGACACCCCCTCCCGCATCGATGATTTGAGCCCTCCAGAAATGCAAAAGCTGTTGATCGATTTTTTCCACCGCATCGTGGTCCACTACGGCATGTGGTTCGCCGAGGTGCGCCACCAGATGGGCATGCCCGTGGCCTTGCAGATGATGGACCGGGCCTTCGAGCGCAGTCTGGGCATTCAGATGGGCCGGCTGGCGCAGACCTTCGGCTTCGAAATGGTGGACGGCGTGCCGGCGGCCCTGGCCGGCATGGACAAACCGGAGCTGTTGGCGGCCCTGGATGCGGTGGCCAAGAACTGGCTGGTCAACGACGGGGTGTGGTTTCAGGCAGTGGAGTTCAAGGAAGGCATGAACGACGCCAAACGCTGCAACGACAGCTGCTGGGCCCACTTCAGTCCCTTTGAAGCCTGGCGCATCGCCCGTCTGTTGGATCTGGGGCCGGCGCCGGGCCTGGAGGGTTTGGCGCGGGCCCTGCAATTCCGGGTGTACGCACGGCTCAATGTGCAATCCATCGAATGGGAAGCGGACGGTGCCCTGGTGTTCCGCATGAACCAATGCCGGGTGCAGGGCGCACGCCAGCGCAAGGGCCTGGATGACTATCCGTGCAAATCGGGGGGACTGGTGGAATACACCTATTTCGCCCGTACCGTGGACCCCCGCATCCAAACCGAATGCATCGGCTGCCCGCCCGATCCCCATCCCGAGGAGTGGTTCTGCGCCTGGCGCTTCCGCCTGGCGGATCAGTGATGGCCCGGCCGTCCGGCCATCCTTCCCTGTGGATCATGTGAACCGGGCAAGGCTTCAGGTGGTCAGACGGGCGAAAATGGGCGAAATCTTCTCCGGCAGCCGGGCCACCTCGTCGATGACCACCCAGCTGCTGTGGCTGTACATGCGGGGCAGGTAGTCGGGGGCCGTGCGGTCCACGGTGATGCAAAACGTCCGCACCCCCGCCTGCCGCGCTTCGAGCAGCGCCCTGCGGGTGTCCTCGATGGCGTGGCGGCCGGCGTAGGCCTTGTCCACCGGTTTGCCGTCACTGAGCAGAATGATCAGCTTGGTCTGCTCTTCGCGTCCCTTGAGAATGGCGGTGGTGTGGCGCAAGGCGGCGCCGTCACGGTTCTCCAGACCGCAGGCGATGCCGGCGATACGCTGTCGGAGCCGCATGCCGGGGGCCGTTTCGAAATCCTTGATGCGGAAAAAATCCACATTGTCCCGGTTGTCCCCGGAAAAACCGTAGATGGCATAGGCGTCGCCAACGGCTTGCAGCGCTTCGGAGAGGATGATCAGCGCTTGCTTTTCAAAGCCCAGGGTGTCGCCCTTGGTGCTTTTGCTCATGTCCACCAGGATGGCCACGGCCATGTCGCGCTGCTGTTTTTCGGTCCGCTGATAGCAGTTTTCCGAAGGCGAGAGCCCCACCCGCCGATCGATGAGGCTTTCGATGGCGGCGTCCAGATCGATCTCCTCGCCGTCGGGTTGGCGGGTGTGCCGGGCCAGGGCCTCGGGCCGCATGCGCTGAAATTCGCGGCGCACCCGCTTGAGCAGGCCCGCGTGTTGGGTCAAGGTCCGGGCATAGAAGTCCGGATCACCGTCCGGCACCGAACGCTCCCGAACGCGGCACCAGTTCTCCCGGTAACCGTTGCGGCCATCGTCCCACTCGGGGTAGCGGCGGGTTCCCTTTTCGGCTTCCAGCGGACCGGCGTCGCCCTCCGTGTCGTTGCCGCGCAGCAGCGCCGTAATTTGCTCCGGCGCCATGGACCGGATGCGCTTGGCCACCTCATCGGGCGTGCGCCCGGTTTCTTTAAAAAGGCGTCGCAGTGCGGCTTCGATCTGCCGCGCGGACATGGTCATGCCCGTATTGGGTTCGGCGTCCCCCCGGGGATCGGCGGCGCCCCCGGTGTGGCGCTGATCTTCGGCCTCGGCGGTGTTCTCCAAGGGATTGGCGCGGCCATCGGCGCTGCGGCGGGCATGGGGCACCCGGCTCTGGCGCGGTGCTTGGCGGGCTCGGGTGGGATTGTCCCGCGTCGCTTCACCCCGGGTTTCGGCGCCGGCCGCCGTGGCCTGCTGCTGCCCCTCCTGGCGGTGCATGCGGTCGGAAATATCCCGTGCCGTGCGCGCGAAACTGCCGATGGCCTGCTGCATCCGGTGGGGGTCGATGCGTTGCGGGGTTCGCTGCACCGGCCGATAGGGATCGCTGAAAGCCGCGTCGACGGCCTTGTAGAGCGCCATGGCCGCTCTCAAGGTGGCGTGGAAATCGGCTTGCGGGCGCTCCAGCACAGCGGCCCGGGAACGGGCCAGGGCCAGGATGGCCGTCTCGTCGGCCGGCAGATCGGCGGTCGAGGGCGTATCCCCCAGGCAGCGGGCGATGCGTTCCATCACCCGCTGCTTGCCGTTGCGCATCCGGTCGGGCGCACCCCGCTTTTTCAAGTCGTGCCGGCGCACCATGCGGATGGCATTTTGCAAACCGGGATATTCCCGTTGCAGACGACGGGCGATGCGATGATCTTCCAGCAAATGCACCAGATCGTCGGCCAACGACGGTTCCGGAAACAACTGCAGGAACCGGGCAAGCAGATCGGCGGAGGCATCCGCCTCGGTCGACATCCGCCCACCGTAGCGCCGTGCCAGACGATCCAGCAAGGGTTGCAAACGGTGGGGATCGGGATCGAAACTGCCGAACTCCAGGTAGGCTTCCAAATGGGTGGCCATCACCTTGTAATAGGTGAAATTGTGCCCATCGTCATCGAATTCGCGCACCTTGGCGGGCAGTACGATGCGGCGGGCATCGATGTCGGGCCGTTCTCCGGCTTCGATGGACAGACGATAGCCGAGCAGGGCCGCCAGGTAGTTGAACAACACCGGTTGGACCTGCGCCAACTGCAATCCCCGGGGCAGCGTGGCCATGAAATCGGCAAATGTCAGCCCTTCACCGGCGGCGAAACGGGCCGCTTTGTCGCGGTCGATGTTGGCCAGCAGCAAGGCTTCGGCCGCGATACGGTGCAACCCGTCAAGCCCCGCCGCGCCTAAATGGACGGCCGCCTGCTCCACCAGGCGCCGGGCGATGGTTGGATCCTGTTGCGCCACATCGGCGGCCAGGGCATACACCTTGGCCGGCATTTCCGGGCCGCCCAGGGCGCTCAGGGCATCCATCTGCGCGGGGCACGCCTTGATCCCCGCAATCGCCCCGGGCCCGTCGGTCTCGCCCACCGCCGCCCAGAAGGACGCCGCCGCCTGCAAGGTGGACAAACCGGCGCCGGCCAGCACCGATGGGCCGGCATCCAGCAACGCCACGGCCTGCGAGGGGTCGCGCCGCGCCAGGGTCAGCAGTTGGGGGGCCAGGGCCGTCAATGCATCCTGGCCGCCACCTTCGATGAGCACCGGTGCCTTTTCCAACAACCGCACCGCCACGGACCAGTGGATCACCGCCGCCCGGCCGACCAGCGCCAGCACCTGCTCCATCAACGGCCGCCCCCCCAGAGCCAGCAGACGGTCCATGACGGCGGGCGCCTTTTCCAGCAGGCCGACGGCGCCGTAGACATTCTGCCCGGCAATGGTCGCCCCCAGCGCCGCCATACGCGCCACCCCCTCTTCTCCCGCACGGTCGATCAGGTCGGGAGCCGCCTTGATCAGGGCATCGGCGGTGGTCCAACTGTGTTGCGCAAGGGCCAGCACCGCCCTGCCGAAGCGTTCCAGACCGGACGCGCCGATACGCGCCAGCAGGTCGGGACTGGCTTCCAACAGTTTGTGGGCGATCATGGGGTTGCTGCCCGCGGTGCGCTGCGCCAGATCGTAGATGGCCGCCACCCGCTGCGCATCGCCGCCGGCCAGCAGCCGATCCAGCAGCGCCAGGCTCTGTTCCGGAAAACGAACCGCCACACCGGAGCCGTTGCGGGCCATGACGACGCAGAACCGCCCGAAGGCCCACAACCCATCGATGCCCAGCCGATCGTACAGGGCCGCGCTGCGTTGCACAAAACCGGCGGCGGTCTGGGGACAATGGGCGGCGATGACGCGCGCCAAACGAACGGTACGTGCCATCCGTGCCATGCCGATACGCGGCACCAGATCGCAGGCGACACCCAGCAAGGCGAAGGCCGGCGGCCACCCCTCACGGCCCATGGCCAGACCCGAGCGCGCCACCCCTTGCAGCCCGGCCATGCCGATGGCGCTCACCAGGCAGGGGCTTTGCCGAAACACCTGCTCGGCCAGCGCCACATTGACCGGAAAAATGGCGACCACCAGCCGGTACAGCGCTTGCCGCTGCGCCCGACCGGTAACCGGCGGCAGGCCGTCAAGCACTTTGGGCGCCATATCCAAAAGGCGGATGGCGGCCGCTTGGTCCGTTGCGGCGGCGGTAAAGAGGGCCTGCATCAGGGAGTCGGTTTCGGCGGTGCTCAAGCGGACCAGGAGGTCCGGCGCGGCGCGGAACAACCTTGCGACCAGGAGGGGCGCCCGTTGGGCCGCAGGCAGCAACTGCGCCAACAAGGCGCCCGCCTTCTCGCCCGGACCTTCGATTGGCAGCCGGGCCAACGTTTCCGGAGCGCTCTCCAGCAGCTGCACTGCCGCGCCTGGATCGGCGGCGCCGATTCGTCCGGCCAGCCGATACAGGTCCAATGCGGTCTCCCGCCCCGTTTCGGCCACCAGGCGGTCGAGCAGCGCAGCGCTGGCTTGCATCAGGCCCACATAGGTGGGCAGATGGTCACCAGCGATGCGCAAAACGGCGGCGGCCACGGTTTCCACGCCCTCCCAGCCCACCCGTGAGGCCAACGGTGCCGCCAGGGCCATGAAATGGTCATGGGTATCCACTACGCCATTGTGCCGAACCGCCGATCGCTGCTGCGCCATCCTCTGCCCTTCCTGTTCCGGACGATAGGAATACAAGACGGATCATCCCAAATCGAAATAGTTCTTCAACACTTCCAAGATACTGCCCTTCAAATCCTGGTCGTAGGTCAGGGAGGCGACCATGGTGGCCGAAAGGGCCGAGCGTCGCGAAACGCCGCTTTGGAGCAGCGTGGCCGCGTAAACCAGCTCGCGGGTGGACACCCCCTCTTCCAAGCCCTGGTGCACCAGGTTGCGGATTTTACCGGCCGCCTTGACCAGTTTCTCGGCGGTGTCGTGATCCACCCCGGTCTCCTGGTGCAGGATGTGCGCCTCCAACTCCGGTTTGGGCCATTCCAGGGTGATGGCCAGAAAACGTTGCCGCGTGGAAGGCTTGAGCTCCTTGATGATGCTTTGGTAGTTGGGATTGTAGCTCATCACCAGCATGAAAGTGTCGGGCGCCTGGTGGATGCGCCCTTGCTTTTCCACCACCATGTACCGACGGTGGTCGGTCAGCGGATGAATCACCACGGTAACATCCTTGCGCGCCTCCACCACCTCGTCCAGGTAGCTGATGCCGCCATGCTGCACGGCCATCAGCAAGGGCCCGTCGATCCAGCGCACCTGGTCGCCCTGGATGATGTAGCGCCCGGTCAGATCGCCGGCATTCAAATCGCTGTGGCAGGCCACGGTGAACAAGGTGCGCCCCAAGCGCCATGCCATGTGCTCCACCAACCGGGTCTTGCCGCTGCCGGTGGGACCCACCAGCATCACCGGCAATTTGTTCTCATAGGCCGCCTCGAACAGGGCCATCTCGTCCCCCTGGGGCAGGTAGAAAGGCTCCTGCTCGATCATGAACGACTTGCTCTCCAAAACCGTATCCACCGGATCTGCCGCCATTTGCGCTCCTTCTATTAATATTGATAATCGTTTGCAAATTATCCATCCTTCGCCGTTTGGCAAGTGAGTCGGTCAAGGGTTTTTTCCTTGCGGTCCATGCCATATGAAGCTATGTATTGCCGTTGTACCGCTATATATGGCATTGCAACCCATGGCCCATGGCCGACCGTTTCAGCGGACGAAAAAATCGCGCGGGCCGTTCGCATCGCCGGACCGCGCAAAGGGGAATCCGTATGCAAATCATCATCGGCTGCGACCACGCCGCTTTCGGCCTCAAGGAGACCGTCAAACAGCATCTCGTCGACAGCGGCCTAACGGTGGAAGATGTCGGCGCCTTCAGCACCGCTTCGGTGGACTACCCCGCAATCGGCAGGCAGGTGGCTGCCAAGGTATCCGAAGGACGCTACGACCGGGGCATTCTGCTGTGCGGCACGGGTATCGGCATGTCCATGGTGGCCAACCGCTATCCCCACGTGCGGGCCGCTCTGTGCAACGACCTGTTCGCGGCGCTGATGAGCCGCCGCCACAACGACGCCAACATCCTGGTGATGGGCGGACGGGTGATCGGCGACGTACTGGCCTTGGAAATTGTTAATACATGGATGGCCACCCCCTTCGAAGGCGACCGCCACCAGCGGCGGCTGGATCAATTCGATGTCCTGTGAACCCATGGCAGCGCGCCGCGCACCGGTAGCGCCGGTATGCGACGGCACCGCAACGACGGCATAGAATGTAAGGAACAAAGAACGTGGATAAGCTTTTGATTGCCCAGGCGGACCCTGAAATCGCACGGGTGTTGGACCAGGAGTTGGAACGCCAGGCAGGCCACCTGGAACTGATCGCTTCGGAAAACATCGCCAGCCGAGCGGTGATGGCGGTGCAGGGCAGCGTACTGACCAACAAGTATGCCGAGGGATACCCCGGCAAACGCTATTACGGCGGCTGCGAGCATGTGGACACGGCGGAACGCCTGGCCATCGAACGGCTGCTGCGGCTTTTCGAAGCGGATTATGCCAACGTGCAGCCCCACTCGGGATCCCAGGCCAACATGGCGGCCTATTTCGCCCTGCTGCAGCCCGGCGACACCGTATTGGGAATGGACCTGGCCCACGGCGGCCATCTGACCCATGGTGCGCGGGTCAGTTTTTCCGGCCAACTCTACCGCTTTGTGCACTACGGCGTGCGCCCCGAAACCGGCACCATCGACTACGATGCGCTGCGCCGCCTGGCCCTGGAGCAGCGCCCCAAGTTGATCGTGGCCGGCGCCAGCGCCTATCCGCGCATTCTCCATTTCGACCGCTTCGCGGAAATCGCCGCCGAAGCGGGCGCCGCGCTGATGGTGGACATGGCCCACATCGCCGGCCTGGTGGCCACCGGACTGCACCCGTCGCCGGTGTCGCTGGCCGATGTGGTCACCTCCACCACCCACAAGACCCTGCGCGGTCCCCGAGGCGGTTTCATCCTGGCACGCGCCGCTTACGCGGAACGCTTGCGCAGCGAAGTGTTTCCCGGCATTCAAGGCGGTCCGCTGATGCACGTGATCGCGGCCAAGGCGGTGGCCTTCCGGGAGGCCTTGGCCCCCGCCTTCAAACAGTACCAACAGCGGGTGTTGGCCAATGCCCAGGCCCTGGCCGAAGCGTTGCAGCAAGCCGGCCTGCCCTTGGTCTCCGGCGGCACCGACAATCATTTGATGCTCGCCGATCTCTCCACCTGGGACCTGACCGGCCAAGAGGCGGAAGCGGCCCTGGGCCGGGCCGGCATCACCGTCAACAAGAACGCCGTGCCCTTCGACCGACGGGGCGCGCGGGTCACCAGCGGCATCCGTATCGGCACCCCCTACGTGACCAGTCGCGGCATGGGCATCGAGGAGATGCGCCAGATCGCCGGCCTGATCATCGAAGTGCTGAAAAACAAAGACGATACCAGAATATTGGAGCGTTCCCGGTTGGAGGTGGCGGAGCTGTGCAACGCCTTTCCGCTGTACACTTGAACCGTCGCCGCCGCACGAGGCGGACATCATGACCTTTGAAAAATCGCGTCCCCCGTGGGACACCTACTTCATGGACATCGCCTGCCTGGTGGCCCGGCGCGCCACCTGCCTGCGCCGCTCGGTGGGCGCCGTGGTGGTCAAGGACCGCCGCATCCTCTCCACGGGGTACAACGGCGCCCCGAGCCAGGTGCGCCACTGCGCCGAAACCGGCTGCTTGCGGGAGCAACTGGCGGTCCCCTCCGGCGAACGGCATGAGCTGTGCCGGGGCATCCACGCCGAACAGAACGCCATTATCCAAGCCGCCTACCACGGCGTTTCCATCAAGGGGGCGACCCTCTTCTGCACCCACCTGCCCTGCTCCATCTGCGCCAAGATGATCATCAACGCCGGCATCGTTCGCATCGTCTACCAGGACGGCTATGCCGATGCCCTGTCGCGGGACATGCTGGCCGAAGCCCAAGTGGCCCTGGCCCAATTGCCCCAAAGACCGACGGAGGAAGGCCCATGAAGTGCCCGTTTTGCGGAGAAATGGACAACAAAGTGATCGATTCCCGCGTCAGCAAGGACGGGGCGGCCATACGGCGCCGCCGGGAGTGCATCGATTGCGCGCGCCGCTTCACCACCTATGAACAGGTGGAGGAGATGCCCATCATGATCGTTAAGAAAGATGGGCGCCGGGAGGTATTCAGCCGGGAAAAGGTGCGCTCCGGCATGCAGAAGGCATGTCAGAAGCTGAACATCAGCATGAACATCATCGAGGACTTCATCGAGGAACTGGAACGGGACCTGCGCGAAACCGGCGAAAAGGAGATTCCCTCCAAGATTGTGGGCGAACGGATCATGGGCAAGCTTCACAGCCTCAACGACATCGCCTATGTGCGCTTCGCTTCCGTCTATCGAGAGTTCAAGGATGTCAACGATTTTGTCGCGGAACTCAAAAGCCTGCTCAGCGAACGGTGATGAACTACAACGATTACATGCAAATGGCCTTGGACCTGGCAGGCCGGGGCGCGGGGCGGGTATCGCCCAACCCTATGGTGGGCGCGGTGGTGGTGCGCGACGGCCGAGTGGTGGGAAAAGGGTATCACCAAGCCTTGGGCGGCCCCCATGCCGAAGTAAACGCCCTGGACGATGCCGGCCCGCAGGCCCGCGGCGCCACCCTGTATGTCACACTGGAACCCTGTAATCATCAGGGCCGCACACCGCCGTGCACGGAAAAGATCCTGCAAAGCGGGGTGCGCCGGGTGGTGGTGGCCATGGCCGACCCCAACCCCGATGTGCAGGGCGGCGGCAATGCCTACCTGCAATCCAAGGGAATCGAAGTCAAGTGCGGGGTGGCCGAGGGAGCGGCACGACGGCTCAACGAAAGTTTCATCAAGTTCGTGCGCACCAAACGGCCCTTCGTGGTGCTCAAAATGGCTGCCACCCTGGACGGTCGCATCGCCACCCGCACCGGCGATGCCCGCTGGGTGACCGGACCCGAGGCCCGCGCGGCCGTGCACCGGATGCGCCACGCCCTGGACGCCATACTGGTGGGCAGGGGCACCATCACGGCCGACGATCCCCAACTGACCACCCGTCTGCCGGAGGGCCGGGGGGTCGACCCGATCCGCCTGGTACTGGACACCCACCTGCGCACCGACCCCAAGGCCCGGGTGCTGACCCAGGATTCGCCGGCGCCCACGCACCTGGTGTGCGGCCCGGAAGCCGACGCGCAGCGAAAATCGGCACTCACAACGGCCGGCGCGCTCCTGCTGGAAACACCTTTGCATGAGGGGCGCATCGATCTGGACGCCCTCATGGTCCGCCTGGGAGGGCTGCAAATCACCAGCGTCCTGATCGAAGGGGGCGCACAAGTGGCCCACGGCGCCCTGGCGGCCGGCATCGTGGACAAGGTGGTCCTGTTCTACGCCCCCAAAATCCTGGGCGGCGACGACGGCATCCCCATGCTCCACGGCCCCGGCCCGGCCATGATGGCCGAAGCGATCCCGCTTCACAATGTGAGTGTGGCGCGGGTGGGGGAGGATATTGTGATCGAGGGGTATAGATAAAGTGTTAAGTTTTAAGTGTTAAGTTTTAAGCGAAGGTATGCTGTCGATTGGATGGTGGGTGGGGTATTATGAAACGGGTTGGTAATTTCAGCTGAACCTATTGTGGCACCGAACCAATTAATGACTACCTTGGCAGAATATTGGAGTACCAAAAATATAAATCGATGGAACACCTTCCGTAAAACTTAACACTTAACACTTAAAACTCTTTAAAGTAAAAAAATGTTCACTGGCATCATCGAAGGTTTAGGCACCCTCACCGGCATGCGGAATGCAGGCAGCGCCCGTGTTTTGACGGTTGTGGCCGATTTCGACCTGGAGGGGACCCGGATCGGTGACAGCATCGCCACCAACGGGGCTTGTTTGACGGCGACCACCCTGGAAGGGCGCCGCTTCACCGCCGATGTTTCGGCCGAAACCCTGTCCAAAACCACTTTCGGCCAATTGCGGGTGGGCGACCGCGTCAATCTGGAACGGGCCCTGCGGCTGTCGGACCGGCTGGACGGCCACCTGGTGTCGGGGCATGTGGATGGCCTGGCCCGCCTGGAACAGCGGGAAACCGGCGAACGGGCCTGGGTGCTCAGTTTCAGTGCGCCGGCGGCCTTGACCCGCTATATGATCACCAAGGGATCGGTGGCGGTGGATGGCGTCAGCCTGACCATCAATCGCTGTGATGCCGGCGGGTTCCAGGTGGCCATCATCCCGCACACCGCCCGGATGACCACCATCGGCCTCAAGTCGGCGGGCGCCTTGTTCAACATTGAAACCGATCTGATCGGCAAATATGTGGAGCGGTTCGTTACCGGCGCGACAACGGACGGGCAGACGGCCGGCGGGGGCATCGACATGGCCCTGCTGGCCAGATCGGGTTATTTGCGGTAATCGTTGATCGCGCGATGCTTGAAACGGCGCGCACCTTGAATAAACAACCGTTGCAAAACGGACAATGAGTTGAATCGAACGAACGGAGAGTGAACCAAAATGCCACGCATTACCGTCGAGCAGGCCATCGAGGACATCCGGGCCGGCAAAATGGTCATCCTGGTGGATGACGAAGATCGGGAAAACGAGGGCGACCTGACCATGGCCGCCGAAAAGGTGACACCGGCGGCCATCAATTTCATGGCCAAGCATGGAAGGGGGCTCATCTGTCTCTCCATGACCAGCGCGCGCTGCGACCAACTCAACCTGCCGCTGATGGTCAAGGACAACACCTCTCCCTTTCAAACCGGCTTCACCATCTCCATCGAGGCCAAGGAAGGGGTCACCACCGGCATCTCCGCCGCCGACCGCGCCACCACCATCCTGGCCGCGGTGGCCGAGGACGCCAAATCGAGCGACCTGGTGCGACCGGGCCACATTTTCCCCCTGCGCGCCCGGGACGGCGGGGTGATGGTACGCGTGGGGCAAACCGAGGGGTCGGTGGACCTGGCGCGGCTGGCCGGACTCGAACCGGCCGGAGTCATCTGCGAAATCATGGACGAGGACGGCACCATGGCCCGCATGCCCACTTTGGAAGTGTTCAGCGAGCAGCACGGCCTGGGCATCGTCACCATCGCCGACCTGGTGGCCTACCGCATGCGCAACGAATCCTTCGTCAAGCGGGCCGCCGAAACCACCATTCCCACCGAGCACGGCGGCGAGTTCCGCATCGTGGCCTTCGAGAACCATGTGGACGATCAGCTCCACCTGGCCCTGGTCAAGGGAGAGATCGGACCGGACGCACCGGTGCTGGTGCGGGTCCACTCCGAATGCATGACCGGCGACATCTTCGGTTCCCTGCGCTGCGATTGCGGAGACCAACTCCACCGGGCCATGGCCATGATGGAGAAAGAGGGGGCCGGGGTGATCATCTACCTGCGCCAGGAGGGCCGTGGCATCGGCCTGGTCAACAAACTCAGGGCCTACGAACTGCAACAAAAGCAGGGGCTCGACACGGTGGAGGCCAACCGCAAACTCGGGTTCAAGGACGATTTGCGCGACTACGGCATCGGCGCCCAGATGCTGCGCAATTTAGGGGTGCGCCAAATGCGGCTGCTGACCAACAACCCCAAGAAAATGGTCGGCCTGGATGGTTATGGGCTGAGCGTGGTGGAGCAGATTCCCATCGAGGTCGCCCCCAACGAGTACAACCGCTGCTACCTGGAGTGTAAAAAACTCAAAATGGGTCATCTGTTGCATTTTGACGAACAAGAACAGTAGACCATGCATATAACGGGGTCCGCCCGGAGCAGGCCCCATTGCCGGCGGAGGTTCAGTGATGCCCAATGTAATTGAAGCCAAACTTGTGGCCGAAGGAAAGAAATTCGCCATCGTGGTGAGCCGTTTCAACGACTTCATCACCGACAAACTGGTGGGCGGCGCTCTGGATGCGCTGATCCGCAGCGGCACGGACGAGAAGGACATCGACATTGTCAAGGTGCCCGGTGCCTTTGAAATTCCTTTGGTGGCCAAGAAACTGGCCGCCCGTAATGCGCACGACGCCATCATCTGCCTGGGTGCGGTGATCCGCGGCGCCACCCCCCACTTCGACTACGTGAGCGCCGAAGTCTCCAAGGGTGTGGCCAGCGCCAGCATGGAGACCGGCCGGCCCATCATTTTCGGCGTGTTGACCACCGACACCCTGGAGCAAGCCATCGAGCGGGCCGGCAGCAAGGCGGGCAACAAGGGGTGGGATTCGGCCCTGGCCGCCGTCGAAATGGCCAACCTGATGGCGGAGGTGGAAACGATCTGACCATGGGAACCCGCAGACACGCCAGGGAAACGGCCATGCAGGCCCTGTTCTGCATGGACATGAGTTGCGCCTTCACCCGGGAGATGCTCGACGCATATTGTCGCTGCTTCGCCCCGGACGAACCGCAACCGCCTTTTTTTCAACACCTGGTCAACGGCATCATCGACCATCATGACCACATCGACGGTATCATTGAGCAGCACTCCAACAACTGGAAAATCCGGCGCATGGCCTGTGTGGATCGCAACATACTGCGCCTGGCCGTTTTCGAACTGCTCTACTGCGCCGACATTCCGGCCAAGGTGGCGATCAACGAGGCCATCGATATCGGCAAGAAGTTCGGCTCCCCGGAATCGGGGGCCTTCATCAACGGCATTCTGGACAGCATCCGCCTGGCCATCGACCAGGGCCGGCTCTTGCGCCGATCAGCGGTGACGGAAGCCCGCGCCACGGCCCCCAAGGCGGTCAACGGCGGATAGACGACACATCCGAAAGGGAGGACGTTTATGATTATTCGCGCCATGCAGGTCGGACCGCTGCAGGCCAACTGTTACATCGTCGGTTGCGAAGAGACCCGCCACGCCGCCGTGATCGATCCGGGCGGCGATGCCGACAAGATATTGTTGGCGCTGGCCAACGACCGGCTGACGCTCAAGGCGATCATCAACACCCATGGCCATTTCGATCATGTCAGCGCCAACAAGGCCCTGAAAGAGGCCAGCGGCGCCGAGTTGATGATCCATCCCGACGACGCCGCCATGCTGCCCCACCTCTCCCAAGGGGCGGCCCAATGGGGCCTGCGTTCGGAAGATTCCCCCGCACCCGACCGGTTGCTGGCCGACGGCGACACCGTCACCGTGGGCCGCATCACCTTCAAGGTGCTGCACACCCCCGGTCACACCCCCGGCGGCATCTCCCTGGCCACCGACAAAGTGGTTTTCGTGGGCGACACCCTCTTTTCCGGCTCCATCGGCCGCACCGACTTTCCGGGCGGCGACTTCGACACCCTGATCCGCGGCATTCACGCCAAGCTGTTCACCCTGCCGGACGACACCACCGTCTACACGGGGCACATGGAGCCGACGACCATCGGCAAGGAGAAACGCACCAATCCGTTCTGTGCGCTGCGCTGAGGCACCGGCGCGGGCGGCGCTTGTCGTCGCCCTACAAGCGCCCCTTCTTGAGAATCGCCACCAACAGCCAGATCCCCATGAATCCGGCGGCCAGGAAACCGATCAACCCGAGCAGCGAAACGCCGTGGAACAGGGGCGGGATGTTGGAGATGACGATGATGGCCGATCCGATGATCAGCGCTGCGATGATGATGGCAAAGGAGATGCGGTTGCTGATTTGATCGTGGGTGGCGAGCATCTTGTCCAGATCCTTGAGCACCAGGGTGAAGGACATCTTCTTCATGCGCAAGGAACGGCTGATCTCCAACAGATCCTTTGGAAAATCGCTGAGAAAGGCGTACCCCTGCTCCGCCAGGCGGGCCAGATCGCCACTCAAGCGGGCCGGTTTGAAGCGGGCCAGCCGGACCTCCCGGATGAACGGCTTGGCGGCGCCCATTAAATCGAACTCCGGGTGAAGACTGCGAGCGATGGTCTCCACCTGGGCCAGGGCCTTGATCATCAAAAACAGGTCGGGCTGCAAGCGCATGCGGTTCTTGGTGGCCAGCTCCATCAGCTGGTGCAGCACTTTGCTCAACTGCACCTCCTCCAGGGGCCGGTAGAGATGGCGACCCACGAAGTCGGCCACGTCCTTTTCCAGCACCGCCATGCTGGGCTCATCATCCCAATCGGTTAATTTGAGCAGGATTTCCGCGGTCCGCGGTTCGTCGCGGGCCAGAATGCTCTGGACCAAGGCAACGAAATATTCCCGGGTGGAACGATCCAGGGCGCCCATCATGCCGAAATCGATCAGGCAGATCACATTGTCGGGCAGAACGAAGATATTGCCTGGATGGGGATCGGCGTGGAAAAAGCCGTAGGAAAAAATCTGCTTGAACAGAATGTCGGCGCCGCGGCTGGTGATCCGTTCCCGGTCGTACCCTTCGCGCAGCAACTTCTCGGTGTCGGACACCTTGATACCGTCCACGAACTCGATGGTCAGGATCCGTTGGGTGGAGTGGTTGCGGTACACCTTGGGCACATAGACCCCCGGATCGTCCAGGAACTGGCCGGCCACCCGCTCCATGCTGGCCGCTTCAATGGTGTAGTCCAACTCCTTTTCGATACTGTGGGCGAACTCCTCGACGATGCGGATCGGCCGGTGGAAGGCCAATTCCTCGATATGCCGTTCGGCCAGAGTGGCCAGGTGGAGCATGATCTCCAGGTCCACCTCCACCACCTGTTCGATGCCCGGCCGTTGCACCTTGATCACCACCTCGTCGCCGCTGTGCAGACGCGCCCGGTGAACCTGGCCGATGGAAGCCGACGCCAGCGGCTCGGGGTTCAATTCGGCAAAGGCGATGGCATGGGGGCGGTTGAGTTCGCTCTCGACGGTTTCGACAAAGTCATCGAAGCCGAAAGGCGGTACCTTGTCTTGCAGCTTGCTGAACTCGCGCACAAACTCCACCGGCACCAGGTCGGGGCGGGTGGAAAGCACCTGACCCAATTTGATATAGGTGGGCCCCAGCTCCTCCAAGGCCATCCGCACCCGCTCGGCCCGGCTCATTTTTTCCAGCCGCTCGCGCCGTTTGCGGGAAATCATCTGCAGCCCAACCTCGATGTACTGCTCGATCTTGAGGGTATCGATCAGGTCGCCGAAACCGTATTTGAACAGCACCGCCAAAATCTGGCGGTAGCGGTTCAAGTGGCGGTAGGTCCGACCGAAAACACCGATTTTACGGATACTGATCATGGTGGTCCCATGGGTGAAAGGCGCCCGTGAAGGGCGAGACGGCGGCAAGCGGCGGACGCCGTGCCGAGCGGACAAGCCTTACTTTGAAACACACCCCTGGCGCCGGCGGACAAGGGGCTAATCTTTCTCTTTTTTCTGGGTCATGGCGTTGACGATGCTTTTGAGTTCCCGGATTTCCTTTTTCAGCTCCTTGAGCTCGTCGGTGGTCACGACCTTGGTCTTCTTCAGAAAATCCTGCACCGCGTCCTCGACCCGCTTCTCGAGCTTTTCCTGGGTTTCGTCATAGCGCTTCTGCACATCCTTGAGAAACTTGCGCCCCTCTTTTTCGGACATCTCGCCCTTTTTCTGCAGCTCTTCGACCAATTCTTCCACCTCGTCCTTGGTCTTGAGTGCCAAACCGATACCGGCGTACACGCTTTTTTTCATCAGATCGAACATAAGCTCCCTCCTCGGGCAAAAAAGGTATTGTTGTTGGCAGGTTATCCCAATAGTTAGCACATCGGCGCCTGCAATTGCAAGCTGTATAAAACCAGGCGTCCGCCTCATCGAAGCGGCGAACAACATATTCCCTTGACTGTCCGCCCCATCTTCCCTAACTTTAGGATTCTGAACCCAATCGCGGTGACGGGCGGAGGCGTTTGACGACGCGAAGCGGACATGCGGCGCGCCTCGGCCATGCAGTAGATCGGCGCGCAACAACGAGAGGATCGGTTACAATGGCGTTTACCATCGCACTGGCAGGCAAAGGCGGTACCGGCAAAACCACCATTGCCGGATTGTTGATCAAATACCTTGTGGACAAAGGCAAATCCCCCATCCTGGCGGTGGATGCCGATTGCAACGCCAACCTCAACGAAGTGTTGGGGTTGGAAGTCAAGGACACCTTGGGCACCGCCCGCGAGGACATGAAAAAGGGCAAAGTGCCTTCGGGCATGACCAAGGATGTGTTCATGTCCATGCGGCTGGAAGAGGCGGTCGCCGAGGAAGAGAACTTCGACCTGGTGGTGATGGGGCAACCCGAAGGGGCCGGCTGCTACTGCGCCGCCAACTCCCTGTTGACCAACTTCCTGGAACGGTTGGTAGGCAACTACCAGTATGTGGTGATGGACAATGAGGCGGGCATGGAGCACATCAGCCGGCTGACCACCCACAACGTGGATGTTCTGTTGATCGTCACCGACGCCTCGCGCCGCGGGTTGCAGGCCGGGCTTAGGATCAACGAACTGGCCCGGGAACTGAACATCGGCGTGGGCAAAAGCTACCTGATCATGAACCGGCTCAAAGGCGAACCGGAGCCGATCGTGTTGGACCTGCTGAAGAACGATGGGCTGGAACTGGCCGGGACGATCCCGGATGACGAAATGGTTTACAAGTTCGACCTGCAAGGCAAGCCGACCATCACCATCGACACTGACAACCCGGCGGTGCGGTCCGCATTCGCAATTTTCGATAAAGTGCTGGCGTGACCGGCCCCGCCGCCGAAACGCCTGCCGGCGGTTCCCTGCCGGCGAGGTGGCGACTGTAAAGGGTCGGTACCGGAGCAGCCCTAACGCACCCGGTGTTGGTCGGTTCCCATCGCGCTGTACAACGTCCCCGGCATGGCCGGCGGTTGAGAGTGGGGGCACCTTATGAGACGAACGGGTTTTCTTTACGACCAGCAGTACCTGCTCCATGACACCGGCCCGTACCATCCCGAACGGGCCGAGCGCTTGATGGCCATCCATCAGGGCCTCAAACGGACCGGGCTGCTGCCGCAGCTGATATCGGTGCCGGCCCGTCGGGCGGAGCTGCGCTGGATCCGGACCACCCACAGCGATGCTTACATCCGGCGCTTCGAAGAGCGCTGCCTGGCCGGACACCGCACCTTGGACTGCGAAGACAACCAGATGTGCCCGGAAACCTGGGAAGCGGCCCTGATGGCCGCCGGAGGGGTGATGGAAGCGGCCCGCATGCTCATGGCCGGTGAGATCGACAACGCCTTCTGTGCCGTCCGCCCGCCCGGCCACCACGCCGAAAACGGCGAAGCCATGGGCTTCTGCTACTTCAACAACGTGGCCATCGCCGCCCGCTATCTGCAACAGGAGCTGGGCATCGAGCGGGTCGGGATCATCGATTTCGATGTGCACCACGGCAACGGCACCCAGCACAGCTTTGAAGAAGACCCCACGGTTTTCTACTACTCCATCCATCAGCACCCCTCTTTCACCTACCCGGGGACCGGCCGGGAGTTTGAAACGGGCAAAGGCGCGGGGCGCGGTTTCACCAAGAACAGCCCCATCCTGCCCGGCCAGAGCGACGACGTCTACCAACTTATGCTGGAACAGGACCTGCTGCCGGCCTTTGCCAGCTTCAAGCCCCAAGTGATCATCGCCTCCACCGGTTTCGACGCCCACAAAGACGACGAAATGGCCGACATGCGCCTGACCGACGAAGGTTACGCATGGATCATGCGCACCATCGTCGCTATGGCGGACCGCCATTGTGAAGGCCGCCTGCTCTCCGTGCTCGAGGGCGGCTATGCCCTGGAGCGATTGCCCGAGCTGGGCGCCGCGCATGTGCGCATTCTGCTGGAAACGCCATCGGACGGCGCCCCCACTATCCCTTGACAAGAAGGAGGTTGGACGATGTTTGTCAGCCGATCCATGACCCGGAAGGTCGTCACGGTCTCCCCGGACATTTCCCTGAGCGAGGTCCAGGAGCGGATGAAAACCCACAACATCCGTCATCTGCCCGTTGTGGCAAACGACGACCGCTTGGTGGGCATTGTGACCGACAGAGACATCCGCAGCGCCATGCCGCTGCCCCTGATCAAAGGCCAGGACGACCCCGAAAGCCTGCAACGTTTCGCCCGATTGACGGTGGCCGATGTCATGACCCCCGATCCGATGACCATCTCGCCCGCCCACACCCTGCAGGATGCGCTGCTGCTGATCCAGGAAAAACGGGTGGGCGCCTTTCCGGTGGTGGATCAAAACGGCAAGCTCACCGGCATCATTTCGGTGCGGGACCTGCTGCGGGCCTTCATCAATGTGCTGGGCATCGGTCAGCCGGGCACCCTGTTGTGCATCCTGGTGGAAGAGAAGGTGGGCCAGATGAAGCGCATCGTGGATGCCATCACCGAAGAGGGCATCTCTTGCGGCAGCATTCTGGTGGCCCGCTACTGGGAAAAGGACAAGCGCGCCGTCTTTCCCTACCTGCTGACCAACAACGTCATCCGGATCAAACAAAGATTGCGCGATGCGGGCTTCACCCTGCTCGACCCCATGCAGTGGTACCTGGACCAGTTGCCCAAAAACGAATGATGCCCCCCGCCCCATCGCAAACAATCGGCCGGCCGAAGGGCGATGCACCCCTGCCGTGGCCCAAGCCCTACGACCGGCTGTTCGTTTACTATCTCAAGGGGCGGGTGCCCCATGGCGCCCTCCCGGATCAAGCCGCCTTCATCGGCAACTGGGAGGAGGCGGGGGACAGCTTTCTCTTTTTCCACACCCCGGCCGACGCGGCCATTGATGCCCTGGTGCAGCAGCACCCCCGGTTGGTCCTGCAGGACCGCTACGACATGCCCTACGACGAGTGGCAAGGGGAGGCCCCCGCGGCGTTCAAAGTGGGCCGCCTTCAGGTGGTGCCGCCCTGGGATCCGGCCGCTGCCGCGGCAACGAACGACACCATCCTGCTGGACCCCGGCGTGGTGTTCGGCACCGGCACCCACCCCACCACCCGTGACTGCCTCACCGCCCTGCAGGCCGCCTTCGACCGCCGGCCGGTGAACCGCGTGTTCGACATCGGCACCGGCACCGGCCTGCTGGCCCTGGCGGCGGCCAAGCTGGGCGCCAGGGCCGTGGCGGCCGTGGACCTGAACCGCCTGGCCACCGTCACCGCCCGCCGCAACGTCCGCTGCAACCGCATGCAGCGGCGGATTCTGGTGGTCCGGGGGGATGCCTTGAATTTTATGGACCGTCCCAGCGACCTTGTGGTATCCAATATCCATTACGACGTGATGCGGCATTTGATCGCCGCCCCCGGATTCAGCGGACACCGGCAGTTCATCCTCTCGGGTTTGTTGCGCAGCCAGGCCAGGGAGATCGCCTACCGGCTGCACCGGATGGGGGCGCGAATCCTCGGCCAGTGGGAACAGGAAGGCACCTGGTTCACCTTCCATGGGGAGACCGGGGGGCCAAGCGGTACCGGATAGCGAGGGGCCATTATGTTGATACGCTGCTGGGGCTCGCGGGGGTCCATCCCCGTGTCGGGTCAAGAATACATCAAATACGGCGGCGACACCACCTGCCTGGAAATCCGTACCCGAAGCGACGACATCATCATCGTGGATGCCGGCACCGGCATCCGCCGCCTGGGCAACGCCCTGATCAAGGAGGGGCGCTACCAGTACAACTTCCTGCTCACCCACGGCCACTGGGACCATCTGATGGGCTTTCCCTACTTCAAGCCCCTCTTCCTGGAACACCCCGAAATCCGCCTGCACCGCGGCCCATTCCACAAAAAATTCATGGAAACCATGTTTTCCAAGGTGATGGCACCGCCCAATTTCCCGGTGCGCTACTCCGACCTGAAAGCCAAGATCGTCTACCAGGAGGGCAAACCGGAAAAGTTCGACATCGGGTCGGTCACCGTGGTGCCCATTCAACTGAGCCACCCCAACAGCGGCAAAGGGTACAAATTCATCGAGGACGGCAAAAGCTTCGTCTTTCTGACCGACAACGAGCTGGGCTTCGTGCACCCCGGCGGGTTGCAGGCATCCCAATACACCGCCTTTTGCCAGGAGGCCGACCTGCTGTTGCACGATGCCGAATACACCCCCCGCGAGTACAACCTGCTCATGGAATGGGGCCACTCCTCCTACGAGGACGTGCTGGAGCTGGCCTTCAAGGCGGGGGTCAAGCGCTTGGGCCTGTTCCACCTCAACCAGGAGCGCACCGACGCAGAGGTGGATGAAATGGTGGCGGCCTGCCACCGCATCATCGCCGAACGGGGCGAAACCCTCGACTGTTTCGCCGTGGGCGCCGATATGACTTTCGAACTGTGAAACCGGGAGGTTCCCCCATGCAGCCATCCCAAACCCTCATCGAACAAGCCGCCGCGGCCTGCGCCCGCGGCACCAAGGGCGTGGCCCTCACCGGCGCCGGCATCTCCGTGGAGAGCGGCATCCCCCCCTTCCGCGGCAAAGGCGGGTTGTGGGAAAAGATCGACCCCATGAAATACGCCCACATCGACGCCCTGGTAAGCAATCCCGCCGAGGTGTGGGAGGTGCTGTTCCGCGGTATCGGCGAACTGCTGACCACCGCCACACCCAACGCCGGCCACCTGGGCCTGCAACGCCTGGAGCAGATGGGCATTTTGCAGACCGTCATCACCCAGAACGTGGACGGCCTGCACCAGAAGGCCGGCAGCAGCGACGTGATCGAATTTCACGGCACCCATGCCGTGCTGCGCTGCATGGGATGCCACGTGCGCTCCGACTGGCAGGCGATCACCCTGGATCGCATCCCCCCGGTCTGCCCCTGCGGCGCCTACCTGCGCCCGGACGTGGTGATGTTCGGCGAACCCATCGACGTGGGCTTGCTGCGCCGCTCCCAGATCTTGTCCGCCAACTGCGACGTCATGCTGGTCGTCGGCACCTCGGCCACCGTGGAGCCGGCCGCCTACCTGCCCCTGATCGCCAAGGACCGGGGCGCCTTCATCATCGAAATCAACCCCGAACCCACCCCCCTGACCGACCGCGTCAGCGACGTCACCCTGCTCGGCCCGGCCGGCGAGGTGATGGAGCGTATCGTGGCGGCGGTGGCCAACATCCAGGGAAGAAGCTTATAAAACGGCGCTGAAAACCAGATACAAAACCATGCTGGTGGCGGCTATGGGGCGGTGGGCCGGCACCTGAAATGCTAATTTATTTTTGCGCGAGTTCTTAAAAGAACGCCTCCATAACCCGACGGCTGTGTTCCGGGTCTTCAATTTCCGGCCGGGACATGGCTGCAACGCAACGGCCGTCTTGCAACACCATCACCCGGTCCGCCAGGCGGCGCATCTGGCCCGGATTGTGGGTCACGGCCAGGATGGGGTAACGCTGTTTGAGGGTTTGGAACAGCGCCTCGATATGGCGGGTGGCTTTGAAATCCAGCGAGGCGGTGGGTTCGTCCAGCAGCAGCAAGGCCGGCTCCAGGGCCAGCACCCGTGCCAGGCAAAGACGCTGCTGCTGACCGCCGGAAAGGGTCAGGGCGCTGTCGTGCAGCCGATCCTTGACCTCCGACCACAATTGCACCGCTTCCAGGGCCCGTTGCACCCGTAGGAGCGTCTCCTTGGGGTTCATTCCCAGTGAGATGCGCAGGGGCAGAGCCACATTCTTGTAGATGGAAAAGGGCAGCGGATTGGGATGCTGAAACACCATGCCCACCCGCAAGCGCAGTTCGGCCAGGGGTGTGGATGGGGCGTAGATGTCCCACCAGCGGTCCGCCAGACGGATGCGCACCTGTCCTCGGGTGTTGCAATGGGGGTAAGCTTCGTTTAGACGGTTGACGGCCCGCAACAGGGTTGTTTTGCCTGAACCGGAAGGTCCGATGGCCATGACCAGCTCACCGGGATAGAGGTCCAGGTTTACACTCTCAAGGACCTGTTTGCCTGCAAAACGGACGGATAAATCTGCGATTTCGAGCATCGGCTCGGGTATGCGCTTCATCCTTTCCATCGCTTCTCCATGGTGCGTTGGGCCGCAAAGGCCAACCCGAAAAGAGTGCCGGTGAGCATCAACAGCACCAGCGCCGTACCGAAAGCCTGATCCAGTTCGGCGGCGGTGCGGTGTTCGGCGGCCATATAATAGATTCGAAAGGGCAGCGCCTCGAACTTGTCATACAGGCTGCGGGGCAAAAAGGCTTGGGCCACCGCCCCGGTCAGCAAAATGACGGCGGTATCTTCAGCCGCCCTTCCCATGGCCAGGATCACGCCGCTGAGGATTCCCCGACCGGCCGAAGGCAGCAGCACATGGCGGATGTTCTGCCAGGGCGTGAAACCGAGGCTCGGCCCCAGCAGGCGCAGATGGCTCGGCAGGCCGGCCAGGGCGTTCTGGGTGGTGCGCACCAGGTAGGGCAGCACCAGCAGCGCTATACAAACGGCCGCCAACAGCAGACCGGTTTTGGCCCGAGGTACGAAGGTGTGGCGTAGCACGACGATCAGGCTGAATCCGAACAGACCCATGACGATGGAGGGGATACCGGCCATCAAATCCACGGCGAAGCCGGCCACGGCCCGAAATCGGCGCGAGCCATACTCGGAAAGGTAGATGCCGCCGGCGATGCCCGTCGGCACGGCCAGCAGGCAGGAAAGCAGCACCAGCAGGGCCGTTCCCGCCAGGGCCGACCATAGGCCGTCGAAAACCGGCCGGACCCCGCGGACGGCCTCCCACCAGTGGGTTTCCCCGAAAAAAAGGTTCGGCCCCAGTGTGCCGGCGCCGCGGTAGAGCAGAAACCCCATGACCGCCAGTACCGCCAGCATCGTTAAGACGGCGGCGGTCCAGCAGAAGATTGTTGTTGCCAGATCGGAAGTGCGGCGGTTGGCGGTTGGCCTCATGGGGTGAAAGTGCCTCCCAGGCGGCGCAAAATCAGTTGGATCAGCACCATTACCAGGAAAAGAATCAAACCCGCCGCAAACACCGAATGATAAAAGGTGCTCTGGCTGTCGGTGGCCACCACTAGGGCGATGTGGGCGGTCAGGGTGCGCGTGGCGTCCAAGGGCGAAGCCGGCACCATGGGGGCGTTACCGGCCAGCATCAGGGAAATGAGGGTGTCGCCGACGGCCCGGCCAAAGCCCAACACCACGGCGGCCAGCAAACCGCGGCGGCAGAGGGGCAGCAACACATGGCGGATGTAAGCGGGCCGGGAAAAACCCAAAGCCGCGCAGGTGACCCGAGCGCTTCGATCCAACTCCCGCAGCGTGGCCTGCAACACCAGCACGATGGTCGGCAGTATCAGCAGGGATAGGACAATTGTGGCCGTGGCCAAGGAGAAACCGGTGCCGCGGTCGAACCATTGCCGGATCAGCGGCACCAGCAGAAAAATTGAAACGAAACCGTAAATCACCGTGGGAATGCTGGTCATGTAGTGTACCAGGGCCAAGCAAATTCCTTTAATGCGCCCCGGTGCCAGCACCTGCACAAAACAGGCGACCCCCACCGCCAAAGGGGTGGCGACGGCCAAGGCGCCCAAAGCGATGAGCAGGGTGCCCACCACCATGGGCAGGATGCCGAACCGGCCCTGAAAGGGGAGCCACTGCCAGGCGATCACCGACCCCCAGCCGCCGGAAGTGAACAGGGGCAGCACCAGGTAAATCAGAACCAGCAGAATACCGCCGGCCGCCGCGGTGCAAGCCAGCGCGGCGGCCCGCAACAGGTGCGGCATCAGCTTCGCGCCATCCATGCCAAAAGGCGTCGCCGCTTTATTGCAGTGGGATGTAGCCGGCGGCCCGGATGATGCCCGCGCCTTCCGCACTCAGGATGTAGTCGATGAAGGCCCGCGCCAGAGGCTTGGGATCACCCTTGGTGTTCATATAGAGCTGCCGCACCGCCGGATAGGTGCCGTCAATGGCCGTTGCCTGGGATGGCAGGACCCCGTCCACGGCCAGGGGTTTCACGCTGTCGTCGATGTGGCCGATACTCATGTAGCCGATGGCGTAAATGTCTCGGGAGACGGCCACCTTCATTGCACCGTTGGATTGAATGATGTTGGCACTGCCCACGACGGTTTCCTTGTTCAACAATTTCTTCCAGAACACCTCGTGGGTACCGCTGGCCTCTTCCCGGCCGTACACATGGATGGCGGCATCGGGTCCGCCCACGGCCTGCCAGTGGGTGATGCGGCCGGCAAAGATGTCCCGGACCTGCTGAACGCTCAAACCGGCCACGGGGTTGTCCGAATGCACGACGGGCGCCACACCGTCCACGGCGAAGGCGAATGAGCGCAGGCCGAAACGGGCCACCTCCTCCGCGGACAAGGCGCGCCCTGTATTGCCGATATCCACCAGCCCCTCACCGGCCTTTTGGACACCGATACCGGTGCCGCCGCCGGTAACCGTGATGCGGATCTTGGGGTTGGCGGTCATGATGCGTTTGGCCGCCTCGTTCATCACTGGAATATGGGCCGTTCCGCCGGCGATATCCAAAGTGCCCTGGAGGTCGGCAAAGGATTTCAAACTGCCGGCCCAGGCCGGAATCGTCAGCAAAATGGCCATCAACAGTGTTACTGTTCCACACCGAATTAATTTCTTTTGCATGCTGTCCTCTCCATTTTTGAATTCTGCGGCAATGAATGCCATTGTGCTGCCATCTACCTTGTCTTGCATCGATCAGGTGATGCCCTTTTCATATTGTCAGACCACCGCCGGCAGCACGCGCTCAACGGCGCGGCCGATGCGGGCAATGATGTTGGTGACCTGCGTGGCGGGGGTGGGGTTGGCCGCTTGTCCGGCCATCCGGTTGATCCGGGCGGCGGCTTCGGCGGCGGCGGCAATGGGCATGCCCTGGTGCGCCAAGGCGGCGGCGATGCCGGTGACCGTGTCGCCGGTGCCGCCGATGGGCTCCAGGTTGGGCACGTCGGGCGCGTCGATGGTGACGCGAATGCCGGTCGCGTCGGCCACGTAATCCCGGCGCCCTTTGACCAGCAGATGGCGCGCCGCGTTTTGATGGCGGTAGGCCATGGCGATCATCTCCGGGGCCCGATCCGCCATGTGCAGTATAAAGCCGCGGGTGTAGAAGGGGTGGGGCGCCTGCTCGTCGGCCAGAAAGGAGAGTTCGCCGATGTCCGGGGTGAACAGGTCGTAAGCCTCGGCCTGGCCGCTCATTTTGGCCACATACATGAAACCGGCGTCGGCGATGAGGATGGGCCGTGTGGCCATCTCCTCTACGGCGAAAAGTACGCGATTGTGCCAATCCACATCGGGCTGGAGGTAGTGGAACACCAACACTTCGTGGTCGGTGCCGGCGATGTGATCGCTCAGGTGGGCATAGAGCCGACGACTGCCGTCGCCGCGGCCGATGTCACCGACCAGGTAAGCGATGGGCGGCGGCTGGCCCAGTACGCGGCCTGCGGCAATGGCCGCCGCCAGCAGGGCCGGGGTGCCCCGATTGACCGCAAAGCGACGCCCCTGGACAACGATGGTGTCGCCGTCCAGGTCGGCCGGCCCCACCAGCACCGGCACGCTGTCGTCGGGGACGGTGCCTATGATGGCGAGCATTGGCGCACCAACTCCTCGTAGGCCAACTGCAGGGCGTACCCGCAAAGGGTGTGGCCCAGCGCCCGCGGGCTGGGCGCCTCCTCCAGGGTCTTGCCCACCAGCATGGCGGCCAGGTAAGGCACATCCGGGCAACCGCCGCCGGAAATATTGACGATGGTGCGGGTCGCCTTGGCGATGCAGATTTTCATGTTGGCGGCCCGGATCATCAGCCAATCGCCATAATCGGTGGTTTGAAACAGGTCCACCGGCTGCAGCAACGGCCCGGTGACCGGCACTGTTTCCAACGGGGTGAAGCCGGATGCTTCCAACAAGCGGCTGATGTTGAGCCGCTCGATCAAGGGAAAGGCGATCACCAGATCGCAGCCGCGCTGGATCTCGGGCGGCGGCCCCATGACCTGTACGGGCCAACCGGCCGCTTTGAGCAGGTTTTCGGCCTGGATCACCTCGCTGGTGTTTTCGAACACCAGAAACCCGCGGTCCATCCGCGCAGCAGTCTCCGGACCGGTGGCCGACGGTGCGAAAACTTTTTTCAGGCGGGCCAGGAGGGTCATGATCACCCCTTGACAATGGTCAGGCGATAGCCGCCGTCGTCGGGCCGCACATCCTTGACGCTGCACCCCTGGCTTTCGGCCGCCCGGGTGACATTCTCCCGGGAGGTATCGGTATCCACCAGCACGATGATCTCTTTGTCCGCACCTGATTTGATCTCGTCAAGGGTCATCAACACCGGTTGGGGACAGGACAAACCCCTTGCATCCACAGTGGTCGCCATATGCCGTTCTCCTTATCGCGCCGTTTTGCGCATGGTGAAGCCGATGAACAGACAAACCGCCAGACCGACGAAGACGGCGGCGATGCCGTTGGGCCCAACGCCGGCCGGTGAGCTGGCCAAGCCGAAGTTGTGTGCGAAGGCCGCGCCGACAATCATCCCGAACACAAAGACCGCCGCGTCGCCATCTCCCTCACCGGCCATGAAAAGTTGCCGCCCCGGGCAGCCGCCGGCCAGGGCGAAGGCCAAGCCGGCCAACAGCATGCCCATGAAGTTCCAGAGATGCATGGTGTGGGCCACCGGCTGTCCGACAAATCCCGGTTTGAACTGGCCCAACAGCAGGTTGGCCAGAAAGGCGAACAGTACCAGGGCCAGAAAGCCGCTTGCCAGATGGGTCTGGCGGAAAAGAAGCAAGTCGCGGATCGCCCCCATGGTGCAAAACCGGCTGCGCTGGGCCAACAGGCCGATCACCAGGCCGGCCACCAGGGAAACCACCAGCGGCGCATGCATGCTGCCCGGCCCTTTGAGGCTGTAAAAGAGCACGCCGCTTTGCGGTTCGCCGGCCACCTTGGGATAGATCAGCATCAACACCAGGAACCCGGCCATGACCAGCGGCATGAGCCAACCCACGGAGGTGTAGGTGGCCTGGGCCCGTCCCAGGTTGTAGCCCTTTTTGAGAAAGAGCGCGCCGATCCAGATGCCGGCGACCAGGCCGGCCAATCCCAGAATGGCATTGCCGTCACCGCCCGCCAAACGCAGTACCGCACGCCACGGGCATCCGAGAAAAACCAGGGCGCCGATCATGGCGAACACCCCCAGAATGAAGCGTACGATGGGCGCCGAACCGGCCCGGGGGCGGAACTCGCTGAACAGGTAGGCGGCCGCCAGGGCGCCGAGCACGAAGCCGATGATCTCCGGGCGCATGTACTGCACCACCGCGGCCCGGTGCAGCCCCAAGGCGCCGGAGATGTCGCGCTCGAAACAGGCGACGCAGATCCCCATGTTGGCCGGGTTGCCCCAATACTGCAAAAGGGCCGCCAGCACACCGATAAAGGCGCCCACACTGATGATTCCCCAACGACCGGCAAAAAACCGCTTGACAGCATCCATGGTCCCGTTGCCCCCCTTTTGAAGTCTGTGTTCGATCCGCGATCACGCGACGCAAACTTCATACAACAGGCCGATTGGCCGGTCCAATCGGAAATATCGATTTTAAAGATGCTAAGGATTCCTTTTGTCTATGCATTACGCACACACCTTTGTTTGTCTCTCCATCTCCGCCGACCCACCTCATTCCTATTGACATCCACCCCAAAGCGAATAAAGTATTGGCACAATTCAACCTGAAGGCCATCGGTTTCTTTTCAAAAACGCCTCTCTCCCCCTAAGAGAAGGAAGGATTGTGAAAATGAAACAGTCTCATGGCATGAAAAAGGCAGTGGCCGGCATAATGACCTTCGTATTCGGGTTCTTGTGCCTTTTCGTGGCGCCGGCGCAGGCCGCCATGATGGGAACGGGCGACCTGTTACGGCTCCCGGGTTCCGACACGGCCCCTTCGGCCGAAATCCTGAATGACACCCGCCAAGCGCTGGCGCACCAACTCCAGGAGTGGGGCGTTTCCCCGCAGGAGGCCCGGGCAAGGGTCGCCGCCATGACTGACAGCGAAGTGATTCGACTGGCCGAGGCCATCGAGCAAATGCCGGCCGGTGCCGGTGTGCTTGAATTCCTGGCGGTATTGGCGTTGCTGGGCTTCATCACCTTGGTGATCACCGATATCGTCGGCGTCACCGATGTCTTCACCTTCATCAAAAAAATGTAGCCCAGCCGTGGCCGGCGACGTCCGTTGCGATTGCAAACGGGCGTCGCTACTGCTGCTGGTTCTCTTCTTCCTGGCGGGATGTGCCACCCCAAACGGACAATGGTCCTCCCTGTCTACCGACGTCAAGCCGGTACGGGTTCATCTGACCGAGGTGCCGTTCCATAGCCAGGCGGCGTTGCAATGCGGGCCGGCGGCGCTGGCCATGACGCTGCAATGGAGCGGCGTCGACGTCGGCCCGGACACCTTGAAAGAACAGGTCTTTACACCGGGCCGCCGGGGCAGCCTGCAATCCGAACTGATCAGCGCCGCCCGCCGCTACGGCCGCCTGGCCTACCCCGTTGCCGGTCTTGGGTGTTTGTTGGAAGCCGTCCACGACGGTCAACCGGTGGTGGTGCTGCAAAACCTGGGGTTGTCCTGGCTGGCGCGCTGGCATTATGCGGTGGTGGTGGGTTACGATCTGGAGGCAGGCCAGGTGGTGCTACACACGGGCGACAAGGCCCACCGCCCGGTGCGGCTGGCCACTTTTGAAAGGACCTGGCGGCGGGCGGACCACTGGGGGTTGTTGGTCCTGCGCCCCGCCGAGATACCGGCCTGCGCCGATGAAACCGCTTATCTGCAAGCGGCGCTGGGACTGCAACAGGCCGATCGTCCGGCAGCCGCCCGCGTCGCCTTTGAAACCGCCGTCGGCCATTGGCCCGGCAGCGCGACCGCCCGCTTGGCTCTGGGCAATGCCCTGTATGCCGAAGGCCGGCCCGCAGCGGCCATAGCGGCCTTTGAAGCGGCCGCCCGGATGGCACCGGACCACGCCGGGGCATTCAACAACCTGGCCCATGTCCTGGCCGAGCAGGGCCGCCTGGCCGAAGCCGAGGCCGCCGCCCGCCGGGCGGTCGCCCTGGGCGGCCCCCATGCGGCCACCTACCGCCGAACCCTTGATGAGATTCTTGAGCGAACAGGACCGGCAGCGCAATAACAAATACAGCGCGCTCTAAACGGTCACCCCGCCATCGACCACCAGCACCTGACCGGTCATGAAGGCGGATGCATCCGACACCAGGAAAAGCGCGACGCCGGCCACATCCATGGGATCGCCGATACGCCGCAGGGGAGTGGCTTTCAGCCGTTGCTCGCGGTATTCGGGATTGTCCCACAGCGCCTTGGCGAAATCGGTTTTGATCAGCCCCGGCGCGATGGCATTGACCCGGATGTTGTGGGGACCATACTCCGCGGCCAGGTTGCGCACCAAGGCGATCTCGCCCGCCTTGCTGATACCGTAGGCGCCAAGAGCCTCCGACGCGCGCAAACCGGCGATGGAAGACACCACCACGATGTTACCGGCGCGCCTTTGCAACATACCGGGCAGCACCATGTGGCAAAGCCAGTGGGTCGACTTGAGGTTGCTGTCGATGATCTTGGCGAATGCCTCATCCGGGATGGTGGCCGACGGCCCGTGGTGCACATTGACCGCCGCATTGCACACCAGGATGTCCACCTGCCCGTAATGGGCGCTGGTTCTGTCCACCAGGGCCTGGAGCTGATCCTTGTGGGAGATGTTGCAGGGCACCGGCAAAGCACTGCCCGCCCCTTCTCCGACCTTGGCATTGA
Source organism: Desulfatitalea alkaliphila (assembly GCF_022968795.1). Lineage (GTDB taxonomy): Bacteria > Desulfobacterota > Desulfobacteria > Desulfobacterales > Desulfosarcinaceae > Desulfatitalea > Desulfatitalea alkaliphila. The sequence continues at coordinate 377,999 of NZ_JALJRB010000001.1, forward strand.
TCTGCCCGGCCGCCGCCTCGCATGCATCGGCCTTGCGGCTGGAGACCACCACCCCGGCACCGTGCAACGCGAACAGCTCGGCAATGGCTCGCCCGATGCCGCGTGTCGCACCGGTGACGATGGCCGTTTTTCCGCTCAAATCGAACATGGCCGCTCCCTTCATCCGCTCCGGGGTGGAACTCGGGACGGTTATTCGGATGGTTTGTTCTTCTTGGCTTTTTTGGGACGGGAGTTGCCGGTGCTGCTGCGCCAGATCTTGCCCCGCTTGGTACGACGATCACCTTTGCCCATTGGTCTTACCTCCTTGTAAATTGAATTCACAGGTCCGAAATCATGCCGCTTACATATCACGGGCCAACCGGCGTGCCAAGCGCGCATTGCGCACCTTGACAGCCGATCCGATTTTGCATAGGAAAAGAAGTCAATTTGAGGACATTCGCTTTTCGGTCCCATTATCGGGCGAACAGGGAAACCGGTGTGAATCCGGTGCGGACCCGCCGCTGTAACCCCGCCCTTTGCGCGTTGTCGCCGCAGAGGGAACCTTTGCGACCATGGGCGCCACTGCTGCAACCGATTGCAGCGGGAAGGCCGTCGCCAAGGCGGGGAAGCCAGAAGACCTGCCGCAAAAGCGTGTGACTTGGTGGCGATGGTAAAGCCCCGAGCTGATGCAGTGTATCGGCTTGGGGCTTTTTTTATGCGGTTATCTGCAAAAGCCAAAAAAGAAGGAGAACGCATATGACATCCCTCTCCCTGCCCGCCATTCTGGCGGCCATCCAACCCCTGGATCGCACTTGGATCGAAAAAGCCCGCCAACGCACGGCCCAACTGGTGATGCCGCCCAGGGCCCTGGGCCGGTTGCACGACATCGCCGAACAGTGCTGCGCCATCCAGCAAACCTTGTCCCCGTCATTGGAACACAAGGCGGTGGTGGTGATGGCCGGCGATCACGGCATTGCCGCCGAAGGGGTCAGCGCCTTTCCCCAGGAGGTCACCGGCGCCATGGTGCGCACTTTCCTGGCCGGCGGAGCCGGCATCAATGCCATCGCCCGCCATGCGGGGGCCCGGGTGCAGGTGGTGGACATGGGCATGGCGGCCACCCTTGACCCGCAAACCACGCCCGGCGGCGATCAGCTCAAGATCAGCAAGATCGCACCGGGCACCGCCTCCTTCGCCCGCGGCCCGGCCATGGCGCGTACCCAGGCCGAAGCGGCCATCATGGCCGGCTTCGCCCATGCCACTGACCTGTTCGACGCCGGTGTGCAGATGTTGGGGACCGGCGACATGGGCATCGCCAACACCACCCCCTCGGCGGCCATCGGGGCCGTTTTGACCGGTTGTACGGTGGACCAAATGACAGGCCGCGGCACGGGCGTGGACGATGCCGGATTGGCACGCAAGATAGCGGTCATCACCGACGGCATCGCCCTCAACCGGCCCGATCCGACCGATGGCCTGGATGTGCTGGCCAAGGTGGGCGGTTTCGAAATCGGCGGCATCGCCGGATTGGTGCTGGCCGGCGCCTACCACCGGCGAGCGGTGGTCATCGACGGGTTCATCTCCACCGCCGGGGCGCTGATCGCCCACGCCCTCTGTCCCACGGTGGCGGACTATCTGTTCGCCGGCCACCAATCGGAAGAACCGGGCCATGCCCTGATGCTCCACCACTTGGGCCTGGCGCCCCTGCTTTCCCTGGGCATGCGCCTGGGCGAAGGCACCGGCGGCGCCATGGCCATGACCATCATGGAGGGCGCCGTGCGGGTCTTCAAGGAGGTGATGACCTTCGACCAGGCCGGGGTGACCGCCGGCTGAACAAGCCGCCTATGGCTGCTCGCCGATGCGTTCCAGAAAGGCATCCCGTTCGGCCTTGGTCCACTGGCTGCAAAAAGCCGGCTTGCCCGTCATGACGCGCTTCATACACAAGGAGCAGGTGGGCTCGCAGACCACGATGGGATCGTTGCTTTCCCCCAAAGCCTTGCGTGGCCAGAGCGGATCGGCCAGCAGCACCCGGGCCAGCCCGATCAGATCGGCGCTGCCCCGCTCGATGATCTCGGCGGCCGTGGCCGGTGTCTGAATGCGTCCGGCGGTGATGACAGGCACTTGGGGCAACTGCGCCTTGACCTGATCGGCGAAGTGCACCATGTACCCCTCCCTTTTTTCGGCCGAATTGTATTCCGGCAGCGCAAAGGCATCGTAGGTGCCGGCCATGACCGACAAGTAGGCGATGCACCGCTCGACCAGCGCCACGGCATAGGGGGTGGTCTCATCCAGGTGCAGCCCATCCTGTTGCCACTCATCGGCCAGAAAGCGGTAGCCCACCGGAAAGGCATCGCCCACGGCGGACCGCACGGCATCCACCACGCGCAGGGGAAACCGCATGCGGTTTTCCGGGGAACCGCCATAGTCATCGGTACGCTGGTTGGTGCGCGGCGAGAGAAACTGCACCAGCAGGTAACCGGTGCCCCCATGGATCTCCACGCCGTCGAACCCGGCGGCTTGAATGCGCCGGGCGGCGGCGGCGAAGGCATCCACCATGGCGTCGATCTCGGCCACGCGCATGGCCTTCGGGGTCACCTTGCCGGTGGGATGGGCGGAGGGCGCGATGCGCTCCGGCCCGAAGGCATAGCGGCCGGCATGGTTGATCTGGGCGAAGGCCAGGGCCCCCTCGCCTTTGATGGTGGCGGCCAGCTTGGCCAAGCCCGCCACAAAGCGGTCGTCGTCCGCCCGCAAGGTGAAGGGCGAACCCAGCCCCGATGGATCCACCACCACATTTTCCACCACGATCATGGCGGCCCCGGAGGCGGCCATGCGGCGGTAGTGATCGATCAGCAGATCGCTGATGGTGCCGTCCGGTTGCGCATAGCCCAGAAACAGGGGCGCCATGGTCAAACGGTTCTTCAGGGTCAGCGAACCGATTTTAAAAGATTGTGCGAGGGTTTCGGCGGGGGTCATCACATACCTCCTTAAAGCTTCTGGTGAAAGTGCATCCTAATTACCCACCCGGGCGGCCAAGACCATTTTTAGCTGTGGAAATTTTACCCGCTCCGGAGATTAAGAAAGCGCCAAGCAAAGCCGCGCAAACGGTGCGGCCGCCTGTTCGGATTATAATTTGTTTACGTTTCGGCATGTTGCAAATGCTCAGGCCGACCGCGCCAAATCTTGGCACACGGCTTGCTCAGTATCAATGGCAACGGAACAAACTCTTAACGGAATGTAACACGAAAGTGAAAGGAGAAAAACATGAGATCCAATCGCATTAAAAAGACCTTGTTGATCAGCACGGTGTTGTTGCTCGCGGGCGCTTCCTTGGTCTTTGCCCGGGGAGGTTCCTGGGGGGATCGCGGCGGCCACATGATGGGACCCGGCTATGGCATGGGACCCGGTGCCGAGTATGGCTATCGGGGCCAGGGGTACCCTGCGAACTTGACCGATGCGCAACGCGCCGCCGTGGACGCGGCCCGGGAAAAGTTCTTCAATGAAACCGAAACACTGAGAGGCGAGCTGCGCCAGAAGCATCTGGCCCTGCAGGCCGAGCTGGCCAAGACCGATCCCGACCCGGCGGTGGCCACCCAGCTGCAGCGGGAGATTTCTCAGCTGCAATCCACCTTCGATGAGCAACGCATCCGCCATCGCCTGGAAATGCGCCAACTCCTGCCCGATGAAATGGGTCCCCGCGGATATGGCCGCGGCTTCCACCGAGGCGGTGGCTATGGCGGCGGTTACGGTTACTGCTGGCGGTAACAACAACCCATCCAACAATACCGCACGACGGCCGGAGGCGGCATAAGCGCCGCTTCCGGCAATTTTTTTCGCTGAACCGACAATTTCCAACCACACTCAAGATTGGAGGCATTATGAAACGCATGACCACTACTTGGATCGGCATCGGCATAACGGCTGCCCTTGTTGCGGCCGGTTTATGGTTTTTATATGGCTGGGGAACGGGCTACGGTTATGGCGGCGGCAGCCGGCTGATGCCCCATGGCATGATGCCGGGGGGCGGCATGGGACTTGTCATGATCCTATTCTGGGTTATTGTACTGATTGCGCTTGCGTCCATCGTTTCCGGACTGTTGGCCGATCGCGGAAACCCGCGGGATGACCCGCCGGATGCGCTGGAGCTGCTCAAACGCCGATACGCCCGCGGTGAAATCGACAAGGAGACGTATGCATCCATGCGACGCGACCTGAACATGTAGTCCCCGGGCGGTCCATTGCCGAGAAAGGAGTATCTTGCCCATGGCCGACCGCACCGTATCCCTGCCGATCACCGGCATGACCTGCGCCAACTGCGCGGCCAATATCGAGCGCGGCCTGTCCAAGCTCGAAGGCGTGCGCCAAACCAATGTCAACTTCGCCAGCGAGCGAGCGGAGGTGGCCTACGACCCCGCGCAGGTGAAAGTGCCGGAGCTGGTGGCACGAATCCGCAAAAGCGGTTACGATGTACCCACCGCCCGCCTGGAGCTGCCCATCACCGGCATGACCTGCGCCAATTGCGCGTCCAATGTGGAACGCACCTTGAACAAGAAGGTGGCGGGGGTGGTGGCGGCCGATGTCAATTTCGGCAGCGAACGGGCCCAGGTCACCTACCTGCCCGACCTGATCACCGTGGAGCAGATGGTGGCGGCCATTGAAAAGGCCGGTTACGGCGCCATCGCCCCGGATGCGGCCGATGAGGACGGCACGGACGCCGAAGCGGCGGCGCGGCAGGCTGAAATCGCCGATCAAACCCGCAAGTTCATCGTGGGCGTGATCTTCGCCGCGCCCCTGTTCGTTTTGAGCATGTCCCGCGACTTCGCCCTCCTGGGCCCCTGGAGCCATGCGGCCTGGGTCAACTGGCTCTTCTGGGCCCTGGCCACGCCGGTGCAGTTCTACACCGGCTGGGACTATTACGTGGGCGGCTTCAAAAGCTTGCGCAACGGCAGCGCCAACATGGATGTCCTGGTGGCCCTGGGGTCCTCGGTGGCCTATTTTTATTCCCTGGCCCTGCTGCTGGTGCCGGGCATCGGCGATCACGTTTACTTCGAAACCGCCGCAGTGATCATCACCCTGATCAAACTGGGCAAGCTGCTGGAAGCACGCACCAAGGGCAAGACCGGCCAGGCCATCCGCAAGTTGATCGGCCTGCAACCCAAAACCGCCGTCGTGATCGAGGATGGCGAAGAGCGGGAACTGCCTTTGGCCCAACTGGGGAAAGGGGTGGTGGTGATCGTGCGGCCCGGCGAACGCATGCCGGTGGACGGCGAGGTGCTGGAAGGCACCTCGGCGGTGGACGAATCCATGCTCACGGGCGAGCCCCTGCCGGTGGACAAAGGGCCCGGCGACACAGTGGCCGCGGGCACCATCAACGGCCAGGGACGGCTCAAATTCCGCGCCACGCGCGTGGGCCGGGAAACCGCCCTGGCCCAGATCATCCGCCTGGTGCAGGAAGCCCAGGGCAGCAAGGCCCCCATTCAGGCCCTGGCCGACCGGGTGGCGGCGATTTTCGTGCCGGCGGTGATGGGCATCGCCCTGGCGGCCTTCGCCATTTGGTGGACGGCCACCGGCGATTTCGTCCCTTCCATGATCCGCCTGGTGGCCGTGCTGGTGATCGCCTGTCCCTGCGCCCTGGGACTGGCCACGCCGACGGCCATCATGGCCGGCACGGGCAAGGGCGCGGAAAAGGGCATCCTCTTCAAGAAGGCTGAAGGACTGGAGCGCAGCACCCACCTGGATGCGGTGGTGCTGGACAAGACCGGCACCATCACCGAAGGAAAACCGGCCGTGGTGGCGGTGCATGCGCTCAACGACACACTGGCCTCGGCGCAGGAGGCGCTTTTTTGGGCCGCCGCCGCCGAGCGGGGTTCCGAACATCCCCTGGGCAAGGCCATCGTCCGCGCGGCCCGGGAAAAGGACCTCCATCCGCCGGAGCCGGAGGATTTCCAGGCCGAAGGCGGCGCCGGTGTGTCAGCGGTTGTAAATGGCCGGCGGGTCCGGGTGGGCAAGCCGGGCTGGTTCGACGAAGCCACGGCCCAAGGCCTGCAAGCCGCATCGCAACAGGTGCAACGCATGCAGTCCGAAGGGCACACGGTGATGGTGTTGGCTTTGGACGATAAAGCAGCGGGCCTGATCGCCGTGGCCGACACCCTCAAACCCGACTCCCGTGAGGCCATCGATGCCCTGCACCGCATGGGGCTGAAGGTGGTGATGCTCACCGGCGACAACCAGCAGACCGCCCGTGCCATGGCCGACCAGGTGGGCATCGACGAAGTGTTCGCCGAGGTGCGCCCCGAGGAGAAGGCGGCCAAGGTCCAGGAGCTCCGCGACCAGGGCCTGCGGGTGGCCATGGTGGGCGACGGTATCAACGATGCCCCGGCCCTGGCGCAAGCCGATCTGGGCATGGCCATCGGCACCGGCACCGACGTGGCCATCGAAACCGCCGATGTGATCCTCTCCAGCGGCCGCCTGACCGGCATTCCGCGAGCCATCGCCGTGGGCCGCCGGACCATGGCCACGGTGCGCCAGAATCTTTTCCTGGCCTTCATCTACAACGTGACGCTGATCCCCGTAGCGGCCGGCGTGCTGGCACTGGTGGCCGGCATGCCCCAAATGCTGCGCGAACTGCACCCCATCCTGGCCGCTTTGGCCATGGCGTTGAGCAGTATCTCGGTGGTGTCCAACAGTCTGCGTTTGTATAAGGCGAAGATAGATTAAGAGATCGGGTTTGTTGAGTTTATCGGCGATCCAAATCGTCGTTCGCGTACTCAGCCCCGAAGGGGCGGTTCTCGTACGCGTACTCGAAAAGGTGCAAAATGTTCGACCATGAAAGACTTGACGTATACCGTGTCAGCATGACTTTTGTTGCCCGGGCATATCGTTTGTGCAAAAGGCTCAAGGGTATTGATCGCCATGCCAGGGATCAACTATTGCGTTCCTCTCAATGCTGGGAAAGATGTCTCGGCACCGATGCAGGTTCGTGAGAGTAGCGATTACGAGTACGCGTACGAGAACGAGTACGAGAACGAATAATTCGGAAGAACGTCGCCAATCAATAGCTGGAGGCGACGTAAAAAAGCGGCGCGCTTCAGCTTGGTGTTGGGTGATCCAAAATCGTCGTACGCGTACTCAGCCCCGAAGGGGCGGTTCTCGTACGCGTACTCGAAAAGATGCAAAATGTTCGACCATGAAAGACTTGATGTATACCGTGTCAGCATGACTTTTGTTGCCTGGGCATATCGTTTGTGCAAAAGGCTCAAGGGTTTTGATCGCCATGCCCGGGATCAACTATTGCGTTCCTCTCAATCGATTCCACTGAATATCGCTGAGGGCAATGGAAAGCCCCCTTCAGCGGATCGTAATCGGTTTTTCCGAATTGCTCTTGGCTCTGCACTCGAATGTGCTGCCACAATAGATGTTTTGATTGCATGCGAAGCAATTGATTCAAAAACCGGTAATGATGGTAAACGTCTTCTTGTTCGTATCGTTTCGATGCTGGTAAAGATGTCATCGGTGCCGATGCAGGTTCGCGAGAGTAGCGAGTACGCGTACGCGTACGAGTACGAGAACGAGTACGATAACGATAACGAGAACGAATAATGTGGAAGGACGTCGCCAACCAACAGCCCCGAGGCGACGTAAAAAACGGCGCGCTTCAGGTTGGTGTTGGGCGATCCAAAATCGTCGTTCGCGTACTCAGCCCCGAAGGGGCGGTTCTCGTACGCGTACTCGAAAAGGCGCAAAATGTTCGACCATGAAGGGTTTTTTGGGTTGGGGGTGTGATGATTCAGACGCATACCATCGGCATTGTGGGGACCGGTCAGGTGGGGATGGCGGCGGGGTACGCCGTTTTCTTGCTGGGTTTGGCCAACGAGATCATCCTGATCGACAAAAACCGGCAGCGGGCCGAAGGCGAGGCCATGGACCTGATGCACGGGCAGGCCTTTGCCGGGCGGGTGACGGTGCGGGCCGGTGATTATGGCGATCTGGCGGCCGCCCAGGTGGTGATCGTCACGGCCGGTGTGGCCCAGCAGCCGGGGGAGTCGCGGCTGGACCTGCTCAACCGCAATGCGGCGGTGTTCCGGGAAATCGTCGGTCAACTGGACCGCCACTGCCCCAAGGCGGTACTGATCATCGCCAGCAATCCGGTGGATGTGCTGACCTACGTAACCCAGGCTCTTTCCAACCGTTCAGCCAAGCTGGTGATCGGCACCGGCACCATGCTGGACACGGCGCGGTTCCGCGCTTTGCTGGGGCAGCACTACGATGTGGATCCCCGCTCGGTGCACGCTTATATTTTTGGGGAACACGGCGACTCGGAGGTGCCTGTCTGGAGCTCGGCCACCATCGGCGGCGTTCCCCTGGTGGACCACACCATCGCCGGCAAGCCCTTTGACCGGGAGGCCATGGCGCGGCTTTTCGGGAATGTACGCGATGCGGCCCAGGAAATCATCAGCCGCAAGGGATACACCAACACCGCCATCGGCACCGCCATAGCCCGTCTGGTGCGGGCGGTGCTGGAGGATCAGCGGTCGGTGCTGCCGGTGAGTCGACGGCTGGACGGACAGTACGGGATTGACGATGTGTGCTTGAGCATTCCCACCATCGTGGGCCGCCATGGCGCGGCGGATACGTTGCTGCCCAAGCTCGATGATGTGGAATCGGCCGGTCTGCGCCGCTCGGCAAAGATTCTGCGGGAGCGCCTGGACGGCATCTCATTGTGACGGGGCACCCACGCCGGGCGATGCACCGTCGGTCTGCCGCGGGCCCCGTGGATCAACAACCGGCCGAAGGTGGTCGGGCCATTTGCGCAACACCTCCCCCACGCCGTGGGCGGCCAGCTCATCGGCGTTCAGCCAACGCAGCCCCATGCGAATTTGTTTCCTGGCCTGAAAGAGATCCTCCAGGACCGTTTGCTGCGTGGCGTCGTAAATCTCGCGCCACAGCAAGCGTCCCGTGGCGGCTTCGACGGCATACAGGGCGAAGGCCACCGAGGCGCCGCCATCCGGCCGCTCCGCCACGACGCCCCGTTCACGATAGCGCCACACGATGCCGATGATCACCACCTCGGCCTCCACCAGGCGGCCGAGCCGCCGCGCCAGGTCGATGGGCGTGTCCCGGCCCTGGTCCAGCGCCATTTGCATTTCCGCCGCTTGCACCTGCGCGCGGCCGACGACCCAGGGGGTGAATCGGCTGCGCAGCTTTTCGTTCACCAGGCGGGTCAGGGTGATGCCGGCATGGGGCAGAATGGTGGGATCGTCCTTGCAGATTTCTCCGATGGGGCAGCTCAGGGTCAAGTCCATGCTTTCGTCCATGTGGGGCTTGTGCCGCCCCACCAGGAAGGAAGCCACGGCCACCCGTTGAAAAACCATCGGCTCCGGCTGGGCCGCGGTGCCGCCATCCTCGGCCGCGGCCGGAAGGCATGTCATTGCAACGGCCACAACACCGATCATCAAGGGAATGATGACAACTCTGAAAATCATGGACCACCTCTTGTCTTTCTAAACGGCCGATCCCGCCGCCCCACCCGGCATTGCCGATGTGGGACGCCCGTCGCGGGACGCCTGTGGTTGACGGATCATAGGCCTTGTCCGCCTCGCCTTAAGGCAACAATAGTCATGGTCGGTCGAAAGTCCCGTCACCGAGCGTCCCTTGCCGCCGCTGCCACTCATAGAGCGCCACGGCGGCGGAGGTGGCGGCGTTGAGGGACTCCACGACCGGGCTTAGGGGAATCCGCACCGCCTTCGAGCGCCAGACAGCGGGCAGCCCTTGTCCTTCCAGGCCGGCCAGCAGGCCGAAGGCCGGCGGGAAAGCGGCAGCGGCGATATCCGTTCCTTCCGCGGAGAGGGCCACCAACGGCAGATCGGGCGGCAAATCGGCCAGGAACGGTCCCTGACGCAGCGGGAGCCGCAGGGCAGCCCCGGCCGAGGCGCGCAGGGCTTTGGGATGAAAGGGATGGGCGCTTTCGCCTAGCAGGATGACTTGGCGCACACCAAAGGCGGCGGCCGAGCGGATGACGGCGCCGATGTTCTCCGGGTCCTGAAAGGGCACCAGCAGGCTGCACCCCAGTGGAAAGCCTTCCGCCGGGGACCAGGGCGTGATGGCCGGCGCTTCCAGGCACAGCAAGGGCGCACGGGTGCCGAAGATATCCAGGGTTTGGTACAGGGGTTCGGCCAGTTGCAACCACTCCATATGGGACGGTGCACCTTCCGGCGGCGGATCCTGGGTGTCGCGGGTGATCCACGCCCGGCACCGTTGGGGCAGCGCCGCCATGGCCTCGTGAACGGGTCGGGCGCCGGCCACCAAGACCATGGCCCCCTTTTTGATGCCCCGCCCGGTGAGCATCTTTTTCAAGGCCTTGAACCGGCTGTTTTGATCGCTGGTCAAGGCCGTCACCCGATGCCGCCCTGCGGCCTGCGCTGCCACGGCATGGCGCGGCGCGTCCAGACGCTCGAAAACCACCAGGCGCCGTTCGTTAGAGGTTCCGCCGATCCGGTAGGCCGTATCGGCCACCAGGGCGAAACGGCCGTCGAAACGTTGCTGCGCCACTGCGATTTCAGGATCGCAGCCCGGCCCTTTCATCAAAATCACCCGCCCGCCCTGCGCCAGGCAGCCCTGCACCCGCGCCAGGGTATCGGCGATCACCTCCACGGCCCGGGTGATCACCCCGGCCACGGGCTGTTCAAAGGCAGGGGTGATATTGCGGTCCACCACCGTGGTTGCATCGAGGCCCAACTGCGCCACCGCCTCCAGCAAAAAGGCGGCCCGTTTGGCCCGCCCCTCGGCCAACACCATTTGCACTTGCGGGTGCATGATCTTCAACGGGATCCCCGGCATGCCGGGACCACTTCCCAGATCCATCAAGGGGGACGGCAGGTCTGTCATACGGCCCGGCAGCACGGAATCCACATAGAGTTTGAGCACCATTTGGTTGAAGTTGTGAATGCGGGTGAGATTCAACGCGGTGTTGTGATGGCGCAGCAAGCCGTGATAGAGCCAGAACTGTTCGATCTGGCGTTCGGTCAGGATCAGACCGCAATCCTGAAACAACGCCGCCAGCGCCGCCGGGCCGGGTTGATCCTCGCGCGGTCGTTGCGCCGTGCGTCGGGTGTGCTCGGTTTTCTTGCGGGAGGACGATGCCCCATGACCTTTTTTCATCCGCGATGGCCCGTTTTTTATGAGGATAATCACCTGCTGGTGCTTTATAAACCAGCGGGTTTGATAATGCAACGCGGGCCGGCGCACAAACCCAACCTGGTGGATCTGGCCAAGGCCTGGCTCAAACAGCGCTATGCCAAACCCGGGCGGGTCTTCGTGGGCATGGTGCACCGGCTGGACGGGCCGGTGGCGGGGGTGTTGGTGTTGGCCCGCACCTCCAAGGCGGCGGGACGACTGAGCGCCCAGTTTCGCGACGGCACCATCGAAAAAACCTATCTGGCCGTGGTGCAAGGCCGACCACCGGCCACCGCCGACCGCCTGGTACACCACTTGGTGCGCCAGGGTCGCTACAGCCGCCCGGCCCAGGCCGGTAACGCCGGCGCCCAAGCCGCCGCCCTCCACTACCGCCTGTTGGAACGCCAACCCCAGCGCAGCCTGCTGTCCGTCACCCTCGAAACCGGCCGCCGCCACCAGATCCGCTGCCAGTTGGCGGCCTTGGGATGCCCCATCTGGGGCGACAAGGCCTACGGCGCCGATCAACACCTGCCCCACGGCAGCATCGCCCTGCTCTCCCACCGCCTGGCCTTCGATCACCCCACCCGCCCAGCCCACTTGCAGTTCGAATGTCCACCGCCCGAAGGTTGGCCGTGGTCCCCGACGACGGACCCGGCGGCGCCGCTTTGGTCCATCGAGGGTTTCTATGCGCAACAATTGTCTTTGCCGCGGGTGGCGGAAACACAATGGATATCCAAGGGCGGGAACCAATGAATGCCGGTGAAACCGCGCTGCCAATCGCGAGGCAGTGCGCCGTCATGTCAGGGGAAAAAGTGAATGGGGTTATCTACAGGTCGGCTTCCGGTAACGGCAGCAGCACCGCAAAGGTACTGCCTTTATCGGGAATGCTTTCCACCGTGATGCGACCGCCCAGGGCATCCACAAGGCCCTTGACGATGGGCAAGCCCAGACCGGTGCCGGTGATGTAGCGCGTCTTTTCGGTCTTGACGCGGTAAAAGCGCTCGAAAATCTTGCCCAGGTGACGCGCTTCGATGCCGAAACCTTCGTCCCGCACGGCGATTTGCACTTGGGTGTCGACCCTTTGAACCGTGACCTCGATGGTGGTGCCGGCCGGCGAATAGTTGACGGCATTGGTGATCAGATTGCCGAAGATGCTCTCCAAGGCCAATGGATCGGCCTGGATGGCGGGCAGTAGGGACGATGCGCGGCGCAAGGCGATGGTCTGCTGCTTGGCGGCCGCCTTGGTATTGAGAAAGACGATGATGTTTTCCAGCAGCTCTTCCACTTGCACCGCCGTCGGCGTGCGGCACACCACGCCCGATTCGATGCGCGACAAATCCAGCAAATCGCCGATGAGGGCGATCAACCCCTGGGTCTTCTCCTTGGCCCGCGACAACAGATGCGCATCCGAGGGGGACAACTGCCCCACCAGATCACTGAGCAACATGGCCAACTGCTCGTGGATGGTGGACAGCGGTGAACGCAGTTCGTGGGACACCTTGGCGACAAACTCGCCGCGCAACCGGTCCAGCACCTTCATGGCCGTGATATCCACCAAGGTCACCACGGCCCCCAGGCATTGGCCCTGCTCCCCCACCACGGGACGGCCGCGGGCCAGCAAAAAGGTCTCGCCACCCGTGCACAGCTCGTAAGCAGTGCCCTCTTCGCCGTCCGTGGCGCAACCGCCGGACAGCGCCGCGATGCGGCTGCGCAAACCGTCGTCCCGGACATAGCGCGCCAGTTCCCGGCCGGGGGGCGTGTCCGCCGGTAGCTCCATGAAGCTGGCAAAGGTGGGGTTGAACAGAACAACGCCCCCCTGGTTGTCGGTAACCAGCACACCGATGGGCAGGGTGTCGAGGATGGCCCGCAACCGGCTCTGCTCCAGGGAGAGGTCGGCCAGGGTGCGCAGCTTTTCCTGCTGCAGATGCCGCGCCTCGGCTTCCAGGGCCATCTTCTCCCGCGCCCGGTTGATGGCCAGGCGCAGCTGGGCGGGGTCGAAGGGCTTGGGCAGCAGGTCGTAGGCGCCGCTGCGCATGGCTTCGGCGGCCGTTTGAACGGTGCTGAACCCGGTGATGATGATCACCACGATGTGGGGATAGCGCTCGCGAATGCGATGCAGAATCGCCATGCCGTGCATGTCGGGCAACTGCAGATCGAGCAGGACGATGGCCACGGGTTCACGGTCCAACACCGCCAGGGCCGCCTGGCCGTCGGCGGCCGTGCGGACGCAATAGCCCATGGGATCGAGCACCCGCCGCAAGCTCTCCCGGATGCGCGGCTCGTCATCCACCACCAGGACACACACCCGCTCAGGATCCTTGGCCATCCAGCGCTCCTTCATCGCCACCGCGCATTGCCCGCACAAAGGCCTCCCACTCCATGGGCAGCATCTGCTTCTTTTTGGTGTTGCACGATTTGCAGGAAGGCACCACATTGCCCTTGGTGCTCTTGCCGCCCCGGGCGATGGGCACCACATGATCCATGGTCAAGGCCTTGGCCGGCGTGGCGCTGCCGCACCAGTGGCAAACCCCTTTGGCGCACTGCCGTTTCCACCACTGGGAGGTGCGCAACTCCCGCGCCTTGCGCTTCTCGGCCGCAAGGTCCGTTGCCTCCAAATCATAGGCAAAAGGCGCGAAAGAGCGATTTTTGGCCATATTCCCCGTCCATTTCATCAACATGCCCAGCAAGCCCCGGAGTGTAACCGAATAGCCAAAAAAATCAAGGAGAACTAATTCATCGTGCCGGATAACCGACGCCGCAACCCCATTTCCGCCAACCAATGGTCCACGGCTTCCGCCAGCATTTGGTAATAGGCCTCCGAGCCGCCGAGGCCGGTGCGGCCGAAAAAGTAGTTGATCTCCAGCATCAGGGGCGCCACGCGGCCGGCGGCCAGGTTGTGTTCGGCAAAAATGAGATCGCAACCGGCCAACTGCAAGCCGGTGCGCCGGCAAAAATCCCGCACCACGGCAACACCGGCGGCTTGCAAGTGGGGATCGGCGGCGCCATCGATACGGGCGCCTTGGGCCAGGCTGGTGCCGAAGCGGTCCGGCTGGGGCTGGATGCGCCAATAGGCGACCAACCGGTGGCCGATGACGGTCACGCGGAGGCACCGTTGCCGGTGTGGCAGATAGGGTTGCAGGAGAAACCCCCGCTGACCGGTGCCTTCGCAGGCGCGCAGGTGCGCAAGCACCTTTGCCAATCCTTGCTGATCGTCGATTTTGAACACCGTTCGCCCTTCGCCGCCCCAATCCAACTTGATCACCGCCGGCAAAGGGATCGCATCCCCGTCTTGCCGGAACGCCGCAACGCTGCCGTAGAGACGGGTGGGGGGATGGGGGATACCCAATTGGCGAAACAGCGCGATCTGACCGCGTTTGCCGGGATGGTCGAAGCGCACGTCGAGGTTCGGAAACAGGTGGGGGCCGTTTTCACGGGCCAAACGATAAAGCTCCGGGCCGCACCCCTGGGGCAGAATCACGGCCGCGGCCCGGCGGATGGCCGCCGCATCGGCGGCATCGGGCAGGCGGCCGGCACACAAGCGGTTTTCATCGGCAGTGATGATGGGATGGAAGGAGAGGATCATGGGCCTTGCATCGACCCTTCGCTCAGTAGCCGAAACGGGCCATGGCCTTACTGTCCCGCGACCAGTTTTTCTGTACCCGCACGAACAGTTTCAAAAAGACCCGGCAACCCAACATGCGCTCGATTTCGCGGCGGGCGGCCTCGCCGATCTGTTTGAGCTTGGCGCCGCCCTTGCCGATGACGATCCCCTTTTGGGAGTTGCGCTCCACATGGATGGTGGCATGGATCTTGACCAGGCGCCCGCCCTTCTCCTCCTTGAAAGCGTCGATGGTCACGGCCACGGCGTAGGGCACCTCCTCGCCGGTCAGGCGGAACACCTTTTCACGAATCATCTCGCCGGCAATGAACCGCTCGGGCAGATCCGTGAGGCTACCGGGCGGAAAGAGGGGCGGCCCTTGGGGCAACACCTGGATCATGGCGTCGACGAGACCATCCAGCTGGGTCCCCTTAACCGCCGATACGGGCACCACGGCGGTAAAATTGTGCGCCCGGGACCAACGCTCGATCAATGCCAGCAACTGTGGTTTGTGAATCAGGTCGATCTTGTTCAACGCCAACACCGCCGGCGTCGCGCGGGCCGCCAGTTTTTCGATGAGATAGTTTTCCGCATCACTATCGGGCGCGGCCGCATCCATCATCACCAACACCAAATCGGCATCCGCCAGGGTGGACAAGGCCACATCCACAATGCGCACATTGAGGGGTTTGCCGGCCCGATGCACGCCGGGGGTATCCAGAAAAATCAGTTGGGCCCCGGGTCGATCCATCACTCCCAGGATGCGGTTGCGGGTGGTCTGGGGCTTCTTGCTGGTAATGGAGATCTTCTGGCCCAGCAGGCGGTTGAGCAAGGTGGATTTGCCCGCATTGGGGGCGCCCACGATGGCCACCAGGCCGGATTTGAAATCGCGATGGGGTTCCAGGACATTGTCAGGTGTCATCGGTATGCGCGAGTATCCCTTCCAGCCGCTGCCAGAGGGCCTCCTTGCCCAGTCTTGATTTGGCCGAAAAGAGGATCAGGGCCTCCTCCGCCATATCGAGGGCCTGGGCGGCGGCCCGGCGCTGCTTGATCAATTCGGTCTTGGACAGTTTGTCCGCCTTGGTCAGCACCGGCACCACCGCCACCCGGTGTTGGCGCAGCCAGTCGATCAGATTCAGCTCTTCCACCTCCGGCCGGCGCCGCGCATCCACCAACACCACGGCCCCCTTGAGGCTGGTGCGCCGGGCGACATAGGTCTCCACCATGGGCCCCCACTGCTTGCGCACCGCCGCCGGCACCTTGGCATAGCCGTATCCGGGCAGGTCCACCAACATGAGATCGCCGTTGATCAGGAAAAAATTGATCAGCTGGGTACGGCCGGGCGTGGAAGAGGTCTTGACCAGCCGTTTGCGCCGTACCAGGGTGTTGATCAAGGACGATTTGCCCACGTTGGAACGACCGGCAAAGGCGATCTCCGGATGGTCGGGGGGCGGATAGTGCGCCGGTTGGACGGCGCTGGTGATGAATTCGGCCGATTTGATGATCATGCCTGCTGCTTACCAAATCGGGCGGACGATTGAAACCGATTTTGTGCGATGGTAAGCTTGAACAAACACACCGCATACGGGAAAGGACGATCGCAAAAAATGCTGCAAGCTATATTGCTGGACCTGGACAACACCCTGGTGCTGTTCGACGAAACAGGCTTCTATCTGCGCTACATGGAACGCATCACGCCCTGTTTTGCCGACCTGATGCCCGCGGAAGCGTTTCGCGACCGGTTGTTGCGAGGCATCCGCGGCCTGGCGCGCAACGACGGCTCGCGACCCAACAGCGACCACTTCATGGAACGCTTCTGCGAAGGGCTGGACGGCGCCCGCGAAGCAGTCTGGGAGCGGTTCATGACTTTCTATGCCAGCGAGTACGACCGCATACCGGTGACAGTGAAGCGGCCCGCCGGCCTGGCGGAGCTGCTCGACCGGCTGGAAGGGTGGGGCCTGCGCCTGGTGGTGGCCACCAACCCGCTGTTTCCCGAGCTGGCCCAGACCAAGCGCCTGGCATGGGCCGACCTGGCGCCGGAACGGTTCGAGCTGCTCACCCACCTGGAAAACATGTCCTATGTCAAACCACGGGCCGATTACTACCGGCAAATTTGCAAGAAACTGGACCTGACGCCGGAACAGTGCCTGATGGTGGGCAACGATGCGGTCAACGACATGGTGGCCGGCACCGTCGGCATGACCACCTACTTGACCACCGAGGCGGGGGTCATCGATTACGGCGCCGTCACCGAGGGGCGCCGGGTCAGCCGCGGCACCAGCCACCCGGCCGACTTCAGCGGGCCTTTGTCAGGCGTGGCGGAAGTGGTGGCCCGGTTGCGCGGGTAATTCCGCCCGGCCTATGCGACCCGCTTACCCGGATCAAGCAGCGGCCCGGCGGCATCCCAAACCGTGATGCCGATCAGCGGCCGGGCACGATGATGCGGGATTCATCCTTTTTTTGTTGGGATTGCTCCTGGCGCATCTGCTGCAATTGGGCCACCATTTCGTTGAGCGCCTTTTGCATGGCGCCGGGAAATTCCGTGAAGGCGTCGGCCAGGGTGGTGGCCTGCAAGCGTGCCTGCAGCGGCAAGGGGCCTTCCGGCGTCATGAGCTGGGAGCTGGCCAGGAAGATGGGCGTGCGACTGCTGTCATCGCTGCCGTCGGGCAGAACAGGCACCAGGCGGCGAATGGAGGCGACCTTCAGGTCGGTGATGGCTTCTTCGCGGTACAGATGTTTCTGATCCACGGTGAAATCGATTTCCCGGGGGTCTTTGAATTGTGACATGGCTTTACTCCAAGAGGGTTGTCGCTCGGTGAGCGGTTATGGCGGTTGGGGTTTGCCCTTCGGCGGACCGTCAGGGCACCCGGCAATGGTATCGGGCCAACTAATCCCATGGCGGAACGGTTGTCAATCTTTTAAGGGGCGGGGCGAAGACGCTTCGGCCATGCCCCGCAGCAGGGCGATCTCCTCTGCCCAGCGCGTTTCGTCCGGGGTTTCCAGGATCAGGGGGATGTCGTCCAAGCGCGGATCCTGCATGATCCAGCGAAAGGGATCGAGTCCCAGGGTGCCTTCGCCCAGACTGGCATGGCGGTCCACGCGGCTGCCCGTATCCTTTTTGGAATCGTTCAAATGCATGCCTTTTAAATAGCGCAATCCCACGATGCGATCGAAATGCGCCATGGTCTCCTTGAAACCCGTCTCGGTTTTGATCTCATAGCCCGAAGCGTAGGCATGGCAGGTGTCCAGGCAGACGGCGACCCGGCCCTTGTCTTCCACCTGGTCGATGATCTCGGCCAGGTGCTCGAAGCGGTACCCCACATTGGTGCCCTGACCGGCGGTGTTCTCGATCACCGCCGTCACCGAACGGGTCCGGTCCAGGACGATGTTGATCGACTCGGCGATCAGGGCCATGCTGCGGCTCTCGGAAATCTTGCCCAGGTGGCTGCCGGGATGAAAATTGAGCAGCTGCAACCCCAGCTGTTCGCAACGCCGGAACTCATCCAGAAAGGCGGTTCTGGACTTCTCCAATCCTTCCTTTTCCGGGTGGCCCAGGTTGATCAGATAGCTGTCGTGGGGCAGGATATGGCGCGGATCGTATCCCGCCTCCCGGCAATTTTGGCCAAAGGCGGCGATGCTCTGTTCGCTCAGCGGCTTGGCATGCCACTGCCGCTGGTTTTTGGTGAACATGGCGAAGGCCGTGGCGCCGATGGCCTTGGCGTTGAGGGGGGCGTTTTCCACCCCCCCACCGATGCTGACGTGGGCGCCGATATATTTCATTTGCCGATCTCCCCTCGTGCCATGGAAAAGTAAATGCCAAAAATACACATCCCTGCGAAAATCGCCAGCAAGATTTGAAGACTGCCGAGCAGTTGCGGGTAGTTGGCCGGCGCGATGGCCGCCTGGCCGATAGTGATGGCCAGCACCACCGCGGCAACGGCCATGCTGATCATCTGCCCCAGCAGCCGCATGGTAGCCACCGCGCCGGAAGCGATGCCGTATTGGTGCTTGGCCACCGATCCCATGATGGCACTCATGTTGGGCGATGAAAAAAGGGCGAAGCCCAAACCGAGCAGGGCCAGGTTGACGACGATGCGCCCAATGGCCACATCGGGGTGCAGGAACAGCAATCCGACCAGCCCCAGGGTGGTGAGCAGCATGCCGGCGCTGGCGATCCAGCGCGGCTGGATGCGGTCCGCCCAGCGTCCGGCCAAGGGCGAAAAGAGGGCCATCACCGCCGGTTGGGCCACCAGCACCAGGCCGGCCGTCTGGGGCGGCAACCCTTTGATATACTGCAAGAAGAGACTGAGCATGAACGTAATGGCGAAGGTCGCCGCATAGTTGATCAAGGCGGCCAGGCTGGAAAAAGCAAAAACCCGATTGGTGCGAAACAGGGAAACATCGAACACCGGGTGGGCGATCCGTGCCTGCCGCCGGGCGAACAGCAACAGGCCGACGAGGCCGCCCAGCGCCAGCAAGCCCCCGGCCGCGGACGGCAGCGCGGTACCGCCGTAGACCAGGGCGAAGATGGCGCCGGCGTAAAGCAGACTGCCGACGATGTCCAACGGTTCGCCACGGGCTTCGGCCCATTCGCCTTTGAGGAAACGGAGTGTCACGCCCACCGATACCGCGCCCAGGGGCAGCATCAGGGCAAACAGGCTGCGCCAGCCCACGTGCTGCACCAGCAGCCCGCCGGCAAAGGGTCCCACCGACAGACCGATATAGACCGCCGCCACATAGATGCCGATGGCGCGACCGCGCCGTTGGGGCGGAAAAACGGAGGTCACGATGGCCATGCCGGTGGTGACGAACATGGCGGCGCCGATGCCCTGGCCCACCCGCAGGGCGATGAGCCATGCGGTGGTGGGCACCAGGGCGGCCAGGGTGGAAGCGATGGTGTAGACGACCAGACCGGCGGTGAAGATCCGCTTGCGGCCATGAATGTCGGCCACCCGCCCCGCCGGCACCAGCACCATGGCCATGGCCAGCAGATAGGCGGTGGGAATCCAGCTCAACTGCACCGCGCTCATGCCCAACTCGGCTTGGATGGACGGCAGGGCCACATTCACCGACGAAATCATGAACGGCCCCATGAAGGAGGTGAGGGTCGCCACGAACAGGGCCGACCGCTCACGGGCGGCAGCATCATGGTCGCCGTCGGCGGGCATGGATCAAGGCGCCTTTCGGGAGCTTTGCTGGGCGATCCGCGCCCAGGTGTCCTTGAGGGTCACGGTGCGGTTGAACACCAGCCGCGTTCCGGCGGTTTCCCGGCTGTCGAGACAGAAATAGCCCAAGCGCTCGAACTGGTAGACCGTATCCGGCACGGCGTGGGCCAGGGCCGGCTCCAGGCGGCAATCGGGCAGAATTTCCAAGGATTCGGGATTGAGAAAATCCTTGAAGGTCCGACCCTCTACTTTTTCGTCGGGGTCCGGTTTGCTGAACAGCCGATCATAGAGCCGCACCTCGGCCGGTGCTGCATGGGCGGCCGACACCCAATGCAAAGTCGCCTTGACCTTACGCCCGTCGGGGGCATCGCCGCCCCGCGTGGCCGGATCGTAGGTGCAACGCAGTTCCACAATCTTCCCCGTGGCCGGATCCTTGACCACCTCCTTGCAGGTGATGAAATAGGCGTAGCGCAACCGCACTTCCCGGCCCGGCGCCAGGCGGAAGAACTTTTTGGGCGGGTCCTCCATGAAATCGTCCTGCTCGATGTAGATCTCCCGCGAAAAGGGAACCTCGCGGGTGCCCGCGGCCGGATCCTCGGGGTTGTTGATGGCCGTCAACATCTCCACCTGATCCGCGGGGTGGTTTTCGATCACCACCTTCAACGGTCGCAGCACGCCCATCATGCGGGGCGCCACCGGGTTCAAATCTTCCCGAATGGCATGCTCCAGCAAGGCGATGTCCACCACGCTGTTGGCCTTGGCCACCCCGATGCGATCACAGAAATTGCGAATAGCGGCGGGGGGGCAGCCCCTGCGGCGCAGGCCCGAAAGAGTGGGCAGTCGCGGATCGTCCCAGCCGCTCACATGACCCTCTTCCACCAGCTGGATCAGCTTGCGCTTGCTCAAAACGGTGAAATTGAGATTCAAGCGGGCGAACTCGTACTGCCGCGGACGGCAGGGCAGGTCCAACTGATCCAGGATCCAGTCGTAAAGCGCACGGTTGTTTTCAAACTCCAGGGTGCAGATGGAGTGGGTGACGCATTCGATGGCGTCGGAGAGGCAGTGGGCAAAGTCGTACATGGGGTAGATGCACCAGGTGTCGCCGGTCCGATGGTGGGCCGCCTTGCGGATGCGATACAAGGTGGGATCGCGCATCAACAGGTTGGGATGGGCCATGTCGATCTTGGCGCGCAACACATGTTGGCCGTCTGCGAAGGCACCGTCGCGCATCTGCCGGAACAAGGTCACATTCTCCTCGACGGAGCGGTTGCGGAAGGGGCTCTCACGACCCGGTTCGGTCAAGGTACCCCTGTGTTCGCGAATCTCGTCGGCACTCAGGCTGTCCACATAGGCCTTGCCGTCCTTGATCAGCCGCAGGGCCAGATTGTAAAGCTGTTCAAAATAATCCGAGGTGAAATGGGCCTCTCCCGGCCAATCGAACCCCAACCAGCGCACATCGGTTTTGATCGCTTCCACATAAGCGGTTTCTTCTTTGGTGGGGTTGGTGTCGTCGAAGCGCAGATTGCACTGGCCGCCGAAGATGCGCGCCAGGCCGAAGTTGAGGCAGATGGATTTGGCATGGCCGATGTGCAGATAGCCGTTGGGCTCCGGCGGAAAGCGCGTGACCACTCGCCCGCCATGTCGATCGGCCTTGAAGTCCTCTTCGATGATGGTCTTGATGAAATTGGGCGGCCCCTGGTTATCCGTTTCGGCCATGATCACGCTCTCCTGAATGAGGGTTGGCGCACATTACATTGGTGTTCCATGGGACGCAAAATAGCCAAAGCGTGCAGGGGTGTCAAATGGGGATTGCTTTCTCTGCTTTTGGTATTATTATCTTTAGATAGTTCCTGCCAGAGAACCCATGCAGTACGACTGCCGGGTCGCCATGTGGCGCTCGGTATGTTCGTGTTGTTCACTAAATCGGAAAACCATTAAACCCGGAAACGAAAGGAGCATCCATGCAAAGAAAATCGTTGTTTTTCGCGGCGGCCGCGCTGTTGTCCCTGCTGGCGATGGCCTGTGCCACCACAGTGCCACCGGACATGACCGTACGGGACCTGGCCCGCGAATACCAGGCAGACCGAGTCAAGCCCAAGGTGGACAATTTCCTGGTGGTGCTGGACTCCTCCGCCTCCATGGAGGACAGCGACGGCACCCACGTCAAATTCGACACGGCCAAAGCCGTTGTCTACCGCATGAACAACACCCTGCCCCCCATGGACATGACCGCCGGTCTGCGCACCCTGGGCCACGACCTGAGCGTCGCCCGGCAACCCACCGTGCTGGCATGGGGCATGACCGCCTATGAGCGGGCAGCACTGACCGAGGCGATGAACAAGCAGACCATGCCCGGCGGCAACACGCTTATGTTGCAGGCCCTGCAAGCCGCGGCCGAAGACATCAAGCCCCTGTCGGGCAAAACGGCGCTGATCATCATCAGCGACGGCATCGGTATCGACCCCCGGCCGGTGGCGGTGATTGACGGTTTGAAGCAGGAACTGGGCGACCGCCTCTGCGTTTACACCGTCCTGGTGGGCAACAACCCGTCCGGCGCCGCATTGATGCAGCGTTTGGCGGGCGCCGCGGCCTGCGGCTTTGCCACCACCGCCGACGAATTAGCCGGTCCGGACCGGATGGCCGACTTTGTCAAGCGGGTCTTCGTCGCCGATTATGTGCCGCCGCCTCCCCCGGCCCCGGCCCCGGCTCCCGCGGCCGATCCCGATTCGGACGGCGACGGCGTGCCCGACCGCCTGGACCGCTGTCCCGGCACCCCCAAGGGTGCACGGGTCAATGCGCAAGGCTGCTGGGTCCTGGCCGACCTGAACTTCGACACCAACAAGGCGGAGATCAAGCCGAACATGATGTCGGTATTGAATGAAGCCGTAACCGTGCTGCAACAGAACCCCACCTTGCGCATCGAAGTGCAGGGCCATACCGACAGTGTAGGCGCCGCCGCCTACAACCAGCAACTTTCGGAACGGCGGGCGGATGCGGTGAAAAACCACTTCGTCCAGAACGGCATTGCCGCCTCGCGGGTGACCGCCAAGGGTTATGGTGAAGAAAAACCCATCGCCGACAATGCCACCGCGCAAGGCCGCGCGCAGAACCGACGGGTGCAGCTGCAACCGATCCAATAGCTGACCCCTGAACGCACACTCAACAATCCACCGGCCGCCGCGCACATGCATGTGGCGGCCGGTTTTTTGCCCTGGCGCGCGCCGGCCTGTGTGATTGCCGGCGGATTGGATTCCCCACCCCCTGGTGCGGAGACAGCGCCCTGTTCAGGGGCGCGTTGCACGCCAAAAGACCGGTCCGGATTCGTTGCGCCATCGAATTCGCTTGCTTTCGCCGCCCGAATGTCGGATCATGGAAAATCAATTAAGCGCCACCCGCCGGGTGGAGCGATTTTTCGCTGAAGGACAAAACCATTATCCGCGGCACCATCCTCCAGTAAAAAATTTTGAACATCCCACAAGAAAGGAGGATATCCACATGCCCAACGGAACAGTCAAATGGTTCAACGACAAAAAAGGGTTCGGCTTCATCGAGCAAGAGAGCGGACCCGACGTTTTTGTCCATCACTCGGCGATCAATGCATCAGGCTTCAAAAGCCTCAAAGAAGGCGACAAGGTCACCTTTGAAATCGAGCAAGGACAAAAAGGCCCTTCCGCCACAAATGTCACTTTAGCCTAATCTGCCCGACAGGGGGGCATCCGCATTGCCGGATTGGCCCCCTGTCTTTTTATGAAGCCAGCGCTTCTGGAAATGAGAGACAATGACGGATGAACTCAAATTCGAAGTGGGAGGGGTCTACAAAAACATGAAAGGCCCCTTTGAGGTCGTTTCGATTCACAGGGACGACATGGTCATTCGCTGGGGCAACGGGACGGAGATCACAACCACCGTCAACCTGCAAAAGCGCATCATCGAAAGAATGGCCCACGAAAAAACCATCAAGCAACAGCAAGCCGAGAAGCTGAAGAAAGCCAAGGCCCCGAAAAAGAAAAAAGCGGCGCCCGCGAAAAAAAAGTAGCCGCCCTCAAGGCCGACGGCCGGCGTCGAGAATGTTCATCTCGCAAATTCTCCTGAAATGGTGCCCGTAGATGGTGAGGGTCACCGCCAAAGGCAACTGCCGGGGTTTGCGCAGCAATGTCCAGAGCAGCAGATACCAGTAGTGCAGCCGCTCCTTTCCCAGCACCCCCAGACGCAAACAGGATCGCCCGAACGCCAGGCAGCGCTGAAGATCCAGGGGGGTCCTGACCCGGGGCGCGCCGAACGCTTTGAGCAGGGTCCGCACCCGCTGGTAATAGTGGCGGGGCGCATATATATGGGCCATGATCGATCGGTAGCCTTCGATCAAGGGGGCCATCCCCATTTTGGGCACGATGTTGGTGGTGCCGTCCACGTTGTCCCCTGAAATCGGCCCCGTCACCCGGTTCTCCCGCAGCAGACGATCGAACAGGCGGGTCCCCGGCGGGGCCTGGAGCAGGCCCACCATGGCGGTGACGATGCCGCTTTGCTGAATGAAATCGATGTGACGCTGGAAAATGGACGGCGTGTCGCAATCGAAACCGACGATGAAACCGCCCGACACCTGCAGGCCCGCCTTTTGAATCCGCCGCACATTCTCCAGCAGGTCTCTGTCCCTGTTCTGTGTTTTGCGGCATTCCGCCAGGCTCTGCGCGTCGGGCGACTCGATGCCGATGAACACCGAATCGAAGCCCGCCCGGACCATCATTTCCATCAGCACCGGATCGTCGGCCAGATTGATGGAAGCCTCCGTAAAAAAGACGCAGCCCCGCTTGCCCTTGCGCCAGTCGATCAGCGCCGGCAGCAATTTTTCCTTGAGGTAGCCCCGGTTGCCGATGAAATTGTCGTCCACAAAGAAAATGTTGCCGCGCCAGCCGGCCCGGTACAAGCTGTCCAACTCGGCCACCACCTGCCGGGGCGACTTCATGCGCACCCGATGGCCGAACAGGGCGGTCACATTGCAAAAATCGCAATTGAACGGGCAACCCCTGGAAAACTGGATGCTCATGGAAGCATAGCGTTTCATGGAAACCAGCCCCCAGTCGGGCACGGGTGTCCGGCCCAAATCGCAGAAACCGGATGACCGGTAAATCTTTCGGGTGTTTCCCTGGGCCAGGTCGGCCAGAAAAGGTGCCAGGGTGAGTTCGGCCTCGTCGAGGACCAGGTGGTCCACATCCGCAAAGGCCTCCGGCTCGGCCGTGAACAGCGGCCCACCCGCGACCACCTTCACGCCGTGGGCGCGGCAGCGCCGGATCACCTGCCGCGCCGACACCCGCTGTACGGCCATCGCCCCGATGAACACCATGTCCGCCCAATCCAGATCGGCGGCCGTGAGGTCGGTCACATTGATATCCACCAGCCGTTTGCGGAAACCTCGCGGCAGCATGGCCGCCACCGTGAGCAGGCCCAAGGGTGGATAGGCCGCCTTCTTGCCGATGAACTGCAGCGCATACTTGAAGCTCCAGAAGGTGTTCGGATAAGCGGGATTGATCAGCAGCACGTTCATTTTGCATCCTCTCGTTGCGGGTGTTTTTCCATTGAGGAAAAGAGGTGCCCAGCGCAGCCAAATCGAATCGAGGATACGGCGAATCGACAGCAGGAAGCAATCAGGGAGGGCAACGGCAATGATCCGCATCCGTTGCTTTATTATTGCAATCAAAGCCGCTGAATGCAACGATCTTTGGTCAAAAGCCGAAAATCAGCCGGATTGACACCCTGCCCCGCGGCTCCGTATGATGTGCGATGGACCGCTATGCAAACTTCGATAACCTCATGCTCAACGCGCGCCGGGGGATCGACTATCGTATCCGGCTGCGCCGCGGCGGTTCGGGCGTCGCCATCCTGAGCATTCACGGCGGGGACATCGAGCCCGGCACCACCGGCATCGCCGACGCCATCGCCGGGCCGGATCACACCTTCTACACCTTCGAGGGCATCAAGCCGGCCGGCAACTTCGCCCTGCACATCACCAGCGCCAACTTCGACGAACCTTCGGCCATGGAGATCATCTGCGCCGCCGAGACCGTCGTCTCCATCCATGGGTCGGCCGGCGCGGCCCCGATGGTCACCCTTGGCGGATTGGATGTGCGACTGCGGGATCGCATCCTGCAGTCGCTGCGGGCGGCCGGGTTTCAAGCCGTTATAGCGACGGGACGACGTTTGGAAGGCATCGACCGCGAAAACATCTGCAACCTCTGCGGCCGGGGCATGGGGGTCCAAATGGAGATCAACCGGGGCTTGCGCGCACGCATGTTTCGTGATCTCACCCCTGCCGGACGACGCTTTCCCACCGCCGTGCTGGATCGCTTCTGCCGGGCGGTGAGAGCCGCCATCACGCCTGATGGCGCTGGGTGAACCGGCCGGTGTGCCATCCCTGCAGCCGTATCCTTCGACACCGCCCGTTGATCGCCCTGTTTGCCACCCCGTGCCACGCCGACAGGCCGAACCTGCGCATCGAACACGGCGCCCCCATCAGGCCCCCGGCCACACCAATGAACCGGCCTATAGCTGCTAGACAGCACCGACGAGCAACCAAAAGGGGATGCAAAACACCAGGATGAACACGATGTTGGCCACCATGCGCACACTGAAATAGCCGATGAAATGTTTCAGGGAGATGTATCCGTACCCGAAGGCCAGCAGTATCAGCGCGTATTCATAGGGCAGAATGATCTGCTCCAATCCTTGGTTCCAGGCATACATGACCGGCACGATGGCCGCTTCCGGATTGGCGCTCACGATGCCGGCAAGGGGCCCTGAAAGACAGGCCACCGCGGCAAGGGGGGTCATTACAAAATTGAGGATCACCGCCATCAGCCAGGATGCGGCCACCGTGTGCACCAATCCGCCGCTGATATAAGGCTGCAGTATTTCGGCGATGAAAATGCCGGCGCCCAGTTGATTGGACACGGCACCAATGGCCATACAGGACGCCACGAAAATCACCAGGGCGTAATTGGCGTCCTTGTAGGAGTGCTCGGTGCCGAGGTTGATACCGGGCAGATAGCAGATAAAAACCGCCGCCACAAAACCCCACCCCACGGCTATCCCGTGATAGGATTCCAAAATCACGAAAAGGGAAAGGGCAAGGGAAAGGACCGCCAGTTTCTTTTCCTTGGCATTCAGCCCGCCCATTTTACGGTATTCTTCCTCGAAGTACACCTTGTAGTTCTCCTTCTGCGCGCCGCCGAACATCAGTTGAATCATCAGAATCGTCACAAAACACCACACCAGGGTGGGAAAACCGTTGTACAGCAGATATTGCAGCCAGGAAATGGAAAAGCCCGCCGCTTTGGCGGCCTCCCAGGCGATCAGTGTCTGGGCGGCGGAGGTGTAATAAATGTAGGACGGTGTCAGCGCGGACATAATTCCGGCCAGCATCACGGCCGAGGCGCGTTTGGATAAAGGCGGAAGCTTGAGGGCCTTGCATATGCCGAAGGAGATGGCCACGAAAAGCACGGCCCTGGAAGCGATATCGGGTAGAATCAGGGCGATGATGATCCCGGAGATCATAAGCCCGTAGAGAAGACCGCTGAAGCTTCCCCCGGTTTTGAGAATGGCCCAGTAGCTGATGCGGCGCAGCAGGCCGGCATCGTCGAAAATGTGGGTCAGGATCATGCCTGCCAGCAGCATCCAGGGGATGTAGTGCCCCCAGGGTGCAAAGGCGGCTGCCGGCGTTGCGATGCCGGTGACCAGATAGAGCACCGGGAGCAGAATGGCCGGTATGACGAAAGGCATCAGCTCAAAGGCCCAGAGAAAAATCACAAACAGGGTGACGGCGAAGAAACATTTCATTTCCTGGGTAAAGGATCCGGTCAAAGGAATGGTCATGATGAGAAGCGGTAAAAACAAGGTTACCGCCCACATGATCGTTTTCCGGGTACTGACGGCGGAGTTGCGCATAATTTTCTCCTTGCCCGAGTGTTAGTTCCCCGGGGTCGCTATTTGAGCGATTCAATATAGCGCGCGGCTGCCTGGGCGGCCAGCGCGCCATCGTTGCATGCCGTAACGATCTGCCGCAGGTTCTTGCTGTTGATGTCGCCGGCTCCGAAAACACCCTCCGCCCTGGTGGCCATCCAGGCATCCGCTTCAATGTATCCGTGCACATTCAGGATGCCCAGGTTGGCGAAGGCCCCGGCTTCGGGCTCCAGACCGATGTATTCAAAAACCCCCTCGGTTTCCACGACGACCTCCGCGCCGGTTTTCGTGGAACGGGCCCGCACGGCCTCCAGGTGATCGCTGCCGATGAATTCAAGAATCTCCTGAAATTCATGGATGGTCACATTGGGCAAGGCCCTTAATTTGTCGCAGGCCCTTGGATCGGCGGTCAGGTCGAAAAGGGTCAACACGGTCAGGTGGTCGGCGATGCTCGCCAGGTAGAGGGATTCCTCCACGGCCGAGTTGCCACCGCCGATCACGACCACCTTTTTGCACCGATACTGGGCGCCGTCGCAGATGGCGCACCAACTGATGCTTTCGCCGGCGAACCGGTCCTCGCCGGGTACGCCGAGCCGCCGGGGATTAGTGCCGGTGGCGATGATCACCGCCTTGGCCTTATATGTCGGGCCTTCCCGGCAGACCACTTCTTTCAGGCCGCCTTTTTCGCGGACCTGTGTCACCGTTGCGTATTCAAAGGGAACGCCCAGTTGCTGTGTCTGCTCGAACATCTGAATGGCAAGCTCGGCGCCGTTGATGGTTCCGGTACCGGGATAGTTCTGAACTTCCAGGGTGTTGATCACCTGGCCCCCCGGTGCCAGTTTGTCCAGCAGCAGCAGGCGCAGGTTGGCCCGGATGGCATAAATGGCCGCCGTCATGCCCGCGGGACCGGCGCCGATGATGACCAGGTCGTATTCATTGGTTTCTGAAAAACCGGTATTGTCCTTTGTCGGGTCGCATTGTGTCATTCTCTTCGTCCCCCTTCTTTTGTTCTGATGCCTGCAAACGAGATCGGACGGATTTCACAAGCGGTCATGGGCAGAAAAAGCTGACGCCGGTATCGAATTTCTTGTCGTTGATGATGATCTTGACGGCAAACTTTCCTTTGAGGCCTTCCTTGCTGATGTTCATTTTGATATCCCGGTCATCGTCTTCCAGAAAGGCGCCGGAGCACATGGCCAGGTGCCAGGAGGCCGAGGTGTTGAGAAAATAATGGTGACTCTCCTTGTCGTTCTCGAGGCAAATCATGGCAAGGGTACCCCGTTCGAACCGACCGTGGAACACCATGCGGTCTTCGTCTTCTTCAATGACGATGTTGTGCCATGCATCGGGCTGGGCATCCACGGGCTCGGCGTCGGGAACCGTATCGAACTCGGGGGTCACATCCAGGCGGCCCAAGAGCTTGCCGGGACCAAAGCAGAGATTTTCGCCATGATGGTAGATGGACAGTTTCTCGGCGCGGTAAAAATTGCCCTCGGTTTCCAGCTCATAGAGAACGGTGCCGTCTTTCTCCTCGACGGTTACGGATCGAAGCGCAACGGCCGGGTCCTTGGCATCCAGGAACGGCCCCAGCATATCGGCGGCATATCCGTCCTTGAAGCCGATACCGCCGGAGTGAACCATGTAGTGGCCCTCTTCATAAAACTCCACATTGCAGATATAAGGTGAGAAAAATTCCTGGCCTCGTTCCTTGCCGTACTGCCAGACCTGTTCGATTTCCATTTTTTCCGTATCGATGCGGTATCGGACCCCCCTCGAGAAGTTGTCACGGTTTTTGATGTAGTTTTCTTTTTTCTTGGCGCGATACTGCCCGTTGTCAAAGCACATCACATCGCCGTTGGGGCATATCAGCGCCGCATGCTGCTCATACTGCCAGTCGAAGTTGGCCACATCCCCCACCGGCGTGAAGAAATATTTTTGCACCATATCCTGCGGCCATCCTTCCGGATCACCGATGATCCAGTTCAGCTTGCCGGAATCGAAATCGATATTGACAATGGCGTCCTGGTGGCGTCCGGAAAAGGTCAGGCTGTGGGTCGCCTTGTCGTACCAGACCGAATTGTTGTGAAACCAGTCGTGGGCGTCCTGTGAGCCCGATCCGGCCACATCCTGGGGCAAGAAGGTGGTGTAATCCCACTGCTTGAGAATTTCGCCGGTATTGCGGTCGATCAGCACACACATGTCTTCCACGGTTTCCCTGTGAAAATCCTGGGTGAGCACCAGCAAATTGCCGTCCTCCATTTCGAATTGATCGTGGTGGTAATTGCCGGGCAGCCGGTATTCCTTGTAGATCTTGCCCAGCATGTCCAGTTCGACCAGGCCGGTGGAGTTGTACGGCATTCTGCAGAACCGGCTGGATCCGGTGAGCAGGTTGCCGTTGGCCGCCCGTTTGATGTCGAACATGGTGTTTTCGGTCAGAAGCCACCGTATATCCCCTTTGTAGTCATACGCCGTGGGCAGATTCTTGCCCGCCGGCGTCAGAAACATGAAGTTGTCCTGCATATAATCGGCCGAGGTCATGATATTCAGGCAACGGCAGACATCCTGCGGCAGCTTTGCGGTCTGGATGACGATTTCCTTCTCGGTGCCGTCGGGCAGGGAGATGATCACCCTGTTGGCAAAATCTTCATACAACCCCAAGACCGGCAGTTTGTGGAAAGTGTCGGCGGCAAAGGTGTGCCTCAGGTCTTCCCTTTCAAAGCGTTTGCCGCAAACGGTGACGGTGGGTGCGGTTTCCCGGGGCGTGTGGAACAGGATCAAGGCGCACAATGGATTGATCAGATAAGGGTTTTGGACCACGAAGGGGTTGTCGATGGTGTATTTGTTTTCTTCGAATTGGGCCAGGAACTCTTTTTCGGCGTTTGCCTGGCGGGTGATCAGATGTTCGGAGCTGGTGTATTTGACTTTCTGGGACATGGGATCCTCCTTGGAATGAAATTATAAAATGTCCTCGATGGCTTTTTTAATGACCGGTTTTTGCTTTAGCCCGGCGAGGCGATCCATCTCCCGGCCGTCCTTCATCAACAGGATGGTGGGGAACCCCTTGACGCCCAAGCGCTCCTTCAATTCCTGGTTTTCATCGTAATCGATGGTGTACATCTTGAAATCCGGCAGCGTTTTGTCGATGTCGCGCAAAACAAACGCCAGCATTTTGCAGGGCCCGCAGGTCTTCGAATAGAATTCCACCAGCATGGGGCCGGATTTGTCGAGTTGATCATAGGTTTGTGTGTCGATTTCCTGAATCATTGGTCTCCCCCCTGTTTGTATTTTGCGGCTGTGTTTGTGCCCGCGGCACGGTTCGCGTTGGGTTGCTTCCGGTGACGCTTTTCCCTCTCGGGAATGTTCAAATCTGGCTTTGATCTGTTGTCCATAAAACAGGGTTTTGAAAAACCGTTCCATGACGGCCGTCATGTACGAACCATTTTTCTTACAATTTTATTCGGAATCGAATTTGAAAAGCCCGCGGAAAATGGACGGCAGGGGGGAATTAGGGCGGTTGTTTCTATGGTGGGGTCAAATCTTGATGGCACCGAACTCCGTATCTTTGAGGGCCGGAGGATCATGGATCCAAATCTTGCCGCGCTGCGTGGAAAGGATGCCCATTTCCCGCAGCAGGCCCATGGTTCTGAGGGTGGATTCCGGGGTGGTGCCCGCTATTTCCGATATTTCCTGGCTGGTAAACAACAGGGGAGAGCCGAATTTCTGGTGCAGTGTGCTCAAAACCCTCAGAATTCGGGTTTCCACCTTTTTTTCCATCAGGTCGAGCAGGCGGGAGTTGGCACTATCAAGGCTTTTGCCGATCCATTGGAGGATGTTGTGGACGATTGCAGGGTGCTGTTCCACGAACTTGAGATAGTCGCGGTCGCGGATTTTCAGGCAGCGGGTTTTCTCAAGTGCCTGGGCCTCAAGGAATCGGGAGCGGTTTAAATAGGGCCCCAGCAGGTTGTAAGGTTCTGCCTCTTTGACCAACAGGAAGGTGATCCGCCGTCCGCTGGCAGAGCAGACACTTACGCGCAAAAGACCTGAAATAACGAATAAAACAGTGCCGAAATTGTCTCCGATCGAAGAGATGAGGGTGTCTTTTGCAAAGGTTGCGCAATCGCCCACGGCAAAAAGGCGCTCTACGGTCTGCCTGGCAAGCCCCTTGAAAAAGGGTGCCCTGCAAAAAGTATCCATATCGTTTTTGTCAAAGTCCGCCATAACCCCATGAGGACACCACACAGACGTGTGTGATATCAACCGTTATCGGATCCGGCCCCCAAGTGATCACGATCTTCAAGCGCCTTCCGGTTGCCCATACAGTTGGTTGATCGCTGCCTGGTAATTTTCGATCACCACGCCACGTTTGAGCTTGAGTGTCTGCGTGAGCATGTTGTTTTCCACCGAAAAGTCATTTTCGAGGAAAATGAACTTTTTAGGCACCTCGTAGCCGCCGAAGGTCTTTTTCAGGTGCGCAGTAATGTCACGCGCCATCATAGCGGTGAACGCTTCATTGGCGACAAGGTCCGCCGGCCGTGCCGAAACGCCATTTGCCGCGGCCCAGCGTGCAGCCACCTCGTAGTCGGGATAAACAAGGCTCACGTT
Source organism: Desulfatitalea alkaliphila (assembly GCF_022968795.1). Taxonomy (GTDB): domain Bacteria; phylum Desulfobacterota; class Desulfobacteria; order Desulfobacterales; family Desulfosarcinaceae; genus Desulfatitalea; species Desulfatitalea alkaliphila. The sequence goes on from NZ_JALJRB010000001.1 coordinate 410,459, forward strand.
GTAGGCTTTGCCGTCTCCGTACACCATGGCGTTGGTCACATGGGGCATAAGCTTCATTTCTTCTTCTATTACGGCGGGGAACACGTACTTTCCGTTTTGGAGCTTGTACTGTTCCTTTATGCGGCCGGTGATCCACAAAAAGCCGTCTTCATCAAAACGGCCGCGGTCACCGGTGCGGAAACCGCCATCCGGCATAATGACTTTTTGGGTCTCTTGCGGCATGTTGTGGTAGCCTTGCATGACATTGGGGCCGTACACCACGATTTCACCGTCGATCGGGTCGCCCTCGACAACCGATTTGTCAATCACGACCCTCTGCCCTTCGAGCACTTTGCCGACGCTGCCCAAGCGCCATGCGGCACTGCAGTTCATCGTCACCGCGGGCGAGGTTTCGGTGAGGCCATAACAATCGTAGATGGGGATGCCGATGTCAAAGAAAAACTCGCCGATTTCACGGTTCATTACCGCGCTTGCGGTGAGCGCGCCGGTCAGCCGGCCGCCGAATGCGGCACGGATTTTTGAAAATACAAGCTTATCGAGAATCGCCGTTTTTATGTTCGTTATCAAACTTGACCGGCCTTGTGCGGCAAGCTCCCGTTTTTTCTTCGCGTTTCTGCAGGCCGCGTCAAAAAGCGCTTTCTTTGCGCCGCCGGCATCGTTCATCTTACTCCGGATGCCATCATAAATCTTGTTGAAAACGCGGGGCACGGAAATCATATAGGTCGGGCGAACGCGCTGCAAATCTTCCGCGAGCGTGGTCACGTCGCGCATGAATCCCAGCGAACCGCCAAACTGGATCCAGTTGTTGAGCTCTCCGCTGAGCGCATACGAGTGGGCCCAGGGCAACATGGAAATCCCCACCTGGGTTTCGTTCAGCTCGGGATAGATCTTATACCCGCCGCGCGAGCAGTAGGTGAGGTTTCCGTGCGACAGCAGGACGCCCTTGGGCGCCCCGGTCGTACCCGAGGTGTAAATCAGCACCGCGATATCGTCATGGTGTGGAATAAGCGGCTCGGCAGGGTTCTGCATGCCCAGCTGTTCAAGCGCCGCAAGGCTTTCGGGGCCCTCCGATTCAATGATGTAGATATTTTCGAGCGTCGCGATTTCGTCTTTGAAGTGTTTGACTTTTTCGTATACTTCAGGTGTGGACACCAGCAGGAACTTGATCCGGCTGTCTTTGATGATATACTTCCAGGTCTGCACAAGTTCTTTTTCGTACATGGGGATGTATCGCGCATTGCGCCCGTAGGTTGCAAACGCCAAAACCACCCATTCGGGCCTGTTGGCAGAGATGATGCCGACGGCATCGTTTTTCTCGATACCGAGCTTGGCAAGCCCGCCGCGGGCATTTTTGATGCGCGTGCCGATTTCGCCGTAGGTCATCGTGTCAAGCGCACCCGCGCTGTTTCCGACCCGGAAAAGGACGTTCGCGCCGAACTTTTTCTCGCTTTCCAACCACCATTCAACCAGATTGTCCGGCTTCTCGTAGGTCCACATATATGTCTCCTCGATGGCTTTCGCCTGGATCAAAACCGTTCTACATCCCCGTTCGGATTTTCGCCTCGATGTCGTTTACGGATTCATTGCATACGTATCCTTCAGCGCGTACACCTGCTGTTCCCAGATACGTTGGAAACGTTCGGTATCCACTACGGGCCGCTTGATCATCTTCATGCACAACGCCATCTGTTTGTCGGTGCTGTCCGGCTTGGAATAGATCTGGAGGGCGAATTTTGAAAAGTCCCGCACCATGAAGTCAAAGATCTGCTCAACGAGATCATTATCCAGGTTGTCCATCCGATACTTTTCCAGCAGAAGCTGGCCGTAGGCCACCAGGGTGAACAGCTCGCCCAGGGAGAGCAGAAAGTCGATATTTTTCGCCTGTGCCTCGCTGGGGGTGGCGGTGGCGAGAAATTCCTTCAAGGTGCCGATCTGTTCCTTGAACAACGACACATTGGGCAGATCCACGCCGTCGTAGGCCAGGTTGTAGTCGTGAAACTGGATTCGGCCCAGCCCCTTGGTGGGGCCCTGGTTGAACAAAAAGGCATCGTCCGCCGGGTCGTCGCGTTTCGGAATCTCCGGAAACGTGCCCGGATTGAAAAAATAGTTGGCCATGAACTTGATGATCAGGGCCATGTTGACATGCACCGTGCCTTCCAGCTTGGGCAGGGAGCGGATATCCTTGACGGCCATTTCGAAATACATGTCCTTTTCAAATCCCCGGGCCGCGATCACGTCCCAAAGCAGGTTGATCACTTCTTCTCCCTGGGTGGTGACCTTCATCTTGACCATTGGGTTGTACAGCAGATAGCGCCGGTCTTGCGCACCGGCGCAGCGGAAATAGTCCGTCGCCCGTTGCGAAAACAGTTTCATGGCCACCAGGCGGGCATAGGCATCCACGAAAAGCTGTTTGATGTGCGGAAAATCGGTGACCCATTTGCCATACAGGTTCCTCTGGGCGGCGTGGTTGAGGGCCTCGTAAAAAGCATGGGTGGCGATGCCGATGGCGCCCCAACCGAGGTTGAATTTGCCCACGTTGACGGTATTCAAGGCCGCATCCCAGGCATCCCGGCCCGTTGACAGAAGGTCATCGTCGGTGATGGGATAGCCGTTCAACGCGTATTCGGCCACATAGCCCTCCCAACTGACCACGTTCTGGATCAAGTCGTAATTGGGATGCTCGGGGCTGACCGCGAAAAAGACATATTCATCGGTTTCGGAATTTTTGCCGAAGGTGGAAACCAGCGCCGCCTTGTTGGCGTTGCCGATATAGTATTTGCCGCCGTCGGCCACATACTTGCCTTCCGCAAGCGGGGTCAGGGCCATTTCCGATGAATAGAGGTCCGCGCCGTGGGCCCGCTCGGACAAGCCGAAGGCAAAGATCCCGCCCTCTTTGAGCAGGGTCGCGGTTTTCTTCTTGATGGCCTCGTTGCCGCTCATCCAGATGGGCCCCAGCCCCAGAATGCTCACCTGCCAGGTGTACCAGTGGGACAGGTTGTAGAATCCGAGGATTTCATTTAGATCACAGATCCGCAAGGTGTCCCAGCGGGTGTCCGGGTCGCCGTCGGCATAGGCCGCCGGCGTCAGCAGGGTGGCGAACACCCGGTTCTCCTTCAAAAAATTAATGAAATCAGCATACCATAGCCGTTCGTGACTGTCCGATTTGAGTTTTGCCTTGCCTCGGGACTCGAAATATTCAACGGTTTTTTGCATGATTTCCCTGGATCGGGGATCCAGGTGGGCGAACGTCTCGGTTTTCGGATTGAGCAGTATCATGGGTATCCCCTTTTCAGAAAAGTGAAGTGCATATTTGCGGTCCATCGGCGACCGAATTCAAAATGCCGCGGGGGCGGTTTTGGCCAAACCTGCACCCGGGTGGTGGATCTCGGAACCGGAGGGTCGTTGCCCGCATTGTGTTGCAAGGGCAACGGCCCTGATAAATGAATGAACACTCATTCATTTATCAGGGCCGTTGCCCCAGGTCAAGCAAATACGGCGGAGCGATAGCCTTACGGGAAACGCATTTCGGGATTTTTTCACACACAGCGTCTCGGACGGACCATGAAAAACAAAAGGGGCCCGGCCGGAAAGCCGCAACCCCTTGATTTTAAAGTGGCTGAGGGACCAGGATTCGAACCTGGGCTGACGGAGTCAGAGTCCGTAGTCCTACCGCTAGACGATCCCCCAGCGAAAATTCACCCCGTTATTAATGAAGATGACCGTTCGAGTCAAGGGGTTTTGTGCACAATGTGGTCGATGGCCCGGTCGAGCCGAGCCACCACCCGTTCGCGCCCCAGCACGGTGATGATCTCGAAAATGCCCGGGCTGACGGTGGTGCCGGTGAGGGCCACGCGCACCGGTTGGGCGATTTTGCCCAGCTTGAGGTCGAACTGTTCCATGACCTGCGCAAAGACCTCTTCCAGGGCCTTTTCGTCGAAGGTCGCCAGGGCGACGAGCCGGTCGCGCAGTCCGCGCAGGGGGTCGAGCACATTGGCCTTGAGAAACTTGGCGGCGGCCTTTTCGTCCAGGGCGATGGCGTCGTTGAAATAGAAGTGGGCCTGCTCGGCCATCTCCACCAGGGTTTTACTGCGCGCCTGGAGCGTGGCGATGGCGGCCTGCAGGTAGGCGTCGTCCGCGGCGTCCCAGCCCCGGGCGGCCAGAAAGGGGCGCAGGTGGGGCGCCAGGTCCGCCGGCGCGGCGGCTTGGATGTGATCGGCGTTGAGGGCGGTCATTTTGACCGGGTCGAAGACGCCGGCCGATTTGCCCACCCGCTCCAGGGTGAACTTTTCGATCAGCTCGCTGCGGGTGAAGAACTCCTGGTCGCCGTAGGACCAGCCCAGGCGGGCCAGGAAATTGATGAAGGCGTCGGGCAGCAGCCCCATGTCCCGGTAAGCGGTGACCGAGGTGGCGCCGTGGCGCTTGGACATGCGGGTGCGGTCATGGCCCAGCACCATGGGTACATGGGCGAATTCGGGCAGGGGGTGGCCCAGGGCCTGATAGATCAAGATCTGCTTGGGGGTGTTCATCACGTGGTCATCGCCGCGGATGATGGTGGTGATGTTCATGGTCATGTCGTCCACCACGGCGGCGAAGTTGTAGGTGGGCATGCCGTCGCCGCGCCGCAGCACGAAATCGTCCAACTCCTCGTTGGCAAAGACGATGGCGCCCTTGATGCGGTCGTTGACCACGGTGGTGCCGGTGAAAGGCGCCCGCAGGCGCACCACCGCGCCGGGGCGCGGTCCCAACCCCTTGTCGCGGCAGGTGCCGTCGTAGCGCGGCTTGGCCCCGGTGGCGCGGGCCTTTTCGCGCATGGCCTCGATGGCCTCGGGGGCGCAGGTGCAGTAGTAGGCGTGGCCGGCGTCCACCAAGCGGTCGATGTGGGTATTGTAGGCTTCCAGGCGGTCGCTCTGATAAAAAGGGCCTTCGTCGTAATCGATGCCCAGCCATTGAAGGGCCTCGAAGATGGCTTGCACCGATGCGTCGGTGGAGCGCACCCGGTCGGTATCCTCGATGCGCAAAATGAAATGCCCGCCGGTGTGACGCGCGTGGAGCCAGTTGAACAGGGCGGTGCGGGCCCCGCCCACGTGCAGGTAACCGGTGGGGCTGGGGGCGAAACGGGTGCGAACGGTGCTCATGGTGTTTTTTCCTTATGTATAGTCAAACAGGACTAGTCAACCAGCGGCCGGCACTCCTTGCCGGCGATTTTTGGCGGGTGTTGCTGCGAACCGGCGCGCTTTTGGATGCCCCCGACGGGCCGTCGCACCCGGTCCGGACGGACTTCCCGGGGCGACTTTCCATTGAATATTCAGGCTATTGCCCATCACGTGGGTCGGCACTGAAACAACCGTTATGCATACCATATCCCCCAGGCCGGCACAAGCCGCATGAAAGCCGGACGGCCGGATAAAAGCCTTGACAAGGTCCGGGAATTTAATTACTAGATGCCACAGCCTGAGACTGGGAAGTTATTTTAAATATATAATCTATAATTACAAACAGTTGGGAGATTACTCATGGCACTGCCGAAACGCAAGATATCCAAGTCAAGAAGGGACAAGCGACGCACCCACCAGAAAGTCGATGTGCCCGCGCCGTCCACCTGCCCGGAATGCGGCGAACCGATCATGCCCCACCACGCCTGCCCCAAGTGCGGTGTTTACAAGGGTCGCACGGTCACCGAGACGGAATAGCCTTTTTCGTTCCTTATATTCATCCGCCATTCAAATACAAGGAAACGCATTGATGAGTGCCGACATGTACCGGGGTTTGGATCTCAAATCACGGCAGATGGTGGTGGACACCGTCCACCAGTTGCGTAAAAAGTTGTTGAACAAGGAGAACATCCTGACCTGGGACAAGGACGAGGTGTTTCCCGAAAAGGCCATCCGCCAGATGCTGGGCCCGGACATCGGCCTGCAGCTGCTGTTCATTCCCGAGGAATACGGCGGCGCCGGCGGCGGCGCCCGGGACTGTTGCAAGGTGACCGAGGAGATGGCCAAAATCTGCCTGGGGGTGGCCACCGGCTTTTTCGCCATTCAACTGGGCACCGACCCCATCCTGGTGGGCGCCACCGAGGAGCAGAAGCAGCGCTGGCTGACCCGCATCGCCGATGGCGACACCCTGGTGGCCTACGCCGTCACCGAACCGGAGGCGGGCAGCAACCTGGCCTCCTTGAAAACAACGGCCGATCCGGTGACCGACGGCGACGGCAAGGTGACCGGCTACACCATCACCGGCAACAAGCAGTTCATCTCCACCGGCGGCTACGCCGACCTGATCACGGTGCTGGCCCAGACCCCCGACGGCCCCTCCTTTTTCGTGGTGGAGAAGGGCATGAAGGGGTTCACGCCCCTCAAGGGCGAGGAGAAGCACGGCATCCGCGCCTCCAACACTTCGCCGCTGAGCTTCGACGAAGTGTTCGTGCCCATCGAGAACCTGGTGGGCGGGGTACCGGGCAAGGGCCTCAAACAAGCCAATGTGGTGTTCGGCTACACCCGCCTGATGGTGGCCTCCATGGCCCTGGGCGCCGGCAAGGCCGCCCTGGAGATCGCCATTCCCTATGCCAAGGAGCGGATCCAGTTCGGCGGCCCGCTGTCCGAAAAACAGGGCTACACCCACAAGCTGATCGTGCCCAACGTGGTGCGCCTTGCCGCCGCCGATGCCTACATCGACCAGGTGGCCCACATGCTGGACGGCAGCGAGGAGGACTTGCAGGTGGAAGGCTCCATCGGCAAATACTTCGCCACCGAGGCGGCCGACCGCGCGGCTAACGACTGCATGCAGGCGCTGGGCGGCTACGGCTACATCCGGGACTTCGAAGTGGAGAAGATCAAGCGGGACGTGAAGATCACCTGCATTTACGAAGGCACCAGCGAAATTCAGCAGAACATCATCAGCACCTTCCGCTGGAAGGCCAGCCGCAAAAGCAAGGGCGCCTTCTACACCACCATGGCCGAGGAGATGGACACCCTGGCGGCCGAGGGGCCCGACGGCGGCTATCGCTTCTACGCCCAGGCGGCGCGGGCCCTGAACCTGACCATCGACCTGGCGCACAACAACCGCCTGACCCGCCAACAGGCCGTCATGTTCGACCTGGCCGACATGATGACCCACTTGGAGGTGGGCGTGGCCCTGGCCCGCAAGGCGTCCCGTCTGAACCGGGAAAAGGCCCCCGAGGCGGAGCGCTTCACCCTGATGGCCCGGGTGTTCGCCGGCGAGGTGGCCCGCCTGGTGAGCGAAAACGCCCTGCGCATCGCCATGTGCGGTGAGTTGGACGACCAGATCGCCCAACAGCATCTGGCGGCCATCGGCTACCAGGAGATGACCGCCGCCCGCGCGGGCTGGATGGGCGCCATGGACCGCATCGCCGACATGATTTTCAAAAGATAGTTCCAAGATACAATCAAGATACAATCAAGCACAAGGGGTTGAGATGACGGAGAACAGCGACCGCACAGTGGTGGTGACCGGCGGGTCGCGGGGGATCGGAAGGGCCATCTGCAAAGCCTTCGCCGAACCCGGCACCCGGATCTTTTTCAACTACTTTTCCCCGGCCGATCCCGAAGGGGAAAAGGCGGCCGCGGAAGAGACCATCGCCCTGGTGCGCCAAAACGGCGCCGAGGCCCAAGGCATGTGGGCCAATGTGGCGGTCCCGGCCGAAGTGTCCCAATTTTTCGATCAGGTCATGGAAGCCACCGGACGTGTGGATGTACTGGTCAACAACGCCGGCATATTGCGCGACGCGCTCATGGCCCGCATGAAAGAGGCCGATTGGGACGCGGTGCTGTCCGTCAATCTCAAAGGCCCCTTTCTCTGCACCCAGGCGGCCGCCCGCATCATGGCCAAGCAGCGCAGTGGTCGGATCGTCAACATGGCGTCGGTGGTCGGCGTCATCGGCAATATCGGCCAGGCCAATTATGTGGCCGCCAAAGCCGGCCTGATCGGCCTGACCAAAACCGCGGCCAAGGAGTATGCCTCCCGCGGCGTGACGGTCAATGCCGTGGCGCCGGGTTTCATCGACACCGACATGACCGCCGGGCTGCCGGAAAAGGTCCGCACCGCCATGCTCGCCTCCATCCCCCTGGGCCGCTCCGGCAGCCCCGAGGATGTGGCCGGGGTGGTCCGCTTTCTGGCATCGGACGCCGCCGCCTATTTGACCGGCCAGGTGCTGCATGTCAGCGGCGGGATGGTGATGTAATACCCAAGGTATTGTTAAAAATAGCTGTTTTGTCGATTTCTTATAGATATATTTCATTTTTCAGGACGCCCTGTTGTGTTTCGGGGGCGTGCCTAACTTCCGGAAAGGAGAAGGTCGATGTCTGTCGAAGATAAAGTCAAAAAGATCATTGCGGAAAAACTGAGCGTGGATTTGGAGGAAGTGGTGCCGGAGGCCTCGTTTGTGGATGACCTGGGGGCCGACTCCCTGGACCTGGTGGAGTTGATCATGTCCATGGAAGAGGAGTTCGACATCGACATCTCGGACGAAGATGCCGAAAAGCTGGTGACGGTGCAAAACGCCATCGACTACATCAAGGCCCATTGAACCGGTACGGCGCACCCGGCGTCGTGTGCCGCGGTACGTCCGGCAGGAGCGCCAACTCTCTGCCGGACGCACCCGGGGACGCCGGACGCTGAACCTTTACCGGGTCGCACCCCTGCGACCGAATGCAACGCAACGCTTTCCGCTGCTGCCGGAAATGCGGCACCTATCGATATTGTTTCGCTCCAATGCGAAGGACGTGGTGACAAGGAGGTACATTTGGAAAAACGGGTAGTGGTAACCGGAATCGGTTTGGTCACGCCCTTGGGCATTGGCGTTGAGGAGACCTGGTCGGCGCTGGTGGCCGGCAAATCCGGCGTGGGCGAAATCACCCGGTTCGACGCGACGGGCTACAACACCCGCATCGCCGCCGAGGTCAAAGGCTTCAATCCGGAAGATTTCATGCCCAAAAAGGATGCCAAGCGAACCGAACACTTCATCGCTTACAGCATCGCGGCCTCCCGCATGGCCCTGGAGGATGCCCGGCTGACCATCGACGCCGCCAACGGCCCGCGCATCGGCGTGCTCACCGGCTGCGGCCTGGGCGGTTTGAACATGCTGGAAATCACCGCGCGCACCGTGGACACCGCCGGACCGAAACGGGTCAGCCCCTTTTTCATCCCCATGCTGATCGGCAACATGGCCGCCGGCATGATCTCCATCCAGTTCGGCGCCAAGGGCCCCAACGCATCGGTGGCCACGGCCTGCGCCGCAGGGGCGCACGCCATCGGCGACGCCTTCGACCTGATCCGCTACGGCAAGGCCGACGCCATGATCACCGGCGGCGTGGAATCGGTGGTCACCCGCACCTGCATCGCCGGCTTCGGCGCCATGAAAGCCCTGTCCACCCGCAACGACGATCCCCGGAAGGCCTCCCGCCCCTTTGATAAGGATCGAGACGGTTTCGTGGTGGGCGAAGGCAGCGGCATACTGATCCTCGAATCCTTGGAACACGCCTTGGAACGCGGTGCCCACATATACGCAGAAATGGCCGGCTACGGCATGAGCGGCGACGGCTACCACATGACCTCGCCGCCCCCCGACGGCGAAGGCGCCGCCCGCTGCATGCAAGCGGCCATCGACGACGCCGGCATTCAACCGACCCAGATCGACTACATCAACGCCCACGGCACCTCAACGCCGCTTAACGATCTGTACGAGACGCGGGCCATCAAGATGATGTTCGGCGACCAGGCCCACAAAGTGCCCATCAGCTCCACCAAATCAATGACCGGCCACCTGCTGGGCGGCGCCGGCGGCATCGAAACCGTCTTCACCGCCCTGGTGATCCAGCACGGCATCCTGCCGCCCACCATCAACCTGGACAACCCCGGTGAAGAGTGCGACCTGGACTACGTGCCCCACACCGCCCGCAAGAAGGAGGTCACCTACGCCATGACCAACTCCTTCGGCTTCGGCGGCACCAACGCCTCCTTGATCTTAAAAAAGTTTACACAATAGCCTTCACGCAAACCCGTCGGGCGCCTGTGCTGTAAGGCTGGCGCCCGACGGGCCGCGTGGCCCTCCTCGACCATACTGGTCCCACACCCGGCCTGCGGCTTGTCCGCCAACCCTTCGATGGCCGGCGATGGCCGGACCATGAATCTTAAAAACGTCACCCCAATACCAAACTGCGTCACGCCATGTTCTAAATCCGTCACATCACACCACAACCAGCCGTTAATACTATAATTATCAAACGCCAAAACTACACTGACGCCGTATTCCATGCCCGCTGGGCCAGCCGAACCTAAAATTTTTTTATAGCTTCGCCTTCACCCGTCGCCAATTCAGCCCACCACTCTGCAAGCACCAACAGAGATTCTGAAACGTGGCCGACCAATCCATCAATCTGCTGAATTATTTTCATATTCCGCCGACCACGACCCGCCGCCCCAAAGAATCCGAAACCACCCTCGCAGAATGCTGGTACGACTATTGCAGTACTCCTGAACACAATTCATCTATCCCCATACACACGAAGATAGAGGACCGTATGAACGGAAGCGAAGCCACTACAGCTTACAAGAAAGTGCCATGGCCCAATGGCAAAAAAGGGTTCACCCTGGTTGAATTGATGGTGACCATTGCGATCATCGCCATTTTGTTGGGGGTGGCAACTCCCGCGATGGTAAGCTACATGCAACAAAAAGGGGTGCGCGATGCCGCCGACCAATTGGCAATGGATTTTCAACGCGCCAAAATGTTAGCCATATCCCGCAGCGCACCATGCTCGATTATCTTTGATACCGCCAATAATCGTTACACCATATCGCTGACCAACCAGACCATCGATCTGGTCAACTACCGTGGCGGTGTGACTTTTGCTGCGCCGTTTCCCGATCCGCCACAAGTTACATTCAATCCCCAAGGCACTTGCTTTCCTGCCAGCCAACTTTTTTTAACGAATGCGGCCGGTTCCAGAACTTTGGGGGTCAGAACCTCAATCGCCGGTGGCATCACACAGTTTTGAGTTTTTGCCAATGGGTGGCTGCCGTTTCAAGGAGATGCCCGATGAAAAAGTTGAATTATAAGAAAAAGTTTTTAAGTGTTTTTTGCCGCAACGAGGATGGGTTTACGCTCGTCGAGTTGTTGATCGCAATGGTCGTTGCGGCCATCGTGGGCGGCGCCATGGTTGCCAACTATGTCAGCCAGCAGCGTTCGGCAACGATGGTCCGGCAGGTGGCCCAAATGCAGCAGCAGTTGAGGGGGGCCTTGTTCATTATGGAAAGCGATATCCGTGTCGCCGGATTCAACCCTCAAAATATTACAGAGGTGTTCGGCGTTACGGATATCCGCCGAAGACTTATAGAGGATGGCACGCCTTCGACGGAGGGTATCCCCGCTCTGATGGTAGCCTATGACTGGTCACCCGGCAACCCATCGCCGGCAACCACCGGTAATGGTGTGTTGGACCCTGGAGAGTCACCGATCTATTACCTGCTGGATAACGGCAGAGGGTTGACCGACCTGATGCGTGATCTAGGTGGCGATCCCCAGTTAGTGGCCGAGAATATCGAAGCAATGGCATTTATTTTCGCATATCGCGACGATAACGGCGACATGGTGTGGGCGATGGATACCAACAATGACAACCGGTTGGACACGCGAATCGATGACGACGGCAATACCACGCCCCTGACTGCAGCAGTAGCACTTGATAATATTGTCGCCATCAGGGTTCAGCTACTGGCGCGTGCACCAAATCCGTCGCGGAACTTCTTCAGCCAACAGTTTTTTTTAGGTGATCTGCCGCCAATCGGTAACGATGCCTTTCGGCGTCGCTTGCTGGAGCGGGTCATCGAAATTCGAAATGCCGACCTTTGAATACTAATGATCCGCAATACTCAGGTACATTGGGGGCAACGCAATGAAAGCTGATCCTTCACACAAGAAAAAAATACATCGTGACGAAACGGGATTCACGTTGATCGAGGCCATGATTGCCATTCTCGTATTCACCATAGGCATTTTGGCCACCATCAGCATGCAGATCACCTCCATCCAAGGAAACGCCTTGGCCAGGAACAATACAGAGGCGGCGGCCATTGCCGCGAACCTGGCGGAGGAGTTGCGCTCTTTTCCCTACTCGGATGCTTCCTTGCAGCAGGGAAACCATGCGTTGCCTGATGTGGGGAATTACAGCGTTTCATATACGGTGCAGGATGACGCGATCCTTGCAGATACGAAATCGGTCCGTATCACGGTGGGTTGGACGACTCGCGCCACCCCGCGCAACGTCATCGTTGATTATTTATTCTATGACACCATCTAACTAAAAAAGGGATCAAAAAATGATAACCCGTCCGCATCTTAACGATCTTAGCGATGAAAGGGGTTCGGCCCTCATAACGAGCATTCTGATTCTGATGGTCGTCACCGCGATCGGCATCATCGCTACTCGCACTGCCGACATGGAAATTCAAATCGCCGCTTTTGATAAATTCCATAAATCAACCTGGTTTGCCACGGAGTCCGTCGTGGAGGCGATGGTACCTGGAATGGCGGAACAGGCTATTGATATGCGCCTTCAAGAAGGCGACGATGTTGAAACCGTCTTTCGTGTTTTATCGCCCCATATTACGTTGAATCCAGATTTTTTCTGGAACGAGGCCACCGGTATCTGCGCAGAGGATACGCCTACCGCCGCAAATGCCGACATCGCCTTGACCAATCGGACCATGGGCTCCGCGGATATCTTTGTTCGCACCTATGGACCGGGCGCCGATTTCATGCACGGCGCTGGCGTCGCTCTGCCCGAAGGCTACCATGGTTTTGGAAAGAGTTTGGCCAGAGGCGGCGCCCACATCACCTATACCAACAGGGGGCTTGGAGAGGGAGCAGGTAACAGCGTGGCCAGAATCTCAACCCAATGGAGATACGTCATCCAGTAAATCCTCCATGGGCTCGCCGCAGCACAATCGGTGAGCAACCGTTCATTCGGGTTCTGCGAAGGGAGTTTCGAAAATGCAACGATTACTGAAATCGAAATACGGCAAGACCAATAACAGCGTCGGGAATAGGCCCCGCACTGCAGCGGCGGTATTCTTCTTGGTTTGTTTGCTCATCACCGGTGGGGTCGCAAGTGCTAATAATGACTGGCAGGCACCGCGCATGGCCGACTATGTCAAGCTGCCGCCGTTCGTTTCCTTTGATGCCAAACCCAACATCATGATCCTTCTGGACAATTCCGGCAGTATGAACGCACCGGCATACGACATGGATTACTATGCCGGCGAGCCTTATAATAGCCAGGATGAGAGCCTGGGCGTTGAGGAGAGTCTCCGATCCTATTTTGTTGTACGGGAGATCGATGACGTGCACCAAATTGGCAGCGACCTGGTCGATGGGGAAGTATTGAACATCGGCGACCGTCAAGTGGGCATCCGTTTTCAGAATGTCGATATCCCTCAAGGATCGATTATCACCGAGGCCTACATCCAGCTTACTGCTTATGCCGATGGCTTCGATGATCTGACAGTGACCATCAGGGGCGAGGATGCCGATGATGCGGCGTTTTTCAACATTGATGATCCCAACAACCTTACCGACCGCACGTTGACATCCGCTTCCGCCGATTGGACCATTGGTCCGTGGCAGGCGGGAGAAGCATATGACACGTCCGATATTAGCGCTGTTCTGCAAGCCATTGTGTCGCGTCAAGAATGGCGCTTGGGCAACGCATTGGTGCTGACCTTGGAGCACAGCCTCGATGCCGGCTATAGGCGGGCTGAGGCTCACCTGAGGGATGAAGACGATGAAGAGCAAATCGTCAACTACGGCCCGGTTTTGCATGTCAAATACCAGTCGGTCAAGCCCGGGGTCAGCTATTACGGCTACTTCAATCCGAAATATTTCTACGAATACCGGGCAAGCGACAACACCTTTCACCCGAAATATCAAAAAATCAACTACGATTACTCTGCAGGGCGCTGGAATGTCAGGAATCTCAGCGGCACCTCTCTCACATTGAACAACACCGATATCGCACCTGTGTATAACAGTCAAAAGCAGTCCCAAGGGCTGTGGGACGGCAATTGGGCCAACTGGCTTAGCATGCGCCGCATCGATGTCATGCGCAAAGTGCTGGTGGGCGGCAAAGCGGATCCACCTCTCGGAAACAACAACGGCTTGCAGAAACTCATTGCCGAAAGCCCGCCGAGCGGGTCCTTTTCCCGTCAATATTCAAAAACCTTCAGCAGTCATCTCGGTCCGCCGACATCTCCCTACCATGGGAACTTTACGTACGACTTATGGCAAGCTACTGACAACCGGCCGTTGATAAGAGTAAGATACAGGTCAGGCTGGACCACGTATACCCACACCTACACCAACCACATCCAGAAGGACAGAACCATCGAGCCCCAGGACTTCCTCGGCGGCAATCTGGCCGGTATACTGCAGAGGGTGGGGGACCGGGCGCGCTGGGGCAACATGTGGTTCAACCAAGGCGGAAGCTACGCAAGCGGCGGCAAGGTAGCAAACCCCGTCGACCACGGTTTTAGCAATGCGATGCTGCAGGATTTGCAAACCAAGGGCTGTGACACCTGGACACCGCTGGCGGAGACTTTTTACGTTGCCTTGCAATACTTCAAGCAGCAAAGCATTCATAGCAACTACCAGTATCCAACCGATTTATTTCAGATCAATCAGGATTGGGATCCCTACTATGACAAGGAAGCAGGCGAACACGTGCCCTGCGCCAAGAGCTTCGTACTGCTGTTGACCGACGGCGCCTCCACAATGGATGGCAGGGTTCCCATACACCGCGGGTACGCAAGCAATGCCAACAACTTTCCCGAAGGGTGGCAAAAATACCTGGACAGCGAATACACGAGTGCCCATTTCAATCCCATGACCTCCGGCAACACCTGCAATGAAGGCACCGGCGCCGGCTGTATTTACCCTTCCAGCGGTACAGACTATCTCGCCGACCTGGCTTTGTATGCCCGACACAACGATCTGAGGCCGGACTTGTCCAGCTGGGAGGACAATAAATACCTCACGCTTTATACGGTGCTGGCGTTCGGCGGCTTGACCGACGTGGAAGCCGAAAATGCGCGCGCATTGCTCAAGAAGGCATCACTGCTCGGCGGCTACGGCGATTCCAACAGCGATGGTATTCCGGACACCTACTTTGAAGCCGATGACGGTTATCTTTTGGAAAAAGAGCTGCTGCGCGCCATCAGCGACATGCTTTCGCGCACCTCATCGGGTACCGCCGCCTCGGTGGTTTCCGGGACGCGTTCCGGCGAGGGCGCGGTCTATCAAGCCATTTTTCAACCCCAGGACTACGACGGTACCAATACGGTCTACTGGACCGGACAGGTCAACGCCCTATTGGTCGACGCTTATGGGAATATGCGGGAAGACACCACCGGCGACCAACGGTTGGATGTCGCCGAGGACCTCTTTCTGGTCTTCTGCGATGCTGGTTCATGTCAAGATGATCCAGACGGTCCTTGTTGCGGACCCCAACCCGATTTTTCCCCCTTCGTACGAAAATTCAGGGATATCAACGCTGATGGGCAATTTGACGCGGAGGAACGCGCCGCCGACCCTGTCAGCTCGGGAGGAACGGAAAACTTTGCGCTGCATGAGGTCAATTATTTGTGGACCAGCAGCCAATGGCTGAACTCAAATGATTTGAATCCGGTTTTTCAAAGAAATTACACTTCCAACGACCACCGGCGATACATTTTCACCTTCGTGGACGCAGATGGCTCCATGGTGCCCAACAGCACCAATGCGGTCAAAGATTTTATTGCCTATAGCAGCCCGGAGTGGATGCAGTTGACCGATCCGCAAGACTTCTTTGCCTATCTGCATACTTACGAACCGTTCACGCCGCCGGCGCCCTTCGATCCAGACGATGCCGCCTCGGTTCCCGAATTTCGTACAATGGTATCGCGCCAGGCCGAGCGTGTGGTCAACTTCATCCGTGGCGAGGACCAACCGGTGGAATTCGTCGGAGGGGTGAAACAGGAGTTTCGCAGCCGACAAATCGTCCCCAAAACGGGTAACACGGAGGTCACTTGGCGCCTGGGGGACATCGTTCATTCCTCACCCACTGTGGTCAGCCGCCCGGCGGAAAACTTCGATCTGCTCTACGGCGATAGAAGCTATACCGATTTTTATCGCAAATACCGCTTTCGCCGCACGGTGCTTTATGTTGGCAGCAACGGCGGCATGTTGCATGCGCTCAACGGGGGCTTTTTCGACGAATCAAACAAGCAGATCGTGACGCGTCCGGTGGACAACCTCGGCAATGAAATTTCAATGCCCAACGGCTCGTCTTACAATGATTTTCCCCTTGGAGCGGAGTTGTGGGCATACGTGCCCTTCAACTTGCTGCCCCACCTGTACTGGTTGACGAAACCCGACTACGAGCACGTTTATTTCATGGATTTGGAGCCCCGGATCTTTGATGCCCGCATCTTTGCGCCAGACGCCGACCATCCCAACGGATGGGGCACGGTGCTGGTGGCCGGCATGCGATTCGGCGGCGGCAAGATCGCCGCGGATATGATCAAAGGAACCGGACCGTACAACCCGGATGTGGACCGGGTCATGAGTTCCGCTTATGCCGTTTTCGACATCACCAACCCCGAAATGCCGCCACGGTTGCTGGCGGAATTGACTTTTCCCGAATTGGGATTCACCACCTGTCATCCCGGAGTGATTCTGATGCAGGGTGCCGATGCCGATAATGACAGGACGAACCAATGGTACCTGATTTTCGGCTCGGGCCCGGCTTCCCGGGACGCTTTCGGCGACAATGGAGCCAACACGGTAGCGCTCGTGGATGGCATCAGCACCCAAAACGCCTCGATGTATGCCGTCGATCTGGTTGCGCTGGCGCAAGACGGCCAAGTCAGAATGGTGACTCCCACTGGATTGGAGAACTACTCCACCGCCTCCGGTTCGGGACCATATTATATGGTTCGGTTCGACGAACCCAACAGCAGTGTTTCCAAGCCCATAGTGGTCGACTGGGATCTGAACTACAATTCCGATGCGGTCTATTTCGGCACCAGTTCCGGTGACCATGATACCGGCTGGACCGGAAGAATGCGACGCCTGGTGCTGGATGACGGTTCCAATGATCCCACCGATCCCAAACAGTGGCAGGTCGACAGCATTTTGTTGGATTCCGCCCAACCGATCATGGCGGCGCCGACGCCCGCCGTGGATGGTAACCGTAACCGTTGGGTCTATTTCGGCACTGGGCGCTTTTACTCGCAAAAGGACAAGGCCGATTACATGCAACAGTCCTATTACGGCGTGAAAGAGCCCTACACCCTTTCCAGCGGTGAAATGCGCTGGACCTTCAATACAGTAAGCAAGGACAACCTGTTTGATGTCAGCAACATCGATGTCTTCCAGACCGGCCATCATCTGGACGGCTATACCGGCACCTTCTGGGATCTGGCTGACGAAATCGAGGATGACTATTCCGGCTGGCGCCTCGATTTTCCGGATCCGTTCGAACGCAATTTGGGCCAGGCGACATTAGCAGGGCAAGCTTTGACCTTCACCACCTTCTCTCCTGCCGATGCAATTTGCGCCAGTGAAGGCCAGAGCCAACTGTATGCGCTCTATTACCGCACCGGAACAGCCTATATCAACCCGATTATCGGCGCCAGCGATTCGATTTTTTCGGATGGTAATCCGTTGATGAAGAAGCGACTTGTGCTGGGACCCGGCATGACGATCACGCCCAACATTCATGTTGGGCGCCAGAAAGGCGCCAGTGCGTTCGTTGCAACCGAGGGGGGCCCCATCGAAGTTATGCAACAGCAAACCCCTGCTTCCGTCAAAAGCGGGCAACAGGGCTGGATGCCTGACAAAGAATGTGACTGACCAGGACCATGCGGCATGCTGAAAAGTTTGCTGTATGATAGCAAAGTGAATCATGGGACCACTATCAGGAGTGAAACGATGAACCCAAGCGTAATATGCGAAACCCATAGTAAATGGTTAAAGTCGCGAACATACCGTCGGATAGGCGTGTTGGCCTTCCTCCTGCTACTTGCAACATTGATTGCTCCAGCCTTATCTTTGGCGCAAACAAACTATCACCAGGGACCGGAGGCCGCACCGGCAGAGCAAGCCGTACCTTTGCCCCAAGTCGAGGTCACGCTTCAGAACAAAACCTTGCAAAGCGTCATCTCCAGCATCGGTGACCGCTTCGTCATCAATAGCCGGACACTCATCGTAGGTCCGGACGGCAAGGAACTGGGCACCGCCAACCTTGCGGTGCCATGTGAAGCAAAGGTAACCTACAGTACCCATAAAAGGAAGAAAACGGCACGGCGAATCGATGTTATCAGGGTAGGTGCCAATGCAACAACCCGGATGACATCGGAGGTTCCGCATTAAGAACGCTTGGGCTACTATTAGCAGGTATTGCTTTTCGTGGCTTTATTATAAAGGTCCATGTTCTATATGACCGCCTACAGCGATGTGACAAAATTTGTCACATCGCTGATTCGTGCTGAAATAACAAGTCTTTTTCCAATAACAGCAGAACCCTTAGCTCTACGCACGACGCACACGGACCCAAGCTTAAAAAAAATTAATAGATAACAGCCCAAACCTCGCGAGGTGCCGGGGCTTATTCTTGTCCTGCCGACATACCGGTACGGTATTTACACCAACCTCCAACAACCTGATAATCAATCATTATAAACCAACTTGCGGGCCACCGCACACCCCCACCAACCATCCTCCCATGAAAAATGGCGTATTTTTTGCTTATAATTTGGGCGGCTTCAGTACTTCTTAATATACAATTGAATTGGTAACCGATCCCGCTGCGCTCCCACTTGGCTTCTGTTGATCCTGACAGCAGAGGCCGACCGAGGCCGCAGGATCATCCGTTTCGGTTGATGTCGGATCTCAAGCTCAACCCGACGCCCTGACGAATTGAGGAAGAGATGAATATCACAAACATTATTCCCAGCGCCAAACCCACGCCCGTCGCCCGATCAGGTTTTACCGTCGTAGAACTTCTGGTGGTCATTTCCCTGATTGCCATTTTGCTGTCTGTGGCCACGCCTTCCACAATGGCCTACCTGCGCCAACGGGGTGTGCGTGAAGCCGCCGACCAATTGGCCATGGACCTGCAGCGGGCCAAGATGGCGGCTGTTTCCCGTAATGCCGACAGTTCCATTGTGGTGGATACGGCGGGTAACAGCTATCGCACCCAACTGCCCGGCAGGGCCGACGAAACCACTGCACTTTCACGCTTCCGCGGAGGAGTGGCTTTTGCGAACATCGACGGGCAGGTCAACACCCCCAGAATCACCTTCAATTCCAGGGGGATCACCAATCCGGGGGCCAACGGCAGTATTTTTCTGACCAATGATGGCGGCGCCGTGACGATACGTCTGACCGTGAGTGCGGCAGGCGGCATTTCCCAATCCATTGTTACCCCATGAAAAGAACCACCAGGAGGTCCGTCATGCAATCCCCCGGTCCCCATAACTGCGCCTTTTCACGACATCACGCACGAGCTGGTTTCACCCTCGTTGAATTGCTGATCGCCATGGTGGTGGTCGCCATCGTGGGTGGGGCCGTGATCACCAACTACATCAGTCAACAGCGCGCCGCCGTCCTGGTACGGGAGATGGCCCAGTTGCAGCAGCAGTTGCGCGGGGCCATCTATGTGATGGAAGACGATCTGCGACTGGCCGGCTTCGATCCGACCGGACGGGGCGGTGCGGGCTTCGGCATCACCGACATCAAGCCTGTCGCCCTGACCGGCAATGGAACGGACGCAGAGTCGCGCCCTGCGCTGCAGGTGGCCAGGGATTGGTTGCCCCGCCGTATCGTGCGCGCCATCCACCCTAACGCCGGGGAGGACACCAACGGCAACGGTGTACTGGATGCCGGTGAACAAGCCACCTATTTCCTGCGCCTCAACGACCGGGGGGCCACCGATCTGATGCGTCGACTCAACGACTGGGGCGGTGCCGAACTGGTGGCTGAGAACATCGAACACATCTTCTTCGCCTTCGCCTACGAAGACGATGCGGGCAACATCGCCCACCAGGGCAACGACATCATCTGGACCGCCCCCGGCGCCAACAGTGTTAATGAAATCAACATGCGGTTGACGGCCGATCTGACCCTGCAGCCCATGGCCGTCCCGGTGCCGCTGGACCGCGTGCGCATGGTGCGCGTGTGGTTGCTGGCCCGCGCCCCCCACCCATCGTCCCGTTTTGTCAACACCGAGCCCTATGCCATGCCCGGATTGCCGGAGGATGTCCGCGCCAACGGTTTCGGGGACGGGTTCCGGCGACGGATGCTGGTGCGCACCATCGATCTGCGCAATATGAACCTTTAGGGCGGGGCGGCGGGGCGCAAGCGTCCGGCATCCATCGATCACCGAACCGAAAAACCGCGAGAGAGGATGTATGGCAACACACCACAGACAACCCGGCACCATCGGCGGTCCCGGTCGCCAGGGGGGCTTCACCCTGATCGAAGCGCTGATCGCCATCTTCGTTTTCACCGTCGGCATTCTGGCTACGGTCAGCATGCAGATCAGCTCCCTTGAAGGCAACAACCTGGCCCGCAGCAACACGGAGGCCGCCGCCGTGGCGGCCAGTGTGGTGGAAGAGCTGCGCGCTTTGACCCACGAACATCCGCTGTTGCAGCCGGGAAGTCGCGATTTGGCTCCCGTGGGCCGCTACACGGTTTCCTATGCCGTCACCGATGAAGATCTGATCCGCAACACCAAAAACATTGCGGTAACGGTGGGCTGGGCGGACGGCGGCAATCAAAGAAGCGTGGAGATCCACTATCTACTGGCCACCTTGATCTGACAAAAATGCACAAAACCTTCAATTCAGAGGAAACACATGCAACCCTGCTACGACCGCCACACCGGCCCATCGGGGCAAAGCGGGTCCGCCCTGATCACCACCGTGCTGATTTTGCTGGTGGTGACCATCATCGGTATCCTTTCCACCCGCACCGCCAACATCGAGGTGAACATCGCCACCCATGACAAGCTGTACAAACGCACTTGGTTCGCCACCGACGCCACGGTGCAGGAGTTCGTGCCCGAATTGACGGAACAGGCCATCGAGCTGCGGCTGGCGGCCGAGGATGTCGAGAAGGAGCTGTCGGACGCCCTAGACGGTGGATTGACCCTCAACGATGCGCAATTTTACCTGAACGAATCGCCCGGGCCCGACAGCGTTTTGACAGCGTGCTATGACAAAATTCCCGAACCGGACAATGCCGATATGGTTTTGGCCGCCGGCGCCATCGGGCCCACCGACCTGTATGTGCGGATATACGGCGACACGGAATTTTCGCCCGGCAACGCCTTGCAATTGACGGAAGGCTATGAAGGCGAGGGCCTGGGGGCGGGCCGCGGCGGGGCCATGATCATTTACGACATCCGCGGATTGGGTGTCTCCAACAGCGAAGTGCGGATCATGAACCGCTACCGGCATGTCATTCGATGAACCCCCGCGATGCCCGCTCCCGCGACCCGCTGCCCGACGCGCGCCGCCGTTCGCCGGTCGCCGCAGCCGTAGGCATGTGCACCATCGCCCAATACCGGGAACGACCACCGACCGTCGGCCTTCCCGTCAGACCAAGAGAGGACTAAGCCAGCGATGAAAACCAACAGGCGCACCATCAGGGCCGGCCGGGCGGCCGGCATCGCCCTCGCCCTTCTGTGGGGCCTTCTCGGATCCGGCATGGTCGCAACGGCTGCGGCCGGCAACGACTGGACCAAGCCGAAAATGGCCGATTATGTGCAACTACCCCCCTTCGTGGCCTATTCGGTCAAGCCCAACATCATGATCCTTCTAGACAACTCGGGCAGCATGAACGAAACGGCCTACGGGGGCAGCTACCAAGGCGAACCCTACAACGGTCCGGATCAGCCCGCTGTTCGCTACTACGGCTATTTCAATCCCGATTTCTTTTACACCTACGACAACGCCAACGATCTGTTCGTGCCCACCCACCGCAGAGGCGACTACAACACCGCTTCGCGCAGCTGGCAGGTGGCCGAGGTGCTGCGGTCCGGTGCCGGCAGCGGACCGCTGGACAGCACCGCCATCGTGGAGCGCCGCCTGTGGGACGGCAACTGGCTCAACTGGCTGACCATGCGCCGCATCGACATTCTGCGCAAGGTGCTGGTGGGCGGCAGGGTGGAGGATTCTTCCGCGGGATCCGGTACCGGTGTCCAGGACCTTGTCGGGGAAAACAACGCCATCATGGGTGTCATCAACAAAACCAGCACCCCCGGGGCCGACATCGCGGTATCGCCCCACGCCAACGACCAAAACTATCGGGTGAACCTGGACGGCACGCTGGAGGCGGGATCGGCGCGCTACCGGGTACGAGTGCAAAAAAACAGTCGTTTCGAACCCGATGAATTCCTGGATGGCGAATTGGTAGGCGTGCTGCAGCGGGTCGGCGATCAGGCGCGCTGGGGCAACATGTGGTTCAACCGCAGGATCACCGACCGCTGGGGGGTTGAAGACGTGGCCGGCGGTTATGTGGCCCATCCCATCGACAACGGAGTTACCCCCGACATGGTCCTGGATCTGCGGACCAAAACCTGCGACACCTGGACTCCCCTGGCCGAAACCTTCTATGTGGCGCTGCACTATTTTCGGGGCGATCCGGTCACCCACTCGGCATACACCAACACTTTCGCAACCGGCAGCAATTATGTGGATCCCTTTGTCGACACGGAACTCAATCAATTGGTCCCCTGCGCCCCCAACTTCGTCCTGCTGCTCACCGACGGCGCCTCCACCCAGGACCAGGCCATCCCGCGCAGCAGCGCCGGCAATCTCATGGGTTACGGCTACGCCCGCCAAACTGCGGGCAATATTCCGGAACACTTGCTGAATTACGACCCCGCGCCGTGGACGGTCGAGAATCCGGGCTATGCCAACAACGGCACCGACTACCTGGCGGACCTGGCCCTCTACGCGCGATACAACAACCTGCGCGAAGAGGGCGCTTTCGCCTGTTATGAAAACAACATCGTTCTTTACACCATCGTCGCCATGCTGGACGAGCAGGACAGGGAATACGCGGCGACCCGGGAACTGCTGATGAAAGCCGCCCTGCTGGGCGGCTACGGCGACAGCAACGGCGACGGCATCCCCGACACCTATTACGAGGCGGCGGACGGCTACCAATTGGAGCGGGACCTGATGCAGATTTTCGGCGACATGGTGGCCCGCGCCGCAACGGGCACCGCCGCCTCGGTGGTGTCCAACCCCCGATCCGGCCAAGGGGCCGTTTACCAATCCCTCTTTTTCCCGGCCCTCAGCGATGACGCGGGCAACACCATCAAGTGGGCCGGCCAGGTGCACGGTTTGCTGATGGATCGCCATGGCAACCTGCGAGAGGACACCAACAGCAATGCACGGCTGGATCTGAACCGGCCGGCCGGTGGGACCGCGGACCGCTTCCTGGTGTTCAACACCGAAGCCCCGGAACAGCAGGATGGCTGCCCGCCGCCGGAAGGCGAGCGGGTGACGGTCAGCCGTTACAGCGGTACCGACGCCGACGGCAATCCGCTCAACGCACCGGACTTGGAAAGCGATCCCGTGGACACCGTCGAACCCCTCGCGATCCATTATCTGTGGTCCTCCAGCGACTGGCTCAACGCACCCGACTTGCAACCCACCGCGCAACGCGCCTACGACGCCAACGAGCCCAAGCGACACATCTTCACCTTCGTCAATGCAAACGGTTCCATGGTGGTGCAAAACGACAGCGATATCAGACCCTTCGTCGCCGATGCGCAGCACCCCCCGACCTGGCGGGAAATGACCACCCCCGCCGACTTCTGGGCCTATCTGCATGTCCACGAACCTTTTTCGCCGCCTGCGAACATGGTCGAGAACCCGTCCCGATTTCAAGAAATGGTCACCCACCAGGCCCGACGGGTCGTCAACTTCATTCGCGGCGAGGATCAAGACGCCACCACCACTCCCGGCGGTGTCCCGCTGGCAACCTTTCGCAGCCGCCAACACAATGGCCGCACCTGGCGCCTGGCGGACATCGTGCACTCTTCGCCCACGGTGGTGGGCCGACCGGCCGAAAACTACGACCTGATTTACCGCGACAGCAGTTACAGCGCCTTCTACCGCCGCTACCGCCACCGCCGCAACGTGGTCTACGTGGGCAGCAACGGCGGTATGCTGCACGCTTTCAACGCCGGTTTTTACAACGATTTCAACCGGCAATTTTCCACTGTGCCCCTGGATGATGCAGGCGAACCGATTCCGCCGCCCCAAGGGGCGGTGCCGAGACAGTACAATCCCCTGCCCCTCGGCGCCGAGCTGTGGGCCTACGTGCCGTTCAACCTTTTGCCCCACCTCTACTGGTTGACCCGGCCCGACTACGAGCACATCTACTACGTCGACCTGGAACCGCGCATATTCGACGCCCGCATTTTCGACGCCCGCGATCCCGACTATCCGGGGGGCTGGGGCACCGTGCTGGTGGCCGGCATGCGCCTGGGCGGCGGCAAGATCGGCGCGCAGATCGTCAAGGGGGATAGCGATTTCGATCCGGAAAACGACCGCGCGCTGAGTTCGGCCTATGTCGTCTTCGACATCACCAACCCGGAAAAGCCGCCCCGCCTGCTGGCCGAGCTCACCTTTCCGGAATTGGGCTTCACCACCTGCCATCCGGGGGTGATCCTCATGGAAGGGACCGATGACGAAATGGCCGATGGCGGCGACAGCCCAGCGGCCAACCCCCAATGGTACCTGATCTTCGGCTCGGGCCCCATTTCGCCGGGCAAGGACGACATCAACGGCCCAAACACCACCGCCCTGACCGAAGGCACCAGCAGCCAGCGGGCGGTGATGTATGCCGTCGATCTGGTCAAACTGGCCGCAGGGCAACTGGTGATGCTCACCCATGGCGCGGCCGGGGGGCCCGGCATCACCACTCTGACCGCCGCCGCCAACCCGGCGTCGCGCTACATGGTGCGGTTCGAAGAACCCAATAGCAGTGTCTCCAGGCCCATCGCGGTGGACTGGAACCTGAACTACAAAACAGACACCGTCTATTTCGGCACCAGTTCGGGCAACCATGATGACGGATGGGGCGGCAAACTGCGGCGCCTGGTGCTCAACGCCAACACCAACCCCGGACATTGGCAGGTGGACAACACCATGCTCGACCTGACACCCGGCGCGCCGGGCAACACGCGCGCCACTGGCCAACCCATCACGGCCCGGCCCACGGCCGCCATCGACCGTGAAGGCAACCGTTGGGTCTTTTGCGGCACGGGGCGCTTCCTAACCGCCGGCGACAAGGGCAACATCGACCGACAATCTTTTTACGGCCTCAAGGAGACCCGGTCCGACGACGGCGCCTTCAATTACGAACCGGTATCGTTTTCTGATCTGGAGAATGTCTCCAACGTGGTGGTTTACGAATCCGGCAACCGCCTGGACGGGTTGGCGCGGAGTTACACCCCGGTCGGCGGCGGAGACGACTTCACCTTCAACGATTTCCGTGATTTGATTCAGGGTGCCGAGCGTTCCGGCTGGCGTTTCGACCTGCAGGACATCGGCGAGCGCAACATCACCCGGCCGGCGCTGGCCGGCGAAATTCTGACCTTCACCACCTACACCCCGTCGGCGGATGTGTGCTCCAGCGCCGGGTTGGGCCGCTTTTACGCCCTTTACTACACCACCGGCACCGCCTTCCGCCATTCGGTCATCGGCACCGCGTCCACCGGCGACGGCACCGTGGTGCTGAAATCGCGCATCCTGGGACCGGGCATGCCACCGCCCGCCAGTCTCATGGTGGGGGCGGGCCACGGCACCAAGGCCCTGGTGGGCGGCGAAGGCGGCGATTTCCAAACCATTTCCCAGGAAACCCCCGGCAAGGTCAAGAGCGGCCGGGTGTTCTGGCGCATCGATGAAGGTAAATACGAGTGTGAGGACGAGCCGTCCTCCGAGTAGGAGGCATCTGCAATGAAATAAGCGTTTCTTGACGAAATCACAATACGCGCGTGCCGCATACAGGCACGCGCGCATTTGCTTTCTGGCCGCAAAGGAGAGCCGGCCGAAGACGCCCCTGTCGACCCGACACTCCACGCCCCTCGCCCTGTAAGAAATTTACCTAGCCCAGAATCAGAAATGGCCCGATTGACCCTGTCCAGCCTGCTCGTTACATATTAAACAGGACCATTGCCCCGATCATGATACACGATTTGTGCAAAAGCGGCGGATCGTGGGCGGTCCGGCCGGTTTTCCGATATGGATCCGTCCCCAAACGGTGCCACTCATCCCAACCCAAAGGAGCGTGTCATGAAAACGAGAAACAGTTTGCTTTGTGCGGCAATAACCCTTGTTCTGGCCGTCACCCTGCTCTGGCTGCCGCCTGTGGGCGAAGCCCAGCGCCGGGCGCGGTTGGCCTTTTCCGGCGGACCGGACGGCGGTACGTTCCAGTATTTTTCCAACGCCATCTCCAGCCGCCTGTCCAAGAACCTACCCAACGTGGAAGTCTCCAACATGGCCTCGGCCGGCTCGGTGGAGAATCTGCGGCGGGTCAACACGGGCGACGCCGATTTCGGCATTGTTTACGCAGGCGACCTCTACCTGGGGCTCAACGGCAAGCTGACCGGCGACACCCGCATTTACGCCAACAATTACAGCATGGCATACCTTTATGGCGCACCGGCCCATCTGCTGGTGCTGGAAAGCAGCGGCATCAAGTCGGTCAAAGATCTGGCCGGCAAACGGGTGGCCGTGGGACCGGCAGGCTCGGGGGCAGCCGCCTCTTCGCAGCGGTACTTTACAGCCGTGGGCCTGTGGGACAAATTCACCGCGGAATACATCGGCTACAGCCAGGGCGCTTCGGCCCTGGGCGACAAACTGATCGACGCCATGTGGGTCTTCGCCGGATACCCCAACGCCTCGGTAATCCAGGCGGCGGCCAGTAACCGCATCCGGCTGTTGAGCCTGGTGGAGCTGGGCAAGGAAACGGGCTTTTTCGATGAGTATCCCTTCTACTCCGAAGTGACCATTCCCGCTGGCACCTACCAGGGTGTCGATTACGATGTGCTGACGGTCCAGGATTCGGCCATCTGGACGGCCGGCAAGCATGTGAGCGACGAGATCGTCTACAATGCCCTCAACGACATTTATTCCGATAAGGGCTTGGAATTCATGTACAGCGTCACCAAGGCCGCCAAGGCCATGAAGATCGCGGACGGCCTCAGAGGCATCGCCACGCCGGTGCACCCGGGCGCCGCCAAATTCTGGCAGGAAAAGGGGTTGTCCCTCAGCGATCGTCAGAAACTGGAATAACCGCCATTGCCATGCAGGGGGAGGCGCGATCAAGGGCCTCCCCCTGCCTTCGTGCCTGATCCCCGGGGGAGCCCGCCATGTCGGATGAAATGAAGGATCTCGAGGGCCTGGACGCTGAAAAGCAGCAAAAGGTCAAGGAGCTGATGGCCAAGGAAGCCAAGACGGTGCGGACACCGGAAGGTTTCTGGAAAATCGTCACCAGCGCCATTGGCGCCTTTTTGGTGCTTTTTTACTTCTATGCCGCCGGCATCTCCACGGTGGGCACCCAATACCATCTCGGGGTCTATGTGCTCATCACTTATGTTCTGGTGTTTTTGCGTTACCCCGCCGGCACTGCGCGGGTACGTGTGGGGCTGAACATCGTCATGGGCGTCTTCATCGCCTGCACGGTGGCCATATGGCTCTTTTACGACAACGTGGAGGCCTTCCATGCCCACATGATGGGCATCGACGACCTGTGGGCCGACGAGGGGTTCTTGCGGGCGGTGGTCCGCAGCCCCGTGCTGTGGTGGCTGGCCCTGGCCGCCGTGGCGCTGGGAATGGGGGTCTGGGTGGTGGACCGCGCCATGCTCAAACGCTGGGGGCGAAATCCCACCCTGTCCGATGTGCTTTACGCCCTGACCGCCAGCGCCGTGGTGCTCTACTGGATGACCCAGTTCGAGGCGCTCAACTACCGTGCGGGCGCCGAGACCGAATTGGATTCGCTGATCAGCATCGTGGGCGTCATCGTCTCCATGGAGGTGTGCCGGCGGGTGCTGGGGTGGTCCATGACCCTGATCGGCGCCGGCATGCTGGCCTTCGCCTATTTCGGTCCCTACCTGCCGGAGATCCTGGCCCACCGCGGCTTCGGCGTGCAGCGCCTGGCCAACGCCCTTTTCCTGACCACCAACGGCGTTTTCGGCGTCATGGCCGGCGTGCTGGCCACCTACGTGATTTTGTTCATCTTCTTCGGCGCCTTTCTGCACAAGTCCGGCGCGGGCCGCTTTTTCATCGACCTGCCCCTGGCGGCCGCCGGCCACACCACCGGCGGCCCGGCCAAGGTGGCGGTGATGGCCTCGGCCCTCTTCGGTTCGGTCTCGGGCAGCGCAATCGCCAACACCGTCTCCACCGGCGCCTTCACCATACCCTTGATGAAGCGGGCCGGTTTCAAGCCCCACGTGGCGGGCGCCATCGAGCCTGCCGCTTCCATCGGCGGCATGTTCCTGCCCCCCATCATGGGCGCCGGTGGTTTTCTGATGGCCGAACTGACCGGCATGCCTTACACTTATATCATGGGCATCTCGGTGGGACCGGCGCTGCTCTACTTCTTTTCCGTGTTCTGCATGATCCATTTCGAGGCCAAGAAGCAGGGCCTCAAGGGCATTGACGATCCTGATTTTCCGCACTGGAAGATTGTACTGAAACGGGGCTGGTATTACTCGCTGCCGCTGATCATCATCACGGTGATGATGATCATGGGCCGCTCACCAGGCTATGCCGCCTTCTGGGCCACCATTTCCTGCATCGTCATCAGCTGGGTCAACAAAGAGACCCGCATGGGCATTCCGGAAATATGGGATGCCATCCAGACCGGCGCCCGCAACACCCTGATCGTCGGCGCCACGGTGGGCGTCATCGGCATCATCGTGGGCACCATCTCCCTGTCCGGCATGGGTCTCAAATTCTCCGACCTGATCATCACCCTGGCCGGCGGCAATCTGCTGGCGGCCGTCTTTCTGATCGCCCTGGCCTCCCTGGTGCTGGGCATGGGCGTGCCGGTGACCGCGGCCTACCTGATCGTGGCCGTGCTGGCCGTGCCGCCCCTGGGTGTGCTGGGGGTATCGGCCATCGGGGCCCACATGATCGTCTACTGGTTCAGCCAGGATTCCAACATCACGCCGCCGGTCTGCGTGGCGGCCTATGCCGGGGCGGCCATCGCCGGCTCCGACCCCTGGAAAACCGGCTGGACCAGTTTCAAGTTCGCCAAGCTGCTCTACGTAATGCCCCTGCTGTTCGCCTTCACCCCGGCCATTCTGTTCGACGGGACGCCCATGCAGATCTTCATGTCCTTTCTGTCGGCCACAATGGGCACCCTGGCCTTTTCCGCCCTGACCATGGGCTACCTGATCCGCCGCACCTCCATCGTGGAGTGGATCATTTTCGCCGTGGCCACCCTCCTGCTCTACTGGCCGACCCTGGTCAGCGACCTGCTGGGCCTGGCCCTGGTGGCGGTGGTGATTGTGATGCAGAAAGCCAAGAACAAGCGGGCGGCGGCGTTGCAGGTCGCATGACCTGGGTATCGCCAGACCTATTGAGATCTGCAGACAGGCCGTTGGGGCCGCAATCCAGCGGGTCCAACGGCCTGCCCGCGCCATCCACGGCGCCAAAGCACTTTACAGCAGCAGCGCCGTAATCAACCCTCAGTCATCACCTTGCAGTAGATCGCCTTGCCGTCCCCCGGCCCGTAGTAATCGGCCAGCAGGGCTTCGCGCCGGTACCCGTTGGTTTCGTAGAAGATACGGGTGCTGGCGTATTCAGTCCGCTGGGAAGTGTCCACGTAGATCCTGCGGCCGCCGGCCTTGCGGATCAGCCGTTCGCTCTCCCGCAACAAATGCCGTCCCAGGCCGCGCCGTTGAAAATCGGGATGCACGGCGATCCAATAGAGATCGAAGCTGTTTTCCGTTCCGGCGATGGGGCCGTAGCAGGTGTAGCCCACCAGGCGGCCGTAATGTTCGGCCAGCACGAAGTGGTAGCCGCCGGCCTCGCCCTTGTCGAGCCGCTCCCGGACCAGCTCCTCCGCCACATCCACCTCGGCGGGATTGAAAAAGCCGGTGATGGTCACCAGGCGCCGGATCCGCTCCGGGTCGGCCGCCTCCGGCGCGTAGCGCCAACGCAGGCCGTGCAGGGCCTCCCGCACGGGGTGGCGCCGTCCCACGGTACGGGTGTTGGCGGTCACCAAGCCTTTGAAGAAGCGCATGGCGCTGGTACCCAGTGCGCGCGTGCGATAACCGCCCTCTTGCACCACCAGGGTGGGTAGTCCCAATCCACCGATCATGCGACCGTTGGCTTCGAAATCGCCGGCCTGCAATTGCCAACTGCCGGTGGGGTCCCCTTTGGCGGTATCCAGACCCAGGGCCACCACTAGAAAGGTCGGCTTGAACGCCTGGATGCGCTCGATGGCACGGGCCAGGGTTTTGGCATAGGCGGCACCGTCCAGCGCCTCGGGCAACGGCAGATTCCAGTTGAAACCTTCCCCCTCCCCTTCCCCCTGCTCGTCCTCGAACCCGGTGAAGTAGGGATAGGCGAACTTCGGATGGCCGTGGATGGAGATGGTCAGCACGTCGGCCCGGCGATAGAAGATGTCCTGTTGGCCGTTGCCGTGGTGATAGTCGATGTCCAGAATGGCCACCCGGCCGTGGGCGCTCAGGTAGTGGGCGGCAATGGCGTTGTTGTTGAAATAGCAGAAGCCGCCGAAGGCCCGCCGTTCGGCATGGTGGCCGGGCGGGCGCACCAGGGCGTAGGCGATGCGCCGGCCGGCCAGAATCTCGGCGGCCGCCGTCAGGGCGCAGTCCACCCCCCGCCGGGCCGCCGGGTAGGCATTGCGGTTGATGGGGGTGAAGGTGTCGATGCAGTAGTAGCCCGAAAGCACCGACGGCTCCTTGGGCGGCCGGGTCTTGTTGCGGATGGGGAAGATGTAAGGATAGAGCGATTTGCCTTCCGGGATCTCCTCGCAGGCGCGGCGCAGGTAGCTGACCAGATCGGCATCGTGCACCGCCGTCAGGTGTTTTTCGCCGAAGGCCCGCGGCCGGCTGGTGGTGAACAGACCGCTGGGTTCCAGGGCGGCCAGGATGGAAGAGACCCGCACCGGAGCTTCCACATAGCCCCGCTCATGGACATGGTGGATATCGTGCTTGTCGTTGACCACCAGGGCCACCTGTTCCGTGGAACGGCCGTCCACCGCGCTGCGCACGGCGGCGGGTTTGACATAGCGATGGGGCCGCAGCCGCACCGGATCGTCTTGAAACGAAGCGACCACCCGGTCCACGTAATCGGGGGGGCAGTAATCGGCATATTTGCGCTCCAGAACGGCGCGCACCACCTTGCGCACAAACGCCCGATTGGGCGCAGGATAGCGCTCCAGGCCGTCGTAGACCAGGTGCGGCATGCAGGTGTCGCCCGTCTTGACGGCTGTTTCGTAGCCGGTGTTGATCACCGGCCGGGCGCCGTAGCGCTCGTAGAAACGCAGGCGGGCACGGTTTTCTTTGAGCAGGGCCGCGTCGGGGCAGTTTCGGGCATCGTCGGGCAAGCATTCGAAAAAGAGTCCCTTGGCGTCCATGGCGGCGGCTTCGGCCCGCACCCGATCGTACAACGCGCCGCCCAACCCGCCACCGGTGGTGCCGGTGGCCAGGGCGATCCAGTCCAGGTAGCAAAAACCGATTTCCGGTTCATGCAGCACCATGGCAAAGCCCAACACCCGCCGACGCAGGGTTTCGGCCACCAGCAAAATGGTGCGGAACCGTTGCTTGAAGGGGTTGCGCAGCTTCTCGGCGATCTGGTCGATCTCGGCTTGGGGCACATCGCTGAAGCGGGTGCGCATGATCTGCTGCACCTGGCGCAGCATCTCCCGGTTGATTGGCAGCACGTCGTCGTATACGCGGCGGATTTTCAGCATCGCACGATCCCGTCGATGGCTTCATCGAAGGCGATGCCGGCCTGCGCCAGGGCGGCGGCGAAACCGGCATCCGGAGCCAGGCAGGGGTTGGCGTTGACCTCCAACACCCATGGCCGGCCTTGGTCGTCCACCCGAAAATCGACCCGCGCGTAGCCGCGCAGATCGAACACATCCCAGCACTGCAGGGCCAACGCCGCAAGGCTGGTCAGCAGCGGCCGGTCCGCGTCGCTAAAGTCGAAACGCCGCGGCGTGTGGTGGTATTGAGGGGCCGTGGGATCCCATTTGGCCCGGTAGTCCACAATGCGGGGCTGATCGGCGGCGAACCCCTCGAAACGGATTTCCGCCGCCGGCAGCAGCCGGGGGCCTCCCGGTCCTTGCAGAAGGGAGAGGTTGAATTCACGGCCGTCGATGAATCTTTCGGCAAAGCAGGCCCCGCCAAGCAGAGGGGCCCGTCGCGCCAGCGCCGTCCAAAGGGCCTCCTCGTCCAGGCCGGTCAGCAGTGAACCGGCATCGATGCCCACGGAGGCGTGCTCCCACACCGACTTGACGATCCAGCGGTGCGACCGAGCGTCGGTTCGGCCCGCCCGGTGCGGCCGCCGGGCATCGTCGGGACCGATCCATGGCGGGGTCGGCACTCCGGCGGCGATCATGCGCTGCTTGGCCAGGATCTTGTTGGAGGTGAACAGCAGCGCTTCGGCCGACGCGCCGGAATACGGCACCCCCATGGCTTCCAGCAAAGTGGGCAACAGATGGATCAACCGCCCCGTTCCGGCCAGGGACTCCACCAGGTTGAACACCATGTCCGGGGCGGCATCGATCAGTTGGCGCCGCATCCGCTCCAGGTCCAGGTCGCAGGCCAGCACCTCCGCCCGGTGGCCGCGACGGCGCAGGGCCGCCTCGACCGCTGCGGCCTGGACCTTCACATCCGCCTCATCGGGTGTGCTGTCGCCGGTCAAGGCGTTATGGACGATGGCAATGTGCATGGGCCTGCAACACCTGTTTTCGCGGCAATGGGCAAGCCTTGATCCGCACGGCAGCGGATGCCACGATCTGTTCGATCAACTGGACAAAGGGGATCCCCAGGGCGGTGCACAGGATCGGCAAGTCGGAGTGCACCGGATGGAGACCGGCCAAAGGGTTGACCTCCATGAACTGGGGACGTCCCTCGGCATCACAGCGGATGTCCACACGCCCACCGTCCCGGCAGCCAAGCAGCCGCCAGGCGCGCAAGGCGAGCTCCTCGGACCGGGCCACCACCCAATCCTCGCCCGGCCGCACCAACCGATAGGCGACCCGCTCCTCGTACTGCGCCTTATTGGTGTAAGAGTAGACTTGCGGTTCGGCGCCGGCCAGCAGGCGCACCTCCATGGTACCCAACACCCGCGCCTCGCGGCCACTGCCGAGCAGCCCCACCGTGAACTCCCGTCCGGGCAAAAACCGCTCCACCAGCACCGGTTGTTGAAAGGCCGTCTTCAGGTTGCGGCAGGCCGCCCCCAGATCCTCCCGGCGCCGCACGATGGAGGCCGCGGAAACCCCCTTGCCCGTGCCCTCGGCCACGGGCTTGATGAAATAAGGCGGTGGGAAGGCCAGGGCGCGCACATCCTCGGGGCCGGCGACCACGGCGAACTCGACGGTGGGCACACCGGCATCCCGCAGCACCTGCTTGGTCATCCCCTTGTGCAAAGTCAGCGCCATCACCAACGGATCGGAAAAAGTGTAAACCAGTTGGAAGGCGTCCAGGATGGCCGGCACCTGGGCTTCGCGGCCGATGCCGTGCAGCCCTTCGGCGATGTTGAAGACCAGATCCCAGCGATCGCCGGCGGCCAAACGGCCGACCAGTTGACGGGCATGCCCGATGCGGTCGGTCAAATGGCCCAGATCCACCAAGGCCGTTTCCAAGGCCGCGATGGTGTCCTCCCGATCGAACTCCGCCGTCGCCTCTTCTGAATAACCGGCAGCCAGATAGTCCGAACGCAGATCATAGGTGAGTCCGATTTTCATCGCCACGCTCCTCCAACATCCGGATAACGATAGATCTCCCCTTCGTAGTTGCGTAACAGCACCTGATCGCCGTCGCGCCCCTGGCAGTAATCAGGCATCAAGGGAATCTTGCCCCCGCCGCCCGGCGCATCGATCACATAGGTCGGCACCCCGTAGCCCGTGGTGAACCCCCGCAACCCGCGAATGATCTCCAGGCCTTTTTCCACAGGGGTGCGAAAATGGGCCGAGCCGCGAATGGGATCGCACTGGTACAGGTAGTAGGGCCGCACCCGCATGCGCAGCATATGGTGCATCAGGTCCCGCATGGTTGCCACCGAATCGTTCACCCCGCGCAGCAGCACGGTCTGGGACCCGAGGGGAATGCCGGCATCGGCCAGGCGTTGGCAGGCCCGGTAGGCCTCGGGGGTGCACTCGTCCGGATGGGTGAAGTGCAAGCTCATCCACAGCGGGTGGTGGCGGCGCAGCATGCGCACCAGTTGCGGCGTGATCCGCTGGGGCAGGACGGCGGGCACTTTGGTACCGATACGGATGATCTCCACATGCTTGATCTGCCGCAACCGGGTCAGCAACCAGTCCAGGCGTGCATCCCCCAGGGTCAACGGGTCACCGCCCGACAACAGGACATCCCGGATGGCAGGGGTGCGCCGGATGTATTCCAATGCGTTCTCCAGCCGGCGCCGGTTGAAAAACAGCCGTCCGTGGCCCACCACCCTGGAACGGGTGCAGTAGCGACAGTAGGTGGAACAGAAATCGAGGACCAGAAAGAGCACCCGGTCGGGATAGCGGTGCACCAGCCCCGGCACCGGGCTCTGCAGCTCTTCGCCCAAAGGGTCGTCGGCCTCGCCCGGCGAGGTGATGAACTCGTCGATGACCGGCACCACTGTTTGCCGCAGGGGGTGGGTTGCGTCGCGGCCCACCAGCAAGCTCAGGTAGTAGGGTGTGATGGCCAGGGGCAGCTTGGTTTGCAACCCTTCGGCGGTCATGCGCTCCCGGGGCGTCAATGGTAAAAAGGTTTCCAACCGGGACAAGCTGCGGATGCGATTGGCGATCTGCCACTGCCAATCGTTCCATTGCCGGTCGGAAACCGCGGGGTAATAAATCCGTTTGAAGCGCCGCCGCGGGGTAGGTGTTTCGGAAGGGGTGACGTGCAACGTCAATGAACGGCGCGAAAGGGGGTTGGTGGTCTGCTGCGCAGCCGCCGGCGCGCATGTCGGACAACTTGGCGGTTCTTCTTCCACCTCCATGCCCGCTGCTGTGGTCCGTGGGGACGCGGCATCGGTTTTGGGACAAATCGGGTGACAGCCTTTGTGATGCATCGTAAGGTACGCTCCTCTTGTTAGCGATCCGCGGGTATGCGCAACGGCGCGCGGGCACCAGGTTCAAGGAGAGGCGCAGAGCAAGAGGGGTGCCATACGTAAAACCATTACAATATCAGAAACTTGTAAAACCGGCCGAATATCGTATCGGAACACCGGGTTCCGCTTTTCGGAGTCTTATCGGAGACAACCCCCCCCACTTTTTGTATTGATCGGCAACCCATTTGAATCAATAGAAAAAAAGAAAGCGGACGGGGCCGTCGGAAGGCTTTGGGAAAGGATGCGGCAGTTCCTGTTTTCAGCCACAGGCGGCCTTGTTGGATCCCCTATCGGGCATCGTCTTGCCGGGACGCTTTGTGAATGTCGATGATGCGGGTGTTGTCGCCATAATCCAAGGTTTCATAGCGCGTGATGCGCTGCAGATTGGCGGTGATGGCGCCCATGCGGTCCACTTGTTGCCGCGCGTTTGCCACAACATCCGCCATTTCGCGGCCGGGACCGTCGGCCACCTGGACCGCCAAAATTTCCAAAAAGCCGGACAGCACCTGCAACGGCTGGTTCATTTCGTGGCAGACGCCGCCCGCTGTTTCCAGCACGCCCTCCAGCCGTTCCCGGGCGAGGCGGTCCCGGGCGGCCCGGTTCTTTTCCGTCAAATCGGACAAAACGGTCACGCTGCCGACGGCCTCGCCTTTCGGATTTTTGATGGGCGCCAGGTTGAACAAAAAATCGCGCTGCACGCCATCGGCACATTGCACCATGGCTTCGAAGGCGTGGAAGCCGCCTTTTTCCAGCATCACCATCTCTTGCCGTTGGTAGGTGGCCGCCAGATCGGGGGGGATCTGCCGCGGCAAATCCTGGGCCCGGCGGCCGATGATACGGTCCCGCGTCAGCCCCAGCACGGTCTTGGCATAGACCCGGTTGCAACCTTGAAAAACCCCCTCGCCGTCCTTGAAACAGACCGGATTGGACATGGTATTGAGCAGTGCGTCCAGCAGTTGGAGGTAGCTGCGCAGCTTCTCTTCGGTTTTGCGGCGCTGCGTGGTTTTCTGCGCGTGATCGGTTTCCAGCCGATGAATGGTGTGCTTGGCTTCCCGGACGGCCCGTTGGAGGGCACGGATCCGCTGTTTCTTGCGAAAAAGGGTGTAACCGCATCCAATGGCCAACCCGATCCAAGCAAGCACCAACAAC
Organism: Desulfatitalea alkaliphila; assembly: GCF_022968795.1. Lineage (GTDB taxonomy): Bacteria > Desulfobacterota > Desulfobacteria > Desulfobacterales > Desulfosarcinaceae > Desulfatitalea > Desulfatitalea alkaliphila. Next base: position 446,981 of record NZ_JALJRB010000001.1, read on the forward strand.
CACAGAAAGACGGGCATGAAACGGCTCCTCGCAGCATGACGAATAAGCGTCTCCGGCCTGATAAAACAGTGCCGGCAACACCTTGAGCGGCAACTTAACACAGGTCCAATGCGGGCAAAAGGGCCATTCGAACGGGGTCGATTGGTCCGCTTGCACCATCGTCGGCACTTTCCAAATTCGAAATCCGATATCGGTTGTCCTTAGCGCTCGTATGGAGCACGTAGGGTACTCGAATTAGGTTTGTATGGAGCTTGTATTGCGCGTTGAG
>NZ_JALJRB010000010.1 GCF_022968795.1 Desulfatitalea alkaliphila
GACCGAAATTTCAACACCCTCTTCGCTGAGCAGCTCCACAATCTGTCCCGCGGAAAGCATCTGTTTGCGCCAGTCGACAATCTTGGTCCGAACTTGAGCCGAAACGCGGCGACGCTGGACAGCCCCTTGCGCGACAGGCTCTGCAAGGTCAATTTTGCCGTGAACGAATTGATGCCGCAAAAGACGCGTGTACCCGGGAGTGTACCCGAATTTATCCGCGACGACCTTGTGGGGCAGCCGATCCACGAACATTGCCCTCAGCGCCTCGTACCGGCGTTGCCACTCGAATCGGGGATGAAGGAAAAATTTGGCATCACGCATGCTTTGTGTTATATGGTATGACGTTTTACAAGTCAATAATAAATTACATAAAACATGATAACTTTTTTGCCTGTTTTCTTCTAAGACAATGTTCGTCCATGGTTTTACATTTGATATTATTGCATTTTATATGTATTTTTAATTCGTTCAGCGATCCTCATACATCCAGACTTCATGTTTTAACTATTACAATATAATAATGAAGCGTCATTGCATATAACATCATTTGCGTTCGACCCCCTGCCAGACGATTAAATTTCAATGTCGCAGGCTTGAATGTGTGTTACGAAAATCGGTGTTAAAACTTAATACTTAACACTTAAAACTACCCATATTGCATCAAATTACAACAACCCCAACCAACCCAACCAACCCAAACAACTCAACAAACCCCCTACCCCCTCCGCTTCTTCCTCTCCGCCTTCTTCCTCTGCGCCCTTTTCTTTTTCCGATTTTCCCGTTTCAGCCGCAACCGTTCGGCTTGTTCGTGCATCTTTTCCTTGAAGACCTCTTTGTTGTGACGCATGCGGGCTTTCTGGACCGCGATTTTGTCTTTGAGGCGTTGCTGGTACTGAACCACGGCGGTGTAGGCCAGGTAGTAGCCGACGATGGCCAGGGGGATGCCGAGGATGATGCCGCCCAGGGTCATGGCGCCGAGGATTTCGGGGGCTTTCTTGACGGCTTCGATCAGGGCGTTGAGGTTGGGTTCGCCCATCAGGTTGCGCAGGGTGTGCAGCCCCATCAATCTGGCGCCGATGAAGTAGGTCAATCCGTAGATGAAGGGGGCGCTGAGGGGGTTGGTGACCCACACGGCGATGGCGGCGGCCAGCTTGCTCCATTTGAGCAGGGCGGCCAGGAAGATGGCGATGGCCATCTGCACCCCCATGGTGGGGGAGACGGCCACGAAGAGGCCCAGGGCGAACCCCAGGGCGATCTCGCGCGGTTCGCCCCGCAGCTTGAGAAACCGGATGTAGGTTCTCAGCAGCAGCCGGCGCAAAGGTGTGCCGCGCAGGGCTTGCACATTCTGCATCTTGGTGCGATGACGCGCCCCTGCGTCGGACGAGAGGGCCTCGGGATTGTCTCGATCCGGATCGTTCATAAAGACGTAACAGCACTCTATATGGTGGTCGCACCCCACCGGCGACCCATGCGTCGCACGGCCTCGCGGAACAGCTTTCTTTATCTCAAACGGCATTGCATTGCAAAGGTTAGATCGCTTCCTGCGAATCGGCCAAGCCTTGTTCGTGCGCCAGGGCCAAACCTTGTCCCGTCAATTGTGCGATGACGGCCCATTTTTCCCGGGCGGGACCGGTTGGCGGCTGCACAGGGGCATCGATTTGCAGGTGTTGCTGGAGACTTGCGAACAACCAGGCCATGACACGGGCCGCGGCTTCGGCGATCACGGCGGGGGTTTGTCGACGCAGGGCATTTTTGAGACGCGCTTCCAGATCGGCGGCGGTGTCGTCGGGATGGCCGTCGGACGGGGTCAGGCGCAACTCCCTGAGCAACTGGTTGAGGCGCAACCGCTTGGCCACGGCCCGCCGCTCGCCGAGGTAGCCCAGCACCATGTGGGTCATGAAGGCGCCGCTCTGGATCAGGGTTTCCATGCGGCGGGTGGTTTCCAACAAGGGATGGTCGTCCGGCAGGGCCATGCGCACCAGGGTGATGTTGCCCCAGACGGCCATCAGCAGGTTGTTGTAGCGGTGGGAGAGGAATCGGATCAGGGCACGGATGTCTTGAGTGCGGGAGATGGTCTGTGATCGACCGTGATCGGCCTCCCCTTTTCTGCGTGCCGGTTGATGCCGCGCGACCTCTTCTTGAGCCGCCGGGGGCGCCAGGGGCACGCGAAAAATCGACGGTCTTTCCGTGCCGCTCTTGGCGTCGGCCGGGACGGGGGCGCCCCCACCGGGAACGGCCGGGGGCGCGTCCCGCAGCCCTTCGATGAACAGGTCGGTCAGCAGGGGGATGATATTCCGCTCGGCGGTATCCGGCGGGCACGGGGTCTCGGCATCGACATTACCGGTCAGCATCGTTCTCTCCTCAGCAGGTGCATGCCAAAATCGACAAAAAAACACGATTATTGGCATTAGCAATTCATGTGCCACATCCGAAGATGCCGGTTTTAGGTCATTTTTCAATGATTTCCAACGTGTTGGAGTCAATGATTTGACGGGTGACCTATTTGATGGGTGACGGGGAGATGACCGGCGGGTCATCATAGCGCGCCGGTAAACCAAGCATAATGTTGTTCGTCGGTATGGGTCGCGTTGTTGGAATTCAGGTGTCGGTTGTTGGGTGTGTTGCACAAACGCCGGCCCATCCACCGCCGTGGGGGCACGGGGTGTTGTACCCATGCAGGGTGATCGGTGCTCCCCGAGCACGGCATGCCGTGCCCCTACGGGGGTGTATGCCTCAATGCGTGGCAGGCCCCATCTTCCCGACCACCCCCAAACACATATAATCGATAGAATTCATTAACTTAAAACTTAACACTTAAAACTTAAAACTGCCCAACGGCGCCCAACCAGTCCCCCGACACCAACTTTTGCCTTAAACGTTCATCATTCCCAACCCGCCCAACCAGCATCCTTGACACTCCCCCCATCCAATGGCATATGTAAACCTAATATCAAACGGTTGCGCTGGCGTTGCCTTTGGTGGCCATTTCGCTGCGAAGGGTTGTGAACAGTGATGCCGGATAGGCTGTTGTCGCTTTTTTTCCTTATTTTGACAATACATGGGATGGTGGTACGGACGCCGCGAGGGGTTGTGCCCACGGAATGACCGGCACGGGCGTTACCCGGGCCGCATCCATGGCAAGGCGATGTCGAAGCGGCCCGGCAGCGGAAGCGCGAAACGGGGTCGCCCACCGCCGTTTGCGGGGTGCAACGGTGCAATGCCGGCGCCGGCGGCGGTGGGCTGAGAGAGGGTTGGGGCATTAGGCTTTATGCAAGAATTTCCGATATTGTTCGTCGATGACGATCAGCAGATCCTGGATGTGGTGGCCACCTACCTGGATCGCAACGGTTACCGGGTGGATGCTGCGGGGAACGGCAAGGCGGCCCTGGAAAAAATCAAGCAGCGGGATTATGCGGCCGTTTTCACCGATCTGATCATGCCCGACATCAGCGGGTTGGACCTGCTCAAGTCGATCAAGTCCATCAGCCCGGCCACGGAAGTGATCATCGTCACCGGCTACGGCACCATCGAGTCGGCCATCGAGGCGCTCAAGCTGGGCAGCTACGATTACTTGCAAAAACCCATCAACTTCGAGCGGCTCAAGCTTCTCATCGACCGCATCGCCGAAAAGCGCAAGCTGCAACTGGAAAACGTGCTGATCAAGCGGCGCCTGAAGGACCGCTACAATTACGACCAGTTGGTGGGCAAGAGCGGCAAGATGCAGCAGATTTACGAGGTGATCGACCGCATCAGCAGCGGCAGTCCCACGGTGCTGATCCAGGGCGAGAGCGGCACGGGCAAGGAGCTGGTGGCCAATGTGATCCACCAGAACAGCGTGCGCCGCGACAAGCCGTTCATTCCGGTCAACTGCGGGGCCATTTCCGAGGGATTGCTGGAAAGCGAGCTGTTCGGCCATGTGAAGGGGGCCTTTACCGGGGCGATCAAGGACAACATAGGGCTGTTCAAGGCGGCCGACGGCGGCACCATCTTCCTGGACGAGATCGCCGAGGTGCCGCCCAGTTTGCAGGTCAAGCTGCTGCGGGCGCTGCAGGAGCGCAAGATCCGGCCGGTGGGCGACACCCGCGAGAGCGATGTGGATGTGCGGGTGATCGCCGCCACCAACAAGAACCTGGAGGAGGAGATCCGCAAAAAGACCTTCCGCGAGGATCTTTACTATCGGTTGAACGTGATCTTCATCCAGATGCCGCCCCTGCGCGAAATCAAGGACGACATCCCCCACCTGGTGCATCACTTCATGGCCAAGTTCAGCCGGGACAGCCACCGGGTGGTGGAGCGCATCTCCCCCGAAGCCCTGGACCTGTTGCTGGACTACGACTGGCCGGGCAATGTGCGCCAATTGGAAAATGTCATCGAACGGGCCTTCGCCCTGGGCATGGGCGACACCATCCAGGTGGTCGACCTGCCGCCGGAGGTACGCAAAACGGGCGGCTCCAACAACATCGGCAACCAGACCCTCAACCTCAGCGAAAACGAAAAGCTGCTCATCGGCCGCGCCCTCAAGCAAACCAACGGCAACAAGGCCGAAGCCGCCAAGCTTCTGGGAATCAACTTGACAACCGTCTACCGAAAGATGGAAAAATACAAAATGAACCACCAAAGCCGGTAACCCAAAAAAACCCCACATCCAATCGACAGAATTCCTTAACTTAAAACTTAACACTTAACACTTAAAACTCTATTTTAACTCAACAAACCCAACAAACACAATAAACCCAACAAACTCAATAAACTCAATAAACTCAACAAACGCTTGGAGGAACGATGTCCGAAGGCCTGGATGTAATCATCGTGGATGACGATCCCGCCGTGTGCGAGCTGATTGAAACCATCGTCAAGCGCTTCTACACTTGGGGCGATGTGTTGGCCTTCACCGATCCGGATGAGGCGTTGCAGTATTGCCACGGCCGGGACATCGGGGTGGCCATTTTCATCGTGGATGTGTTCCTGGGCGGGGTGAGCGGCTTCCATTTTCTGGACTCGGTGGAGGCCAAGTTCCCCACGGCCCACTCAGACGCCATCATCATCACGGGCAATGCCAGCGACGACATCGTCAACATGTGCATCGCCTCGGACGTCAACCACATGCTGGAAAAGCCGATCAAGCCCTACGCGCTGCAATTGGCGGTGCGCGCCATCGCCGAAAAGTACCTGAAGTTCGCCAAGAAGCTTTTCCAGGATCCGGAGTTTGCGCGCAACGTTTCCGGTTTGTGATCTTCAGCGTCCCCCTTGCATTGCCGTTGCAAGGGCACGGCATGCCGTGCCCCTACGCCTGATGGGCAAGGCCGCTACGCTGTCGATTTCAAAATCGCTGCGGCCTTCCATTTTGGCCTGAAGACTTGGCCGAGACAATTGATCTGAACCCCAATTTGCCATTTCCGGATGAACACTTTCTAGGCAACTTTTTCCTTGTGCGCTTTGCATAGGGCAATTCGTGCATTGCGGTGGTGGGTTGTGTCGATGGACCGGTCGTCGTGACGAGGCGTATCGGTGGTCGGGAGAGTGACAGGCGGCGGCGCACCGATTTTGTTGGATATCGGATCTGAATTGCCATTATCCTTTGGAATAATGGCATATTTTTGCTGGTTGGGCATGGAACGACGACCGGCGTGCATCGGTCGGTACGCGTCGCAAGGGGCGTTTTGGTTGGTTTTTTTTTGCGGCCGTTGTCTGCGTTGTGCATGATACTTGCTTCGGATGGGATGAACGGGATTGAATGGGGTCGGGCCAAGGTGATGCGGGATGATGCGCCGCCGCCCGCCCCGGTACGATAATGAGAGGTTTTTATGAAGATTCATTGGAACGATCCGCTGCAGCAGGGCGCGACCACGCAAAAACCGGCCACACCGGCCAAGCCGGGGCAACCCGCTTTCGCCGATGTGCTGCGCAAGGCCGCCGATGGTGGGGCGGCGGCACCACAAAAACCGGCCGCCCCCTCCCCCGGCATGCGGATTGCGACCGCGCCCCCGGTGGCAGCGGCGGCGCCGACGCAGGTGCACGCGGCCACCGACCGGATGCTGGCGGCCATGGAGCGCTATCGCAATCTGCTGGGCGATGGCAGGGTCAGTTTGCGGCAGTTGGCGCCGGCCCTGCGGGAAGTGGAAGCCGAGCTGAACCGCCTTGAACCGCTGGCGGCGTCCCTGCCTGCCGATGACCCGGTCAAGCAGATCGCCGACAGCACGATGGTGCTGGCCGGCAAGGAGATCGCGCGCTTCATGTCCGGGGCTTACGTTTAAAAGGCGCCGGGCCTTCCATCAGACCTCCACCACCATGCCTTCCTTGGCAAAGAAGACGGTGGTGTCCGGGGCGCCGGGGTCGGGCCGGCAGTAGCGCTCGGTGAAGGCGTCCAGCTGGTCGTCGGTGCGTTGGGGGTCGTGGTGGAACAGGGCGAGCTGTTTGACCCGGTTGCGGCGGGCGATGTCGATGGCCTGCTCGATGGGAAAGTGGCCCCAGCCCACGCGGTCGGCCTGGTACTCCTGCCGGGTGTACTGGGTGTCGAAGACCAGCAGGTCGGCGTCCTGAACGAACTGTTCCAGGCGCAGGGTTTCCTCGGCCACCACCTGCTCGCCGCGGGCTTCCATGACCGGATCGTAATCGGGATCGTCGGGGTCGCAGGCAAACAGGTTGACATAGGGTTCGGTGTCGTAGGCGGTGCAGAACACCTTGCCGTTGAATTCGAAGCGGTATCCCAGGCACAGCAGGGGGTGGTTGAGGAACTTGGTGCGCAGATGCAGGCCCTGTCCCAGGTCGTATTCCGACTCCTTGAGGTGCACATAGCGCACGTTGGCGGAAAGATCTTCGTGGCGCACGGGAAAGTAGCGGTAGGTCCACTGGCCGCTGAGCACCTCCTTGAGGGGCTCTTCCTCGAAGGTGACCGGCCCGTGGATGGTCAGTTGCGAGCCGGGCAGGTAGATGGGGGCGAAAAAGGGAAACCCCATGATGTGGTCCCAGTGGGTGTGGGTCAGGAAGATCTCCGCGCGGATGCCGCCGCTCCCGTGCCGGGACAGCATGTGATTGCCCAGCTCGCGAATGCCGGAGCCGGCGTCGATGATGATCCGCCGGTCGATTTCCGGCAGGTGGAGTTCCAGACAGGCGGTGTTGCCGCCGTAGCGCACCGTGGCCGGCCCCGGGCATGGAATGGAGCCCCGCACACCCCAGAAAGTGATCCGCATCACCCTATCCTTTGCGACTCTGTTTGAGAAACACCTTGGCTTTTTCCACCTCCGCCAGCACCCGCGGTTCCATGGCGGCCACCGTTGCCACATCGGTGCCGATGCGCTCGACGAGTTCCTGGATCAGCAGCCGGTCCTGGTAATCGTCGCCCGCGGTGGCGATCCGGAACTGATGGGCCATCTGGTTGGCCAGGCTGACGAAAAGCAGCAGCCGGTCCGGCCGGCAGCCCTCCGCCAGGGGCTGGTGGTGGTGCACCACGGCATGCTGCATGGCCGCGTTGAGTTTCCACTTGGCGCCGATGAGCCATCCCACCTGGCAGTGATCGAACCCCACCTCCTGCCGTTCGGCCTTGAACAGCGGCACCTCCTGTTCCCGGCAGCGGCGCATGGCCCGCGAGTAGGCATCGGCAAAGCAGGCCGCCATGGGCAGCTTGCCCAGGTCGTGCAGCAGCCCGGCCACGAAATACTCCTCCTGCTCCATGGGCGGCACCCCGTCGAGCCGCGCGATCTCCTTGGTGGCGGCGCCCACGCAGAGGCTGTGGGCCCAGAAATCGTCGATGGCGAACAGGGCGTTCGCCTTGCTGCCTTTGAAGGCCGCCAGCACCGAGGTGGCCAGCACCAGGTTCTTGACCGTGTTGACGCCCAGCATGATGATGGCCCGGGTCAGGGATCCGATCCGGTTGGGCAGACTGTAATAGGCGGAATTGATCAGCTTGAGCACCTGGCCGGCCAGTACGGGGTCCAGGGAGATCACCCGGTTCAGCTCCTGGGGCGATGCGAAGGGATTGTTGCACACTTCCAGCACCTTGGCGACGGTGGTGGAAAGGCTGGGCATCCGCGCAATGTGGAGCTGAATGGTTTTTAAACGCGCCTCGGGGGTCATGGGGCGGTTACTTTCCGACCGACCTGCGGGGATGCGGGGTTGCCTCGGCCACGGCCAAGGCGTTGCGGCAAGGGATCTTCACCGACGCGCTGCCGTGCGACCGCTGGGGGCCGTGAAGGCGGGGGCGCTGTTGGGCGGACGCCAAAGGAAACGCCCGCCATGGTGCCCCCCCGATTCTTCAGGAATTGATCTTCTCGCGCAATTTGCCGGAACATTTGAACGTGACCACCTTGCGCTGGGACAGGATCAGATCGTTGCCGGTGGCGGGGTTGCGGCCGCGCCGCTCCCGTTTGTTTTTGACGCAGAACTTTCCGAAGCCGCTGATCAGCACGTCTTCATTGTTTTCCAAAGTCCGTTTGATGATTTCAATCAACTCTTCGACAACTTCGGTGCTCTTGTTCTTGGGAAATGGCAGCTCTTCGTGAATGATCTCCACAATCTGGGCTTTGGTCAGCGTCATGATACAACGGCTCCTTTATTGTCGTCTATCGTCCTGCTCGCGAATCCTCGCATGTCGTGTATCGCCTGCAATATCAATGATCTAATGTGATCCCTGTTTATTGTCAAGAAAATAAGTGCGTTATCCTTGAAAAAGTTGCCGGCCAACAAAAAACGGGCTGCCCGAAAAAGGTGCAACCCGTTGATTTCATTGGTCGGGACAGCAGGATTTGAACCTGCGACCCCAGCGTCCCGAACGCTGTGCTCTACCAGACTGAGCCATGTCCCGTTTAAAGCGCCGTTTTTACGCCATCATCATCCGCTTGTCAATCAAAAATAGAGGCCTCTGCCAGGGCAATCGCATGTTGAAATCATGTTGAATCAAGTGGAAAGGGTTTGCGGGCAGTTTTAAGTTTTAAGTGTTAAGTTTTAAGTTAATGAATTCTGTCGTTTAGATGTGTGTGTAAGGGGAAGTCGTGTGTTTCGGGGGTGGCACTGGCGACCAGTTGCCGGTGCCACCCCCGGTCCAGAGGCGGGGATGAAACCACGACGAAAGTTCGCTATCCCAGCGGATTTTGCAGCACCATGGTCTGGTTGCGCTGCGGGCCCACCGAGATGATCTGGACGGGCACGCCGCTCAGGGCCTCGATGCGGTCCAGGTAGCGGCGCACCTTGTCCGGCAACCGGTCGTAACGGTCGATGCCGGAAATATCCTCTTCCCAGCCATCGATGGTTTCATAGACCGGTTCGCATTCGGCCAGCACATGCAGGTTGGCCGGGAAGGTGTCCATGATTTTGCCCTTGTAGCGATAACCGATGCAGATCTTCAGCTCTTTGAGGCCGCCGAGCACGTCCAGCTTGGTGATGGCCAGCCCCGTCAGGCCGTTGAGGCGCACGGCGTTGTTCAGGATCACCATGTCCAGCCAGCCGCAACGACGCCGGCGGCCGGTGGTGGCGCCGAACTCGGCACCCTTTTCCTGCATGTAGTCGCCCACCGCGTCGAACAGCTCCGAGGGAAAGGGGCCGGCCCCCACGCGGGTGGTGTAGGCCTTGACCACCCCCAGCACGCCGTCGATGCGGGTGGGCCCGACGCCGGCGCCGCAGCAGGCGTTGCCTGAAACGGTGTTGGATGAGGTGACGAAGGGATAGGTGCCGTGGTCGATGTCCAGATGGGTGCCCTGGGCCCCCTCGAACAGGACCTTGCGCCCCGCGGCCATGGCGCTGTTGACCACCACCGAGGCATCGGTCACGTGGGGCGCCAGCCGCCGGGCCATGGCGCTGTACTCTTCGGCAATGGCCTCGCGGGACATGGGCGCTTCATGGAAATAGTGTTCCAGGTAAAAATTTTTCTCCGGCAGAATGTCGGCCAATTTGCGGTTGAACACCTCCGGGTCGATCAGGTCCGCGAAGCGCACTCCCCGCCGGGTGGCCTTGTCCTCGTAGGCCGGGCCGATGCCGCGGCCGGTGGTGCCGATCTTGTCCTTGCCCTTCTGTTTTTCCCGGGCCTTGTCGATCTCCTTGTGGTAGGGCATGATCACCTGGGCCCGCTCGCTCACCATGAGGTTCTCCGGTTCGCAGGCCACTCCCTTGCCGGACAGATAATCCATCTCCTCGATCAGCACGCCGGGATCGACCACCACCCCGTTGCCGATCAAACACATCTTGCCCTGCAGAATGCCCGACGGCACCAGATGACTGATGGTCTGCTCGCCATTGACCACCATGGTGTGCCCCGCATTGTTGCCGCCCTGGAAACGGACCACCACATCGGCGTCCGCCGCTAAAAGATCGACGATTTTACCCTTGCCCTCGTCCCCCCACTGGGTTCCAATGATCACGATATTGGCCACCGGTTACTCCTTTTACCTTGCCGCGCTGCGCGCTAAGCGAAATCGGTCAAACGGTTGGTTCCTGCTCCGCTGCGAAGCGGCCGTCGGGCACACGGGGCGCCGCGACCACGAACATTAAAGTATTACATTAAAAAGACTGTCCAATGCACCATTATTAAATCGTAAACGAATCAGATAGAAAACACGACCGGCATCATTCAAACGTGCCGCCAGGCACATCCCCCTCCTGATCCACGGCACGGCCCGGCAGGGCCCGGCGCCGGACCTGAAAAAAGGCGCGCATCAACTCCCGGCACGCCTCGAGGCACACACCGCCCGTCACTTGCGGCCGATGGTTCAGCCGGATGTCCCCCGAAAAGTCATACAAAGAGCCCGCCGCTCCCCATTTGGGATCGGGGGCTCCATAAACCAGCCGGGCCACCCTGGCGTGAACGATGGCGCCCATGCACATCAGACAGGGCTCGACAGTAGCATATAAGGTGGTTGATAACAAACGATAGTTTCCCACCCGGCGGGCCCCCTCGCGGATCGCCAGCATCTCGGCATGGGCGCTGGGGTCGCACAGGCCGATGGTGCGATTGCGGGCAGCGGCCAGCAACTCCCCCCGCCCGTCCACCAGCACGGCCCCCACCGGCACCTCCCCCTCCGCCGCCGCCGCCCGCGCCTCGATCAGCGCCAACCCCATGAAACGGCGATCGGCATCCGCTGCCGTTTCCGCCCGCTCGTCCCGCTCTACCAATGGCCCCGCCCCACCCTGACGAATTTCACAAAATCTCCAACAAACCATTGACAACCCGCCGACTATAGCTTAAACAATGCCCCGGTTTCAATCGCTTTCATCCGCGCCCGTAGCTCAGCTGGATAGAGTGCCGGACTACGAATCCGTAGGTCGCAAGTTCGAATCTTGCCGGGCGCGCCAATAAAAACAAGGGGTTACGCTAAAAACGTAACCCTCTTTTTTTGGAAAAATCGCCCGTGTAAGCGGTGGTGTAAGCATATCCGGTCAATGCCCTGGTAGTGCCCCCTCTTATTATATAAGGAGCGGCCCCCATGGCACCCACCAGGGCCCCCCACGGCCTTGCCCGTACTGGTCCCGGCATGCTTGGCGGCCTTGGTGCGGGTTTCACGTTCTCGCTCTCTGGCCTTGCGGTGGTCTTCGCAATCAGGGCATTGCTTTAGATTTACAGGGTAAACGCATCCGCAGTCGCAATGGTAATATCGAGGGGGCGCTGGACTTTCCGTCAAATTTGACGGAATGTTGTTTTTAAGGTCGGTTCGCTCTCCCTGCCGATTTTTCGCTTCAGCCTCATACAGCGCCTCGGCGGAAACGCCGGTTTGCGATGCTATTTTTTCGGCGGTGTCGGTGGAGGGTTCAATCAATTGCTCATTGTGAGCATTTGATTTTTCGCTTTTCCTGTCGCCCCCCATACCCTTCTTCGCCCGCTCATAAATCCGGCCACGGATGGTGTCTGCAATTGCAGACAAAAAAAGGGCCACCCCGAAGGGCGGCCCCGATGGTGCGGTTGTGGTCGGCTACCAATCGCCGTTGGCGGCCCTCTTGGCTTTCCATTCCAGAAAGTCCACCACATTGGCCGGGCGTGATTTGTGCAGCCCACATGCAATCAGGCCCTGAATCAGGATGCGGTTCGCATACAGGGTTTTTCTGGCTTGGGACAGCTGGGTCTGAAACCCCTTGATGCCGCCCTCGGTCAACGGCTCCCCCGTCCTCTTGTGAACAGGATTGCGCAGCCGCTGCTTTGCCTCTGTTAAGACGCACGCATGTATACGCTGGCGTCTAAGCGCCTCGGAAAACACCCTCTCGTCCCCTGCGACCGCCCGGTCAAAATCCCTGACCATAAAAAGGCCGTGAAAATGCTTAACCCCCAGCACCCGCCCCGACACTTTATCTCTCCAGAAAATGATTTTGTCCCTGTCCATGTGACCACCCCCATAAAAACGAAACGCGTCTGGATGTCCTACGGCTTATGACGGCCGCCGGGCCCTTGCGGGTTCCCGCATCCAGACGCGCTTGGTTTTTTGGAAAGTCGGCATTGCGTAGTTCCCACGGTCATAATTTTTAGGATATTGTGACCATGCCACGGCCCCAACGCCCCGTCAAGCGAAAATCAACACACCAGGGGCGCACCTACTCGACGAACGCCCCTTGGCCTATGCCTTGGTATGGGTTAAATTCACGCCATGGCCGGGGCCCACGCATGGCGCGCCGGATGGCATTAGGGTGGCGGCCCAGGACAAGCGCCAGCAGGGATAGCACCCCATGCAGCTCGTCAAGGGTCAGGGATGGTTCGGCGAGACGATAGCGGTCACAATCGACACAACAGAAAAGGCAATCGGCATGGGCGGCAGCGGTCAAACAGGAATAGTAGTGGGCGCAATCGGGAAGGCGGGGTGGCAATGGTTCGTTGGGCAACAGCATCGGCACCCCTTTTGAGGAAGGAGCGGCCGCCCCACCCGAAGGTAAGGGCGGCCCCAAATGAAAACGTACCCAGTGCGCCCGTTATTCGGCAACTGCCCAGGACACGGTACGCTGGTCCTGTCGCGGGACCGTCCCGCGAAACTGTATGCTAAGCGCTGCGGCTACCCGCCAAGCACACAAAATGACCAACATCGTTGGAGCCCTTGAACGGACTGATCGGCGCCGACAGCACCGGCTGACCATCAATCCGCATCACGAACCGGAAAACCGATTCATCGTAAACGAACCGAACGTGGATGCTCATTGCAGCATCAATGCCGCCCTTCTCGGCCAGGATGTAGCCGTTGGAGAAGTCGCCGAGGATGATGTCGCCGGCGGTGTCGGGTGCCTGGCATTGCTCGATGGGAATCACCGGGCGGCCGAAGATCGTGCCATAGGGGGCTTGAGACAGCCCCTGCGCGGGCATATACAAGGGCGCCACGCCGCCGGATGAACCTTCCAGGGTCAACAAATACAACTGCGGGAGTAATTCTTGATTTATCAGCCAAACAGCACTTTTTTGTGAAGCGGGAAGTAGGCGCGCCCACATTTTGACTATATTTTCAGGAACAAGGGTGCCGGCCGCTTGGCTTTCAGCGGCTTGGGTAACCAGACCGCCGCTGTTCAAGATGCCCAGCGGCTGGGTGGCACCGGTGCCGTTGATGATGGCATCGTCCAGAGCAAAGGCCAGCTCATCGCGGGCCATGCGGCCGATGGCTTCGGTAAGCACGGTGCTGTCCTGCAACAGCTCGTCGGTGGCGTAAATCAGCACGGCCGACTTTTTCAACTCCAAGTCGATCTGGCGGAATTTGGGTTTGCTGGCGGTCTTCTCTTCGGCTTCACCAACCCAATAACTTCGCACGCCACCCCAACGGCTGCCGGTGGCACGGGACGTTTCGTCAAGGCCTGGAATCTTGATTCCATTGCTGTTGCCGCTGATTTGGATACGCCTGCACAATTTGGCAACTTGGCCGCTTTCGTAAACGTTTTGCAGCAGTTCGGCCGCGAATTGCTTCTCAATCAAAAACCCGCCATCGGAGGGCACGGTTTCGTTCAGACCAGAAGCAGAGTTGACCACCTGATGCAAGCGATTGTCCACGGGGCCGCCAGGGATACCGGCATCGCGGATGGCACGGAGCTGTTCGCCAAAAGAGTTGAACAGGGTGCGGTCGGTAGTACGGCCGCCGCCGAGTTGGACGGTCAACGCCCGCTGGGGCATGTGGTCCAGTTCGTTTTGCAGCTTCGCAATCGCTTCGTTGTACTCGGCCATCAAGGCCTGTTCAGGCTTGGTGAGTTGGCGACCATCGGCGGCCGCACGTTTACGCAGGGTTTCGACTTTGCTTTCGACAAATTCAATGTCGGATTGTACTCCGTTTGCTGTCCTCATGGTAGATTATCCTTTCGAATAGGAAGTGTTTGAATCGTGTGTTTTGCCTACTCCCATCCGAAGGTCAACATCCCGTTGAATTTCGAATCGGTTCCGCTGGAATCCTTGCCAACGTCCCGTATGGGTCCGGTTTCCAACTTCTCCGCGCAACGTCCCGTTGCACATCGCATCTTTAAGTGGTTGCCTATGGTGCTATACCCTTTCCGCGTCGGTCCTGTCAGCGTCCCGCTGAAGGCTTGTGCAGCGTCCCGCTGCAATAGCCTCGGACCTATACTATTCAAGTATCTCATCGACCACACCCATTGCCGCCGCACATTGCGTCACCGCATCGGCCAAGAGCGCCTTGGTCGCAACAGATATGCATTGCAGCCCCAGCACATCGCCGGCGGCCGCCAGTTGAGTGCAGGCCACGCCCAAGTTGAGCAGCACATCGGCATAGCGTTTGCTGATTTCGTGGGCCTTTTGGTCCACTTGCTCGGCGGTGAGGGATTGTTTTGATTCGGGTGGGCCAAAATTCCATGATGCTTTTCCAAGTGAGTGTGCCATTTTGCTATTCTCCTATAATACTACGTTTGTGGGTTGAAAGCAATGATTTTATGCTTTTCCTTTTCCTGCAACAGTCCGTGTTTGTGTAGAAAAGCCGCTTGCTTCTCCGGCGTCCACCGTGACCGCCTCTGCGCCTGCGCAACGGCCTTTTGGTAGTGGTCAGGGTCACTGCCCTGGTCGGCAGGATTCGCCGCGTCTGGGGCGTCCCAGGTCCACCAGGGCAGCGGCCGCGTGCCGGGGTTTCTGGCGATGAATGCAGCCAGAAATTCGCCGCCGTATTCTTTCCACAGGTTAGACGGATGCCGCGCCTTGGCAGGGTCCAGCAGCGGCGGGCCTTCTCCGTCGAACAGGCGAAAGTAGTAACAGGCGGTCGGCCAGGGGGAAAAATCCTCATACGGCAGGCGCCGGCCATCGCTGGCCAGGTATCGCTCCTGCCATGCTTCCAGTGGTGCAATGCTTGCTTTCTTTATCGCCATCTTGTTCACCTCGCGAACTGCTTGCCGGGGCCCGGCGGTCGGCCCACGCCGCGCTTGGGGTCGGGTTCGGGTTGACAGATACCGAGCAAGCGGCACCCGGCGAGAAAACCAGCCCAGGCGTTTTTTGCTATTTCACACGCTGGATGCTTGCGGACCAATCCGGCTTCGGTGACGAAGGTCATGCCCGCTTGCTCGATTTGGTCGGTAGCCTTCCAGAACAGGTCGAGGTTTTGACAGGTCGCCATCACAACCCGCTGCTCGTCGTCTGGGAACTGCCAGGTTTGGTGGAGGGTCTTGAAAAACTGCGTTGTCTCTTTATGCCATTTGGGATTCGGTTTCATGCTTTCCTCAAAACAATTGTTTCGAATTATTTTCTAAAAATTGAGAGTCATGGGGCGGTTTCGGCGACTAAGGGTTGTGAAGATTGAAACCGGCATACCCCCCAATTTTAATTCGCGTTATTGCGTGCGGGGGGCCAGGTCCGGTTGCAGTCCTGGCGGCCCATACGATATGGGTGGCCCCGGTGGTCATCAGCACACCTCCCACACATCAGCCTTGGTAAACGTCAGCTTGTCTCCGCGCCGCAGACCATCACACGGGGTGTCTTCGATTTCGGCGACGAACACCTTCTCCTGTCGCCGATGCTCGGCGACGCGGCACCAGATGGCTGAACCGGTGCGGGCGTAGAGTTTGACAATCGAACCGGGACGAAGCCCATGCAGCTCATGCGGCTGAGGTCGAAGGTCCGGCGGCCACATTGAATCGGGTTGTGATAACTCCATTACACACCCCCTTTCAGTCTTCTGTCCCGACCGTCCAACCTGATCACCGTGCACATCTCGGTTATACGGCTTGCAATCCGGTCGTTCAGATGTTCGGCCAGCTCGGCCAGGGACAAATTGGAAGTAAAGAACGTTCGCCGGTTGTCGCGGTATCGCCTATCCACTATCAGGTAGATCATGCCCAGCGCCCACTCGGTTGGCTTCTCCACCCCAACATCGTCCAGTAGGAGCAGCGGCACATCCGACACCTCTTCCAGGATCCCCTCTTCGGTATCGCCACCCCTGGTGTTGTATGTGCCGCGCACCTCGTGAAGCACTTCCTGTATCGACGTCAGAAGCGGATAGCGATGAAATTCACGCAGTTGATATTCCCCCTTAGGGTCAGTGTAAATCGCTTTACCTACAGCCTCTGAGCGCATCACAGCGCACAATAAATGCGTCTTGCCACTACCCACCGGGCCATGGATATAAACGCCACGATCATCGGGAATGGCGTCGATGATAGTCGCCGGAAAATCACCAAGCCGTGCATGGCGGTGGCGCTTCGGCATACCACGATCACGCAGCGTAACATCCATGTCCCGGTCCCTGGCCGCCACCAGAACGGCAAGCCTACACTGTTGACACTCCATGATCTCCCACATCTGCGCCCGCTGTGGAGTGAATGTCGCCACCAAAGGCGCTCCGCAGTCTGTGCAAATTTTTTCCGGTGGGTACTGCCTCAACAGGTCAATCACATCGTCCGGCACCTTCGGGTAGAAGTTATGCCATACGTCGCGGGAGACTTCGAACCAACCACCCACCTTCAACCTTTCTTCCAATGTCGCAAGGTCCATCTGTGTTTCCATCGGCTTTCCCTTCATTCCAGATTGAATGTGAACTGCTCTATATTGTCGTACTTGGACCGAATCGCCGCCCGATCCGTCCCACCGTTGTCCCTATGGTCCTTCGCCGCCCGCGCCATCCAGCCGTTGACGAAACGCATGGCGCCCTTCCGCGTCTTTCGCTTGTCTGGATTTGCAAAACACCAGGAACGGATTTTTTTCAACTCACTCTCGATATTGATACCAGGATACGCGGTCTGTAATTCTTGCACTGCATCATCACCCACATGGAAGGTGTCGCCGTTTTTCAACAAAAAGGAATGGACGTTTTTGCTAATAGTTGGTTTGGTATTTGATTTGGTATCTGATTTGGTAGACTGAACCTCTTTCAGTGCCTTTATGTCGTCAGGTTCAGTGCCTTTTGCACCAGGTTCAGTGCCTTTTGCTTCAAGGTGCTGAACCTCTTTCAGTGCCTTTGGGATTGTTGGATGGTAACAGTGCCGCCGCCAACCCTGCCCGTTGTGTCCCGCAACGGCCTTGAACAGCCATCCGGTTTCCACCGCGATATCCAGGTGCGTGCATACCGATCTTTCCGATATGCCGGCTGCCGTCGCTAAGGTGGCGGTCGATGGAAAGCAGTTGCCGCCGTCCGGATCCATAAACACGGTCAGGGCCAATAGCACCAACCGGGTTGTGGAATGCTCCGGCCCGTCCTTCGATGCTACGGCCCGCCGGTAGGCGAAGACAAAGCCTTGACCGCGCCCGCTATTTGCGTTATGATCAGTCATTCATTCGGTTCCCTTCACTCTCGCCCCGGCCGCCGTCCACGGTCGGGGTTGTTTTTTTGCTCCCACGGAGCAAGATGCGCCACCTCAAGTGCCCGGCGGTTGTGACTGTTCCGCAAGAAAGCCCAGGTACTTGCCAAGGGTGGTATGGAGGTCATAGACTTCGGACCAGGTTTGGGGCGCCACCTTGGTCAAGGGCGTTCCCGCATCGAGTAGGGCTTGTGCTGAAGAGACAAAATGCCGCCAAAACGCATCGGATTCAGCGTCAACCGGCACAGCTTCAAATGCTTCTTGTGCGGCCTTCAATTTTTCTGCTGCAACTTCGCGCCGGCACTCTGAGCACAGGCGGTCCTTTGCAGGGCGATGCAGACTTGCATGGGAAACATCTTCGGTCTTACATTTTTTGCACTTCGGCCATTCCATTTTGGATGCAGTTGCATCCACTTCCGACTTTCCGCGCTGAATCATTGCGCGAACCGTGTTGACCGGCTCGCCTGTTTCCTCTGCAATCTGCTGTGCCGCCGCCCTCTCGGACCTGACGGTCCCAGCCTCGACCAATGCGGCCGCCTGCTTGGCATAGGTGACGTTGCAACGGCCGGCGGCCTGCTCGGCCTTTTCGACAATCTGGGCGAAGTCGTTGGGGTCTGCGCAGTCGATAGTGATTCGTGCCATGGCGCCTACTCCTTTTCAAGCTGGAGTAGTTGCTCCACGGCTTTCGCCGGCCACATCAATCGCCCATTGGGCAGCTTGACCGGCCGCACGCCAAGGTAATGGCCCTTCACGCACAGCCCACGCCGCACGGAATCATTTTTTACGCCAAGGGATTCGGCAAATTTTGAAGTGGGAAGATACTGATTCATGGACAACCCCTTTCTTTATTGAGTTGTCCACAGAATAAGTCAGATGCTTGCGGCAATCAACGTTAAATCATTGATATTATTCAGAAAGTTGGCATCTAACCCGGCTAAGTGCCAACACGCTTTGATAGGATTGCGCGAATTGTCCGGGGCTTAAGGCAGTATTTGATGGCGTATTTTTCAGCGAAAGCACTGGCCGTCAGCCGATGCCGAAGTCGCCCGTAGTGGTCAATGATGGCCTGGTTGCGCTTTTCACGCTCTTTAGGTGCCACTCCTTCGCGGGTTCGGGGCTTGCTGGCCCGTTTCCTTTGCGTGTCGCTGGCCGCCGCAATTTGCTGTTTAGATGCGCTTGCGTAGAAGTCCCGCCACGACCAGTTTATATCCGATATGGCATCGCGCAGGGCATCAGGGTCGCCGATATGCTTGACGGTTGCGTTGACCACAATCAGCAGCGCCATAGCATCACCGTAGCATACTGTCAGGCCGTGGCGGTCCAGTTCATCCTTTATAAACGCTTCCAGGGGGTCGGCGATAACGAATCGGGTAAAGGATGGGATACGGTCCGGGGCTTCGGTCGCCAGGTTGTCGAGGTCCTGAAAAATCACCCCCCAGTCCGTGGGGTCCAACAGGGCCTTGATGCGGTCGGCCATCGGTGGTTTTCGTCGCTTGGTCATGGCGTCCTTATCCTTTCACGACTTGCAGCCCGGTCGTAACCTCCGCTGGCTGTTCTATTCCAGCCTGTTCTAAAATCCACGCCTCGATTTTAACGTGCCACATCCGCAACAAATCAAGCGGCCGGCGCCGGTAATGTTTTTCGGCGGTCGCGCTCGGCTTGTGGCCCATCAGTTGGGCGACAACCCCGGCGGGCACCTCCACCCACTCGGAAAGGGTCCCGAAGGATCGCCGCAGACCGTGCAAGGTCAAGCCCTCGATGCCCGCAGCGGCCAATGCCCGGTTGTGCGGAATCCTTGGTTCCTCAAGGCGCCCTGACGCGGCCTTGGGGCTTGAGAACACCCACGCATTGCGCCGGGGCAATGGCGCCAGCAGGGCCTTAATATAAGGTGTCAACGGTAGGGTCCGTTCACCCTCCACCTTGTCGTGAATGGTCATGCTGTCCCATCGAAAATCCACGCCATCCCACTTCAGCCCGGCAAGCTCATTGCGCCTGGCGCCGGTCAATAGCAGGGTTTGAAGGTATGCGGCCATCACCGGGTTCGATAGTCCGCGCACGGCCTTGAACCAAGCGCTTAACTGCTCCTTTTGCAAACAGTCGTCCTTGGCCCTACCCTTGGGTATGGTTTCGCGTTTGATGCGGGTTCCGCAGGCTTCCGGCGACACCAGGCCGGCATATTCAGGGTTGCGGTTGCACCAATTGACAAACGCGCGCAGTAAAGAAAAGGCAAGGCGGGTCCGCGTCCCACGCCGCCCGGCCTCTTTGGCGGCCCAGGCTTCGACCGTTGCCGGGGTCAGGTCAGCCAATTTCATGGGCATCAGTGACGCCAATGGTCCGGCCTTAATCTTGGTGCCCTTTTTCCCGCCGCGGGGCTTGACGGGTTCGCCGCCGGGCTTGGCAAGGTCCTGGTGGTCGAACAAGTGGCGCTCACTCCATTTGTGGGACCTGGCCTCGATATAGGCAGCCCATGCTTCGCCTACGGTAGCCGTTGCCCGCCGGGCTTCGGCCTGCTGCCGGGCGGTGTCGGCCACGGTTTGCTGTTTATCAATGCGGGGGTCAATACCCTTATCAATCAACCCCTGAAGGCGCCGCCCCTCCTGGCGCGCCCCTGGCGGGTCCGCTGAATCGATGGCCCAGGTCCGCACATCGCCTATTTTGACGCGGATGGATTTTCCGGCCAGACGG
This sequence comes from Desulfatitalea alkaliphila, assembly GCF_022968795.1. Taxonomy (GTDB): domain Bacteria; phylum Desulfobacterota; class Desulfobacteria; order Desulfobacterales; family Desulfosarcinaceae; genus Desulfatitalea; species Desulfatitalea alkaliphila. The sequence continues at coordinate 20,353 of NZ_JALJRB010000010.1, forward strand.
GATTGAAAAATGAACACCTTGGCGTTGGTGGTCGCCCGCACCCCCAGGCCAGGGACCACGCTGTCCCATAGAAAGGTTTGCTTGGTGTCGGCCGGGCATTGGAATTCCCGCACGCGGCCCGCTGTCAGTTTGACTTGTGCCATTTTACCGCCCTCCTGCTTACACTGCTTACACGGGTTTGACCTTCGGACGTATAATCCGCATCTGGTTTGTGTGGCTCCCGGTTCAAAATCCGTCGGTCGGGTTGTCAAAAAGTGCCCATATCGTGTAAGCATCATGTAAGCACATTTTTACCATATTTGTCAATTGAAAAGTGTTGATTGGCGGTAGGCACCCCAGGTTTGGTATGGCTTGTTTTTCGTGTTATTCCTTGGTATTGTCAATGATAATCAATGCGCTTCAACTCTTTACAAGGTGTGTAAAATTTACCCTATGTGCCGGACTACGAATCCGTAGGTCGCAAGTTCGAATCTTGCCGGGCGCGCCATAAAAATCAAGGGGTTACAGACTTGGTGCTGTAACCCCTTTTTGATAGGGAGCGGATGAGTGCATTCTCGATGTTGTCATCAAGGCCGTCAAGCACTTGCGATAACCTGCCCCTGACCGTCTCTTTTATCGCGTTGTTTTTCCAATTAAGGAAGAAAGCGGTAGATTTGCCTTCGATGAAGTACACGGACAAAGGTGACTGTATCGTTTTCGATGATCATCCCTATCCGATATTCACCGGATCGGATACGATAGTAATCGCCCTGCGCTCTGAGTTTTTTCAGGTTTGGTATTTGACCAGTATCATCAACGCGTTCGAAATGAGCGATAATCTGCTTCACTCTTTCCAAGAGCTTGTGATCATATGATATTTGCTTTAAATCCTTGGCAAAACGCTTTTTGAAGACGATCTTCACGTTGAGCCTTCCAGAATATCAAAAATTTCCTTCCTACTTACCGATGGCGAGTCTTCCCCTTGCCGGATGGCATTCTCAAGGGCAATATCCTCAACAGCCTCTACAACCAAATCATGCAAAACGCCTTTTTGTTCCTGCAATGCCTCGATAAAGGCCTCTTTCATCAATTGTTTAATTTTTTGTTCATCGATTAACGGTTGCATTTCTCTTTCCTTTCCTCAAATCCAACTGAACAGAATCGGAAACAGCCTCAAGCTGAATTTTGCCGGATGCTCCGTTGTTAATTTTCATGAAATCTACCAAAGGGACTGTACTTGCACCGGCAGGCACGCGCCGAGGTAATTTTTAATGATAGCAACTTGAAAGGAAAAAATCCACATAGAATGCACTGATAAGACATCGCAATCGCATGTAGTTTTGGTAATGACTCACGCTGTTTCCAGACAGAAGTGGACTTTCATCTCTATCGGCAATGCGGGACGCGGGCAATGCGGGACGGCGGGCAATGCGGGACGTACCTAGAATATTCAGATTTTGTGGTTCCAAACTGTGTACACACCCAATTGACGAAGCGGGATCCAAGCTACTGCCGGTCGAGAACTGGCCACTTCCGAATAAGATCGCTTACGCTGTTTCCAAACAGGCGCGGACTTTCAGCGCCAGGGCGTTGACGGAAAAGGGTTTCTGGATGAAGTGGACCCCCTCTTCGAGAACGCCGTGCTTGGCGATCACGTCGGCGGTGTAGCCGGACATGAAGAGACAGCGGATGGCGGGATGCAGGAGGCGCACTTGAGTCGCCAATTCGCGGCCGTTCATTGCGGGCATGACGACATCGGTCATAAGCAGGTGGATCGGGCCTTCGTGGGTGCGCGCCAGTTCCAGCGCCCGGTCGGGGCCGGCGGCAGCGAGCACCCGGTACCCTTTGCGGTGCAGGATCTGGGTGATCATGTGCAGGATGGACGGCTCGTCCTCCACCAGCAGAATGGTATCACGGCCGGATGCCGGTCGCGGTGGTGGTTCGCTGGGAAGGCTGTGGTTCGCGGCCTCATGGTGCCGGGGGAAGTGCAGCGAGAAGGTGGTCCCCTCTCCCGGCCTGCTTTGCACCCGGATGAAGCCGCCGTTCTGCTTGACGATGCCGTACACCGTCGCCAGTCCCAGGCCGGTGCCCTGGCCGATGGGCTTGGTGGTGTAAAAGGGTTCGAACAGATGTTCGATGGTAGCCTCGTCCATGCCGGCGCCGTCGTCCTGAACGGTCAAGCGGACGAAATCGCCGGGCGGCGGGGCGTCCGGTTCATCGGAAACCGTTGTCTCCACGGTCGCATTTTCGGTGCCGATGACGATGGTGCCCGCGCCGTCGATGGCATCGCGCGCATTGACACACAGATTGGCCAGGATTTGATCGATCTGGGTGGTGTCGACTTTCACCGGCCAGAGTCGGGCGCCCGGATGCCATGCCAGCTCGACCTCTTCGCCGATCAACCGGCGCAACATCTTGAGCATCCCTTCCACTGTCCGGTTCAGATCCAGCACCTTCGGCGCAACGGTTTGTTTGCGGGCGAAGGCGAGCAGCTGGCGGGTCAAATCGGCGCTGCGGCGAGCCGCCTTGCCGATCTCCTGCAAATCGTCGTAAACGGGCTGCGAAGGGGCGACTTGCTCCAGGGCCATCTCTGTGTGCCCCAGGATCACCCCCAGCATATTGTTGAAGTCGTGGGCCACCCCGCCGGCCAAACGCCCCACGGATTCCATCTTCTGGGAGTGGCGCATCTGCGTTTCGAGCTTCTCCCGTTCCACTTCGGCCTGCTTGCGCTCGGTAATATCGTGGTAGTTGCCGAGAACGCCCTGAATATCGGGGTCGTGCAGCAGGTTGGTACCGGTGAATTCGATCCACTTGTAATGCCCGTCCTTGCATCGATAGCGGAATTGGTCGGTGAGGGTGCGGTTGGGCGCTTGGAACAGTTGTCCCAGCGAATCGGTCGCCCTTTGGATGTCGTCGGGGTGGACGTTTTCCAGGGCGGGCCGGCCGATCAACTCTTCCGGTTGCCAGCCGAACCACTTTGCGATGTTGGGGCTCTTGTAGCGGTTGATGCCCTCCTGATCGATGATGACGATCACATCGCCGATGTTGGCGATCATTTTGGCATGCCGGGCCTCGGCTTGTTTGAGCCCCGCCTCAGCCCTGCGCCGCTCGGTGATGTCTTGAAAGATGCAGTGGGTGCGCTCGAAACGGCCGATGACGTCCCGTTGAATTTTACCGTTGAAATAGACCAGGATGGTGCCGCCGTCCTTTTTGACCATCTCGAATTCCACGCCGAGCACTTCGCCCACCGCTTTGAAGCGCGGAAAGTTGGTTTTGAAGTGGTCCACCCAGTCGGGGTGCAGGATATCGCCGAAATACTTGCCGATCAGCTCCTCCCGCCGGTAGCCGAGGGTGTCCAGGAAGGCTTGATTGACATCGATGAAGCGTCCCTCTTCGTCCAGGGACTGGTAGGGCATGGGGGCGTTTTGGAACATGAGGCGGAAACGGGCCTCGTTGGACTGTAGATCCTCTTCAGACCGGGTGCGGTCGGTGATGTCCCGGTCGGAGCCGTGGAAGCCGATCACCCGGCCGGCGTCGTCCAACACGGCCACCGCATTGCTCTCCAGCCAACGAAAAGTACCGTCCTTGTGCCGCCAGCGCAGCACCAGGTTCCGCCATCCGGTCCGCTGCGCCATGCTTTTGCTCAAGGCATCCTTGACCTTGGCAACATCTTCCGGATGCACCATTTGGTGCCATGCACTCCCTGTGATCTCTTCCGGCCGGCGGCCCAGTATCTTCTCGACAGCGGGATTGCTGAAAATGTGTTTTCCCGCGATATCGATGGACCAGATCCACTCCTGGCTGGTGGTCACGATGGCTTTGAACAGCCGGTCACTGTCCTTGAGCATCTCCGCCGCATTCGCACGGCCGGCAAAATCATCGTCTGTCATTGCAGACACCTCTTGAGCCTGAATTGGGTGGCGCCATTCGGCCGGTCCACCCCTGCCCCCATCCTATTGCGCACCCTCGCATCGCTTGCGATCCGATCCGATTTGATCCGATACGATTGCAACGGGAAGGCCACTCCATATATTGACAAAACGGACATAAAATCAATTTTAAAAACACAATCCAGGTGGAGACGTCCGGTCCGCGCCACCGTTGCATCGTTGTGCCCTTGTCATCCGCTCAGCCTGACCGCCCCATCCCCGGCGCAACCCGCATCCCCCAGCGACCGACGCTCGCGACCCCGCGCATCCGGCAGCCGAGCCATCCCGCGGCGCCTCCCCCGCTGTCCATCTTGCATTGAAAGGAAAAGACAATGAACCCATCATCCATTGACAACAATAGTATGAACACTTTCAAGGCCGCTTTCTCCGGGCCGGTGATCACACCCGGCAATGCCGAATATGAGCACGCCCGCAGGGTGTGGAACCACATGATCGATCGCCGACCGGCTGTCATCGCCCAGTGCCGAACGCCGTCGGACGTGGCGGCGGCCATCGGCTTCGCCAGGGAGAACGGCCTCGTGATCGCGGTGCGCGGCGGCGGCCACAATGTGGCCGGTTATGCCGTCTGCGACGACGGATTGGTCATCGACATGTCCCTGATGCGGGAGGTGACGGTGGACCCCGAAAGCCGCAGGGCGCGGGTGGCGGCCGGTGCGCGTTGGGCCGATGTGGACCGGGCGACCCAGCCCCACGGCCTGGCCACGCCGGGCGGCGAGGTGTCCGAAACCGGCGTGGCCGGCCTGACCCTGGGCGGCGGCGTGGGGTACCTGCGCCGCAAATACGGCATGAGCAGCGACAACCTGTTGTCCGTGGGTCTGGTGACGGCGGACGGCCATACGCTCACGGCCAGCGCCAACCAGAACCAGGACCTGTTCTGGGCCTTGCGCGGCGGCGGAGGCAATTTCGGCGTTGTGACCGCCTTCGAGTTTCAACTGCACCCCGTCGGCCCGGAGGTGTACTCCGTCAACCCGTTCTATCCCTTGGACCAGGCGGAGTGGCTGTTTCGCACCTGGCGCGCCTTCACTGCCGAGGCGCCGGATGAAGCATCCACCGCATTCGCCATCTGGTCCATACCGACCCACCCGGATATCCCGGCCCACCTGCACGGTACCGATGCCTGCCTGCTGGACGGTATGTATTCGGGGCCTCCGGAAGGCGGCGAAGCGCTGTTTCGCACGATGCGGGATCTGGACGGCAAGTTGCTGGACTTCAGCGGGCGTGCAACTTATCTCGAAGCACAACAGGCCTTCGACGCGTTTCTGCCGGAAGGCGGTCTGTACTATTGGAAATCGCTTTTCATGGATCGGATCAGCGACGAGGCGCTGCACACCATCGTTTCCATGTCTGCCAAGCGGCCCAGCCCCGGCATCCTAGTCATCATCCGCCACCTGGGCGGGGCCATCGAACGGGTGGCCCCCGATGCCACCGCTGTCCGCAACCGCGCCGCCCAATACATGCTCAGCATCGACGGCGGCTGGACCGACCCGGCCGAATCGACGGACAACATCGCCTGGATCCGACACTTCTGGGAAGAGATGCGGCCCTTCTCCAACGGCGGTGTCTATATGAATTTCCCCGGATTCGCCGAGGACGAGGGCGATCCCTGGCCCACCAGCCACGGCTCCAACTACCAGCGGCTGGCGGAGGTGAAACGCAAATACGACCCCACGAACCTCTTTCGCATGAACCAGAACATCCGGCCGGCGGAGGGGCCGTAAGGCGTGCCCGAATCCCTTTTGGGGACACGTGTCGTTTCTACCCGGTCAAGCGGCCCAGCCGCCGCACACCGGAAACACCTGGCCCACGAAACAGTCGGCGGCCGGACTGCACAGGTAGGCGGCAAGGAGGGCGTCCTCGCGTCCCGACACCAGCCGCCCCAGGGGCACCTCGCGCTTGAGCCGCTCCTGAAAGGCGGGATTGGCCTGGATTTCGGGTGGAAAGTAGGTCGGGTTGTCCACGAAATTCTGGGCGATGGCGTTGACCTGGATGTTGTGGGGCGCCACCTCCACCCCCACCGCCCGAATATAGGCCAGTTGCGCCCCGCGGGCCGCGCTGTATGTGGAAGCCCGTTTCATGCCGCGCAACGGGGCGGCGCTGCCGATGAGCAGCACCTTGCCCGATCGACGCTGGATCATGGCCGGCAAAACGGCGCGCAGCAATCGCGGCAGGGGGTGAACCAAGTGGTCGAACACCGTTTGCCATTCGGCCTCGGTGGTCTCCTGCGCGTGGGAGCGCGGCGCGGCGACGGCCAAGTGAGCGATCAGGATGTCCACAGGGCCGGCATCGGCGACGATGCGCTCTGGCAGCTGCGGCTCCACCAGTGGACGCCGGTCGGCGATCACCGCAGCCCCCAGCGCCGCGAACACCTCCTGCAAGGCCGGCCCCATGAAGGTGTCGGCCTGGGTGAGCAGGACCCGTTTGCCCTTCAAATCGAGCATGTCCATCAATGCCTCCTCGATGATTGATAAATGGATCGGTGCACAAAAGCCGTTTGTCCACCTCTTCCCTCTTCAATACATTCACCAAGGCAGTCGCCAAAGTCAAACACCGAATCCGATCCAATGGCAGGATTCCCCTCCCATTGTCACGCCATTCCTTTCCCATTGCCTATTCCCATTGAATGGCGAGCATTTGAATTCAGACAATATAAATCCAAAGGAGGCAAAAGATGGATGAACGCCTATCGAAAGTGTTAAATGTGATCGAAGAGACCTACCGCGATGTATTGCAAAAGGGGGGGCGCCACTACATGGAGGTGAACGTGGGGCAGCAAGCCGACCGTTTGGGGTTCACGGATCTGAAGCAGGCCTATGAGCACACATTTGCCATCGTACCGCTCAAGGCACCCCGCGCCGGCATGAAGGTGCGGATCGACGGACGCACCTTTGTCCATTATGCGGAATTGAATTCCGGCGTTGCGGTGCCGGGATACCTTGCCAAAGCGACCGGTGGCGGCTATAAACCATATGTACCGCTGGACAGCATGGTGTGCAACTTCGCCTGAAACCCCGGGCATCAACTTCGGGGGCAAGGCAGAACACACCGTGCCGCTGATGTGCGACCCATCATCGAAACGGGAGCGACCCTTGGACGACCTTGCCAATCCCAAAGAACCGTTGATGCAAAAACTGCGGATCATCATCCGCTTTGCCGTCCGCTGCCTGGCGGCATTGATGACCCTGGTGATCTTATGGGGTGTGGTGGACGTGGGCTGGGTGATCTACCAGAAACTCAATACGCCACCCTTCCTGATGCTGACCATCAGCGACATGCTCGCCACCTTCGGCGCCTTCATGGCGGTTTTGATCGCCATTGAAATTTTCATCAACATCACCATCTACCTCAGGGATGATGTGATCCATGTCAAAATCGTGATGGCGACCGCCCTGATGGCCATCGCGCGAAAAGTGATCATCCTGGACTACGCCACCACCACCCCCGACTACATCTGGGCCACGGCGGCGGTGGTTCTGGCCATGAGCGTCGGCTACTACCTGATCGTCAAACACGGCGAGGGAACCACCGTGGATTGCCGACCATCATTTGCAGAAGGCGGCGAAAGCCCTTTCCAGGAAACAAAACCCGACAAGGAAAAGGAATAAAAACCAAACCTATCCAATCCTATGTTCAGGCGAGTGGAGCTGGGCTACCCGGGCACGGCGTGCCGTGCCCCTACGGGTTGGTGGAAGGGCCCATCGGTTCGACCACCCCCAACCCCCTATAATCGATAGAATTCATTAACTTAAAACTTAACACTTAAAACTTAAAACTTTTTTATATCAACAACTTATCTATCTAGCCACCTTTGGCACAGGCAGCCCCTTCTCTTCCATAAATCTTAACACCCCCGGATGGACGTCTTCGGGATCCGCGCCAATGGGATAGGGCGTGCGGGGCATGTAATTGAGAAAATCGGCATATTTCCCGAATTCGGCCCTGTGTTCATGCCACACGCGCACGATCTCCATGACAATATCGTCGGGTATGGCGGCATCCCCGATAAAGCAGTTGGGGCCCGCCCGCCCGAACAGATCTTGATCCAGTCCTTCGAAGGCGTTTTTGCGGAAGACAATGGGGTGCTGCACCAAAGCGCCGGGAATATCGCGGATTTTGCCGAGCAATTCCGGCGGCATCGGGATGAAATGGACCTTGCGGCCGCTGTTGAGCACCTCCAAAGTAGCCGGACCGCCGGAGGCGCGCGGTGTCGTCATCATGCCCTGATCGTCGATCTCCACCATCCCCATGAAACGTAAGGGCAACGCATCCACCGCGTTGTTGAGGAAAGCATCCTTGCACCCCACACTCCCCAGGAAGGACCAGCGAATGTCGTCATAGATACCCAGCAAGCTGAAAAGCGGCTTGTCGAGCAAGATCCCCTGAAAGGGTCTCGAGCGTTCGCCGGTGCACACTTTTTTACCTTCCAATTGCCGCAATGTCCGGATTTCGGGGTCAAAGGTGGCATAGACCCCCATGACGGACGGATTGGGCACCACCGCTTTGACACCGGGCCATCGCACCTTTTCGAAGGGCGGCCGTGCCTCCAGTAGAAACGGCAGCAGGTCCGGCGCTCCCATCACCAGGGTGTGGGGCGCCTCCCCCTTTTTCATCTTCTCCAGGTTTTCGACAACATAACGGTACATGTACATGGCGCCGGGCGTTTCCTGGTGTTTCACGCGCACCCAGGATCCGGCCTTTTTGAACACCTGCTCGGCGGCGGCGCCGCTGGCGTACATGTGCGTGCCGAAAGGCGTGGTCATGAACACCACGTCCACCGGTTCCCGCTGGGCGGCGGCCAGGCCGGGACCCCCCAGCATGGCGATCAGGGCCATCAGTGACACGATAATCAACAAACTGCGTTTCATGTGGTACCTCCCCTTATGAAGGTGTGTTGGACGATGGGGCCGCCCCGGTAAAACGGGGTAGGATAACGGATCGACGGCGCTTGCGGAACTGGACCGTCAGAAAACCGACGGCGACGATCAGCGAAAAGACCATTGCGGCGGACGAGTGATAGAAACCACCGATGGTAGCGGCGATCACAGCCACCGCGACGACGGCGGCATCTTTACCGCCCAGTTTAACCAAGCAGAAGCGTTGGGCCAGACACATTATGCCGAACATGGCCACCGTCAGCCCGCACAGGGCCATGACGGCCTGGTGCAAAGGCTGGGCCTCCAGCAGGATGACCGGATTGCGGACCATGAAGAAAGGCAGAATGTAAAAAGGTCCGACCAGTTTGAAGCTTTCCCAGGCGCTCTTTAAATAGTCGGCCCGCGCGATCTGGCTGCCCACCATGGCCGCACCTGCCACCGGCGGCGTTACGGTTGCCAACACCGCATAATAGAAAACGAAGAAATGGGCCACCGTCTGATCGACCCCCAACTCCGTGAGCACCGGTGCAGCCAAAAAGGCCACCACGACATAGGCGATGACGGTGGGGGTGGAGGCGCTCAGAAAAATGGAAAGCACCATCACCATGACCAGCGTGGGCAGCAGGGATTGACCGGCGACTGCAGTGATCACCATGCTCAATTTGGTGGCCAACCCGGTGAAGGTCATGCATTTGACCAGGATGCCGATGCAGGCCGTGGCCACGGCAAAAGTGGCGGCCAGCACCGCTCCGCCTTCCAGTTGTTGCAGCAGATCGCGCCATGCAGGCCTTGTGGCACGACGCGCACACGAGACCGCAAGCAAGGTGATAATACTCCACACCGCGGCTTTGCCGACAGTGTGATGCATGAAGAGCATTCCGGTCAGAACGGCCATGGGCAGCAGGAAGACAGGTGCACCCCGCCGCAACATCGACCAATCCACCGCCGCCGTGGAGAGGGGAATACCGCGCCGGGAGGCGATGAGCATGACCCCCAACACTGCTATGGCATAATAGGCCAGGGCCGGCACGAGCGCCTTGGACATCAGCTGGGCGTAGGAGATGCCGAGAAAATTGGCCATGATGAAAACGGCGATCCCCATGATCGGCGGGGTGAGCTGCCCACCGGTGGAGGCCATGGCTTCGATGGCCGCCGCCTGTTCTCCGGAAAAACCCGATTTTTTCATCACCGGAATGGTGTAGGCGCCGGTGATGGCGACGTTGGCCGCGGCCACCCCGTTGACCATGCCCACGAAGGAACTGGAGAAGACGGCGGTTTGCCCGGCGCCGCCGCGCAGATGGCGGCTCAACAACGTACCGAACGTCATGAAGAATTGGGTGACGCCGGTGGCGCCGAAGATGGCGCCGAAAATGACCAGCAGGAAAATCACGTTGACGGAAACGCTGAGCAGCATGCCGTAGATGCCCTGAAACCCTACCGACAGATTTGAAACCACGAAATCCAATTTCAGCGGGGGATGCCCCATGATGCCGGGCAGGTGGTGGCCCCACAGGGCATACGCGATGCCGGCCATTACCAGCGCGGGAAAGATGGCACCGAAAGTGCGCCAGGTCAGGGCGATCACCAGGGTGATCAAGGCGATGCCCACCAGCACATCCCGGAATTCGGGAAAACCGGCGTACATATCCAACCGCTCATACTCCACGGCCATGTATATCACCAGGAACAGGGACAGCAGCGCCCCCATGACATAGGCGGCCCGCCACCACCAACGGCCCGCCCAGCGCGCCAGATGCAGCATCACGAGCACCAGGGCGAATCCCAGATGGGTGTTCTGGCTCATCAACTCGCCGAAAACCGGATGCTGGACGATCATCACGTGGTAGGCGATCATGGCCAGCGCCGTGATTGTTATCAGGATGGAAAGCAGGCGAATATCCCATCCGGAACTGCGAGGCGGTGTGGTCATGGGGTAGACGTCCTTTTAAGGTTGCATTCAAATTTTTTGGAACGGACCCCTTTCACATTGGGCCATGATGATCCGGCCGGCCGCCAGGTGGCCTTCCGGCAGCTGCGCGCCGAGTCGCGCCGCCTCGGCCAGAAAAATGCCCATGGCCATGGTGGACGGCTCCTGCAGTGCGCGATCGAGGTATATCCGGCCGGCCGCCGACCGCACCGCATCGTCTTCGGGTGCGGCCAGCACGGCCCAATCGGCCAATTGGCAGGCCAGGCGATGGTTGCCGTCGCGGGAACAGGACAAGGCTTTCTCCATCACCAACGACACCCCGCCGGCCAGTTCGGCGACGACGTTGGCTTGTTCCCTCTGGGGCGCCGGTTTGAGATGGCTGGGTTGCCCGTCATACCATGCGCCGTAGAGGCGATAGATATTGCGCACGATGAACTCCGACTCGTCGTAGACCGGCTGTAAATAGGGCAAATCGGCCAGATCCGGCGGCACCGCAACGGCGTTCAGGATACGATCCAGGTCGGCCCCTTCGTTCATCAGCCGCACCGTCTCGCTGTCCAGGTGTTCCAGCAGCCGGGCGGTGTTCAGCAGCGCCTCGGCAACCCGTTCGCGGCCCACGATGGGAAAGCCGTGCCCGGGCAGCAGGTACTCGGGGGCAAGGGCCGCCATGCGTTTCAAGCCATCGGCCCACTCCCCGGCGAACCGCTGCACCTTCTGCGGATTGCCGGCGTTGGGCACGGCGTATATGAACAGATCTCCGGTACACAGCACCTTTTGCGAGGGGAAGAACACCCAACTGTGGTCATCGGTTTCCCCGCGGCAATGGCGCACCTGGATGGGCTGATCGCCGACCGTGAAATCCAGGGCGCCCTCGTAGAGCAAATCCGGCCACCAGTAGCGGGTGGGCCAGGCCACCTTTTCGACACCGCCCCTGAACTGCCTGGAATTGAGCGCACTGTTCCAACCGGCGGTGCGGATGTAGCGCCTCAAGCGCTCCGGCAGCAGCCGGTGGGCCACCACCCGTGGCGGCGCCGTTCCGTTGCGGGCATTTTCAGCGGCATAGTCGTCCACGCCGAAGACATGGTCCACATGGCCATGGGTAAAAATGGCGGTGTGCAATGGTGCCTGCAGCACCTTGCGAATGGCGGGATATTTCATGGTCACATCCACCATGCCCGCGGGATCCACGATCACCAGTCCCGCATCGGTCTCCAACACAATGGTGTTGGCAAAACCCTTGAAGAAATAGACGCCGTCGCAAACTTTCTCCAATCCGTAGGGCGGGCCGAAGGGGTGGTGGGTGTAGGTGGTGGTTTTGCCTGTCCACAGGTTTTCGGCGATGCCATATATGGTTTCCATGTATTTCTCCCCTTTGCGTTGCGCCGACGATCCTATTCTTCGGCTTTGAGCGATCGCATGAAATCGAAAAGCATGCGGTTCAAATCGGTGGCCGTGCCGCTGTCGGCACCCAGCAGGTTGTCTTGCTGAAACGGGTCCTTGCGGCGATCGTACAATTCATCGGACCGCGGCAGTTGCGCCTCACTGCCGGGGGTGCAGGTCCACACGTGGGTATTCTCCTGGTAATCGTGCAAACCCACCGCGGCGGCGGCCTTCAATGGATTCTCCTTGAAATGCTTCTCCTCCAGCCAGTGGATGTAAGACCAATCTTCAGTGATCATGCTCCATGAAAAGTTGTAATACCCGGCAATGGCAAAATCGCGCACGCTGTCTTTCTCCCCACGGATCAGGGGCAGCAGGTTCTTGCCCTGCATGCGGGCGCCCCGTTCCGTGATGCCGAGAAAAGACAGAATGGTGGGGGCGATGTCCACGGTCTGCACAAAAGAAGCGACCCGCCGCGGCGCGGCGTCCGGGCAGTGGATGATCAGCGGGATGTGGACCAATTCTTCATAGGGCCACGGTCGGCATTTGCGCATAATACCGTGCCCGTGAACGCCGCGCCCCAGGGGTTGTCCGTGGTCGGACAAGAAGACGACAAGGGTGTCGTCCATCAATCTCTCTTGCGCCAATGTGTCGAGCACTTTTCCCAACCACTTGTCCACGAGGGTGATCTTCTCGGCATAGAGCATCCGGATATGGTGCTCCTCGGCCTCGGTCAGGTAGCCTTCAGCGTAAGTGGGCACGGGATTGATGATTTCCATCCCCGTGTATTCCGGATCGTAGGGGCAACATAGATCGGGATCCCACACCGAGGGCGGGTCCCACGGTTCATGGGGATCGAAACTGTCGATCCAGAGGAAAAAAGGTCTGCTCTTGTCCCGCTGCTGCAAATAAGCAATGGCTTCGCCGGCCACCCGCGCCACCATCTGGTCCTCTTCGCCGCGCCAATGTTGGCGCTGGGGCAGATAATCCAACAGCTCCTGGCGACAGTAGCGACTGGCAAGCAGTTCTTCGCGTCCCTTGCCCGGCACATCGCGGTAAACCGGCTTGTGAAAACGGTCGGGGTCCAGATTGCACTGATCGTGACTGTAGAAGTGATCGAACTCCTGCCCACGGAAAAAGCGGACGGTATCGAAACCGCGGCCATACCCGAAGCGGGGCAGGTGCATGGGGCTGGTGTCGTAAATCAAAGCCGTGCGAATGGCCTCATGCCACATTATGTCGGTAAGGGTCTGGTCACGGGTGCCGAGGGGCATCCACCCGCCGTAAGGCAAGGTGTAGCGCCCGGTCATCAGGGCGCGCCGGGTTGGCACCGTCGGACAACCCTCGGCATAGGCATTTTCGAAAACTGTGGACATGCCGGCCAGGCGATCGATGTTGGGGGTATTAATCCAGGAATTGCCGTAGCACCCGAGGTAGTTGAATTGCCAAGTGTCGGCGACGATGACGACAACGTTCATGGGAACTCCTTACAAAAGGGTCGAAAAAGAGCTGGGAGATGGAATGGCAAGAAATACAGCAAAAGCTGTACCAATAATTTTTGAGTAGTGATTATAATGGTTTATGAAATAATGAACAAAAAAATCCGAATATCCGCCAATATTGGCGGTTATAACTATAAATATTGACGGATCGATCAAATACTGCGAAATATGATAGAAATGTCTCTGGAAAAAACCCTGATGCGGGGACAAATGTTAGCGAATCGGATTTTTGAATAACGGGAGCCGCACCATGCCCATTTCCGACAACGAGTTTTTCCGTGAGGTCACCCTGCGTATCTGCGGCAGTCTGGATATCGAACAAGCGCTTTACCAAAGTTTTCTTTTCATCCAGCACCATATGCCCGCCGACCGCATGACCCTGGGATATTTCGACCCGCAGGAAGGGGCCATCATCATTTACGCCTCGGCCACTCTGGATGGCGGCACCCGCACCAATGTGGCCATCCCCATCTCTGAAGATCAACAAATGAGTCTTCAATCTCCGGAATTTCCCGATATCCTGTTGCTCAACAGTGTGGCGCCGCGCTCCATCGCCGCTCTCGTCATGGAACGGCTCGGCCATCCGGTGGCCTCCATAGTTTCTCTGCGCATGCGGCTTCAAGGTGAATTGCAGGGCAATCTCACGGTTATCGCCAACGGCCGCGATCGTTTCACCCGACCCCACGTCGAGCGCTTGGCGCAAATCAACGATCCTTTCGCCATCGCCCTTTCCAACAGCCGGCGCTACCAGGAACTGACCCGACTCAAGGATCTGCTGGTGGACGACAACCGTTACCTGCAAGAAGAACTGCGCCAAATGGCCGGCGATCAAATTATCGGTGACAGTCCACAGATGCAAAGGGTCCTTTTCCTGGTGCGCCAAGTGGCGCCCCGCAACAGCCCCGTGCTGGTGCTGGGAGAGACGGGAACGGGCAAGGAACTGGTCGCCCGGGCGGTGCACGACGCCTCGCCACGTCGCGAGGGGCCTTTTATCAAGGTGAATTGCGGTGCCGTGCCGCCGTCGCTGATGGACAGCGAACTTTTCGGTCACGAAAAAGGTGCCTTCACCGGCGCCACCGCCATGCACCGCGGAAGGTTCGAGCGGGCCCACAACGGCACCATTTTTCTGGACGAGGTGGGCGAATTGAGTCCCGAGGCACAAGTGCGGTTGTTGCGGGTACTGCAGGAGAAGGAGATCGAGCGGGTCGGGGGCACCCGCTCCATTGCGCTGAACATCCGCGTCGTGGCCGCGACGAATCGTCCTTTGAAGGAGATGGTGGCAAGCGGCCGATTCCGTGAAGATCTTTATTATCGACTGAATGTGTTTCCCATAGAGATCCCGCCCCTGAGGGAACGCATCGCGGATATCGAACAGTTAACCCGATACTTTCTGCAGCGGCAGGCAAAGGAGATGCGTCTGCCCCACATCCCATCGATGGCCCCGATAGCCCTGGAAAAATTGCGCCTTTATGCCTGGCCGGGAAATGTCAGGGAGCTGGCCCACGTGGTGGAGCGGTCGCTGATCCTGAACCGGGGGGAGTCATTGACCTTCGACGAACTCTCCGTGCCGGGCAGCCCGGCGACACGACATCCCGGTCGGACATCGGACGACGAACCGTTGTTGCTGGACACGGTCATGGACAACCACATCCGCAAAGTACTGGCCGCCAGCGGCGGCCGCGTCGAAGGCCGCGAGGGCGCGGCCCGCAAACTGGGCATGAAACCGGGCACTCTTCGCTACCGCATGAAAAAACTCGGCATCCCCTTCGGCCGAAAAACCCACTCACATCCAATCGGTAGGATAGCTCAAATTAAGACTGAAAACCTGTCTAATACTTAAAAATGCCCGCCAGGGCATCCTATATTCATGCGAATGGATCGGGGCTACCCGGGCACGGCATGCCGTGCCCCTAATGGTTGGTGGCAGGGCCCATCGGTTCGACCACCCCCAACCCCCTATAATCGATAGAATTCCTCAACTTAAAACTTAACACTTAAAACTTAAAACTTTCTCTCATAATTTCCTACGACCTCAATCCATTCCACTACCGCTTCTTAGCATGATAATGGGTCGAAACCCCATAAAACACATCCGCCGCCTCCATCAGGGTTTCGGACAGGGTGGGATGGGGGTGGATGGTGAGGCCCAGGTCGCCGGCCACCGCACCCATTTCGATGGCCAGGACCCCTTCGGCGATCAGCTCGCCGGCGCCGGGGCCCACGATGCCAACGCCCAGGATGCGCTCGGATTCCGGGTCGACAAGCAGTTTGGTCAGGCCGTCGTTGCGGCCCAGGGTGCCGGCGCGTCCCGAGGCGGCCCATGGGAAACGGGCGACTTGATGTGAAATGCTTTTTTCTTTGGCTTCGGTTTCGGTCAACCCGGCCCAGGCGACTTCCGGGTCGGTGAACACCACCGCCGGGATGGCCGCCGGTTCGAAGGCGACCTTGCGGCCGGCGACGACCTCCGCCGCTAGGCGGCCTTGGTGGGTGGCCTTGTGCGCCAGCATGGGTTCGCCGGCAACGTCGCCGATGGCAAGGATGTGGGATTCGGCGGTGCGGCACTGTTTATCGACTGGGATGAAGCCGCGCTCATCCGCTTCGATGCGGGTTTTTTCCAGGCCCAGCTCTTTGGTGTTGGGACGGCGGCCCACGGCCACAAGGACCTTGTCGAAAAGCCGGGGCTTGGCCGCTTCCTCTTCAGCACCGGAGAAGGTGACCTTGATGCCGTTTTTCTGCGCCTTCAGGGATTTTATGGTGGTCTCCAGGTGAATGCCTTCAAAGCGCTCATCGAGGGTTTTGCGCAAAAAGCGCACCAGGTCCTTGTCCGCCCCGGCCAGCAGCAGGGGCGTCATCTCCGCTACCTGCACCCGGCTGCCCAGGGCGGCGTAGACCGTCCCCAGTTCCAGCCCGATATAACCGCCGCCGATCACCAGCAGCTTCTTGGGGACGGCGGGCAAGTCCAGGGCGGCGGTGGCGTCCCACAA
Organism: Desulfatitalea alkaliphila; assembly: GCF_022968795.1. GTDB lineage: Bacteria > Desulfobacterota > Desulfobacteria > Desulfobacterales > Desulfosarcinaceae > Desulfatitalea > Desulfatitalea alkaliphila. Next base: position 36,946 of record NZ_JALJRB010000010.1, read on the forward strand.
GTGCTCCGATGAAATATCCAAGCCCGGCGGAGAGATCGGGTGGGAGCCGGTGGCGATGATGGCGTGCTCGAAGGTCAGGCGGCCGGTTTGATCGCCGTTGTCGTAAATCTCCAGTATGCGGTTGTCGGCAAAGCGCGCCTTGCCCCGGATGTGGGTCACGTTTTTACGTTTGGCCAGTTGGCCCAATCCGCCGGTCAAACGGTTGACCACATCCGCCTTCCAATCGCGCAGGCGATCCGTATCCACCTTCAGGCCGGATATCTGCAAGCCCATGGCTTCGGCGGCCTTTACTTCCTGGATCAAGCGAGCCACGTGCAGCAGGGCCTTGGAGGGAATGCACCCCCGATAAAGACAGACGCCGCCGGGGTTTTCCGCCGGATCGATCAAGGCGACCTTGAGTCCCAGGTCCGCCGCCATGAAGGCGGCGGCGTATCCGCCGGGACCGGCGCCGATGACTGCCAATTGCGTTGTTGCGTTGGACATGGTTGCTCTCCGTGGATGGTGGTGAAAAGTGGCCGATGCATTGCCGCGCGTTGTCATGGAAGCCGGCGGTTGCGCCCCTCTGTTGCGCATTCCCCCTATTGCGCCGGCTGCTTGCGGTTCAACCGCCCATGAAAAGGTGCATGGGCTGCGCCAGGCTTTCGCAGATGAAGCGCAAAAAGCGGGCGGCGTCGGCGCCGTCGTTGAGGCGGTGGTCGTAGGACAAAGCCAGGGGCAACAGGGTGCGGGGAACGAAGCCGCCATCGCGGTAAACCGGCGCGACGGCGGCACGGCTCATGCCCAGAATGGCGGACTGGGGCCACATCACGATGGGGGTGAACTGGGTGCCGCCGATGCCGCCTTGATTGGAGATGGTGAAGGTGCCGCCCTCCATTTCGTCCGGCTTGATTTTCTTGTTGCGCGAGCGCTCGGCCAGATCGGCGACGGCGGCCGCCAATTGGTCTATGGTCTGCCCATCGGCATTGCGCACCACCGGCACCAGCAGGCCCCGGTCGGTGGCGACGGCCATGCCGATGTGCACATACTTTTTGTAAATGATGCGTTCCTGTGCCGGATCGATGCTGGCGTTGAAACGGGGAAAGCGCTGCAGGGCCAAGGCGACCACTTTCAGGACGACGGCGGTGACGGTGAGTTTCACCCCTTCCTTTTTGAGGCGCGACGCCTCCTTCTGAATGAAGTTCTCCAGGTCGGTGATGTCGGCCTGATCGAACTGGGTAACGTGGGGCACGGTGCGCCAGGAAATGGCGGTGCTGCGGGCGGTCAGACGCCGCACGCCGGACAGTTCTTCCGTCTCGATATCGCCCCAGCGACGGAAGTCGGGCATCTCCGGCGCGCCGTCCGCGGCCGTGGCCGCGTCGGCGGCGGGTTTGCGTTCCTGTAGCGTCTCCCGCGCCGCCGTCTTGACATCATCGGCGGTGATGCGATCGCCGGGGCCGGTGCCCCGCACCCTGCGGATCGCCACGCCCAGTTCACGGGCCAGTCGCCGCACGGAAGGCGCCGCGGCCACCGGCGGTGCCTTGTCATCGTCGCCTTCGGACGGCGCTTCGGCCTTCTTCGGTTCGGCGGATGCTTTCTTTTGCTCTTTTTCATCCGCTGATGGCGTTTTCGTTTCTTTGGCGGCCCGGCCTGACGACGTATCCTTCGTATCGGTATCCGGCTTACTTTCCTCCTGGTCCGGCGCACTTTCCTCCTGGTCCGATTCTCTTTCCTCCGGACCCGGCGCGCTTTCCTTCTTTTCCGGCGCGGCGTCCTCCGAAGATGCCGCCTCGGCCCCCTCTTCCGCTTGTGCTTCCTTATCCGTTTCCACCTTGGCGATCACCTCGCCCACCTGCATCTCCCGGCCCTCCTCGGCGAGCAACTCGACAATGACCCCCGCCGCGGTGGAGGGAATCTCCACCAGCGCCTTTTCCGTCTCGAATTCGATGAGGATGTCGTCGACGGCCACCGTGTCCCCTTTCTTGACCAGGACTTTGACCACCTTGCCGCTGGTGACGTTTTCGCTGATTTCGGGGATTTTGATCTCCTCGATCATGTCACTGCTCTCCTTATGCCCACATGGGGTTGGTTTTGTTCGGATCGATGGCCAATTTTTTGGCGGCCTTTTTGGCCATGGCCGCCGTCACTTTCTTTTCCCGGGCCAGGGTGGCGATGGCGGCGTAGGCGATGTGGCGTGCGTCCACCTCGAAAAAATCCCGCAGCGCTTCCCGCGATTCGCTGCGGCCGTAGCCGTCGGTGCCCAACAATGTCAGCGGACCCGGCACCCATTTGGCGATGCCGGCGGGCAGCGCCTTGACATAATCCCCGGCGGCCACGAAAACCCCTTGGGCGTCGCCCAGTTGGCGCTGCAGAAAGTTGGCGCGGGGTCGTTCGCCGATCCGGCGCAGGTTGTGCCGTTCGGTGTCGATGGCGTCCTGGTAGAGTTTCTTGTAGCTGGTCACGCTCCACACATCGGCGGCGATCTGATAGTCGTTTTCCAAAATTGCCGCTGCCTCAAGCACTTCGCCCAGGATGGCGCCGCTGCCCAGCAGATGGGCTGTGTGTTTGGGCTTTTCAAGGGGCGAACGCCGATAGCGGTAGATGCCCCCGAGTATGCCTTGATCCACGCCCTCGGGTTTTTGCGGCATGGCGTAGAGGGCGTTGGCAATGGTCAGGTAGTAGATGATGTTCTCTCCCTCCTCCAGCATGCGCCGCAGCCCTTCACGCACGATGACGGCGATTTCGAAGGCGAAGGCCGGGTCGTAGGCTTCCAGACCGGGATTGGGATAGGCCAGCAGATGGCTGTGGCCGTCCTGGTGCTGCAACCCCTCGCCGGCCAGGGTGGTCCGCCCGGAAGTGGCGCCCAGCAGAAAACCGCGGGCCTGGGCGTCGCCGGCGGCCCAGATCAAATCGCCGATGCGCTGAAAGCCGAACATGGAGTAGAAGAAGAAAAAGGGGACCATGTTGATGCCGTGGGTCGAGTAGGACGTGCCGGCGGCGATGAAAGAGGAGATGGCGCCGGCCTCGGTGATGCCCTCTTCCAGAATCTGGCCGTCGGTGGCCTCCCGGTAGTAGAGCAGGCTCTCCTTGTCCACCGGTTCATAGTTCTGCCCCGCATGGGAGTAAATGCCGATGCCGCGGAACAGGGACTCCATGCCGAAGGTGCGCGCCTCATCCGGCACGATGGGCACGATGACGGGCCCCAGCTGCTTGTCCTTGAGCAATTTGCCCAACAGATGCACCATCACCATGGTGGTGGCCAGCTCCCGGTCGCCGCTGCCTTTCATGAATTCAGCATAAAGCGCTTCGCCCGGCGGGCGAAAGGCGGGCACGGACCAGCTGCGGGCCGGCAGGAAGCCGCCCAGCCGCCGCCGGCGCTCCAATAGATAGCGCATCTCTTCACTGTCCGGCGCCGGACGGTAGAAGGGCATCTCCTTGATCTGCGCATCGGAGATGGGGATGCCGAAGCGACTGCGGAAGCGCCGCAGCTCCTCGTCGTTGAGCTTTTTCTGCTGGTGGGTGATGTTGCGCCCTTCACCCGCCTCGCCCAGGCCGTACCCCTTGATGGTTTTGGCCAGAATCACCGTGGGCGCGCCCTCATGGCGCACGGCGGCCTGGTAGGCGGCGTACACCTTCTCGGGGTCGTGGCCGCCCCGGCGCAGCTTGAACAGTTGCTCGTCGGTGAGCTTGGCCGCCATCTCTTCCAAGGCAGGGTAGGCGCCGAAGAAATCCTTGCGAATGTAGTCGCCGCCGGCCACGGAGTACTTCTGATACTGTCCGTCGGGCACCTCTTCCATGCGCTTGACCAGCCACCCCTCATCATCGGCGGCCAACAGCGGATCCCAGTCGCCGCCCCAGATCACCTTGATGACGTTCCAACCGGCGCCCCGGAAGGCCGCCTCCAGCTCCTGAATGATCTTGCCGTTGCCGCGCACCGGACCGTCCAGGCGCTGCAGGTTGCAATTGACGACGAAAATCAGGTTGTCCAGCCGCTCCCGGGCGGCCAGGGTGATGGCGCCCAACGATTCGGGTTCATCCGTCTCGCCGTCGCCCAGAAAGGCCCACACCTTCTGATCGGACTTTTCCTTCAGGCCGCGATCCTCCAGGTAGCGGTTGAAACGGGCCTGGTAGATGGCCATCAAAGGCGAAAGTCCCATGGAAACCGTTGGTAATTGCCAAAAATCGGGCATCAGGTAAGGGTGGGGATAGGAGGAGAGTCCGCCGCCCGGCTGTAGCTCGCGGCGGAAATTTTCCATTTGGCGACGGCCGATACGGCCTTCCAAAAATGCGCGGGCGTAAACCCCCGGCGCGGCGTGCCCCTGAAAATAGACGATGTCGCCCGGATGTTCGGCGTTGCGCGCCCTGAAAAAGTGGTTGAAGCCGATTTCGAAAAGCGTGGCGCAGGAGGCGTAGGTGGAGATATGGCCGCCGATTCCGCTGCTGAGGCGGTTGGCGCGCACCACCATGGCCATGGCGTTCCAGCGGATGATGCTCTTGATGCGCCGCTCCACTTCGCGGCTGCCGGGAAAGCGGGACTGTTGGTCCGCGGCGATGGTATTGATGTAGGGAGTGTTGGCGGCATAGGGCGGTTCGATGCCGCGTTTGCGGGCCTCGCCCTGCAACAAGCGCAGCAGCTCGCGCACCCGGTCGGGGCCCTGGCTGCGGCGCACATATTCAAGGGATTCGATCCACTCGCGGTTTTCGTAGGCGATGGTAGTCTGATCGGTGGCGGTGGGTGGTTTGTTGTTTTGCGGCATAGGCTTATCTCCGAGCAGGGGGTGATTGTATTTAAATTAAGCAGCAATCGACGAGGGATGTCAAAGGGAGTTTAAAGTTTTAAGTTTTAAGTTTAAAGTTAAGGTATTCTATCTGTTGGATTTGGTAGGGTGGTTGAGATGGTTGGGGTTGGTGGTTGATGGGGGGGTGGGGGGTGGTTTATAGTGGGGGGCGGTGATGGTTTGGATGATTGGATAAACCTTTGATGAGGGGGAGATTTATAATGGGTGTTCATCCGATGGCCGGGAAGCCGGTCGATGCCGGTCGCTTGGTGCATATTCCAGGTCTGATTACCGCTTATTTCGCCCGACGTCCGGATCCGGACGATCCGGGGCAGCGGGTTTCTTTCGGCACTTCGGGCCATCGCGGCTCTTCTTTGAAAGGCAGTTTCAACGAGGACCATATCTTGGCCGTCAGCCAGGCCATTTGTCATTATCGCCGCTCGCAGGACATCGACGGCCCTCTCTTTCTGGGGTTGGACACCCACGCCCTGTCCACCCCGGCGAGCGTGACCGCCCTGGAGGTGCTGGCGGCCAACGGGGTGACGGTGATGATGGCGGACGATGGTGTCTACACCCCCACGCCGGCCATCTCCCACGCCATTTTGTGCCACAACCGCGGACGTGCGTCGGGATGGGCCGACGGGATCGTTATCACGCCTTCCCACAATCCGCCGGAAGACGGTGGTTTCAAATACAATCCGCCCAACGGCGGCCCGGCCGGCAGCGACATCACCGGCTGGATCGAAAAGGAGGCCAACGCCATTCTGGCCGACGGTTTGCGGGCGGTCAAGCGCATGTCCTATGAGCAGGCCCTGCGGGCCGGGACCACCCAGCGGCACGACTTCATCCGGGCCTATGTGGAGGATCTGGACCAAGTCATCGACATGGCGCTGATCCGTGAGTCCGGCGTCTCCCTGGGCGTGGACCCCCTGGGCGGGGCCGGGATCGGTTACTGGCCGGCCGTGGTGGATCGCTACGGCATCGATTTAACCCTGGTGGACGACACGGTGGATCCCACTTTCCGGTTCATGACCCTGGACTGGGACGGCCGTATCCGCATGGACCCCTCTTCCAGCTACACCATGCAGCGGCTGATCGCCCTCAAGGACCGTTTCCAGGTGGCCTGGGGCTGCGATACCGATTTCGACCGCCACGGCATCGTCACCCGCAGCGGCGGACTGCTGCCGCCCAACCACTACCTGGCGGTGTGCGTGGACTACCTGTTTCGCAACCGACCCCAATGGCCGGCGGCGGCGGCAGTGGGCAAAACCCTGGTCAGCTCGGCGATCATCGACCGGGTGGCCGCCGGACTGGAGCGGCGGTTGTACGAGGTGCCGGTGGGGTTCAAATGGTTCGTCGAGGGGCTGCTGGACGGCTCCTTGGGGTTTGGCGGCGAGGAGAGCGCCGGGGCATCGTTTTTGCGATTGGATGGTTCGGCCTGGTCCACGGACAAGGACGGCCTGATCGCCGGTTTGCTGGCCGCCGAAATCACGGCCCGCCTGGAGCGCGACCCGGCCGAGGTGTACGAGGAGCTGACCCGGCGCTACGGCGCGCCGGTCTACGCCCGCATCGATGCACCGGCCACACCGGCACAGAAAGCGGCATTGGCCAAGCTGTCACCCGACCGCATCGCCGTGCAGAAAATGGCCGGGGACAAGATCGAGGCGGCCCTGACCCACGCACCGGGCAACGGCGCGCCCATCGGTGGCCTGAAGATCGTGACGGCCAACGGCTGGTTCGCCGCCCGCCCTTCCGGCACCGAGGATATCTACAAGATTTATGCGGAGAGCTTCAAGGACGAGGCGCACCTGCGCCGCATCCAGGAAGAGGCCCGGGAGATCGTTGCCAAGGCGGTTTAACGGGTCGGATGCAAGCTATTAAGGGTTTCTGCCGCCGCACCTATTCCGTTAAACGTTGGCGCAGAGCGTTGTAGGCCTCTTCCAGGGAACGTTCCATCACCACGGCCTGCCCCTCGCTCATGATAATCCGCTGCAGTTCGGGGATGGTGACCCGGGCGGTGGACTTGAGATAGACCGGCTGGATGAACAGGATGCTGTCCTCCACCGGCATGATGATCATCTTGCCGCGCACCACCGAAGAGCCGGCCTGGCTCCACAGTGAAAACTGCTGCGATATGTCCGGATCCTGATTGATGAGGGCATCGATCTGGGCCGGTCCATGGGCCAGTTCCCCCTTGGGGAAGTCGTAAACGATGACTTTGCCGTAATTGGCAGGATCGCAACCCACCACCGCCATGGATCGCAGGTTGTCCCGCCCCTTGGGAAACATGGGTTGCAGCAGCATGAAATCCAGCTTACCGGTCTCGATCAGATCCAGGGTCAGGTAGTAAGGCTTGAGGGGCACGGCGGTGTCGCCCACCATTGTTTGGGCGAAGGTCCAGAGATCCTCCTGCTGATAAAAGACCCGTGGATCGGTCTGGTGGTATTTGGCATAGATCTGCATCTGGATGTCGAAAAGGTCCTTGGGATACCGCATCTGGTTTTGCAGTTCGGCGGGCATGCTCGCTTTGTCTTTGAGCAGGCCGGGATAGATGCGACTGTAGGCCCGGGCGATGGGGTCCCGTTCGTCGAAAAGGTAGAAGTCCACATCGCCGTGGTAAGCGTCCACCACGATCTTGATGCTGTTGCGGATGTAGTTGAGGTGCAGGCCGTCATTGTCGAAAGGCGCGGCGGCCGGATACCATGGGGAGGTGGTGAAGGCATCCATCACCCAATAGACCCCCTCGGAGGTCACCGTTACGTAAGGCGTCTGGTCCAGGGTGAGGAAGGGAGCGATGCGGTGCACCCGCTCTTCGACGTTGCGACGGAACAGAATCTTGCTCTGCTTGTTGATTTTGGTGGAAAAGAAGATGTTCTTGTTGTCGAAATGATAAGCGAAAAGAAAACGGCGGAAAAAGGACGAAATGGGGACGCCCCCTCGCCCGTCGTAGTCGTGCAGGGCGTTGCTTTCGCCCTGGGGATAATCCATCTCGCCGGCCTGGTTGGGGGCGATGGCATAGGGGGTGTTTCCAAGGCCGAAGTAGATACGGGGCTGCGCGATATTCATCCCGAAACGCGATTCAGGTGGAATGTTGTGAATGTACCAGGTCATGGCACTGCCGCTGCCCTGGCTGGCGGGCGTCATCACCACGCCGTGGCCGTGGGTGTAGCTCAGGTGACGGTTGATCCAGTTTTGGGCGCCGGCCGGCAGGTTATCGTAATCGATTTCGCGGGGGGCGACGAACACCTGCTGGTAATCGCCTTGCACGGTGTGGCGGCCGACGCTGACCAGGGGAAATGTGTAGTAAGGCCGCAGCACTTGCAGTTGCAGGAATACGTCCGTGAGGGTTTCGGCATCCCACACGGGGATGTTGCGCAGCACATCGCGCACCTGACCGCCGGCCGCCCGGCCGGGCATCTGCTCGTGCCGGAACTGGCGGGTCTCCACGTTCTTTAAGTCGTAGGCGTCCAGGGTAGCCGCGATGTGGCGCTCGATATAGGGGCGTTCCTTTTCGATCTCATTGGGGCGCACCATGTAATTGTCCACCAATTGGGGCAGAAACGGGGTGAATTTGGCCAGCAAGGCGACGGCCAGCAACCCGCCGACCAAGAACAACACTTTTTTGCCCCGCCGGGTGTGCAGGTAGAAGAGCAATACGACGCTGGTCGCCGCCAACGCCGCCATGGCGCCATATTTGATGGGAATGACGACATTCAACTGCACATATCCCGGACCGTAAAAGAGCGGCTCGTGCATGGTGCTGTATAGCAGCGCGTAGCTTTGCAGGTAGAGACTCCACAACACCACGACCACCAGTGCAGCCGTCAGCAGCGTCAAGTGCCATTTGGCGCCTTGGCCCAAACGGAGCAGTTTCCCGCTGTGCATGCGGCTTTTGACGGCGTAGAGCAGAAAAATGCCGACCAGCAGCGCCGCAAGGGCGATGAGCAGGGGCTGCTGCATCATGGCGTGGATGGGATAGGAAAAGAGGTAGTAAGAGACATCCTTGCCGAAAAAAGGATCCTTGACGCCCATGTCGGGACCGAAGATATAAAAGAGAAATTGCTCCCAGTTGCGATACAACGGCAGCGTCAAGGGGATGCTCAACAAAAAGGACAACGGCACGTAGAACAAGAGCGATCCCGACTGAAAAGCCTTGATCACCTTGCCGGGATCCTTGGGTTCGGCGGCCCCCTCCGGCGCCTTGCAACTTTTCAGGCAACGGGCGGCGACCCAGAAATTGACCAGGAAAATGAGAAAGAAAAGCAGGAGCGCCCCGCCAAAAACGATGTATTGATAGAACATGCGCTGCAGGTAGAAAAATTGGTATCCCAGGGCATCGAACCACCAGTAGTTCACCAGTTCCTTGGCGCCGATGATGCTGACGGCCAGCAAAAAGGCCAGGAAGGCGACGATGAGTCCCAGCCCGACGATCAGTCGTCTGGCCGTTCGGTTCGGAGATCGATCTTTCTGCATATTCATAAGCGCTTTGTTGTGTCATCGGATGGCGGCACCGACATGGCGGCGGATGTTCATCCTGTGGGTGGTCCGCCTTTCGCTTGTGTCGGGCCAATCAGGTTGTCGCGAGCGCCATCCTTTCGCTCGCCACTTACCGACCTATCGACGGTATCGCCCTCTTTTACCAACTTTTTGCCGCATACTTCAATAGGTAATTCGGGCCACATATCCGGTTGATCCGCCCCGCAAATATTGTTATGACGCCCTTTCGGCCCGGCCCGCGGCACCTGCGGCGGGTCAACGACGAACCGAACCGGGGTAGTCATGGAAACCCATCATCGCATATGCATCGGGGACGCCGCGGACATGACGCAGGTCGCGGACCAAAGCGTCGACCTGGTGGTCACCTCGCCACCCTACCCCATGATCGAGATGTGGGACGACCTGTTTCGCGCCGCCGATCCGGCCATCGCAAAAGCCCTCGCCCGATGCGATGCCGATGACGCTTTCCAGCGCATGCATGCCGTTTTGGACAAGGTGTGGCGGGAGTTGCGGCGGGTGATGAAACCCGGCGCCCTGGCCTGCATCAACATCGGTGACGCCACCCGCACCATCGACGGCGATTTCCAGCTGTTCGCCAATCATGCGCGCATCATCACCGCCTTCCGACAGTTGGGTTTCGGGCAGTTGCCGACCATCCTGTGGCGCAAGACCACCAACGCGCCCAACAAGTTCATGGGTTCGGGCATGTTGCCGGCAGGGGCCTATGTCACCCTGGAGCACGAATACGTGCTGATTTTCCGGCTCAACGGCAAGCGGCCGTTTCCAAACGATGCGCTCAAGGCGGCCCGCCGCCGCAGCGCCTTTTTCTGGGAAGAGCGCAACGAATGGTTTTCGGATGTGTGGTTCGATCTCACGGGTACCCGGCAAGCCATGGGCAACGCCAAATCCCGAACGCGCAGCGGCGCCTTCCCCCTGGCCCTGCCCTATCGGTTGATCCAGATGTTCTCCGTCAAAGAGGACCTGGTGCTGGACCCCTTTCTCGGCACCGGGACCACCCTGCTGGCCGCCATGTGCAGCGGGCGGCACTGCGTCGGCGTTGAGTTGGATGCCGCCTTCAAGACGGTGGTATTGGAACAGGTGGCCGATGTGCCCCGCATGGCCAACCGATTGATCGAAACCCGGCTGGAAGACCATGTCCGCTTCATCGAAGATCGCATCCAGCGCAAAGGACCCGTGCGCTACACCAATCGCCACTATCGCTTTCCGGTGGTCACCGCTCAAGAGGTGGATCTGGTCCTCGATCCGGTGCACCACATCCAATTCGTGGACAGCGACCGCATCAAGGTGATCCACAGCGATCCGGGGATTGCCCCGCCGCGGTCCGAAGGGGCGGCCCCCGCAACCGTGGAAGAACCGGCCCCGCGGCGACCCGGCAAGAAAGGGCGCCAACTCAAACTCTTTTAGCGGCCTGCGCCTCCCGGCCCTCACCTTCGGATCCACCGAGCATGCGGCGAATCTTGACGGACAACTGGTGCATGTTGAAAGGCTTTTGCAGAAAATCGGTGTGCCCTTGACGCAGGAGTTCATCGGCCTGATCCATCAGGTAGTAGCCACTGGCAAAGAGCACCTTGATATCGGGATTGATGGCCCGCAACGCCTTGAACACCGCCTCGCCATCCAGATCCGGCATGACCATGTCCAGCACAACGAGATCGATGGACGCCTGGTGTTCGGTGAACAGATCGATGGCGGTGCGGCCATGGTCGGCGACCAGCAACCGGTACCCCAGCCCTTCGAGCATCAAACGGGCCACATCGATGATGTAATCTTCGTCGTCCACCAGCAAAATGGTTTCCGATCCGGTCTCCACCGACTGCAACGACAGCGCATCCGACCCGGGCGCCTGATCCGAAGCGGGCAGGAACAGTTCGAAGGTCGTGCCCATTCCCGGTCGGCTTTGAACGGTGATGATGCCGCTGTGGTTTTTGATGATGCCGAAGACCGAGGCCAGGCCCAGGCCGGTGCCGCGTCCCGGTTCGTGGGTGGTAAAAAAGGGTTCGAAGATCCGCCGTTGGGTCAATTCATCCATGCCGGCGCCGGTATCGGTCACATTGACGCGCACGTAGCGGCCCGGGGGCACCTCGAAGGGCGCCACGAAGGCCTCCTCGAGCACCACGTTGTTGGTGCTTAAATAGAGGTTGCCGGTACCTTGCATCGCCTGCCAGGCATTGAGGTACAGATTGACCAGCACCTGCTCGATCTGACTGCGGTCCGCCATCACCGTCCAGAGATTGGACTGGTAGTTGCCGTGGACCTTGATCGCCTTGCGCGTGCGCCCGAACATTTCGGCGGAATGGCGCAGCACCTGGTTCATGTCCATGGGCTTGACCACATACTTGCCGCCCCGGGCGAACCCCAGCAGCTGCTTGGTCAAACGCGAGCCGCTGTCCACGCAATCTTCGATGTTTTTCAGCTTTTCCGTCAAGGAGGGGTTGTCCTCCACCTCGAGCCACATCAAGGATGCATTGCCCTGAATGCCCATCAACAGATTGTTGAAGTCGTGGGCGATGCCCCCCGCCAGGGTGCCCAAGGAATCCATTCGCTGGGCTTCCTGGAAGCGGCGTTCCAGTAGTTTGCTTTGAGTGATGTCCCGCAGGAAATTCAGGGTCGCCGGCCGTTGCTGCCAGGTGATGTTGACGGTGTTCAACTCGACCCATATCAGCTCGTCATCGGCGTCGACCAACCGGAACGAGAGGGCCGCCGGTTTGGGGTCCCGGCCATTGAGCCGAAGGGCGTAGTAATCGTCGTCATGGGCCTTGTCCGGCGGGTGGATCAAACGGTGCAGGGGCTTGCGCAGGGCTTGCAGCCCCAGTCGCCGGGCCATTTCCCGGGCGCGCCGGTTTGAAAAAACGAAACGACCGTCCTGGAAGATGAAGATGGCTTCGTTGGCGTTCTCCACCAAGGTACGATACTTCTCTTCCGATTCCATCAATGACATTTCGCTGCGCTTGAGATCCGTGATGTCGCGCCAATGTTCGACGATTCGGAACAAGCGCCCATCCATGTCCAGAATCGGATAGGCCCGGATGTCCATCCAGATGCCTCTGGTGTCGATGTATTTCTCTAGCTGGGCCGGCTCGTTGGTTTCCAGAATCCTGCGGGTCACGCAATGGTCGCAGGGGGCCCCCTGGTCAATCAATTCGTAACAGCGCTTGCCGATCACCTCCGTCTCGTCCATGTTGAAGAATTGGTATCCGGCTTTGTTGAAGCGGATGATGCGGTGGTTGCCGTCCTGGACGCCGATGATGTCCGGAATGGCGTCGAGCATGGTTTCCAGCATCAGCGAGGCTTCACGATATTGATCCTCGAAGGCGCGCCGCGCCCGTTCGGCCAACCGTCGCTCGCGATTTTCGCGCATCAGATGCTCGTTGGTGCGCATCAGCTCCGCGGTCCGGTTGGACACCAGGGATTCGAAGTGATCGCGATAGCGCACCAATTCGGTTTCCAACCGTTTGTGATCGGCGACAACCGTGCGGATCCGCTCCTCGAGAGTGGCGCGGGCCGCTTGTTCCCGGCGCAATCGGCGCTGCAACTGTTCAACAAGCGCCCTTTCGGGCGTTTCGGATGGATCGGTGGACATGGACGACGACACACCCCTGCGACGATTCAACTGCACTGCAAACCCTGAACGATCAGCGCGGCGACGCTGATTTTGAATCATTGATTGTAGTTGAAAACGACACGAATCACAAGGTTGATCAGAGCCACTGTCAGAGCCACCCGCGGAGGCCTTTGCGGTTAGTTTAAAGGCCCTTGCGGGCCAGTTTTAAGTCTAAAGTATTAAGTTTTAAGTTGCGGTGCAGGGCACGGCATGCCGTGCCCCTACGGAGGGGGTATTCATTCGAATACGTGCAAATTTTTAAAGTTTCAGGCAAAATTGTCGATATGACGAAATATGAGGGGGGGTGAGCCGGCCGCATTGGCCGATCCCGACGGACGCCGGTCCCGCTGAAGGGCCGAATATTACATGCTACATCGAATGATCCGGAAACCAGAGAATATGCCATGAGCGAAGCCGAACAAGACAAGCGCCCCGAACCCGAGTCCGTGGAAACGGATGACGAGCTGGAGAGCCTCAGCCCAGAGGAGAAGGCCGCTTTCGAAAAAATCATGGCCGAAATCAGCGCGGCCAACGGCGGCGACGACGAACCGGAAAAAGCACCGGACGAAACAGACGCACTTGCGCCGGCGGCGTCATCATCCGATGAAATCGCACCCTCCGCCGAAAACGAGACCCCGTCTTTAAGCGACGAGGGGTCGGCGGTTGGTGAAGACGGTCTCTCCGAGGACCAAAGCGACCAACTCGATAAGATCATGGCCGAAATCGAAGGCAAGGGAAAAGGCCAGGCGGGTCCGACGGCGCATGATGATCGACAGAAGGAGGAGGAGAATAAGAAGAACGAGGAGGAGGAGGAAAAGGAAGAAGAAGATGGGTCCCTGAACGAGGACCAGCAGGCCGCCATGGACAAGATCATGGCCGAAATCGAAGGCAAGCGCAAAACCGATCATGACACGGACGACACCGACGACGACGCTGCCGCGGAAGCCGAAGAGGCCATGTCCGAAGATCAGCAGGCCGCCTTGGACAAGATCATGGCGGAGATCGAAGGCAAGCGCAAAGCCGATCGTGACACGGACGACACCGACGACGACGCTGCCGCGGAAGCCGAAGAGGCCATGTCCGAAGATCAGCAGGCCGCCTTGGACAAGATCATGGCGGAGATCGGGTCCAAGCGATCACGGGAAGCCGAGGGGTCTTTGGATGCGCAAGCGGATGAGGAGGAGGCGGCAGCGGAAGCGGCCCCATCGCAAAGTCCCAACAATTTGAGCATGGACGAGTTCGACGACGAGCTCAACAACCTCCTCCAGAACGCCGAATCAACCACCGCGTCCCCCGCCAAGCAGACCCCCAAAAAGGCCGAGGCGCCGGCAGGCTTCGCCAAGGACAAGGAAATCAACGCGGCCTTGAAAAAGATCGTCGGTCAAACCGGAGACGAAACCCGGGACGAAACGTCCGCAGCCGCGGACGACCATCAGCCGGAGGTCGCAACCGATGCTTATCCCATCCTGCATGAGGTACCGGCGGACGGCCTGCAAGGCAAGGCGGCCCGTGTTCCGTCCCCACGTAAGACGTCCGCCAAAAGCGGCATGCGAACCGCCCGCCGGCCGCGCCGATGGCTGCGCGCGGCAATGGTTGCTTCGACGGTATTGGCGATGTTGTCGGGTGTGGGGTACTGGGGGTATGATCGCTATGTGAAAGCGGCGCCCACCCCGTCCAACGAAACAGCGGCGGCGCCTGTGTCCGCTCCCCGGGAAACCGCCCCCGCTCCGGCACCCGGCCGGCAACCGGCGGAACCCGTCGCTGCGCCGGTCGCCCCCAACCCACCTGCCTTGCCCCCTCCGCAAGCAGCTGTTGCCCTGAAACGCCATGCGGAGGCCTCCTTCGGCCAATTGCAGCGGGAGCTGGCAGCCGTGCGCAGCGATCTTCAGAACCGGATTTCCGACATTCAGCAATTGAAAAGCTACTATGCGGCCGGCATTGCAGAGGAGATCGAAAAAATCGAAAACGCCCTGCAAAGCGACCGCATCCCCGGTCTGGAGCAGGGCTTGGGCAACACCCAGATCGAGTTGGCCCTGCGCGCCATCCAACGTCGCGACAATTACATCGCCAAGCTGGACAAACCCTTGGCCCGGTTGTCGATCATGTCCGAAGAACTGCTGTTCATGGAACGACGGGCCCGCATCCATGAAATCCTGGAACGGGGCATCCACGGTTTGCCACTGGACCGCTTGCGCCAGGAAGCCAGGACCGCCATGGCCGATTACGAAAAATTCTCCGCCGAAATCTCCATCGACACCATCGAGCTGCCACCTAAACCGTTGGCGGCTTTGTGGAAAGAGGTGACCGCCGAATTGACCAAACGGGCGACCCGGCTTGCCCAGCGCACACCTTTGAACCGCGCCGTCAGTGCCGAAATCTGCAACGGCAACTTTGATCGCAAGTACATGCTCACGGCCTTGTCGGTGGAGACCGCCGGCTGCCTGGTGCGGTGGACCGGCAAGGATCTCTATCTGAACGAGTTGACCGAACTGACACCGGAAGCGGCCGAAGTGCTGACCCAATGGCCCGGCGAATGGCTCAGCCTCAACGGCATCAAGGAACTGTCGGCCGAAACGGCCCGTCACCTGGCCCAATGGCCGGGCAAACGTCTTTCGCTCAACGGCTTGACGGTGTTGTCGCCTGAAGCCACCACAGAACTTTCCCAATGGCAGGGAGATCAGCTTGAAATGGTGGGGTTGACCCGCATCGGGCGCTGGCAGAATTACGGCACCCGGCTCTATCTGTCGGAACAACTGAAACGGCGCTTGGAGGCGCAATAGACCATGGTATCCTTCGCCCATCGCACTGTGAAAGGCGCAACCTTGCTGCTGGCGGTGGCCCTGTTGCTCTCATCGGGCCTGGCACCCCTCGCCGGCGCCAACACCAAAGGCGCCCAGCTGGAACAGATCGTCGCCGACATCGATCTGCTGCAACAACAGTTGAAAGATCGTATCGATCAGGCCGGCATGTTGCACGCCGCCCTGGCCGAGCAGCGCACCACGCTCAACGCGGAAATCCAGGTACTGCTCAGAAGCCTGAAGATCAAGGAGTTGCGCCAGACCAACGATCATCCGCGGCTGCGCCACAACCTGGAACTGCTGCGCACGATCCACACTTACATGGACGAATTGGAAGCCAAGCAGGTCCTCTACCGCACCGGGCGCGACCGTTTGAGCTACTTGCGCCAATTGGCCCGGGACGATATCCGCATGATCCGGACCGTCAGTGATCTGAAAATCGATGCCCTGACCACCCAGATCTCCATGGTGATCAACCGCTACCTGCCCGAAGCCCACACCATTCAGATCGACCCACAGAAAGTGAGCCTGCTGCCCATCGAGTCGGTGTGGCAACGGGTCAAAGAGAATCGATAGCGCGCCGCAATCGCGTCACCACCCTTTCGCGGCCGATGCAGACCAGCACCTGGATCAAATCGGGCCCCACGGCTTGACCGGTTACCGCGGTGCGCACCCCATTGACCAATTGCCCCGGCTTGATGCCCCACTGCCCCAGGAAAGCGCGCAGCGCCGCCTCCACTGACGCGGCGTCGAAAGGTTCGACCCCCACCAGGGTATCGGCCAGGGCCGGCATCCAGCGGGCCGCGTCGGGCTGTTGCTGCAGGTGCCGGGCCACGGCATCCGGATCCATGGCATAGGCGTCGTCGAAATAGGCGCGGCCGTATGTCGCAAAATCGGTCAGGCGATGAAAGCGGGCCCGGATCAGATCCACGGTCTGATCGAACCACTCCCGGCGCGCGCCGTCGAAGTCCGCCTGCCACAGCCCTTCCGCCGTCAAGCGGGCCTTCACATGGGGCCGCAGCGCCGCTATGGGCATGCTGCGCAGATAGTGGGCGTTGATGCTGAGCAATTTGGGGTCGGTGATGAACTTGGGATCGTCGGGTTGGATATGGAACACCGAATTGGTGCGGCCGATGCCTTCCAGGTCGAAGGCAGCCACCAGTTCCTGCGGCGTGAACAGTTCGCGGGCGTCCGTGGTGGCCCAGCCCAGCAGCACCAGGAAATTGACCATGGCCCACGGCAGAAACCCTTGCTCCCGATAGTAGTGGATGGCCACGTGTTCACCGTGACGCCGTTTGGAAATTTTGGCCTTCTGCGGATCCAGGGTCAGGGACATGTGGGCGAAAACCGGCAACGAAGCGCCCAACGCCTGGTAGATCAACACCTGCTTGGGGGTGTTGGCCAGACCGTCCTGGCCCCGGATCACGTGGGTGACGCCGTCGCGGATGTCGTCCACCGCATTGGCCAGCACATAGAGCGGTTGGCCGTTGGTGCGCATCAGCACGAAATCCTCGATATCGTCCAACCGTTTGACCACCCGGCCGTAGACGCGATCGTCAAAGGCGACCGCCCCGTCGCCGCGCGGCACCTTGAACCGCACCACATGCGCTCGCCCCTCAGCCGTCAGGGCTGCGATACGATCCGCCGTCAGCCGGCGGCAGGCGCCGTCGTAGCGATAGGTTTGCTTGGCCGCGCGGGCCGCCTCCCGCTTCGCTTCCAGCGCCTCGCGAGCGCAGAAACAGCGATAGGCGTGTCCTCTCGCCAACAACCGTTCCACCGCGGCCCGGTGGTCGTCCAGGTGACGGCTCTGGAAAAAGGGACCGGCATCCCAGTCGAGCCCCAGCCAGCGTAAACCGTCCAGGATGCCCTGGACCGAGGCTTCGCTGGAACGGGTCGCATCGGTGTCCTCGATGCGCAGAATGAACCGACCGCCGTGCTTGCGCGCATAAAGCCAGTTGAAAATCGCCGTACGCGCCCCGCCGATGTGCAAATACCCGCTGGGACTGGGCGCAAACCGCACCACACAAGAATCCATGGAAACCTTCCTCCTGCATTCGATCGAAGTCGATGCACCACAAAACCGTCACAATTGCCAGGACGCCGCAACATCTGTTGACCCGAGAGCCGCCCGCGGCATATACATCCAGCGCAATCGAATTACCGAATCGGGAGCGAAATCGAAATCGGTTCAGTTCCGTTTCGCGTCTCGGTTCGCTTCGATTTCGACAGCGATAACCATTTCGATTTCGCGTTCCAACGGGGCATGCCCCGTCTCGGGCTTTGTAGATGACCGCGTAACTTCTTGGAATTGATCACCATGCCGCCGCAAATGCACCGTATCTCCGTCACCCACCCGGTACCCGACTCGGCCTGCGCGGCCGTGGCGGCGGGGGCCGGGATATCGAAAGGTGCGGCCAAGCGCGCCATGAACCAGGGGGCGGTTTGGCTGCAACGCGGCCGGCGCAAAATGCAGCGGTTGCGCCGTGCGACCAGCGCCCTGCGCCCCGGCGATCTGCTGCTGTTTTACCACGATCCGGCCATTCTCGCCCTTTCCCCGCCGGCGGCCCGTTGCGAAAAGGATTGCCGGGATTACAGCATCTGGTTCAAGCCGGCGGGACTGTTGACCCAGGGGACCCGCTTCGGCGACCACTGCGCCTTGTTGCGCCAGGTGGAACGCCATTTCAACGGCCGGCGGCCGGCACTGCCGGTGCATCGCCTGGACCGGGAAGCAGCGGGTCTCGTGCTGGTGGCGCACCACAGCAAAGCCGCGGCCCGCCTGTCCGACCTGCTCCGCTTCCGCGCGATTGTAAAAACCTATCGCATTCAAGTCCTCGGCCGCCTGGGGGATCGGGGTGCGACAGGATCCATCGACCTGGCCCTGGACGGCAAAGCGGCCGGCACCGACTACACCGTTCTGGAATACGACCCCCACACGGATCGGACAACGGCGCGAATCATTTTGCAGACCGGCCGCCTGCACCAGATCCGACGCCACCTGGCCGCCATCGGTCACCCGGTCATGGGCGATTCCCGCTACGGCCAGGGCAACCGGCACCCGGACGGTTTGCAATTGGTGGCCGACCGCCTGGCCTTCGATTGTCCCTTCGGCCACGGGCCCATCGACATCGCGATTTAACCCAAGACCACCCCCATGGCGGCCAACTCCTTTTCGATCAGGTCGGCCCAACCGGCATTGGCCTTTGGATTGGCCGGGCTGGGGTGAGCGATCCGCCCCACCGGGAGATTTAGGTGGGCCAGCGCCTTGGCGGCCTGCTGGGCGGCGAAGGCGCCCACGCCGACCACCCTGCGGGGTTTGAACAAGGCCACGGTTTCCGCCAAGGCCGCATCGCAGGCCGCCAGCAGCGGTTCCCGTTCCGCCGGCGGCAGTTTGTCGGGGGTGCGGTTGCGGCCGCTCTCCTCCATGAACACCAAGGGGCAGTAATTGGCCACCCAGAAACGGCCGAAAAAACGCTCCGGCGTGCCGAAACGCGATTTTGCCCAGCCCCACAACCGTTGCCCGCTGACCTCCCCCCGCCGGCACGCGAAGCCTTCGATGGGCCGTTTGGGATGGGGCCTGGCCGGTTGCCCGACCGCCGCCCGAATATCCAGCCAGCGGGTGACCATCTCCACGTCACCGAAGGGTATCCCGGTCTGGGCCATGCCCCACGGCCCCGGATTCATTCCCAGCAGCAACACTTCCCGGCCCTCCCCCGCATAGCGTGCGGCATAGGCCAGGTGGGCCTCACGGGCGTAGGTCAGCGGATTGTACACGCTGTGGACCGGCGGCGCGAAACGCAAAGGGGCCAATCGGGCCGTCAAGCGATCGATAATGGTGGCCATGGTGTCGGGTCGCAATGGCAAATGTCCCTAAACTTTTAAGGTTGGTGTGACGATAGATATAGCAGCGGCGTCCGTCGTCATCAGCCTCGGATCGCCGCAATTTCGCCCCAGAGGGATATTTATGATGACTGAAACAGAACGCCACCGGCGCCCCCAAACCGTGGACGAAGCCGCGCAGCGCTTGATTTCGGATCTTTTGGTCCAGCAGCTCAAGGCCTTGTCCCGCATGGACGAAGCCGCGTTTGACGACCTCTGTGACACCGTGACGCCGACCCTGTTGGACGAGTTCGAAATCTGGGAAGGCAACGATGCCCTGCTCTCCTCCTGCTACCAGCGCTGCGCCGATGACTGCGCCGATCCGGCCCGCATCATTCTTAACAGGGTCAAGGAGATCCTGCGCGACTTCAACGGCTACCTGGTGATTTCCTGAGGTTGACACCGCCTGCAGAGGTGGGTGCTGCGCTGGGCGACTTGCATCCGCTCGATGGTCCCGCCGCAGCGGGGGCAGGGCCGGCCGGTGCGGCGAAACACCTTCAATTGATCCGCATTGCGGCCCGCGCCGCCCACCGGCGAATGGAAATTGGTCTGCCCGCTGCCCAGGGTGGTGCCGCCGTTGCGCACCCCTTGGCGCAAAACCCGCCGCATGGCGCGATGCAAGGCGCGAATCTGCGCCGGTGACAAGGTGTGCGCCGCGCACAGAGGATGGATGCGCGCCGCCCACAGGGTCTCGTCCACGTATATGTTCCCCAGTCCGGCCACCACGCTCTGATCCAACAACAACGGCTTGATGGCGCGCCGCCGCCCGGCCAAGGCCTCGGCCAATCGCCGGGCGGTGAAGTCGTTCGCCAAAGGCTCGGGCCCAAGCCGCGCCAGCAAAGGGGCCGGATCCTGCAGCAGGTAAAAGCGACCGAATTTGCGGGTGTCGTGAAACCACAGCCGGCGACCGTCATCCAGAAGCAACACCACATGGACATGCTTGCCGGCAGTACGGTTGTCCGCGATCACCTCGAAGCGCCCGGTCATGCGCAGATGCACGGCCAGCACCCTGCCCTGGTCCAGCTCCCACAGAATGAACTTGGCCCGCCGCCGGATGGCCCGGATGGTGCGCCCGACCACGCGGCGTTTGAACTGTTCGGGAGAGAGGTCGGCAATGGTGGCGGGCCAGCGCACCCGCACCCCGGTAATCCGCCGTCCGACCAATCGGGCCGCGCACAGATCCCGCACCACGGTTTCGACTTCGGGCAGTTCGGGCACGAGGGCTACCGCAACCTGTTGAAGACCAACCCGCTGATCACCTTGGGGTAGAAGTAGGTGGATTTGCGCGGCATGATCAAACCGCTTTCCGCCACCCGCCGCACCTGCTCGATGCGCGTCGGATTGAGAATGAACGCCACCGCCGCCTCGCCCCGGTCCACGGCCTGAAGGGCATCCCGGTTGCTGGTGCGGTAGATGATGCGGGTGGCATCGTCCATGTATGCTTGATCGAAACCCATCAAGTGCATCAAGATCAAATGGGTCAACACGGTCACATCCAAATCGCGCAACGCCGATGGCGGATCGTCACCGAACAGCTGCTCCATGACCCCCTCTTTCAACGCCATCACCTGGAATACAGCGGGGCGCTTGGTGTAGAAACCGATGGCATGCCGGTGGGCCATCTCGGGCAAAAGAGTGTTGAATCGCGCCAGGGCAGCGTCGATGCCGCCGGCGAGATCCACGGGCAACAGATCGAAATATTGCGGCGCCTTGGCCAGCAAATCGGCCACCGCGCCCTCCGGCACCTCCCTGATCAGCCGGTGGGCGGGCAAAATAGTCATGCCCGGGTCCTCCATGCTGCTCAAGCTCATCATGACGAAATTGGACGGATGATCGTCAGTGAAGTCCGGCTGGGTCTCGCGAACCCACTGGCGGTAGTTCAAGGCGGTTTCATAGCGATGGTGGCCGTCGGCGATGTAAATGCGCTTGTCGGCGAAGAAACGGGAAGCGGCGCTGATCACGGCCGGGTCGCCGACATGCCACAAACGATGGCGGTGGCCGCTGTCATCCACCAGATCGACATCCGGACGCTGCCCGTCGGCGATCGCTCCCAAGCGGTCCAGCAGGGATTTTCCTTGGGTGAACAGGCCGAACACCGGGCTGAAATTGGCATGGCAGGCCTTACGCAACAGCAGCCGCTCGCTCTTGACCTTGGAAAAAGTGCGCTCGTGTGGCAGAATGATGCCCTTGTCGAAGGGTTCCAAACGCACCCGGCCGATCAGCCCGAAACGCCGCAAAGTGCGCCCCTCCACTTCATAGTCAACGGTGGTCAGGTAGAACCCCTTTTCGCTGTCCTCGATCAACACCCCTTCCGACTGCCATTGCCGGAAGTCACGGGCGGCGCGCAACCGCACATTGTCCCTATCGTCATCCTGCGGCCGGGCAAGCCCCAGCACCAGGCGAATCACGTTGTTGGGATGGCGCCGGTAGAACCCTTCCTGCGCCTCGGGGGATATCACATCGTAGGGCGGTGCAACCACATCGGCCATATCGCCGATCCGCCGCGGATTATAGCGAATACCCTGAAAGGGAACCACTTCTGCCATGGATCGATCCTTTGTTCGTTGGTAAAAAGGCAGCTTGCACGCTGTTGAAAGCTGCCGATGCGCTGCCGTACCGCCCCGTCGCGGCCCCGACGGCCCTGATGCAAACCTGCGCCCCGCGTCCACGCAAACATGGAAAATACCGTCGTGCAGCACGCCTGGCCGAAGACCGGCGGCCGGCCCGAAGTCGAGCTGGGCAATATCAGTATTGGTACACCAAGTCAAATGGCGGGCGCCCCGGCAAAGGATGACCGACGGACGGCACTGCACGCCGTGGACCAGCACGGCCGGCAATCCCACGCAGGGGCACGGCATGCCGTGTCCTGGTGCAAACGCCCACCCTTTTCGCCAACCTCGCTCACCGGGAACGGCGTGCCGTGCCCCTGCGTGGCGTTGAAAGAGCTATCTGTTCGCCCACCCCCAGCCTCCTAAAATCGATCGAAGTACTTGATCGTCCATCTTTCATGTTGCTCGAGATCCCGTGCTGCCGGTTTCCGCCGGGTCAACCGCTGGGCGGCGATCAGCTCCTCACTTCACCTTCCAAGGCCCGGCGCACCCAATGGGCCAACTTTTGCAGTGAAAATGGTTTCTGAATGAAGGAAACCCCTGCCTCCAGCACGCCTTGGTGTGCGATCACATCGGCCGTGTAGCCGGACATGAAAAGGCGTCGCATTTCCGGGTAAAGGGACAGCAGGTGTTCGGCCAGATCGCGGCCGTTCATCTCCGGCATCACCACGTCGGTCATCAGCAGGTCGATCCGCCCGGCATGCGCCCGCGCCTGCTCGATGGCCGCCCCCGGCGTGCCGGCCGGTAAAACGGTGTACCCCAAGCGCTGCAGCATGAGGGTGGTCATGCGCAGAACGGATGGTTCGTCTTCCACCAGCAGAATGGTCTCCCGGCCGTCGCCGGGATCCGCCTTGGGCTGCACCGCCGCAGCCGGCCGATCCGGCGTTGTGCAGCGGGGCAGGTGGATCGCCAGGGTGGCCCCCTGCCCCGGCGCGCTGTGCACCTGGATGAAACCGCTGTTCTGCTTGACTACGCCGTACACCGTGGCCAAGCCCAGACCGGTGCCCAGGCCCACCGGCTTGGTGGTGAAAAAGGGATCGAAAAGGTTGTCGATGGTGGCCCGATCCATGCCGCAACCGTCGTCCCGCACGGACAAGCGCACGAAATCGCCGAAAAGGGGCACTTCCGGATCCGCGGAGGGTTCCCCGTCCAGGGTCACATTCTCGGTCGTGATGGTGATGGTGCCCAGCCCGTCGATGGCATCACGGGCATTGACACACAGATTGGCCAGCACCTGGTCGATCTGGGTCGGATCCACCTTGACCGGCCACAGCCCGCCGGCCGGGTGCCATTCGAGGGCGATCGCCTCGCCGATCAGGCGGCGCAACATTTTAAGGGCCGCCTCCACCACGGCATTGAGATCCAACACCCTGGGGCGCACCGTCTGTTTGCGCGCAAAGGTCAGCAACTGGCGTGTCAGTTCGGCACTGCGGCCGGCGGCGGCATGAATCTCCGTCAGGTCTTCATGGATCGGTTCACCTGGCGCCGTTCGGCTCATGGCCAATTCCGCATGGCCGAGGATGACCCCCAGCATGTTGTTGAAATCGTGGGCCACGCCGCCTGCCAGCCGCCCCACGGATTCCAGTTTCTGCACCTGGAGCAACTGGGCCTGGAGCCGCTCCTTTTCCGTTTCCGCCCGCTTGCGCTCGGTTTCGTCGTAAATCAGGGAGAGCATCACCGGGCGGCCGTCGAGGGTGATGGTCTCTGTGGACCACAGCGCATGAATACGTTCTCCGGATTTGCTCACAAATTGCACCGGCGCCTCCTTGATCGCCCCCTTTTGGCGTAGCAGCGCCACCATCCGGTCCCGGTCGGCGGGATCGGCCCAAATACCCACCTCCTTGGAGGTATGTCCCAGCAGTTCCTCGCGGCTATGGCCCAACATCCGCACCCAGCAATCGTTGACGTCGATGAAGCGGCCGGAATCGATCTCTGAAATCACCAAGGGCGCCGGACTGGACAGGAAGGCCTTGGCAAAGCGGGCCTGGCTCTCCCGCAAGGCCTGCTCCACCCGCTTGGTGCGGATGATTTTCCACAAACCGTCCATCAACAAGGTCAACTGCTGGACATCGCTTTCGTCGTAGGGAGCCGGCTTGTTGCCCACCCCGGCTACAAGGACGATCCGCCCCTCCTCCAGCACGGGTAGGTTCATGTGGCGCGATATCGGCAGATGGCCTTCAGGATACCCTTTTTTAAACGCATTGGGCGCGGCGTAATCATTGGTGATGACGGGTTTGCGTTGCCGGATCGCCTCGCCCCATAGACCGGTTTCGGCCACCTTGTAGTGGACCTTCTTGTCCAGGGCGTTGCAAGTCTGCATGGCTTCGCGGGACCAGGAGTACATGGTCATCACCGTCTCGTCTTCGTTGACGAAAGCCAGATAGCCGATCCGGCTGTTGGTGAGCGCCACCGCCTGTTCCAGGGCAAAGTCGGTGATCACGTTTTCCGGCTGGTCGGTCATTTGCGACAAGGCGAGCAAACCGGCCGTGCGCTGCTCGTTGGTGCGCCGCTCGCGGGCGGCTACCAGCCGTTCGCCGATGTCCGTGAAAACAACCACATGCAGCGTATCCGTGGCGGCCATGCGAAATTCGATCTCGCGCATGCCGCCATCCTTGCACCGCACCGGGAAAATCATCGGCGGTGTTTCGGAACGGTTGCGCTGCGCCTCGGCGGCGGCCGCGGCCCATTGCCGCCGCGCGTCCACGCGCAGACCGGCGTCGGGATAGGCGGCCGGCCACCAGGCCTCCTGGTCCGGAATATCCTCGATGGTGTAGCCGAAGAGATCGACGAACTTGCGGTTGACGTAGAGGGTCCGCCCCCGGGTGTCCCCGAGCAGAATGCCCACCGGAATCGTTTCCAGAATCGTCTTCAACGCATCGTACCCGACATCAAGGTCGTGGGTGGATGGATCGCCTGGGTGCATGCCGATCCCCTTTCGGATCAGATCGTCGTGAATAAGCGGGCAATCTCGTCGGTCTCGAACCGCGGCCAGCGGACGGGCTCTTCCATGCGGCAGGCCGTGATGCCCGGCGGTGCCGCCAGCACCTCGCCGATGTGCTCGACGGCGACCTTTTCGGCACGCAGCCGGGCCAGCAACCGTGGGCCGTCGGCCGCGCGGCAGGCGATCAGCAGGCTGCCCGAACCGATCACCCCGAGGGGATCCAGGCCCAGGGCGGCACAAAAGCGGCGCGTCAAATCCAGGACCGGAATGCGGTCCATGTCGACCCGAATGCCGTGCCCACCGGCGATGCTCAACTCTTCCAGGGCCGTGGCCAAGCCGCCTTCGGTCACATCGTGCATGGCCGTGGCCAAGCCGCCTTGCGCCGCGATCCGCGCTTCGGCCAGAATTCCAATTTGGTCCAGCAAATCCCGCCCGGCGGCGATATCCGCCGCGGCGATGCCGGCCTGCGCCAGGTAGGGCCCGAACTCGCGGGCCATGATGGCCGTGCCTTCCACGGCCACCCCCTTGGTCAGCAACACCCAATCGCCGGGTTGCATCCGTTGTTTGTCGATCAGGTCGGCCCGACGCACCGTGCCGGCCATCATGCCCACCACCACGAGCCGCTGCACCGCGTCACTGATCTCGGTGTGCCCGCCGCAGAGCGTGATGCCCAATTCGCGGCAGGTGGCGCCCAAGGCCTGCATGGTGGATCGCACCCGGGAAGGCGTAGTGCCGACGGGCCACAACAGGGTGGTGAGCAGCCAGCGCGGCTGCGCGCCGGCGGTGGCGATATCGTTGGCGTTGACCAGCACCGCATACCGGCCGATGGCATCGTTGGCGAAGGTAATGGGGTCCGATTTGAGGATCAACACCTCATCGGCGGGCATTTCGACGGCGGCGATGTCCTCCCCCACACCCGGCTGGATCAACACCGATGGGTCCGCGCATCGGATGTCCGCCAGATATTCACCCAGCATGTGGTTGGGCAGCTTGCCCGGCGGCAAGGGCAATCCGTCGCTGACGATGGGCCAAAGTTCATCCAGGTGTCTTATCCGATAATCGCAGGCGACATCCTTCAAACGCGGGTCGTCTTGTGAATCCAGCAAGACGGTTAGGGCGCCGGCGGCTTGACCGGCCGCCATATCGAGGTAAAAATCCCCCACCACCAACACCTCGTGGGGCGCCACGTTGAACCGTTCGGCCGCATGGCGAACGCCGTCGCCGGCCGGCTTGGGCGCGACGGGGTCGTCGCGGGTCAGCACCAAGTCGAAATCGGCGCAGGTCAATCCAGTGAAGTTGTCCAGGGCGCGCAACACCGCCTCGCGGCTGTTGCGTGTCAAAACGGCGACCTTCAACCCGCGCGCCTTGAGCCAATGGACCAGTTCTTCCGCCTTGTCATTGGGACGGGAAGCGGCCGCGCCGTCCGCTTCGAAGCGATCCAGCGCCGCACGCGCCGTTTGCCGTTGTCGGGCATCCGTCAGTCCGGCGATGAATTCCAGGACCGGCATGCCCTCCGGGCAGCCGATCTGCTTGCGAATCACCTTGAAATCCAGCGCCCCCGGCCGGGTGATGGTGCCGTCGAAATCCAAAACCACAAGCCGCAGGCGATACCCCCCCGCGACGCTCACCGTCCGCACCCGGCCGGGCATAGTCGTGCGCACCTAGCGAATGGTGCGAAATTTATCGTGCCAGGCGCAGGCATTGCAGAAGGTCTCCGTACCATCGTTGATTTCCGGACAGTTCTCCAAATCCATCTCCGCATCGAAACAAACCTCTCCATCCCGGCATTCGAATTCATAAATATCGTAGACATCGTCCGGGTGTTTCACATAAAAACGCCGGCAGCCGCAAAGCGGGCATTTGGCATCCGCCATATCGCACCTCCAACCTGTTGGATGATCTTGAACCCCTGAAAAAGTTCCCGCATGAGATGCATACTAGCGGAAACCCAATTGGACTGCAACCATTAACACCGGGCAGCAGCGACACCAAACCCCCTTTTTTTCATTGACGCCCGCATTCGGTCAACCTACTATTCGAAACGCATAGCAAATGACTCAACCGGGCGCGCACGACCCACAGCGTGGCTTGCGCATCGGCAACAGCGGAGACGTTACCAATGGCATTGGAAGACAAATCGCAATTTCTGGAACTGTTCATCGAAGTGACCAAAACCATCACCTCCAGCCTGGATCCCGACGAACTGTTCGATCTGATCGTTCGTAAAACCCCCGCCATCTTCAAGGTGGACGCGGCCACCATCCGCCTGCTGGACGGCGCGGGCCGACACCTGATACTGCAAGCGGCCTGCGGCCTGAGCGACGCCTATCTCAACCGCGGCACCATCGACACCGAAGAACCGGTTTTCAAGGCGCTCAAGGGAGAACCCATGGCGATCGAGGACGCGGGCAACGACCCGCGGATCAATCACCCCGAGGCCACCCGGCAGGAAGGCATCCGCACCATTCTGCTGGTGCCCATCCCCATCCGGGGAGAAATCAACGGCATTTTGCGTCTGCTGACCAAACAGCCTCGCAGCTACAGCCGGGACGAGATGGCCTGCGCCGCCGCCCTGGGCGAACAGTGCGGCATCGCCATCGAGAACGCCCGCATTTTCAAGGAGCAGCAGACCCAGCTCAATTACTTCAAGGCGATTCACGAAATCGGCAAAACCATCAATGCCACCTACGAGCTGGACACCATCCTGGAGTTGGTCGTGACGCGTCTGCCCAAGGTGATGAACCTCAAGGCGGCCACCATCCGTCTCATCGAAACCCCGCGCGGCAAGCTGACCCTCAAGGCCGCCCACGGCCTCAGCCAAGCCTACCTGGAACGGGGCCCGCTGGACGAAGAGTTGGCCACCTACTACCTCAAACAGGGCGAACCGGTGGTAATTCCCGATGCCCGCAAGGACATCCACACCATCTACCATGAAGAAGCCGCCCGCGAAGGGATCCGCAGCATCCTGGCCGTGCCCGTCAGCGTGCAGGACGACATCATCGGCGTACTGCGCCTGCTCACGGAACAGGTGCGCTACTTCTCCCCCGCCGACATCAACTTCGCCATGGCGGTGGGCGAACAGATGGGCGTCGCCATCCAGCGCGCCCTGGACTACAGCAAGATGAACCCATGATGCGCCTGCTCGCCGTCGCCGACCTGCACGCCAAGCCGGAGCGCCTGATTCGTCTGGCGGAAGCCGTGGCCCGCCACCGCCCGGATCTGCTGGTGGTGGCCGGCGACATCTGCAATTTCCTGCGGCCGCGCCCGGTGTACGCCCGGCTCGACGCCCTGGGCCTGCCGGTACTCACCGTACGGGGCAACACCGATCGCGCCTGGCACGACCGCATCCTCAAGGACTATCACCGCATCCAATCCCTGCACAAACGCACCGTCACGTTCCAAGGATGCCCCTTCGTGGGGATCTCCGGCACCCTGCCCCTGCCCTTTCGCACCCGATTGGGACTTTTTGAAGACAAATGGATAACATCCGTCGCCCCCCTGATCACGCCCCACACCATCCTGGTCACCCACCCACCCCCTTTCGGCACCCACGACCGGGTCCTCGGGCGCCACTCCGCCGGATCGCGGGGCGTGGCCCGCCTGATTCGCCAAACCCGCCCCCGGCTGCTGCTCTGCGGCCACATCCACGAAGACCCCGGAACAACGCGAATCGGTTCGACGCTGGTGGTAAACTGCAATGTGGCAGGGGGGACAGGGGCCGTTATCGATATGGATCCGCAGGGTATTAGCGCTACCACAGTTCGGGATGTGGACTAGCGGGCAGTTATAAGGTCAAAGGCCCTGGCGGGCGGTTTTAAGTTTTAGGGCCCTGGGGGCAGTGTTAAGTTTTAAGTGTTAAGTTTTAAGTTATTGTATTCTATCGTTTTATGGAGTTGCAAGAGCGTTTTTCCTGCCATAAAAGCGAGATCGCCTGCTCTCGCACGGAGGCGGTCGTTCAACGCTTCACGAACAACCTGATTCACGAACAGCACGATAATCGAATGCTTACTTCCCGCACCATCGGTGAAGCAACTTCATTATCTTCCTTTCGCTCATCTATTTGACGTTTTTATAATTTTTGATTTGACATCCTTTTCTGCGCGCGTCTATAAATCCATATACGCCATACGGAACAGGATACCGCCATGCGTGATAAAAATCACATCCAGTCCCTGGAACGCGGCTTGCGCATCCTCGAGTTGGTGGGTGAAGCGCCCGACCCCCTCACTTTGACCGAAATCGCCGGTCGGATGGGTTTGAACAAGACCACGACCCAACGGTTTCTCAACACCCTCTGCGCCTTGGGCTATTTGAACCGCAACGAACACAAGCGTTTCGTCTGGGGCCACCGTGTCCTGCACCTGGGCTACAAATATCTGAACGACACCCACCTGGTGCAGATCGCTCAGCCTTTCATCGACACCTTCTCGGCGTCGGTGGCGGGCACCATCAATCTGGCCGTGCTGGAGCAAGACACAGTGCTGTTCATCTACCGCAAGGAGGTCCGCCGGTTCCTGAAATACGACCTGCATCCCGGTTCCAGGCTGCCGGCCCACTGCACCGCCTCCGGCAAGGCGTTGCTGGCATCGCTGCCGGACGACGAACTGCGCCAAGCCCTCGACCGGATGCCCCTGGAGCGCGCCACCGCGCGCACCATCACCGCCAAGGCGGCCTTATGGGATGATTTAATGGCAACCCGAAAGCGGGGTTACAGCATTTGTGATCGGGAGCTTTCCATGGACCTGGTTTCCATGGGTGTCGCGCTCTATGACAACCGAGGCGAGGTCTTGGCGGCCATGAATGTCTCCCTGGATGCAGCCGCCGTGGAGAAAGACCATCTCCGGAAAGTGGCCGCCCGGCTGCTGCAGACCGGGGCTTCCATTTCAAAGGCGCTGGGCTATCCAGGGAACCGACACCAAGCGGAACAAGGTGTGCCCACATGAACGTCGGCTATCTGCTTTACAACAGTGCAGCGAAGTTTCCACACCGGGAAGCCATCGTCTCCCATCAGGGACGCTTGGATTACCAGCGGTTCGAGCAGCGGGTCGCCCGCCTTGCCGGGGCCATGCTGTCCGCCGGCCTGCAACGGGGCGAACGGGTCGCCATCCTCTATTTGAACGGCGCCCCTTTCGTGGAAACCTATTTTGCCGCGGTCCGGGTGGGGCTGGTCGCCACGCCGGTCAACTTTCGCCTGGTGGGGCCCGAGATCGCCTACATTCTCGACGACAGCGGCGCCGCGGCGCTGTTCCACGGGCCGGAGTTCGCCGATACAGTGGCCGAAATCCGTCCCGCCTGTCCGGCTCTGCGCCTGGTGGTGGGGCCGTCGCAAGCCGATTACGAACACTTTCTGGAATCAGGGACGGCCGCGCCCTACGATCCCAAGGTCGCCCCATCCGACCCTTGTCAAATCATGTACACCTCGGGCACCACCGGCAAGCCCAAGGGGGCTGTGCTAACCCACGACAACATCCTGTGGAACCTGGTCAACACCATGACGGGCCGCAAGGACCGGGAAGGCCGCAACGCCGTGATCGTGGGTCCCCTGTCCCACACCGCCGCCCTCAACAACCACCTGACCATTCAGGTGGCCCTGGGCGGCAAGAGCGTGCTGGTCAGCCGTTTCGATCCGGAAGCACTGCTGCGCATCATCGAGCAGGAGCGCATCAACCTGATATCCGGGGCACCGGCGTTCTACAACCTGCTGCTGCAGGAACCCCGTGCCTGGGATTACGAACGCACTTCCATTACCACCTGCACGGCGGGCGCCGACAAGTTGACGGCCGAGACCAAGCGGCGTTTGATGGATTTCTTCCCCAACATCCAGGGCGTCTTCGATGTCTACGGGTGCACCGAGGCGTCCCCCTCCATCACCATCCTGGATGACCGGGAATCCTTGACCCGTCACGGTTCCGTCGGCCGACCGCTGCCCTTTTTGGAAGCACAAATCGTGGATCCCACCGGACAGCCGCTGGGTGCCGATGAAGTGGGCGAAGTGGTGGTGCGGGGCCCCAATGTCATGGCGGGCTACCACGGCAACCCGGAGGCCACCGCCAAGGCGATCCGCGACGGCCGGCTCTTCACCGGCGACTTGGCGCGCATGGACGAGGATGGCTTCTTTTATATCGTCGACCGTATGAAGGACATGATCGTCAGCGGCGGCGAAAACATCTACCCGCGGGAAATCGAAGAAGTACTGGTCGCCCACCCCGCCGTAGCCGATGCCGTGGTGGTGGGGGAACCCGATGAGTTGTGGGGGGAATCGGTCAAGGCCGTGGTGGTGGTCAAACCCGGGGCGCACCTCGCGGCCGATGAGGTGGTGCGCCACTGCAAGGCCCACCTGGCGAGCTACAAAAAGCCACGCAAGGTGGTTTTCATGGCGGACCTGCCGCGAACCGCCTCTGGCAAAGTGATCAAGCACGAACTCAAGCACATCACATAGGCGGCGCTGCCGCCCGCCGCAGGATATCCTTCCAGCCGGTCGGCACGCCACAACGCGCTTCCATCACAGGAGGAGAACATGAAAACAAGAACGAGACGCACTGCAATGGCCATTGGATTGACACTTCTTCTCATACTCGGTCTCGGCCTGCAACCGGCGGCGGCCGACGAACGCATCGCCATCGGGACCGCCTCGACCGGGGGCACATGGTACCCGCTGGGTGGCGGGGTGGCCAACATGATCAACAAATACATCGAGGGCTACTATGCGGCCGCCCACCCCTCCGGCGCATCCATCGAAAACATCCGGGCCATCGTCAAGAAGCAGGATGCCCTGGCCCTGTCCATGCCGGACACCGCCTTTCAAGCCTACCGCGGGCTGGAGGCGTTCGAAGGAAAGCCGGTCAAGGAACTGCGGGGCCTGCTGGCCACCTACCCCATTGACATCCAATTTTACACCCTGGCCAAAAGCGACATCCGCACCATCAAGGACCTGAAAGGCAAGAAGGTGGCCGTGGGGGCACCGGGCAGCGGCACCGAAGCCATGGCCCGCTATGTGCTCAACGTTTACGGTCTGACCTACGACGACATCGACGAGCGCTTTCTGTCGGCCACCGAAACCAGCGAAGCGATCAAGGACGGCAACATCGATGTGGGCATCGTCACCCTGGGCACCCCGGCCCCCACCTTGATGGATCTGTCCAGCCAGCGGGACATCCGCTTCCTGGACATCGAACCCGATGTGGCCGAGGCGATCAACAAGGAATTCCCGGCCTATTTTCCGACCACCATTCCGGCCGGCACCTACACCAAACAAGACAAGCCGCATCACACCCTCTCATGGATGGGACTTTTCGTGGTGCACCAGGACATGAGCGAGCAGTTTGCCTATGACATCCTGCGAGCGGTTTTCGACCACAAGGATGAGCTGGACAAAATCCATTCCCAGTTCAAAAAAATCACGGTCGAGAATTCCGTCAAAGGCATGTCGATTCCCTGGCATCCAGGCGCGGAGAAGTTTTTCAAGGAACGGGGCGTGCTGCAGTAAACGTCGGCCGAAAACCGCCAAAACCGGAGCCGAGCAAAATTGCACAAGCGACGAATGATCATCTGGAGTGCGGTGCTGACAGCCATGGTCGCGGCAGGGCTATGGCTGTCGGCGCCCGAATATCGCCTCATGGTCCGCGAATGCCTGAGCGAGCGCACCCTTGCACAGATCGCGATCCCGCGGGACAGCGATTTCGCCGTTCGTTTCCACCACTCCTATGATCGGGCATTTTTCCGGGAGCACTACCACCTGGAAGCGCATGGTGCGCTGACGCTGACCCGCATGAGCTTCAAATCGGCCTTGAACGGGCAGGGGTTCGATTTAGGCACCTATCGTTCCCTGCCCGACGGCTCGGCCGAACTGGCCGATATCGATCGCCCTGTGAAGGAGATCGTCTTTCGTTTGGGATCACCGGACCTGGCCAACCACACCCTCGTCCTGCCGGCGGGGGAAGTGCGGCTGCTCGATCATGCCCAAGCCGGGGACCTGATTTGCATCACCGCTGCCGCACAGCCGCGCTGGCGCCGATGGTTTGCGCCATCGTCCGCCGCCAAAGCGCAACACACTGAAAAGCAAGCGACACCCACAACCGTTTCCCTCGGGAAACGGCCAGCCCCTGCACAGGAGCCACGATGACCACCGACACGCCGTCTCCACTGCGCGACATGCTGCAGACGATCATCCGCATCGTCGCCCTCAGCATGGCCGTCTTCCAAATCTACACCGCCCACTTCGGTCTCTTTTCGGCCATGGTCCAGCGACCTGTGCACCTTGCCTTCGCCTGCACCCTGGTGCTGCTGATCTACCCCGCGGCGCCCGATTACTACAAAAGCCGGCCCTATCCCCTGATCCTGAGAATCTTCGACGTCCTGTTGATCGGGCTCAGTATCTGGGCGCTGATCCACCTGACCTTCACTTACAAGACCCTGGCGGTGCGCGGTGGCGTGGCCTCCGCCACCGACTTGTGGATGGGCGGCCTGATCATCGTACTGGTGCTCGAATGCACCCGCCGCCTCATGGGCATGGCACTGCCCCTGATCGCCTTGGCCGCCCTGGCCTATGCCCGCTATGGCGATCTCATTCCAGGCAAATGGGGACACTTCCCCCTCGACCTGGAGCAGATCCTCAGCTACCAGTATCTGACCATGGAAGGCCTATTCGGCATACCGCTGGGCGTCAGCGCCAGTTTCATCTTCATCTTTATCCTCTTCGGCGCTTTTCTGGTGGCTTCCGGCACCGGTGAATTCTTCATCCAGTTCGCCAACGCCATCGCCGGCCATTTGCGCGGCGGACCGGCCAAGGTGGCGGTTTTCAGCTCCGCCTTTTTCGGCAGCATCAGCGGGTCGGCGGTGGCCAATGTGGTCAGCACCGGCTCCTACACCATACCGCTGATGAAGAAGATCGGCTACCGCAAGCGGTTCGCCGCCGCCGTCGAGGCGGTCTCCTCCACCGGCGGCCAGTTCGCCCCGCCGGTCATGGGGGCGGCGGCCTTCATCATGGCCGACATGCTGGGCGTGCCTTATCTCGAGGTGGTCAAGGCGGCCATCGTGCCGGC
The DNA here is from genome assembly GCF_022968795.1 of Desulfatitalea alkaliphila. Classification (GTDB taxonomy): domain Bacteria; phylum Desulfobacterota; class Desulfobacteria; order Desulfobacterales; family Desulfosarcinaceae; genus Desulfatitalea; species Desulfatitalea alkaliphila. Next base: position 71,084 of record NZ_JALJRB010000010.1, read on the forward strand.
GGGTCTCTACTTCTTCGCCCTGTTCTGGATGGTGCACATGGAAGCCCTGAATGAGGGGTTGCGGGGGCTGAACAAGGAAGAGTTGCCCCACCTTTGGCCCGTGCTGCGATCCGGCGGGCATCTCATACTGCCGGCCTTCATCCTGGTGGGACTGCTGGTCATGGGCTACTCACCGATGAAGTGCGGCCTGTGGGCCACCGTGGCGGTCTGGGTCGTCAGCGCCCTGAAGAAGAAAACCCGCATGGGACTCGGGCAGGTGCTCAAGGCGATGGAAAACGGCGCCCGGGGCTGCCTGGAAGTGGCCCTGGCCTGCGCCTGCGCCGGCATCGTCATCGGCTGCGTGACCCAGACCGGCCTGGGGCTGATGTTTTCGGGGCTGGTCATCGAGGCGGCCGGCGGCCGGCTGCTGCCGTCCCTGATACTGGTGATGATCGCTTCACTGATTCTCGGCATGGGGCTGACCACCTCGGCGGCCTACATCCTCACCGTCATTCTGGGCGGCCCCGTGCTCGTGGAGATGGGAGTGCATCCCCTGGCGGCCCACATGTTCGTGTTCTACTATGCCTGCCTCTCCTGCATCACCCCGCCGGTGGCCCTGGCCGCCTTCGCCGGTGCCGCCGTGGCCGGCTCGCGGCCCTTCCCCACCGGCTTCGAATCCATGCGCCTGGCGTCCGTGGCCTACCTGGTGCCGTTCTTTTTTGTCTACAGCCCGGTGCTGATCTGGAAAGGCAGCGCCGGTGCCATCCTGATGGCCACCATCACCGCCACTTTCGGTACCCTGGCCTTGGGATCGGCCATGATGGGTTTCATGTTGCGGCGCTTGAACCTCTTGTTCCGGCTGTTGCTGCTCATCGCCGGCCTGGGATTGATCAAGCCGGGGCTGGCCACCGACCTTTTCGCGGCCGTGGTGTTGGGGGGCATCTATTTTTACCAACGCTGGGAAAGCAAAACGGCCCCACCCATCGAAGCGCCTGTCAAGAGCCGAGAGGCGGTGAAAAGATAACGGGCGCCGGGGGATGAGCGGACGGCATGCCTCAGGAAGCCACCGAAAGGCAATCGCGGCCCGCCGCCTTGGCCGCGTAAAGCGCCTTGTCGGCGCGCTGCATCAATTGTTCTCCCGTCTCGCCTTTTTGCAAACAAGCCACCCCGAGGGAGACGGTCACGCGGCCCAGCTTTTCTTCGCTGCCGGCTTTTTTGAGTCGCGCCGCTGAGAAAAAAGCACGGATGTTTTCAGCCACCGCCCGAGCCCCTTCCAAAGTCGTGTCGGGCAGCAGGACGGCGAACTCCTCGCCGCCGATGCGGGCCACGAAATCCCCGCCCCGCACCTGGCGCTTGAGGGTTTGGGCGGTGAAGCGCAGCACGTCGTCGCCCACCACGTGGCCGTGCAGATCATTGAACTGTTTGAAATGATCGATGTCGATGCTCAGCAGGCACAACCCCCTGGACCCTTCGCCCGTCTCTTCGATCATCCGCTGCAACGTCTCATCGAAAGCCTTGCGATTGCCCACGCCCGTGAGAAAATCCCGCAGCGCTTCGCTGCGCACCTGTTCGAAATTCCGGCGCAAGGTGGTCAACTCGCCGGTGATGGTATCGATCTTTTGCTGCGCCGTCTTGCCGAAGGCCACCAGGGCCTTGGTCTCGGTAATGATATGGGCGACGATGGTCTTGATGTCCTCGACGGCCACCTCGCGGGTCAGCAAATCCATGGAGTCCGACAGGAAGGTCTCGTAGTGGGCGGTCTCGCCCTTGATCGCCGCGATTTCCTGCAGAATGGCAAGCAGCACCTGCAGCAGGGATTCGCGCAGTTGCTTGAGCTCCCGGGCCTCACGGCCGAATCCGAACTTCTCATACAATGCGGTGTTGCGGGCATCGGTGAAGGGTTCACCGCCGTCGATCAGGCTCTCCAACGTTTGCTGCAGTTCCTTGTTGTCGCCGGCGGCGTAGCTGTACCATACCGCGAAGTTTTGGGGAGTGATCGGCACGCCGTGCCGGGCCATCAGCGGCAGCACGATGCGCGCCAGGCTCTTGGAGGCATTTTCATTGCATCCCGTCATGTTCGCCAACCCGTTTGCAAGCCGTAGGTGATCCAACCGTTCCGCGAAGACCCTTTCAGGGCATCACCGCGCGCTGTTGTCGAAGGTCATGCGATATACCACAGGCGCATCCTCCATGGCAAAATATTCATGCCGCCGCCAGGCATCGGTCATGTCGGTGTAATGGTCGCTCATGAAGTGCTCGTTCTGGCCGGTGATCAGCATCATGTAGCCTTTGGGGGCCGGGTCGAAGCGCACGATGATTCTGGGCGCGGAGGCCAGGTCGGCCGTGAAGGGGGGCGCCACCTCGCTGAAGCGCGCGCGGTTGTTGGTTTCGCCGTCGCCTTCGAAGGGAAAGGGGCCGACGTTAACGAGAGGCCGCAACAGAGCGGATCGGCCCAGCACGTGATCGAAGCGGATATGGTGCACTTCGCCCCACACCCAGGACCGGGGATCGGCGTTGCCGAAATGGGCCTCCAGCAAGGCGCAGGTCTCCGCGAAGGCCCGGATGGCGATGTCCGACACCCCTTCCACTTGATCGGCGGTGCGCAGGTCGTCGAAAAAAGGGTCTTCGGTTGCAACCATGTGCAGAAAACGCTCCATGCTGATGTAGCGCTCGGCGATGTATTCCGCCGCCAGATCGTGCCCCAGTTCGTCCACCAGGGTCTGGTAGGCGAAGCGCACATAGAAGGTGTTGTAGATGGCGGCCGCGGGCGAGTCGATGCGGTTGTCGCCGTCCCAGGCCGCGAGCAGATCGAACGCTTGGCGCATTTGCGGGCGGTCGGGGGCGATGGTCACATGCCGTTGGATCAGCCCCACCACCTTGTGCGCCAGCACCGAACGGGTGTCGGTCTGCATGCGCTGCATGTGGGCGACGTCCAGGGCCTCTCCTTCCCTGATCATCCGGGCGATGTTGTCGTAACGATAGCCCGGGGCGTAGGTGCCGTTGAGCGGATGGGGGTAGTCGTGCACGTTTTTGTTGTTGGCGGAAATGATGAAACCCCGATCCGGATTTTTCAGCATGGGATACTGATCGTCGGGCACGTTGCCCTTCCAATTGCGGTGCGTCTGCCGACCGTCGGCGATGAAATTGCCGCTGCCGGGAGTGCGCAGCGGCAAAGAACCGATGACCCGGAAGGCGATGTTGCCCTGGTCGTCGGCATAGGTCAGGTTCTGGGGCGAGATGCGCAACCGTTCCGCGCCGGCCATGAACCCATTATAATCGCGGGCCGCGTTCATCAGGAAGAAGCCCTCGAAATCGATGGCATCGAACCCGGCCCAGTCCAGGCTCACGTCGAACCCCAGCCCCTGGAAGACTTCCGTCAGCACCGGTTTGTCGCCCACAAAATAAACGGTGCGTTTGACCGGCTCCTTGCGGCCCTTGACTTCAAAAGCGAAATGCTTCTCTGCGAGGGGGTGGTCCTCCCCTTGGAAGCGGTAGGTCTTGTTGTCCCAATCGATCTGCTCGCGGAACAGATCCACCATGTCGGCGCCCTGGTTGGTGAGCCCCCAGGCGCAATGGCGATTGTACCCCGAGGCGATGAAGGGCAAGCCCACCACCTGGGCGCCGGTCACATCAAAATCGCCCGCCTTGACGCGAATCAGGTAGAAGTCGTTGGGCATTTTCGACTGGTGCACCTGCATGTCGCTGCAGAACAGGGCGCCGCCGTGGGCGGTGCGGTCCGGCGCCAGGGCCCAACTGTTGGAGGCCGAGCGGCTGCCCAGCAGGGGACCGAAGCTTTGCACCAGCGCGGCGAGTGCTTGGTGATCCACGGCCCCGGCCGCTTCACCGTCGATGATGGTGGGGGTGTCCGGCGGCACGTAGTTGAGCAGCCGCCGGGCTTGCACCGGGCCCACCTTGTCGATAATGCGCTGGTACAGCAGTTCGTGCTTCATGTTGTAGGCCAAGCTCCAGTTGAGCATCATGCCCACCAGCACCGAATCGGATATCTCCCAGCGTTCGGCCTGCATGCCGAGCAGGATCATGTAGAGGTGGCGTCCGTTGGTCTCCTGGTAGTGATTGATGCCGTCCACATAGCGCTGGTAGAGGGTGCGAAAGCGCGCATCGAGCTGATCGGCATAGGCCTTGGCCCGCTCCTCGAAGCCGACGCCGCGCAGGAAGATGTCCTTGGTCAGGGCCTCCTCGCCGGCAAAGGCCGAGATGCGCCCCTGGCCCACCCGGCGGGTGAACGCCATCTGGAATTGACGGTCCTGGGCATTGACGTAGCCCCAGGCGAAAAAAAGATCTTCCATGTTTTGCGCCGTAATGGTGGGCACGGCGTAGCTGTTGCGCGTCACTTCCACGGGGGCGGTCAATCCCGGTGCGCGAATCACGGCATTGTAATCGGGCACTCCTTTGCGCAAAAAGAGATACCCGCCGACAGCGATCAGCACCAGGATAAGGATCACAATCAAGAAGGCTTTTTTCATTGGCATTCCTCAATGCGGTAATGAAGGCGATTGGCGGCTATTGCAGCGCGATTCCCAGTGGTTCCGCAATGCCCGACAAGGCCACGCGCCAAGGGGTCCAGGCCAATCCCATCTCCTCGATGCGGAGGTCGGCCTTGCGCGGGGCCACCGCTTCGGCCGTGATGGTCAACTGGTCGGGGTGGTATTCTGCTTCCACCTTTTGCAATGCTTTCTGAAAATCGGTTTCCAGTTGCGCCAGTCGATCCTGTTCCAGCGCCAGCGCCTGTTCGGCGCGTTCCAACTCGCCTTTGCGGGCGACGGAGCGTTGGGCCCGGTTGGCGGTGGTCACGGCGCGCCCGATATTGCCGGCCGAGGCCACTTTGCGTCCCAGCACCGCGCCCAGCAAAACGGCGCCGAAGGAGAGTGCCGTCTGCACCTTTTCCCGGCGGACATGATCGGAATTGCGTGCACAACGCTCTTCCGCCCGACGGACACGATCTTGGGCCGTGGCGAAGGATTTGGCGAATTGCGTGCGCGCTTTCTCCACGGCCAGGTCCCGTTGCTCTCTGACCCGATGGACCAGCCGCCCACGGAACTCCCCTTCCCGCTCCCCGGCTTGGGACCACTCTTTGAGTGACGGGCAGTGGAACAGCGTCAAAGGGCAGTTGCGGTAGACATGCTCCTGCAACGCCTTGCCCCATAGGGCGTACTGTTTCGCGCTGATGCTCGCTGCGGGAAGGGCTTCGTATTCGCCCTGCGCGGGCGCCTCGGGCAAGAGGGCCATCTCCCGCACCTCACCCGACCGGCTTTGCGGCCAGTCCAAATCGCCCCCGGCGGCAGCAAAGGGAATGAGAAAACCCCGGTTGTGCCAAAAATCGGTTTTGGAGCGCGGGTGCACATAGTGCAGTTGGGCCGCGCCGTAAACCCATGGCCGGAAAACCAGCCGATGGTTGCTGCCCGCGGCCTCCCGCAAGCCGACAAAGTATTGGGGAATTTGCGGCGGCACGACCGGCGCGGCATCGGACGCCCCCAACGGTGACGCCGTGGGGGCCATTGCCGCGGAAATAGCGGCCGCACGTCGCCCGAACGCTTTGTCGGCGGCCGTCAGGCTTTGAATCTGTTGGCGGGTCAACGGCCCCCGCAAATAGGAGAGGCACCAGCGGGTCTGGAAAAGGGTGGGGCTTTGATCATGAACATTGTGCATCAGAAATTGACGACCGCCCAATCCTGACACAATGGAATCCAGCATTCGGCGGTCGAAACGCACACCCGAGGTTGCGGAAGCGCTCTCCAATCCATCCAGCACCCGCATCTTGTCCCGTTCGGACTGCAACCGGCCGATGAACCAGGTACCGGTATTGCCGAGCCCCTTGTAATCCAGGTCAACGGGATTCTGGGTGGCCAGCAGCACCCCGAGACCAAAGGCGCGGGCCTGTTTGAGCAGTGTCAGCATGGGCCTTTTGCTGGGCGGTTCGGCAGTGGGCGGAAAATAGCCGAAGATCTCGTCCATGAAGAAGAGTGCCCGCAGGCTGGAAGTGCCCGGCTGGCGGCGCGCCCAGGAAAGTACTTCGTTGAGCAGTATGGTAACGAAGAACATCCGTTCGGCGTCGGAAAGGTGAGCGATGGACAGAATGGCGATACGGGGCTTGCCATCGGCCGTATAAAGCAACCGGCCCACATCCAGGGGCTCGCCCTCCATCCAGCCTGCAAAACCGGGGGAGGCCATCAAATTGTTGACCCGCATGGCCAGTGCCATGCGGTCTTTGATCGGAAAAAATTGCTCCAGATTGAACACCCCCACCATGTCGAAGGGCGGCGCCTGAATCTGCCGAATGAGGTTTGTCAGATCCAACTCGACGCCGGCCGTCCATGCCCGGTCCAGGATCTTGGCCAGCAGGATGTGTTCCCGGCTGTTGACCGGATCGTCTTCGATGCCCAGCAGCGCCAGCAGGCCGGTCACCACGGACATGACCCGCTCGCGCATGGCATCCGCATCGTCCAGGATGGCGGCACTCGGCGGATCGAAAGAGCGCAGCACCGTCAATGGCATGCCGGCATTGCTGCCGGGGGTGTAAATGGTCACCTCCGCCGCTTCCCGGAAACGGGCGATCCGGTTGCCGTCCTGCCCCCACTGAGCCAGTCCCTCCTGCCAGCGGCGGGCGGTTGCGTCTGCGTGGGCCTCGATGGTGATGCCTTTGCGGGCCGCTTCATCCGCTTCCACCCAGGGGAGAAAAACTTCGGGCCGCAGCTGCGGAAAGGTGAGCAGCAAGTTGCCCAGATCCCCCTTGGGATCGACGGCGATGGCCGGAATGCCGTCGATGGCCGCCTCTTCCAGGAGGGCGAGGCAAAGACCGGTTTTGCCGCTGCCGGTCATTCCCACGCACACCCCATGGGTGGTCAAATCCTTGGCATCATAAAGCAGCGGTTCATCCAGCAGGCTTCCCTGTTGCGGATCGACGAGGCGGCCCAGATAGAAAAGTCCCAACTTCTCGAAATCCTTCGCGGCCACGGGCATCTCCTTTACAGATGGATAGGCATTTGCAAGGCAGTCGACATCTTCATGATGGCGCAAAGGCGGGTCAGGGATCCGGACCGCCGCCGAAGCCGGGCCCACGTTCCGGCTCGGGCCGCGGGGCGGCGCCGCCGCCTCCGTTACGGGAAGCGGCGAAGCCCACCGTCGGCATTTCCCGTTGGGTGGCCAGGTCCAGGGAGAAGTAGTTTTGCTTGCCGAACCCGAACTTGGCGGCGATCACCGAAGCGGGAAACGATTCCACCAGTGTGTTGAAGCGACCGACAAAACGGTTGTAGTGATTGCGCGCCTTCTGGATATCTTCTTCGATTTCGTCCAGGCTCTGGTGCAAGGCGATGAAATTGCCGCTGGCCTTCAGGTCCGGGTAGGCTTCGGCCAGCGCCAACAAGCCGCTTAGGGATTCCGAGATGCGGCTCTCTTGATCGGCCCGGCCGAGATTGTCCGCCGAACGGGCCAGGTAGTCGCCCTTGCTGCGCATGATCTGGGCTTCGTGCTCGCTGTACCCTTCGATCACCCGGATCAGATTGGGGATCAGGTTGAAGCGCCGTTTCAAAGCCACATCAATGCCGCTCCAGGCCTCTTCGATGCCGTTCTTATACTTGATGAATTCGTTGTAGGTCTTGATCGGCCAAACAATGGCGATGATCAGGAAAAAAGCGCCGAAGATGAGAAAAGGCGCAATCATGGGCGTGATCCTTTCAGGTCAACGAGCGTGATGCAGCACCCACACCTCGATGCCGCCGGTGGGCAGATCTGCGGCCGTCACTTCCACCTCGCTTTTCTCCAACCGTTTGACCCGGCGCATGCGGCCCAGGAAGTCGTCAACGCCGGTGATGGGAAAGCGGCACTTCTCGGTTTTAAAGTGCATGGGGATCACCACCTTGGGCGCGACGGCCTCGGCCACCAGGACCGCACTGGCGGCATCCACGGTGTAGGTGCCGCCCACCGGCAGCAGCAGCAGATCCACCGTACCGATGGCCTGGAGCTGTTCGGCGCTCAACTGGTGCCCCAGATCGCCGGCGAAACAGATACGCACGCCGTCCACCGTGAAGACGAAGATGGTGTTGGCGCCCCGCTCGGCGCCGGCGGCGGTGTCGTGGTAGGTCGCCACCCCCGTGACGGCGATATTCTTGACCGTTCCCGAGCCCTTGAGCACCACCGGTGCACCGCCCAGCGCAGCCACATGATTGTGGTCGGGATGATCATGACTGACCAGCACCCCGTCGGCCCGATCATCCACCGGCGCATACAACAGCGCCCCTTCATAGGCATCACGGTTGTAGGGATCGGTCACCAGCACCGTGCCGTCCGCGGCGGTGATGGTGAAACTGGCATGGCCGTTCCATTTGATCTTCATGAAGAACCTCCTTGCAAGCGATTGGCGTTAATCCATAACATTATAGGCCCATGCGCGGTCACTGTCGACAACCAATTCCAACCCGTATGGCCGCTACACGCCGTGCCCAATAAGACCCGATCCTTTCGTATGGCCGCGGCATGCCGTACCCCTGCACACCCGGCCACCTTCGCCGGGCACGGCATGCCGTGCCCCTACAATTGGAAATCCAAACCCGAAAAAACACCCCAACCATCTCTAACCGACAGAATTCCTTCAACTTAAAACTTAAAACTTTAAACTTAAAACTGTTTTTCAAACCGATTATCCCACCCCCGGAAACCAAATTTGCGGTATACTATTTTTAACCACTCCCTGAATCGGATTGGAGAACCCACAATGCCGAATTGGAAAACCGGTCTCATCTGCTTCATCTGCTGGATGGCGCTGTTCATGGGGCACACCGGCCAACTGCACGCATGGGCCGCGGATGCACCACTCAAAATCGGCGTGCTGGCCATCCGCGGCACGCAGCAGTGCCTGGACAGCTGGACTCCCACGGCCGAATATCTCTCGGACAAAATCCCAGGCCGCACCTTCACCATCGTGCCCCTGAACCACGATGAGGTCTACGAACAGGTGGAAAAAGGGGAGGTGGACTTCATCCTCGCCAACTCGGCCATTTATGTGACCCTGGAGCAATGGTACGGCGCCAACCGCATCGTCACCATGAAAGAGACCCGCGGCGGCGAGGTGTTCACCAAGTACGGCAGCGTGATCTTCCGCCGCCGGGATCGAGCGGACATTCGCACCATAAAAGACCTCAAGGGCAAATCGTTCATGGCGGTCTCCGAATCTTCCCTGGGCGGGTGGCAGGCGACCTGGCGCGAACTGTTGGAGAACGGCATCGACCCCTACCGCGACTTTCACACCCTGCTTTTCGGCGAAATCCACGACAACGTCATCTACGCCGTCCGGGACGGGCTGGTGGACGCGGGAGCGGTGCGCACCAACACCCTGGAAACCCTCAGGGACGAAGGTCACCTCGATCTGTCCACATTCTACGTCTTCCCCCCGCTTCACGAAGCCCAACAAAACGCGCACTATTTGTACACCACCCGCGAATACCCCAATTGGCCCATGGCCAAGGTGCGCCACACCCCCGACGCCCTGGCCGAACAGGTGGCCGTGGCGCTCTTGCAGATGGTTTCCTATTCGCCGGCCGCCGCGTCCGCCGGCATCGCCGGCTGGACCGTTGCGCTGAACTACCAACCGGTCCACGACTGCCTGCGGACGCTGAAGATCGGCCCCTACAAGGATCTGGGCACCGTCACCTTCGCCGACGTGATGCGCAGCTACGGCCACTGGATCGCGGGCATCGGCCTCTTGTTCGTCGTCCTGTCGGTGTTTACCGGCGTGGTCCTCAATCTCAATCGCAAGGTGCAGGCGTCCCATGCCCGCTTAAAGGTCCAGATCGACCTGCACAAACAGAAAGACCGGGAACTGCAGAAGGCCAAAGAGGAAGCGGAATCGGCGACCCGCGCCAAAAGCGAATTTCTGGCCAACATGAGTCATGAGATCCGCACCCCCATGAACGGTGTGATCGGTGCGACGGAACTGGCCCTCGGCGAGGCGCTGCCGCCCAAGATCGAGCACTACCTGCGCATCATCCACGGCTCGGCCTACTCCCTGCTGGGCATCATCAACGACATCCTCGATTTCTCCAAAATCGAAGCCGGCAAGCTCGAGCTCAAAGAGCGGATCTTCCGGCTCAGTGAAATGCTGGACCGGGTCATGGAGCTGTTCGTCAACAAGGCGGGGGAAAAGGGCATCGAAATCCTGGTGGACATCGACCTGCAAACGCCCAAGGTGATCAAAGGGGACCCCTTGCGCCTGCAGCAGATCCTGACCAACCTGGTCAGCAATGCCGTCAAATTCACCGACAGCGGCGGCGTGATCCTGCTGTCGGTCAAGGAGGCGGATCAGCGGCCTCCGGGTGCCGCAACGGACGACCTTTTTCTCCTGTTTTCGGTGAAGGACACCGGCAGCGGCATCGCGCCCGAACACAAAGCCATCATCTTCGATCCCTTCAGCCAGGCCGACACCTCCTCGACCCGCAAATACGAGGGCACCGGCCTGGGCTTGAGCATCTGCAAGCAGCTGGTGACCATGATGGACGGCGACATCGCCGTGGAGAGCGAGCTGGGACGGGGCAGCACTTTCTTTTTCACGGTGCGCCTGCGGCGCCCCCCTGCCCAACCGGCACCGAACCTGGTGGTGCCGCCCGACATTCAGGGCCTGCATGCCCTGGTGGTCGACGACCTGGCCGACAGCCGCGCCATCATGCGCAAAATGTTGACCTCCCTCGGATTCGGCGTCGAAACCCTCTCTTCCGGCCAGGAGGCCCTCGCCCGCCTGAAGAACGACCTGCTGCGCAACAACCCCGTCGAATTGATAATGATGGATTGGAAAATGCCCGGCATGGACGGCATCACCACGTCACGGCAAATCCGGCAGCAATTGGGGCTGACCACGCCCATCATCATGATGACCGCCTTCGGCAAGGAAGAAGAACGGACCGCCGCGGAACAGGCCGGCATCAACGGCTTCCTGGTCAAGCCCATTTATCCGTCCACCCTCTTCGACGCCATCATGGACGCCTTCGGCAAAGAGGGGGCCAAGGGCAACGGGCGGCGCCACCGCTTCACCACCCGGGCCTCCTTGTACCGCGAACCGCTCAAGGGCATCCGGGTCCTGGTAGCCGAGGACAACCCGACCAATCAACAGGTGGCCCAAGCCGTGCTGGAAGGCGCGGACATCAAAGTCACCATCGTGGGCAACGGCGAAGAAGCGGTCCGGGCCGTTGCCGAAAAGGCCTTCGACGCCGTGCTGATGGACATCCAGATGCCCAAAATGAACGGCTACGAAGCCACCCGCCAAATCCGCCGCCTGCCCCAAGGCGCATCGCTGCCCATCGTGGCCATGACGGCCCATGCCATGAAAGGCGACGAGGAGAAGTGTCTGGAGGCGGGCATGGATGGCTACATCGCCAAACCGGTCAATCAGGATCGCCTGTTCGCCACCCTCTGGCGCCTGCTGCGCACCCGTACCCCGTCGGGCGCCATTTTGCCGGATGCCGATCCAACGATGGATGAAACCGCCCCACTCAACGGTCCAGCGCCCCCCGACCCTATCGACGAGAGGCTTGCCGCACCTGCGGCGGGCCCCCGGGCCCGCTGCCTGCCCCCGCATCTGCCGGGCATCGACATCTGTCGCACCCTGGCGTCGCTGGAGATCGACAGCCCCACCCTGGAACGCATCCTGATCGGTTTCGAAGCGGACAACCGGGAAACCGCGCAGCAGCTCCGCCAAGCCCTGACAAACCGCGATGCGCAACAACTGGTCCACCTGGCCCATGGCCTCAAGGGAAGCGGTGCCAACATCGGCGCCGAACGCCTGCGCCGGGCGGCGGAGGCCCTTGAAACCGCCTGCCGCGAATCGTTTCCGGTGGAGGGCGCCCTCTCCGAAATCGAAGCGCTGGTGGCCGATCTGGAAACGGCCTTGCAGGAGGTGCGCGATTCGATCCAATCCCTGTCGCAAACGGCCAATGAAGAATGCGCCAGACCTTTGGCCGTCGCCTCCGACATCGATATCGCGCCGCTGCTGACGCCCCTGGCCGAGGCCATCGACCGTGCCGACCCGGAGCAGATCGCCGAGGCCCTGGCGGCCCTGCAAAACGCACTGCCCCAAGCCCCCCACCCCCTGCACTGCCGGATCAACACTCTAGCAAACCAGTTGCGCCGCTACGATTACGAGCAAGCATTGGAAACGATACGGCAAATGAACCGGAAGGAACGGAGCGCCCCATGAGTGAAACACGGCCGTTGGTGCTGATTGTCGACGACAACACCACCAACATCGATCTGTTGGTCAACACCCTGCAATCGGAATGCCGCCTGGGCGTCGCCAAGAACGGCGCCGCTGCATTGGCCTATGCGGCCAAACATCACCCGGACCTTGTGCTGCTGGACATCATGATGCCGGAGATGGACGGTTTCGAAGTGTGCGCCCGGTTGAAGGCCGATCCGGCCACGGCATCCATCCCCGTCATTTTCATCACGGCGGTCACCGAAACCGTCAACAAGACCCACGGCTTCGAACTGGGCGCAGTGGATTACATCACCAAGCCCTTTCACGCCGCGGAAGTGAAGGCCAGGGTACGCACCCATCTCGCCTTGGAGCAGATGCGATCCGAACTGGAAGCGCACAACCGTCTGCTGGAACACAAGGTGAAGGAGAAAACCGCCGAAATACGTGAGATTCTGGATGCCAGCATCCGTAGCATGGCGCTGATGGTCGAAATCCGCGATCCCTACACCGCGGGCCACCAACAGCGGGTCGCCGAATTGGCCTGCGCCATCGCCGCCAAAATGGAAATGACGCCCACGGACATCGAAGGCATTCGCATTGCCGGGCTACTGCACGATGTGGGCAAGATCCGCATTCCCGTCGCCATCCTCAGCCGGGCCGGCCAACTCATGCCGGCCGAATTCGAGATGCTCAAGATCCACCCCCGGGTCAGCTACGACATCCTCAAGGACATCCCCTTTCCCTGGCCCGTGGCCCAAATGGTACTGCAACACCACGAACGGCTGGACGGTTCGGGCTATCCCCAGGGGATCTCCGGCGATGCCATCATTGCCGAGGCCAAAGTGCTGGCCGTGGCCGACGTCATGGAGGCCAACAGCTCGTTTCGCCCTTACCGCCCCGCGCGCGGCACCGCAGCGGCCCTTGAGCGCCTGGCGGAGCAAAAAGGCACGAAACTCGACGCCGAGGCCGTATCCGCCTGCGAGGAACTGTTCGCAACAGGAGAATTCAGCTTTCAAGACGACAGTGGTAATGACACGACCTAAAAAGAGGGGACGTCCTTACTCTTCGAAACGCACCCCTTCGATCCGGGTGTCCCGGGCGATTTTGAAAGTGGAGCGAAAGGATAGAACCGCCCGGCCCTCTTCGTCGTAAACCGTGGCCTCGCCTTCGAGCAGGCGGCCGTCGCGTTTGACGACCCGGGCCTCGGCGGTCACCACCCCCTGCTTGACGGGCGCCAGATAACGGGCATCCAGCGCGATGGTGGCGAAGTGCGATTGGGGCGCGATAATGCTCTTGATGGCCATGACCACCGCGGTGTCGGCCAAACTGACCAGTGCGCCGCCGTGCATCAGCCCGGCGCCCTGGGCGAAATCGATCAAAAAGGGCATCCGCAGCACCGCCTTGCCGTCGGCGGCTTCAGCAATCTGCATGTTGAGCAATCGCTCAAAAGGCGCGCAACTGATCCAGGCGGGCATTTCAAAGCGGTGCGGGCCGGTCGGTTGTTTCTCCCGTTCGGACATGAGGGTTTTCCTTTTGTAAAGCAATGTGTCACGGATGACGGGTGGGTGCGGATCGGGCCTTATCGGGCACGGCGTGCCGTGCCCCTGCGGGTGGATAGGGTCCTATCGGGCACGGCGTGCCGTGCCCCTACAGGTAAGTAGAAGGCACGATGCATGGTAGAACCCATCCGCTCGTTTACCTATAACCCATAAAATCGATATAATTCATTAACTTAAAACTTTAAACTTTAAACTTAAAACTGCCCGCAAGGGCCCTAAATCAGGCATCCATAGCGCCCGACCACCCCGGATCGCATTCCGCCACACCGGCGATGCGTTGGCGATAGATCTGTTCCTGTTCGTCCAGCACGGCCTCCAGGATCTCCGGCGTGGTCCGCGGATTCATAATCACCGACCGCAGCACCACGGTGTCGGGCCGTCCGGCGCGTCGCAGGGTGGTGCGGGAGACGAAACTGTTGCCCGCCTCGCGCTGCAGCCGCTGCAATTGCACGTTGATCCGGTTGAGGGCTTCCGTGCGCCGCGCCAGGGCCTCTGCCGACATCCCTTTGCCGGTATCCCGATATTCCTCGGGCACTAGGCGGTAAGTCAGGATGTTGAGCTCCGGCGCCGTGACCAGCTCGAACATGGGCCGCCGCCGAATCAGCGCGGCGAATTTGCGCGCCGTTTCGATGCCGTGGTCGATGAGCAGGGCATAGCCCCCCGCGCCCATGATGTCCAGCGCGCTGCCCAGCACCAGGGCCGTGGCGGAGCGCGACCCCACCAGGGAGCGAATCCCCAGGTCGACGGAACCGGGCCGGTTGATGTAGTTGGCGTGATAGGCCACGGCATCCATGGCGGCGGGGTCCCGGAAATAGACCATGCCATTGCTCATGGGCAGGTAGAACTGCTTGTGGCCGTCGATGGTCACCGAATCGGCCTTTTCGATACCCTGCAGCAGACCGCCGTACCGTTGCGACAGCAGCACGGGTCCGCCCCAGGCGGCATCCACGTGAAAATGCACACCGTATTCGCGGCACAGGTCCGCGATGGCGCCGAGGGGGTCCACGGTCCCGGTCTCCGTCGTGCCGGCGATGCCGATCACGGCCAGCACCGCCGTTTCCGGATCCCGGCGCAGGGCCGCCAGGGTGTCGCGCAGGGCCGGGATCGACATGCGGTTGTTTTGATCCACGGCGATGGGCACCACCGCGCTGTTGCCCAAACCCAGCACGCCGGCCGCCTTGCGGATGGAGTAGTGGCACAATTCGGAAACCAGCACCCGCACCCGACGTATGCCGCGGTCGCCCATGGCGGCGGCCAGGCCCTCCTGCTCCACCCCGGCCATCCCCGCCGAAGGCGGGAACAGCCGATTGCGCGCCACCCACAGCGCGGTCAGGTTGGCCAATGTGCCGTCCTCCACGAAGGAGCCCAGGGTGCTTTCCGGCTTTTGCACATGCGCCTGGTAGAACGCCTCGTCCCTATTAAAAATCAGTCGATGCACCTTGGCCAGCACCTGCCGTTCGTAAACACTGACCACCTTGGAGGTTTCCAGCTTCACCGGGTTCTGATTCAAGGCGGTGACAATGGTGTTCAGGTGCACCATGAAAAAGGGGATGGCGGAGGTCATGTGCCCCACGAAATAGGGCGACGAGACATTGACGGCGTGGGGGGCGAGCTCCTCGATGATTTCGGAGATCACCTCGGTCAGCTTCTTGACCGGACTGTGGGCGATCCGTGACGACATGAACCGCTCGGACAGGGTCTTGAGGGGGATCTCCTCGGTGATGCCCACGTTTTCGCGCAGAAAATCGTGCAGACCGAACAGAATCTGGTTCATGTACTTGGTGAGCACCATCCGGGAATGCTCGTTCTCCGGCCGATGGAAAATGCGCTCCAGGGCCTCCTGGTTTGCCACCAAGGGCTGCCGGGTTTCACCCTGTTGCATCCCAGCCTGACCCGTCGCTGCCATCCGCTCGCGCCCCCCGTCCGATCCCTGTTTCACCACAATCGCCATACCTTTCTTTAGCACCTCCTAACCGTGGCTGTTTGCCGCCACCGAACATCGTTGCATATAACAGCGGCATCCGGTGGTCAAACCCGTAATGGCGTCCGGTCCATTTTTCCGATCGGCTGCAGGCCGCTTTACCGTCGCTTCGCCACTCAATGAATATGGTAATGCAGCATCACGGCAGGTCGAGTCGTGCCTTCTTTCGGTACACCATGCCCTGGAAGATGGCCACCTCGTCGTCCCTCTCGTCACTGATGCGAATGGTGTAGGCGGCGATCTTGGGAATGCGCGACACCTCCTTGGCCTCGGCCGTCAGAGTGCCGCCGGAAACCGCCTTGAAAAAGGAGATGCTCACATTGAGGGCCACCGCCATGGTGCCGTGGGAGTTGGAGGCCACGGCGAACACCAGGTCGGCCAGGGCGAAAATGGCCGCCCCGTGCACAATCCCCATGGCGTTCAAATGGTGCGGCGCAATGGTCAGGCACGCCTTGGCCCGGCCCTCGGCCGCCTCCAGCAGTTCGATCCCCACGTGATTGGCGAAGCGATCCTTGTCGAAAAAGTCTTGCATGAAAGCCATCCCGATCCTCCTCCCGTTGTCGCGGCATGCCGCCGCCGATCTGTTGTGTGAAAAACGTATCCGTTTCCGCGCCCGAGGACAACCCGCGCACCCCGCTCCTAATGTTCGATATTGCCGTACATTGGCTTATAATATTCTATTGCCAGAACATCCACAATTCATTAGGATACAAACATTGCTCTCCCTTTTCAAAGCGAAAGCGCAATCCGGGTACCACTACTGCCTCTCCTCTCGCCCTGATGCTCCTGCCGGCACGGCTGTTTGATCACACCAGCGATCCGCCCCCAAAGCGATAATGTGCGTCCTCAATTCCGGATACGGGCCATCGTTGGTCATGCGGCGCAATCCGCTCATCGATACGCGCTTTCACCTTGCAGCCCGCAAAGGAGGTGGTGCCCGAATACCAATCTTCCCGTGCGCGACGGTCCAGGTTCATTCAACGATCAAAACCCGCAACACAAAGGAGATGAGCGATGAAAAAAGTATTTCTGCTGATGGCGGTCACCCTATTCTCATTGACCTGCCTTTCCTTCGCCGCGACCGATGTGCCCAACCCGACGGTCATCGGTCCGATCCCCGCCAGCGTCGAGCCCGGCGACCCGCTGCGCGACTATCCCTATTTCACACCCGCGGAAGACCTGGCCGACTTCGGCTATGTGGAGGAGGAGTTCTTCATATCGGGTTTTGCCAACCGCTATGGCACCCCGACCGGTGCCACGGGCAGCATCATTTCCAGCGATCATCCCTACAAAACCCGCATCGTCGTGCGCCGGCCCGTTTCCAGCAAACGGTTCAACGGCGTGGTGGTTCTGGAGTGGCAGAACGTCACCGCCGGATACGAGCTGGATGCCCACTGGGCCCCCTCATGGGAGCACTTCGTGCGGGAGGGCTACGCCTGGGTGGGGGTTTCCGCCCAGCGGGTGGGCGTGCATGCCGAACCCAACGGCCTCAAGGCATGGAGTCCACACCGCTACGGCGATCTCGATTTGACCGACGACGGGACCATCCTCGATGATTCCCTTTGCTATGATGTATTCGCCCAGGCCGGCCAGGCGATCCGCCATCCCCGGGGCATCAATCCCATGGGCAACCTCCGGGTGAAGCTGGTCCTCGCGGTGGGCGCCTCCCAATCGGCCGGTCGGCTCTCCATCTATTACAATTCCATCCAACCTCTGCACAACCTGTTCGAAGGCTACTACCTGCTCGTCGGCGGCGCGGGCCTGCGCACCGATCTCGGCGTGAAGGTGTTTCAATATCTTTCCGAAACCGATTTGCGAGGCGGTCCGGCGCGCCGCATGGCCGACAGCGACCATTTCCGCAGCTGGGAAGTGGCGGGCACCGGTCACTCCACCCACGACAGTGCGGTATACCGCGACCCTCTGGTCATCAGGGATTTCGGCGAACCCCAATGGCCCCCCGATTGCGACCTGCCGCCCTACACCCGCACCCGCGGCAGCAACGTCATCAACATCCAGTACGACCACCTGGTGCGCTGGGTGCTGAAGGATATCCCGCCGCCCACCGCCCCCAAGCTGGAGTTCGAATCCCTCGCCCCGCCAATCTTCGCACGGGATGAACTGGGCCTCGCGAAAGGCGGCATCCGCCTGCCGGAGGTGGAAGTGCCCATCGCCCTGAACACCGGCATCAATTCAGGCGCCACTTTCTGCGTGCTGTATGGCGCCTATCAGCCCTTCGACGACGACACCCTGCGCGACCTTTACCGCAACCACGGGCAATATGTGAGCGCCGTCGCCCACTCGGCCAAACGCAACCTCAAGGCCGGTTACATCCGGCCGGAGGCCGCGGTGGAGTACAAAGTGGAAGCCGCCTTTGCCGATGTGCCGCCGAAGAAAACCAAACCGCACGGCAAAAACAAAGGCAAAGGCACCAAATAAACCGAGGGGAGTCCGGATATCACGCCGCCATCGGCGGCGCATCCACCCACAATGAAGGAGAAGACGAATCATGCATATGCTTAAAAAAGGGCGCACCGCCCTCATCGTTTCTTTGGGGCTGCTGATCGCGCTGCTCTGTTTCGCGACCACCGCACCGGCCAAGAAGCTACACCCGAAACGCACCTTGCCTTTCAACCCGGTCATCTTCGTGCACGGCAGCTCCGGCTCGGCCAGCCAGTTCGAATCCCAGGCCATGCGCTTTGCCGTCAACGGCTACCCGCAGCACTATCTGCAGGCCCACGAATATGACTCCACCTTTTCCATCAACACCATGGCCCAGGTGCATGCAGGGCTGGACGACCTGATCGCCGCCATCCTGCAGGCAACGGGCGCCGATCAGGTGGACCTGATGGGCCACTCCCTGGGCACCTATGTGTTGCAGCTCTACCTGGCCACACCGGAACGAGCGGCACTGGTGGGCCACTACGTGAATATCGACGGCGCCATTGCCCCCGAACTCCCCGGCGGCGTGCCCACCCTGGCCCTGTGGGCCGAGCACGGCACGCCGGGCCGTGAAATCGTGGGCGCCGAAAACGTCTGGCTGGCCGGACAAACCCATGTGCAGGCCGCCACCTCCGCCGAGGCGTTCCATGCCATGTTCACCTTCCTGGCGGACGAGGCGCCCCGCACCACCATGATCATGCCCGATTTCAAGGGGCACATCTCAATCGCCGGCCGGGCGGTGATCTTCCCCCAGAACAATGGCGTGGACGGCGCTGTGCTGGAAATTCACGAAATCAGCGGCTTCACCGGCCAACGCATCAAACGCCGCCCTGCGGCGGTGTACGATATCGATGCCGACGGCAACTGGGGCCCCTTCAGGGCCAAGGCCGGGCGCAACTATGAATTCGTGCTGGTGCGCGAAGGCCAGGAGCACCATTTCTACCGCCAACCGTTCATCCGCGACAACCACTTCGTGCGCCTGCTGGCCTCGCCGCTGGGCGGCGGGGTAGGCGAACAGATGGACCGCGACGACGGCCAGAGCAACCTGGTGATCCAGCGCGACAAGGAGTCCCTGGGCGACCAGGGGGTGAACAACACCATCCTGGCGGTCAACGGCGTCAACATCGTCAATGCCGCCACTTGCCCCATCGCCAACCGGACCACCTCTTTCTTCGTTTACGACCTGTATTCGGACACGGAGAGCGATGTGGACACACCCATTCCTTATTATCATGCGCTGCCGTTCATCACCGGCGTCGACCTCTATCTACCGGCGGCCGATCCCCCCGACGACCGCATCCGCCTGACCCTGATGGACCGGGGCGGAAACGGCACGCTGCAAATCATCAACGTGCCCAACTGGCCCTCCACGTCCCACCGCATCTCGGTCCATTTCAGCGACTTCGCCCAATGGGACACCATTCCCACCGCCGACTGCGGCTTATCCTTGAAACCATAGCCGGACCCCGCGACGCCCACCCCGGGCCGCGTAACCCGGCCCATCCAAAACCGCCCCTGACCGCCGCTGCGGTCAGGGGCGGCGCTATTTCCGACCCCGCCTTGTAAACTTTTCGGAGCCCGATTCGATCTTATTCACTAAGCGCGCGCACTCGACCGGCTTTCCGGGCCGCAGGAAAAGGCACCGGGACGGCAATTATGCAAGGCACCATCAACCCCAAAGAAGATGCGCGAGGACCCCATGAGAAACAGACGCCTGCTCATATTGATGCTGACTATAATGATACCGGCCCTTTACGCCTGCGGTGGCGGCGGACATCACCACGACGACGGTCCGCCACCCTCCTATGCAGCCGATATCTTGAGCGATCAATTTTCAGATGGCGATATCGCCTACTATCCCGCCGATAATTATTACGATATCACCCAAGGCCCGGATGTCCTCTTCTTCGGCATTGATGACGATGTTTGGGATAATCCACCCGAATATCGCGCATTCCTGGATTTCCCCCTGGACGGCGCCACCGGCTACGACGCGGTTCCGTCCGGCGCGCGCATCCTGTCCGCCACGCTGGAGATCTTCATCGATACGGTGGAATTCGACGCCACCGTGCCCACGTTGATCGAGCTGGTGAGCTACACAAGCGGCTCCCTCCAGGCGTACGACTTCTCTTCCGAACCCCTGGCGGAAATTTCTCTGTCGTTGGATTTCTTCAGGAGTGATGTGGACAACTACGTGTCCATCGATGTTACCCCCCTGATGCGCGAAGCCCAACGCCTCGGCCTTTTGGACTTACAGTTGCGCTTCGTTCTGGACTACGAGGCGATCTATGGTTTCGTGGGCATTCAGGATCCACCGACCCTCGCCATCAGGGCGCCGCTGCTGTCGGTAGTCTATGAATAATCGCGTTGAGCCGGAACCCTGAGGGGGACGATAACAACGGGTCAGAAGATACTCAAATCCAATTCCGCCGACAGCCTTTCCAACAGCTTCCAGCCGGCAAGGCTGTTGCCTTTGGCATCCAGTGCCGGCCCCAGCACCGCGACACCAAGACGCCCGGGAGAGACGGCCATGATGCCGCCGCCGACACCGCTTTTGCCCGGCATGCCCACATCCACGGCGAATTCACCGGACGCATCGTACATGCCGCAGGTGGTCATCACCGCCTTTACCATCCGTGCGATTTTACTGTCGAAAAGCCGCTGCCCGGAGAAGGGCGAACGGCCGTCTCCGGCCAGCACGGCGCCCATGCAGGCCACATCGCCGCAGGTCACCGCCACCGAACAGAGACGAAAGTAGGCATCCAGCAGTTCTTCCACATCCCCGTCGATGATCCCGGTACTTTTCATGAAGTAGGCCAGGGACCGGTTCCGGTCGCCGGTACGCTTTTCGGAACGATACACCGCCTCGTTCACCACCAGCGTATCGTTGCCGGCCATATCCCCGATCATGGAGAGAATTCGCTGGAACTTGTCTTCGATGGTGGTGCCCCGAACCATGGTGATGGCGGCGATGGCCCCGGAATTGATCATGGGGTTCAACGGCCGCTGCTCGTTCTTGGTCTCCAGGTTGACGATGGAGTTGAAGCCGTCGGCGGTGGGTGCCACACTGATCTTGCGCGGCAAGGTGTCGAATGCGTTGTCCCGCAGCGCACAGATGAAAGTGGCCACCTTGGAAATGCTCTGCAAGGTAAAGGGCGCCCGCCAATCCCCTGCTTCCCACCTACGCCCCTGCAAGTCGCAGACGGCGACACCCAGCAAGCCGGGATTCTGCTTGGCCAATTCGGGTATATAGGTCGCCACCCGTCCCTGCCTGCACCAGTGCCGGTTCTCGGCAACCAGTTCCGTCAATAGTTGGACTATGCGGTCCTTTGTATCGAATGATGGTCGGTGGTCATTCATATCAACGTTTTCCCATGATCGACGTTGTCAGGTCAAGGAATGAAGCGCGTTTAATTTTTTAAGTTCGGTAGAATATCTAAACCAAAAACTCTTGACACTTAAAAATATTTTTCACCATATTTGACCGCTGACCCGACCCGTGATATCAACGGCACGGTTTCAATGGGGGCTACGAACTTAAACGGAACGGCCCGGATACAGCAATCGCGACACCATCAACGGTCAGGTATTCCATGCCCGGCGAATATATAATCTTGGTTGTCAGCTATGCCTTCGGTTTTTACATGGCTTGGAACATCGGCGCCAACGACGTGGCCAATTCCATGGCTTCGGCGGTGGGCGCCAAGGCCATCACGGCCCGCCAGGCCGTCTTCATCGCCTCAATCCTGATCATCGTCGGCGCCACCTTGATCGGCTCACACGTCACCGACACCATTCGCAAGGGCATTGTTTCCACGGAGGTTCTCAACAATCCCCGCCTGGCCTTGATCGGCGCCATGTCGGCCCTGCTCTCCGCGGCCTTGTGGGTTTCCTTCGCCACATGGAAATCGTTGCCGGTCTCCACCACCCACTCCATCGTCGGCGCCATGATCGGCTTCGGCATCATGGCCGGCGGATTTCAGGCGATTCAGTGGGGCAAGCTTACGGCGGTGGTGATGAGTTGGATCATTTCCCCCCTCTTCAGCCTGATCATCAGCTTCCTTTTGTTCAAGGTCATCGTTCGCTCGATCCTTTCACGCACCGACACCTTTCGCGCGGCCTTGCGCCTTTCCCCTTTTTTCATCGGCATCGCCTGCTTTGTCGTGGTATTGTCCTTTCTGTTTAAAACACCGTTGGGCAAGCGTTTGGCCATCGGCGATCCCATGGCCGTTGCAGCGGCTTTGATCATCGCCGCTGCCGTCGGCTTGACGGGCAAGTGGTTGATTGCAAGATTCATGATCGGCAAGAACAACCCGGACGGCGAGGATATTTTTCGCCGCATCCAGATCGGCACATCCTGTTACATGGCCCTCGCCCTGGGCGCCAATGACGTGGCCAATGCCATCGGACCGCTGACGGCCATCTATTTCCTGGTCAAAACCGGCACTTTGGGCGAACAGGTACCCGTGCCGATGTTTCTGCTTTTTTTCGGCGGCATCGGCATCGCCATCGGGGTGTGGGTGGCCGGCGCCCGTGTCATGGCGACCGTCGGCACCAAAATCACCACCTTGACCAACACCCGCGGGTTCTCGGTGGATTTCGCCGCCGCCACCACCGTGTTGATCGCCTCTAAGTTCGGGCTACCCGTATCCACCACCCATGCGGCGGTGGGCGGTGTTATGGGGGTGGGTTTGGCCCGCGGAATCGAAGCCGTGAACTTTCGAATCGTTCTGCAGATCGCGCTTTTCTGGGTCTTGACCGTTCCCGCGGCGGCCATCACCAGTATGTTGATCTATCAGTTTCTGACCCTCATTCTATAATAAGGAGCGTGTTATGCGGTTGCCGTTCTTCTCGATGTTTATCACCTCCCCTTTCGAAGGGTTGCAGGAGCACGCGGAAAAGGTGCAGGATTGCACCTGGGCGTTCCAGGAGGCGATCGAGTGCCACATCTCCCATCGCTGTCAACGGTTCGAAGACCTGCGCCAGGAGGTGATCCGCCTGGAAAGCGAGGCCGATGCCATCAAGCGGAGGATCCGGGGCCATCTGCCCATCGGCACCCTGTTGCCGGTGAGCAAATTTCAACTCTTTCGCTATTTGCGCGAGCAGGACGGGGTTTTGGATGCGGTGGAAGATGCGCTGGACTGGATTTCCTACCGTGCGGAGGCCGGCATCCCGCCTGAAGTGGAGAAGGATTTCCTGTTGCTGGTGGATGCGGTGATCGATCCCATCGAGGAGTTGAGCAAGATGGTCGCCGAGGCGCGCAAGTATTTTCGCAACTACAACGAAAAACAACGCCTGCTGGTCAAACAGATCATCCGCAACCTGCGTCAACAAGAGCACGAGGCGGACAAGATCGAAGACGACATCAAGCGCATCATGTTCACCGCCAGCACCGATGCCGTCACGGTCTACCACATGGTCCGTCTGGCGGAAATCATTGGCTCCATTGCCGACCACGCCGAAAATGCAGGGGACATGATGCGGGCCATGCTGGCCAAATAAATCGTGCTAAAAAAAGGCCCATTTGACATAAAGGGCCAGGAAGAGCCACAATGCGATGCAAACGATGTAGCCCCGCCAATTGGTCAGCCGATCGGCCATGCCGTGATCGTTAACGGGGCCCAGGCGCACCTTGCAAGAAGGGCACGCCTTGGCCTCCAATGGCACATAGGCGTAGCATTCGGGACATTTCTTACTGACATACTTACCTTTTGCAACCGGCGGGCGTCGAGCCATCGCACTCTCCTCGGGCTACTGAATCAGCTGCGTCTCGATCTCAATACGTCCGCGGGATCGCAAGTCAGCCAACCATTGTTGAAACACATTCTCTTTTTTGCGCTCCGGCAACTGCTCCAGAAGATTCTCTTTCTCGGTGACAAATTGCGTATCATCGGGCCGTTTGCGATCCTTCAGCCGAACCACATACCACCCTTCGGTTCCTTCAAAAACCGATTCGGGCAACGGTTGTTCCGGCCGCAGGGCAAAAGCGGCTTGCAGGATATCAGGCTGGTAGCCGATTTCGGGGATGGTGCCGCCCCGTTTGAAAAAGCCGGTCTCGATGGTTTCCAGTTCATGCTCGGCGGCCACCTCGCTCAACGGCTTTCCCTCCTGCAGGGCGGCCAGGGCCGCTTCGGCTACCGCTTTGGCGTGCGCGTTGCGCAGTTGGCGCGTCACATCCGCCTCGACTTTTTCGCGCACCGTTTCCAGCGGCGGTACGGTTGCCGCGATTGTCTCGGTGACTTGCAGCAGAAAATAGCCCTCTTCCACCTCAATGGGTTCGCTGATGCCCATGACGTCCAAATCGAAAGCCGCCTCCACTAAAGGACGGCCGTTGGCGACCCCTTCGAAGGCCCGATCACGGGTGGTGAAGAAATCGGTGACGCCGTAAGTCAATTGACGGGATTGGGCAGCGGCTGTCAGGTCGTCGCCGTCGAAGGTGTTGTCATAAATCTCCTCGGCCTTGGCGCGGGCCAAGCTGCGAGCCTCCTGTGCCACAAGTCGCTCCCGAATGGTGGCCGCCGCATCCTCAATGCTCTGATGTTCGGCTTCGTTGACCTTTTCCACCTTGATAATGTGCCACCCAAAACGCGTTCGGACCGGTTCGCTGACCTCTCCGGGGGACATGGCGAAGGCGCGATCAGCAAAGGGTTTGACCATCTCTTCCCTTTTGAAAGCCCCCAAGTATCCGCCCTGATCACGGCTGGGGCCTTCGGAATACTCCCGGGCCAATGCTTCGAAGGACTGCCCCTCCTGTGTTGCCAGACCATAAACCATCCGGGCCTTTTCCTCCTGCTCGCCCACGGTTTGAGCATCGGCGTCCTCTTCAAGGCGCAACAGGATGTGGCGGGCCTCCACTGTTTTCTCCACCCTGAATTCCGCGGCATTTTCCTGATAGTACTGGGCGATACGATCTTCGGCAATCGACACCTGGTCCCGGAAACCGGCCGGATCCAAATGGACGTAAACCGCCTTCACCTTGGGATCGGTGCGATACTGTTCAGGATTTTCCTCGAAGTAGGCTGCAATTTCTTCCTCGGTGGGCTTGACATCCGGATGGCGTTCGTAACTGAACAGCAGCGCTTCCAGGTTGGCCTCGGCATGGTACCAATCGAACCACTCCCGCGCTTCGGCTTCGGACACGGTGACCCCTTCCAGCACGAGGCGCCGCAACTTGTCGATCATTAAATCTTCACGATATATGGTTCTGAAATCGGAGGTCGTCATCCGGTTTTGAGCCAGTATGAAGCCGGCGCGCTCTTCGTCGAACCCGTGTTCTCCCTGAAATGCGGGTATGGCCAGGATGGCCTGGTCCAACTGGTTGTCCGGAATCTGAATGTTGAGCCGGCGCGCCTCCTGCAGCATTACGGCCCGGTCGATCAACTGATCCAGCGCCTGTTGATTGAGGCGCAAACTTTGCAGGGTCTGTTCGTCCATCTGCGCGCCGTAGGCACGACGGTACTGTTCGCGCAATCGATTGAAATTCTCGCGATAGGCGGCATAGGAAATGGGTTCTCCATTGACCACGGCCACCGGATTCTCCTGGGCGGTGTCGAAGCCCCCCACCCCCCAAAAGGCAAAGACCACCACAATGGCAAACAGGATGATTTTGATCATCCAGCTGCGTGCCTGCCGACGCATAATACTGAGCATAACTGTTCCTCTCTTGCGTTTCATTGCCCCGGAAAGGGGTCAGAATCATCTGAACTTACTGATATAGGTTGTTTTACCCTGTTTTGTCAATCACTCCGTCCATGTCGTTTTCCATCCACGGCACGGTACCGGCGGCGGTTCGCGTCGCATATGGTGCAGGGTGACGGGGGCACAAAAACCGAAAGGGCGTCTCCGGATTGCGGAAACGCCCTTTTTAGACGGATTTGGTGGAGCTGAGGGGGATCGAACCCCTGACCTCATGACTGCCAGTCATGCGCTCTCCCAGCTGAGCTACAGCCCCGAGCAGTGAAACGGCTACCTAACAAACTGACCGACACCTGTCAACGGGAAAATGCAAATAAACAGCAATTCCGAACCTGCGTCGCCGCCCTTCACCTTTTCATCCACCCATTGTCCGGCCCTTCGAATGCCAATGGCTGCCGCGGAAGGCGTGCGACGTACGGAAAAGCGGATCGGCAGCAATGGAAATGAACCATATTCAGTTCCCATAGTCCTGTAAATATAATAAGTCGCTTGACAAAAGAAGGTGCGGCCGATAATTGCTGAATTTTATCAGCGACGATTGCAGTAAACGCCGAAGATGGTAACGGACCACTTTCAGAAATGCCGCACGGATTTCAACGACAGGACATCAGCAGCGGATCGAACATGGACCAGCGAAAGGCAAACGCTTCATGAACCCAGGCTCTGAAAAAGTCATCTCAATGCGGGAGGCCGTCGATCGCTTTGTGCCCGACGGCGCCCACCTTTCCATCGGCGGTTTCACCGTCAACCGCAATCCCATGGCGGCGGTGTACGAAATCATCCGCCAGAAAAAGACGGGCCTTCACCTTTACGCCCACTCCAACGGTCAAGGGGTGGACGAACTGATCGGCGGCGGATGTGTCGCCCGGTTGGAAATCGCCTATGCCGGCAGCGGCCGTTTCGCCCCCACCTGTGTCCGCTTTCGCAAGGCGGTGCAATCGGGGCGACTGCAAGTCGAAGACTATTCCAATTATCAAATGACCATGCGGTTCGCCGCCGGCGCCATGGGGGTACCCTTTCTGCCGGTCCGCTCCGGCATGGGCACGGACCTGGTCAATCGCTGGGGCTTCACCCCCGAGATGCGGCAGTCGGATGAGCGTTTGCCCGACCTGAAACTGGCCGCCCTCGACAATCCTTTCGGCAACTGGGCGGACGCCCCCAACGTCCTGCTGGTGCCGGCCATTCGCCCGGATGTGACCATCATCCATGTGCAGAGCGCCGACCGGGCCGGTACGGTACGCATCGAGGGGCTGCCCTTCACCGATATCGAACAGGCCAAGGCCGCCCGGCGGGTGATCGTCACCTGCGAGGAATTGGTGCCCACCGAGACACTGCGCGAGCACCCCGAATACAACCAGCTGCCCTTTTTCTGCGTGGACGCCGTGGTACATGTGCCCCACGGTGCATTCCCCACCGCCTGCTATCGCCATTACGACTACGACCCGGCCTTTTTGAATCAATACAGGGAATGGGCCTTGGACGAAGAGCGCCACGCCCGATACTTGCAGCGTTACATTAAAGACACTCCGGATCATCAAGCTTTCATGGCGCTGCAGGACCCGGCGCAACTGGGCCGCATCAAGGCCGATCCACGCACGGGCTACGCCGTCGGGCTGGACCGCCGTTGACCACCACCAAGGATGTCAGCAAACAGACATGAACCCACAAACCCAGCGGATTTGAATATGACCTACTCTGCACGTGAAATGATGGCCGTGGTCGCGGCCCGGGAAATCAAGGACGGGGATATCGTCTTCTGCGGCACCGGCATCTCCATGCTGGCCGCCATGGCGGCCAAACACATCAGCGCCCCCAACAGCGTGATCTTTTTCGAAACCGGCGCCATCGACGCCCAGCTCGAAGAGGTGCCCATGGCCGTGGGCGATCCACGGGTGATGCTCGGCGCCGCGGTGCATGGCAGTCTGGCCGACGCCTTCGCCTTCATGCAGAACCGCACCACCGGCGAGCACGTGGTGGGCATTCTGGGCGCGGCCCAGATCGATCCATACGGCAATCTGAACTCCACCTCACTGGGCGACTACAACGCGCCTCGGGTGCGCTTTTCCGGCAGCGGCGGGGCCTGCGACGTGGGTTCCTTCGTGGGGCGGACCATCCTGTTCATGCAGCAGGAGACACGCAAGTTCGTGCCCCGTCTGGACTACCTCACCTGCCCCGGTTTCCTCGACGGCGGCAACGGCCGGGAACGGGCCGGTCTGCCCCACGGCGGCCCGGAGGTGGTGATCACCAACATGGCCACCTTCCGTTTCGACGCCGACACCCGCCACATGTACCTGGCCGGCTGCTATCCCGGTGTAACGCCCGATCAGGTGCTCGAGCGCATGGGTTTTGCGGTGCCCGTCGACCGCGCCCGGCCGGTCCTCCCGCCCGACGACCGGGAGCTGGGCATCCTGCGCAACAAATGCGATCCGCAGCGGTTGATTCTGGGCGACTAACACTTCGAGGCCCAATACGGACGGATAAGGGCCGACACCGCCGGCACGAACCGCGACGGCGTCGGCCCTCTTCACTTGCCGACCAGAGAGACCAGGGTGGCGCCCCATCCGCCGGCTTCGGGCGGCGCGTCCGCGAAACCGCCCACCAGCGGATGCTTGGCAAGCAGCGACCGCACCCGCGCCTTCTGCATTCCCGTCCCTTTGCCATGGATCACCCGCACGGCGAAAATGCCCTTCTCGTGACAGGCGGACAAATAATCGTCCAACAAGTCGGGCAACTCCTTGGGATTGAAGGTGTGCAGGTCCAACACGCCGTCGATGGGTACCTCAATGGGCTTCATATACAAACTCCTGAGCGTCCCCTTCGCATCGCAACGCCCTGAACTTCCTGTTCCTGCAGGATGGACGGTGCGCCTTGCCGAGCCACCGCCCAGCGAAAAGCGGTCGGCGATGATGAGAATGATGAAAATGAAAATCGTCTTGGCCGAGGTGGATGATGGCGCTCATCCACCGACACCGCTTTTCATGGCTGCCCTGAGGGCTTTGCCGTCTTTGGGAGGCGCGGGGATATCGGTGCGATTGTGCATGCTGATGGCCTCCTCCGGGCATCCGGTGGCACACACGGCACACCCGAAGCAGCGGTCCAGATCCACAACCGGCACGCTCTCCGGCCCCATCTCCAGGGCATCGGCCGGACAGCGGTCGAGACAGGTTTCACAAGCGACGCAACGCTCGGCGTCGAAGTGCGGCGCGAAGCCGGAGCTGAAGGCCAAGCCGGGCTTGGGCTTGGCCAGGGCGCGGGTCACGGCCACGCAGTGCCAACGGTCGCAGTTGCATATGAAGCCGATGTCGTCGGCCATATTGGTGCTCATGTGGATCAGCCCGGCCGCTTCGGCCCGTTCGAGCACCTCCCGCGCTTCGGCCTTACTCACTTGGCGTCCGTTCAAGCGCTCGACGGCGAACTGCGCCCCCAGGCCGAACTGCATGCACACATCGTCGGGCATGTCGTGGGTCTCCTCGCCCCGCAGGCGGGCCGCGTGGCGGCAAAAACAGGTGGTGACGGCAATGGCATCGTACTTGTCGATGTAGGCTTGCACCTGGTCGTAGGTGTGAACCCGGTTGCCCACGGCTACGGTGCGGGCGACGGTGATCACGCGGTTGGTGGGAAAGGTCGGCTTGTCGATGTGGGAGCGCGCATCGAAAGCCTTTTTATAGTCGTAAATGAGCCTGGCCAAACGCTTGTCCCGCTCTGTGGCACGCCCGGGCATGAATTGAAATTCGAGGATGCCCGGCATGAAACGGGCGCTTTGGTAATAAACGGTGTCGCCCATGCGCACCGCCATGCAGAGTCCTTTATCGGCCATGGCTTCCAGGATCGGCTCGATTTGCGCCACGGGCCGGCCCATCTGCTTGGCCAGGTCGGCGGCCGCGAAGGGTCCCCGGGGCATGGCGTTGTTCACCTCGGCCTCGGAAGGTGTGAACATCTCCTCCACCATGACGAAGAATTCAGGAATATCCATCCCGGAAAAGTCGCCGCCGCGTTTTTGCATCACGCTGAGCAGTTCGCGATAAACAGGATCGGTCATCAGAAGGCTCCTTTTTCAGTCGCTTCAAGGCGTCTGCAGTTGAAGGTCACTCGCTCGATTTGAGTTGATATTCCCCTTTTTCCGCGCGGCTGCAAGCAGCGCATTCAGCCCAAAAATTTGGTCAGGCGTTCTTTGATGATCGCTTCGGCCTCGGCCATGATCCGGTCGATGAGTTCCCGGCAGGTGGGGATGTCGTGGATCAGGCCGGCCACCATGCCGCAGGACCAGACACCGGTCTCGGTCTTGCCCTCCATCATGATTTTGGGATAAACCCCGGCCACCTCCTCGATGATGTCCTCGAACTTGATCTCCTGGCCGAGGCGCGTCTCTTTTTC
The DNA here is from genome assembly GCF_022968795.1 of Desulfatitalea alkaliphila. Taxonomy (GTDB): domain Bacteria; phylum Desulfobacterota; class Desulfobacteria; order Desulfobacterales; family Desulfosarcinaceae; genus Desulfatitalea; species Desulfatitalea alkaliphila. The sequence goes on from NZ_JALJRB010000010.1 coordinate 101,310, forward strand.
CAGCAGGCGTTTGACGGCGTCGTTGTACATCACCCGCTCGGTGTTGCGCAGGGGCCGCATCACCAGCCGCGTGTCCAGCTCACTGGCCGCCACGATGGCGTTTTTCACGTTCTCGTGCACCGGCGCCTCTCGAGTGGCGATGAAGCGGGTGCCCATGTTGATGCCGTCCGCCCCCAGGGCCAAACCGGCCACCAGGCTGCGGCCATCGGCCATGCCACCGGAAGCCACGAACGGAATCTTCAGCTCCTCGGCGGCCCGCGGCAGCAGGATCATGTTGGGAATGTCGTCCTCGCCCGGGTGGCCGCCGCACTCGAAGCCGTCCACCGACACCGCATCGCAGCCGATTTTTTCGGCCTTGAGCGAGTGGCGCACCGATGTGCACTTGTGGATCACCTTGATGCCGGCGGCGTGCAAAGGCGGCAAATAGGGCTCTGGATTGCGGCCCGCCGTCTCCACGATCTTCACCCCGCCCTCCACGATGGCGCGGATATAACCCGGGTAGTCCGGCGGTTGCAACGCGGGCAGAAAGGTGAGATTCACGCCGAACGGCTTGTCGGTCATCTCGCGGCAGCGGGCGATCTCCTTGGCCAGATTCTCGGGTGTTTTTTGCGTCAAGGCGGTGATGATCCCCAGGCCGCCGGCATTGGACACGGCCGCGGCCAACTCGGCGAAGCCGACATAGTGCATCCCCCCTTGGATGATCGGGTGTTGGATGCCGAACAGTTCGGTGATGCGTGTTTTCATGCGTGAACGCTCCTTGGTTCGGTTGAAGGTGGACAACGATATCAAAATATCATAGCAAAGAATCGACCCGGGTGACCAACCTCTTTTTACCGGATGCCCATCGGTGGTCCGCTCATGCCATTCGGCTTTCCACCTTGCGCACATAGCCTTCGATGTCGCACTTGCGCTCCAGCCCGGCGGCGGCCATGTACCGCAGCTTGCCGAATACGGGGCGCTCGGCCCAGGCGCGGTCGTGCACACCGAACACCCAGGCGACACCGGCATAGGAGTTGGGATCCCGGCCATCGATGAAATACCGATTGTTGAGCATCAGGGCGGTGGCAAAGGCGGACGCCGGATCGGGGCACCACTCCAATATCTTTTTGCCCCAGTACATGCGCATGTAATTGTGCATGAATCCGGTGCCGCGCATCTCCTGCATGGCCGCATTCCAGTAGCGGTCGTGGGTGCGTGCGTTCTCCAGTTGCGCCGGGGTGTACAGGTAGGGCCGCGGATCGTCGCGATGGGCCGCCAACGTCCGTCGCGCCCACTCCGGAATGCAGGTGTAAGCATCGTAATCAGGGGTGTGATGCACGAAATTGCACGCCAACTCGCGCCGCACCACCAACTGTTCCAGGAAGGCATCGATCTGCCCGTCGAGGGCAACGGAAGCCCGTCGCCGTGTCAGCGCCATGGCCACCCGCAGCGGAGAAATCTGACCGAAATGCAGATAGGGGCTCAGATGGGAGACATCATCGGTCTGGGGCTGGTTGCCATGGGCCGTGTATTGCGCCAGGCCGTTGCGAATGAAGTGCTGCAAGCGTTTTTCCGCCTCGCGTGCACCGCCCACGAAAAACCGGTCGGCCGGCACAACCCTCTCGTCGACACCCGGCACCGGGCTCAAGTCATCCAGCGACACCGGTGCCAACGCCTTGGACATTCGCGGCACCCCGCCGGTGCGGCGCAGGGCCACGGTGGGCACCGGCTTTAGGAAGCCCGCCAGGTGGCGTCGGATTTTGGGTCGGATGGTGCGCGCCGCATATTCCGCCTTGTCGCTGACCAGATCCACGGGCACCACCACATCGCTCTCCACCTGAACGACCGCACAACGCGCCTGATCGGCGACCTCCCGCCGCCATTGCTTCTGATGGCGCAGGTAACCCCGGTCGCACACCACGGCCGCGGCCTTGTGTGCGGCGTTCAAGGCGACCTCGGGCGGATGCCCGATCACCACGGCCAACCGAACGCCCGATTTGGCCAGATCGTCCCGGACCTCGCGCAATCCTTCAAGCATGAAACGGTAATGACGCTGGTTGGCCTCCGGGTAATCCGGGGTCAAACCGAAAACCACTAGAAGCGGCAGTGCGCAATGATTGGCCATTGCCACTGCGCAGGTCAACGCATGATTGTCTTGGGCCCGCTGGGATTGCTGCATCCAGTAGAGAATGAAGTCGCCGCCGCGCAGGGGTTGGTCGTTGAGCACCTGGATACGTGCCGGCGCGATGGGGTGCGGAAAGGCGAGGGCCGATTCAAACATTCGTCGAGCTCCCGGCGCGATGGGGCGTTTTGGGTCGCTGCTTGACAATCTCCTTTAACGGCGCTGCAACCACATCGAAGCCCAGTTTGGCCCTCAGCAAGATCCGGCCCGGCCGGCGCGTGAAATGGATCAAGTGGGAAAGGCAACGGCAATCGGAGCAGCCGAACCCGCGCACCGCTGTTCCGGCCTCCGGGCCCTCGGTCAGCGCCGCGGCCCAATCATGCTCCCGAACAGGGGGGCCGATCGCCATCCACGCCGCGACCACCTTGGCTGCGGTACGCAGGTGGTCAATGTGCCAGTGGGCCTTGACCAGTGGTTGCAAATGACGTCCCAAGCGCGCAGCCAGCCCGCCCGGTCCGAAAGCGCTTCCCGCATAGACATACCAACCACGGTCGAATACCATGGGTCCTAAACGGCCCACCTGAATGGTCCTGGAACCGGGCAAGAACAGGATCAGCAGGTAGCTGCCTTTGGCATCCGGCAATGAATCGTGCAGTTTGCTCATTCGAAGTGCCCTATCCTTGCGCCGCCCCCGACGCGCCGATGGATGAAACCCGCACACCTCTTGTCCGCTGCCGGTCGCCGGAGAGGGTACCACGACCCTATGGATAGTCCCTCGATCTTCGGCCACCCCCCCGCCCCATTTGAATTGGCTGCATCTTCAAGAGGCCGATTCCGGAAGCACGCCATCCATGTTATGTTGGGAGCGGTGCGTTAATCAAGCATGGAATCCAAGTGAATCGGGAGGCGCCGATGCGGGTGGACAGAACCGTTACCACAGCCATCGACCCGGAACTTTGCACGGGTTGTGGATTGTGTATCGAGGTGTGCCCCAGCGAAACCATCACTTTGTTACATGGCAAGGCGGTGGTTTCGGGGAAAGAGTCTTTGAATTGCGGGCATTGTGCCGCCGTCTGCCCTACCGGCGCTGTAGCGGTCGGCGCCATCGATCCCGACATGTCGGCCTTTCAAACCTTCCAGGAAGAAACGACCTGGTCCCCCCATGGTCGCTACGATACGGCGGCGCTGGTCAACTTGATGCGCTCCCGGCGTTCATGTCGCAATTTCAGGCAGCAACCGGTTGCACGGGATATTCTGGAGGATCTGATCCGTATCGGCATTACCGCGCCCTCCGGATCCAACTGCCAGATGTGGACCTTCACCGTCCTGCCGGACCCCGCCGCCGTGCGTGCCTTGGCCGCGCGCATCGGGGATTTTTTCCGCAAACTCAACCGATTGGCGCAAAAGAAGTGGCTGCGCAAATTGCTCAAAGGGGTCGGGCGGCCCGAACTGGACCACTATTACCGCAACCATTTCGAGAGCATTGCAAGAGGGCTGTTGCAATGGGACAACGGCGGGCGCGATCTGTTGTTTCACAACGCCCCGGCGGCCATCGTGGTCGCCGCCAAGAACCAGGCGAGCTGCCCGGCGGAAGATGCACTGCTGGCGACCCAGAACATCCTGCTTGCGGCGCACAGCATGGGGCTGGGCACCTGCCTGATCGGTTTTGCCATTGCCGCCATGCATCGGAGCGATGAAATCAAGGCGCTGCTCCGGCTGCCGGCGGATGAAACCCCCTACGCCGTCATCGCCCTGGGGTATCCGCGCGAAAAGTACCAACGGGTTACGGGCAGAAAGAAGGCAACGGTGAGGTATATCGATTTTATTTCACCACCCTGAGGCGGTGGGTGCGGCGCAGATGCTCCCAGAGGGCGCGCAATATGACGGCGCAGGCTTCGTCGGGAAGGGGGTCTTGCAGGTTGCCGCGTTCGGCGCAGGAGCGAAGCAACGATGCATTGCCGCTGTAAAGGCCGAATTGTTCTTTGATATAAGCGGCCAGTCCGGAGTGCAGGCCGTCCAACGCATCGGATGTCATGTTGGCCAGCGTGGTGCGATCTTTGAGGGGCATGGCGGCGGCGAGATGTGCCACGGCATCGTCCACCGTGAGGGGTTGCTTGGTCGGACCATTCTCGGCAGGGATGACATGCTTGGCGGGGTGCTCCGGATGCATTCCCGATTTGACAAGGCCGAGATAGACCGCCGTCTCCAGCACCTTGCGGGTCTGGGTGTAGATGTTGATATCCTCACTGTCCTGCAAGCCGGTAACGAACACGGTTTTGATGTGTTGTTGCGACAGCCAGGAGGCAATCAGAGAAGCGGCCTCGAAAAGGGGATATTGCCCCAGGTCCACGTGCAAAAACTGCCGCTGGTGCTTGAGGGCCGCCTGCACCACCTTACGGGTCCAGGGGGTGGCCTGGTTGCGGGAGACCACCAGGGTGCCGTCCGCTTCGGCCGTGTTTTTGTCCAACGCCTCCTGAAACCCTATGGTTGCGGTCTCTTGCAACTGGTAGACGCTGGGCAGCGATCCCATGGCATTACGCTTGCCGAGGGGGGTCCAGCCCCCGTGGGGGATGCTTAACTTGATGGCGGTATCCAGCGCGGCCAGTTCCACACCGGTTTGTCCGCTGGTGAGCACTTTACGGATCATAGGGACGACCTCTCGCGAAAACCCTGGTGGGGAAACCGTCAATCCGGGCGGCATCGGCCGCCGACGATCTATCGTATGGCACGGGGCAGTGCGGCCAAAGAGTAGACATGATTCTCCGCCGCGATGGCGTCGCGCAAATATTTGGGCGGGTGCATCAAGGCACGCATGGTGCGCCCGTCGAACATGCGCAAAGGGCCGTCGATCAATCCCGCCAACCGCTCATCGACGGCCTCCGGTTCCGGATCCTCCCAGCCCACCGTGTCGTCCGCGCCACATACGAACCCCATGGGCGATCCCCAACTGGGCACGGGGACCAGCCAATGCCACATGCGTTGGAAAACCGAGGCGACGGTATTGGCCAGCCGGACGTGCAACTGCATCTCCACAGGGCCCGCAAGCCCGGCTTGTATGACAAAACAGCCGCCGGGCGCCAATGCCCGCCGACACTGTGCAAAATATTCGCGCGTGAACAGCTTGGCACTGGGCCCGTGCTCCAGCGGATCGGTCAGGTCGGAAACGATCACATCCCAATTTCCCGGCACCGCATCCACGTACGCCAGAGCATCGGCGATCACCACCCGGCTACGCGGATCGTCAAAAGCGCCCTGGTGCATCTCCGGCAGGTGGCGCCGGCAGGCATCGACCACCGCACCGTCCAGATCCACCATGACCGCTTCCGTCACGGTTTTCCATTTGAGGGCTTCGCGCAACGCCGCCCCTTCGCCTCCGCCGAGAATCAACACCTTTTTCGGGCCACCTTGCAAAAGGCAAGGCGGGTGCACCAAGGCCTCGTGGTACATAAATTCATCGCCGGTGCACGATTGCCAACAACCGTCGAGCACCAGCGCCTTGCCGGTGGCACCCGACCGCACGATCATCATTTCCTGGAAACGTGTCTTCTGCTGGTGCACCACCTCTAGGATGCCATGGCAAACGGCATCGTAGGGGTTGTTGTATTCAGTCAACCATAGGCTGCCGGGGGTCTCATGGGAATGCATGTGTCCTCGCAGGAACTGTTTGAGGCCATGTTTGCGACCGGCAAGGGCACCCCGCGCCCGCGTTGCAGAACCGTGCGCGCCTGGCGCTTCGCTTCCAGCAGTCCGGTCAGCAGCCGGCAAGCCGCGACAGGGTCGCAATGGGTGCCGCAGGTGAACGCATCCACGGCGGCATAGCCGGTTTCGGGCCATGTATGAATGGAAATGTGGGATTCGGCCAACAGGCCCAAGGCCGTCACACCCTGGGGGCTGAACTTGTGGCTCGACAGTGTCAGCAGCGTGGATCCCGATGCCTCGGCCGCACTATTAATGGCACGACATATGAACTGCTCGTCATCCAGCAGTTCGGATGGACACTCAAAGAGCTCCAAGATACAGTGTTTACCGGTCGTTTGGTTCAATGTAGGCCCCTCCGTCCGCCTCAACGCGGTGTTTGGGTGGTTTCACCTCCTCCAATGGATAAGGTAACGCATTGCAACAGACCCAAAGGGCCGCCCCGTCCACCACACACCGAGCGGGTCGCCCTCAACGAAATCTGAACTAATAAATCCAGGGGGCGCGACGGTCAAGGAAAAAAAGCGCCGACCCGCCCACCTCTTCACGGCCGCTGCGGGATGGGGCAATTGCCCGCCGGCGTCAGCAGTACATATCCTTGCGCTTCATTGTACCCGATGCGACCGGCCAGCTTGAGCAAGGCACGGTCGGAAAACTTGATCCGATCCTCGCCCCGCTGCAGGTAGAGGTTGTCCTCCTGAATGAACAACGGATCGGTCTCCAGCGCAATTGTTTCACGGGTATTGAGCATCAGGCGCACCGGATCTTCGGCCGTTGCGTCCACCACGAACAAGGGTGTGTCCTCATAGCGGAAATAGACCTTTTCGACGATGTTGTCCCGGACCTGCTGTACGAAATAGCCGTCCCGGTCGCGACAGATGGCGGCATTGAAATAGTCGACGATTTTCTTGTGCCGCAAGCGCCCACCCTCATTGTACCAATGGCCGAAGCGGTCCATCCAGAACACCGCCTCCTCCTTGGGCACCACAACGATCCGCATCTCCTTGTCCACCCCCATTGCCCCTGCTCCTGTCCAAATTTAATAGATATTTCGGATGAAACGAGTACATTGGTACGACAAAACCCGCCACCTTGTCCACCTTCTTACTGAAGAATCGGCCCGACTCTTGACAAACCAGCGGCGGCACCATATTGAACGGGTTTTATGGGCGATTGCCCATTGACACTGGTTTGCAAGGAGAAACGCCATGAAACGTGTCGGATTCGTCGGTTGGCGTGGGATGGTCGGATCGGTGCTCATGGAGCGCATGCGGGCAGAGAACGATTTCAAAGATTTCGACTTCACCTTTTTTTCCACCTCCCAGGCCGGACAACCCGGTCCGGACATCGGCCAGGGAACCCGGCCGGTGGAAAATGCTATGGTTATTGAACGCCTGGCAACCATGGATATCGTGATTTCCTGCCAAGGCGGTGATTACACGTCGGCCGTTTACCCGAAGCTGCGGCAAACCGGCTGGAGCGGCTACTGGATAGATGCGGCCTCCACGTTGCGCATGGAAAAGCAGAGCGTCATCATCCTCGATCCGGTCAACCGACCGGTTATCGATGCGGCGCTGCACCAAGGCGTCAAGGATTTCATCGGCGGCAACTGCACCGTTTCCCTGATGCTGATGGCCCTGGGGGGGCTCTTCGCCCGCGGCATGGTCGAATGGTTGACCTCAATGACCTACCAGGCCGCATCGGGCGCCGGCGCGCAGAACATGCGCGAATTGGTGGCCCAGATGCAGTTCATCGGACAAAAGGCGGCCGATCTGCTGGCCGATCCGGCGGCCTCCATCCTGGCCCTGGACCGCGCGGTCAGCCAAACCTTGTGCGACAGCGGCATGCCCACGCAGGCCTTCGGCGCCCCTTTAGCGGCCTGCCTGATCCCCTGGATCGATAAACCGATGGCGGACGGCCAAACCCGCGAAGAGTGGAAAGGCTTTGCGGAAGCCAACAAGATATTGGATCGCGAAAAAAAACCGATCCCCATCGACGGGCTGTGTGTCCGGGTGGGGGCCATGCGCTGTCACAGCCAAGCGTTTACCGTGCGCTTGACCCGCGATGTACCTCTGGACGAGATCGAAGCCATGGTGGCGGAACACAATGAATGGGTGAAGGTGGTGCCCAACGACAAAGAGAGCACCCTGCGCGAGCTGACGCCGGCCAAGGTGTCCGGCACCCTCACCGTTCCGGTGGGTCGCATGCACAAACTGAATATCGGACCGCGCTACTTGACGGCCTTCTCCGTCGGCGATCAACTGCTGTGGGGCGCCGCCGAACCGCTGCGACGCATGCTGCGCATCCTTCATGAATAAGGTTAGGCATCGATACAGATCATAATTGGAGGCACACACCACCATGCCATATGCACACCTGCTGGGCACCGGGTCCGCCCTGCCCGAATATGTGTTGGACAACCATGGGCTGGAAACAATAGTGGACACCAGCGATGAGTGGATCACCCGCCGCACCGGCATCAAGCAACGGCGGATTTCCAAATTGGAAAAAGGCGAAACCACCGCCAGCCTGGGCACGCAAGCGGCCCGTGACGCCTTGGAAACGGCCGGCATCACTCCCGACCGCATCGATACCATCATCACCGCCACGGTTACGGCCGATCGCCTCTTCCCTTCGGCCGCCTGCATGATCCAGAAGGACCTGGAGGCTTTCAACGCCGCCGCCTACGACGTTTCGGCAGGCTGCTCCGGGTTCGTTTACGCCATGGAGATCGCCAACAACAGTATCAAAGCGGGAATGGCCCACAATGTGTTAATCGTGGGTTCGGAGCGGCTCTCCGCGCTGCTGGACTGGACGGACCGCAGCACCTGCGTGCTCCTCGGCGATGGCGCCGGCGCCGTTGTGCTCGGCAGTCAAGAAACACCCGGCGGCATCCTCTCCACCCGGATGAAGTCCGATGGCCGTCACTGGGATCTGTTGTACGCCGAAGACGGTACTTTTCCCCTGCCCGAGAGTCTCGAAGGCGCCTACAACATGCCGTACCACCTCAAAATGGAAGGCAACCGCCTGTTCAAGCAAGCAGTGCCCTGCATGGCCCACATCGCCGAAGAAGTGCTCTCCCGAACGGATCTGAAGCGGGAGGATATCGATCTGGTCATCCCGCACCAGGCCAACCTGCGCATCATCCAGGCGGTTTCCGACAAATTGAAGATTCCCATGGATCGCTTCTTCACCAACGTGGACCGATACGGCAACACCTCGTCGGCCTCGATCCCCATCGCAATGGACGAAGCCAACCGTCAAGGTTGTATCAACAAGGGTGACCATGTCCTGCTGGTCAGCTTCGGTGCGGGCCTCACGTGGGGTGGTGCGGTCATTGAATGGAGCATTTAAAAGGCGGAAGCGTCAAGGCGCCTGGGTGAAATAGATTTCGACACGCCTGTTTTGGTTGCGACCCTCCGCAGTGGCGTTGGAAGCGATTGGATCGGCGGATCCCATGGCCAGCACCTCGATGCGATCGGGCGGCGCCCCTTTTCCGACCAGATAGGATTTCACGGCACTGGCCCTGAAGCGCGAAACGCTCTGGTTGTAAGTTTCCGATCCCGACGAATCGGTATATCCCCGTACCTGCAACATATGATCCGGCTGGGCCTGGAGCTGTAAGGCGATCTGGTTCAGCACGCCGTAGGATGCCTCGTCGATTTCATTGGAATTGAAGGTGAAGGGAATGGTGATGAGCCGGTTCATCACCGGCGGCGCCTTGATCGGTGCGGAGGGGGCCTCTGCGGCAGCGTCCGTTCGGGCCTGCCGCCGGTCGGCAACAGCTCTTGGCCCTGACTCCTCCTCTGGCGGTGCGGACATCTCCGCAGCACCAGTTTGCCCGGCCTTGGCCGCGGATATGTCCGCGGGCTGTTGCACGGGTGGCGCCGCGGGGATGGAACGGGACGCCGTCGCCGCAGGCCGCTCCGAGGATCGGGAAGGCGGGGCGGCCCCGGATTCGGTCGGCGCCGCTTCCGCCCGCTCACTGTCCGTCAAGGCGGGGACTTGGTTCCGGTCCACCCCATCGACGCCAAAGCGGCCTTGATCGTCGCGCGTGAAACGGGTGATGAAAAAAGCCGCCAACATCACCAACAACAGCACCACGACCGTATACAGCAATCTGCCGAAGAACCGTCTCACGGAATGGGTGCCCATGCCGTTGTCCGGGGTGGCCGCACCTCCAACGCGTGCCATGCCTTGGGGCGTACCGGCCGCCGCAACAGATGTACCATCCGAACGGGCCACGGCCCGGGAAATGGAGACGGTGTCCGGTGCGTGGGCCGTGCCTTCACTTTCCGCCGTGGCCGGGTCATAGGCGATGCGCAGTTCCCGTGCGCACTCTTCGACCATCGCGGCATCCACCACCTTGGCATCACGGGCGTAGGCGGTCAACAGGGCGTGATCGGACAAAATGTTGATGAGCCGCGGGATGCCGCCGGAAAAGCGATAGACCGCCTTGACGGCTTCGGCCTTGAAGATCTCTTTCGTGCTACCGGCCACCTTCAAGCGGTGCCGGATGTATTGCCCCACCTCGGCCGCCGTCAAAGGGTCGATATGGTAGCGGACCGTGATGCGCTGGGCCAGGGCCCGGTTCTGCGGTAACGCCAGCAGGGTGTTGAACTCCTGCTGCCCTACGAAAAAAATGTTGATCAGTTTGCGGTCTTGCAGCTCGATGTTGGACAGCACACGCACATCCTCCATCAAGCGCGGGCTCAACCGCTGACACTCATCGATGATGAGCACCACCTGCTTGCGTTCCGCATAGCTCTGATGCAGAAAGTCGCGCAGGTGGATGAGAAACGCCCCTTTGCTGTCGAAGGTGCGGTTCATTTTCAAACCGTCGGCCAACAGATTGTAAAAATCCATGCTGACCAGATCGGGATCGGGCATGGTGGCCACCACCGTGTCCATGTCCAGGGTGCCGATCAAACGGTTGATGAGCAGGGTTTTACCGGTACCGACTTCTCCCGTGAGCAACAAAAAACCGCGATTGTCCAGGATACCGTAGCGCAGGGTGGCCAAAGCTTCTTTGTGTTTTTCGCCCAACCAGAGGAACTTGGGATCGGCGGTGATTTGAAACGGCTTGGTGTTCAACTGAAAATGTTTCAGATACATCGGTGTCACCCATCGCCATGTCGGGGGGTTTCGATTCGGGCCTCGAAAAGCCCTATCTCAATCCCCGCTCCTGTTTGACGGTCTCATATGCTTTCTGGATTTCGCGGAATTTTTCGTGGGCCAGATCGATGAACTCGTCGGGCAGTCCCTTGCCTGCAATTTTATCGGGATGATAGGACTGCGCCAAGGTGCGGTAGCGTTTTTTGATCGCTTCGTCACTGTCTTCAGGCCGGCATCCCAGCACTTCGTAGGCTTGGTTCTCGGTTGCCGTGTAGCGGGATTTGATCTGCCGGTAGCGCTGCTCGCCCATTTGAAAAATACGCACCGCGTGCAACAACAGCGCCTCTTCGGCGCGGTTGACAACACCGTCCGCGACGCTGACACGCACCAGAATATCCATCATCATTTCAATCATTTGGTGATTGTTCTGAAAGCGTTGGTAGAATTGTAGGGCAAAATCCTCGAAGCGGGCCGGCGATGACAATGCCGCCCGGAAAATATTCAACGCCACCTCCCGCTCCGCCGGACTCAGCTTGAGATCGCGTACGGCGAAGGCTTCGATGGTGTCGATCTCTTCGTTGCGCACCTGGCCGTCGGCTTGAGCCAGCTTCGCCAGCATTGAAAAGGTGCTGACGAAAAAAGCGAGTTGTGTCTGCTCGATGCCGGAAAGGTTGCCGGATCGGCCCTGCAGCCCACTCTCTTCGCTGCTGTCGAAGGCGTGCCCGAACACCGCACCGGCAATGGCCCCCAGCGGCCCGCCCAAGGCGAACCCGATGGTGCCCCCCACGATCTTTCCTACAATACCCATGTCCGATCTCCACTCTGATTCGTGCTGCCGCCTGTCTAACACATTGCCGTTGTAAGAATAAAGCGCTAATATAATCATCTTTATTCTTGATTAACCCTCAATTCATCGGTATTATTAATTAATTTTTATCACAACAGCACGGAAGGATGGGAGGAAGCCGATGTTCGCTTGGTGGCACAACATCGAATCGGTGGCGGGCTTCAATGGGTGGATGCAGGTTCTGGCCATGATCGGCGCGGCCTTGACAACCGTAAGCGTACTGCTGCTTTGGGCACAAGGCAATCGCCTGGGGCGGCATGTCGGCGACAGGGAGGCTGCCGCCCGCAACAAGATCAAGGCGGTGGAAAAGGCGGCCGAACAGATCCGCAAGGAGTTGCTGGCCACCCAGCAAAACCAGGACATTGTCGAGCAAAAGCGCCGCTTGGCGGAAATGGACGCCGGGGCCTTGCGCAAGGAGATGGAGCAGATCCGCAAGCGCTACGCCGATGCCGAAGGGGCCCTCAAAAATCGGATCGACGAATTGAAGGACATCAACACCACCCGGGGCCGCGCCGGCACCACCCAACCCGTGGCGCCGCCGGTCAAAAAGGAGATGCTCGACAGCCAGCAGCGCAAAATGTTGGTCAAACTGCTCAGCGGCGGCCCCAAAGGGGATCTGGACATCATTTCGGTGCTCGGCAATCCCGCTTCCTACGCCATGGCAAACGAGTTGAAGGCGCTCTTCGAAGACCAGGGATGGGCCGCCTCGGAAATCATCCAAAGCGCCTTTTCCCATCCGCCCCAAGGCTTGGTGCTGACGATCCACAGCAAAGCCACCGCACCTTCCTATGCCAAGTTTCTCCAAAGAACACTGACCACCGCAGGCCTTCCGGTATCGGCGCAGGTGAGCGCCAAGTATCCCGAATGGTCCATGTCCATGATCGTCGGCGAACCTGATTAGCCCGTCCTGCCGGCATATCCCATGGAAGGCTGCTCATGAATCGATCCCATATCGACAATCACTCAGGCGCGCAAAGCGATCCCGACCACCACCGCACGTTTCGCCGTGCATGGCCCACCCGGGCGTTCGACATGTAGCCGGGCGCATAGCAGGGGAGTTGCATCATGACCCATTCGGTTCAAACCAGCGAACATCTCAAAGCCGTCTTTCGCAAACGCCAGATCCTGACTGTTGTCTGCGCGCTGTTCACCATTGCCGCCGCTCTGCTGGCGGCCCTGTCCGGCCTGCAATTGAAGCAATTGCGCCAGGCGCAGGAGCAACAGGCCCGAACCGAAGCGCAAACGGCGGTGATGCCGCAAGCCGTCGACCCGGCACGAACGGCACTGGAAAAAGATCTGGATACGGCTTCCCGGGCTTTGGCCGACGCCCAACGCCAATTGGCCACCGAGCGGGAAAACGTACGCCGCTTGATGGAGCGCATCACCGGATTGGAGCGCCAATTGTCCGTGGCGACGGCCAAGGCGCTGCAGCAGGCGGAAAAAGCCCAACCCCCGAAAGCGCCGCAACCGCCCCCTCAGCCTGCCCCACAACGCAAACCCGCACCCGCGACAACTGCACCGGCGCCTCCCGCCGCGCCGGCAACGCCACCCGTGCCCGCACCGACCCCCGAAAACCAATCGCTGACACCCCCACAGCCGGAACCCACGCCCGCACCGCAAACGGCGCCGGAACCCCCCGCCGCGCCTCAGCCGGCGGTGGAAACGGCACCGCCACCGTCGGCGCCAAGCGAAGAAGCACCGGCAGACCAACCGTCCGATACGCAAGATGCGGTCACCCCACCGCAGTCATCGGCGCCCGCGCCCGCGCGGGAAGCCCCTGGCGACCAACAGGCATCTACTGCAACCGCCGCGCCCTCCGCGGAATCGGCTGAAAATCCCGCCGCGACAGGCGAGACGGCAACTAAAGAGGGGGGCATCGTCGAGACACCGCTCGATCCCGCCCCCCTTGCGCAATAGCTTTTTATGCTTGCCTAAACCTCACGACCTGCGGCAAAGCCCTGATGGATGGCATCGATGGCCTGGGCCACTTGGCGTGCATCCCCCACCACTTGATGAGCGATCCCCTTGGCTGACAGCAGTTCCGAAAGAGGGTCTTCGGATCGGGCCCCGGCGGCCAGGACGATGGTGTCGGCGGCGATCTCCTCGGTGCCTCGCGACCCTTCGATCCGGATGCCGCTCGGTGTAATTTCCAGCGCCTTTGTGGCGGCCATCCGCTTGACGGCACTGCGATCCAGTTCCTGGAACATGCACCATTTGGTGGAGCGGCCGATATCCTTGCCGATGGCCTCCAGCATCTCGATCAGCAACACCTGCTTGGTGCCGCGGGTGGCCAGTTCGTAGAGGGATTCCGGATCTTCAGCCCGATTGATCAGCAGAAACTTGACGGCGTCGCCGTCCAAGGTTCCCTTTTCGGCCAAAAACATGGCGGTTTCCACCCCTACCGCGCCTCCGCCGACCACCACCACGCGTCGGCCGGTATGGGCCTTGTTCAGCAGCACATCCCAGGCCTGGACCACATGGGGCTGGTCGGCGCCGGGAATGGGCGGCTGTATCGGCCGGGCGCCTGTGGCGATGATTACCGCGTCGGGCTGTTCCAATACCAACACCGCTTCGTCCACCGCCTTACCCAGACGGACCGTGACCGGGCTGACGGCGATCTGTTGCGCCAAATCATCGGCCAAAACGCCGAATTCGGCGCGTCCCGGAGGGGCCGCAGCCAGGTGCAGCTGGCCACCCAAACGATCGGCCTTTTCATACAGCGTTACTGCATGTCCCCGCTCGGCCGCCGCCAGGGCGGCACTCATGCCGGCGGGCCCGCCGCCGGCCACCAACACCTTCTTGACCGCCGGGGCCTTCTCGATTCGGGTTTCCTCTTCCCTGCCGGCCCGGGGGTTGCACAGGCACTCCACCGGTTTCAGTTTGAACAGGTTGTCGAAGCAGCCCTGGGCGCAGGCGATGCAGTGGATGATCTCCCTCTCGCGACCGGTGCGCGCCTTTTCCGGCAGGTAGGGATCGACAATCAGGCTCCGCCCCATGGCCACCATGTCGCACATGCCGTCACCGATCATGTCGCGGGCCGTCAGGGGGTCGTTGATGCGGTGGGAGGCGATCACCGGCACCGGCACCAGCTCCTTGATCCCCCTTGCCAGATAGGCGAACACCCCGCGCGGCACGGCGGTCACGATCTGGGGCACCCGCGCCTCGTGCCAGCCCACGTTGATGCAAAGCGCATCCACACCGGCCCTTTCGACCAATGCCTTGGCATAGGCCTGCAACTCTTGGCGTCCCTGCCCGCCCGGCATGAAATCGTTTCCGTTCATGCGCACGATCACCGGGAAGGCGGCACCGACCGCTGCCCGGATGGCCTGCATCACCTCCAGGCCGAAGCGCATCCGGTTTTCCAGGTCGCCACCATACTCGTCTTCGCGCTGATTGGTCAGGGGCGAAAGAAATTCGCTGATCAGGTATCCCGTGCCGCTCAGCACCTCCACAGCATCGAACCCGGCCTTCTTGACCCGCAATGCCGCCTGGGCGAATGCGTCCACGATTTGCCCGATCTCCGCCACGGTAAGGGCGCGGGGCGTCTCACGGGTCATGCGCGAAGCGATGGCCGAAGGCGCCACCGGCTGCCGACCGTCCAGGAAAAAGGAGCTGTTGTAGCGGCCCGCATGATTGAGCTGCACCGCCGCCCGGGCCCCGTTCTCCTTGATGGCGGATGCCAGCCGCGCCAGACCGGGAATGAACCGGTCATCGTGAGCGCCGATATTGAGCACATTGCCGGAGAGCTCGTCCACGGTGGCGTAGCCCACCACGATCATGCCCGCCCCGCCCCGAGCCCGCTCGGCGTAAAAATCCACCAATCGCGGCGTCACCTCGAACTGGTCCGCCATTCCCATGTGCATGGCCGGCATGTAAAAGCGGTTTTTCACTTCCAACTGATTGATCAAGATCGGTTCAAACAACGGATCGGCCACTACAACCCCCTTTTGGTTCGCGTTCCGGATGCGGCGGTCAAGGGATTCATGGAACAGGTCCTTTTTCCCTTGCCTCGCCGAAAGTTCGATTCTATATTGCGCGGGCGCGAAAACTTGGTCGCGCGGATCGGCTTAGAGAAAGGATAATTCATGTCATCTGACAGCCAAAAACGCAAGGGTTACGTCAAAACGGAAAATGTGATCCTGCTCTTTTTTGTGGCCCTGGCCGTGGGTTTCGTCGGTGGGGTGGTGTTCAGCGCCTACCGTGCGGTGGGCAACCTGCCCATGGGAGCCGCCGACGGTGGCGTCAATCCCATGGCAGCGCAGCAGCGGGCCATGATCGAATCCCTGGTGGCGCAAACCGAAACCGACCCCACCGATGTAAGCGCCTGGACCCAACTGGGCCACCTCTACTTCGACAGCGGCGAACCGGAAAAGGCGATCGCGGCCTATGAACGCTCCCTGGCTCTGGATGCCGACCGGCCGGATGTGTGGACCGACCTGGGGGTGATGTACCGCCGCGGGGGCGACCCGCGCAAGGCGGTGGAAACCTTCGACCGGGTACTGGCCATGGAGGGCGACCATGAAATCGCTCTCTACAACAAAGGGGTGGTCCTGATGCACGATCTCAACGACCTGGACGGCGCCCTGTCCGCCTGGGAACAGTTGCTGGCCGCCAACCCCGATGCCCGGACCCCATCGGGCGACGCGCTGAGGGACATCGTCGCCCAGATTCGGCGCAACCCGCGCACCAATTGATGCCCCATCGACGGGAACAGCCCATGCACCCCCATGTCAACCAACGCCGCACCATCCGCCATGGCCGCGTTTTTGAGATTACGGTGGAGAACGTCACCCTGGCCAACGGGGTGACCATCGATCTGGAAATCATCCGCCATCCCGGTGCGGCGGCCATCGTGCCGTTGCTCGAAGACCGCCGGGTGGTGATGCTCAAGCAGTACCGACATGCCGTTGGCCGTTACATGTGGGAAATTCCGGCCGGTACGGTGGACCGACAGGAGTCCCCCATGGCCTGCGCCCGGCGCGAGTTGGTCGAAGAGACCGGTTACAGCGCCGCCGTCTGGGAAACCCTGGGGGCTGTACAACCGGTGCCGGGTTATTCGGATGAAACCATCCACCTGTTTCTGGCCCGTGATTTGACGCCGGCCCGGCAGCATTTGGATGCGGATGAAATTTTGGAAGTCCACCCCCTGCCCCTGGATGAGGTGGTGGCCATGATCGCCGACGGGCGCATCCAGGATGCCAAAACCATTGCCGCCATGTTTTTGGTGCAGCAAAGGCGGATCTGATCTACTTTTCTACTTTTTGGCGGCCGCGCGGATCTCTGCCAAGTCCTTCCGATCGAAGGCATACAGGGTGTTGCAGTTGTGGCAGCGGATCTCCACCGGAAAGGGGCCGTTGCGGGCCATATCGGCCAATTCGGCCGGATCGAGCATGGCGAGCATGGTGCCGATCTTCTCCCGATTGCAGTGGCACATGAACTCCACGCCCCGCCGATCCAGGATGCGCGGCCCCAGGCCCGGAAACGCCTCGGCCAGCCAAGGTTCGGGAAAATCGGCAGCGCCCACCGCCTGCCCCATGGATGGCAAATCGTGCACCAACGCCTCCAACCGGGCCAACAGCGATTCGGGCGCGCCCGGCAAGGCTTGCAGCATGAGACCACCGGCCCCTTGGACATTGCCTTCACCGTCGAAAAAAATCCCCAGGGAAAAAGCGGAGGGCAGCTGTTCCGACTTGAGGTAGTAGTGGGAGAGGTCCTTGGCCAGGCTGCCGTAGGCCATCATTACTTTTCCGGTAAAGGGGTGCTTGGCGTCCTGCAGGTACTTGGTGACCGATAGAAAGCCGGCGCCGTAAAAAGGGCGCAGATCGAAACTCTCCAGGGGCTTGTCGATGGGGATGGGCACCTGCTTGAGAAACCCCCGCACTTCACCGAAAGCGTTGGCTTCCACGCTCATCCCTTTAATCGGCCCCGAGCAGCCCACATCGATGGCGATGCGGTCATTGCCTTTCAAGGTAGCGGAGATCAGGGCGGCGGCCAGATAGCCGTGACCCAACACCAGGGTCTCCAACAGACCCAGTTCGTGATTCCAACGCATTTCATTGACCATGCGCGTACCGTTGACCGCCACTCCCCGAATGGTGTCCTCACCCATCAGAAAGGGGTACAATTTGTCCCGCCGGCTGGCCTCCAATTGGGCCTTCAGATCTTCGCCGTAAAGTTTCTTCTTTTCCATGTTTCAATCTTCCATTTCTTCAAAGGTATCCGCCGGCCATTGTGCCGCGCCGGCATCATCCCAACGGGGATAGAGCACCAGACGGTCGCCGGGATGAATCGGTTTGTTCAGATCGATGCGATTCCAGATCAATAAGGCCGGCAGGGGCAGGTCGAACCGCTCGGCAATGACCGAGAGCGAATCGCCGGGTTGCACCACGTAGATGCGTTGGGGACGCTTTGTTGCATCCTCGGCCATGACTTGTCGCAAACGCTCACCGAATCCGTCCGCGGCCCCTTCGGGCAGATGCAAATCGTAACGCCCCTCTTGCAGATAGTGCCCGCGCAGGGCGGGGTTCAGGTCCTTGATGCGCTTGAAATAGGTACCGGCGGCTTCAGCCACCAGGCGTATGGGCACTTCCCGCGCCAAGACGATGGTGGCGGTGTCGAAACGCCGGGGCGGATAAAGATCTTCCGGCGCCAAATCGAACCCGTAAGCGACGGGATTGCCGACGATCAACTTGACCGCCAGCATCCGGAACACGAAACGCTGGGTCTCCAAGGGCAGGTAGAGTTGGTAGTAATTGTTGCTCTCCTGTTCCAGCATTTCCGCCGCCAGGCCGTTGCGCCCCATGTTGTAGGCAGCCAGCGCCAGGGTCCAGCTGCCGAACTGCTCGTGCAGGGATTGCAGATATTGCAGGGCGGCAGCGGTGGAGGCCTGCAGATCCCGCCGCTCGTCAATGAATCGGTCTACGGTCAAGCCGTGATTGCGCCCGCTTCCGGCCATGAATTGCCAGTACCCCATGGCACCCCGCCGCGAACCGGCATGGGGCCGCAGGGCGCTCTCCACGATGGGCAGGTATTTCAAGTCGTCGGGCAAGCCCGCCTTTTCCAGTTCGGCGGTGATATAGGGCAAATAACGGGCGGCCCGTTTGAGCCACAGCACCACCTGTGTCCGATTGTCCAGGCTGAGCAGCATCTCCAGCTCGAACCGCTCCCGCACGTCGGCCAGCTCCCAGGGCACCGGCTCACCGCAGAGGGTCAAATCCGCCGGTGGCCGCACTGCGGCCGCCAGGGAGGCGGCCCCGGCAACGGCGCCACTTCCCCCCCAAATCATCAGCCCCACGACGATCCACGGTCCAAATCGCGACAGGGTGTTCTTGCGCATGGTAGTTCTCCTCAAGGGGTTCGCAGTTCGCGAAAACCCAGATGTCGACCGATCTCCTCCAAGCACTTGCGGGCCTGTCCCCCATTGGGCATGTTCTCCAGGCGCAGTATGGGATCGGTCGCCGCCTCGGGCGACTCTTTGCGGGAGAGCAGCGCCAGACGGTACCAATAGGGCAGCTCCTGGTCGTGCAGGTCCACAATGGCGACGCCCTGGCGACGAATATCGCGCAGTATTTTACGCCCCCGGTCCCGCTGCAACGGGGCGGTATCGTCCGCGGGCAACAATTTCCGGTAATCGTTCAATCGTTGCAGCAACTCTCCCTTGGCCCGCCGGTAGCGTCCGATGGGCAGAATCCAGAACCGCACCATGATATAGCCGCACATGCCGGCCAGGAAACTGAATCCGACCACCAGATAAAAACGCACTGTCCACTCCTCGTTTGCTGTTGCTGTGTGTTGCGATGATACCCCAAGCACTTATCCACAGGTGTCGAACGGCCCCTTGAAGGCGGCGGTTTGCCAAAAAGCCGCCAATATATTCCGGTACTGCTCCACGCGCCGCGCTTTGCGCACGCGTTTGAGCAGTTTGTCGCCCTGCTGAAAGTTTTGGGCGAAATAGGTCCAGTAGCCCTTCATGGTATCCACCAGTTGCACCGGCCCATGGCGAATGGCGGCAAAACGGTCAAAGAGGGTGTCGTGGAACCGCCGGAACCGGCCGATCCGATCTTCGTGACTCGGGCTGCTTCCCTTTATCGCGGAAGGCAGAAAGGGATCGGCCAGCAGGCCGCGGCCGATCATCCAGCCGGCCACCGACGGAAAACGCTGTTGCAACACTTCAAACCCTTTTCGGTCGACGATGTCGCCGTTGTAGATCACCGGGTGCCGGGTACGCTGAAGACACTGCGCGAACATCTCGAAGTCGGGGCGCCCTGTGTACATCTGCTCACCGGTACGCGGATGAAGGATCAGCGATTGGATTGGGTAGCGGTCGAAAACCGGTAGTAGATCCAGTATCTCCTCAGGCGCACTGCGACCCAGGCGCAGCTTGACGCTGATGCGTGTCGGCAGAGCACCGGTCACCTGCTCCAGAAAAGCATCGATGCGTTCGGGATGGGGCAGCAGGCCCGATCCGCGCTGCTTGTTGGCCACGCGGGCAAAAGGACAGCCAAGGTTCCAGTTGACCGTGTCGTACCCCATCCGGTGCAGGGCGGTGGCCAGCGCGATGAAATTGGATGGGGTTTTGCTGATGATCTGGGGCACGACGGGCATCAGCCGGTTGTTTTCCGGCAACACTTCCTGAATTTGGCTGGGTTTGATACGCACCCCTTGGATGGTGGTCAAAAAAGGGGTGACCGCGCCGTCGATGCCGTCGAAATGCTCGGCATAGGCGTTGCGAAACAGAGCACCGGTCAGCCCCCGGAGGGGCGCCAGCCAGATTCGGGGGGTGGCAGGGATCATGTCGGGAATATCGGTTTGCGTCGGGCAAGGGCCGCTTGGGTGTCAGGGCAATGGGGCGATGCCGGCTTCATTGCTGTTGCCGGCGCACATAATCGGTCACGATTTCCGCAACCCGCTTTTCGATGAAATCGGCCAGTTGACGCGCGCTTTCCATGGAGATGGCGGTCACGTCCGCGGACAAGGCTTCGACCCGCTCCTCATCGATATCGGTGATTTTGTTCACCAGGAAAGTATCCACTTCACCGTCATCGAGAACCTTGCCGCAGCCGCCGACCGCGCCGAGAAAGGTGTCCTCGACGAATATGGGCGTCACCAGTTTGACCATTCCCGCATCGCACTCCTCGATCACCGTCTGCCGGCTCTGGCGCGCCTGGTTGGCGAGGTTCATGTGGGCCGTAGCGCAGATGAAACTCTGTCCCTTGGAGGTTGCCTTGATTTCCGGACAAAGCCGATTGGGCCAGTGGGGGTTCTGCACAATGCGGATCCCTTCGGTGTTGTAGACGGCCGGATTCAACCCGGAGCGTTCGTAGATCGCATCTTCAAAGGCTTGCCATGTTTCGATATCGCAAAGGTCCAAAAGATCCATGACGGTCATCCCTTCCTTTCGTTTTGAAATCGCGTGAGGAATATACCCTGCCCCGCCGATGAATGTCAAAGGTATGGAATCGCATTTACATCGATGATTCCATACCCCCACCGGTGTGGTTATCACGATGATGCCTTGCCCCCTGCACTTGTGTGCAGGGGGCACGACAATCACAACCCGTGCCAGTGGACAATATCATCGATCGGCACGCGGGAGGTCTGGACCTGGTTGGCCGGATAGTCCCAGTCCGGGTAACCGATGGCGATGGACATCACGATGCGCATGTTGTCGGGGATGGCGGCGTGTCGGCGCAGCACATCGGGGTATAGACAGCCCTGGTCCGCGATGCAGGTGCCCAGGTCGAAGGCAAGGGCGGCCAGGCAGATGGTTTGTATGACGATGCCGATATCGATCAGAGGGGTGTCGGGCTTGAGCGCTGTGTCTGTCAGCACGATTATGGCCGCCGGGGCATCGAAGAAGCGAAACCCCCGTTCCGTCCACTGCGTGCGTTTGTCTGTGTCCTGGCGTTCGATGCCCATGAGTCGAAACAGTTGGACGGCCAGTTCGACCTGCCGTTCGCGGTAGACGCTTTGCTTGCTCCATCCCACCACCGACTGTTCGCCACCGGGGGTTTCGCCGGCCCGCAGTTTGGCCGCATTGGCCTGGCGCACTTGATCCAACACGCGGCCGCCGAGCACGCAAAACGCCCAGGGCTGAGAATTCATTGCCGACGGGGCGCGACCGGCGATTTGCAGGATTTGCCGTATGGTCTCCTTGGGAACGGGGTCGGGCTTGTACCCCCGGACGCTTTTGCGTGTTTTGATTGCATCGATGATCTGCATGATCTTTCCTCCTGCCTTGAACTGCGTCTTCCATTTCCTCGCTACCGCATGCCACCTACTTGCGGTACTTGTCGTAATCCGGTTTCCGTTTTTCCATGAAGGCATTTCGACCCTCCATGGACTCTTCGGTGCCGTAGAACATGCTCAAGCCCCCAACGCCCAGATGGGTGATGCCGGCCACACCGTCGGTTTCGGCATGGAAGGCGTATTTGAGCATTTTAAGCGCCGTGGGGCTCTTTTCGAGCAGTTCGGCGCACCACTTGTCGACCTCCTCATCCAACTTTTCAAAGGGCACCACGGCATTGACCAAGCCCATGTCGAGGGCTTCCCGGGCCGTGTACAGGCGGCACATGTACCAGATTTCCTTGGCTTTTTTGAGCCCGACGCAGCGGACCAGGTCACCGGTGCCGTAGCCAGGGTCGAAACTGCCCACCTTGGGACCGGCCTGGCCCAATTTGGCCGATTCGGCCGCAATGGACAAGTCGCAGACCACCTGGAAGACATGGCCGCCGCCGATGGCATATCCGTTGACCCTGGCGATGACCGGTTTGGGAATGGTACGGATCAGGTTGGAGACGGTCTGCCAGCCCACTTCCACCGGTAGCGCCGCGATGGTGCCGGCATATCCGCCGGCCTCCCGGATGGACTGATCTCCGCCGGTGCAAAAGGCCTTCTCGCCGGCGCCGGTGAACACCACCACGCCGACGGAGTTGTCCACCCAGGCATCGGTCAGCGCCTGGTTCAACTCCAGCAGGGTCAGGGAGGTGCAGGCATTGAATTTCTGCGGCCGGTTGATGGCGACGCGGGCGATGCCGTTTTTCTTCTCGTAAATGATTTCTTCGAAGTTCATCATTATTTCTCCTTTGGAATGAAGGTACCGGTTTTGGATGAGCCGGCTTTTCTTTCAGCGATACTGTTCTTTCAACGATAGTTGTAGGGAAGAAACTCCCTGCCCATCACTTCACGTTGCACCACTAGTTTGGAAACCTGGGAGGTGCCGTCCGCGATCTCGATGGCCAGCACATCGCGCAACCGCTGTTCGAGGGGATACTCCTTGGTGTAGCCATAGTGACCGTGCAGCAGCATGCAATCGCGAATGGCATTGGTGGCAAAGCGGGGGGCCATCCATTTGACCATCCCGGCTTCCTTGGAGCTCGACCGACCCTGGTCCCTCAGCCACAACGCTTTGTAGCACAGCAAACGCACCGCCTCCAGCAAGCTCAAATGCTCGACGATGGGAAAGGAAACCCCTTCGAAGGTGGCTAGCGGGCGACCGAAGGCAACCCGCTTTTTGACGTGCGCCATGGTCTCCTCCAGGGAGACCAGCGCGGGCGATATGGCCTCCAGGCAGAGGAGTATGCGGCTGATGTCGAAGCCGCGCATGGCCATCTTGAACCCCGTGCCCTCCTCCCCGATGAGATAACTTGCGGGGATTTCCACATTTTCCAGAAACAGCGAACCGCGCACCACGGCATTGCAGCCGAGATCTTCATAGCCCTGCATGGTGACGCCGGGAAGATTCCGGGGGACGACGAAACAGCTGACCCCTTTGGCCCCGGCAGCCGGATCGGTCTTGGCAAAGACCAGGGAAACGTCGGCATCCATTATGGCGGTGATACCCGATTTTTCGCCATTGAGGATATAGGCGGCACCTTTTTTTTCGGCGCTGGTTTGCATAGCGACGGCATCGGTGCCGGAACCGGGTTCGGTCAAGCAGAAGGCCGGGATCATCTCGCCGGCCAAAAGGGGCGCCAGAAATGCATCGCGCACCTCCTGACTTCCGTGCTCCAGCAAACCGGCGCAAAGATGACCGGCCACATGGGTGGCCATGGGTAGGCTGCAATCACCGCGGGCGATCTCCTCGCAAATGATGCCCTCCGTGATGTACGATTCACCCAGGCCGCCGTTCTCCTGGCTGACGGAGGTACCGATGAAGCCCAGCGACCCCATTTTGCGCAATAGTTCCCGGGGGTATTGCTTTTCCCGGTCCCAGCGGCTGTATTGCGGCGCCAATTCTTCCTGAGCAAATCGCCGGACTTCCTTCTGAATCATTTTTTGACTGTTGCTGAATGAAAATTCCATTGGATACCCCCCGTTCTTGGATCATCGACGGATCACCGATCATGCTTTTTCCAACAACCCTTTACGGTAGTCTTCTTTGGCACGCTCTTTCACCTTGTAGTGAATGAGTTTGCCCGTGGCCGTCATGGGCAATTCATTCACGAACCGGTAAAGCCGCGGCCGCTTGTACCGGGAAAGCATGGGGTGATTGCGGCAATGTTCATCCAGATCCTTGACCGTCAAGTTTTCTTCGGCTTTGATCACGTAGGCGACAACGATTTCCCCCCACTTTTCGTCCGGCACACCGGTAACCGCGCAACCGGAAACCAACGGATGCTGGTTGAGCGCCTCTTCCACCTGCACCGGCTGCACATTCTCGCCGCCGGAGATGAGCATGTCATCCTTGCGGCCGACGATGGTGACATACTCCTGTTCGTTCCAGGTGCCCAAATCGCCGATGTAAAGCCATCCCTTGTAGAACTTCTTGCGCGCCTCGTCCGGTTTGTTGATGTAATCGTACGCACATTTGCCCGGCGCCCTGACAATCACCTCACCCACCGTCTGGTTGTCCTTGGGCACTGTTTCGTCCGGTTCCGCCAGGCGATCGGGCAGCAGCTCGACCACCGCCATGCTGTCGTCCGTGCAGGAGCGACCTGCACTGCCGGCCATGGCGGGCAGATCGAAGGGCCGCAGGAAGGTGTTCCAGAAAGCCTCCGTGGACCCGTAGCCGTTGAAGATGTTCTTGGTCAGCACCTTGTGGCACTCGATGCACAAGTTCGCCTCCAGCGGCGCCCCCATGGTGACAATGCCCTTTAACGAGCCGATATCCCGTGGTCGCGCCACTTGTTCGTCCTTGAGCATCTTCAGCGTGACCGGCGCACCGATCAGGTAGGTCAGTTGATACTGCTGCACCAGATCGAGAACGGTCGGCGCATCGAACATTCTGAGGACAACCACCTCCCCCCCGATATACAGCGTCGGGTTCGGTCCACCCGAATACAGGCCGCCCCGGTGAAACCAAGGGGTCATGTTCAATGTTTTGTCCAGTGGCGAAAGGGGAAAGTGCATGATCACGTCGTGGGCGCTGAAGATGTCATTGAGATTGTTGAGGGGCACCCCCTTGGGCATACCGGTGGTACCCGAGGTGTACAGCCGGGTCACCTCGTCATAAACGTGACTGGGGTGCTGAACGCCCGGTTCGTCTTCCGGGCTGTTCTTGACGTAGTCGGAATAGGTCAGCGACCCGGCAAAAGGTTGCTGTGCGCCGCTGATATCGACCATAACGATCTTTTCAGGACGGTGCGAAGCCAACTCCAACGCGCGTTGGGCGACATCTTTGACATCCGCGTCGTAGAAGTACACCTTGGGCTTGCTGTCATCCAGAATATAGGCCGTCTCACCGGAAGAGAGACGGAAATTGATGGGGCAGTTGATGGCGCCGATCTTTTGCGGCGCCAGGTAGAGAAAGAGAAATTCGGCGGAATTGAGCAACTGGTACATCACCACATCGTTCTTGCCGACCCCGCTGCCCGTCAGAGCATGGGCCAGCTTGTTCACTTCCGCATTCAGTCGGGGATAGGTCCAGCTCTGTTTGCGCACAGGGCAAGTCAGCGCGGTGCGCTCGGAGAACCGGTGTACATTGCGCATGAAACCGTTGATGTAGGTGAAGGTGTTTTCAAAGGTGTCTATAAACATCTCCGAATTGTAGGTTTGGCTGTGTGCCTTCATGATTGTCCCTCCTTTGGCACCCACAGGTGCCCTTGGGCGCGTATCCATCCGGAAGCCGGGCATCAGCTCATGGTCAGCCCACCGCTGACACTGAGCGTCTGGCCGGTGATGAAGCCGGCCTCATCCGAGGCCAGGAACACCACGGCCGAAGCAATATCCTCCGGTGTCCCCATTCGATTGAGGGGAATGACTTTGTCCATTTTGGAAAGTATTTTCTTCGCAAAATCGCTTTCCGCCTGCATCTGCTCGGTCATCGGGGTGCCTGTCGGGCCGGGGCAGACCACATTGACCGTGATCCGGTTGCGGGCCGTTTCCCTTGCCAAAGATTTGCTGAAGGAAATGACGGCACCCTTGGCGCCGGCATAGACCGCCTCCCCCATGCTCCCCACCCGGGCCGCATCCGATCCGATGTTGATGATCCGGCCGCCGTTTGCCGCGATCATGTCCTGGATGACCGCATACACACAGTTGAGCACTCCCTTGTAGTTGATGTCGATCACTTTGTCCCAGAAATCAGGGGTGGTTTTCACAAAAGGGACCATGCGGTCCCAGCCGGCATTGTTGACCAGGATGCCGATGGCCCCGAAACGCTCCTTGATGACCGCCACGGCGGCTTGTACCGATTCCAGGTCGGTCACATCGCACCGCGCCGCCATGGCCTTGCCGCCGGCCGCGTAAATTTCCGCCGCCGTCGTCTCGGCGATCCGCAGGTCGATATCGCCGATGGCGACCTGCGCCCCCTGGGCTGCCAGAATGGATGAAATGCCCTTGCCGATCCCTTGGGCGCCTCCGGTGACCAGTGCTGTTTTGCCTTTAAGCGCGAACATGTGTGCCTCCTTTGGGTTGTTTCACGGTGGATGTGAAAGGCGCTTGGGCCAAACGGCCTTCCACGGTTTAATCGACGGCGGTCTTCGGCCCTTCATAGCCGATCTCGGCGGAAATTTTTTGCGCCGCTTCGCGCGCCATCCGACCGAACTTGTCCTTCTCCTCGAGATCGAAACTGAAAATGGTGGCCGACAAACCGACGCAACCGACGTGCCTGCCGTCTGCATTGAAAATGGGCGCCGCCACACGCCGCACTCCCTCTCTCATCTCCTGATCCTCGAAAGCATACCCGCAACGCTGAATTTCGCCGATCTGTTCTTCCAGGACCGCCAGATCGGTAATGGTGTATTGGGTGACCGGCGGCAAACCGATTTTCTGCAACACCTGTCGCCGCTTGTCCGGCTTCATCAGCGACAGGTAGACCTTGCCGACGCTGACCGCATGAAAGTAAAGAAAGACGCTGCCAGCGCGGGAGTAAATCGACATCTCCTCACGGCCGCGAATCTGTTCCAGCAGGATGAGTTGATCCCGGTCCAGGGTGGAGAGCTCAATGGTTTTGTGGGTGTTCCGGGACAATTCCTTCATGTATTGCCAAGCCGCTTTGCGCAGTTCGAATTTGTCGTGCAGTCCGTGTCCCAGATAAAGAAATTTCAAGCCGATCCTGTAGAGGCCCCTGCGCGCGGATTTGTCCAAAAACCCACGGTTGCAGAGCGTGTTGAGGATCCGAATAAGCGATTGGCGCGGGATGTCCAGCCTGCGCATTATGTCGGACAAGGAAAGCTCGCGGTCCGAGGCGGCGATCAACTCGAGGACATCGATGGCGCGGTGGATGGCGGGGACGTTA
This sequence comes from Desulfatitalea alkaliphila, assembly GCF_022968795.1. Classification (GTDB taxonomy): domain Bacteria; phylum Desulfobacterota; class Desulfobacteria; order Desulfobacterales; family Desulfosarcinaceae; genus Desulfatitalea; species Desulfatitalea alkaliphila. The sequence goes on from NZ_JALJRB010000010.1 coordinate 128,748, forward strand.
TTGCTGTTGCCGTTGCCGTTGGCGATTCTGTCGGCTTTTCGGTTTTGATTGCAATCCATGATGGGTACCATATTTGGGTTTATTAAGAATCATATTTGGTACCTTAATGGGTGTTTTGATCGCCTGTCAAGAAAAATTTTGCGACCCCTCCATCCAATACCGGCAAGGGCACGGCGTGCCGTGCCCCTACAGGAGGATTCAAATAATGCCGCAACATGCCGTGCCGCTGCGTTATGCATGTCGGGGGTGGGTGGTTTGTAACCGGTGGCCGGAAAACTCCCGGTTTGCTGTTCTCTTTTCTGCGGTATCTGCCGTGCGCCATGCGGTGGGGGGTTGTGAAATTCGTACCTTTCTTTCCATTCTGATGCGGAAAAGCAATGCATTGCGGGTTTTCTCCAAGGCCGGTCGGACTCGACAGAACCGAATGGGTGGGGTGGGCATGGTAGTTGCTTTTGGATGTCGCCAGGTTGAGACCATTTCTATTTTCGATTGATCAACCCCAGATTGCATCTTCGGCGTGGCATGCGGCTGTCCTCTTCATGGTGACCGCGGCTGTTCCACGCGCCGTGGTGGTGCGTTTATGGTGAACGGAGCAGGAGTGAAACAGGCCATGGAAGTGATGCTGCAACCCAAGGGTTCACAGGCGCTTTTGCCGACGGATATTCTTTTTCAGAGTGTCTATTGGGGAGATGTGAAACGGCGATTGGGATGGCGCGCCCATGCGTTCGATATCGACGGGAAGGCGTCTACACAGGATATGCTGGTGCTGTCCAAGCCCATTGGACGCAACGCCGTTGCGGCATATGTGCCGCAAGGGCCGGAGTGGGCGCCGGCGCAGGAAAGCTATGGGCCCTACCTCGAGGCCTTGTCGGCGGAATTGGTGCGGCACATCGGCGACAATGTGGCCTTCATCCGCTATGACCTGCCCTGGGAATCGACCTATGCCCGGGAAATCGAGTGTTTGGAGCGGTACGATTTCCCGGATCCCGGCATCCGGGAAATTCGGATGAATTTCGGAACGAAGCACTGGCGGTTGAAAAAGGCGCCGAACGACATGACCGTGGCCCACAGCTGCGTCGTCGATATCGTCGACGAAAACCGCATGCTGTCCCGCATGAAAAGCAAGACCCGCTACAACATCAACCTCGCCCGGCGCAAGGGCGTGCAGGTAAAACCGGGCACGGTCGAGGATCTGCCGGTGTTTTACGAACTGTATCGCCGAACGGCCGAGCGCAACGGTTTCCGCACGGCGGCCTATCGGTTTTTCGAAGTGTTGTTTCCAAACGATGGCGACCACCGGGAGAAATCGGAGATTGCCTTGTTGTTGGCCACCCACGGCAGTGATGTGTTGGCCGGCGCCATCATCGCCGTCTGCGGCAAGGTCGCCCTTTTTCTGCACGGCGCATCGGGGAATCTCAAAAGAAACCTCATGGGGTCCTATGCCCTCCATTGGGAGGCGATGAAATGGGCCGCACACCGCGATTGCCACACATACGACATGGGTGCCGTTGCCCCCAACGGCAATCCGCAACACCCCTTCTTCGGCATGTATCGCTTCAAATCCGGATTCGGCGGCCGCATCGTGCATCAGAGCGGCACCTGGGATTACGCGGTAAAGGAGGATGTCTACACAGCCTTCAGGAATTGGGAGGCGACTTCTTTGGAGAGCCGGGGGCTTGAAATGACGCCCGGCATCGCCTCGGGAATGTGAAGCCGCGAGTGATGAAGATGATGAAGATGATGATGAAAATTACCAAATTCTCCAAAGAGGCCTTGGTGCAGACCCTGCTGTTGACCCTGGGCAGCACCATTTGTGCATTCGCCATCAAGGGTTTCCTGGTGCATCAGGGGTTCCTGTCCGGCGGTCTTACCGGTGCCTCCCTGGTGGTCTACTATGTGTTCCCGGAGCTGTCGTTGGCCAAAATCTATATATTGATCAACATCCCGATCTTCTTGCTGGGGGCCTACTTCGTCAGCCTCCGCTTCATTCTTTATTCCCTGTGGGGGATGGTGATCTATTCAATCATGCTGCACCTGGTGACATACCGGGTGACGATTGCCGATCCGATGCTCAGTGCCATTATCGCCGGCGGCATTTCGGGTATCGGCATCGCCATCATTCTACGCTCCCGCGGATCCACCGGCGGCAATGAAATCGTCGGCGTCATGCTGCACAAGTTGTTTTCGCTAGCCGTCGGCACGGGTGGGATCCTAGTCAATATATTGGTACTGGCCGTTTCCGCTTTCCTGTTTCCCCTGGACAAGGTCCTCTACTCCCTGATCTACGCCGTTGTGACGATGCAGGCCACCAACGCGGTCTATCATGGAATGAAAAAGCGCGAAGCGGCCATCATCATTTCCGACCACTGTGATGAGATCGCCGACATCCTGGCCCACGACCACCGGATGGGGATTACCAAACTCAGCGGCAAGGGCGGTTATCGCGGCACGGACAAAACCGTTATCTTCTCGGTCATCCACCGCCGGGATATCGCATGTCTGAAGAAGATCGTGCTGCGCAAGGACCCTGATGCCTTCATCGCCATGATGACGGCCGGTGATGTCACCGGGCTGCGGATCGGCAACCAACCGCACTGGTAGGCAGGGGCTGCGGCCGACAAGACAACCGCCGCCGTCATTTTCAATCCGGCTGCCGCGGGAGATAGGTGGTTTGTTGGATGATGTAACGGCGAACGCCTTTGCGGGTCGGGCACTCCACGAGATCGTCGACCTGGCGGCCGAAGAGCGCCGCGCCGATGGGCGCCAGGATGGAAACACGCCCCAGCGCATCGTCCGCATCGTCCGGAAACACCAGAACGAGATCGAGCGCCGCGCCGCTTCCCATTTCCTTGAGTATGATACGCGAATTGGTGGTCACCACATTGTCCGGCATTTGCGCCGCACGCACCACCCGCCCCCGGGACACTTCGTAGTACAGCCGACGGATATTGGTCCGCTCCGCGGCATCGAACAGATCACAGAACAGCATCAACCGTTCGACACGCGCCCTGTCCGGGGGCGTTATAAATATCTTTCTCGCTTTCACCCGTTGATTCCTGTCGGCATGGGCGATGGACGGTTCCTCCGCCCGTTCAGCGCGAATCGCGCCGGCGGGTGCGGTCGTATGGCGCGGGTCTTCCCACTGCCCGTCCGCACCCGTTCACTCCGCCTACGCCGGTGCGGCCACCGCCTCGAATACCGGCGCCGGGGAGACGTGAATGGCCTCGCGTATCTTGCGATACACGTCGGAGAACCGAATCAGGCCGACGATCTCCCTGCCGTCCTGCACGAAAAGAGAGCCGTGGCGTCCGACGATGAAGAGATGAAAAGCCTTATTCACCGTGTCTTCGGCTTGGGTCATCTGATCCGCGCGCGGCATGGTGATAAAGTCGCGAATTTTGATGCGTTCGGCTTTTTGGCGCAGTTTGGTCAAGGGCTTGTGCCACACGCGAAGCTGTTCTTTCATGGCGTCCAACGAAGCCTGCGCCAAACGGGTGTGGAAGCCGGGTTTGATATTGTCGATAGGGGCGAAATTGGGCTCCAGAGCCCTCACGACGTCGATGGGCGACAACTTGCCGACGATCCGTCCCCGTTCACCCATGACCAGCACGATGCGCTCGGGAGCATTGCCGGAGCGGAAGGCCAGGTCCGCCCTGTCCAAGGTCTCCAGCGCCTCCATGAAGGTGGCATTGCTCGAGATTCGCTGGAACTCGTCGACCGGCCGCATCAATTCCCTGACTTTCATTCGGTCCATTTTGACTCTCCTTTTCAAGGGTTACAGTGATGGAAAGGCGCACACCGCGCATCGGCGGCGCCGGTATGTCTTCCATTAAAGCACATAACGTGCCGGAATGAAGGAAAGTAAAACGGAACGTCCGCGGTTGGCGCAAAGCCGCCCGTGGCGTGCAATGGGCGGCCGAGCGCCGAAATGCGGCTGGTCCGCCTTCGGTGGGAGGCCGGCGGAAAGATTTTCAGAGCGGGGCGAAAACGCCCGGCGGGAGATTTCGCCCCGACGCAGGGTGCATACTATTTCAGTTTTTCCCGCAATGTCTTGCGGTTGATCTTCAGAATTTCGGCGGCCCGGGTTTTGTTGCCGCGAACGCTTTCCAGCACTTTCTGGATGTACTCGGCCTCCACCTCGGCGAGGCTGCGGTCCAATCTTCCGACCGGCGCGCGCCGGCTTTTCATGACCGGCGGCAGATCAGCCACATCGATGGTCGGGCCTTCGGCCATCAACAACAGCTTTTGCACCAGGTTCTCCAGTTCCCGCACATTGCCCGGCCAGGCGTAGCTCTTCAGGCGGCGCAGCGCCGCGTCGCTGAAACGGGGGGCTTGACCGGCCATCTGTTTGCCGAACTTGGCATGGAAATGCTTGATCAGCAGAAAAAGGTCGTCACCGCGCTCCCGCAGCGGCGGTAAGGGAATGTCGATCACGTTGATGCGATAATATAGGTCTTCGCGGAACAGTCCTTTGTCGATCAATTGCAACAGCTTCTTATTGGTGGCGCAGATCAGGCGGGTGTCGATCTGAATGGGCCGGCTGGAACCGACCCGGTAGATGGTCTTCTCCTGGATGGCCCGCAGCAGCTTGGCCTGCATGGCGAGACTCGCGTCGCCGATCTCGTCCAGAAAAAGCGTACCCCCATGGGCGATCTCGAAAAAGCCGGTGCGCGCGTTGCCGGCGCCGGTGAAGGCCCCCTTGACGTAGCCGAACAGCTCGCTTTCGATCAAATTCTCCGGCACCGCGGTGCAGTTGACCGACACAAAAGGCGCCGAGCGGCGCGCTCCGGCATAGTGGATGGCCCGCGCCACCAACTCTTTGCCGGTGCCGCTCTCGCCTGAAATGTGCACATTGGCATCGGCGACGCCGGCCTTGTCGATCAACCTGAACACTTTTTGCATCTCCGCCGAGGCGCCCACGATTCCATGGGAAGCGGCGGGCGGGGTGGTGTCGTGGGCCATCCGCTTGCGGATCAATTTGCGCACGACCACCGCCACGGCCGCCAACAGCTCCGAGTCGGTGAACGGCTTGGCCAGATAGTGCTCGGCACCGGTCTTCAGCGCCTCGACGGCCCCTTCGATCGAAGGATAGCCCGTCACCATCATGACCTCCGCGTCGGGCAAGTGCTGCCGGACATGGCGCACCATCTCCAGCCCCCCGGCCTTGGGCATCCGCAGGTCGGTGATGATGATGTCGAAGGCCGATTCGGCCAATATTTGCAATGCCTGATCCACGCCGGAACAGGTTTGCACCCCGTACCCCTCTTCTTCCAAGTGGGCCTGAATCACTTCCCGTGCATCGGCGGCGTCGTCAACCACCAGGATATTGAATCGGCCTGGGTCGAAATCGAAATCTTCCGCACCTACCATGATCGCCTCCATCTACGGCGCCGCGCGCCCTCCCGGGGGACGCGGTGAAAAAGATACCTTCCCAGGGCCTTCCGAACAGCTGCCCAATCGCATCAAGCGGGCTGTTCGCCCCCGCATTGCGCAGATGCTGTTTCGGCCGGAGGAAAAGTGATCGTAAAAACGGTACCGCCGCCCACCTGGCTCTGCACCTCGATGGCGGCATGGTGGGCATTGATGATCCCGTGGACCACCGACAACCCCAGCCCGGTGCCATGATCCACATCCTTGGTGGAGAAAAAGGGCAGGAAGATCTGCTCCATGGTCCGGGCATCCATGCCGACCCCCGTATCTTGCACCATCATGCGGGCGGCGTTTTCCACCGCAACTGTTTTCACCGTCAGCACCCCGCCATCGGGCATGGCCTGGATGGCATTGATCACCAGGTTGACCAGCACCTGGGTGATCTGGGCCGTGTCCGCGACAATCGACGGCAAGGCAGGATCGAAATCGGTCTCGAAGCGGATGCCCGACTTCTCGAAGCGCGGCACGATGAAAGAGATCCCATCGGCCAGCAAGCGGTTCAAATCCACACATGCCGTGTGCTGAGGCATGGGGCTGCTGAACAGCATCATTTTTTTGATGATCTCGCGGGCGTGCAGGCACGACTGCACGATCCGGTCCAAAAAGCGGGCCGCCTGCTCCGGCGATTCGATCTTTTTCAACGCCAACTGGGCAAAACCCAGGATCCCCGACAAGGGTTCGTTGAGCTCATGGGCCACGCCGGCCGTCAATTGGCCCATCTTCGCCAAACGATCCGCGTGCCGCAGCTGGTTTTCCAGATCGCGCTGCTTCTCGTTGGCCAGTTTGATCTCGATCATCAGGGAGATTTGACGGGCGATGGTCTGCAGCAAATTGGATTCCTCGGGCAGGAAACGATCCTCCCGGTCATCATCGCTCCCCTCCCCCGACTGCTTGTAAAATACCTCGACCACCCCCTTGGGGTGCCCCTCGATGGTCAATGTGGCGCTGATCCTGCTGGTGGATGGACTAAAGCCCTCGGTCATGAACACCTGGTCATCCACCCGGATGGCGCACCCCACCCGCTCCGGATAGTGAAAAGCCGACGGCAGGATGTTCACAATGGCATGCAACACCTCCGAAAAGGAGCGGGTCGACGGCGCCACGATCTTGGCGATCTCATACAAGCAGGACAACTCCTTGCCCCGCTCGATCAGCTTGGCCCGCTCTTCCGACACCTCACGATCCACCATGCCCCCCAACTCCTTTCCGACCCCCCAAGTCCGCCCAAGGTCCCGTCCCACCGGCGCACCGCACGCATATCCTGCCGTCGCCGGCCCACCAAACCACCCTCGCCGCTCCATCCTCGCCGCCGCAGCTTACCCTGTTTCGCCATCGGTTTCAATTTTGGTTGCTCTGCGGGTCGCAGTGCCCTGTAGGTTCGATCATCCCATAATTCAGGGGGAATGCACACCGGACCGTCAAGGGAGATACACACGGGTTTGGTGTCGCGATTTACCGTGACCCGGCAGGAATTTTCGACGCTGTAGGGGCACGGCACGCCGTGCCCCCGCCGGTGGCAATATTGCTAATGCCGCGAAAATGATCCGGCATTGTCGAAATTTTCACGCCTCTCAGAGAATGCTCGTATCCCTGCACCGGATCCAATCGTGGTGGGTTGCGCTACAGGGCACGGCATGCCGTGCCCCTACGGAGAGGTATCCATACGTTTCATGGAAGGATGCATATCGTCGGTTGCAAAGGGGTGCAGAACACAAACAGCAGCATGCGGGTTACGCCTGTTCTTGCAACCAGGACAAAGCTTCTTCGGCTTGGGGGCGATCAAAGTAATTGGCGCGGATGCCGCCGAACAACCCGAACAGGGCCACCCACGTGTTGGCCCAGGCATGATCGCCGATGACCGCCATGCGGACCAGTTTTTCGCTCGTCTCTTTTACGAACCGTAGATTTTCGTAAAGGCTTTCAGCCCCCATGAAGCCGGAATCGGCCTCATATACCACCAGCAGCCGCACCGGGCCGTACTGCCGGCTGTGCGCCTGGATCAGTCCGACCAACTCTCGGTGTTCCCGCTCAGTGATCTCCTGGCGGATGCGGACCCCGAAAAGGGGACCTTCGGGCATGGGGATGCGTTGATACATGACCATCTCCTTTCCTGATCCCCAAACATAAGCCCCTGCACCGACAGACGCAAGCAGTGGACCGTGCGTAGCCGAGCAAAACACCGGCGGGGGTGGTGGTTGAGGGTAGTGAAGGAGGAGGAGAAGTAGGTGGAAGAAATGGAACGGCCGTGGTGGGTTGCGGACCAGGGCACGGCGTGCCGTGCCCCTACGGAAGGTGTCCCGCCATGAAGGGGTTTGGCGTGCCGGGCGTCATGGGGGATATTTGACGGTGCGGGGATATGGCATGCAGGGCCGTTGCGGATTGCCGGACACCGCATCCCATCATATGCGCATGGCCTATTCGAATCCGTTGTGCGCATCCCATATGCGAATCCCTATGCGTTTGCGCATACCCGCGCGCATACCCGCAGGCGTTTCCCATTTCCATGATTCCAATATCCATGATTCCCACCTTTGTGATTCCCGCTTCCGCAATTCCCATACTCGTTTGATCCCCATATCCGTTGACAGGTTCAGCCCCCCTGACCTATGATTTTTTATAGGATGCTTTTCTTTGCGCCACGGAGCCACCAGGGTCGAGCATCTCCGTTGCTCAAGCCCCACCGTTTCACAGACAGCATCGAGCGAGGTACGAACTTGTTTTGGACCTCCATCCCGAAGTGCCCGGAAATTTTTCAAAAAATGCCGCACTTGCTGGATTATGCCGCCACTTGTGCCGGCTTTTCCTGGGATGCGATCCGCGCGGAGCTGCAGGGGCTACCGGACAATAGGGGGCTCAACATCGCCCATGAGGCGGTGGATCGCCATGCCGACGGACCGCTTGGCGACCGCGTGGCCCTGCAGTGGCTGGGTGCCGACGACGCCGTTCGCGCCATCACCTATGCCGAACTGAAAGCCCTGAGCAATCGCTTCGCCAATGTGCTCCGCGAACTGGGCATCGGCGCAGCCGATACGGTCTGCGCATTGGCCGGGCGGATTCCCGAGTTGTATGTCGCGGCCCTGGGCACCCTCAAAAATCGCAGCGTCTTTTGTCCCCTCTTCTCCGCCTTCGGGCCCGAACCCATTTTCCAGCGACTGAGCCGGGGCGATGCGAAACTCCTGCTGACCAGCGAACGGCTTTACCGCCTGAAGGTGCACCCCCTGCGGGACAAGCTGCCCAAGCTCGAGCATGTGCTCCTGACCGATGCAGAGAGCCATCCGGAAGGCGGTCTCCTGTCGCTGCCCGAACGCATGGCGGCGGCCTCCGCCGACTTCGTCATCCCCCCGACCGACCCCGAAGATGTCGCGCTGTTGCACTTCACCAGCGGCACCACCGGCATGCCCAAAGGCGCGCTCCATGTGCACGGCGCCGCGCTGGTGCACTACATGACCGGCAAATACGTGATGGATTTTCACCCGGACGATGTCTTCTGGTGTACGGCCGACCCGGGCTGGGTGACCGGCACTTCCTACGGCATCATTGCGCCGCTGATGCACGGCATCCGCAACGTGGTCGACGAAGCCGATTTCGACGCCGTGCGCTGGTGCCGCATCCTTGCCGAACAGCACGTGAGCGTCTGGTACACGGCGCCCACGGCCATCCGCCGTTTCATGCGCATGGGGATCGAGCCCGTCCACGACTACGATTTGAGCCGTTTGCGCGTCCTTCACAGCGTCGGCGAACCGCTCAATCCCGAAGCCGTGGTGTGGGGCGTGAAGGCTTTGGGACTGCCGATCCACGACAACTGGTGGCAAACGGAAACCGGCGGCATCATGATCGCCAATTTTCCCGCCATGGAGATCCGGCCCGGATCCATGGGCCGGCCGCTGCCCGGCATCGAGGCGGCCATCGTCCGGCGCCGCAATGACGGCAGCGTCGAGCCGATCGAGGCGCCGGACGTCCAGGGCGATCTGGCCCTGCGCCCGGGATGGCCCTCCATGTTCCGGGGCTACCTGCACGACGAGGAGCGCTACCGCAAATGTTTCGATGGCGGCTGGTACCTGACCGGCGACCTGGCCCGGCGCGATGCGGACGGCTATTTCTGGTTCGTGGGCCGCGCCGATGACATCATCAAAACCTCGGGCCACATGGTGGGCCCTTTCGAAGTCGAAAGCACCCTCATGGAGCACCCGGCCGTGGCCGAAGCCGGCGTCATCGGCAAGCCGGACCCGCTGATCGGGGAGATGGTGAAGGCCTTCGTGGCCCTCAAGCCGGGCTTTGCGCCCGGTGATGATTTGCGGTTGGAACTGATCGGTTTCGCCCGCAAAAAGCTCGGTTCGGCCGTGGCGCCCAAGGAGATCGATTTCAAGCCGGACCTGCCCAAAAACAAGGCCGGCAAGATCATGCGCCGTCTGCTCAAAGCCCGCGAACTGGGCCTGCCCGAAGGGGACCTTTCGACACTGGAGGATTCGGCATGAACTCACCCGATAGCAATCCCTCGGCGGCGACGGGGGTGGACCGCGACCACGCATTGCACTTGCTGCGCGCCATGATCCGCATCCGGCGCCTGGAGGAAAAGTGCGCCGAACTCTACAGCGCCATGAAGATACGCGGCTTTCTGCACCTTTATGACGGAGAAGAGGCGGTGGCCGTCGGCGTGCTGCAAGCGCTTAAACCGGACGATGCCGTCGTGGCCACCTATCGCGAGCACGCCCACGCGCTCACCCGGGGCATATCCGCGGGCGCCATCCTGGGCGCCCGGGGGGACGGCGCCCGGGGGGACGGGCGCCCGGGGGGACGTTCGTCAGTTATCCAGATTCGCAACGACAAGAAGAACATAAACTTGCATCGCACTTCACTTTGCCGATCAACATCATACCGGAACAATCAGCAACTGCATGCGCCGGCAACCAGGCTCGATGGTTGAAAAAGGAACCTAGAGCGCCGCCCCTTTACCCTTTAACCTCCATCCCCGGTCAACGCCGGCACCACCCCCTCCCCCGGCATTGCCCCTATACCAACGATGCCGGATCTGTTTCCATGGTGCGGTACCAAGAGGATCAACTCGCCGGCGGGCTCACGTCCCGCAGAAAGTGCGGTAGGCCCGCGACGATGGTGGCGCCGGCAGGTGATAGCCGGCCTGTTCCGGTGGATCCTGGTAGGGTTGCGACAGAAATCCCAGCAGCTTTTCCATGACGGTGAAGTCGGCCCGCTCCACGGCCGCCTCCAGAGCCTCTTCCACCCGGTGATTGCGGGCAATGACCGCCGGGTTGCTGGTTGTCATGAGCCTATGGGATGCCTCACGGGAATCGGGTTGCCGTTTCAGCCGGGCCTGCCAGCGCTCGAACCACTGTTTGCAATCCGGCGCCTGGAACAGGGAGGACACGGAGCCTTACCCCAATTCGTTCTCCAAACCAAAATACATCCGCAAACCCTGTTTATTCAACACCTTATCTCACATCAAATCCATTCAACCTGTCGGACCCCGAGAGAAATTTAATTCTCTACATTTTCCCGAAACAGAGAACGGACGTGGGTTCGATTCCCGGTTGAATACCCGGCGGTGTGTTTTACAAACCATGTCTTGTTGTTAGCCCTTGGGTGGATATGGATCGTTTCCGTGGCTGTCTTTTCTTTGAATCTTTCCATCCTTCCCATGGATAACAAACTCAGTACTTTGGTTCTGGCTGATCTTGCGCCCGGCATCGACGGCATCCTGCTTCTTGTCGAAGTGGCCGCTACTGCGGGTCGCTCCGTCTTTCTTGACATCCCAGCCGCCATCGGCGTTTGGGACTACATGATGTGAACCTGCTTTTTTAGTCATAGTGACCTCCATTTTATATGTTGTAAGAAATTAGTTGTTTCGACAGCTCCAGAACATCCACCGGCCAGAAGCATTCCGGGCGTGGGTGGTGTACTCGCGGATGTCTGGCCCCTGGGCGGCAGTTCTGCAGGGAGTCGAGCCACTGGGCCGGAATAGCCTCCCGACCGCACACAGCGCCTAACAGCGCCCCGCAAATGGCCGCGTTGGTATCGGTGTCGCCACCGCGCATGATGGTATCGACAACACCTTCTTCGAGGTTCGATGCCTGAAGCAGCTGATACAGGGCATTCTGAAAAGCGATCATTACCCAGCCCTGCTGGTGAACGTAGTCCGCTGGCGGCTCTTCGGCTGCCTTGTCGATGGTACCCAGCAAAGCGGGTTCAACGGGCATGTCGAGCCCCCACTGCCGGATGTGCTGGTACAGCTCTTTGCGGTCGCAGCCGGATTGAATAGCGTGGGCAATCCCCATGGCAAACAGCGCGTTGGCCTGTTGGCAGATCAGGTTGGGATGTGTAATTGCTGCATCCTGCATGGCCCATTCAGCGACCTGATTCAGTTCAAATCCGGCTCCGAATATTCCGAGCGGGCTGATCCGCATCATCGCTCCGTTGGCCTGACTTTCCGGATTGGGGTTGCCCCGAAGCCCGGCCGAAATGGTCATGCCGCAATCAAACGGATCAGAACTCAACCAGTATTGATATTCTTTACGTGCCGCCTCCGGATCATAAGAACCGGTTTTCACCAGCATCCGAGCAAGGAGCAGAGCCATCTCAGAATCATCCGTCGGCTGACCGGCAATGGTATTCCATTTGCCACCATCGGCCAGCTCCCGGACACCATCAGGATAGCTGCGCCGAATCTCATCTGGGGACTGAAACTCAACCAGACTCCCCAGTGCATCACCAGCAAGCTGGCCCAGCAGGCATCCTTGGGCTCTTGAATTCTTACCTATGCCCATGCAGCGATCTTTTCCTTAATCAGTATTCTCGACTGTATAGTATCAATGAACATACGACACTGTTCGCTCATGAGCCTGTTAAAATCAAGAGATGTATTGTCAGGGATTTTCAGGAAAAGGACATGAAACGGGATATCTTGTCCTTGCTGGCGAACAACATCAGAAATTAGCCCCTGCGTTTTATCCAGATTGAGTGCAGCCCATCTATCTTCAGATATCGGGTAAACAAAGCCACACCCCTTTATCGAGGCCCCATTTCCATACTGCCCTATGTATGTGTGCAGCTGGAAAAGGTCTTCTCGCTTGACGCCGAATTGTGGGTCAAAGGCTTTATACTTCACATCAAAGACGTACAGACCGCCATCACTCTCAAAAACAAGGTCCGGTTCAAGTTTGCGCATGTAGCTGCCGAGAGCACCGGCCGGTATTTCATAGCGTCGCTCGAACTTGCTAAGCAGCCGAACCCCATCTCGCTTGATGAGCTTCCGGATAAAATATTCGAAAAGCATCGATATATCGAAAAAGAAGGCGCTCGAATCATGCTGGGAGTCAAAATCAGAACCTTGCTGGTTGATGACTTGTTTCGATAAATCTATCAGCACGTTATAGTCGTTGTAGAAAGGATTGGTGAAATACGGCGTTCTCAAGATTTCCTGACGGGATCTTTTCACACCCTGATTAGCGGTAAGAAAAGCATTGTAGACATTCCTTGTACGCTGGCAAAAAGAGTATTGCTCAACCGCCTCATAGGCTTTGATGAAAAGTGAGGTCGCAGGGCTGTCGTAGCTGTGTTCACGGTAGGAGCATAAGTACTTTCCGGAGGTTTTGTTCCGGAAGTAGTCAACCGCATCGATTGTTCCGCGAACGCGGGAAATCCGATCATTCTTTGTAATGTAGGTCTTGGGCAGCCCCAGCCGGTAAGCTCTCTTGAACTTGATATTCCAAAGATATGCAAGGAGCCACTCGTAACCATCGGCGTGACTTTCACCGCCAATATTTTCCAGTTCAAGAAACCCGTCGGCATCGGCAATGATGTACTGAAGAAAAGCATCACCAAAACGTGAGCTGATCTTCAGGGAATAATCCCCACGTTTGACAAACCCAATCAGATTGCCTGTGTTGAGATTGAAATTTCTGGCATCCGTACCGGTTACACCGATAAAGCCGCCGTCGGTATTGTGTTCGTAATCTTCATCATTGAATAGGATTAGTGCATCGGCAATATTGTCATTCAGCGTTTTTTCGACATCACGAGAAACCGAATTTAAAAAATGCCAAATAGCAGACTCGTCGTTATGAGGATAGGTCCACTGGCCTTTTGATTTGGTACTGAGGGCAATCGATTCACCCAAACGTCTATTGGTCAAGATGCCTTGGTTGACCAAATAAGACTGGTTATCGACCAGAGTCCCGTTCTTTATGATATCGAACAGCCACACGATTTAAACCCCGAATGCCTTTCCGAAAGAACCGATGAGCTCAGCCTCCTTGCCGGTACCGCGTAGGTATTCCTGCAGCAAAGGCCGGATGCAATCATCCCAGACACGCTCTCTTACTTCCGCAACCGTAAGGCTGGTGGCATACTTCAAGTTCATCAAATAGGCATGACCGATTTGGTAATCATGGCCCAGCAAAGGTTCCTTGGCTATCTGGGTGTTCAGCCGTTCAAGGTTATCCGCCAGAGGGACCCAGGTTTTGCAGAACTGGTTCAGATGGTATCTCAATAGCCCTGTATCCGGCGTCACTTCTTCCCAGCGGAATCTGCGTCGGAGAGCGAAATCAAAGCTTTCCACACTCCGGTCAATGGTATTCATCGTTCCGATCAGATAGATGTTTGTCGGGATGAAGAACAGGTATCCTTGATCGGTCTGAAGCATGCCGGTGCCTTCGTTATTCAAATTGGCATATTGGGTTTTGACGCCGCCTTTAATGCCTCGATATTCCAAGCAATACATCAGCTCACCAAAAACCCGAGACAACTCAGCCCGGTTCACTTCATCGATTATAAAGAAGAATGGAGGTACAGCATCGGATACCAGCTTGGATGCGTCTGAGATTTCGAAGATGTACTGCCAATGATCACCTGATAATTTTTCTCTATGGGGACGAAGCTCATCGATCGTAATTGATTCCCAGTCCCGATCGAGACCAAGACCGCAAACATCAATCTCCCACTTTCCGGCGTTTCGACAAAACTCCTTGAAAACACCATTCTGCAACGTCAACTGCGCGGCTCCATTACCATCCAGAACGGGGCGTAAGCCCTCCATGAAATCCTCATAGCTGAAAGACGGATGAAATTGCACCAGCTCAATCTGACTTCCATGTGTGAGAGCGCTGTTTGGAGCAAACTCTTCTTTCCAGATATCAAACAACAGAGAGGTCTGCTGGCGAGCTTGGTATGTTTTCCCTGTTCCGGGAGCGCCGTATTTAACGATCTGCTTTTTCAGGCTGAATGGATTGGACAGATTCTCGTAGAGCACCCAAACAAACTGACTCAGATAAAACTCGTCCGTTTTATTGTCCCGAAGCTCATCGCTGAACTCATCTTTGATGATCTTCAGCAGGAAAATGTTTTTTGAATACCAATCTTGATCCTCTTCGGCCGGATATGCCGGGATAATTCCTTCACGAATAAGCCAGCTGAAGACCTGATTAAACTTACCGGAATCAACAGTAGTGGAGACTTCGAGCGTGCAGGCTGCCGCCACACGATTGACAAGAACCGGATTGTTGGACTTGCCTTGGGCAGACCACGCATCGTCAAATTTCTGGAAGTTCTCTTTGTTGGGGGTCTGGATGAATTCTTCCAGCGCAGATATGAAATCCTTGTTTTTGATGAAAGCCTGAAAGTTTTCGTTGCTTAAAACAGACTGGCCGCGAGAAGCGATCCCGTTGCTTTTTTCATAGAGGAGCTGCTTCAGGAAAGCCTCATCAGTTTGAGATAAGCCTTCTCCTGATTTGATACGTTCACGGATCTGCCCGACCTGACCGTAAAACTCACGATAGGCATCATGCCAGCCTTTGACTTCATGTTTCCGGTTTTCAATCAGGTATTTGTAAAGATTCTTCAGTCTGCTTTTCATTTCAGCCCCTTATTTTCTAAATCGTTCTCTTGTTCAGCGATCGGCAGTTCCTCCAGCTCGAAAAGGTCGTGTGACATGCGGCGGACACCTATGTTGTATTCCATCAGCAGTGTGACCAGCTGTTCGCCATTCATCAGGCCCACGGGCGTTTTATCCGGCTGATTGGCTTCCTTGATGGCTCCGGTGCTGAAGTCGCTGGTGGTGATGATCAATCCCTGTTCATGCGCACCAAGACTGCCGCGTACCTGCTGAACAGTCGGGCTCTGGATATTGCCTTTCCAGCGTTTTGCCTGAACAGCCATCTTAATGCGGACCACATCGCTGATCAGCAGCGTGCCACGGACATCGATACCGCCGTCGCCACCGTACTTAGTCACCTCGATGCTTTCAAAGCCCATCTCAGCCAGCAGCTGTCCAACCAGCTCCTCGAATTGTGCCGGGCTCAGATCCATCAGCTGGGAAAGCAGCTTCTTCCGGATCTCTCGGTTGTGCTTGGAAATCTGATACGGCAGGCCGGTACCCATCCATTTGACGAGGCTGTAATACCCGGGTGATGTGCGAACAAACCGACCGGGTTCACCACTGGCCTTTGATCGTTTGAGTTCAGTCACCAACTGAGCGTTCATGGTTGCTTCAGGAGTCTTGCCGGAGGTATTCAACCAGCCCTGATTCATGGCTTTGTCAGTAATATCCCGGTAATGCATCGGTTGCTTATTAGCAAAGAATTCAAGCACAGCCTCTGCTGCCTGAAGGAAGGACATAACCTGTCCTTTTGGCGGAGCGCCATAAGGAACTGGCTCCTCTGAACGACACATCGCCGGAGCCTCTTCTTTTATATCGCAAACAGCAACAATCTGAGTATCCCGAAGGAAGAACGTCTGAGGCGCAACTTTCACAAAGGTCGACTGGTCCCCATGCTTTTTAATAT
>NZ_JALJRB010000011.1 GCF_022968795.1 Desulfatitalea alkaliphila
GCACCCAGCCCCCCGACCCACCCGCCTCCGTGCGAGAACAGACAATTTCACTTTTACGGTGGAAAAATACCCTTTGTGGTCGGCGCGCCATCGGCTGATAGGGGATCCCGCAGGATCACCATCACAATCGATTAATGCAACCTTTCAACTCAAACACTCTCTAACTTCCTAATATCTATAAAATCGATAGAATTCATTAACTTAAAACTTTAAACTCAAAACTGCCCTCCAGGGCCCACATGCTTGCAATGCGACCCTGCCCATATTAACATAGTGGATAATACCCACAACTAAGGTGCCGCCATGGAACTACGCAAAGCGGTTTTCGCCGGTAGCTGGTATCCGGCCGAGGCTTCGGCCTGCGAAGCGGAGATCGAGGGGTTTCTGGAGGGTGAAGCGGCCACCGGCCCCTTGCAGGGGCAATGGTGCGCCGGTATCGTTCCGCATGCCGGCTGGTATTACAGCGGCCGCATCGCCTGCCGGGTAATCGCCCGCCTCAAGGGGTCCCGCCCCCCCGACCTGGTGGTGCTTTTCGGCATGCACCTGCCACCGGGGGCCACCAGTAGCATGATGCCTATGGGTGCTTGGGAAACCCCCTTCGGACCACTGCCGGTGGCCGAAGCGCTGGCCCGCGACTTGATGCAACGGTTCGCGTTCCAGGAAGAGACCCCTCGTCGTTACGCGCGGGACAACACCATCGAATTGCAACTGCCCTTCATCAAGTATTTGCTCGATCCGGGCCGCATACTGGCCATCGGCGTGCCGCCCCGGGCCGAGGCCCTGGCCATCGGCCAGGCGGTGGTCGATTGGGCCGCTGATCAAGGTCAACGTCTGGTGGTCATCGGCTCCACCGATCTGACCCACTACGGCCCCGATTACGGCTTTACGCCCCGAGGGACCGGCAGCGCGGCACTGTCATGGGTGCGGGACAAAAACGATCGACGTGCCGTCGATGCCATGCTGCGCCTGGCGCCCGAAGCGGTCATCGAGGAAGGCCTGACCCATCAAAACGCCTGCTGCGCCGGGGCGGCCGCCACCGCCATCGCCGCCGCCAAGCGGATGGGCGCCGACCGGGCCGAATTGGTGGCCTATGCCACCAGCCATGATTTGAGTCCCCGAGACAGCTTCGTCGGCTATGCGGGCATCGTGCTGGGGCGCGGCAACGGGTGACCCGCGGACCGTTGAAGCACGCGGCCCCTGCCATCCGTTTCCGGATGGCAGGGGCCGGGGGTGGGGCGCAGGAATCTTTTTCTAAAGTCGCGTGCTGCCGCGGCCGATAACAGGTCAGAGGCTTCGCGGGGGAGTCTCTAAAGATATATGTCTCATATATCTTCCTTTAGCCGGCGGGGCGGTCGATCCTTGGCCGTCCCGTCCCCCTACTTGCCGGTCCACGGCATTTTACGTCTCCGTGTCGACCGCCCGCCTTTTTCCCGAAGATCCGGACCTATTTTTTGGGTTTGATCTGTTGGGAGCGCATGCCCCAAACGAACACCTTGATCCACTCGAAGCCGAATTGGAGCAGTGCGTGGTCGTCGCTTCGCAGTCGGCGCACCAAAGCCCCGGCCACCTTGTAGCGCTTCAAGAAACTGCTCTGGAACACGAAATCCCGGAACTGGTCCAGATTGTAGGCCGCCATGAAGGCCATCCGGCCTTTGGCGCCGGAGGGCCCTTCGGCCCCCCAGGGATTCTCGACGAAGCGCCGGTGCAGCTCGGCCCAGGCCAGGGTCAGGGGGTAGTAGGCCTCGGCGCCCTGGTCGCGCACATAGGCATCCACGGTCCAGACCCGATCTTCGGCGGGTCCTTGGCAAAAGTCGGGGGGACGGAAAATGTGCATCGGTTCACTGCGACCCGAGGTTGCATCCAGCCGGGCACCCTGCTCCATGGGGAACAGACGACATGTGTGGGGTCGGTCCCCGTAAACCCGGCATCCTTCGGCGCTCAGAAAAATACAGGGCTGCCCCGCCCCATCGGCCATGCGCAGCAGCACTTCGGGGAAAAAATGGCCCGGCCGCAGCACCACGTCCACATATCCATCGATGAATTGGTCGGACGGGATGGCCAAGGCCTGTCGTAGTCGCAGCACGTCGTATGGATAGAGAAACAGGTTCAGGTTGTGACAGCAGCGATTGAAGCAGGTAACACCCGGGTGGCAGCGAAAAGAGAAGGTTTCCTCCGGCCCGAACACCCGCCCTTGCAAGGTCTGCAATGCATCCTCATCCAGATATTTCATGGATCCCCCTTCACAACAGCCCCCCATTTGCAACGGCCAGAATCATCTGCGCAACGGTCATCCGGATGCGGCCCCCGTACCCCGTCCGCCCACGCAAGGCCCGTTCCAAGCGGGCCATTTCCACGTAAAGGGGTGTCCGATCCAGCAGGGGTTGTACCCCTTTACCGCATTGGCGATAGAAATCGTCACACCCTTGCCCGATCTGCTGTTTCCCATCGGGGCGTCGCAGGCGGTGGGGGATGCCGTGCAGGCGGCAGATCATGGGCCGCTGGGCGTAGAGCAAGCAGCGATCCGCCGCGTTGAGGGGGCACATCACCCCGGCGGGGGCCGCGGGGTCGGGTATCGCTTCGGCCCGTTGTCGGATCGTCGCCCGTTCCGCTGCGGGCAAGGCTTCCAGCCCGGCCTTTAAATAAAGGTATTCCGCCAGGGTGTAATGAAAAAAAAGGGACCGGCAGCAGTTTTGCGCACAGCCGCGGCACGCGAAGCCCGCCTGCCTGGCGGCTTGCCCGTAGGCCGCATCCATGCGGACGAACAATTGTGCCAGTTCGGCCGCCAAGGGCGACGGCAGGGACAGGGCGTGGGGCATGAGCGTTTCCTATCGCATCTGGGTCGGGAAGAAGGTGCGCGCATAGAGGGAGAGCGCGTAGCGATCGGTCATGCAGGCCAACAGATCGCACACCATCCGTTCCCGGGAACAGTGATTGCTGTCCAGGGCCGGCAGCCCCATTTTGGCCAACTCCTCGGAAAGCAACGGTTCATCCTGCAACAAAAAGGCGTAGAGTTCGGACATGATTTTCTTGGCCTTGATGAACTCGTTGTGCACAGTGGGTGAGCGGTAGACCCTTTCGTAAAGAAATTGGCGCAGTTCGGTCATTGCGGAGTAGACCCGCTCACCCATATCCAAAACCAACCGGCCCTCCCGCGGTTTGCTGGTGGCGATCAGATCGGTCATCATGGTGATGAGCCGTTCTTGATGCGTCGGCCCCAGCACCCGCACGCAGGTCGGCGGAATGTCGGTTGCGTCGATCACGCCGCTGCGAATCGCATCGTCCAGGTCGTGATTCAAATAGGCCATGATGTCGGCCACCCGCACCACCCGGCCCTCCATGGTCAGCGGCAGTTCGTCGGGGTCGTCGGGCATGATCTTGCCGTACCCCTTGGAGTGCTTGACGATGCCGTCGCGCACCTCGAAGGTGAGATTCAACCCCCGGCCGCCGTTTTCAAGGACCTGGACCACCCGCACGCCCTGGGCCTGATGGGAAAACGATTCGGAAAAGATCTCCTTGAGCACCAGTTCGCCGCCGTGGCCGAAGGGGGTGTGGCCCAGATCGTGGCCCAAGGCGATGGCTTCGGCCAAATCCTCGTTCAGAAACATGGCCCGCGCGATGGTGCGGGCGATCTGGGCCACTTCCAACGTGTGGGTCAGGCGGGTGCGGTATTCGTCCCCCGAGGGATTGAGAAACACCTGGGTCTTGAGCTTGAGGCGTCGAAAGGCGTTACTGAAAAGGATGCGATCCTTGTCCACCTGGAATGCGGTGCGGATGGGGCACGCCGGTTCTGGAACGACACGCCCGCGGGTGTGGGCGCTCAAACAGCCGTGGGGCGACATGAAGTTGGCTTCACGCCGCTCGAACTCTTCTCGCAGTGTCATGCTTAAAAAAAAGTTTCCAGGGTTACAGGTTCAGTGTTAAGTTGGACCCCGCGTCACCGGCTTGCCCAACGGTTGCGCCCCGCGTTCCATGAAGGCCCCCCGCGGGCAGCCGGAACGCGGGGATCGGCTACCGATGGGCCAAGAGCCGCACGGTATCCCATTATGTAAATGCAGGCAACTTGAATTTCCTTGATGCGATGAACGATCATCATCTCATAATGGGTCAAATGGCGGATTTTCTCTCCGGACAGATGCTGGACGACACCCACGACGAACGTTACCGTCAGAAAATCGCCCGGCTGCTGGTGACGGAGAAGGGATACCCCAAATCGGAAATCCGTGCCGGCCGAACCATCCGCATCGAGGTGGAAGGACGTACGGCGCAGTTGCCGCTGACCTTCACCGTGGTCCGGGAAACACACACCGTCATGTTGATTCATTACGGCCCGGGCTCCCTGACCACCCGCCACCGGCCGGCCCTGGCACTGGGCCGCCTGGTGGCGCCTCATCAGGTGCCGCGGGTAGTGGTGACCAACGGCGAAACGGCCGACATCCTGGCGGGCGACACCGGTCGCCTGCTGGGTCAAGGACTGGGGCAAATCCCCTCGCGCCGACAACTGCAACGAGCGTTGGCGAACTGGCAGTGGCGACCCGTGCCGGCGGCCCGTGCCGCCATGGCCGCCCGCATCGTCATGGCCTATGAAGTGGACGACCGTTGCCCCTGCGACACCGATGTCTGCGTGTGGCCCGCGGCACCGAAGCAATAGCGCCCCACCGCAGGCGATGGCCGGGGGTACCGTGTAAGGCTGCCGGATGCCGGGTCCGGACCGACATGCAACAGGAGAAGCGCTCGATGGAACATGCCCGTTTCATGGACCGGGCCTTGGCGTTGGCCCGCAAAGCCCTGGCGGCGGATGATTTTCCCGTGGGATGCGTGGTGGTGCTAGACGGCGAGATCATCGCCGAAGGCACGCGCATCAACTCCCACGGTGCAACACCCAGCGAACTGGATCACGCGGAAATGATCGCCCTGCGACGGCTCGAAGCCCTCGGCGATGGCCTCGATCACCGCCGGCTGACGCTCTATGCGACCCTGGAGCCTTGCCTGATGTGTTACGGTGCGATTCTGATCGGCGGCATCGGTACCGTGGTGTATGCCTATGAAGACGTCATGGGCGGCGGCACGGCCTGCGACCGCGCCCAACTGCCGCCTCTCTATCGGGACAACGACATCCGGCTGGTGCCCGGCGTGCGGCGGGCCGAAAGCCTGTCCCTGTTCCAGGCCTTTTTCAGGCACCCCCACAACCGGTACTGGTGCGACAGCCTTTTGGCGCACTACACACTGGCCCAATCCCCGCGCTGAGCTCCCCATGCCGCCCTGCGCAGGGGGACGGCGGGCAACTGGAGAATCGCCGCCCTTTATATTTTTTGCTTGCAATTTAAGGGGCGTTTCTATATTGAAGAAAGATTTTGAAGGGTTGGTTGATTAAATAACGACTGATTTCAGGTGGCTGGCTCGACGTTCCCGGCGACCGCAGTCGCAAGACACAACAGCAAGACACAACAGCAAGACACAACAATCAGATCAGGAGGTGTCGGCATAGCTCATTTCAAACCCGCAAAAGACGATCAAGCGGCACGCGTGCGCATGAACCAGGCGATTCGTGTCAAAGAGGTCCGCGTTATCGATCCGGACGGCAACCAGCTGGGTATTTTGCCGATCCGGGATGCCCTTGCCGCGGCGGCCGAATTCGGTTTGGATTTGGTGGAAGTATCGCCCACCGCCAATCCGCCGGTGTGCAAAATCATGGATCATGGTCGCTTCAAATACGAGCAGACCAAGAAGCAGCAAGAGGCCAAGAAAAAGCAGACCACTTTCCAGGTGAAAGAGATCAAGGTGCGGCCCAAAACAGGCGACCACGATCTGCAGACCAAGCTGGGTCACATGCGCAAATTCCTGGAACGCAAGGACAAGGTCAAGGTGACGGTCATGTTTCGGGGCCGGGAAATCGCCCTATCGGATCGGGGCCGGGACCTGTTGCAAGTGATCGCCAAGGAGATGGAGGAATTTGCGGTGGTCGAGCAGATGCCTAAGTTTGAAGGGCGAACCATGATTATGGTCCTCGCTCCGAAATAACAGGAAGAATCGGGGCGCCGTCGCCGGGACGGCCGGATGCACCAGTGACAGCGCCTACCGAAACCGGTTGCAGAGACCCTTTTGGCGTGAGCCGGTGTGGTTATCAGCGCTCGCGCCATCCGTATTTATAAAGTGCCCGGTCCGGCGGCCACCGTATTGGCACCGGGATCCGTTTTGGCGCTGAATGCCAACAGGAGACAGTGAAATGCCCAAAATCAAAACCAATCGCTCGGCCGCCAAGCGGTTTCGCAAAACCGGCAGCGGGAAATTTGTATTTTCCAAATCCCACCACAGCCACATTTTGACCAAAAAGAGTACCAAGCGCAAACGGACTTTGCGGCAGGCCCAATTGATTAAAGCCAGCGACATGCGAGAAGTGCGGCGCTTGCTGCCCAACGGATAAAGGAGACTACCATGCGTATCAAAAGAGGATACAAAGCCCGTCGGCGCCGCAACAAGGTGCTGAAACTGGCCAAAGGGTTCCGGGGCGGCCGGGGCAATCTGTTTCGCCAAGCCGCCGACTCCGTGGATCGCGCCCTGAACTACGCCTACCGTGACCGCCGTCAGCGCAAGCGGGACTTCCGGCGTTTATGGATCGCGCGCATCAATGCCGCCGCCCGCATGAACGACATTTCCTACAGCAAGTTCATGAGCGGTTTGCGTAAGGCCAGCGTGACCTTGGACCGCAAAGTGTTGGCTGAATTGGCACTGTCCGATCCCACCGGGTTTTCCAAAGTCGCCGCGCTGGCCGCCCAGCAAAAATAGGCCCCTTCCCTTCGGGGAACGTCCGCACCAGCCACGATGCGGCCATCTTGAGGCATGATGGCCGCGCATCATCATACCCTCAATCATTGGAACCGGAACGACAGTGGACCAGAACAGCGACCAAGTCCGCGCGGCGGCAATGAAGGAAATCGAGGCGGCCGAAACGCCCGAAGCGATACAAGCTTTGTCGATCCAATACCTGGGCCGCAAGGGCGTGGTGACGCAATTGCTGCGCGCCGTGGCACAACTGCCCCCTGAGGCGCGCCCCGAGGCCGGCCGCATGGCCAACGCGGTCAAGCAGGAGATCGACGCGGCCTGCCGGCAGGCCCTCGAACGTTTGGAAAGTGACCCCGCCGGTCGGATGGAGCGCATCGATGTCTCCCTGCCCGGACGCCCCATGGTACCCGGCACGTTGCACCCCATCACGCAAATCACCCAGGAGATCTGCGACATCTTCACCCGCATGGGTTTCGAGGTGGTCGAGGGGCCGGAGGTGGAGACCGATTATTACAACTTCGAGGCCCTCAACATTCCCAAGAACCATCCGGCCCGGGACATGCAAGACACTTTCTATGTGTCGGAAGATGTGGTGCTGCGCACCCACACCTCACCGACCCAGCCGCGGGTGATGGAGCAGCGGCAACCGCCCGTGCGCATCATCGCGCCCGGCAAGGTGTATCGCTGCGATTCCGACCTGACCCATACCCCCATGTTCCACCAGGTGGAAGGCCTGCTGGTCGACGCAGGCATCTCCTTCGGCGATCTCAAGGGCACCTTGACCGCTTTCATCCACCAAATGTTCGACCCCCGCACCCGACTGCGCTTCCGGCCCAGTTTCTTTCCCTTCACCGAGCCCAGCGCCGAAGTGGACATGCTCTGCGTCATGTGCCGCGGCGAGGGATGCCGGGTCTGTTCCCAGACCGGCTGGTTGGAGATCCTGGGCGCCGGCATGGTCCATCCGGCGGTATTGGAAAACGTCCATTACGATACCGCGCGCTGCACCGGCTTCGCCTTCGGCATGGGCGTCGAACGGATCGCCATGCTCAAGTACGGCATCGACGACATTCGCAAATATTTCGAAAACGATATCCGCTTTCTCGCGCAGTTTTGATAAAGGCACACCATGAAGGTTAGTCTCAGCTGGCTCAATGACTATGTGACGGTGACCCTGGCGGCCGATGCCCTGGCGCACCAATTGACCATGGCCGGCCTGGAGGTCGAAGGGGTCGAGGACCGCTATGGCTATCTGGCCTCGGTGGTGGTGGGCCGCATCGATGCCGTGGCGCCCCATCCCGATGCCGATCATCTCAAGGTCTGCCAAGTCGGCACCGGCACCGACACCATCGCCGTGGTATGCGGCGCGCCCAATGTGGTCGAAGGCATGCTGGCGCCCCTTGCCCTGCCCGGCAGCCAACTGCCCGACGGAACGCAAGTGACCGAAAGCACCATCCGCGGCCGGCGTTCGGCGGGCATGCTGTGCAGCGACGGTGAACTGGCGCTGGGTACCGATCGGTCGGGCCTGATGGCCCTGGATGCCGGCTTGACACCTGGAACCCCGCTGAACAAGGCCTTGGGGCTTGCCGATCCCGTCTTCGAAATCAGCATCACCCCCAACCGCCCCGACTGCCTGAGCGTTCTGGGCATCGCCCGTGAAGTGGCCGCCATCCAGGGGGCGCCACTGCGCCGCGCACCCGTTGCCCTGCCGACGGCCGGGGGCGACATCAACACCCTCACCTCCGTGGTCATCGAGGCGCCGGACCACTGCCCCCGCTATGCGGCCCGGCTGCTGGAAGAGATCACCGTGGGACCCTCCCCCTTCTGGCTGCAGGATCGGCTGCTCTCCGTGGGACTGCGGCCCATCAACAATATCGTCGACATCACCAATTTCATTTTGATGGAGACCGGTCAGCCGCTGCACGCCTTTGATTTCGACCGCTTGGCGGAACAGCGCATCGTGGTGCGCACCGCCGGTGACGGCGAGCGCTTCACCACCCTGGACGGCAAAGAGCGCACCTTGACCCCGGAGATGTTGATGATCTGCGATGGTCGCGGGCCGGTGGCCGTAGGCGGTGTCATGGGCGGCCTCAACTCGGAGATCGAACCCCACACCACACGCGTGTTGATCGAAAGCGCCTACTTCGACCCCATCAGCATCCGTAAAACCGCCAAGCAGCTGGGGCTCAAGACCGAAGCCAGCCACCGTTTCGAGCGGGGCGTGGATCCCCACGGCACCCGCTACGCCCTTGATCGCGCGGCCCAACTGATGACCGAGTTGGGGGGCGGGCGGATGATCGACGGTTGCATCGATGCGGCCCACGACCTGCCCGCCTCGGCCACCCTCTCGCTGAGCGTGGCCGCCACCAACCGGGTGCTCGGCACCGACCTGGACGGCGAGACCATGGGAGGTCTGTTGGCATCCATCGAATTCGAAGTGAACGGACCCCGGCAGGATATCCTGACGGTAACGGCCCCCAGTTTCCGCGTGGATGTGAGCCGCCCCGAGGACCTGATGGAGGAGGTGGCGCGGCGGGCCGGCTACGACCGGATCCCGGTCACTTATCCCGCCATCCCGCCCGATGCGCGCCCCACCCCGTCCCTGGTGACGCGGCGCCGGCGCATCCGTCGCCTGCTGACGGGCATGGGGTTCAACGAAATCATCACCTACAGCTTCGTCCACGCCGACGCCGCGCGCCGGTTGCGATTGCCCGACGACGACCCGCGCCGCAACGCTTTGGGGATCCTCAATCCACTGACCGAGGATCAGGCCGTCATGCGCACCAGCCTGGTGCCCGGACTGTTGCAAACCATGGGGCACAACCTCGCACGGCAATCGCGCAACCTCAAACTGTTTGAAATCGGTAAGATCTTCATCAGCCGCGGCGACAGCGCCCAACCGGAGGAGAGCGACGTGCTGGCCGGTTTGTGGACCGGCGACCGCACCCCGCCGGGATGGTACGGCAAACCGGAGCCCTGCGACTTCTATGACTTGAAGGGCGCGATGGAAGGGTTGTTGGCCGGTTTGCACGTGGCCCCGGTGTCTTTCACCCGCCTGACCGACGACCGGTGCACCTTCACCCGGCCGGGCGCCAGCGGCCGCATCATGGTGAACGACCGGCCCATCGGCCTGATCGGTCAGTTGCACCCGGCGGTGGCCGACGCCTACGATCTGCGGCAGACGGCCTACCTCTTCGAGATCGATCTGCCGGCGCTGGTGGCCCATATTCCCGATCGGCTGCAAGCAAGCCCCCTGCCCCGCTTCCCCGCCACCGCCCGGGATGCCACCCTGATCGTGGATCGGGAACTGGAAAGCGACAGCATCCTGGAAGCGGTGCGACAGATGAACGAGCCCCTGGTGGAGGCTGTGCAGTTGTTCGATCTGTTCGCGGGCAAACCCATTCCCGAAGGACGCAAGAGCCTCTCGCTGCGCATCGTTTACCGTTCCTCCGAAGCCACCCTGGCCGACGAAGCGGTCAACCAATTGCACAAGGCCATCACCGACCACCTGGTGCAGCGCTTCAAGGCCGATTTGCCGACGTAACCACAGGGCTGTCAGAGAGGCGTTTTTCGTGTTATATGAGGAAATTCAGTTTTAAGTTTTAAGTGTTAAGTGTTAAGCGATGGTATTCTGCCAATTTGAATAGGTAGGCCGCCGATTGATCGGCGGCAGCGCTGCGCGATGGCGGATCACCGTTTTGCCGCGGCCCGGGGATACGCAGAACAATAGATTCGGGCCGCAAAGGCCAGTGGTAGATAGCGCCGCTCACACACCGCCGGATGGCATGACCGCCCCGCCTGCGAACCACCCGAGGGGGTTGATCAATGCACCCTGAAGCGCCCAAAATTCCCGACAAGCTCTTTTTCCGCATCGGTGAAGTGAGCCGAATCACCGGGGTGCCCACCTCCGTGTTGCGCTTCTGGCAAAATCAATTCGGACGCATCCGCCCCAAGCGCACCGAAGCCGGCCAACGGCGCTATCGCAAAAGTGACGTGGAGCTGATTCTGACCATCAAACATCTGCTCTACGACCGCCGCTTCACCATCAAAGGCGCGCGCCAATACCTGCAAACCGCCACCGACCAAGCAGCCCCGCCGCCACCCACCGACAAGGAGCTGCTGCGCCAGGTCTTCGCCGAACTCAAAGCCCTCCGGAATCTGTTGGATTCTTGACCGCAGACAACCCCTTTGCCCCCTGTACAATAGCTGTTGACATCCCTTTGGCCTTGCCTTATATAAGGGCCTTGGTAAGCGGGCATAGCTCAGCTGGTAGAGTACAAGCTTCCCAAGCTTGGTGTCGCGAGTTCGAATCTCGTTGCCCGCTCCACCATTTTAAGTCCGGAATGTCATCTGAGCCGAACTTAGTAAAGTAGATGCAGTGCCGGAAATGTTGCGGCGCATGTTTCAGATGATGGGTTCCAGTTAGCGGATTCGCATATTTCAGGTCGTCAACGATCTACTTTACGGGAACGGGCTTCATGCCCGTTTTTGTTTTTTCGCCGGGAGCGCAACGGTCATGACGGACCCGCGAGACAATGATAGGCAGACCGTAATCGGCGGCACCAACCCCGTCATACCGCAGGTTTGGCGGTTGGCCGAACCCCTGTGCCGCGCCGAAGGCATGGAATTGGTGCATGTGGCGTTTCAGCGGGAGCCCGGCGGACGAACCCTGCGGCTCTATCTGGATAAGCCAGGGGGGGTTACGTTGGGCGATTGCGCCACCGTCAGCCGGCAATTGAGCGACCTGCTGGATGTCGGTTTGGCACTGGAAGGCGCCTATCGGTTGGAGGTCTCTTCCCCCGGCGAACAGCGGCCTCTGGGACGATTGAGCGATTTCGAACGTTTTCAGGGCTGCCGGGCCAGGGTGCGCATCGCCCGCCCGATCAACGGGCGTAAGAATTTCACCGGCACGCTGCAAGGCGTGCGGGGGCCCGCCATCCAAATGGTGGTCGATAATCAAGTGGTGGATATTGTGTTTGCCGAAATCGTCAAGGCGCACCTTATACAACCGAATGGAGAAAACCCATGTTGATGTCAGACATTAAACGCGTTGTGGATCAAGTCAGCCGGGACAAAGGAATCGACCGGCAGATTCTGATCCAAGCCCTGGAAGAGGCTCTGCGCTCCGCCGCACGCAAAAAATATGGTGCCAAGATCGATATCGAAGCAAACTACAACGAAGAAACCGGTGAAATCGAGGTGTTTCAGTTCAAGGAGGTGGTGGAACAGATCGATGAACCCGATTTGCAGATCACCTTGGAAGAGGGGCGCACGCTGGATCCGGAATGCGAAGTGGGCGACAGCCTGGGCACCAAGATGGATGCGGCCTCTTTCGGTCGAATCGCCGCCCAGTCCGCCAAACAGGTGATCATTCAGAAACTCAAAGACGCCGAGCGGGATGCGGTCTACACCAATTTCATCGACCGCAAGGGAGAGATCATCAACGGCATCGTGCAACGCTTCGATCGCGGCGATCTGATCGTCAACCTGGGCGCCACCGAGGCGGCGTTGCCGGTACGTGAACAGGTGCCGCGGGAAAGCTACCGGAGGGGGGACCGCGTCCGGGCGCTGATCTTGGACGTGCTCTACGAAAGCCGGGGACCCCAGGTGGTGCTGACCCGCACCCACCCCGACTTTCTGGTCATGCTGTTCAAGACCGAAGTGCCCGAAATCGCCGAAGGCATCGTGGAAATCAGAGGAGCGGCCAGGGAACCCGGCAGCAGGGCCAAGATCGCCGTGTCTTCCCAGGATTCGGACATCGATCCGGTGGGGGCCTGCGTGGGCATGAAGGGCAGCCGGGTGCAGAACGTGGTGCAGGAGTTGCGGGGCGAGAAGATCGACATCATTCCATGGCATGTGGATGCGGCCAAGTTCGTGTGCAACGCCCTGGCGCCGGCCGAAATATCGAGGGTGATCATCGACGAGGAGGATCGTTCCATGGAGGTGATCGTGCCCGACGAATTCCTTTCGGTGGCCATCGGCAAACGGGGACAGAATGTCCGCCTGGCCTCCAAGCTGACCGGTTGGCACCTGGATGTGGTCAGCGAGACCCAATACAACCAGACCATGCAGAGCGGCTACAACTCCCTGGTGCAAATCAGCGGCGTGGGCATCAGCCTGGCCGACGCCCTTTTTGAAAAGGGTTTATACTCGGCCGAGGAGCTGGCCAATGCCGATATTGACGATCTGGTCGAGATTCGCGGCATCGGCGCCGAAAAAGCCCGCCAGCTGATCGCCAACGCCCAATTGGCCCTCAAGACGACGGCGGCCGAAGAGGCGGAAGCGGCCGCAGCCGAAGCTGCCGCGGCCGAAGCGGCTGCGGCGGAAGCGGTCATCGCCGAGGAGGCGCCGGCCGCCGATGACACCGCCGCCGCGGCCGAAGAGGACGGTACGGCAATCGCGCCGGCGGAGGCCATTGACGCGGCACCCGCGGAGGAAGACGACCCCGCACCGGACGACTCGGACACGACGACAATGCCGTCCCAAGAATAGCCGCATGCGGAACCGGGAAACGGCCACGCCAATCACGTAAGGGGGATGGATGACACAACCCAAGAAAAGAGTATACGAGCTGGCACGAGAGCTCAACATGACCAATAAGGACCTGCTTGAAAAGATCAGCTCGCTCGACCTGGGTCTGAACTCCCACATGAGCGCCTTGGACGAAACCCACGAGGCCAAAATCCGCCAACTGGTCCAAGGCGGCCCCGAGCCTGATTTGGAAGAAAAGCGGGTCAAGCCCACTGTTATTCGACGCCGGCGCAAAGCCATGGAAGCCGAGCCGGATACACCCGCTGCGGCCGAAACCGAAGCCCCGGCGGAAACGGCAACCGGCACGGAGACCACGGCCGAGGCGCCGGCGGAACCCCCGGCTGCCGCCGAGGCACCGAGTGAAGAAACGGCCGAGACGCCGGCCACCGAGGAAGCAACGCCTTCCGAGAAGCCGGCCGCGAAATCGGTCCGTAGGAAGAAAGAAGAAACGGCCGCGCGCGTGATCGCCCGCCCCCCCGTACCCGAAGCCGCTGAACCGGTCCAGGAACCGTCTGAAGCCGCTCCCGAAACCCCATCGGCAGAAGCGCCGGAACCCCCTGCGGAGACATTGCCGACGGAAACGGAAGTGGAGGCGCCCGTCTCGGAAACGACACCCACCGAGACCACCGAACCCGTTGCGCCCGTAGAATCCGTCGAATCCCCTGAGGCGTCGGAGACGTCCGCCGAAGTGCCGGCCGCCAAGGAAGAAGCGCCCAAGCCCAAGGCCAAGAAGAAGAAAAAAGAGGCGGCGGCCAAGATCATCAAACTGCCCGAACGCCCACCGGCACCTCCCGAGTCCGAGCCCGAGCCCGAGGTGCCGACCGCGCCCGCGGCCATGGTGGAAACCGAGGCGCCCAAATCCGATCGGCCCAAGAAAAAGGGAAAAAAGAAGACGGAGGTCGAAGAGGAGAGCCAGGACAAGAAATTCCTCAAAAAGAAAATCTCCTTTCGCAAGAAAGAGGTGGTCGAGGGGGCCGATCTCTATTCGGATCGGGGCAAGGGTCGTAAGGGCCGCAAGGGCGGCAAAGCCAAATCGATGCCCGCGACCCAGAAAACCCAAATCACCACCGCCAAAGCCATCAAACGGCGGATACGGATCGATGACACCATCGTGCTGTCCGACCTGGCCAAGCGCATGGGCATCAAGGCCGGTGAAATGATCGCCCGCCTGATGTCCAACGGCGTGATGGTGACGGTCAACCAAACCATCGACTTCGACACCGCCACCCTGGTGGCGGCCGAATTCGGCTACGAAGTGGAAAAGGCCGCCTTCGAAGAGGAGACCATTTTGCATACCGCTCAACCGGACGATCCCGAAAACTTGAGCCACCGCCCGCCGGTGGTCACGATCATGGGCCACGTGGACCACGGCAAAACGTCGCTGCTGGATGTGATCCGCAAATCGCGGGTGACCGCGGGCGAAGCCGGCGGCATCACCCAACACATCGGTGCCTACCTGGTGTCCACCGACAAGGGCCACATCGCCTTTCTGGACACGCCGGGCCATGAAGCCTTCTCCGCCATGCGCTCCCGCGGCGCCCACATCACCGACATCGTCATTCTGGTGGTGGCGGCCGACGACGGGGTCATGCCGCAGACGGTGGAGGCCATCAACCATGCCAAGGCCGCCAAGGTGCCGGTGATCGTGGCCGTCAACAAGATGGACAAACCGGATGCCGATCCGGACCGCGTGCAACGGCAACTGGCCGAAATCGGCGTCACCCCCGAAGCGTGGGGCGGCGACACCATCTTCGTGCATGTATCGGCCAAGCAGGAGACCGGCATCGACGAATTGATGGAGATGATCCTGCTCCAGGCCGAAGTGCTGGAACTCAAAGCCAACCCGGACAAGCTGGCATCGGGCCATGTGGTGGAAGCCAAGCTGGACTCCGGCCGCGGACCGGTGGCCACGGTGCTGGTCAAGGAAGGCACCCTGAAAACCGGCGACCCGGTGGTCTGCGGGGTGCACCACGGCAAGGTGCGCGCTCTGATCGATGATCGCGGCCGGAAAGTGGACCAGGCCGGTCCGTCCCACCCGGTGGAACTGATCGGCCTGTCGGGCGTGCCCATGGCCGGTGACGAAATGGTGGCCCTCAAGGATGAAAAGGACGCCAAGCAGGTCGGCCAGCATCGTTTCCAGAAACAGCGCGCCAAGGAGCTGGCCAAAACCAGCCGCCTGAGCCTGGACAAGCTGTACGAGCGGATGCAGGAGGGCGAGGTCAAGGAACTGAACGTGATCATCAAGGCCGACGTGGACGGGTCCATGGAGGCCATCCGCGACTCGCTGGTCAAGCTGTCCAACGAAGAGGTGGCCATCAATGTCATGCATGCGGCCACCGGCACCATCACCGAATCGGACATCTCCCTGGCGGCGGTTTCCGAGGCCATCATCATCGGCTTCAACGTGCGCCCCAACCCCAAAGTCCAGGATATGGCCAATGAAGAGAACGTGGACATCCGGTACCACAATATCATCTACAATGTGATCAAAGAGATCAAAGATGCCATCGTGGGGCTGATGAAGTCCACCTTCGAAGAGCGCTTTGTCGGTCGTGCCGAAGTGCGCGAGGTGTTCCATGTGCCCAAGGTGGGTGCCATCGCCGGCTGCTATGTGACCGACGGCAAGATCGAACGGGGCAAGCTCACCCGCTTGCTGCGCGACGGTGTCGTGATCTACGACGGCAAGAACAGCTCCCTGAAACGGTACAAGGATGACGCCAAGGAGGTCCAGAGCGGTTACGAATGCGGTATCGGCCTGGAGAACTACAATGACATCAAGGTGGGCGACATCATAGAAACCTATTACATTGAAGAGATTCGCCCGGAAGTGGAGTAATGCCCAAACGATCCTCGGCCCAGCCGCACATGGCGGTGGGCTATGGTGTGTTGACCTTCCGGCTGCATGACTGCCGGTCGCTGAAAGCCAAACGCAGCGTCGTGCGGTCCATCATCGGCCAAATGCGCAACCACTTCAACGCCGCAGTGGCGGAAGTGGGCGCCAACGACATCCACCAGCGCGCCCGAATCGGGTTCGCCTTGGTCGGCCCGGACCATCAGGTGATCAATGCCAAGATGGACAAGCTGATCAATTTCGTGGATGGGTTGGGCCTGGCCGAAATCATCGATACGGAGATGGAGATCTTCCATTTATAAATACCATGAAGCCTTTTTCCCGCGCTGACCGCGTCGGCGGTCTGATCCAACAAGTGGTGGCCGAACTGTTGCACAAGCAGATCAGCGATCCGCGCCTGGCGGGTGCCACCATCACCGGCGTCAAGATGAGCCGCGACCTGCGGCTGGCCAAAGTCTATTTTTGCACCCCGGCGGGCGAGGCCTCCCGCCAGGACGCCCTGGACGGGTTCGAGCGGGCACGCGGTTTTCTCAAACGGGAGCTTGCCCAGCGGCTCACTTTGCGCTATATGCCGGACCTTCGTTTTTATTACGACGGTTCCATCGACTACGCCACGCGGATCGAACAGTTGCTCAAAGCGGTGAAACAGGATGATTCCGACCATCATTGAACAGATCGAGCGCCACCGGAACTTTCTGGTGGCCTCGCACACCCATCCGGACGGCGATGCCATCGGCTCTTTGTTGGCCACCGGGCTGGCCCTGCGGGCCATGGGCAAGACGGTCCACCTGTTCAATGAAAGCCCCATTCCAGCGGTTTACCGCTTTTTGCCCTCGGTGCACACCATCGTGCCGCACATCGATCCGGAAATGGCTTTTGATGTGGCCATCGTTCTCGATTGCGGCGACATCGAGCGGGTCGGCCAGGCGGCGGCCCACATCCGGCAGGCCCCTTTGCTGATCAATATCGATCACCACGTGACCAACACCCGCTTCGGTCATCTGAGTCTGGTGGACGAGGCGGCCTGCGCCACGGCCGAGATCATCCACCGCATCATCCAACGCATGCCGGTCAAGATCGATTGCGCCATGGCCACCGCCATCTACACCGGGATTTTGACCGATACCGGATCGTTTCGGTTTTCCAACACCAACCGGGCGGCCTTCGCCATTTGCGAAGCGATGATCAGCCGGGGCGCCAACCCCTATGAAGTGGCCCAACACGTGTACGGCACCTACTCCCTGGGGCGCATCAAGCTGCTCAATCTGGCCCTGGACTCCCTTGAAATCGCGCCCAACGGCAAGGTGTCCGTCATGACCTTGACCCAGCGGATGTTGCGGGAAACCCGCACCCAGGCGGAGGATATCGACGGATTGATCAACTACGCCCGTCGCATCGAAGATATCAAGGTGGCGGCGCTGATCCATGAACTGGGCGGTCCGGACAACGGCGCCCGCGGCAAGGGGCGATCACAGTTTCACGTCAGTCTGCGTTCCGACGGAACGGTGGATGTGGCCCGCATCGCCGCGCAGTACGGGGGCGGCGGGCATACGAGCGCATCGGGGTTTTCCATCGAAGCCACGCTGCCCGAACTCAAGCAACAGCTCATGGGACTGGCGTGCACCGATCCCGAGTTATGTGCCGGTCCGTGAACGGTATCGTGGTGATCGACAAGCCGGCGGGCCTGTCGTCGGCCAGGGTCGTGGCCCGGGTCAAAAAGATTACCGGCGCCGCCAAGGTGGGGCATACCGGCACCCTTGACCCTTTCGCCACCGGGGTTTTGCCGTGTTGCCTCAACCAGGCGACACGCCTGGCAAGGTTTTTTTTACACGGCGAGAAGGGGTACGAAGCGGTATTGCACCTTGGGTCGACGACCGACACCCAGGATGCCACCGGCCAGGTGGTGTCCCGGCAAGCGGTACCGCCTTTGTATAGGGAAACACTGGCCGAGGTGTTCGCCCGTTTCGAGGGCGTGCAAATGCAGCAACCGCCAGTGTTCGCCGCCTTGAAACACCAGGGCGTGCCGCTTTACCGCTTGGCGCGCCAGGGCCGTCCGGTGGCCAAGGCGCCACGGCGGATCACCATCGGCCGCTTGCGCATCCTGGAGATGTCTTTGCCGACCGTGCGTTTCGCCGTAACGTGTTCGGCCGGCACTTACGTGCGCACGCTGTGCCACGATATCGGCCAGGCGTTGGGATGCGGGGGACACCTGGCCGCTTTGCGCCGCACGGCCGGCAGCGGTTTCACCATTGCCGAGGCGGTCTGCCTGGAGCGTCTGGAAGCGGCCGTGAACGACGGTACCTGGCGCGCCCTGGTGGTGCCCATGGCCGAAGCGTTGCGCAGCCTGCCCGCTTGCGAAGCGGGGACGGCGTTGCTGGAACATATCGCCCGGGGACGCCCCCTTTCACGGGAAGCCTTGTTGGACGGGGCTCTTCGCTGCGCTTCCGATGCACCGGCCACCACGCCCATCAAGGTGGTCGATGCCCACGGCACCCTCAAAGCGGTGGTGCAAGCGGCCGAACAGGGGGATCGTTACAATTATTGTTGTGTTTTTAATTAATTCAGGGCAAAATCCGCAGCAGTTGAAAAAAAAGGAGGAACGGAACAGTGGTTTTATCGACGCAAGACAAAAAGGGTTTGATTGAACAATATAAACTGCACGACACGGACACCGGCAGCCCGGAAGTCCAAATCGGCCTGCTGACCCACCGCATACACTACCTGACCGAGCACCTGAAGATCCACAAGAAGGATCACCACTCCCGTCGGGGGCTGCTGATGCTGGTGGGCCAACGCCGGCGGTTGCTCAATTATGTCAAAAACAACGACGTCCAGCGCTACCGGACCATCCTCGAAAACATGGGGTTGCGCCGCTGATATCCCAGCGGGCGAAACCGTTACCGCCGGCGGTGATCGATGGCGACCACAGTTTGCCATAGGCCGCCGGTTTGATTATGTATCGCTCGAACGCTCGCCATGCACGCCACCCAAAAGGGCATGGCGGCGGCAAGCGACGCCCGCTGTGCACCGGTGTTTTAACAATTATCATCGAAACGGGCCCTGCCCGCGCATTCGGTATGAAGGGGCTGAGATTCCGACTTTTCTCGCCAAGCCGCCAAGGCCGCCAAGGCGTAGCACCGCCCTGGGATCACTTGGCGTTCTTTGCGACTTTGCGAGAACCGCTTCTCAGCCGCCTGATGCCGCACCGGCGCGGGCCATACGACCCCGTTTCCAGACCTTCATCCAACCGTGCAAGGCGCCGCAAGCGCCTCGCGGCGCATTGGGTGTTACCCACGCCGGCGGACCGCGTTGCCCGCTGATTTTGGTCGGCATCGGCCGACCTCCCCGCGCAGGGCATGCCGCACCGGCAACCAACAAGGAGACGATCACATGGAAATAACCCTTACAACAGAGGTCGGGGGCAAGACCCTGACCATCCAGTCCGGCAAGACGGCCAAACAGGCCGGCGGTGCCGTTCAAATCCAATACGGCGATACCATTGTCCTGGTCACGGCGGTGGCCGCCCACGACGAAAGACCGGCCGACTTTCTGCCACTCACGGTGGAATACCAGGAAAAAATCTACGCCGCCGGCCGCATCCCCGGCAACTACTTTCGTCGTGAAATCGGTCGTCCCAGCGAGAAAGAGACCCTCACCGCCCGCCTGATCGACCGCCCGATCCGCCCCCTGTTCCCCAAACAGTGGCGCCACGAAACCCAGGTGAT
This sequence comes from Desulfatitalea alkaliphila, assembly GCF_022968795.1. Lineage (GTDB taxonomy): Bacteria > Desulfobacterota > Desulfobacteria > Desulfobacterales > Desulfosarcinaceae > Desulfatitalea > Desulfatitalea alkaliphila. The sequence goes on from NZ_JALJRB010000011.1 coordinate 19,885, forward strand.
CGCCACGGTCCTCTCCATGGATCAGGAAAACGACCCGGATGTGCTCGCGGTGGTGGGCGCCTCGACGGCCCTCACCCTGTCCGACATCCATTTTGCCGGTCCCATCGCATGCGTGCGCGTGGGGCGGGTGGACGGCGAATTGATCGCCAATCCCACCATCAGCCAATGCCAGGTGTCGGATATCAACCTGATCGTGGCCGGCTCCAAAACCGGCGTGGTGATGGTGGAAGGCGGCTCCCAAGTGGTTTCCGAAGCGGAGATCCTGGATGCCATCTTCTTCGGCCACAAGGCGATGCAGCCGATCATCGATCTGCAAGAGCAGCTGCAAGCGGCCCTGGGCAAGCCCAAACGGCCCTTCACGCCGCCTGTCGCGGACGAAGCGTTGGCCGAACGGCTGGCCGACATGGCAACGGACAAAATCGACCAAGCCGTGCGCATCCCGGAGAAGGTTGCGCGTTCCAGTGCCTTGCGCGCTTTGAAAAAGGAAATTTTCGAGAGTCTGGGAGAAGAATTCGCGGAACGGCGCGGCGAGGTGTACGAGATCCTGGACGGCGTGCAGAAAAAAATCTGCCGCCGCATGATCCTCGAAGAAGGTCGGCGCATCGACAACCGCGGTTTCGACACCATCCGGCCCATTACCTGCGAAGTCGGGATTTTGCCGCGCCCCCACGGCAGCGCCCTTTTCACCAGGGGCGAAACCCAGGTGTTGGGGGTGCTCACGCTGGGATCGGGGCCCGACGAGCAACGGGTGGAAACCCTCAGCGGTGAAGAGATGCGGCCCTTCATGCTGCATTACAACTTTCCGCCCTTTTCCGTGGGTGAAGTCAAGCGCGTCGGCGGCCCCAGCCGCCGGGACATCGGCCATGGGGGGCTGTCCACCCGCGCCATAGAGAAGGTTCTGCCCGACCGCGAAGACTTCGACTACACCATCCGGTTGGTTTCCGAGGTACTGGAATCCAACGGCTCCTCTTCCATGGGCACCGTATGCTCGGGTATTCTGGCGTTGATGGACGGCGGCGTGCCCATCAAGGCACCGGTATCGGGCATCGCCATGGGGCTGATTCAGGAAGGAGAGCAGGTGGCGATCCTTTCCGACATCCTGGGGGACGAAGACCATTTCGGCGACATGGATTTCAAGGTCGCCGGTACCCGGGAGGGCATCACCGCCCTGCAGATGGACATCAAGATCCACGAACTGTCCCGCGAAATCATGGATAAGGCTCTGGAGCAGGCCCGCCGGGGACGGCTGCACATCCTCGACAAAATGCTCGAAGCGTTGGCCGAGCCGCGCAGCGACATCTCCCGGTTCGCGCCCAAGATCTTCACCATCAAGATCAACCCGGACAAGATCCGTGACATCATCGGCCCGGGCGGCAAGGTGGTGCGCGCCATCCAGGCCGAGACCAATACCCGCATCGAAATCGATGACAGCGGCATGGTGAAAATCGCGGCCACCAACGAGGAAGAGGGCAAGATGGCCATGGAACAGGTGCAGGCCATCGCCATGGATCCCGAGGAGGGCGCCATCTATGAAGGCAAGGTGGTCAAGACCACCGATTTCGGCGCCTTCGTGCAAATCGCCCCCGGCACCGACGGTCTGGTCCACATCTCCCAACTGGCCAATCGCCGCGTCGCCAAGGTGACCGACGTGGTCAAGGAGGGGGATATCGTCAAGGTCAAGGTCCTGGAGGTTTCCCAGGACGGCCGTATCCGCCTGAGCCTGAAGGCTGCGCTGGAAGAGGAGCAAAAACGCGGTGCCAAGGAAGACAATCCTGCCTAACGGCATCAAGATCGTATCCCAACACATGCCCCACGTCCGCTCGGTCTCCATGGGAGTCTGGGTGGACGTGGGCGCTCGCGACGAGTCCGACGAACAGAGCGGCTTGTCCCACTTCATCGAACACATGATCTTCAAGGGGACCACCCGGCGCAGCGCCTACGATATCGCCAAGGCCTTCGACGCCATCGGTGGTCAAACCAACGCCTTCACCTCCACCGAGAGCACCTGCTATCACGCCCGGGTCATGGACACCCACCTGGAGACCATGGTGGAGATCCTGTCGGACATTTTTCTCAACTCCATGTTCGACCCCTTGGAGGTGGAGCGGGAGCGGCCGGTCATCCTGCAGGAGATCGGCATGGTGGAAGACGCCCCCGAGGAGTATGTGCATCTGCTGGCGGGAGAAACCTTCTGGGGCGATCACCCCCTGGGTCGTTCGATTCTGGGCACCCGGGAAAACATCCGCTCCTTCTCGGCCGACACCATCAAAGGTTTTTTCCACCGCTTCTACCATCCGGAACGCATCGTCATCAGCGTCGCCGGCAATCTGGATCACGACCGTTTCGTCGATCTGACGGGACCGGCCTTTGCCGCCATCCGAAACGGCCAATCCTTGCCGGAGCGCACCACCCCCCGGATCGAAGCGCGCAACCGCACGCACGCGCGCCATCTGGAACAGGTGCATCTATGCCTGGCCACACCGGGCATGGCCATCACCGATCCACGCCGGTTCGCCTTCTCCCTGCTCAACACCCTGCTGGGCGGCAATATGAGCTCCCGTTTGTTTCAAGAGATCCGCGAGCGTCGCGGCCTGGCCTATTCGGTCTACTCCTTCATGATGTCCAACGTGGACGCGGGCATGTTCGGCGTCTATGCAGGCGTGGGCCCCTCGGACGTGGAGCGCACCCTGGCGCTGATCCGCAAACAGATGGATCGGCTGCGGCACGAGCCGGTATCGGCCGATGAACTGCGCGACGCCAAGGAGTTCACCAAGGGCAACCTCTGGTTGGCCGCCGAGAGCGTGGACAACCAGATGGTGCGCCTGGCGCAGAACGAAATTCACTTCGGCAACTACATTCCCATGGCGCAGGTGGCGCGCAGCATCGATGCCGTCAACGCCGAAGATCTGCAAGCCCTGGCGACCGACCTCTTCCGAGAGGATCGGCTGTGCACCACGCTGTTGGGGCCGGTGGAAACCTCGGGCGTTCAATCGCCATGACCCGCGCCAACCCCACGCTCCGCATCCGGCGACTCCACCCGGACCAGGACCAGGACATCCCTTTGCCCCGCTTCATGACCGAGCGGGCCGCGGGCATGGATTTGTGCGCGGCCATCGAAACGCCCTTGACCCTGGCGCCGGGTGCCATCGCCCTTGTTCCCCTGGGGTTCGCAATGGCCCTGCCCGACGGGTACGAAGCCCAGATCCGCCCTCGCAGCGGGCTGGCCATCCGCCACGGCGTCACCGTCGTCAACGCACCGGGCACCATCGACAGCGACTACCGCGGCGAGGTGCAAGTGGGGCTGATCAACCTCGGGCCGGCCGACTACACCCTGCACCGGGGCGAACGGATCGCCCAAATGGTGATCCAGCGGGTCTGCACGGTGGATGTGGCGGAGGTTGCAAGTTTGGACGACACGCCGCGGGGCGAAGGCGGCTTCGGCAGCACCGGGAAATAACGGCATGTCAAGCAACGCGAATGCGTCGACCGGGAATGGAAGATGAAGCCCTGCTGTGAAACCCTGAAAGCCCCCCCTGCTTCGGACAAGATCGGATCGCTTTCGGTCTGTGTGTTGGCCAGCGGCAGCAAAGGCAACGCCATTCATGTCAGTGACGGACGCACCGCCATCCTGGTGGACGCCGGACTTTCGGGCATCGAAATCCAGCGCCGCATGGCGGCCGCCGATTTATCAATAGCCGACCTCAGCGCCATCGTGGTGTCCCATGAGCACAGCGACCATGTGCGCGGCGTGGGCGTCCTGGCCCGGCGCTACGGATTGCCGGTGCACCTCTCGCCGGGTACCGAGGAAGCGGCCCGGGGCGCCATCGGCCACATACCCGAAATCTCCCATTTCCGGATCGGCCGCCGCTTCGCCATCGGCGATCTGCGAATCCATCCCTTCGCCACTTCCCACGACGCACGGGACCCGGGCGGCTTCACCATCGCGGTCAACGGGTGCAAAATCGGCATCGCCACCGACCTGGGCATCGCCACCGGCATGGTGCGGCAGCACCTGGCCGGTTGCGCCCTGCTGGTGATCGAGGCCAACCACGATCCCCGAATGCTGCTCGAGGGCCCCTACCCTTGGCCCCTCAAACAGCGCATCAAGGGCCGCGACGGCCATCTTTCCAACCAGGACGCCGGCCGGTTGCTGACCGAACTGGCCCACGACGCCTTGCGCCACGTCATCCTGGCCCACCTGAGCGAAATCAACAACACTCCGGACAAAGCCCGCGCAACGGTGGAGCGCACCCTGGAAACGGTGGCCTGCCGCTTCCGCCTTCATGTCGCCCGGCAGGATTGCTGCAGCGAGGTCCTGACGGTCGCTCCGGGTCGAGTGGGTTGAATTTGTTGGGTTTATTGAGTTTATTGGGCTGGATGAACCCTATTGGGCGAGTACGGCTTCTCCGATCCGCTCTCCGTAACGCACCAGGGTTTCGATGCCCTTGGCGGAGTGGTGCCGGATAGCGGCATCGATGACGACGCGTCCGGGGGGCAGGACCAGGATCACGGTGGAGCCGCCGAACTGGAAATAGCCTTTTTCGCCGCCGCGACGGCAAGGACCGCCGGCGGGCTGGTGTTGCACGATGCTGCCCACCAGCATGGCCCCCACCTCCACCTGGATCATGGTGCCCAAGGCACGGCCTTCCAGAAAGCACCACTGGCGCTGATTGGTGCAGTGAACATCCGGTTTGTGCTTGAGCGACAGCGGGTTCACCGAGTGCAGCAGGCCGGGGACGTTGTGAATCGGGCCCTGAAGGCCGTCGTCCACGAAGCCGAAGCGGTGATAGTCGCAGGGCGCCAGACGAAACACCAGGCAGCAGCCCCCCTCGAACCCCTGGGGCAGGCCGGGTCGGCCGAGCAGGGCCGGCACCGTTACGGCACTGCCTTTGACCTGAAGCCGAGTGTCGGCGGTCAAATCAAAAACCTGCAGGCGGCTGTCGGCCGGAGCGATCAGCGCGCGCGGATCGGCCGCCACGGGCCGTGCCCCCGCTTGTAAATGCCGGATGAAAAAGTCGTTGAAAGAGGCAAAGCCGCCGGTGGGTATCCGTGCCTCTTGCAGTGCCACGCCGAATTGCCGCGCGAAAGGAACGATTCGTCCGCGGCTTGCCGGGTGCTGCTGCCAGGCGCCATAGAGACGGGAAAGCCAGGGCCGGCACAACAGCAGTGCGGTAATACGCCGGCCGACGGCGGTACCGTAAAAAAAATCCATCCAGGCCCGGCCCGCAACGGATTCCTCTTCCAGGACGCCGGTGCGTCGGTTGTATAAAACGATTTTCTCGGATGATGGATTCAAAGTCTCTCCTGCGCCGGCCGATCCGGCCGGGATTTCCATCGGCATTCCGGGCAATCCGCCAGGGCCGCGGATGGCGGTGCTTCAGGACTTGCTTTTCACACCCACGAACAGCACCGCGATCCCGAGGGTCAGGGGGCGGTAGCGTACGTTCTCGAAACCGGCGCCGCGCATGAGGGCGGCGAAGGCTGCCGGTGGGGGAAAGTGGGCCACGGAATCGGGTAGATAACTGTACGCGAAGCCGTGGCGCGAGAAAAGACGCCCCACCAGAGGTAGCAACCGGCTGAAATAGTTTCTGAACAGCGAACCCAGCAGCCCCTCCGAGGGCATGCCGAGTTCAAGAATGGCCAATCGGCCACCGGGTTTCAGCAAGTGGTGGAACCGTTGCAGCACCGTCTGTTTATCCTGAACGTTGCGGATGCCGAAGGCCATGGTCACGGCATCGAAGCGTTGCGCCGCAAAGGGCAGCGCAAAGGCATCGGCGGCCACCAGGTGAATGGTGTCGCCCTTGGGACCGGCACGCTTGATTTTCGGCCGGCCAAGGCGCAACATCTGCGGCGCGAAATCGGCCCCCACGACCCGCACCCGGTCGCCCACTTGGCGTACCACCTCCAAGGGCACATCGGCGGTGCCGCAGGCCACATCCAGCACGACGGCCCCCTTGTTCAGTCCCAGGGCCGCCACCAATGCCCGTCGCCAATGCACATCGCGGCGCAGGCTCAACAATCGATTGAGAAAATCGTACTGTGGCGCGATGTGGTTGAACATTTCACGCACAAATGGTAATTCAGTTGATTTCATTGACACGATACGCTCTTGCATTAACTTTGGCCATTGATGCATCGCCTGCCGCGGGACGGCATACGGCACCTTTATGAGGCGGTCATCCAAATGCGGGGGCGACGTTCGGGCGGCCCAAACGGCACTGCTTGTGGCGGCCCGTTTTTTGCAATTCTTTCAAGTCGACGGTTTGTAACACAGAACATGGACCCACAACAAGAGCCAATCGGAAGCGCATATGAGAGGTAAAAGGGACTATTACGAAGTACTGGGTGTCGAAAAAAACGCCTCCGAGGCGGAACTCAAAGCCGCTTATCGCAAACTCGCCCTCCAATTTCATCCGGATCGCAACCCCGGCGACAAAACCGCCGAAGACAACTTCAAGGAAGCCGCCGAAGCCTATGAAGTGCTGCGCGACCCGCAGAAACGTCAACTTTATGACCACTACGGGCACCAGGGTTTGGAAGGTTCCGGGTTCTCCGGCTTCGGTGGATTCGAGGACATCTTTTCCAGCTTCGGCGACATCTTCGAAGACTTTTTCGGCTTTCGCAGCCGACGCGGCGGCCGGAGCCGGGCCCAGCGCGGCGCGGATCTGCGTTACGACCTGACCATCGGTTTCATGGATGCCGCCTTCGGCGTGGAAACCACCATCGACATCGACAAACATGTCAACTGCGAGACCTGCGACGGCCAGGGCGTCGCCCCCGGCACCCAGACCGAAACCTGTCCCCAGTGCCAGGGCACGGGCCAGGTCGGCCGCAGCCAGGGTTTCTTCACCATCCGCACCACCTGTCCCCAATGTCGCGGCGCGGGCCGGTTCATCCCCCACCCCTGTACCCAATGCAACGGCCAAGGCCAGGTATTGACCCATAAAACCGTGGCGGTCAAAATTCCGGCCGGCGTGGACAACAATTCGCGGCTGCGACTGTCCGGGGAAGGCCAGGCCGGCATGATGGGAGGCCCTCCCGGCGACCTCTATGTCTTCATCCATGTTCAGCCCCACGATTTTTTCAAACGGGAAGAGAACCACATCTACTGTCAAATCCCCATCTCCTTCACCCAGGCGATCCTGGGCGACGCCATCGAGGTGCCGACCCTCAACGGCAACAAGTCCCTGGAGATCCCCAAAGGCACCCAGTATGGCGACGTGTTTCGCTTTCGCGGGGAAGGCATCCCATCGTTGCGCACGGGCCGGCGGGGCGACCAGATCATTCAGGTGACCATCAAAACCCCCACCCACTTGAACAAGAAACAGGAATCGCTGCTCAAGGAGTTCGCCCGTATCGAAGAGGGTAAAATCGGCAAGCGGCTCAAGGAGATGTTCAAAGGCGCCGCCGCCAAGGCCATGCAATGAAGGAATCCGCACCCATGTTCGAACTGAAGATCCTGACCCATTTCGCCGCCGCTCACCAATTGCGCATGGTGGCCAAAAAGTGTGAGAACCTCCATGGTCACAACTGGAAGGTGGAAGTGTGCGTGGCCGGCGACACCCTCAACTCCTGGGGCGTGCTGATGGATTTCGGCGAACTCAAGGTGCATGTCGCCGAAGTGATCGACACCCTGGACCACAAATTCCTCAACGAGCTACCGTTCTTCAAAGGCAACCCCTCGTCGGAAAACATCGCCGTTTATATCGCACAGGCACTGGCCGCGAAACTGGAAGGAACGGATGTGCGGGTCAGCCGCGTGACCACCTGGGAATCGGAAGACGCCTGCGCCACCTACCGGCCGTAACCCGGGCGGACGGGACCGCGAGCCGCTTCGGCGGGCAACGGCGCCCATCCACACAAAAGGCCAATGGAAAACGGGGCCGTCGCACGACCGACGGGCCGTTTCCCATTGGCCTTTTGGCGTATATCCAACGCCGATGCCGTATGGGTTTAAGTATAAGCGCATCAGGCTTTGGTGGTTTCGGCGCAACCTTTAACGCAACCGACCATTTGGGCCAGTGCCTGATCCTGGCCCATACGACTGGTATTGAGCACCATGTGGTAGTGTAGCGGATCGTTGTAATCGGACCTGCGAAACAAGGAATAGATCTGCCGCCGGCGCTTCTCTCCCTCGGTGACCGCCTCTTCGGCCCGAGCCGGGGAGAGCTTGTAATTGTCCCGCATGAAAGCCACCCGGTAGCTTCTATCGGCCACCAGGAGGAAGTGCACCGTGTTGGGTTCGTCTTCCAACACATATTGTCCGCCGCGTCCAAGCAGGACCACGTTGTCCTTGCGCGCCAGGTCGTGAATCACTTCCTGCAGCATTTTGCGGTAAATCACCTCGTCGATGTAGCCGAAGTCCTCGCCGGTGAGCCGTTCCATGTAGCTGCGGCTGAGCATCGCGGACACGATGCGTGAAAAGAGTCCGCCGGCAATGTTTTCGATATCCTGGACCGCTTCGTGGGGCACCTTGATGCGACGAGCCAACTCTTGAATCACCACATCGTCCAAAAAACGGTACCCCAGCTCCTTGGCCAAGCGGCTGCCCAGTGTCCGGCCCCCCGCTCCGAATTGTCGGGCTATGGTAACAACGGCCATAATCGCCCCCTTTGCTGTTGACATGAGTAAACGCGCGCATCGACCGCGGCAGCTTGAAACGTCTGAAAATAATAAGGAAAGAACAGTATGTCAATCATTGTTTGGCCCTGGCGGGGCCCTGGCGGGCCAGTTTTAAGTTTTAAGTTTAAAGTTTTAAGTTGAAGGAATTCTTTCGATTAGAGGTGGTTGGGGGGGTGGGTGTGTCGGGGGTGGGTGTGTCGGGGGTGGCACCGGCAACTGGTTGCCGGTGGCCGAAGGCCGGGAGGTTTTGCACAATAGCGGCGTCAACGGTACAGCCATCGCCCTGTTCAACAGGTAGCCGGCGGCGAGAAAAGCGATTTCGATACCGAAGAAACCGGTAGGTCCCCTGGCGTATCGGAGAAACGGGTGTCTGCGGTCAGACCACTGTCGGTTCGATTTCGAGGGTGATGCCGAAGCGGCCCTTGACGCTTTCCTGGATCGCGCGGGCCAGGGCCAGCACTTCGATGCCCGTGGCCCCGCCCTGGTTGACCAGCACCAGTGCCTGATGGGCGTAGACCCCCACTCGTCCCATGGTGCGGCCCCGCCAGCCACAGGTTTCGATCAGCCATCCGGCGGCCAGCTTCACCCGGCCGTCGGGCTGACGGTAGCCCACGGCGGCCGGATGGCGGCGTAAGAGTTGGGCAAACCGATCCGCCGTCACCACCGGATTCTTGAAAAAACTGCCGGCATTGCCCACCGTGGCCGGATCGGGCAACTTGGCGCGGCGCAAAGCACAAACCCAATCGAAGACCTGTTGCGGGTCGGGCCGGCCGCTACCGCTCTCCCTCTGCCGTCGCTGCAAATCGGGATAATCCAATACGGGCCGCCATGGTCGCGGCAAACGCAACCGCACACGGGTGATGACACACCGGCCGGCCAGGGAATGCTTGAAAATACTGTCCCGATAGCCGAACCGGCACTGATCGCCCGTCAGGGTGAAAGGTTGGCCGGTTGTCAGGTCGATGCCGTCCAATGCATCGAAGCGCTCCTGCAGCGATACGCCGTATGCGCCGATGTTCTGCACGGGGGCGGCGCCCACGGTGCCGGGAATCAGCGCCAGGTTTTCCAGGCCCGGCCGGCCGTTGGCGATGGTCCAGCGCACCAGGTCGTGCCACGATTCGCCGGCACCGACTTCCACGATCCATGCATCGGCCTGCGTTGGGAGCAGACGCCGCCCCTTGATGGCCACCTTCAGTACCAACTCCGCCGGATCCCCTGTGAAAATCACATTGGAACCGCCGCCCAACACCCATTTGGGCATCGGGCCGTATAGCGGATGGTCAAGCAGCCGCGGGATGGCGGCGTCGCTGTCGATGTGAACCATGGCCCGGGCCACGGCCGGAAGACCGAAGGTGTTGTGGGGTGTTAAATCGACAAGGGTTTGCAGTTGCATATCCGGCGGCATCCATCGGTTGGCGCAGTTACGACAAGCACAATGGGCAGTATGGCCGAGGGGACCGATGGTGTCAATTCTAGATCATGCTTCGTTGGCGCAGGGTTGTGCGATGGGCCGCTCCTTGGCTTGATACATGCCCATGTCGGCACACTTCATCAAGGCCCCAACCGTCTCGCCATCCCGCGGGTAGGTGGCGGTGCCGATGCTGGCGGTGACAAAATCGATCTGTATGTCACCGATTTGGAACGGGCGGGCCAAATCGCGCCGAATCCGCTGAATGACCATTTCGTGCTGTATCTGTTCCGGGTGCTTCAGAACAATGGTGAACTCGTCACCGCCGAGCCGCGCAACGCAGTCGGTTTCGCGAACGGCCCGTTTTAAGCGGGCGGCCACCTGTTCCAGCAAACGATCACCGATTTCGTGGCCGTAGGTGTCGTTGACCGGCTTGAACTTGTCCAGGTCGAAATAGAGCAGCACCAGACCCGATCCGTGGCGCCGGGCGTATTTGATCTCTGTTTCCAATATCTCGATGCAGGCTTGGCGATTGTAGAGACCGGTCAACCCGTCGTGATGGGCCAAATAGGTGAGCTCCTGCTCCGTCCTTTTCCGTTCGGTGATATCGCGGGTGACACCCAAGATGCCCATCACCTGGCGGTTCTCGTCCTTGATAAAACGGGTGTTGACTTCGGTCCAGACCGTCGTGCCGTCCTTGCGCACCTGTTCCAACTCGGTCGTTCTCGTGGTGCGTTCGTCACCTGTTTTGTGGATGAATTTGTCGAACTCTTCGGCAATGGCCGTTTGGGCAATTTGCAGGGAGGCGGGGGTCAACACGGCGGGCATCTCCATCTCCATCATCTCCTCGGGCCGGTAGCCCAACAACTGGAACACCGACGGACTGATGAAGGTGAACCGACCGTTCATGTCGATGGTCCAGATCACGTCGGTGGCGTTTTCCGCCACCAATCGGTACCGTTCCTCGCTCTGTTGCAACATGAGCGCCATCCGTTTGCGGTCTTCCACCTCCTGGGTCAGCACATGGTTGCTGATCTCGGCCTTGGCCGTCATTTCGTTGGCCTGCAAAATGGCGTTTTGCAACGCCTCATTGGCGCTGCGCAGCTCGTCCCGCATCGCCTGCAAGCGCTGTTCGGCCCGTTGCCGCTCGCTGATCTCCTGATTGAGGGCGCTGTTGCGGGCCTCCAGGCGGTCTTTCAGGGCGGTGATGCGCTGGTGAATGACGGCGTTGGCCAAGGCCAGGCCCAAGGGCCTGGCGACGTTCTTGAGGAAGTCGGCTTCGTCGGGGTGCAGGGCCTGCAAGTTCTGTTTGCGCGGCAGGGCCAGCACGCCCACCAGGCTGTCGTTGTGCATCAAGGAGACGGCATAGGCGGCATTCAACGTTCCCAGCCACTGCGACAAAGGGCGCTCCAGCGACTGCAGCCGGGGATGAACCGCCAGGGCGCGGGCGTCGACAACGCCCCGAAAATCAGCCAACACCGCCAACAACCGTTGGTCCACGGGGTGGCCGTCGCCCTTCGGGTCCACCAGCTGGTGCCGCTGCTCATCCACAACATAGATGCGCACCCAGGCAAAGGGCAGCACACCCATCACTGCACTTGCCATTTTCTGCACCAATTCATCGGTACCACGCAGCACCAGCATTTCGGCAATCAGTCGGTTCTCGGCCTTCTGCAATTGGTCCCGGTTCTTGTGCAAAATACGATCGCTGTAGCGCTGCAGCCGCCTCAAATAGAGATGGTTGATCCCGAACCAGAACAGCAGCGCGGCAAACTGCAACTCGGCGGTCCAAGCGCTGAAACGGGGCGCCGCCCATTGAAAAACAAAAAGGTTGGGCAACAGCAGCGCCACTATCTGGAACACATACAACAGGCCGCGCTGGAAAAAGCTTTCGATCTCCACCAAACGGTACTTGAGCACGGCGTAGGCCAGCACGGCCATGGGCAGAAAGCTGAAATTGCCCGGCGGGTACCAATCGATGCCGTGCATCGCCGGCACATTAAAAAAGGTGAGCAGGGTTCCCAAACCAAAAGCGAAAACCACATACTTGAATTTGAGCCGCAACGCCCCGTCGGTTTCCACTCGCAACCGTTGCCGGAAACGCCAGACACAGTAACCAAAGGTCAGGAGCCCATAAAGGCCGAAGAGCTGAAAGGCCGGCCCTCCCCGGGCGATGTAACCCCAACCGTACTGGTAAAACCCTTGGATATAGTGTTCGGACTGGGTGGTCAGGCTGAATAGCAAACTGATGCAGAACAGCACCACCAGAATATCGTTGCGCCGGATCCCGAGGATGTGGTGAAAATAGGCCGTCATCGCCAGGGGCAGATAGACATAGAAAAAGTGGACCTTGCGTTCGATGCTCAACAAGGTGTCCACATCGGCGATGAAATGGTGCAGGATGAACATCGGCGCCAACAGCGAGTACCAGAGGCACACCACCACGAACAGCAGCCGGCCCGTGAGCGGCCCGCCCCTGGCCATCATCAGGATGCTCAGGTAGAGGGCGCAAACCAGGGAAAGCACGGGGGGCAGCAGATAGATGGAAAGGGTATTGTCCATGGCCACTTTCAGTTCCCGACCCTGCAAACGGCATACAGGTCTGTTCGCGCACGTATCCTCTGAAATTATCGGCTGTTGTCACAGGAAGTTGATAAAAAAGATTTGAATCCCGGCGCCGGATGATTATCATGACCATTGATATCAAACGGTAACAGGCAGGTAAAAAAAGCCACGGCACTGCCCGGTGGCTTGGGTTTTGCCTTGCAACCGGCCCCGAAGGAGAATTGATGGCACCAGCACAACAAGCAACCTACGATTTCGAAACCGGCATCTATCGCCCCCCCAGCGAAGGAGGGAGCTACTCCTTGCTGTTGCGGTTTACCCGCAACTGCCCCTGGAACCGATGCGATTTCTGCGCCATGTACAAGACCGAAAAGTTCGAACTTCGGCCGCCCGAGGAGATCATGGCCGACATCGACGCCGTTGCGGCCCTGGTGCGGGACCTGCAAGAGATCTCTCGCCAACGGGGCCAGGGCGGCCAAGTGACCCGCGAGGCGGCCATCGAACTGATCAACCGCAACCCGGATCTCAACCAGCACCACGGTTTCGCCATGGTGTTCCACTGGCTGCTGTCCGGCGGCAAGACCGCTTTCATTCAAGACGCCAACAGCCTGATCATGCCCACCGACCGAATGGTGACCGTGCTGCGCCATCTGCGGACCACCTTCCCGAGCATCAACCGGGTGACCACCTATGCCCGGTCCAAGACCATCGCCGGCAAGAAGCACGAAGAGCTGACGGCCATCCGCGAGGCCGGCCTGGACCGCTTGCACGTGGGGCTGGAATCGGGGGATGACACGGTGCTCAAAAGGGTCAAAAAGGGCGTGACCGCCGATGGCCACATCAAGGGGGGCCGCAAGGCCATGGCGGCCGGCTTTCAACTCTCGGAATACTGGATGCCCGGACTGGGGGGGCGGGATCGCTGGGAGGCCCACGCCCAGGAAACCGCCCGGGTGCTCAACGCCATCAATCCCCACTACATCCGCTCGCGCCCTTTCCGCCCGTTGCCCGGCACCCCCATGGCCGAAGCGGCCCAACAAGGGGATTTCCAGATTTTGTCACCCCATGAGGAACTCATGGAGCTGCAACGGATGGTCGAAGCCCTGGAGATCACCTCACGGGTCTGTTTTGATCATGCCGGCAACTATTGGACCGACCGCCGCGGCGATCTGCTGTTCACCCACAGCTACGAAGGCTACCAATTCCCGGATGAAAAACCGAAGGTGCTGGCGCGCATCCAGGAAGGATTGACGGCCGACAATCAAACGCCCCGCTTTCTTAGGCTATAGGCGGAGCCGGTTTGGGACGCCCCACCGCCATATTGCTGCTGCTGGCCACCGCGTTGTTCTGGAGTGTCGGGGGGTTGTTGATCAAGTGGGTGGACTGGCCCGCCATGGCCATCTCCGGCATGCGCAGCGCCATTGCGGCGCTGTTCCTGATCGTGCTGTTCCGGCCGCGCTTGGTGGCCGTCAACCGCTACCTGCTGGGCGGTGCGCTGGCCTATGCGGTGTGCGTGACCACCTTCGTGATCGCCAACAAACTGACCAGTGCCGCCAATGCCATCGTGCTGCAATACACGGCGCCGATTCATGTGGCCTTTTTCGCTTACTGGTTTCTGGGCGAACGGCCACGGCGAGTGGATTGGCTGACCCTTGCCATGGCCTTGGGGGGCATGACCCTCTTCTTCATGGACGATCTGACGCTGGGCGGTCTGTGGGGCAACCTGGCGGCGCTGATGTCGGGAGTGGGTTTTGCCTGGATGGCGCTTTTCCTGCGCAAACAAAAGGATGCCGACCCCATCCACTCGGTGATCCTGGGCAATCTGCTGGCCGCCCTGGTGGGACTGCCCTTCATGTTCGAATATGCCCCCAGCGCCAAGGGATGGCTCGGCCTGGTGCTGTTGGGCATTGTCCAGATCGGCATGGCCTACGCCCTCTTTTCCATCGCCATTCGCCACGTGACCGCCCTGGAAGCGCTGCTGATTCCCATCCTGGAGCCGATCCTCAATCCCATCTGGGTGTTGCTGCTGCTGGGCGAAGCCCCCGGACCCCTGGCCGTGGTGGGGGCCGTCACCATCATCTCGGCGGTCACCCTGCGCGGTCTGGCGCCCTGGCTGCTCAAAAACCGCTGGGCACCCGCAGCGCCACCGCCCGGCGACGGGCCGTGAGCCGTTTGCAAGCCGGCCGGCCGTGGTTCTGTCAGGGCATCGCCCGGTCCGGCACCTCGAAAAGCGGTGTCGTCACCGCCTCGGGCATGGCCTCCCAGCGGGTGTCGCAAAACCGTGCCCGCAGCGCGTAGCGACCGGGCGGCAGATCCTCCGGCAAACGGCCACGAATATCCATCATGGCGCCGATATCGTTGAAAACAGGACAAGCGCCGTCGACCGGTGCTGCAAAACGGGGATGAAAAGGCGCCACCATCTCCCGCCGCCCCCCTTCGATTTCCTTCTCGAGAATCCACTCCGCCTGAACGCCGATGGGAAAACCGGTCATGCGGATGAAACGCAGCACCACCCGATCGCCGGCACGGTAACGGTCGAAATCGGTGACCAGTCCGATCAATTTGTTGTCCACCGAAATGTCGCTGCCCACCCCGGAGCTGTCCTGGTCCCAGAAGCGGGCCGGCCCCACGTCCACGTGCACCAGCCGCCCCTGGTAATAACCGGCGCCGCCGAAGCCCAGCTCACGCACAAAATGCCACACCTGCCGGGAATCGACACCTTCGATGCGGATGTCGGCCGCCATGCCGTATTGATGCAAACTGGCACTGGCCGCCAGGCGGCCGCTCTCCCGCAACCGGGTGTTGTAGGCAGGACTGCGCCAGCCCGAGGCGATTTCGATGCGCGCCCCCGGCCGGAGGCGGTCCTCCAAATAGTCGAGAAAGGCGATCAGGCGCATGGAGATCGCCGCCAGGGGCTCCTCCGATGGTGCGTCAAACACTTTCTGGATGGCAGTGCGCGCTTGGGGATCGATGTGACCGTCGGCCTGTCGGTAGACGCCGTCGAACACCGCGCCGCTTTTGGGATTGAAAAGGTGCAAGCGGCCATCACCGCTGTAGCGGAACCGGTCGCGGCCCGCATCGGCCAAGGTATCGGCGCACAGACCGGTGAAAAGCGCCGTCAGTAAAAAAAGGGACCAACCAATGCGTCGGATCGCCGTCATATGGACCTCCATCGAAGTGGCCGAAGGGGCTCTCGAAATAAATGAAACGCGAACCCTATGCGCCGATGGCGGCCATCAACTCGTCCCGGGTGATCAAGGCCCGCACATCGGCCACGTGCTGCCGGATGTTCTCCAGACCGCCCTCCTGCCGATCCACCAGGATCACGGCCCGCACCACCTCCAAACCCTCCTCGCGGGCCCGCTCCACGGCCTTGATGGTGGAACCGCCGGTGGTGGCCACATCGTCGATCACCACCACGCGGTCGCCGGCGGCCAGATCACCCTCGATCCAGCGGGCGATGCCGTGATCCTTTTTGGCTTTGCGGATGGAAAAGGCGCGCATGGGCTGCCCCTCGAGCTCGGAGGCGAAGGCGGTGGCCATGGCGATGGGATCGGCGCCGAAGGTCAGGCCGCCCACACCGGCCGGTTGCAAATCCCGGATGGCGGCGAACATCAGATGGCCCACCAGGTACATGCCCCGGGGATGCATCACCGTGGGTTTGCAATTGACATAAAAATGGCTCATGCGACCCGAAACCAATTTGAAAACGGGTTCGGGGCTGTATTTGAAGGATTTTTGGGCCAAAAGGGCGATCAGCTCCTGTTTCATGTCGTCTCCGGGGTGGTGGTTTCCTAAGAACTACTTGATTTTAAGGGACTTATGAGATAATAAAGCCTCCACTGACGGGAAGAAGCCATAGAATGGGTTTCAGTGGAGGCGGAGCAGGGAAAACCGGGGACGGCACTCCCTGAGCTCGATGCCGTTCATAACAGCTTGGGCCGGATCGGTCAAACCCAAAGGAAGACGATGACGGACACCCGCGACGAGGCCATCATCCGCTTGTTTCATGTGCACAAGCGGTACGGCGCCAAAGCGGCGTTGCAGGATGTGACCCTGGAGATCGCCAAAAACGAACTGCTGTTCGTCACCGGTCGCAGCGGCGCCGGTAAAACCACCCTGCTGCGGTTGCTCTACCTGGGCGAGGCGGTCTCCGAAGGCCAGATTCTGGTGGACGGCATGAACCTGTCGCGCATCCCCCGCGCCCGCGTGCCCACCTTGCGGCGCAAGTTCGGCATCATTTTTCAGGACTACAAGCTGATTCCCACCAAAACCGTATATGAAAATGTGGCCCTGGTCCTGGAGGCCGCCGGGCGCAAGCCGAGCGTGATCCCCAAGAAAGTGCGCAGTGTCCTGCGCATCGTGGGCATGGAGGACCGGATGAACGCTTTCCCGCCCAGCCTCTCGGGCGGCGAACAGCAACGGGTGGCGGTGGCCAGGGCCGCGGCGGGCGACCCCAAGATCATTTTGGCGGACGAGCCCACCGGCAGTCTGGATGAAGAGGCCGCCGGCCTGATCATGAGCTATCTGGACACCTTTCACACCCGCGGGGCGACCATCATCGTCGCCACCCACGACAAGGAGCTGCTCAAACGGGCCGACACCCGGGTGGTGCAGCTGCGCGACGGCCGCCTCTTGCCGCCGGCGCCGGTCTGATGGCAGGGATACACCGATGAAACGTTTTTTCTTGCGCGCCCTCAAAGACATCCGGGACAATCGGTTTCTGACCGCCATCACGGTGATCACCGTCGCCTTGTCCATCATGATCGCCGCTGCTTTCGCCCTCTTTTTCGTCAATGCCGGCGGCATCCTCAACATGTGGCAACAAGGGATCCGCATGATGGTCTACCTGACGCCGCAAGTCTCGGAAGCGGCGCGGCAGGACACCATGGCGCAACTGCAATCCATCGCCGGGGTGCAGGAAGCCCGCTACATTTCCAGCGAAGAGGCGCTGGAACGGCTGCGCGGCCAGATGCAGCACCACGACGCCCTGCTGGACAACCTGCGCCGGAATCCGTTGCCGGAAGCCTTCGAGATCACCTTGCAAGCGGATCGACGCGACAGCACCTCGCTCCAGTTTCTGGCCGAACGGATCGCCAATCTTGAAACCGTCGCCGATGTGGAGTACGGCCAGGAGTGGATCGGCCGTTTCACGGCCATCGTCAACCTCTTCAGCCTGGCCGGCTACGCCATCGGCGGCCTTTTTTTCATGGCCACCGTCTTCATCGTGGCCAACACCATCCGGCTGGTCCTTTACGCCCGCCGGGAAGAGATCGAAATCATGCGCCTGGTGGGCGCCACCGACCGCTTCATCAGGGTGCCCTTCTATCTGCAAGGGATGATCCAGGGCGGACTGGGCACGCTTTTGGGTCTGGGCAGCCTCCTGCTGGGATACCTCTACCTCACCCGCCAGTTCGGCGACCCAATGGCAACGGAGATGTTCACCATCCGCTTTTTTCCGGTCCTCACCTGCGCCGGCATCGTGCTGGGCGGGATGGTGGTGGGCTGGCTGGGCAGTTGGGTGTCCCTGAAACAGTTTCTCAAATAGGGTTGTGATGACACCATTGCGCTTGTTCATGCTCGCCCTCGTTGCCCTCTTGCTGCTTGCTTCACCGCCGCGGCAGGACGCGGCCGCCGAGCAGGCCACGGAGGTGGGCACCATCCTGGTGTCCAATCTGAACGTGCGCAGCGGCCCCGGAAGGTCCCACCGCGTGGTGATGCGCCTGCCCGCGGAAACCCGGGTGCGGGTGCTGGGGCGCGACAGCGGCTGGCTGAAGATCGAACATGGCGGCCGAAGCGGCTACATTCTGCACGACGAGCGTTATGTGCGCATCGCCGTCATCGCAGCGCCGGCGCCTGCCGCCGACCGGACCGCTGCGCCGGATCCGGAAAAACGCAAGGCCTTGCGCGCAAAAGCCGATGAACTCCAAAAGAAGTTGCAGGCGTCGGCGGCACGCATCGGCACCATGAGCGACCAGGAACAAGCGCTGGTCGATGCGGTGGACGCGGCCGAGAAGGCCCTGGACGATGCCCGCCGCCAGGTGCGCGAAACCCGGACGGCCCTGGCGGCCCTGGAAGAAAAACGGGCGTCCGCGCAGCAGGAGCAGACGGCGTTGCAAGAAGCGATTCGAAGCGGTGAAGCCTATGCCGCCCAACGGTTGGTGGCCCTCTACAAACTGCAGCAGGTGGGCCGGGCGCATCTGCTCGCATCGGCCGATTCGTTTTTCGATTTTGTCGACCGCAAACGATCCCTGGAACAGATCCTGGACCAGGACGAAGCGTTGCTGCGACAATTGAACAATGACCATGCCCGCCTGGCGGCCGTGGTGCAGCAGATCCAGAGCGCCCGGGCGGAACAACGCGCGCTGAACGAGGCCCTCGATCAACGCATCGCCCGGCTCGCTGCCGAGCAGGAGAACCGCAGCGCCCTATTGCGCAAGGTCCGCGGGGCCAAATCCCTGGAGCAGGCCGCCCACAAAGCGCTGCAACAGGCCACCCGCGACCTGGACGGCGCCCTGGCCGCCTTGGGCCCCACCCCATCGGTGCAGCGGCCCGCGGCCCGCGCAACGGACCAGCCGGCCACCGGCGGCGGCCCCTTCGCCCAATCCAAGGGGTTGCTCAATTGGCCGGTAAGAGGTAAGATCATTACGTTTTTCGGACCCTACCGCGACGAAAAGGCCGATCTGGTCAATTTTCACAGCGGTATCAACATCCAAGCCGATCGGGGAGAGCCGATCCGTGCCGTGGCCGACGGATACGCCATTTACGCAAGCTGGTTCAAAGGCTTCGGGAACATGCTGATCATCGACCATGGCGATCACTACTACACGGTCTACGCCCACCTGGAGGAAGTGTTCAAGGTCAAGGGCGACCGCATCGAAACGGGTGAAGTGATCGCCACCGTGGGCGACACCGGCTCGCTCATGGGACCGGCGCTGCATTTCCAGGTGCGCCATCACGGCAAACCCGTCGACCCGCTGGAATGGATGAACAAAGGATGAATTCAAGGAGAACGCGTCATGTTTCGCTCCCCCGATAAAGCCCGCTGGGTTTTGGCCGGCCTAATCGCCATCGCCCTGGCCCTGTTCGGACCCGGCGCCTACCACAATCTGGCCGCCGACAAGGAAGATACCTACCAGAGCCTCAAACTGCTCTCCGATGTCATGGACATCGTGCAAAAGAACTATGTGGAAGAAGTGGAGTCCAAAAAGCTGATCGAAAACGCCATCCAGGGCATGGTCAGTGGCCTCGACCCCCACTCCGCCCTGTTGACCCCCGACGCGCTGCGGGAACTGCAGATCGACACCCAGGGCGAATTCTCCGGCATCGGCATCCATGTGACCATGCGGGACAACCTGGTGACCGTCATCTCGCCCATCGTCGGCACACCGGCCTACACGGCCGGGATCGCGGCCGGCGACCGGATCGTCAAAGTGGATGACACCCCGGTGGACAACCTGACGGAAGCGGTCAAACGGATGCGGGGCCCCAAGGGCACCAAGGTGGTCATCACCATCGTGCGCGAAGGGGAACCCAAACCCCTGGACTTCACCCTGATCCGGGACGTGATCCCCATCCACAGCGTCAAGGCGACCATCCTCAGTCCGGGCTACGGGTACGTGTGGGTGACCCACTTTCGCGAAAACACCTACGACGATCTGGTGGCGGCCTTGTCGCAAATGGAAAACACCCAGCCCCCGTTGAAGGGGCTGGTCCTGGACCTGCGGGACAACCCCGGCGGCGTGCTGGACCAGGCGATCCGCATTTCCGATCTTTTCATGGACGACGGCATCATCATGACCAGCAAGGGCCGCTTGGCCCGCCACACCAAAGTGTACCGCGCCACGCGCAACGCCACGCCGCGCACCTATCCCATGGTGGTGCTGATCAACGCCGGCAGCGCCAGCGCCTCGGAAATCGTGGCCGGCGCCCTGCAAGACAGCAAACGGGCCCTGATCATCGGCACCACCTCCTTCGGCAAGGGATCGGTGCAAGCCATCGAAAACCTGCGCGACGGCTACGGCCTGAAGTTGACCATCGCCCGCTACTACACCCCCAGCGGCCGGTCCATCCAGGCCAAAGGGGTGGAACCGGACATCGCCGTCGCCCGCGAACCCATCTCCGAGGCGGTGGTGCAGGCCGACCGCGTGAAGGAGCGGGATCTGGCCAACCACCTGCTCGACGAGGCTTCGGATGCCGCCGACCCCCCCGGTGACGGATCCCCGGCGGATGCTTTCAAGGCGATCTCCGCGCGGCTGGGTCCCTTGGATGCCGAGCAGTTGAAGAAGGACAACCAGGTGCAAAGGGCGCTGGACATCCTGGTCGGCTACGACATCTTCAACAAACTGGGCAATGAGTAAGTCCAGCGGCAAGTCCGCCCCACGGAAGAAGCGTTCCGCCGCCAAGCCCGCACCGCGCAAAAAGCGGCCCACCGGCAAGGCTTCACCGGCACCGCAACTTTATAAGGCCGCTGTCGTCGTGCTTGTGCTGCTGGCGCTGGTGATCGCGGCCGGCGTTCTGTCCCGGCAGCTGTTGCACCGCCCGGCGCCGCCCGCCCGAAGCGCCGTGGCACCGGTGCAGCGGATGCCCGTCCCGCCGCCGCCACCTTCGGTGCAACCGCCGGAAAAACCGGTCTACGAAGTGTTCCCCAAAACCCCGCCGCCGGCCGAGCCACCACCCGTCACCCCCCGGGTGCCGCGGGTGAGCCCGCCGCTGGTGGCCATCATCGTGGATGACATCGGCTATGATCGCCCCATGGCCCGTCGGTTTCTCGATCTGAACATCCCGTTGACCTTCTCCGTGCTGCCCTATGCGCCCTTCAACCGCACCATTCTGCCCGCCGCACGGGACAAGGGCATCGAAATCATGCTCCATCTGCCCATGGAGCCCGACGAATATCCCGCGGTGCAACCCGGCCCCGGCGCGCTGCTGGGCAGCATGACCCCGGACCAGTTGATCGCCCAACTGGAAACCAACCTGGATCAATTCCACCATCTGGCGGGCGTCAACAACCACATGGGCTCCAAGCTGTCCACCTCCCCGGAGCACCTGCGCCAAATCTTCTCCATTCTCAAAAAGCGCGATTTGTTTTACATCGACAGCCGCACCACGGCCAAAACCGTGGCCAAGCCATCGGCCCGCCTGCTGCAACTGCCCTTTGCCGAGCGGGATATCTTCATCGATCACCTGGACGATCCGGGCTTCATCCAGGCCCAGATGGAGCGCCTGATCCAGCGGGCGGAAAAGCAGGGCCACGCCATCGGCATCGCCCACCCCCACGAAAACACCTACCAGGTGCTCAAAAGCTTTGTGCCGCAACTCAGGGAGCAAGTAACCCTGGTCTCCGCCTCCACCGTCGTGAACCACATCATGGCCATCGAAGCCGCCGCCGAGGCGGCCCAAGCGCATGGCGCAGCCCTTCCTCGCTAACCGGGATCGGTAGGAGAACGACGTTCCGTGCTCGAACGGGCCATTCGGGGCAACCCGGGCACGGCGTGCCGTGCCCCTACGGGTGGATCGAACGCACCGGGGATAATCACAACCTCCCAACACAACCAACCCAACAAACACAACAAACCCGATAAACACAATCAACACAACCACTCGCGCACACCTTGACAAATCGGAAAAATGCCCCATTATTGCCTCGAAATAACTGTAAAAAGGACATTTTTTCAAACGGCAGCAAAGGAGCATCCATGGAAGGCACCCCACAGACCCACGAATTCAAAACCGAAGTACGCCAAGTCCTCAACCTGATCATCAACTCCCTCTATTCCAACCAGGAAATCTTTCTGCGGGAGTTGATTTCCAATGCATCGGACGCCATCGACAAAGTGCGTTTCCAGTCCCAAACCGATCCGGACATCCTCAATGGCGACAGCGACTTCAAAATCAAGATTCGCCCCGACGGCATCGCCCGAACCCTGGAGATCAGCGACAACGGCATCGGCATGACCCACGACGAAGTGATGGAGAATATCGGCACCATCGCCAAGAGCGGCACGGCAGGCTTTCTGGAGATGCTCGAACAGGCCAAAAGCGCCGATGTGCTCACCCCGGAACTGATCGGCCAGTTCGGCGTCGGTTTCTACAGCGCCTTCATGGTGGCGGAGAAGATCACCCTGGTAACCCGCGCCGCCGGCGCCACGCCGGACCAGGCGGTGCGCTGGGAATCCAGCGGCGACGGCACCTTCACCGTTGCGCCGGCCCACCGCGACCAGCGCGGCACCACCATCACCCTGGCGCTGAAAAAGGGGGACAAGGACGATCCCGATTACACCGATCAATGGTCGATCCGCCGCATCGTCAAACAACACTCCGATTTCGTGGCCTACCCCATCGTCATGGATGTAGAAAAAGAGGTGCCCATACCGGACAACGAACAAATCAAGGACAAGGAGGGCAAGCCCATCGGCGAAACCACGCGCCGGGTGGTGGAAGAAGAGACCCTCAACGCCATGAAGGCCATCTGGACCCAACCCAAGGATACGGTGGACGACAAGACCCACGAGGAATTCTACAAGCACCTGGCCCACGACTGGAACCCGCCCCTGGCCCGGCTGCACCTCAAGTTCGAAGGCGCCACCGAATACGATGCCCTGCTGTACATCCCCTCCCAGGCCCCCTTCGACCTGTTCCAGCCGGAGCGGCGCCACGGCATTCAGCTCTACTGCAAGCGGGTTTTCATCATGGAGGATTGCAAGGCCCTGATGCCCGAATACCTGCGTTTCGTCAAAGGGGTGGTCGACGCGCCCGACCTGAACCTCAACGTCAGCCGCGAGATCCTGCAGCAGGACCGCCTGGTGATCAACATCCGCAACAACCTGGTCAACAAACTGCTGGAGCTGCTGGGCAAAATGACCACCGAAGATTACGAGAAGTTCTACGAACAGTTCGGCGCCGTAATCAAGGAGGGCATTTACAGCGACAGCAACAAGCGCACCAAGCTGGCCGCCCTGGCGCGCTACAAAACCACCCGCTCCGACGGCGCCTGGGTCGGCCTGGACGACTACATCAAGCGCATGCAGCCGGATCAGAAGGCGATCTACTACATCACCGGCGATGACATGAACGCCCTGATCAACAGCCCGCATTTGGAAAAACTCAAGGAGAAGTCCTACGAAGTGTTGCTGATGGTGGATCCGGTGGACGAATGGGTCATGCAGGTGCTGACCGAATACGACGGCAAGCCGTTCAAAAGCGCCGAAAAGGGCGACCTGGAGCTGGAAGATGCCGCCGACGAAACCGACAAGGAAGCCTACAACGCGCTGTTCGGTTTTATCAAAGGCCAACTGGCCGCCAAAATCAAGGAAGTCAAAGCCTCCGCCCGGCTGAAGGATTCGGTGGCCTGCCTCTCGGGCGACAACTACGACATGAGCGCCTACATGGAAAAGCTGCTCAAGGCCGCGGGCCAAAAACCGCCCGAAGTGCAGCGCGTGCTGGAACTCAACATGGCCCATCCGGTGATGGCCAAAATCAAAACCCTCTACGAAAACGACCGGGACAACCCCGCCCTCAATGACTACTGCCACATGCTGTACGACCTGGCGGTGGTCGCCGAAGGGGGCAAACTGGAAAACCCGGCCCGCTTCTCCCGCATGGTGGGCGACGTGCTCACGCGGGCCATTCCGTAGAGCGAGGATGGGTGCCTCCTATCTGTCCACGACCGGGTATCCCCCGCAACGGTCCGATATGCCGCACCCCATAACGGTCGATGATCCACTGCAATTGCCCGGCATGCCGCACCCCGAACGGGCTCGCGTTTCCCCCGTAGGGGCACGGCATGCCGTGCCCGGGTTCGCATTCCGCCACCGCCGTTCCATCCGATTGCAGGAACATGATCCATCTTGCAGAGGCGCCTGCCCTGCGATGATGCCGGCTTGTTTTCACGGCATTATTCTTATTGCCACCGCCGAGGGCACGGCGTGCCGTGCCCCTACAGGGCGGGCATGCAGGGGAAGATCGTAGCGCCGGCGGTCGGCCGGCAGCACGAATCATTTGACAATTTCATGTCCGCCCGTTACAAGAAAGCATATCATCAGGGTCTGTTCGGGTGACCGCGGATCAATTGCAACGGAGTGGACGGGACCTGTCCGGCGGTCAATGGAAACATCATCGATCCACTGAATCTCCGTGGGGCGCAATGGGTGACCTTTCGGTGTTCAACGGATGAACGGATTGCACACGACCCTCGATCCAGGCTTCATGCCCCATTTGCATCAACCGTATACGATCCTGCTCCTCACCGCCGTGGGCCTCTCCATGGCGCTGGTGGTCGGGGTGCTGCGATATCGACCCAACCTGGGCACCCGCGCCTTCGCCGTGCTGATGGGTGCGGTGGCCATGTGGGCCTTCGTCACCCTGTTCGAAGTGATCGCCGCCGATTTGCCCACCAAAACCTTCAGCGGCAGCCTCAAATATCTGTTCATCGTCATCGTGCCGGTGGCCTTTTTCATTTTCGCCCTCTATTACGCCAACCGTCTGCGCCGCTTGCGTCCGGCCTTGTTGGCCGCCCTGTCGGTCATTCCGGTGGTGACCCTGCTGATGGTCATCACCAATGGCCACCATCACCTGATGTTTGAAACACTGGGGCTGCACCAGACCGAGCATTTCACCCTGGTCCAGCGCACCTTCGGGCCCTGGTTCTGGGTACACACCGCTTATTCCTACAGTCTGCTGCTGCTGGGGTCCGTCTTTCTGGCCAAATCCTTGATCGACGCGCCCCGTCTCTACCGCAGTCAGGTCGTTTCCCTGATCGTCGCCGTCTTGACCCCCTGGATTTTCAACCTGCTGTTTCTGTCCGGCGCCGGACCAATGCCCCACCTCGACCTGACCCCCTTCGCCTTCAGTATCAGCGGCCTGGCGGTCATGTGGGGACTGGTGCGCTATCGTTTGCTGGATGTGGTGCCCATCGCGCGGGATGTGGTCGTGCAGCACATGAGCGACGCCCTGATCGTGCTGGACGACGACCAGCGCATTCTCGACCTCAACGGAGCCGCCCTCGCCATCACCGGCGCCAAAGACAAGGCCCCCATCGGTCACAAGGCCAACCGGGTGTTCGGCTGGTGGCCGCCTTCGACCTCTTCCGGCGCCGCCGGCAAACTCGGTTTACCCGCGGTCATCGATCTGGAAAGCGACGGTGTCCAGCGGCGCATGCAGGTCACTGAATCGGTGCTGCACCATGATCGGCGCCGCCTCGGCCACCTGGTCCTGTTGCGGGACATCACCGAAGAGAGCCGGTTGCAGGAGCAGTTGCTGCAATCCCAGAAAATGGAGGCCATCGGCACCCTGGCCGGGGGCATCGCCCACGACTTCAACAACCTGCTGATGGGCATGCAGGCCAATGTGTCCCTGCTCCGGCTGGATGCCGCAACCGACGGTCCCGCCCGCGAAAAGCTGCGGCGCATCGAAAACCAGATTCAGTCCGGCGCCGCCCTGACCCGTCAGTTGCTCGGCTATGCCCGCAAGGGCAAATACGTGACCACCACCGTCGATATGCATCACCTGATCCAAGAGGCCCTGGAGGTGGTCCAGCGCACCAACAAGCACATCACCGTGCGCCACACCCCGCTCCCCTCACCGGCCCTGCTGGAGGCCGACCGCGGCCAGATGGAACTGGTGCTGCTCAACCTGTTTGTCAATGCGGTGGATGCCATGCCCAAGGGAGGCGAGCTGCAGGTGGCCACGCGACCGGTGATCCATGGTGAAGCGGCCGACCGGTGGCCCGACTTGGCGCCGGGGAACTATATCGAGATAACGGTGCGCGATACGGGGCAGGGAATGGATCCCGAAACCATGGCGCGCATTTTCGAACCCTTTTTCACCACCAAGGAGATCGGGCGCGGCACGGGACTGGGACTGGCTTCGGTGTACGGCGTGGTCAAAAACCACCAGGGGCACATCCAGGTGGATTCCAAGGAGGGCGAGGGATCGACCTTCACCCTGCTGTTGCCCGCATCGGCCGAAAAGGCGCTGGCGCCATGCGCCGCGGCGGCGAACGGGGGCGAGGATCCGTCCAACGGCCGCAAGATCCTCATCGTGGACGACGAAAGTACCATTTTGGAGCTGCTGGGCGAGATGGTGCAGAGCCTCGGTTTCACCCCCCTGCTGGCCGGCGAGGGGCCTGCGGCGGTCAAGCTTTATAGCGAGCACCACGCTTCCATCGATCTGGTGCTGCTGGACATGGTGATGCCCTACATGGACGGACGCGATGTGTTCGATGGCCTGACGGCTGTTCATCCCGGCTTACGGGTGATCGTGGCCAGCGGCCAAGCCCCCAACGGCCGGTGGGGGCACATCCTGCAAGGCGGCCCCCACCAGTTCCTCAAAAAACCGTTCACCCGGGACGATCTGTCCCGGGCGGTGCAACGGGTCATGGCCGAAGACGGTTCAAACGCCTGCGGTATTGCATCGGTTCCGTCCTGACGACGGCCATCAATCAATCGTTGAAAATGTCTTTCTCCATTTCCAGCGTGATGGCCTCTTGCTCCTTCAACCGTTGGGCCAAACCCGCGGTTTTGGGCAGCTCGTAGTGGAAGAAATAACGAGTCGTGTGCAGTTTGCCCTGGTAGAATTGCTGGTTGCTTTGGGACGGCTTGCCCGCCAGGGCCTTCTCGGCGGCAATCGACTGCAGCAGCCATTGCCAGGCGATGGCGATCAGGGAGAAGTATTCCAGGTACAAGGTGGCATCCGCCAGCATGGCACGGGTCCCCTTCTCCTCGCCGAAACCCTTCAACTGCTCCGTCACCTGCTGCAACTCTTCCAACGCCGTTGCCAGACGGTCGGCATAGGGCGCCAGTTTTTCCAGAGCGCGAGCGGCGGCGATGGTCGCGTTAACCTCCTGCACGAACAGCGTAAAGGCCTTGCCGCCTTTCATGCGCACCTTGCGGCCCAGGATGTCCATGCCCTGGATGCCGGTGGTGCCTTCGTGAATGGCGTGGATCCGGGTGTCGCGGAAATGCTGCTCCACCGGGAAATCCTCGCAGTAACCGTAGCCGCCGAAGATCTGGATGGCCTGGCTGGTGGAGAGAATGCTGGTTTCGGAAGGATAGGTTTTGGCCACCGGGATCAACAGGTCCAACAGCAAGGAGGCCTTCTCCTTCTCCTCGCCTTCCACGGCGAGCTCCAGGTCGCTGTAACGGCAACACTGCATCAGCAAGGAGAAGGCGCCCTCCACGAAGGCCCGTTGGAACAGCAGCATGCGCCGCACGTCGGCGTGCTCGATGATCGGCACCTGGGCAGTGGCGGGATCGGGCACCAGGCGACCCTGGGGACGCTCCCGGGCATAGTCGAGGGCCGCATAGTAGGCGGCCGAGGAGATGCCGATGGCCCCCATGCCCACGCCCAGGCGCGATCCGTTCATCATTTGGAACATGTAGGACAATCCGTTGTGGGGTTCACCCACCAACCAGCCCCGGCAGTCACCCTTCTCGCCCAGGCTCAGCTCGGTGATGGGGGCACCGCGGTAGCCCATCTTGTGGTAAATCTGGGTGATGGTCACGTCGTTGGGCTCCAGTCCGCCGTCCGCCGCGATGCGCTGGTTGGGCACGATGAACATGGAGATGCCCTTGACCCCGGCCGGCGCGCCCTCGATCTTGGCCAGCAGCATCTGCACCACGTTGTCGACGCCGTCGTGATCACCGGCCGAGATGAAGATTTTTTGCCCCTGCAACAGGTAGTATCCTTTGTCGGTGGGCACGGCCGTGGTGGTGATGTCGGCCAGGGAGCTGCCCGCCTGGGGTTCGGTCAGGGCCATGGTGCCCTGCCATTCGCCGTTGAGCATCTTGGGCACATAGGTGTCGATCTGCTCTTGTGAACCGAAGGAGGTGATCAGCCGGGCCGCCTTGGAAGTCAGGCCCGGGAAGACATGCGCCGAGTAGTTGGCGGCGGAGAAGATGAAGTTGCAGGCGTCGGCGATCAGATAGGGCAGTTGGGCGCCATCGAACTCCTCCTGGAACTTGGCCGCAATCCACCCCCCCTCGCCGAAGCGCTGCATGATGGTGCGCACCATGGGGTGCACCTTCACTTTGCCGTTCTCCAACACCGGCCCCTGGCGGTCCATCTCCTCGAAGATGGGATTGAGCAGGTCCTTGCTCAACTTCAAGGCGGCATCCAGGGTCATATCGAACATCTTTTTATTGTGGGCGCTGTAATAGGGATACTGGGTCATCCCCACGATATCGAACACCTCGTACAACATGAATTCCAGATTGCGACGACTCACATACTTTTTAGCCATTGGCCTTCTCCTGGTGGTGGATTATAAAAAATGTATCCATACACGGTTTCAGTTGATTGGATGCATTGGCGGACCGTTGCGGCATGACCGTTTCCAGCGCAACCCCGACACCACATTGCCCTGTACCACAATTGACGGCATCTGGAAATGTTCCATTTCGGACAAATAATGTGTCCGTGAGAAAACGAAATTCGCAGTCGGGGTATCTATTAGGGCATGCCATCGAACGAAACAAGGTGCATTGCCAAGAATCACGCTTTTTTCACCGGAAGTGTTCATTTCTGCGATGATTTTCAATCCGTTGGTCTTTGCAAGGCGCGAATGGTGAAGCGGTTCGCAGGGCGTTCAGGATGCGTAGGGAGCATAGGGGACGCAGGGTGCGTCGGGAGCGCTGAACGACCGCCGGCGGGTGGGGCGGGGGCCTGTGTGCTGCGCGTTTCGGCGCCAAGGGGCCATAATGGGGTGGGCTCCGGGCGGCCCGCACAACTCGCTGCGCTCAAACAGGTGCGGGCCGAACGCCCTACGCCCACCCCATAACGGCCCCTACGCGCCTGCACGCATTGCAGCACCCAGCCCCCCGACCCACCCGCCTCCGTGCGAGAACAGACAATTTCACTTTTGCGGTGGAACAATACCCTTTGTGGTCGGCGCGGCAGTAAGGGATTCCACGTGATCACCATCACAGTTGATTGGTGTAACCTTTCAACTCAAACCCTCTCTAACTCCCTCAAATCCATATAACCGATAGAATTCATTAACTTAAAACTTAACACCTAACACTTAAAACTGGCCCGCCATGGCGGGCTGGGTGTTGCGCAGCAACAAGAGGCTGTCCGCAAAACCGCCATATGTGCCAATGAAAAGGCGTGGTCCTTGCGCCCGTTGAAGTTGACTTCGTTTTTAGTGAAAACCTCTTGGCCTTCGGCCACCGGCAACCAGTTGCCGGTGCCACCCAGGGGATAAGCGCGCGCGGGCAGACACATAGGTCTGCCCCTACGGTACGGGGGTAAGGGGTTGGGTTGATTGGGTTGGTTCTTCACCAAAACCCAACACGCCCCACATAAAAATAGATAGAATTCATTAACTTAAAACTTAACACTTAACACTTAAAACTGTCCCCCAAAAGCTCCCGCCGGCTGTATTGCAAACCTACACACCCAACAACCGGGCAACGATGATACCGATGGCCAGCAGGACGGGGGTCGTGAGCACCACAATCACATTCTTGGTCAGATAAGGGATTAGATGTTCCAAGGCCGCATCCCGGTTGCGCTCCAGGCCCAGGGCGGTGCGGGCGGCCAGGGGGGCGGTGGCCAGGGCGAGCAGCGCCGGGGCGGGCAGCAGGCCCAGGGCCCAGGCGGCAACCACGGAAAGATAGGTACAGGCCATGAACAGTCCGTAAAAGGCCACGCCCGTATGCTTGCCGTAAACGATCATCAAGTGGCGCCGGCCCACGGCGGCGTCCGGCCCCAGGTCGGGAATTTGATTGATCAACAGCAAATTGTTCACCAGGAAAAAGGGCGCCAGGGAAGCCGCGAAGGCCGTCAGGCCATAGGATCCGGTCAGCACGAAATCCACGCCCATGACCATGAAGGGGCCGAACCCGAGGCCCGGCGCCACCAGGCACAGCAAGGGGCTGTGGGTCACCCAGCGGGTGTAAAAGGCGACGGCCAGCACCCCCGGCACGCCGACCCACAGCAGGCCGAGCCCCCTTGCCCGCAGGAAATAGGCGCCCACCAGCAATGTCAGCACCAGGGTTCCCCAGCCCACAATCGCGGCCCAGTGCGTCTTGTCCGGTTGGGCCGGCAGGGCCCCGCTGCCCCCGGAAAAGGGGGTGGGGGTGGTCTGTAAATCGAGGCCCGACCAGAAATCCTCGTACTCATTGATGGCGTTCACGCTGATGTGGGCCAGCAGCCCGCCGGCCAGGGCCAGCAGGAGCCAATCGATGCGCAATGTCCCCTGGACATAAAAGGCGGTGGCCGCACCCACCAATACGCAAACGGGTGTCAGCAACAAGAAGGGAATTTTCATGGGGCCGAAAAGAACGGATGGGGTTTTCATAGTACTGTTCCGCGGATGAGGGTTGATGGATGCCGTCGTTGAGCGAACCAGACACTTGCACCGCCAAAACGGCGCTGTCTTATATGCCAAAGCGGCGGCGATGTGTCAATGGAGCGGCCGGGCTGCGCAAACCGGAACCGGAGCGGAACGGGCAACCGCATGGGCCGAAAACCATGGCAGAGGTTTTCAAGGTCACAACCGCTTCGGCTTCAGTTCGACAATGCGTTCCATGTATTCCAGCCCTGCGGGGCGGTGGGTGATGAGCAGCACGGTCCGATCACGCATCACCGGCGCCAGGGTTTCCCAAAGGGCCTCTTCCGTGGAATGGTCCAGGCCTTCGGTGGGTTCATCCAGAATCAGAACGGGGGCGTTTTTGAGCAGGGCCCGGGCCACGGCCAGCCGCCGGGCCTGGCCCCCCGAAAGGCGGGTGCCCAGGGGCCCCACGGGGGTATCGAGTCCGGCGGGCAGGGATCGGATGAAAGTATCGATGCGGGCGATGCGGGCGGCTTCCATCAAGGCGGCGTCGTCCGCGTCCGGGTCCGCCAGCCGCAGATTCTCGGCGATGGTGGCATTGAACAGATAGACGTGCTGGGAGACCACGGCCATGCGGCCGCGCACCTGCTCTCCGGTGTAATGTCCCAGTGGACGGCCGTCCAGCAGGATCTCGCCGGCCTGGCAATCCCAGAAACGCAACAGCAGGTGCAGCAGGGTGCTTTTGCCCGCCCCGGCCGGTCCCACCAGGGCGGTGCGGGACAGGGCCGGCAGTTCGAGATCCAGGCCATCGAAAACCGGCCCGGCGGCGCCGGGATAGGTGAAGCGCAGCTGCCGGATGCGCAGATCCGCGCCCTGGGGCGGTGCCGCGGGTATCGCCGGGTCGGGCACCGGTGGCGTTGCGCCGGTGACCTGCAGAATGCGCTCGGCGGCGGTGCGGATTTGGCCCCACATGCGCCATGCACCGGGCAAGGGTTGCATGGCCTCGAAACTGGCCAGGGCGAAAAGGGTCAGCATGGGCAAGGCGGCACCGGACCAGGATGCGACGGCGAGGCGGGGGATTCCGAAGAGCAGCACCGCCCAGGCGGCCAAGCCCGCGGCCAGGCCGACGGCCCCCTGGGCGAAACTGTCCAGGCGGGCCTGGGTGCCTTGGCTGTGCAGCAGGGTACGGTTCAAATGGGCCACCCGCTCCCGTTGCGACCGCACCGCACCGTAGACCCGCAGCTCTTCAAGTCCTTGCAGGCTGTCCGCCACCCGGCGCCGCAAGCGGGCGGCGGTCTCGGTCTGCCGCTTACCGGCGGATTGGCCCAGCAGCAGTGTCAGCAGGGGCAACAATAAGCCTGCGGCCAGCCAAAGGCCCAAAACCGTCAGCGCCATGCCGCGATCATAGGCGCTCAAGAAGAGATAGCCGACCAGCATCACGGCCATGGCGGCCAGGGCCGGCAGCAGCATGCGCAGGTAGAAATGGTCCAGGGTGTCGATATCCGCCCGCAAACGGCTCAACAGCTCCGCACTGTGCATATCGGGCAAGCCACCGGGGACCAGGGGCGCCAAGCGCTTGAAGAAATGCACCCGCAGGTCGGCCAACAGGCGCAAGGTGGCATCGTGGGCAAAGAGCCGCTCCGCGTAGCGCCCCAGGCTGCGCAATATGGCCAGCAGCCGGATGCCGGCGGCGGGCAGAAAATAGTTGAAGACCTGCCCCTGGACGCCGGCCAGGGCCATCGAGGCCAAAAACCAAGCGGCCAGGCTTAACAAAGCGACATTGGCCAGCAGCGCGACCACCGCACACCCCAGACCCAGCAACAACCAGGGCCAGCGCGCCAGGGCGATGACAAACAACAGCCTCAGGACCGCCATGTCGCCTCCCTCCTTTGCCACTTACCGAAGCCGGGCGGGGATGGTCCCAGCGCACCTGCGGTCCGGGTACCGTCGCCAAACCGGCAGGCGCATGCCCAATGCCCGATGTTCAATGTCAAATGCAGACAAGTCATTGTACTGTACGCTTCACGTTCATACCCCATTGTCAGCACCGACCGTCGGCGGCGCCGGGATCGGTGATCGCAGCGCCACCGTCACCATCGCGATTCATCCACACCACCTTGTCCGCCGCTTCGATCAGCTCGGGATCATGGGACGCCGCAACGATGGTATGCCGGCCGGCAAGGGAGCGGAGAGTGGCGACGATGGCGCCGCGGCCGGCGGCGTCCAGGTGCGCCGTGGGTTCGTCCAGGAGCAACAGGGGGGCGTCCTTGAGCACCGCGCGGGTCAACGCCAAACGGCGGCGCTGACCTCCGGAGAGCCCTTCGCCCCCTTCGGCCAGCCGGGTGTGCCATCCTTGCGGCAGTGCGGCCAGGTCGCGGTCCAAGCCGGTCAGGGCGGCCGCGCGGTCCAATGCGCCCATGTCCGGTGCCCCGGCGCCACTGCTTTCGGGCAAAAGCAGGTTCTCCAACAAGGTGCCCTGAAAGAGAAATGCGCTCTGGGGCACCCAGGCCACGTGGGCCAGCCATGCCGCATTGGACAAACGGGCAAGATCGGCGCCGTTGACCGCAATGGTGCCCCGATCGGGCACGAGGCTGCCCAGCAGCAAGCGCAGCGCGGTGGTTTTGCCGCTGCCGCTGGGCCCGGCCAGCACCGCCAGGGTGCCGGCGGGCACCGTCATTTGCAGGCCGCGCAACACCGGCTGCCGGCCGGGGTAGCGGTACCGGACCCCATCGAGGTGCAACGCCACGGAACGCCAGCGTGGCCGGGCATGTTCCCGGCGCTGTGCGGCGGGTGCGGCGGGCTCCGCCAAAATGGCCATCAACCCCTCGGCGGCGGCCAGGGCCGACAGCCGGGCATGATACTGCGTGCCCAGGTTGCGCAAGGGCAGGTAGAACTCAGGCGCCAACAACAGGATGAAAAACCCGTGTTGAAACAACAGGTCCCCCGCCAGCAACTTGAAACCGATGAAGATGGCCACAAGGGCCAGGCTGATGGTGGCCAAAAATTCCAATGCCAGCGCCGAAAGAAAGGCCACCCGCAATACCCCGATGGTGGTCCGGCGATAATCATCGGTGATGCGGGCGATGATGTCCGCCTCCCGGCGCACGGCATTGAAGGCCCGTATGGTGGGCAAACCCTGCAAGCTGTCGAGAAAACGCGCGCTCAGGGCCGCCAGGCGACGCCACTGGCGCTGATTGAGCTTTTCGGCATAACCGCCGATGAGCACCATGAACACGGGAATGAAGGGAGCGGTGCCGAGCAGGATGAGACCGCTGGTCAGGTCCAACGGAAAGACGAAGGCCAGCACGGCCAGGGGAATCAAGGCCGCCAAGGCGGCCTGGGGCAGGAACCGGGCGTAGTAGGCCTCCAGCCCCTCCACGCCGTCCACCACCTGGTGGGTCAACGCACCGATGGACCGGGTGCGCAACCGCTCGGGCCCCATCCGCTGCAGATGGGTGTAGAGTCGCATGCGCAGATCGGCCTTGACCCGCAGCGCCGCTTGAACGCCGAAATTTTCCGCCAACCACACCAGCCCGAAACGTAACAGCATGAGGAGCGGCAGCAGGATCAGCATGTGGGCGACATCGCCCACGGTGCGGCCGTCGAACACCACGTCATGCACCACCGCGCCCAGCAAGCCGGCCTGAACGATCAACAGCACCCCTGCGCTCAGCCCGAGGGCGACGGCCAATATCAGACGCCGCCGGACCGGCGACGCCGCCTGTTGATGCAACCAGGTTTGCAGGGATCGCTTTTCCATAGATGGCGCCCACCATATCACCGAAAGCGCCGATGCCGAAGTCCAAAAGTCGCATCGTCCGGCCTTGGACGGAAACCGTCCGGGTTGCGCATTCAACGTTGACCCGGCCGGCTGATTTTGTCATATTCTCGCCCTTGGCACCCCACCCCCCAATCCCACAACAAGGAGAAAGAAGATGCAACGGTTTTGCCTCCGGCTGTCGATGGTGATCATGGTGTTGACGCTCTCAATGGCCGGCACGCCGGTCCATGCTTACAACCTGCCCTCGGTGAACCTGGGCGTCACCAGTTTCCTGGACGGCGGTCCGCCGGCCGGACCGGGACTCTATATCAGCCAGTACGTGCAACGCTGGACGTCGGACTACTTTGCCGATGGAAACGGCAAGCGCGCCTTTCCGGATTTTGCCGATGAAGATCTGGAAGCCTGGATCAGCCTGACCCAGTTTATTTATCAATCCGATCAAGCCGTTCTGGCGGGCGGCAAATGGGGGCTCAATGTGATCGTCCCCTATGTTTCGCTGGACGCCTCATATGCGGTCCCCGGATTTCCCGAAGACAACGGCGCGGGCCTGGGCGACCTGACGGTCGGCCCCTTGCTGCAATGGGACCCCGTCATGGGCGCCAATGGCCCGCGGTTCATGCACCGGGTCGAGTTGTCCCTGATCCTGCCCACCGGCAAGTACAGCAGCACCAAGGAGTTGAACCCGGGCAGCAACTTCTTCTCCTTCAATCCCTATTGGGCCGGCACATTGTTCATCACGCCCAAATGGACCGTCTCCACGCGCATCCACTATCTGTGGAACGCTAAAAACGGCAACCCCAACCACCGCCTCGCAGCCGATGACAGCCAGGCCGGCCAGGCGGTGCACCTCAACTTCGCCACGGCCTACCAGGTGCTGCCCATGCTGCGCCTGGGCATCAGCGGCTACTACCTCAAACAGCTCAGCGACGACAAAGTCGACGGCAACAAACAGCCGGGCACCAAGGAGCAGGCGTTGGGCATCGGCCCCGGTCTTTTGCTGCACATCAGCAAGGATGCCCACCTGTTCTTCAATGCCTATTTCGAAAGCCAGGCCGAAAACCGCCCCGAAGGCGAGCGCTTCCAGCTGCGCTTCGTCTACCATTTTTAGGGTTCGGGGGTTGGTCGGGCGCTCAGTACTCCGCCGCGACATAAGGCTTGATATCGAAGATGGGCGTGCCGTCGAACATATCCACGCCCTTGACGCGAATCCGGCCGCCGTCCACCGACAGCACCGACAACACCGACATGCCGATGGCATTGGGCCGCTTGGGGGTGCAGATACTGAAAACCCCCTTGCGATGCCGCCGTTGGCGCGGGATTTGGGTCAGCAGGTCGTCGCTGAACGGGGGACTGCGGTCGAAGTGGAACAGAACGACGATCTTCTGTCCGGCCTGGATGTCCCGCGCGCCTTCCCGGTAGCGGGGATGGATGTCCAGGGTGCCTTCGATATCGGAGGCGCTCCAGTGGTGGGGAATGGCGCTGTCCGCCGTGGCGGTGCGGACATGGCCGATGGAGTGGAAACAGATATCCATGGGGTGTGCGAACCTATGCCGTCCGCCGTTTGATCGGCGATGAATGGCGGTTTGGATAAAATGGGAAGTAATTTTTGCGCGAGCCCTCCATCAGGCACCCGCGGCCCGCTTCATATTCTCCAGGTGCTCCGTCCCCGATTGGATCACCATGGCTTCGAGGATCTGCTTGGCGCTGAACGTACCGCCCAGGGCCGCCACGGTGGCCGTGCGGTTGAGCGCCGCATCGTCCAGGCCCGACACATGGTCCACCATTGCGGCACCCTGCTTTTGCAAGATGTCCAACACCTCCTCCTTGGTGCATTGGGTGTGCTTGGCGGCGTGGTCCTTGTTCATGGCGTCGATCTGCGCATAGGTGAAGTCGGGCAGAGGTTGGCCGGCGGCCACCAGTTTCGCCAAATCGACGGCCCGGTAATGGGTTACGCCGATATGCCGGGCCACCACATTGATGGGCCAGTTCTCGCCGGCACAGGTTTTTTGCCAAGCATCCGCGTCGAGGGATTGGACAAACCGGATCAATTCATCGTTGAAAGCCTTGAGACGTTCGGCCAACTGCTGAGCAACGGTGGTCATTGACACATTCCTTTCCACATGGATTCAGCATAGGGTTTACACCACCATCATGTACCAAACGCCGCTGCCATGTAAAGGGGAAAACCGGAAAGGGCGCTCCCTTGATTACGCCAAGCAAGCGCCCTTTTCCTATTTGACATCCGGCCGCGGGGTATTCGCTTTTGGAGTAGCAGCCACCGTGGGGGATAGGACGAGATCCAAGCCTCAACCGGCACCGTCGATTTTCAGTTGCATCCGATGGGGCCCGGATCGGGGTCGTTGCCATTATTGCCGTTATCCACGTCCGGCACACAACCGGGCCCCTGTTCGATGCAATGGGCCTGCAGGGTGTCCCAGATCAGGTTGGCCAGCACCCGCGAGCCTTGATCGGTGGGATGGATTCTGTCCGGACCGATATATTGCGGGTTGGCGTTGAAGATCGGCATGGGTTCCACCAGAACGCCGCCGTGTTTTTGCACCAGCTTTTCCATCTCGTCGTGCATATAGAGAAAGGCCGGGCGCATGGAAGTGTCGAGAATGAAAAAGTAGTTCATATATACGATATTTTCCACACCATCGCGGCGCATTTTTGCAAACAGGGCATCGGCCGCCTCCAGGGAAGGCGCCAGCTCACGGCGACAGGCCGCGCTGACCGTGCCGCCGGAGCAAGACATTCGGGCGCCCACCTGCACATCGTTGCCGCCGCCGTCCATGATGACGGTCCGGATGTTGCCGTCCGCCCGCACGGCCCTGGCGTATTGATCGGGAATGGGCGTTACGAACGATCCCCCGTCCAACTGGGCGCCGCTGACCGCGTAGTCACGGTAGCGCTCTCCCGAAAGGCGCTCCAACTCATTGTGAATTTCACCCGACAGCGCAAAAATGGAATCACCGATGATCACCACTTGGGAATTGACATTGCCCCCCGATGGCACGCAGGCGACCATGGCCCATACAAGACACGCTGACAGACTCAAGCCCAACCATACTTTCCAGCCTTTCTTCATCTTCATGACATCCTCCCTGATTGATGATGGAATAGACAAGAGCGAATAACCGGTTCACGTACGTTATCACTGCCGGTCCCGAGCACAAAGCGTCACAAGGAAGCCTGATGTTGAATCGCTCCGGCCTGTTGGTCGCTCACGGCGCATACTAGCAAACCCGGATCCGCCGCACCATGGGGAAACCCCCGGAAATGACCGTCGAAAACCCTCGATCCGGCCCAACCGGAAAATGGCCGTGGGCCCATAGGGTCACTTTTTTTTTGATCACCGAAGGATCATGGGTTATAAGGACGGGCGTTTTGGCGGCGCAGGACACGAAAACGGCTGCGGAGCCAAGCGGATATGCGACATCAACCCTGTGCACCGGACCCACACCAGCCATGGAGGTTTTATGAAATCGGAAAAAGTCGGCCGGCGAATCAAGACATATATGGAACGCAAGGAACTCACCTTGACCGAACTGGCTGCCGCAACGGACCTCTCCACCGATTTTCTCACGTCGGTGATCGAGGACAACGTCTACCCCTCCCTCGGGCCGTTGCTCAAAATCGCCCGGGCCCTGGATGTGCGCCTGGGCACCTTTCTGGACGATCAATTCAGTGAGGACCCCTTGATCATGCGCCGGGAGGCACGCAAAAGCGAGCTGAGCATGTTGCGCGGCAAGGACAAGCCGGCGGACATGAAGTTTTTCTCCCTCGGCAAAGGCAAGAGCGACCGCCACATGGAACCCTTCTACGTCGAACTGCTGCCGGAATCGGCCGTGGACAAGCATTTGTCGAGCCACGAAGGCGAGGAGTTCATCGTTGTCCAGGAAGGCGAGATCGAGGTGCAGTACGGCGATGCGAACCACACCCTCAAGGTGGGCGACAGCATCTATTACAACTCCATCGTGCCGCACTATGTCAGCTGCAAGGGCGGCACCAAGGCCGCCATCTACGCAGTGCTGTACATCCCCAAATAGATCGTGGGCATCCGGCAAAGGAGATACCATGAGTGAGCCATTGCGCAAACTGACCCTGGGGCAGATGCTGGACGACACCATTGGCCGTTATCCGGACAATGAAGCGTTGGTTTACGTGGACCGCGACCTGCGCATGACCTACACCGAATTCGGTCGCGTGGTGGACCAGCTGGCCCGGGGCCTGATGGCGCTGGGCGTGGCCAAGGGGGAAAAGGTGGCGGTATGGGCCACCAACGTGCCCTACTGGGTCGCCTTGCAGTTCGCCACGGCCAAAATCGGGGCGATCCTGTTGACGGTCAACACCAATTACAAACGGGCCGAGCTGGCCTACCTGCTGGAGCAGTCCGAAACCGAAAACCTGTTCATCATCGACGGTCACATGGACACCGACTATCTGCAGACGGTCTACGACCTGGTGCCGGAGCTCAAGAAACAGGAGCGCGGCCGGCTGCAAAGCGCCCGCTTTCCCCATCTCAAACGGCTGTTCTTTCTCGGCATGGAAAAGCACCGGGGGTTCTACGCCCTGCCCGAGGTGATGGCCATGGCCGCCATGACCCCGCCGGAGGCCTATGCCGCGCGCCAGGCCGAACTGACACCCGACGATGTGGTCAACATGCAGTACACCTCCGGCACCACCGGATTTCCCAAGGGGGTGATGCTGACCCACGTCAACATCGGCAACAACGGCTACTGGGTCGCGCGCAACCAGCGCTTCAGCGAAAAAGACCGGCTCTGCGTGCCGGTACCCCTTTTCCATTGCTTCGGCTGCGTCATGGGAGTGCTGGGCGCCGTCAGCCACGGCGCCACCCTGGTGATCCTGGAAAAGTTCGACCCGGTGCAGCTGATGGCCTCGGTGGAACAGGAGCGCTGCACGGCGCTCTATGGCGTGCCCACCATGTTCATCGCCGTGCTGGGCCACAAGCTGTTCGACAAGTTCGATTTCTCCTCCCTGCGCACCGGCATCATGGCCGGCTCCCCCTGCCCCGTGCAGGTGATGCGCCAGGTGATCGACAAGATGAATTTGCGCGAGATCACCATCTGCTACGGCCTGACCGAGGCCTCGCCGGTGATCACCCAGACCCTGCCCGACGACGACCTGCGGCGCCGCACCGAAACGGTGGGCCGCGCCATGCCCCACATCGACGTCAAAATCGTCGATCCGGAAACCGGACGCATCCTCGGCCCCGGCGAACAGGGCGAAGTGTGCTGCCGCGGCTACAGCGTCATGAAGGGCTATTACAACATGCCCGAAGCCACCGCCAAGACCATCGACAACGAGAGCTGGCTGCATTCGGGGGATCTGGGGGTGATGGATGCCGACGGCTACCTGGCCATCACCGGCCGCCACAAGGACATGATCATCCGCGGCGGCGAAAACATCTACCCTCGGGAGATCGAGGAGTTCATCTACCGCATGGAAGGGGTGGTGGACGTGCAGGTGGTGGGCGTGCCCAGCCGCAAGTACGGCGAGGAGGTGGGCGCCTTCGTCATCAAGAAGCCGGAGGTGGATTTGAAGGCCGAGGACATCCAGGACTTCTGCCGCGGGCAGATCAGTCGTTTCAAGATCCCCCGGCACATCGCCTTCGTGGACGGCTACCCCATGACCGCCAGCGGCAAGGTGCAAAAATACAAGTTGCAGGAGATGTCCGTGGCGCTGTTCCCCGGACCGGACCGCATGTCGGTGGAAGAGATGGGCATCGCCAACAAATAGGGCCCGGCCGTTGCCGAATTGCAGCGGCCCTCAGCCGAACCGCGGACCCCCATTGTTCAAGGAGCGCAGGGCGGCGGCTTCAGTCGAAGGTCTTTTCCATCTTGTAGTCGTCCATCACAAAGCCGCCGCCGATGTCCTGCACGATGGGTCCGGCATTGGTGAAACCCATCCGTTCATACCAGGCGATGGCGGCGGCATTGTGCTTGTTGACCGTCAACCAGACCATCCCCAGCCCTTGGCGGCGGCAAAGATCCTCCACGAACCGCAGCATCTCCTTGCCCAGGCCGTGGCCGCGCTGCGAGGCGAGCAGATAGATCTTGCTGAGCAGAAGCGAGCCGTCGTCGACATCCGGCACCACGGCCAGGTAGCCCACCTCCTGTGCGTCACTTGTCACCAGGTAGTATGCATAATCCTCGTCGACCTGTGCCGCCACCGCCGGCGCGCTCTGGAACTTCTGCACCATGTAGTCCACCTGCGCCCGACCGATAATGGGCGTGTAATGAGCCGTCCAGATCTCGCGCGCCAGCCGCGCCACGGCCGCGATTTGCGTTTGTGATCGAACCTTGTGGAAACCGATCATGCGTTCCTTCCAAGAGAATGCGGTCGCCGGCCGGACCGCTTGACCGGCAATCGGCAATTTCAGAACCGCCAAAAAAGGGTGATCAACGGCACCGCCACCGCCACCACCAGGATCGACATGGGCAGGCCAAGTTGCCAATAGTCGCCGAAACGGTACCCGCCGGGGGCCATGACCAGGGCGTTGGATTGGTGACCCACCGGCGTCAGAAAGGCACAGGAGGCCCCCACGGCCACACCCATCAACAGGGGATCGGCCGACACGCCCATGCCCAGGGCCAGGTGGATGGCGATGGGGGCCATCAGCACGGCGGCGGCGGCATTGTTGACCACGTTGGACAGCAGCATGGTGCCCACCATGAGCACCGCCAGAGTGACCACCGGGGCGAAGTGGTCGGACAACAGCATCATCTTGTCGGCGATCAGTTGTGCCCCGCCGGTGGTTTCCAGGGCATTGCCCAAGGGAAACATGGCCCCCAGCAAAATGATGATGGGCCAGTCGATGCTCTCGTAGATCTCCTCCACCGAAATCAGTCCGATGACGATCATGATCAGTGCCGCCGCCATGAATGCGATCTGCACGGGCATTACATTGAAGGCGGCCGCCGCCATCGCCGCGCCGAAAATGCCGACGGCCATCACCACTTTGCGCGGTTTGGGCAAACGAAAGCCGCGTTCGGCCAGGGGCAGGCACCCCAAGTGGGTCAGGGCGGCCTGCAGCGCCTCCTGGCCGCCCTGGAGCAACAGGATGTCGCCCACGGCCAGTTGGGTCTGACCCAGGCGGGTTCTGAGCCGTTGCCCCTGGCGCGCCACGGCCAGCAGGTTGACATGATGGGTGCGCCGCAACCGCATGCCCGCCGCGGTTCGCCCGACCAGCACGGAACCGGTGGTGACGATGGCCTCGATGATCCGGATCTCCTCCGATTCCATCGCCTCCTTGTGGTCCACCTTGTTCTCCGCCAACTCGAACCCCAGTTCCTCGACCAGAAACTGCAACTCCTCCGCGTCGGCTTCCACCACCAGCAGATCCCCTGCTTGCAGCACTTCGTACCATGACGGCGCGGGGATGTACCGGTCGCCGCGGATCAGGCCCGCAACGGTGATCTGCTCGCCGTCCTCCATGGCGGCGTTCAGGTGGAACAGGGTCCGGCCGACCATTTTGGATTCCTCGGCGACGATCACCTCCGAGATATAGTCGTCGATCTCGAACAACTCTTCGGCCGATTCGGCACTCTCCCGCTTGGGGGTGAGGCGCCAACCCACCAGGGCGATGAACACCAGGCCCACTAGTGCCACGCCCGCGCCCACGGGGGCGAAATCGAACATGCCGAAAGGCGGCGCATCGGTCTGGGTGCGGTAGGTGGCGATGATGATGTTGGGCGGGGTGCCGATCAAGGTCAGCAGCCCCCCGATGAGGGATCCGAAGGCCAGGGGCATGAGCAGCAGGGAGGGCGAACGGCCGCTCTTGCGCGACAGCCAGATGGCCACGGGCATCAGCAAGGCCAGTGCCCCCACGTTGTTCATGAAGCCCGAGCAGAGCACCACGATGGCGGTCAGGGTGGCCACCTGCACCGTGGGACGGTCGCCCACGCGGGAAAGCAGGCGGGACATGGCATCCACCACGCCGGCGTTGAGCAGGCCGCGGCTGATCACCAGCACGGCGGCCACGGTGATCACCGCCGGATGGCCGAACCCCAGAAACACCTCGGCAGGCGGCACCAGCCCGGCAATGAACACCAGAAAGAGAGCCCCCAGGGCGACGATATCGTAGCGCCAGCGCCCCCAGACGAAGAGGAGCAAGGTCGCCAGCAAAATGGCGAAAACGATGGTCTGGTCAACGGTCATCCCCATCATGGCGCACCACCATCAAAGCATCCACGGCCACGGGCCGTTCGCCGGCCAGGATCACCGGATTCAAATCGATTTCGGCGACCGCCGGAAAGGCCAGGGCGATGTTACCCACCGCCATCAAGATGCGCGACAGCGCCTCCTTGTCCGCGGCGGGCATGCCCCGTACCGCCTCCAGAATCCCGGCGCCCTTGATCTCCGCCATCATCTCCATTGCATCTCCTTGGCTCAAAGGCGCGCGGCGGAAGGCGATGTCCTTTAAAATCTCGGTGAATATACCCCCCAGGCCGAACATGACGCACGGCCCGAACTGGGGATCGCGGGTCAGGCCGATGACCAGCTCCCGCCGCCCCCGCACCATCTCCTGTACCAACACGCCGCCGTCGACGCCCTGCATGGCGCCGACGATCTCATCGTACATCCGCAGCGCCTCGGCCGCATCGCGCACATCCAGGCGCACCAGATGCCGTTCCGTTTTGTGGACGATGTCGGCGGCGCACCCCTTCATCACCACCGGGAAACCGATGCTTGCGGCAGCGTCGGCCAGCGCCGTACGGTCGGTCACCAGCACCTCCCGGGTGACCGGTATGTCGAAAGCGGTCAGCACCTGTTTGGCCTCGTGCTCGGACAAGGCCTTGCGCCCTTGGGCCAGGGCCTCTTGGATGATCTGTTGCGCCATCGCCTGGTTCATACCGTTTTCCTTCCGTAATGAACATTCAAATGGCCGATGGCCCGGAGTGCTTCGTGCAGCTCGTCGAACACCACGATGCCATGCGCCATGAAGGTCCGGCGCGCCAGGGCGATCATCTCCACCACATCCAGGTGATCCAGGCCCCTGCGCGGATTGGGCAGCACGACCACCACC
Organism: Desulfatitalea alkaliphila; assembly: GCF_022968795.1. Classification (GTDB taxonomy): domain Bacteria; phylum Desulfobacterota; class Desulfobacteria; order Desulfobacterales; family Desulfosarcinaceae; genus Desulfatitalea; species Desulfatitalea alkaliphila. Next base: position 63,581 of record NZ_JALJRB010000011.1, read on the forward strand.
GGCTTGCCCGTGCGGCGGGCCACCTCTTGGAAATGGGCCGCCAGATCGCGGTAAGGCGCCACCTCTTTCACGGGCAGGCCCATCATGCGGGCCATGTTCTTGTAGTGGCTCAAGAGGCTGATGAAAATCTGCAATTCGATGCGTGGGTCCTCGGCGGCCAGCAGCAACACCTCCTTGAGCACTTCGGGCGCCACAAAAGGGTTGGCCACATCCACAGGATTGCCGGCGGAAGAGCCCGGTCGGGGCAGGATCGCCTCGATGCGCTCGACCAGGGGTGGGTCAAAGGCCGGGATGGTCAAGCCGAAGGGCTCGGCCGCATCGGCCGCCGCCACCCCCAGGGCGCCGCCGCCGCCCAGCACGCTGATCCGGCGGAACGGTCGCGGCGGCAGCATGGCAAAGGCCAGGGCCGCCTGGCTCATCTCCGGCAGGTCCCGCACCTGCACTGCATTCACCTGTCGCAGCATGGCGCGCCAGATGCGGCGGCTGCCGCCCATGGAGGCGGTGTGGCTCTGCACGGCCCGCGCACCGGCGTTGGACAGGCCGCCCTTGTAGACGATCACCGGCTTGCGGCGGGCCGCGGCCCGCATGGCGTCAAAAAAAGCGGCGCCGTCGGCGACGCCTTCGATATAAAGGGTGATGACACCGGTCTCGGCATCATCGGTCAAATAGCGCAGCAGTTCAACTTCCCGCAAATCGGCGCCGTTGCCGAAACTGACCATTTTGCTGAACCGCAAACCGATGGATTTGCCCGTGTTGGCAAAATCGATGGCCATCCCGCCACTCTGGGAAAGAAAGGCCACCGGCCCACTCTCACGGGAGAGGTCGGGGCCCGGCAGCACCGTCAAACCGCTCGCGGGGCAGTAGATGCCGAAACAGTTGGGGCCGATCACGCGGATCCCGCGCCGGGCCACCTGCACCACCTGTTGCTCCAGCAGCCGCCCCTCCTCGGTGCCCAGCTCCTTGAAGCCGGAGGAGAAGATCTCGGCGCCCGCCGCCCCCTTGCGGCGGCACAATTCCAGTGCTTCGGGCACCGCCCGGGCCTGCACCGCGATGATGGCAAAATCGATGGCGCCGGGGATATCGGCCACGCTGGGCAAAATGGGGACGCCGTCCAAGGTCCCGCCCTTGGGGTTGACCAGGAAAATCTCGCCCTCGAACCCGATGGTGCGAAGCGAGTGGAAAATGCCGCTGCCGAACCCCGGCCCGCGGGTGGAAACACCCACAATGGCGATGCGCCGCGGATGGAAGATGCGCTCGAAGTCAGTGGTCACCGTAGATGATGGCATGTCGTTCATCGGTCGAAGGTCGCCTCCTCGGGTCAACTGCTGCATTTGCCGCCACGCCCATTGTGCCGGCGGCGCACCGATACACGGCCGCTGCCGGATGGCGGCATGCGGGCGCCTTTCGGCCCCGCACACCCCCGGCAGCGGTCATCGGCATGTCTTGCCTTTGCTACCCTTGCGGCTTCTCGTAAAAGAGCGAGGTGCGCCCACCATCCACCACCAGGTCGTGGCAGTTGACGAAGCTGCCTTCGTCACTGGCCAGAAACAAAGCGGCATAGGCGATGTCCTTGCCGATACCGGCCCGCGGCAGCGGCGTGGCCCTGGCCAGGTTGCGCATCAGCTTGTCCATCTTGCGCTGGTTGGCCTCGTCATCCAAGGCCTGGGCCACCTGGGAGCCCCCATAGAAGATGGGCGTGGCGATGGCGCCGGGAGAGATGCAGTTGACCCGAATGCCGTGGGGGCCCAACTGCACGCCGGCGATGCGGGTCAGCTGGGTGACGCCCGCCTTGGCCGCGCTGTAGAGATATCCCCCCTGGTTGGAGCGCAGGGCGGCGATGCTGGAGTTGTTGATGATGCAGCCCGATCCCCGGGCCTTCATCACCGGCGCCGCATAGCGGATGCCCAGCACGGCGCTGCCCAAGAGCAGCTTCATGCTGTAGACGAAATCGTCCATGGTCACGGTGTCCAGGGTGCCGCGATCCTTACCGCCGGCGTTGTTGAACAGGCAATCGATACGTCCGAAGGCTTCGGCCGTGCTTTCGATCAGCGCCTTGATGTCCGCCTCCTCGGTCACATCGCACTTCTTGTAACTCACCTTGTCGCCCAGCCGGGCGGCAATGGCCGCGCCCTTCTCCTCGGACCGCCCGGCGATGACCACCGTGGCCCCCTCGGCCGCGAACACTTCCGCCGTCGCCTCACCGATCCCACTGGTACCCCCCGTAATAACAGCAATCTTCCCATCCAATCGACCGCCCATAAACAACCTCCAAATCAATCCAAGAAGTAAATATAAAAGGAAACATACCTTCCCTTAAAACTTAACACTTAAAACTTAAAACTTTTTCTCATTTCCCCCGCGCCCGTTATCAACCACCCGGTTCGCCCCTCCGCCTGACTTTCGCATATTCTACCAACGCCCCCATCCCCCGCGCACACTGCTCCGGATAACTGTACACAGGGATACCCCCTTGGCCCAATATCGCCTCCATGATGTCGTTCTCCAGGGGTGCGAAGCGCAGGCAGATCACCGGCTTGCCGTACTTGCGAGGCAGCGCGGCGTAGCGCCGGCCGCCTTCGACGGCGATGCGCACCGCCTCGGGCAGATCTTCGGCGTCGGGATCGATCTTCAGACTGCTGTCGAACAGCTGGGGGCTCACCGGCACATTGCTGATCACCCCGTCGATGTAATCGAGCTTGAGAAACATCTCGATGATCTCGGCTTCTTGCAGGGCGGTGCGGTGACTGCCGGCAAAATCCACCGGGTTGCGGGCCGCCGGTGCATGGCCCGGCAGCAGCGCGCTGATGCGCCGGGCGGTGTCGGCGTCCAGTTCCGGCAGCGCGATCCCCAGCGCCGTGCAGGCGTCCGTGCCGACCACGCCCTGGCCGCCGCTGCCGAGGATGGCCACCCGGTTGCCCCGAGGCAGGGGCAGGCCGGAAAGGGCCTGGGCCATTTCGAAGAGGTGAAAGGACTCGGCGGCCTGCAGCAGGCCGATCTGCCGGCACATGCTGTCGAAGACCGCCGCCGATCCGGCGATGGAGGCGGTGTGGGACATGGCGGCCCGCTCGGCGGCCGCCGAACGGCCGGCCTTGTAAACGATGATCGGCTTGCGGCGCACCACCCGCCGGGCGGTATCGAAAAAACGGGCGCCGTCCTTGAGCCCTTCGAGATAAAGCACGATCACCCGGGTATCATCGTCCTCGGCCAGGTAATCCAGGTAGTCCGACACCTCCAGATCGGCCTGGTTGCCGATACTGATGAATTTGCTCAAGCCGTAGCCCTGGGTGGCGGCCACCTGGGCCATGGAAACGCCGAAAGTGCCGCTCTGGGAGACAAAGGCGATGGGACCGGTTTTGGGGCGTTTGGGAAAGCAAAGACTCAGCTCCCCGGCCGCGCTCCAGATGCCCATACAGTTGGGACCCACCAGGCGGATGCCGCCGGAGCGGGCCACCACCGTCATCTCTTCCTGCAAACGGGCACCCTGCTCTCCGGTTTCGGCGAATCCGGCGGTGATCACCACCGCGCCCTTGATGCCCCGCGCGACACAGGCGCGCAACACCTGCGGCACCGTCTCCGTAGGCGTGGCCACCACCGCCAAATCCACCGGCCCCGGCACGGAGGCCAGGTCCGGGTAAGCCTTGAGCCCCAGAATCTCCTTCCGGCGGTGGTTGATGGGATAGATGGCACCGGGATACCCGGTCTGCAAAGGCCGCTGCACCAACCGATGCCCCCACTTACCGAATGTATCAGAGGCCCCCACCACCGCAATGGCCCGCGGCCTGAAAATCGCCTCCATAGCTTGCATCGTCACAGAATCCAAAAAAACAACCCCTCCAATCCAGCCCGCCACCACTCACTCAAGGAGTAAGGTCTCGCGAAAAACCCACCCCCCATCCAATCGGTAGAATTCCTCAACTTAAAACTTAACACTTAAAACTTAACACTTCTTTTCATCATGAAGCATATATCGAACACTTCCGCACCGCCATGGCCGCCTCCTGCAAAGCCTCGGCAAACGTGGGATGTCCGTGCACCGTACGGGCGATGTCTTCGGAAGCGGCGCCGAACTCCATGGCCAGCACGCACTCGGCGATCATGTCGGCGGCCCGGGGGCCGATGATGTGGACCCCCAGCACGCGGTCGGTCTTGCCATGGGCGATGAGCTTGACGAAACCGTCGGTCTCGCCCATGCAGCGGGCCCGCCCCGCGCCGGTGAAGGGATAGGTGCCGACGCAGTAAGGCAGATCCCGCGCCTTGACCTGCTCCTCGGTCAGTCCCACGCCGGCCACTTCCGGCCAGGTGTAGATCACGGAAGGAATGGCGTCGTAATTGACCTCGCCGTGGCGGCCGGCAATGCCTTCCACGGCGGCGATACCTTCGGCCGATGCCTTGTGCGCCAGCATGGGGCCCGGCACCAGATCGCCGATGGCGTAGATGCCCGACACGCTGGTTTGGTAGGCGGCGTCCACGATAATGTGACCGGTTTTGTCGTCGGTTTTCACGTCCAGTTCTTCCAGACCCAGGTCGCGGGTCAAGGGCCGTCGGCCCACCGACACCAGCAGCCGATCAAAGGTGAGGTCTTCGCTCTTTTCATCCTTCTCCACGGTGACGGAGACCCCCTTGGCCGATGCCTTGGCCGATTTGACCCGCGTGCCCAGGCGCATATCGAACCCCTGCTTGCGCAAAATGCGATCCAGGGTGCGGGACACCTGGCCGTCCAGACCGGTGCCGATCTTGGGCAGCATTTCGATCACCGTCACCTTGGCGCCCAGACGCAGCCAAACGGAACCCAGCTCCAGGCCGATGTAGCCGCCGCCGACGATGCCCAGGTGCTTGGGCACCGCGTCAAAGCGCAAGGCATCGGTGGAGTTGACGATGCGCTCGCCGTCGAAATCCAGGCCGGGGGGCGTCACGGGAGCGGAACCGGTGGCCAGCAGGATGTGGCGCGTGGACAGGGTTTGCTTCTTGCCCTTGTTGGGCTTGACCGCGACCGCTCCCGGTTCGGCAATGGCGGCCGTACCTTCGATGATCGTCACCTTGTGGCTCTCCAGCAACTTGCGCACGTTGCCGGTCAACTCCTCCACCACCTTTTCCTTGCGCGCCATCATGGTCTTGAGGTCCAGGCTCACCTTGCCGGTTTTCACCCCGTGATCCGCAAGTTGGTGCAGCGCCAGGTGATAGTACTCGCTGGAGTCGAGCAGCGCCTTGCTGGGAATGCACCCCTCGTTAAGGCACACGCCGCCCAGGCGGGGCGCTTTCTCCACGCAGGCGGTCTTGAGCCCCAGTTGGGCGGCCCGCACGGCGGCCACATACCCGCCGGGGCCCGAACCGATGATCACCAGATCGTAATCCTGTTTTCCTGCCATGATTACACCTCCAACAGAAGCCGCTCGGGGTTTTCCACCAGCTCCTTGATCCGTTTGAGAAAGGTGACCGCTTCGCGGCCGTCCACGATGCGGTGATCGTAGCTCAGGGCCACGTACATCATGGGCCGGATCACGATCTCGTCATCCACCACCACCGGCCGCTTCTCGATGCGGTGCATGCCCAGAATCCCGCTCTGGGGCATGTTGAGTATGGGGGTACTGAGCATGGAGCCGTAGACGCCGCCGTTGCTGATGGTGAAAGTGCCCCCTTCCAGATCGGCCAGTTCCAGGCGGTTCTCCTTGATTTTGGCCACGTAGTCGAGGATCGCCTTTTCGATCCGGGCGAAGCCCATGCGCTCGGCATGCCGGATCACCGGCACCACCAGCCCCCGGGGTGTCCCCACGGCCACGCCGATGTGCTGGTAGTTGTGGTAGACGATATCGCTGCCGTCGATGAAGCCGTTGACCTCCGGGAACTCCTGCAGCGCGGCCACCGATGCCTTGACGAAAAAGGACATGAACCCCAGGGAGATATCGTGCTTCTCCTTGAAAGCCTCCTTGTACTCGGCACGCAAGGCCATGGCACGACTCATGTCGATGTCGTTGAAAGTGGTGAGCATGGCGGTGTTCTGCTTGGCTTCCAGCAGCCGGGCGGCGATACGCTTGCGAATGGGGGACATGGCCTTGCGCACCTCGGCCGGCGGCTGGTCCTTGCCCAGCTCGGCCGGCGGCACACATTCATCGGGCACCCCGGCCGGCGCCTGCTCCAAAGCCAGCAGCACATCCCCCTTGGTAATTCGCCCCCCGGGACCGGTGCCGGCGATGCTTGTGGCATCTAGCCCCTTTTCCGCCACCAGGCGCCGTACCGCCGGCGACAAAATTGGCGCCCCTTCCCCGCCCTTCTTCTCCGGGGCCTCGCCCTTTTCCTTCGCCTCCGGCCCGGACTTCACTTTCGCTGCCGATGGCTTCTCCTTCTCCTCCGGCGGCTGCTCTTTTTTATCCTCCTCCGCCGAATCCTCTTTTTCGGCAGACTTCTCTTCCTTCTCCGTCGCCGCATCCTCGACAGCCGCCTTTTTTTCCGCCGGCTGCTTCTTGCCCGACGGCTCGATCCTGGCCACCACGGCCCCCACCGCCACCGTCTCGCCGGCGGCCACCAGGATGGTCAAGGTGCCGGCCACCTCGGCGGTCACCTCCAGGGTCACCTTGTCGGTCTCCAGAACGAACAAAGGCTCGTCCTTCTCCACCACATCGCCGTCCTGCTTGAACCACTCGGCCAAAACCGCTTCCTGCACGGATTCGCCGACGGTTGGAATTTTGATGTCCATGCAACGTTCTCCTTCCTTGTTCTGAGGGCGGACATTGAGATTTAATGGAAGAAAGTTTTAAGTTTTAAGTGTTAAGTTTTAAGTTAAGGAATGCTGTCATTGTATTTTTTGTGTGCGGCTAACCGCCAACATCGAATGGCGAAGCAAAAGCATTGACCGGAATGTGCATGTAGTTGCCATTATTCTTGTCTTTATCTACCGGCAATCCGGCTTTTTGGTCGGCAGGGCTCCAATGATGATGCGTCAAGCTCGGCCCTTTAATCATCCGTAATGCGTGCATAACCGCACAAGCTCCTACCTCGCCAAGGCGCATCCAATCGACAAACTACCTTAACTTAAAACTTAACACTTAAAACTTAAAACTATTTTTAATTCTACTTCCCCGCCTCCCCCTTCCCCTTGAGCGCCCCCACCGCCTCATCGATTATCCGCTCCTGCTCCGCTTTATAAATATTGGGAAAACCGGTGGCCGGGGATGAAGCCGGTTTGCGGCCCACGTAGGTCAGGGGGTGATCGATCAATGCTTGGATCAGCGGTCGGACGAACCACCAGCCGCCCATGTTCTCCGGCGCTTCCTGCACCCAGGTCACTTCTTTGGCGCGGGTGTAGCCGGACAGAATCGTTTTGAGTTGTTCCGTGGGAAAGGGATAATATTGTTCCAAACGGACGATGGCGACGTTGTCGGTTTCCAGCGCCTCGCGGCGCTGCAACAATTGATAGTATATTTTGCCGCTGCACAGCAGTACTTTGCGGGCCTTGGTCGGTTGCGCCGGGTCGTCCAGCACGGTTTGAAAAGGGCCTTCGGCGATATCGGTCAGGGAAGAGACCGCCTTCGGATGGCGCAGCAGGCTTTTGGGGGTCATGAGCACCAGCGGTTTGCGGTAGGCGGCCTTGGCCTGGCGGCGCAGCAGGTGGAAATATTGGGCGGGGGTGGTCACGTCGCACACCAGCATGTTCGCACCGGCGCAAAGCTGCAGAAACCGCTCCAGGCGGGCGCTGGAGTGCTCCGGCCCCAAGCCCTCCCAGCCGTGGGGCAGCAAAAGGCCCAGTCCGCAGAGCCGTTCCCATTTGGCTTCGCCGCTGGCGATGAACAGGTCCACCACGGCCTGGGCGTTGTTGATGAAATCGCCGAACTGGGCCTCCCAGAGAGTCAAACCGCGGGGTTGAGCCAGGGCGTAACCGTATTCGAAACCCAGCACCGATGCCTCGGACAAGGGACTGTCGTAGACCCGGAAGGGCGCGGCCGGGCCGTCGAGGTGTTGCAGCGGCACGTGGCGTCGCTCGTTTTTGCGATCCACCACCACGGCATGGCGTTGGCTGAAGGTACCGCGGGCGCTGTCCTGGCCGCTCAAACGGATGGGCGTTCCCTCGGCCAGCAAGGTCGCGAAGGCCAGCGCCTCGGCATTGGCCCAATCGATGCCTTCGCCCTTTTCCACCGCCTCCAGGCGGCGGCGCAGTAACTGGCCGATCTTGTCGTGGGGTGTGAAGTCGTCCGGCAGGGTGTTGACGGTACGGGCCAATTGCCGCAGCCGTTCGGGGTCCACGGCGGTGTCCACCGGATCGGAACTGTAACGGCCGCTGAACGGTTCCCACTCCTTGTAAAAGGGGGTTTCGGGAAAGGGGCAGGTGGTACCGTGCACCTCGGCGTAGGCCTGTTCCATGGCGTCCGTGACCGCCTTTTCCATGCGGGCCGTTTCCTTGGCGGTGATCACCCCCTCTTCGATCAGCGCTTCCGCGTATAGCTTGTGCAGCGAAGGCCTTTGCCGAATGCGATCATACATGCCGGGCTGCGTGAAGTAAGGTTCGTCGCCTTCGTTGTGGCCGAAGCGGCGGAAGCACACCACGTCCACCACCACGTCCTTGCCGAAGGCGGCCCGGTAATCGGCGGCCAGACCGATCACATGCACCAGCGCTTCGGGGTTCTCCCCGTGCACATGGAAGATGGGCACCATCAGCATTTTGGCCACGTCGGTGCTGTAGCGCGTGGAACGGGCATCGTCGGGCAAGGTGGTGTAGCCGATCTGGTTGTTGATCACCACATGAAGGGTGCCGCCGGTGCCGTACCCTTTGAGCTGGCTCATGTTCAATGTTTCGGCCAAGACCCCCTGACCGGCGAAGGCCGCATCGCCATGCAGCAGCAAGGGCACCACCCGGCCGCGGCCCGCCTCGCCGGCCATCTCCTGGCGCGCTCGGGCCACCCCCTCCACCACGGGCGATACCGCTTCCAGGTGGCTGGGGTTGTTCACCAGCAGCGCCTCTACTCTACCCTCCTGCCCCAGGTCGATTTCGCCCAGGTAGCCCTTGTGATACTTCACATCGCCGGCACCCACCACCTGGCTGCTGTCGTAGCAGTTTTCAAACTCGGCCAGCAGCTCGGCCACCGGTCGTCCCAGGATGTTGGTCTGCACGTTCAGCCGGCCACGGTGGGCCATGCCCAGGATCACCTCCCGAGCGCCTTGTCGTGCCAGCCGGCGCAACAAGGCATCGAGCATGGGGATCACGCCGTCGCCGCCCTCCAGGGAAAAACGGGTCACGGCCACATAGCGCTTGTTGAAAAACTGTTCGAACAGGGCGGCCCGCACCAGCATTTCCAGAATACGCTTGCGTTGGTCCGGATCGAGGTCCGGACGGTTGCGGGATGGCTCCATGCGCTCCTGCAGCCAGCGCCGCTCGTCCGGATCCTGCAAATGCATGTACTCAACGCCCACCGAACGGCAGTAGGTCTCCTTCAAAATCCGGAGCACTTCCTTCAGGGTGGCCCGCTCTGTGAAAGTCAGTTGGGGCGTTTCCACCTCTTGTTCCAGGTGGTCGTCCGACAAGCCGAAGGCCTCCAGCGCCAGCAGGGGGTGTTCGGTGGGGCAGGCGCTCAATGGATCCATGCAGGCCAACAGGTGGCCCAGGTCGCGGTAGCGGTGGATCAGCTCGGCCACCCTGGCCGCCAAATCCCCCGCCGCGGCGGGTCCGGCCGCCGAAGCGGGTTGCTCCCGGCCGATGTCGAATCCATGAAAAAACAGGCGCCACTCGCGGCCCACGGATCGGGGATCTTTCCGGTAGCGTGCATACTGCTCGTCGATATAGTCCAGATTCAAGGCTTCGGGTATCTGCATGCTGCTCATTTTCTCGAAGGGGTTGAACGGTGGCCGGGTGACCCCGGATCGGCGAACAGTTCGGGATCGGGACCGGTGAATGGTGGTTCTGGCCGGTGATCAGGGTTCATTCTGTGATGGATGATAGGCAAAAGCGCCAAGGGTGTCAATCGGGTTCCTTTGGTTGGTCGAATGTGCAACATTTCTTTGACTTTTATCCCCCTTGGGCCGAAAATAGAGAGGTTGGACCAAAGATCGTCCATCAATGGCACCTGATCGGTTAACAGCGGAGGTCGACCGTGCACATCCCTGAACGCGCAATATGCCTCAGCCTGCTGGATGACATGGACATGCCGGAGCACATCCTGGCCCATTCCCAGTTGGTGTGCCAAGTGGCCTTGCTGCTCACGGACGCTTTGCAAGCGGCCGGTGTGCCGCTCAACCGGCCTCTGGTCCATGCATCGGCCCTGTTGCACGACATCACCAAACCGCGCAGCTTCACCACCGGCGAAAATCACGCCCAAACCGGTGGTGAATATCTTGCCGGATTGGGATTCCCGGAGGTGGGCGAGGTGGTGCGCCAGCATGTGGTGCTGGACGCCTACTTCGCGGCCGAGGCGCCCAACGAGGCGGAGATCGTCAACTACGCCGACAAGCGGGTGCTCCACGACAAGATCGTGCCTCTGGACCAGCGCATGCAATACATTCTCGCGCGTTACGCCAAAACCGAGACCCATGTCCGGATGTTGCAAAAGGTCTGGGAGCAAACCGATCAATTGGAGAAGCGGCTGTTCGCCTACCTGCGCTTCACGCCGCTGCAACTGTGCGACCGGGTGGACGCCGAGCGCTGTCCGCCATAACAAGCAGTGCGCCATGCCGAATGCCATGCGAACAAGTGTTTTTTTGCACTGCAACGGACACAACGATATTTGAGGAAGTTGATACCAGCGGGCATGCGATCAAGGCTTCTTGGAATCGCCACGAACCTCTATCGCAAATATGCGCCCGAAGCCGTACTGGATCCCGACGCGCCGAAACATTGGCAGGAGATCGTGCTTTACCTGTTTGTGCTGGTGGCGGTCTCCGTTGGATTCCTTGCGCTGCTGCTGGGCATGTATGACAATATCCAGCATGATTATTGGTACATCCTGTTTGCATGCACCATCGGCTATGTCGGTTGCCTGTTGGTTTTTTTCTTTCCCGAAGCACGTTTCGAATGGCGCGCCGCGACCGTCTGCGGCCTCATCTATTTGATCGGCATTTCCATCGTGCTCACCGTCGGCCCCTTCCTGTCCTCCCGGGAATGGCTTTTCGCCTTCAGTATCATGGCCTGCATATTGTTGGGCTGGCCGGGTGCCATCGCATCCATGGTCGTTAGTTTCGTGACCTGGCTCGGCATCTGGATGCTGATCAAGACCGATTTCTGGGCACACCTGTTCGATGCGGGAAAGGGCGCGCACCACTGGCTGATGATCACCATCGATTTGCTGTTCATTTACGTGGCCACCGCTTTGCTGACCACCTTTTTTTCCAACCGCATCGGGCAGTCCGATCAGGCGGCCAAAAGCCTTTCCCGGCAGCTTTTGGAAGAACGCAACAAGCTGGCCGCCTTCAACCGCCAACTGGCGCTCGAAATAGAGGAGCGCAAAACCATCGCCAAAGCCCTGCAGGAAAGCGAGGAGAAGTATCGTACGATTTTGGAGACCATGGAAGACGCCTACTTCGAGGTCGACCTGCAGGGCAAGCTGACATTTTTCAACCGTTCCCTGGGAGTTCAATTGGGATATAGCGGCGCTGAATTGATCGGGACCCATTTTCGCACTTTGGTGGATGGCGCCCATGCCGCAAAGCTGGTGCGGGCGTTCAACAAGCTCTTTCGTTCCGGAAGTGCCGCTCAGTCGGTGGATATCGAGATCCGCACCCGCCACAAAGGGATCCGGATTCTCAGTCTGCTGGCGACATTGGTACGCGACGGCGACGGCGCACCGGTCAAATTCCAAGGGCTGTCAAGGGACATCACGGAAAATCGCCTGATGGAGGAGCACTTGCAGCGGGCTCGCAAAATGGAAGCCGTGGGCGCCTTGGCCGGAGGGGTCGCCCATGACCTGAACAACACCCTGTCGGGCGTTGTCGGTTATCCCGAATTGCTGCTCATGAATCTGCCGGAAACCGACCCGCTGCGCAAACCCATCATGGGCATCAAAAAGTCGGGGGAAAAGGCGGTGGCCATCGTTCAGGATCTGTTGACCCTGGCCAGAAGAGGCGTCGCCGTCAAGGAGATCACCAATCTGAACACCCTGGTGCATGAATATCTACAAAGCACGGAATTTCACACCCTCAAGGCATTTCATGCCGAAGTGAAGTTCGAAACCCAGCTGGCCCCTTCTTTGCTCAACATATCCGGATCGCCGATCCATTTGTCCAAATCGCTGATGAACCTGATTTCCAATGCCGCGGAGGCCATCAAGGACGAGGGGACCATCTTTGTGTCCACCGCCAACCGATATGTGGAGCAGAACGAGGCGACGTCCGGGAATCTTGCGGAAGGTGATTATGTGGTTTTGACGGTCCGCGACACCGGTGAAGGCATCCCCCCGGAAGATATCGACAGGATTTTCGAGCCCTTCTTCACCAAAAAAGTGATGGGCCGCAGCGGCACGGGACTCGGCATGGCGGTGGTCTGGGGCACCGTGGAGGACCATGGCGGCCACATCGATGTGCGCAGCGGACCGGGCCGGGGCACAACATTCACCATCCACTTGCCGGCAACTCGCGAAGCGGTTCTGCAACCAACGCCCACCCTTTCCGTCGCGGATTACCGCGGCCATGGCGAACGCATCCTGATTGTGGACGATGTGGCCACGCAAAGGGAAGTCGCCTCAAAAATGCTCACCGTGCTGGGCTATGCGCCGGAAGCCGTCGACAGCGGTTTGGCCGCGGTGGCGCACTGCAAAACGCACAAGGTGGATTTGCTGTTGCTCGACATGATCATGCGGCCCGGTATCGACGGCCTCGAAACCTACAAACGCATCCTTGCCTTGCATCCGGGCCAAAAAGCGATCATCGCCAGTGGCTATTCCGAAACCGAGCGTATCAAGGAAACATTGCGCCTGGGTGCCGGGGCATATCTGAAAAAGCCATATTCCATGGAAAAATTGGGATTGGCGGTCAAAAACGCGCTGTCCAGTGAACCGACGCAGGCATCCGAACCACCCGCTGCTGCGCCATCATGGCGCCCATCGTGATTGCGCAATGGTTTCAAGCACAGAGGGCGGCCGTGGCCCTTGTTTCCGGCCGCGAAAGCCAATTCACTGTGTACCGCCGGACCGGCGCGAAGCTTGGAAGCGGCGCTGCAGCGCCGGGCCTGCCAAAAACAGTGCTGCCAGGACAAACAATGGCCCGAGGGTTTGCAGGTCGATGGCCTCGGCAATGGTGTCGGCCGTAGCGGCATTGCGGATCATCAGGGCGTACAGGAACCCCTTGATCGTAAAACCGACCGCTGTGGCAATCAGAAATCGCGGCAGAGGCACCGCCAGGACGCCGGCCCCGTAATTGATCACCGAGTGGGGAAAATTGGGCAGGGTGCGAACGGCCAAAAGGGTGCCCCAATCGCTGTTGCTGTACAGAAAGCGCAACACCCGTGCTGGTTTGGCCGGGGATCCGCCCCCCTTACCGGCCAACCACCGGCACAGGCCGTAGGCGGCCAAGGCCCCCAGCGTACCCCCGGCCACGATGATGGCGGTGGCCGTCAACGGTTGATAAAAAAGCCCTGCCACCCATATCAGGGTCGATCCGGGCAAGGCGAAAGTGTACAACACCACCTTGGCCGCGATCAGGGCGGGTATGAACCACCACAAGTGGGCGTACCGCTCCCCTTGCGCGACAAACAGCCGCCAATCGAACCAACCCAACTGCCCGGCGACGATGCCCAGCACGACCACCAGACCGAACAAAATGGGTTTGTATCGGGGCTTGGCCATTTTTGCATCCACAACCCGATCCCACCCCGGTTTTCTGTGTTCAATGACCCGGCCTTGCCCGCAGGGGCGCCGGACATGGCACACCATAGCATGTTCGCCCTCTGTTCTGAAAATCGTGCCGCGACAACTTGAAATACCGACACCTGGAATACCGTCGCCAAGGCAAAGGGGCCGGATGCAAATGGGTCGCTTTTCACCCGCCGGAGTGATGTACACCAGGGCCGAATAATGATATGGAAAGGTTTTTTTGCACACCGGTGCATTGCCGTGCCAACCAATGGATTCCGGCCGATTTCCATGTCAATGAGGAGTACGATGGTCATGAACAATTCCGTACCGCTTTTCCGGCGTCTGTTTATTCGCATCGCCTTTTTCAACCTGTTGGCCTGCGGGGCGCTCATCGGCGCCGCCTACTGGCTGTTGGATGTCGCCGCAGCGCAAACCGGACGATTGGTCCAGGCCCACCCCGCCTCGGCCGAAATCACCCGCCTGGCCGAGTGGATGGGCAAGGCCGCGGAGGGGTTCTGGCCCTTTATCGTGCCGGCCGTTTGTCTCTTTTTCCTGCTCATCACCCTGCTCTCCGCCTGGTCCGCCCGCCGTGCCATGGCCGACGTTGTCCGCGACGCGGTGCCCCCCGCCGCCAAATCCCGCAAAAAATCAAAGCCGGCGCCAACGCGCGAACCGGACGAAGCGGCCGAGGCGGCAGCACAGCGGGCGGCCGACGCCAAGCGGCTCTATCTGCACCTGGTGTCCGTGCTGCAAAAAGAGGGTCGCCTGCTGGACTTCTTCTCGGAAGATCTCACCCCTTACAACGACGGTCAAATCGGTGCCGCGGTGCGCAGCATTCACGAGGGGTGCAAAAAAGCCCTTGATGATGTCATCGCCCCGCAGGCGATCCTCGCTCAGCAAGAAGAGGAGGAGATCGAGGTGGCGGCCGATTTCGACCCCAACGCCCTCAAACTGGTGGGCAATGTGACCGGCCGCCCCCCTTTTAAAGGCATCGTGCGCCATCGCGGCTGGCGGGCCCGCAAATTGGACCTGCCGTCCTTTTCAGGCAGCGTGGCCCCGGAGATCATCGCCCCGGCGGAAGTGGAAGTGAGATGAAAAGGAATTTAAGCCCATGAACACCCCCCGATATATCATCGGCATCGACCTGGGCACCACCAACAGCGCGGTGGCCTATGTACCGGCGGACACCGACCGGGTGGAAGAGGCCTCCATCCGGTTGCTGGAAATCCCTCAACTGGTGGACGCGGGGGTGGTGGCATCGCGCCCCCTGTTGCCCTCCTTCGTGCTGCTGCCCACGGCGCAGGACGTGCCCCGGGATGCCCTGGCCCTGCCCTGGGATCCGAACCCCGGCATGGCGGTGGGGGAATTTGCCCGCCGGCGCGGCGAGGAGATCCCCCACCGGCTCATCGCTTCGGCCAAGTCCTGGCTGTGCAACACCCTGGTGGACCGCAAGGCCCGCATCCTGCCCTGGGATGAAGCCGCCGGCGGCAGCCCGTCGGCCACCGAAGGCAAGATGTCGCCGGTGGAGGCTTCCGCCGCCATTTTGCGCCATTTGCGCCTGGCCTGGAACCATGTGATGGCCCGCTCGCCGTCCGGCGAGACGCAAGCCCACCTGGCCATGGAGAACCAGGCCGTGTTTCTCACGGTGCCGGCCTCCTTCGACCCCGTGGCACGGGAGTTGACGGTGGCGGCAGCCCAAATGGCCGGTCTGCCCAAGGTCACCCTGCTGGAAGAGCCGCAGGCCGCCTTCTATGCCTGGATCGCCCATCACGCCGAACGCTGGCGCGAAGTGATGGCGCCGGGCGACCTGGTGCTGGTGTGCGATGTGGGCGGCGGCACCACCGATTTCAGCCTCATCCAGGTGGCCGACGATCAAGGACGGCTTTCCCTGGAACGCGTGGCCGTGGGCAATCACCTGCTCATCGGCGGCACCAACATGGACCTTACCCTGGCCTACGCCCTGGCGCGCCAACTGGCCGAGGGCGGCACCCGCCTGGACAGTTGGCAGATGAACGGACTCTGGCAGAGCTGCCGCACGGCCAAGGAGCGGCTGCTCAGCGAGCCCGACCTGCAGCGCCTGCCGGTGACGGTCCTGGGCCGCGGCAGCCGACTCATCGGCGGCACCATCTCCACCGACCTCACCCGCGAGACCGCGGAGCATCTGCTGCGGGACGGCTTTCTGCCCCTTTGCGACCGCGAAGACAGGCCGCAGGCCACCAAGCGGGCCGGCATCCAGGAGTTCGGCCTGGCCTTCGAAGCCGACCCGGCCATCACGCGCCATTTGGCCGCCTTTCTCGACCGCGCCGCGGCCGACGGCCGCTCCGCGGCGCCCACGGCGGTATTGTTCAACGGCGGCGTGATGAAATCGGCCCTCTTTCGACAACAGATCCTTACCGCCCTCGACCGTTGGTCACCGAGCGGCACCGTGCGGGAAATCGATGGGGCCGACTTCGATCTGGCCGTGGCCCGCGGCGCCGCCTGCTACGGACTGGCCAAACAGGGCACGGGCATTCGCATCCGCGGCGGGCTGGGGCGCGCCTATTACATCGGCATCGCCGCCGCCATGCCCGCCGTGCCGGGCCTGCCCGCCCCCACCAAGGCGCTGTGCGTGGCCGCTTTCGGCATGGAGGAAGGCACCACGGCGGCCATCGCCGATCGGGAATTCGTCCTGCGGGTAGGCGAGCCGGTGGTGTTCGATTTCCTCGGTTCCACCACCCGCAAAGCGGATGCGGTGGGCACGGTGGTGGAGGATTGGGAAGAACAAATCCAACCCATCACCACCCTGGAAACCACATTGGACGGCGAGCCGGGCCAAATACTGCCGGTCACCCTGGAACTGCATGTGACCGAGGTGGGAACGTTGGAATTGTGGTGTGTTTCGAAGGTGGATGAGCGGCGGTGGAAGTTGGAATGGAATGTGAGGGAGAGATAGTGTTAAGTGTTAAGTGTTAAGTGTTAAGTTTAATTCGAAGGATGAAGAGAAGAAAAAGAATAAGAGAAGTTTAAAGTTTAAAGCAAGGTATTTTGTCGATTTGATTGAGGTGTTTGAATTATGGGGAGCGGCGTGAAAAGGGCTGGTGAGGTGTGGGAAAGGTTTGGGTTGGATGGTTGGATCGGAGGGTCGTATGGATGATTCGGCGGAGGGGCCGGAAATTGATGGTGGGGGGCGGCGGTTTCTGATCGGTGTTGATCTGGGGACCACCAACTCCGCGGCGGCCTATGTGGATTTGACGGCGGCACCGGCGAAAGGTGCCGGCAGCACCCTTTTCCAAGTGCCCCAGTTGACCGCTGCCGGCACTTTCAGCCGCGTGGCGGTGCTGCCCTCTTTTCTCTATCTGCCCGGTGACTACGACATCGATCGGGAGGCCTTGCACCATCCCTGGCCCCGCCCCGACGACAGTTTCGTGGGCGTCTGGGCCCGGGATCACGGCGCCCGGGTGCCCGCGCGGCTGGTGGCGTCGGCCAAAAGCTGGCTGTGCCACGGCAACGTGGATCGTCAGGCGCGCATCCTGCCCTGGGGCGCGCCGGGTGAAGTGCACAAAATATCGCCCGTGCAGGCCGGTGCCGCCTACCTGGAACACATCCGCAAGGCCTGGAACCACAGCCACGGCGATGAGGAAGAGCTGTTCCTGGAAAACCAGACGGTGATCGTCACGGTGCCGGCCTCCTTCGACGAAGTGGCGCGGGAGTTGACCCTGGCGGCGGCCGAGCAGGCCGGTCTGCGCCGGGTGACCCTCCTTGAAGAGCCCCTGGCGGCCTTCTACAGTTGGCTGGCGCGCCACGAAGAGGACTGGGAAAAGCATGTGCAACCCGGCCAACTGATCCTGGTCTGCGACGTGGGCGGCGGCACCACCGACTTCACCCTGGTGACCCTCACCGCCGACCCCGGCGGCGGCAGCCCCCGGTTCGAGCGCATCGCCGTGGGCGATCACCTGCTGCTGGGCGGCGACAACATGGATCTGGCCCTGGCGCGGCAGGTGGAGGCCCGCTGGCGCGAAGCGCAGCAGCGGCCCGGCCTGGACGCCCACCGCTGGCAGACCCTTTGCCACCAATGCCGCCAAGCCAAGGAACAAATCCTTTCCGGCCAGGCCGAGCGCCACCGGGTCACCATGGTGGGCAGCGGCAGCCGTTTGATCGCCGGCACCCTCTCCGCGGATCTGGACCGCGCCACCATCGAAGGGATGATCCTGGAGGGCTTTTTCCCCCTGGTGGACAAAGAGACCGGGCAAGACTCCCCACCCCAACGCCCGGCCATCGCAGAATTCGGTCTGCCCTACGAAGCGGAACCGGCCATCACCCGCCACCTGATGCGTTTCCTGGAGCGCCACCGCCGGGACGTGGCCGAGACCATCGGCAAAGCGGATCCCCTGCCCGACCTGGTGCTCTTCAACGGCGGCGCCCTGGCGCCGGCCATTGTCCAGCAGCGCATCGTCAACGCCCTGGTGCATTGGTTCGGCCCTGCCGACGGGCGGCGGCCGGCCATCCTGGAAAACCGGCACCACGATCTGGCCGTGGCCCAAGGGGCCGCTTATTACGGTCTGGTCAAGGCCGGCAAAGGCCTGCGGGTGGGCAGCGGCAGCCCCCGAGGTTACTATTTGGGCGTGGGGCAAGCGGATGCGGCGGCCGCGCCGTCGGCCACCGAGCGGGCCATCTGTGTGGTGCCCCGGGGGCTGGACGAAGGCAGCCGCATCACCCTGGCCGAGCACCAATTCGAAGTGCGGGCCAATGAACCGGTGCGCATCGAACTGTTCAGCTCCAGCTACCGCAGCGGGGACCGCGGCGCCGACCTGGTGCGGATCGACGACACCTTTTCTCGTCTGCCGCCGTTGCAAACCGTCATCCGCTACGGCAAAAAGGGCAGCCGCACCCGCATCCCGGCGCACATCGAAGCCGAATACACCGAGCTGGGCGCCCTCAACCTCTGGTGCCGCTCCCGCATCAGCGACCACCGCTGGCAGCTCCAATTCCAACTGCGCGACGCCCTGCCCGCCGATGCCGTGGTTCAGGAGGCCGTGGTGCTGGAGGAACATCTGGTGGCAGCCGCCCGCCAGGAGGTGCAATCCGCCCTCGAGGGCACGGACACCGGAAGGCTGGACGGGATGACCAAGGCCATTGCCGCCGCCGTGGACCTGCCACGGGAACAGTGGCCCCTGCGCTTGCTGCGGGACCTGGTCGACCAACTGATCCAACTGTTGCCCCGGCGTACGCAAAGCCCGGCCCACGAAGCACGCTGGATGAACTTGACCGGCTACTGCCTGCGGCCCGGCTTCGGTGACAGCCTCGACCCCGAGCGCATCCAGCGGATATGGAAGCTTTTTGCCCAAGGCCCGGCCCACCCCAAACATGCCCAGGTGCAGAGCGAATGGTGGATTCTCTGGCGCCGCCTGGCCGGCGGCCTCACCCCCGGTCAGCAGCGCCAGCTCAGCCAGGCCTGGACCCGTCTGCTGCAACCCAAGAAGGGTAAAAAAACGCGCCTTTCCGCCCAGCACCAGATCGAATTGTGGATGGCCATCGCCAATCTGGAGCGGCTCTATGTGAACGACAAAATCCAATGGGGACGTCTGCTGCTCGACCAGCTCAATCCCCAGCAAGCCCGCCGCCAGCAGCTCTGGTCCCTGGCCCGCATCGGCGCACGGGAGCTGCTGTACGGCTCCGCCGACCGGGTCGTTGCCCCCGACGAAGTCGCCCGCTGGATCGACCACCTGTTGGCCCAAAAATGGCCTCAACCCGACATCGTCGGCCCGGCCCTGGCGCAACTGGCCCGCAAAACCGGCGACCGTACCCGGGACATGGACGCCGCCACCGTGGACCGCATCCGCGCCTGGATGGCCCCGCACTCCCAACTGGCCGACCACATCCGCTTGCTGGAAACCGTGGTTCCCATCGCCCGTCAAGAAGAACAAACCCTGTTCGGCGAATCACTGCCGGCAGGGTTGATTTTGCGATAGCAGTCAAGTTGCGCACTTGGCTGTTTTCAACCCTGCAGCGCTATAAGCCGCGCATCAATGCTTCAATGCCCCCTTGACGGGTTGCGTCATCAGTCCCTCCCGGAATGCATCGGCCAGGACCTCGTCGATCCGGTGGGGGTAAAGGGCGCCGTCCGCATCCACGCCATGAATGGTGCCTGAATGAAGGAAGGCGGCCAGCAGCCGCGTACCCACCGAAAGTCGGTCGCCGGTGTCCGCAACGACAAGGGGAGCGGGAGCGGGTGAGGGCAATGGCACGCCTTGGTCCAACAGTTGTTTGGTGAAGTTGAGGATGCGGCCGAGGCGCAGGAGGGTGAAGGCTTGGCGCCGAGTGGTGGTGTGCTGCAACGGCAATGCGGAAGACCGCAGTTGCAGGGTCTGCGATGGAAGCAGATCGTGGCGCCGGCACCAGCGGTAGTCGGCGCTGCCGGGCGCGGGGTAGAAGATGGAAACGCCGGCCAGGACGCGACGGCGGGCCAGGAAAAGCAAGTCCCGGACGGTGTCCATGGGATCCTGTTGCGGTCCGGCGGCGATGAGGTAGGCCACGGCGTTCAGGCCGTGGGCCGGTGCGGTTTTCAAAATGCGATCCACGTCGGCGGTGACGTCGGGACGACCGAAGCGCTTGAGCTGGGCCGCGGCGGTGGTGATCAGCGCCAGATTGAGGGTTTTGAAGCCCGCGCGGGCCATGGCGGCCAAGAGGGTGTCGTCCAGGGAGGATGCCAGCAGACCGTTCATGGCGCGCAATTCGATCCGCCGACCGGCAAAGCGCCGTTCCAGAACATCCAGCAGCGCCAGAAACCAGTCCCTATCGACGCTTAGGTGTTCGTCCTCGAAATCGATGAAACCGAGGGGCGTGATGGCATCGGCGGCGATGATCTCTTCCATGACGGCGGCCACGCTGCGACGGCGGTGGCCGTGATAGGTGGCGGCGTTGACCGCGCAGTAGGTGCAGCGCATCGGGCAGCCGCGCCCGGCGGTGATGGCCAAGCCGCCGTGCCCGTGTCTGCGATAATGGCGCCACTGGACAAGATCGAAGGCCGGTGCGGGCAATGCATCCAAATCGGCGGCCACCGCCGGCGGGCTGATCTGCACGCCGCCGCCGGGCCGCCGACGCACCAAGCCGGGGACGCTTTCCAGTGCGGCCCCTTGCCGCAGCGCTCGCGCCAATTGTGGCAAACCACACTCGCCGTCACCGCGAAGGACGTAATCCACAGCCGGATGATCCATCACCGAGTGGGGCAGGGCCGTGGGATGGTGCCCCCCGAGCACGATGACGGCCTGCGGGCACGCACGCCGAACGGCTGCGGCGGTTTGCAACGCCATGTCGCTGTATGCGCTGAAAAGGGATGAGATGGCAATCAGGGCAGCGCCCGAGGCTTTGGCCTGGCGGGCGATGTGATCCAGGCTGTACCCGAAATGGCGATAGGTGTGGAACAGAGCGAAGGGCGAGCGATCCTTCCGTCCATAGTAGGGCTGCAAGTATCCCAGAGCAGAGGGCCACGGCAGGATACGGGATTTATCGCTGGCCAGACCGTCCAGCAGCGCCACGCTGAAGCCATCCCGCCGCAGCGCACCGGCGATGCATGCCAAGCCGTAGGGCATGGTGCGCTTGGCGGTGAGGTAGAAGTCTTGAATCGGCGGTTGGATGAGCAAAATGTCGGGCATGGGCGAAAAGCCGGTACAAGTGTTGCGATGGCCCCGAGGTGCGCCCCGGGCGCTGCCGTGTTGCTCATCCCATCTTGGAAATGGTGGAAAAGGTCTGAATTTCCGCCGGCAGATCATCGGGCTGGATGGCATCGTCGACACCCAGGGCCAACGCCCGGTCGATGACGTTCTGCACCTGAATCAGATTGCCGGGCCAGTGGTAACGCATGAGAATATCGAGGGCGTCCGGCGATACGGCGATGACCCGACGTTTCTGCTTGGTACAGGCCTGGTAGAGGAAATGGTGCATCAGCAGGCACAAATCTTCCATGCGCTCGCGCAGCGGCGGCATCCGTATGACCACTGCGTTGAGCAGATCCAGGGCGTCTTTTTTGAGTGCACCGCTGGCAATCACCTCACCCAGCTCCTTGCCGGTGGCGGCGATGACCCGGGTGGCACTCTGCTTTTGATGGTAGTCGGCCTCCAGGGCCTGGAGAATGGAAAGCCGCAGGGAGGGGGCCAGCTCGGCGATCTCGTCCAAATATATGGTGCCCCCGTGCACCTTGCCCATCAAGGCGGTCACGTGACCCAGCACCTCCTCCTCGGGAATGCCCTCGGTGATGCTCCCGCAGTTGACGGGAACGAAGGCGTTGTCCCGCCGATCACTCAGTTGATGGATGGTACGGGCCACCAACTCCTTGCCGGTGCCGCTTTCGCCCTGAATCAACACCATGGGGTTGGTGCGACCGACCGTTTCGATCATTTCGTACACCTGCTGCATGGTGGGGCTGATGCCCACCAGGTCGTGGAACTTGTGTCGCACACGACCCCGCTTGCGAATCAGGTCCGCCTTGTCCTTGACCTTCTTTTCCTCCACGATACGGTCGATGATCAGCTTAAGGTGGTCCAGCTTGAACGGCTTTTGCAAATAGTCGTAGCTGCCGTACTTCATGGCCTGGATGGCCGACTCCATGGAACCGTAGCCGGTGACCATGATCACTTCGATCTCGGGCTTGTGTTGCTTGACCGCGGCCAGCAGCTCCAGGCCGTTGAATTCGGGCATCTTGTAATCGGTGAAGATGATGTCGATATCCCGGTCTTTGACGATGTCCAGCGCCTTGAGGCCACTGTCCACCGTGGTGATGTCATACTGTTGCATCTGCAGGTATTGTTCGACCATCACCAGGATGTCCCTGTCGTCGTCGACAAAGAGGATGCGGCAAGATTCCATAGTGTGCTCCAAGCATCAAGGGAGTGAATCGTCAATATATAATGGAGCCGGACGAAAATATCAAGGATGGAGGTCGAGTTGACATGCCTCGAACACGCACGATATGTATAAAATAAGGGGTTGGAGAGGACCCCATCGTTGGAAAGGGACGTCGGGTTGATCCTATGTTCAATATTTTAATGGTATGCACCGGCAACATATGTCGAAGCCCCATGGCCGAGGGGTTGCTCCAAGCCATGCTGCCCGCCGGGCTGCGGTCACAGGTCGAAGTGGCTTCGGCCGGCACCCACGCCTTGCACGGCCATCAGCCGGCCTCCCATGCGGTGACGGTCATGGGGCAGGCAGGTATCGACATCCGCAGCCATCGTGCGCGTCAGGTGAGCCGCGACATGGTCGCCGATGCCGACCTGACCCTGGTCATGGAAAAGGCCCATGCCCAATATTTCAACCGCATGGTCTTTTGGAAACGGCCCCGCATCAGGCTGTTGACCCAATTCGATCACCGCTACGAGGATCAGAAGCCGCCGGAAATCGAGGATCCCTACGGGCTGCCCCTGGAAAGCTACGAGGCCTGCCTGCGCATCCTGCGGCCCTGTATCGACGGCGTCATCCATTGGCTGCGCACCCATGAAGACTTTACGACAGCAGATCGTCGCGATGCTTGAGCAGGGTCCCGTGGACCCCTCCCGTCTTGCCACGGCGTTGGGCCTGCGGGAAAAAGAGCTGCTCACCCATCTGCCCCATATCGCCAAAACGGTGACCGCCCGCAAGGACCGGCTGATCGTGACGCCGGCCGAGTGCAGCGCTTGCGGTTTTGTCTTCAAGGAACGCCGCCGGTTGGCGCCCCCCGGCCGCTGCCCCAAATGCAAGCAATCCCGCATCCTGGGTCCGTGGTACGAAGTGCACCCGGCCGGACGCACCGTCCCGTGAAGGGGTGTTGTGCGAGTTGGTCCGCGGATATTGACAACCCATCCCTTTTCATCTAATGAACGCCTCTTGAACGGCAGATTCATGCCGTTCAACGGTGACGCGGCGGCATCCATTCATTCCAACACATCACCCTGAGCCGCCAACCGCCGTCACCGCCGAGAACATCCAACACCAACGCCGAGGTTTTGAGAAAGTGCTGCCGCCAAACAGGCGCACCAGGGAGCTTGCCTATGATCCACGTGGAGGGTTTAACCAAGTATTACGGCGACATCTGCGCCGTGGACCACATCGACCTGGACATTCACAAGGGGGAGATCGTCGGGCTTCTGGGGCCCAACGGCGCCGGCAAGACCACCACCTTGCGCATGCTCACCGGCTATTTCACCCCCAGCGCCGGTCGCATCCAGGTCAAGGACAGTGACATGAACGAGGATCCCCTGTCCATCAAACAATCGATCGGTTATCTGCCGGAGTCGGCACCGCTCTACCAGAGCATGCTGGTGTATGATTATCTGGACCACGTGGCCCGCATCCGCGGTCTGCGGGGCGATGAGCGGTTCCAACGGCTGCAGGCGCTGACCGACCTGTGCGGTTTGCGGGAGATCATGCACAAGCCCATCGCCACCTTGTCCAAAGGTTTGAAACAGCGGGTGGGGTTGGCCCACGCCATGATGAGCGATCCGGAGATTCTGGTCCTGGACGAACCCACCTCCGGACTCGATCCCAACCAGATCGTCGAGATCCGGGAGATCATCCGCCGCATCGGCACGGAAAAGACGGTCATTCTCTCCACCCACATTCTCAGTGAGGCCGAAGCCACCTGCGACCGCATCGTCATCATCAACAAGGGCCGCATCATCGTCGACGGCACCACGCGGGAACTGACCACCGGCCGGCAACGGGCCGGGCGCATTCAGCTCGCGCTGCAAGGGGCCGAGGCCGACGCGGCCCGACGCCTGCTGGAAACGGTGACCGGCGTGCAATCGGCGGAGATCGAGGCGGGGCCGGATGGCGCAATCTTGCAGGCCACGGTCACCTGCCGGCCCGGTACGGACGTGCGGGCCGATCTTTACGGCGCCATCAAGGCCACCGATTGGGTGCTGCTGGAGATGATCCGCGAAACCCAAACCCTCGAAACCCTCTTCGGTGAATTGACCAGGGAGTCCTGACCATGCGCCAAACCTTGCTGATATTCAACAAAGAGTTCAAAGACTACTTCGCTTCACCCATCGCCTACATTGTCATCGCCATCTTTCTGGCCTTCGCCGGCTGGCTCTTTTTTTCCACCTTTTTTCTCTACGACCAGGCGGAGATGCGACGCTTTTTCGATATGCTGCCCTTTCTTTTCGCCCTGCTGGTGCCCATCATCACCATGCGTTTGTTCGCCGAGGAGTTGAACACGGGTTCCTACGAACTGCTGCTGACGTTGCCGGTCACCTTGCGGGACATCATTTTCGGCAAGTTTCTGGCGGCCGTGGCGTTCGTGGCCGCCATTCTGCTGCCCACCTTGTTTTACGCCCTGAGCATCAGCTGGATCGGCGATCTCGACTGGGGGGTCACCATCGGCGGCTTTATGGGCGCCCTGCTGCTGGGCGCCGCCTACGCCGCCATCGGTCTTTTCACATCGGCCTTGACCCGCAACCAGATCATCGCCTGCATTGCCGCCATCGTGATCTGCGTGGCGCTGGCCATGCTGGACCAAATGCTTTTCTTCTTTCCACCGCCGGCGCTGGATGTTTTGACCCACCTCAGCGCCAACGCCCATTTCAAGAACATCGCCAAAGGGATCGTCGACTCCCGCGACCTGCTCTACTTTTTCAGCATCGCTTTTTTGGGATTGTACGCCACCCACCTGGCCATGGAAGATCGATAAGCAAAGGAAAGCACCAATGGAAAGAACGCACCGAGGACACGTAAAATACATCAAGTATGCCATGTATGTGACGGTGATCGTGCTGATCAACATCGTCGCCACGGGGATCTTCTTTCGCATCGACTTGACCCGCAACCGGGTCTACTCGCTTTCGCCCATCAGCAAAGAGGTGGCGGCCACCCTCTCCGAGCCGCTGACCGTCAAGGTGTTCTTCTCACGGGATCTGCCCGCCCCCTACAACACCAACGCGCAGTACCTGCGCGACCTGCTCAACGAGTATGCCCAGCAAAACCCGCGCTTTTTCAAGGTGGACGTGTACAACGTGGGCGGCGAAGGCGCCGACGACCGGGACCTCACCAATCAACAGATTGCCCGCGATTACGGCATTCAACCGGTGCAGATCCAGATCGTCGAACGGGACGAACTCAAATTCCGGCAGGCTTACATGGGACTCGTCATGATCCACGGCGACATCGTGGAGCGGATCCCCACCATCAGCGACACCGACGGCCTGGAGTACCGGTTGACGACAACCATCCAAAAGCTGAATCACAAGGTGAGCGCCCTGCTGGCCCTGGACGAACCGGTCCAGGCCACCTTGGCGCTCTCCTCCGACCTCTACAAAATCGCACCCCTGATCGGCATCCAGGACCTGGAGCGCTATCCCGACCAGGTGCGCGCCGTGATCGAGGGCATGGGCGCCAAAACCTATGACCGCCTCACTTTCGAGCGCATCGACCCCAGCACCCAACCCGCGGCGGCCGATCGGGTCGCCCGCACCGACCTGCAGCCGCTGCGCTGGGACAGCGCCCCTACGATGGGTGTCCAGGCCGGTGAAGGGGTGGTCGGCCTGCTGCTGCAATACAAGGATCAAATTCGCGAAATCCCCCTGCTGCGGGCGATCCGCGTACCTCTTTTCGGCGACCAGTACCAACTCACCGAGGTGGAACTGATCGAGACTTTGGTCGCCACCCATCTGGAGCGGCTGATCGGCATCAACGAATCCCTCGGCTACCTGGCGGACTTCGGCACCCTGCCCCTCGGCGGCGGCCCCTTCGGCCCCCGGGGAGACGCCCTCAACAATTTCAGCACCCTGCTGGATCGCAGCTACGCCGTCACCCCGGTTCATCTGCGCGAAGAACCCATTCCCGACGGGCTGCAGACCCTGGTCATCGCCCGACCCGGCGAAACCTTTTCCGACTACGATCTGTTCCAGATCGACCAGGCCCTGATGCGCGGCACCAACCTGGCCCTGTTCATCGACGCCTTCGAACAGCAACAACCGCGCCAACAACCCATGATGGCCCAGCAGATGCCGGTCCACGTGCCCCTGGACACCGGCCTGGAAAGGCTGCTGAACCATTACGGCGTGCACATCGAACGGGCCCTGGTGCTGGATGAAAAATGCTACCGGCAGCGGTTGCCGCAACAACAGGGCGGCGGCGAACAACCCATCTACTTCGCCCCTGAAATCGAAAACCAACGCATCAACAAGGAATTGGACTATCTGCAAAACATCAAAGGATTGATCACCCTGGAGATTTCCCCCCTGACGCTGGATGCCGACCGCATCGCCGCCCAGGGGGTGACCGCCCACCAACTGTTCGCCTCCTCGGACCGCTCCTGGGAGATGCGCGACCGCATCATGCTCAACCCCATGTTCATCCAACCGCCCACCGCGGACCGGGAGATGGCCAGCCGCCCCCTGGCCTATCTGCTGGAAGGCGCCTTTTCCAGCTACTTCAAGGACAAACCCATACCCGCAAAGCCGGCGCCGGAAACGGACGCGGAGGCCGGCGGCGAAACGGATGAAGCAAACGATGCGACCACGCCTGCCGTCGATGCACGACCGCCCATCATCAGCGAGACCGGTTTCCGTGAAACCGGGCGGCCGGCCAAAATCCTTCTGATCGCGTCGTCCAAGATGATCACCGACCAATTGCTGGACGATGGCGGGCGGCATCCCAACAGCATGTTCATCCTGAACATGATCGATGCCCTGAACGGGCGCGAAGCGGTGGCGGTCATGCGCAGCAAGGAGCAGCAGTACAACCCCCTGGAACCCACCAGCGCAACGCTCAAAACCGCCATCAAAACCTTGAACGTGGCCGGCTTGCCCTTGCTGGTGGTGCTCTCCGGCCTGATCGTGTGGTGGTTGCGCCACCTGCGCAAAAAGCGTATCCAGACCCTTTTCCAAAAATAGCGCGAGGGAGTGTACATGAAGTTCAGAAAGATTGAATTCGTTCTGCTTGCAGTGGTCATCCTCACCCTGGTCCTTTACCTGGTGCTGCGTTCCGGCGGCGATCCGGCGCGGGGCCTGCCCCAGCCGGCGGCTTCGGACAGCGGCGGTATCGACCGGTTGGTGGTTGCAAAGGGGAACGAACCGCCCATGACCTTGGAAAAAAGGGGAGAACGCTGGTTCGTCGGACCCCGCGCCTATCCCGCCGACAGGGCCGCCGTCAACAACATGGTCAAGGCCGCCGCGGATCTCACCCTGACCGCCCTGGTATCGGAATCTCGCAGCTATGAACGCTATGGATTGACCCCCGAGGAGCGGATCACGGTGCAGGCCTTTCAGGGCGATGCCCGGGTGCGGGATTTTGTCATCGGCAAACCGGCCCCCACCCAGCAGCACACCTTCGTCCTGCTGGCCGACGATCCCAATGTTTATCACGCCCGCGGCCAGATCGTGCGCACCTTCGACCGCACCGTCGCAAGCTTGCGGGACCGCACGGTGTTCGATTTCGACCGTGACCGGGTGCACACCATCGCCCTGAGCCGTGCCGATGCGACAAGTGTGTTGCAACTGCAACCCGTTGACGATGGGACCACCTCGGAAGATCGGAACGATCCCGGTGTCGGCGGCGGCCCCCCGGTCCATAAGGCGTGGCAGGACGCCCAAGGCCGCACCGTGGACCAGGAAGCCGTCACCCGATTGCTGGAGGGCATGGCCCGCCTGCAGTGCGACAGCTACCTGGACGACGCGGCGGTGGAAAGGCTCGTGGCCCCCCGTTGGCAGATCACCTTCGAGAGCCCCGACGGCAATTTCACCCTGATGGTGTTCGCGTCCGACGCGGAACCCCAACTGTCGGAAGACAAAGTACCGGCCATGGCCTCCACCAACGATTACGCCTTCGCCCTGGACGCCACGCGCGTCGAACAATACGAAACCGCGCTGGACGCACTCCTGGCCGGCGATCAATAGTCCCCGATCCTGATAGCGACAGCGAATTCGATTTGCAATTTCCGCCCGATGGGTTCAGAATAGACATGTTCGGACCCATTCGGGCGGGGTGTTCCATGCGCCCCGGCCATTTACCCCCGTCAGTGAGGAGGCCTGGATGAAGGATATCGAGGAGCTGCAGTTTCCCGACGATGTGCGTTACAGCAAAGATCACGAGTGGGCACGCCCCGAAGGGGATCTCTTTGTAGTGGGCATCAGCGACTACGCCCAGGATCAACTGGGCGACATCGTATTTGTCGAACTGCCCGAAACCGGCCGCGAGCTGCAGCAGAACGAGGAGTTCGGCTCGGTGGAGTCGGTCAAAGCGGTCTCCGAGCTGTTCGCCCCCCTGGCCGGAACGGTGATGGAAGTCAATGGGGCGCTGGACGACGCCCCCGAAAAGGTCAACCAGGAACCGTACAGCGATGGCTGGATGATGAAGATCAAGCCCGCCGACAAAGCAGACTTCGAAGCGCTCATGGATCGGGACGCTTACCTGGCCATGCTCAAGGGGTGAACGCAGTGCGTTTTCTTCCCCACACCGAGGCGGACATCGACGCCATGCTGGCAGCCGTGGGTTGCAAGGACCTGGCGGCGCTGTTCGACGACATCCCCGCCGACTGCCGGCCCGCCCAACCCTTGCACCTGCCGCCGGGGCTCAGCGAGTGGGCCCTGAACCGGCACATGGAAAACCTGGCCGCTGAAACAGCCACCGGCCCCGGCTACGACATTTTTCTGGGTGCGGGCAGCTACGATCATTACATTCCCGAAACCGTCCAGCAACTGCTGCGGCGGGGGGAACTGGCCACCGCCTACACGCCTTATCAGCCGGAAGTAAGCCAGGGCACCCTGCAAGCCATCTACGAATACCAGACCCTCACGGCGCGCCTGCTGGGCATGGAGGCGGCCAACGCCTCGGTCTACGACGGCGCCTCGGCTTTGGCCGAAGCACTGCTCATGGCCGTGCGCATCACCAAACGGCGCCTTGTGGCCATTTCCCGGGCGATACACCCCCATTACCGCCATGTGGTGGCCACCTACCTGCGGCCCACCGGTCTGGACATCATCGAGCTGCCCTACGGCCCGGACGGCCGCACCGATTTGAACCCCTTGGACGATGCCCGCGAACCGGCGGCCGTGGCCGTGCAGTCGCCCAACTTTTTCGGTTGCATCGAGGATCTGGCCGCCGCGGCCGAAGCGGCCCATGGCGATCCCGCCACCTTACTGGTGGCCGCCTTCACCGAACCGTTGGCCTTCGGTCTCTATCCTTCTCCGGGCGCCCTGGGCGCCGATATTGTTTGCGGCGAAGGACAGAGCCTGGGCATTGCGCGCAGCTTCGGCGGCCCCGGACTGGGAATGTTCGCCTGCCGCAACGCGCACCTGCGGGCCATGCCGGGACGGCTGGTCGGAAAGACCGTGGACGCCGACGGCCGCCGCGGTTTCGTGCTCACCCTGGCCACCCGCGAACAGCACATCCGGCGCGAACGGGCCACCTCCAACATCTGCACCAACCAGGGGTTGTGCGCCACCGCCGCCGCCATGTACATGGCCTCCCTGGGCGGCACCGGCATCCGCGCCCTGGCGCGCCTCAATTACGACAAGGCCGGTTATCTGCAAACCGCGCTGCGCAACGCCGGCGTCGCCTTGCCTTTCAGCGCGCCGGTGTTCAACGAATTCGTCATGCAACTGCCGCCCGGCTCGGAGGCCGTTTATCGCCGCCTGCTGGAACGCCGCATCGTCGCCGGGTTGCCCCTGGCGCCGTTCTACCCGGAACTGGCCGACCACTACCTGCTGTGCGTCACCGAAACCACGGACAAGGCGGCACTGGATCGACTGGTGGCGGAGGTGTCTTCATGAACGACAAGGTCCGCAAGCCGTCGGCGGAGCCGTTGCTCTGGGAAATGGGCGCCCGGGGGCGCCTGGCCTTCTCCCTGCCCGAGCGGGACGTGCCCGAACACCCGCTGGACCCGGCCCTGGCCGGCGAAGGCCCCGATTTCCCCGACTTGAGCGAACCGGAAATCGTGCGCCACTACACCCGCCTGAGTCAATGGAACATGGCCGTGGACACCACCATGTACCCCTTGGGCTCCTGCACCATGAAGTACAACCCCAAAACCAACGATCGGCAGGCCGCCCTGCCGGGCATTGCCGGGGCCCACCCCCTGCTGCCGCCCCCGTTAAGCCAGGGGCTGTTGCGCCTGATGTTCGAATTGGAGCAATTTTTGGCCGCCATCACCGGCCTGCCGGCGGTCACCCTGCAACCGGCCGCCGGGGCCCAGGGCGAACTGACCGGCATGTTGATCTTCCACGCCTATCACGGCGACCAGGGACGCCGGCGCACCAAGATCCTGATTCCCGACACGGCCCACGGCACCAATCCGGCCAGCGCCACCTTGTGCGGCTTCACCGCCGTGGCGGTGCCCTCGGGCCCCGACGGTATCCTGGAACCGGAAGCTGTGGCGCGGCGCATGGACGCGGACACCGCCGGCATCATGGTCACCAACCCCAACACCCTGGGGCTTTTCGAGAGCCACATCCGTGAAGTGGCCGACATCGTCCACGCCAAAGGGGGACTGGTCTACGCCGACGGCGCCAACATGAACGCCGTCATGGGGCAAGTGGACATGGGCGCCATGGGGGTGGATGTGCTGCACCTCAACCTGCACAAAACCTTCTCCACGCCCCACGGCGGCGGCGGCCCCGGCGCCGGACCGGTCTGCGTCAGCGCCGCGCTGGCCCCCTATCTGCCCGTACCGCGGGTGGTGCTAACGGCCGACGGTTTCACCTGGAGCGACGACTTTCCCCGCACCATCGGCCGGCTGCACGCCTTTTACGGCAACTTCGGCATCCTGGTGCGGGCCTACAGTTACATCTTGAGCCTGGGCGCCGACCTGACACGGATCAGCCCGCTGGCGGTGCTCAACGCCAACTACATCCGCGCCGGCCTGCGCAACCACTACCATTTGCCCTACGACCGGCCTTGCATGCACGAGTGCGTTTTCAGCGACAAGCATCAGCAAGCCCATAAAGTGACCGCCCTGGACATTGCCAAGCGACTGATCGACTTCGGCTTCCATCCGCCCACCATCTATTTTCCCCTGGTGGTGCCCGGCGCCCTGATGATCGAGCCCACGGAGACCGAAACCAAGGAGACCTTGGACCGCTTCATCGCCGCCATGCAAGCCATCGCCGCAGAAGCGGTCGAAGATCCCGAACGCTTGCGGCAGGCGCCGCTGCACGCTCACCGGCGCCGCCTGGACGAAGTACAAGCGGCACGCAAACCGTGCCTGACCGGATAACGCGCCATGCCTCCCGCATACCTGCTCGATCTGCCCGCCACCCCTTACGCCGAGGCCCTCGCCATGCAAAGGGCGGCCGCGGCCGCGCGCCGTGACGGAAGGCTGGATCGCGATCTGATCATCCTCGTGGAACACCCGCCGGTTTTCACCTTGGGACGCCGCGGCGGCCGCGAGAACCTGCTGATCACCGCATCGGAACTCCGAACCAAGGGCATTGCGGTGATCCCGGTGGAACGCGGCGGCGACATCACCTACCACGGCCCCGGTCAACTGGTGGTCTATCCCCTGATCGACCTCAATGCCGCCGCCATCCGCGTGGTGGATTTGGTGACCGCCCTGGAGGCGGCCATGGTGCAGACCGCGGCCCATTGGGGCGTGACGGCCCGGGGCGACACCGTGCACCGCGGCGCCTGGGTGGGCTCCCGCAAGTTGGGCAGCGTGGGCATCACCGTGCGCCGGGGGGTCAGCTTCCATGGCCTGGCCCTTAACGCCACCACCGATCTGACCCCCTTCGATTGGATCAACCCTTGCGGCATCCAGGCCTGCCGGATGACCAGCCTGGCCCGGGAAACCGACCGGCCGGTGGACATGGCAAAGGTGCGCCGCCGAATGGCCGACCATCTGGGCCGACTGCTGCGTCTGCCGCTTACGTCCGCCACTCTGGAAGATTTGGCCCCCATGGTGCGGGAGGCGGCATGAGCACCCCATTGCCCAAACCGCCCTGGCTGCGCATCCGTTTTCCCAGCGGCCCCCAATACGAACGCACCCGCCGGTTGCTGCGCGGCGGTCGGCTGCACACCGTCTGCCAGGAAGCGTGCTGCCCCAACATGTTCGAATGTTTCGCCCACCAGACCGCCACCTTCTTGATTCTGGGCGATCACTGCACTCGCGGCTGCACCTTCTGCGCGGTCAAAGGCGGCCCCACCGCACCGCCAGACCCCGACGAACCGCGACGGGTGGCCCGCGCCGCTGCCGACTTGGCCCTGGATTATGTGGTGCTCACCTCGGTCACCCGCGACGACCTGCCCGACGGCGGCGCCGCCCATTTCGCGGCCACCATCCAGGCCCTGCGGGAAAACATCGACAAAGTGCGCGTGGAGGTGCTGATCCCCGACTTCCAAGGCGATGCCCAAGCCCTGCGCACCGTTCTGGCGGCCCGGCCGGACGTGCTCAACCACAACCTGGAAACCGTGCCACGGCTCTACGCCGAAGTGCGCCCCCAAGCCGGCTACCGCCGCTCCTTGGAACTGTTGCGCAACGCCGCCGACCATGTCCCGGCCATTTTCACCAAATCGGGGCTCATGCTGGGCCTGGGGGAAAGCGACCCCGAGATCGAAGCGGTCCTCGCCGACCTGCGCCGGGCTCGCTGTCGCATTCTGACCCTGGGCCAGTACCTGCAGCCCTCCCCCGCCCACCACGCCGTGGCCCGTTACATCCCGCCGGAGCAGTTCGCCGCCTGGCGCCAAAAGGCGCTGAACATGGGTTTCAGCACCGTTGCCGCCGGACCGTTCGTGCGCAGCTCCTATAAAGCCAAAGAAAGTTTTCAATAATGGAAAATTTTCCGCGCCCCGTTCATTTGCTTCAACCGGCGGACCTCAGCCGCAAGCAGGCCTTTTTGTGCAGCATTGCACCCTTCCAGGCCCTGCCGCAAAGCGAAATCGCCACCATGGCCGCCAACCTGGAAACCGAAGTCCATCCGGCGGAACAAACGCTTTTGGTGCAGGAAGAAACGGTGGTGACCCACGTTTTGATCGTGGAAAGCGGGCGCCTGGAGCGAACCATACAGTCCAACGGCCAGGTGCGGGTGCACGAAATATTGGGGGTGGGCAGGATTTACGGCGGCATCTCCATCCTCTTCAACAACGGCATCTCCACCAGTTCGGTGCGCACTCTGGAAACTTCCACCGTGCACCACCTGGACCGGGAGAATTTCTTTCGATTGTGCGCCAAGCATCCGGCATTTGCCGCTCACTTCAAAACTTCCCTGAAAGAAGAAGACAAGCGCCTGACGCCCGCGACGGCGTCCGGCACGCTGGATGGAACCGATTACGATGCCCGCGGCACCTTTCTTTCAAAGGCCGTCTCCGAAGTCGCCCGCGCTTTTCCCGCCTGCCTTCGCACCGCTCCCGTGCGGCAAGCGGCGGAACTGATGACCACCGGCCGACAAAGCGCCATCATGGTGACCGATGACAACCACCGTCCCCTGGGCATCATCACCGACTATGACCTGCGCAAGAAGGTGGTGGCCGACGGCCGCTCCCCGGATACCCCAGCGGAAGCCGTCATGTCCGCCCCCTTGATCATCGTATCGGGCGACACCCACATCTTCGAGGCCATGATCACCATGATGCGCCACCAGGTGAAGCACTTGGGGGTGTTGCGCGGCGAACGAATCGAGGCCATGATCACCGAGCGGGAACTTTTCCTGGCCCGCACCCCCTCGCCCATTATCCTGACCCACGCCATCCACACGGCGCCCGGACTGGAGGCGATCAAGGACGGCTACGGCCGCCTGCCCCAACTCATCGACCAGCTCATCGTCGGCGGCGCCAAGGCCGACCACCTCAACGGCATCATCACCGCCTTCACCGATGCCGCCTTGACCCGCATCATGGAGATGGCCTTGGAAGCCCTCGGGCCACCGCCGGCGCCCTTTGCGTTCTTGCTCTTCGGCAGCGAAGGCCGCCGGGAGCAGACCTTGAAAACCGACCAGGACAACGCCATTGTCTACGCCGACACCGACACCGATCAAGCCGAGCAGGTGCATGCCTACTTTCTCGAACTGGGCACCCGGGTCTGCGACCATCTGAACGCCATCGGCCAGGCTTACTGCGAAAACGACATCATGGCCAAAAACCCGCAGTGGTGCCGACCCTTGCACGATTGGAAGGAACACTACCGCCGCTGGGTGGAAAGCGACGACCCGGAACGGCTGCTCAACGCCAACATTTTCTTCGACTTCCGGTTGGGGTACGGTGAATCGCGTTTGGTGGACGCGCTGCACGCCGCGCTGTTCGACCAGTTGTCCGAATACTCCGGATTTCTGCGCCACATGGCCCGCAACACCCTCCATTTCAGGCCGCCGCTGGGCTTTTTCGGCAATTTCGTACTGGAGGAAAAGGGCGCGCGCAAAGGGGGCCTGGACATCAAAAGCGCCATGCGGCTGGTGGTGGATTTCGCCCGGATCTACGCCATGCAGGAGCGCATCCGGGAGACCGGCACCATCAAAAGGCTCGGCCTGCTGCGGGAACGGGATGTTTTGGAGGAAAAAGATCACGACGAGTTGGTGCACGCCTATGAACACCTGATGCTCCAGCGCCTCAAGCACCAGGCCCGGCGCATCACCCGCGCCGGCGCCGCGCCGGACAACTATTTAAGACCCGCCGAAATGACCCAGATCGAGCAGCAATCGCTCAAGGAAGCGTTCAAGTGCATCCGCATCGCGCAGGCCAAAATGCGCTTGGATTTCTTTCTCAATTTTCCCTGAGCGACCCCATTAAAAACCGGGCAGAAAACGACGCAACCGCTGTTTGAAGGACGGTTGGCCGTTGACGGGTGTCAACTTGCAGGCCGCCACGTAATCTTCGGGCAACCGATAGGGGGTCACCGCCTCCGGATGTTGCGTCACCGCCTCGACAAAGGCCCTCACGACGACGGGGTCGAACCGGGTGCCGGCCAACTCCTGCAGCACGCCGCAGGCCTGTTGTACACTGATGCGCTGGGTGCTGGGGCGGTCGGAGGT
The DNA here is from genome assembly GCF_022968795.1 of Desulfatitalea alkaliphila. Lineage (GTDB taxonomy): Bacteria > Desulfobacterota > Desulfobacteria > Desulfobacterales > Desulfosarcinaceae > Desulfatitalea > Desulfatitalea alkaliphila. The sequence goes on from NZ_JALJRB010000011.1 coordinate 99,255, forward strand.
CATGGCATCGAAACTGTCGCAAACCGCCAGGATCCGTGCCCCCAGGGGGATCGCCTCGCCCACCAGCCCCTCGGGATAACCACTGCCGTCATGGCGTTCATGATGATAGAGCACCATGGGCGTCACTTCATCGAGGAACGAGAGGGAGCGCAGAATGTTGGCCCCGATCACCGGGTGTTGCTTAATGGTTTGAAATTCACCGGGAGAGAGGTTGCCCAGATTGTCCAGAATTTCGTTGCCCATGGCGATCTTGCCGATATCGTGCAGCAGCCCGGCATTGAACACCGCGTCGGCCTGATGGGCCGCCAGGCCCAGATGCTGGGCGGTCAGACGGGCATAGTTGGCCACGTTCAGGGAGTGGCCATGGGTGCACACATCCTTGGCCTCCAGCGCCAGCACCAGTCCGCCGATGGTTTCGCGCAGCGCCTTGAGGGTGCGCTCGTCATAGCGAAAGGCGCGGTGCAGGGCGATGGCCCCCTGGCGACCGGAGTCACGAATGAAATTGATTTCGGTGGGCAACAGCTCTCGCTCCCGGCTGAAGTAGACGGCCAGGATGCCGCGGTACTGATCGACGATGGGATAGGGGATGCCCATGATGCTTTTGACCATCTGCTTGCCCAGGCGGCTGACGCTGGGAATGCGCGGATCCTGGATCACATCACGGATGAACACCTCCTTGTCTTCGTGAAAGCGAAACACCTCCTCCAGGGTTTCATATTCAATTTGAGAAAGGCTCTCCATCTGGAAACCGCTGGTGACCTTCATATGCACCCGGCGGCGATTGGTGTCCACGATCCAGTAGATGCAACCCCGGGCCTCCATCATTTCCCGGATGTTGACGACGATGCTCTCCAGTATCTCGTCCACCGCCTCGCCGGCATGAATCGCCCAGGTGACCTGGCGAAACGCCTCCAGGTAACGGGTGTACATCCAGGAGCTGCGGATGGCCATGGCGCTTTGTTGGGCCAGGTAGTATAAAAAACGCTGGTCCTGATCGTCCAGGGTGAGGCGGCGATCGAAGAAGATCTTGAGCACCATGCGCATGGTGCCCGTGATCCGAAGGGGGACCCCGATGATCGCAACGATCCCCTCGCGGCGGACCGCTTCCGGATCCAGGACGCGATTGTCGCCTGCCACATCCTCGATCACCAGCAGTGCATCTTCCGCGGCCGCCGAAAAATCAAGGTCGGCCACCACCCCCTTTTCCAAAAAGTCGTGGCTCAACCCGGTGGCCGCCAGCAACTCCAGCTCCTGACCGATGGGGTCCAGCAGCCGCAGCAGACAGCCGCGGGCCTCGAATGCCGCCGTAATGGTCTCCACCATCACGGCCATGGCCTGCTTCAGGTCGCCGCTTTCATGCAGCGCACGGCTCACCTGGGTGATGACCTCGAAAAACCGTTGGAATTTAGCCGTTTCCGCCATGGCGCCGATTCCGTTGATAGCTGTTGCTCGGCCCGTCACGACGGGCTGTGCGGTTTGGATCCGGTTGCAGCGATTTTGGCACCCGCAGTCGTCGCGACTCCGTCACCAAAGGCGCAATAAAGCGAAGGCGCGTTTCCGGACCGGGAAATGCCCTTTTCGGATGGACCGCGAATGTTAAGTCCAAAGATAAACGATGGATACCGCCACCACAATGGTGACCACCATGGCAACGGCCATGCGCAAGGTGGACAGGCCCGACGCACTCTTGGTACCGACAAAAATCACACACAGCCCGTAAAGCGCGGCCAAAATGAAAAACCCTTGCAGCGCAAATCCCCGAATACCGGTCTGCAGCGCCGCCAGGGCCGGGGCCATGGGCCACAGGGCGATCAGGCCGAGCCCGAGATTCAGGTAAACCGGTAAAAAGGCCGTTCGCCCGCCGAAACCGCGGGAAAAGACCCAGAGAAACAGCGCCGCGCTGGCGTGCATCAAGAACGCCACCCCGACGGCGACAGCCATCAATTGCAGCTTCAAAGCCCACGGAATCGTTTGTCCGGCCTCACCCACCGAGGCAAATGCCTCGGCGAAATAAAGCGCCGACATGCTGTGCAACAACCCGAACACAAGAATATTGATCATGCAGTAATTGACGGCTTTGCCGGCATTATGGACCGCCGGGTAGATGCCTTGATCCAACTGCAGGATGGCAACCATGGCTGATGTGTAGTTCACGTTTCCCCTCGATGGCGCGTTGCGTAATCAGAAAACCGCGGCACAGCGGCCGAAGAAAAAAAGGCAGGAGGTACGACCACCTTCCCTCCTGCCTTGTATCACAAATGCTTTGCCAGGTAACGCCTCAATTTTACCAGGGTTGCAACCCCCAGATGAAGATGATCACCGAGGCCACGACGGCGAAGATCGGCATGGCATAGCTGTTGTACCGGCTTTCGACGTGTTCGTCGCCCCATCCGTGGATGCGGTCGATGTACTGCATGTCGGCCAGGGTGGGCGCGGCGATGTTCATCTTGTTGAAAATGACGGACAACACAATAAAGGAAACAAAGGACAGGGGCACGGTGATCATTGCGCCGGACATGCCCAGGGCCGCCACCAGCCCCTTGCCCACGACGATCCCTTTGAGCACGTGGGGGGAGATGATGATGTAGATCACCCCGCAGGCCACCGAACTGATGATCATGGCGTACTTGTTGGCCTGCTTCCACCACACCCCCAGCAACAGCGAGGGACTGACGGCGGTGGCCAGCAAACCGAAGGCCCAGAGGATGCTGGTCACCAGAAAGGCCGGCGGGTTGAAGGCCAGCAACAGTGCGATCAGGCCACCACCGCCCAGTGCGACGTAACCGTAGGTCATGCGTTTTTTGGCTTCCATCTTGGGTTTCAAGATCCCCAGTAGATCCGCGCCCACCAGGCCGGCAATGGCCATCAGGTTGCCGCCCACGGTGGACAGCCCAGCCGCCACGGCACCGCCGACCACGAACGCGGCCACCAGTACGGGGTTGTAGTAGACATTGAGCACCAGGATGGTCTGGTCCGGCTTGGCGATGGTGTTGCCGGTGACCGCGGTGAAATAGTTGCCGGCGAAACCGGCGGTGTAGGTGCCGGCAAACAGCAGGCCGAGGAAAAGAATGAACCAGACCACCGACCAGCGGGCACTCTTCAAGCTGCTGGAGGTGAACACGCGCATGGCCAGATGGGGCAGGGCGATGGGACCAAGGGTGAAGGCCGGTATCAAGGCGAAATACCAGCGGTAATCGTATTTCATGTCGAAGAACTCGGGGATCTGGGCCAGCATCCCCGGCACCATGTCACCGTAAGCCAGCGGTGGGAACCACCAGCCGGAAGAGCCCATCTGCTTCATGATGGCGCCCATGGGAACGACCATGGCCACGGTCATGACCACCATCTGGAAGGCGGCGTTGTAGGAGGCACCGTACATGCCGCCGATGGTGACATACCCGAGGGTGGCCAGGCCCACAATGATCAGGGCCCACTTGTAGGGCAAGTGGAACAGCACCTCGAAGGCCATGCCCAGGCCGATGATCTGGCCCAGGGCGTACATCACCATGCTCAAACACATCCAGGCGATCACCACCATGGCCGCCTGGTTGCCGTAACGCACCTTGATGAAAGAGGCCGGCGTAAAGGCCTTCATACGCCGCAGGCAAGTGCCGTAGAGCAATACCAAAAGGGGGATCGACAGGGCCCATTGAATCCAAAGATAAACAAAGGGCGCCTGCAGTCGGTAGATGAGGGCGATGACCCCCATGAAAGTGGCCAGACTGGCCCAGGTGGCCGCCATGGCCAAACCGTTGGTGATGGGACCGATTTTAAAACCGGCGGCATACAAGTCCTCTTCGCTGGTGGTCTTCTTGGCGGAAACATAACCCACATAGTAGAAAATGGCGAACAGCGCAACGACGACTAAGACCCCTACCCATATGTTGGGCAGCACAAATTCGGTCATCTGCATGGTTCAATCCCCCCTCTTTATTGGTTTTGACCGCCTTTGGCGGCCGCGCGGTTGGTCTCCCCGTATTGGTCGATCTCATCGTCCAGCCGGTTGAGCACCAGCGCCATGATGATGGTCACCACCAACAGGCCGAACCACCCCATGAGGATGGGAAGAATGTAGTGTACCGGAAATCCCCACATGGTACCGCTTTGCAGAGAGGGAAAGAGTACGAACAACTGGGCGAAATGCCCGAAAATGAGCAGCACGATCGTGAAAATGATGGTGACCAGAATTTCCTTCGCGTAGAGCTTTTCCTTCATTGGACAACCTCCATATGTTGGTTTGCTTCCCGACCAGGCAAGAACGGGAAGCATTTGAGAGGAATAGGCTTACGAACCCGGATCCGAATTAACGGCACGGACCAATGGTCTTATTGCTTTTTCTTGGAGCTCAATTCGGGAAAATCCCAGTAGAAATATTCATTGGCGGCCCTGCTTTCGCCACTCTCCTTTCGCTTCGTCTCCTGCTCCCGCAGTTCAATGCGCCGAATCTTGCCGCTGATGGTTTTGGGAACCTCCTTGACGAATTCGATGATCCGCGGAATCTTGAATTTGGCCAGGATGTTGATGCAGTGCTGAAACAGCTCCAGCGCCAGTTCCCGCGAAGGCTCATAGCCCTGGCCCAGAATGACATACCCCTTGACCAACTGATAGCGCTCCGGATCGGGGCTGCCCACCACCGCGGCCTCGGCCACCGCCGGATGCTCGATCAAGGCGCTTTCCACCTCGAAGGGACCCACCCGGTAATCGGAGGACTTGATCACATCGTCGGCCCGGCCCACGAACCACCAGTAGCCGTCCTCGTCGAACTGCGCCCGGTCGCCGGTGAAGTAGTAGTTCTCCATGAATACCTGTTTCATCTTGCCCGGATCGCCGATGTACTCCTGGAAAAGGCCGATGGCCCGCCAGCGATCCGTGCGCACCACGATGTGACCGGTCTCGCCCGGAGAGGCGATCTCCTTGCCCGCATCGTCGGCCAGGGTAATGTCGTACAAAAAGGAGGGCATGCCGAAGGAGCCGAAGCGCATTTTGCCTTCCATCCAGGGCGCATTGCCGATCATGGCGGTGGATTCGGTCTGCCCGTAGAAGTCCCGGATCTCCGTGCCGGTATATTTCTTCCACTGCTGAATCACCTCGGGGTTGAGGGGCTCGCCGGCGCTGATGGACGAACGCAACGCTTCGAAATTCAACTGGCTCAAATCCACACCGACAAAGGCCCGCCAGGCCGTGGGCGGCGCGCAAAAAACGTTCACCTTGTACTTGGCCACATACTCCAGGTAGGTCTTGGGCACCAACGCCTTGAAATCGAAGCCGCACACCGTGGCCCCCACGTTCAGCGGTGCGAAAAAGCTGCTCCAGGCCCACTTGGCCCATCCCGGTGCGCTCAGATTGTGGTGCACATCGCCGGGGCGGATGCCGGCCATGACGGCGGTGGACAGATGGCCCACGGGATAGGAGACGGCGCTGTGGCCCACCCGCTTGGGCAGACCGGTGGTGCCGGAAGTGAAAAAGCAAACCAGGCAATCTTCCTTTTTTATCTTGGCGCCCTGGGCTTGATCCGCTTCTTTTTCCAGATCGGTGTAACTGGTCCAACCCTCCCGTTGCCCCATGACAATTTTGGCCTTGGGCTTGTTGGTCAGCGTGCTCAACGCCTCGTCCATCATCTCGGCGCCCGCCTCGCTGGTGATCAGGCAGTCGGGCGGATAGGACTCGAACCGGAAGCGCAACTCCCGCATGGTCATAGTGGTGGCCGTCGGCACGTTGATCATCCCACCCTTGAGGCTGGCCATAGTGGAAAACCAGGTTTCGGGGATGATCGGCAGCATCATGTACATGTTGTCGCCCTGCTGCACACCATTTTGCCGCAGGAAGTTGAGGCACTTGTTGGCTTGCGCGGCCATTTGCGCATAGGTGTAGGATCGCTCCTGGCCGGATTCGATGTCAGCCCAGATCAACGCTTTCTGGTCGGCGCGCTCCCGAACATGAAACCCCTCGAAAATCTCCTCAACCCAATTGAAATATTCGGGCAGCGCCATCTTGTTGAGCTTCTCGAAAAAGGCCTTGGCCGTATCCCGCCGCTGGTCCAGATTCTCAATTGTGTTGAGGTCCATTACCTCTTTGTACAAGCTCTCCATCCCCATTCATGCCCTCCTTGTGGTTGTTGTGGTCGGTGCACGCGCACCGGCGCCCGCCGGATCCCCGCACGCGCATCAGGCACTGCTTGGCGCAAACCAACGCCCCTTCGCAAAAATGACCGAAATAAAAAGCGCCATCGCGCTTACCGATTTTTTTGACCTACAGGTGAGAGCCGTCATCCAAGATCTGCCGTAACATTTTTTTGGGAATGAACGTCGCGACCGTTCCTGCTGTCTGGAACCGGCTACAAGGTGTTTCATTAAATGAATCTAATTTTAATTTTGTAGTTTGTAAACACCTTTTTTCAGGGCTTCACAATTTGACAAGTCGCCAAACGGCATGCCGGGTCGGCTTAAAGCAGCGCGGGGTCGATTGGAGAGCACGAAACTGCCGGAAACCGGCTATTCATAACGCTTTTCAAAATCTGCGATGGTCTGTTCGTCGACGATTTTCATGCGCCGCATCATTTTGGCGGGCAATAGTGCGAAACGGCCCGTGGACCGGGCGCATACCCGTTCCTGTGCATCGAAAAGCACCGCACCGACGACGGCTTCGGTGTTTTTGACCCGTCGCTCGATGCGCCCTTCGGTCCGCAGAAGAACGTTGGGCGCCACCGGCAGCACGAATTCGGTTTCCATGGAACGGGTCAAAATCAAACGCCGCAGCAGGTGGATGGCGGTCCAGCTCATGGTTTCATCCAGCAAGGTGGCGATGATGCCGCCGTGGATCAAATGGCCCCAACCGCACAGGTGCTCCGGCAGGGTGACCCTGGAGACCACGGTGCGGCCGTCCGTGGCGAATTGCATGTGGAGGCCGAAGGGGTTGTGCGCCCCGCAGGCGAAACAGTTCAAATCACCGGTGAAGGGCTCGATGGGCAAGAAAGCATCGCTTTGCGGCATGGGGGTGGTTCATCCTTTCGCCGGAAGTGTTTGGGTCGGGCGACGTTCGCACACCTGATTCAGTATAGCGCCAATGACACCTTATTATCAATGATTTCATCCACGTCTCACCAAGTATCGCAACAAAAGACTTGAAAGCCCATAGCCATTATGGTAGTCGGATGCCTTGGCTTTTGGTCACTTGCAGTAGCCTTTCCAACCTTTAAGAAAGCAAGGAACTTGCGCAGATGACTTCACAGAAGCACCGGACGATCCTGTATGGCGTGACGATATTGCTGCTGGTCGTTGCCATCGTCGCTTATGCCGCTTTTCCGGTCCCGACGCCGGAGGAGCCGATCCGCTTGATGTATCACACCAATGCCGGCAAAGTGCTTTTCGACCACCAGACCCACGCCTCCGCCGGTGGTTTCGCGCTCTCCTGCACGGACTGCCATCACCTCCACGTGGGAGAGGAAATCGAGCCGGTTTCCTGCGCTATGTGCCACCCGCCACGCCCCGAGGGAATGGCCGTCCCCGAGTCCTGCTTCGATTGCCACATGCCGGACGAAATCGAAGATCCCATGATCATGAAACGCTCCGATGCTCTGCACGAACAGTGCATGTCGTGCCACGAACATTATGGCAAAGGCCCTACCTTCGGTCCCGATGAATGTGCCAAGTGCCATGTGATGTAGGCCCGAGGACGGTCGCCCGCCCCTGGCAATCGTCCTTCTACCGTTACCGCCGCAGCCCAGCAAAGGTTAAGACATGCTATCCAAACCGTTTTTCGGCTACGCCAAACCCCGATTTCAGTATGAACTGCTGAGCACCGCCCTGCCCCAACCGGCCTCTGTTGCATCGACGGGCGCAATGACGGTGCTGCTGCCCAGGGAGATGGGCCCCGCGCCCTCGCCCCTGCTCAAGCCCGGTACGCGTGTCAAAACCGGACAGCGCCTGACATGGGACGACCAACCGGGCCCTTCGGTAATTGCCACGGCCACCGGCGTCATTCAATCGGTGGCACCCCACCTGGGCGATTACGGCCGCAAATTCACCGCCATCACCATCGCCCCCGAATCCGCCGATGAGTGGGACGAGCAATTCGCCGAGGCCTCACGACAAGCGGACCGGCAACTGCTGATCGACTATCTTTGCAATGTGCCGGGCGCCCCCGCGCTGGACAAGCTGGCCGACCCCAAAAAGCCGGTGGACACCATCGTCATCTACGGCGGCGATACCGATCTGCTGGTGGACACCAATTTGTACATCCTCAAAAGTCAAACGGCCATGGTCAACGAGGGCATTCATGCCCTGAAGGAGATCGCGGGGGTCGACAAGATCCTGCTCGCCGTGCCCAGCGACAGTTTCCAAAATTTCGACGGCCATTTCGAAGCCGATGTGCGGGCGGTGCCCAACACCTATCCCCACGGGCAGCCGCTGATGGTTTTCTATCAGCTGTTCGGCAAAATTCTCGACCAGGGGGAACGTTTCGAGGACCACGGGGTGCTGTTCATGCGCGCCGAAGCGGTGGCCGCCATCGGCAAGGCCATGACCGACGGACGCATCCCCCTGGATAAGGTGGTCACGGTGCTGGACAAACAGGGCGGCAAACACCTGGTGGCGGCGCGGGTCGGCACGCCCATCGGCGCCATCCTGGGCCGTTTCGACATCTCCCTCGAGGATCGCGACCGCCTGATTTTCGGCGGCCCCATGACCGGTACCGCCGTCTACTCCGAAGATCAACCCGTTCTGGCCGACACCGACGCCATCCTGGTGCAGGACAGCCGCGATATCATCCTCACCAGCGACTACCCCTGCATCAACTGCGGCGAATGCGTGCGCATCTGCCCTTCCAAGATGGCCGTCAATCTGCTGGTGCGTTTTCTGGAAGTGGGACAATATCAGGAGGGCGCCGACCTGTACGACCTCTATTCCTGCGTGGAATGTGGCCTGTGCAGCTTCGTTTGCGTATCCCGCATCCCGATCCTCCAGTATATCAAGCTGGCCAAATATGAACTCGCTCGTGCGGTCCCGGCGGAGGAAGAGAATGAATAGCCCGAAAAAGCTCATTGTTTCCCATGCCCCCTTCTGGCACATCGGCAGCGCCGTGCCCGAACGCAACTACAACATCCTGATCGCCGCATTACCGGCCGCCCTGGTGGGTATCGGCATCTACGGCGCACCGGCGTTGGCGGTGCTCTGCCTCTCCGTGGCAACGGCCATCGGCTGGGAATTTCTGATCACCACCATCGCCAAGCGGCCCAACACCGTAGGCGATGGGAACGCCGCCGTCATCGGGCTGATCTTCGGCTTGCTGCTGCCGGCCACGGCACCCTGGTGGCTGGTGCTGACCGGCACTTTCGTGGCCGTGGTGATCGCCAAGCAGAGCTTCGGCGGTATCGGCGCCACCCCTTTCAACCCGCCGGTGCTGGCCTACGCCATTCTTTCGGTGGCCTGGCGCGTCTACTTTGATTACGACGCCCAACTGGCCAATGTGAACGTGGACTTCACCCCGTTCTATCCGCTGGCCGCCGCCAAGGCGTTCGGCAGCGGTGCAGTGGCCGACATTCCTCTGCGGGACCTGCTGCTCGGTTTTGAAATCGGGGGCATCGGATCCACCAGCGCATTAGCCCTGCTGGTCGGCGGCATCTACCTGGTGGCCCGCGGCTATGTGCGCTGGGAAATTCCGCTGGCTTTCGTCGTGGGCCTTTTTGCCACCGCCAGCCTGTTTCACGCAGCCAATCCGGCGTCGTACGCCGGCCCCCTGTTTCACCTGCTCACCGGATTCTCGCTGATCGGCGCCTTTTTCCTGGCGACCGACGACAGCGCCTCACCGGTGAACACCGTCCCCATGCTGATTTACGGCGTCGTCGGCGGCATCATGACCATGCTCATCCGCAACATCGGCGCGTACCCGGAAGGGGTCGTTTTCGCGATTCTGTTGATCAATCTGATGAACCCGCTGGTCGACAAAATCAGACCCAAGGCGATTGGAAAGGTGGCATAACAATGGGCGAAATGATCAAAATGGTAGTGGTTTTGACCGTCCTGAGCGTCATCTCCGGCGGCGGTTTGAAATGGATCGAAGAGTTCGCCAAACCCAAGATCGAAGCGCAGGTGCTGGAAAACGTCAAAGGACCGGCCATCCGTGAAATTCTGGCGGGCGCATCCAACGATCCGGTGGAGTCCCGCTTCCGCATCGAGGACGGCGAACAGGAGCACACCGTTTTCGTCGGCGCCTTCGACGGCAAAGCCGATACGGTGGTCCTGGAATCGGAAGGACGGGGTTACGGCGGCCCCATCGGGTTACTGGTGGCGGTGAATGTGGAAAAGGACCAGTTGCTCGGCGTCAGTGTGACCACCCACACGGAAACCCCCGGATTGGGCGCCCAGGCCAAGGACAACCCCGCCTTCGCGGCGCAGTTCAGGGGCAAGCCCGTCGATAAACCCTTCGCCGTCACCAACGACGGGGGTGACATCAGCGCCATCAGCGGCGCCACCATTACCTCCCGGGCGGTGGTGGATGCCGCCAATCGGGCGCTTACCCTCTACCAGAACTTCAAACCCCAATTGACCGAAGAGATGCAGCGCGCCGTCAAGTAACAAAGGAGTCCACATCATGGCCAAATCGATCGCACAAGAGTTCACCAAGGGGCTTTGGAAGGAGATCGCGCCGTTCCGCCTGGTGCTGGGTCTCTGCCCCGTGCTGGGTGTCACCACCTCCATGAAAAACGGCATCGGCATGGGTCTGGCCACCACCTTCGTGCTGCTCTGCTCCAACATTCTGGTGTCGTTGCTGCGCAAGGTGATCCCTTCCAAGGTACGTATCGCCTGCTACATCATCATCATCGCCTCGTTCGTCATCGTGGTCGAGCAGATGCTCCAGGCCTACGCTTACGATATCTACAAGAGCCTGGGCGTCTTCATCCCGCTGATCGTGGTGAACTGCATCGTCTTGGGACGCGCGGAAGCCTTCGCCTCCAAAAACGGCGTGGTCCCCTCCATTGCCGACGGATTGGGTATCGGCATCGGCTTCACCTTGTCGCTTGCAGCCCTGGGCGCAGTGCGGGAGATCCTGGGTACCGGCGCCCTCGAGGGGGACATCTTCGGCCACCTGGCCTACCATGTGCCCAACCTTTTCGGTGCCTCCTTCGAACCGTTCGCCTTTGCCATCCAAGCCCCCGGCGCCTTCGTTTGCCTGGGTTTGATGCTGTGCTTGATGAACCTTGTTCCGAGCAAGTAGGATTAAGGAGAATTAAATGGAATACATAGAGATCATCGTTGCCGGCATCTTCGTCAACAACATCCTGCTGGCCCAATTCCTGGGCAACTGCCCTTTCCTCGGCACCTCCAAAAAAATGGAAACCGCCCTGGGCATGGGGATGGCGGTCATCTTCGTGCTGGTCATGGCCGGAACCATTACCTGGATGATTTACAACTGGCTGCTGATACCTTACAAGCTGGAGTTCCTGCGCACCATCGCCTTCATTCTGGTGATCGCATCACTGGTGCAGTTCGTGGAGATGTTCCTGCGCAAAAGCGTCCCGGCCCTTTACTCCGGCCTGGGCATTTTCCTGCCGCTGATCACCACCAACTGTGCGGTCTTCGGTGCCTGCGTGCTCAACACCGATAAAGAGCTCACTTTCATGCCCGCACTGGTCACCTCTTTCGCATACGCGGTCGGCTTTGCGCTGGCGCTTGTGCTTTTCGCCGGCGTCCGGGAACGCATCCTGCTGGCCCGTGTGCCCAAACCGTTGCAAGACACCTCCATCGCCCTGGTGACGGCGGGTGTCATTTCATTGAGCTTTTATGCTTTTCGCGGCATGGTCTAACCGCCCCACGCCGCCCCTGGCGGGCATTGCGCATTGGTTTTTGCACAAACCGTTCGGGGCCCCGGGTTCCGGGCGGTTTTGTTTTACTGGGAACCCCCACGGGGGTTCAAGGAGGATCCTGTGATTGAAGCCGTTTTGATTATGTTGGGTATCGGCGCCACCTGCGGCATTGTGCTCAGCGTTGCATCCAAGGTGTTTTACGTCTGGGAAGACCCGCGCATCTCCCAGGTGGAATATTTCATGGCCGGCGCCAACTGCGGTGGCTGCGGCTATGCCGGCTGCTCCGCGGCGGCCAATGCGGTGGTGGCGGGCAAGGCAGCGCCCAGCGTCTGCATCGTGGCCGGCCCCGAAGCGGCCCTTGAAATCGCCGGCATCATGGGCGTCGACCCCGGTACCGCCGAGCCCTTGCTCTCCCACAACGAGTGCCTGGGCGGCCATCGCGCGGCGGACAAATATTACTACGACGGCGCCCAAACCTGCGCCGCCCTGGCCAGCCTGCACGGCGGCCGACGGGTCTGTGTGGTGGGTTGCCTGGGTATGGGCGATTGCATCCGCTCTTGTAAATTCGACGCGATTCACATGGGGCCCGACGGCTACCCGGTGGTCGACGAAACCAAGTGCGTTGGCTGCGGCGCTTGCGAAACCGCCTGCCCCAAAAGCATCTTGACGGTGCGCACCATGAGCCAGCGGCTGCTCCATTTCAATGAACTGGACGATGCCCTGGCGCCCTGCCAGCAAACCTGCCCGGCCGAAATCAACATTCCCCAATACATCGACCAGATTCGCAAAGGCGACTATGCCGGCGCGGTGAACACCATCCGGGAACGCAATCCGCTGCTGCTCACCTGCGGCCGGGTCTGCCCCCATCCCTGCGAAAGCTACTGCCGACGGGGGTTGGAGGACGAAGCGGTCTCCATCAACCAACTCAAACGGTTCGTGGCCGACTGGGAAATGAACTCCGGTCAACGGCTGCCCATCCCCTGCGCGCCCGACACCGGCAAGAAGGTGGCGGTCATCGGCGGCGGACCCGCCGGTGTGAGCTGCGCCTACTTCCTGCGCCGGCTTGGGCACACGGTTTCCATCTTCGAAGCCATGCCCAGGCTGGGCGGCATCACCCGTTACGGCATTCCCGAGTACCGCCTCCCCGACCAGGTGCTGGACTGGGAAATCCAAGGCATTCTGGATCTGGGCGTCGAAGCCTACACCAACCACATTCTGGGTCGCGATTTCACCATCCAGTCCCTGCGCGAGGAGGGCTACGAAGCCATTTTCCTCGGCATCGGCGCCTGGAAGGACTACGCATTGGGAGTGCCCGGCGAAGATCTGAAGGGTTGCTGGAAGGGCATCGAGTTCCTCTCCAAGGTGGCCGGCGCACCCGACAAGAAGGTTCCGGTGGGCAAGCGCGCCGCCGTGGTCGGCGGCGGCAACTCGGCCATCGACTGTGTGCGTACCCTGCTCCGCCTGGGGGTCGAAGAGGTCTATATCGTTTACCGCCGGACCCGCAAGGAGATGCCGGCCAACGAGGTGGAAATCGTGGCCGCCGAACACGAGGGGGTCAAGTTCCAGTTCCTGGCGGCCCCGGTCCGGGTCATCGGCGACGATAACGGCCACGTCACCGGACTGGAGTACTTGACCATGGAGCTGGGCGAGCCCGATGCCAGCGGCCGGCGGCGACCGGTGCCGGTGGAAGGTTCCGAAACCGTGCTGCCTGTGGACATGCTGATCACCGCCATCGGCCAGCAACCGGAGATCGATTTCCTGGAAAAAGAGGCTGAAAAGGACAATCTGGCCATCACCCGCTGGAACACCTTCGACAACGATCCGGAGCTGCTGCAAACCAGCCTGCCCTATGTGTTCACCGGCGGCGACGCCGCCACAGGGCCTTCCCTGGTGGTGGATGCCATCGGCGGCGGGCGACGGGCCGCGCGCTCCATCCATCAATATTTGACCGGCGAGGAGATCAAAACCTCGCCCAAATCGTTGCTCAAAAAGCACATTCCCGAGTCGCTGTTCAAAACGGTTCCCGGGGTCATCAAAAAGCCGCGCACCCCCATGCCCGAACTGCCCGTGGCCGACCGCATCACCAGCATGGTGGAAGTGGATCTGGTCATCAGCGAAAAGGATGCCGTCCATGAATCCCACCGTTGCCTGCACTGCTGTCGGCTCTGCTACGATCCGGAGGTGCCGGAAACGCCCCCGGAGGCTCAAGTGGTGGCCCAGGGCTGACGACCACTTCGTTGATCCGGAAAGCCCAGTGAAAACAAAGTAAATATCGAATCCGTCCAACAGCCCAACAGCGCCGGTCGCCTTCAATGGCAACCGGCGCTGTTCTTTTTCCGGCCCGCATCGTATTTCATTACCGGTATCAACATACCGGGTTCGATAATTTCGTACACTATTTCACACCTCATGATTGACAAAACCTTCCGCTTCGGGTTAGAAAAACACTATTCATTCTTTGCTCCTTTATATATCTCATAATCGTCGCCAATCGATGTGATCTGCTTCAAGAATTTCCATTGGATTCAAGGCGATTCCCGTCGACGATATATAAAGGCCTGCAGGACGACGGCAGTCGGCTGCTGCTGCACTTTTGCCATTTGCATCAACCTAAAGGAGCCGTTTGCAATGCCGCTTTACGATCCCTTCGGGTCAACCCGGAGCACAAAGGCGTTCGTCAACTCTTCACCCCTATTCAGGAGGCCCCCCATGAAACGATTTCTGATGTCGCTGATGATTCTTTCGTTGATTTGCATGGGCACCCTGGGCATGGTCCCCCAAACCGCCCAAGCCCAGGATGTCATTACCTGGCGCTGCCCGGCCCACTTCCCGGCCGCCAGCTCCTCCTTCAAAGACAGCGTTCAATTTGTGTCCGCGCTGATCAAAGAGCGCACCAACGGACGTTTTATCATTGAACCGTATGCGGCCGGATCGCTGATTCCCGGCCCGGAGGTGTTCAACGCGGTCAAGCGGGGAATGGTGCCTATCGGCATGACCTCATCGGCCTACGACATGGCCCGGGTACCCATCCTGAACGTGGTGGCGGGGCTCCCGCTCAATTTCGCCGCCGAATGGGAAGGGGTATACTTTCACCAGTGGATGGGATTCGAACAACTGGTCAAGGACGACATGCTCAAAAACCACGGCCTGCTCTTTTTTTCCGACCGCATCTACACGACGGAACTCTCGCTGAAAAAGCCGGTACGCAGCATGGATGATTTCAAGGGTTTGAAGCTGCGCTCTTCGGGCATTATGCAAAAATACCTCACCTCCATCGGTGCCGCCGCCACCATGATTCCCGGCGGCGATATCTATGCCGGTCTGGCTTCCGGCATGCTGGACGGCGCCCATTGGGGTGCCGTGCAGGGCAGCAGCAGCATGAAATTCTATGAAATCAATAAATACCATCTCAAACCGGCCCTCAACGTGGCCGCCACCGACATCTGGGTGATCAACAAAAATGCCTTCGACAAGCTGCCCGCCGACATCCAGGAGATCCTTACCAGGACGCTCGAAGAGCATTTCTGGCGCCGCACCAATCAGTACCAATACCTGGAAGAACTTGAACTGGCCAAGGTCCAGAAAGAACATGACGTTACCGTACTGACCATACCGCCCGCGGAGTTTTCGAAAATGCAGGCCGCCGCCATCAAAATCTGGGATGAAGTGGCAGCGCTTTCACCCGACTGCGCCAAGGCGGTGGAGATGATCAAAGAGTTCAACCGCAGCATGGGCCGCCTCCCGTAACCGGTCCTGCCGGCCGGTCGTCATCGGCCCGGCTATGGAATTTCCCTGAAGCTTTGCAGCCGCACCCCGGCAGCCACCTAAAAGGGATCTGCCGGGGCAGGTTGCAAGAATCATTCGGTACCGGAGACCATTATGAGAGCCATCAATGCCATCCTCGGGTTTGTGGACGCCCTGAACGATCATCTGGGGCGCATCCTCTCCTACGCCGTCCTGCTGATGTTCCTGCTGGTGCTCAGCGAGGTGATCCGCCGCTACATTTTCAACGCGCCCACGGTGTGGGGCCAGGAGCTGACCCAGCTCACCTTCGGTGTGTACGTCATTCTTTCCGGTGGCCACATCCTGCGCTGGGGCGGTCATGTGAATGTCGATATTCTCTACACCAAGTTCAGCACCCGCACCAAGGCGTTGGTGGACATCATCACGTCGGTCCTCTTTTTCCTCTTCTGCGGCATGCTGCTCATTTACGGCGGCTCCCTGGCCCTGGACTCCATGTCATACTGGGAACACTCCATTTCCGCATGGGGCCCGCCGCTGTGGCCTTTCAAGCTCATGATTCCCACCGCCGCCGTGCTCTTGCTTCTTCAGGGCATCGCCAAACTGATCCGTGACATTATCACCCTAACCACCGGTGTGGACGCTTCATCCCAAGAACTGGTCAAAAAGGAAACGGCATGAGCATCGAACTGTTGACGCTCCTATTTTTCGGAACCCTGCTGTTGTTTCTGGTTTTGGGACTGCCTTTGTCCTTCGTGCTGGGAGGCGTTTCAGTGGTGTTCCTCTATTTCACCTGGGGACCGGAATCGTTTTACATGGTGGCTGCCCAAACCTGGGATGCCATGAACAAATTCATTCTGGTGGCCATACCGCTTTTTATTTTCATGGCCATGCTCCTGGAACGATCGGGCGCCGCCGCCGACCTCTATGAGATGATGTACGTCTGGTTCGGACCGCTGCGCGGCGGCCTGGCCATCGGCACGGTGGCCATTTGCGCGATCTTTTCGGCGATGTGCGGCATTTCGGGGGCCGCCGTGGTGAGCATGGGCACCATCGCCCTGCCCTCCATGCTGCAGCGCAATTACGACAAACTGATGGCCGTGGGCTGCATCAACTCCGGCGGCGGATGGGGCATTCTAATTCCTCCCAGCGTCATCATGATCCTCTACGCCCTGATCGCCGGCGAGTCGGTGGGCAAGTTGTTCGCCGCCGGCATCCTGCCGGGCTTCATGCTGTTCGTGCTGGTTTCCCTCTACATCGGCATCCGCTGTTACTTCCAGCCCCACATGGGACCGCCCATTCCCAAGGAGGAGCGTGGCGATTGGGGGCGCAAATTTCGATCCGTGAGAGCGGTGCTGCTGCCCATGCTGATCGTCTTCATGGTACTGGGCTCCATTGTCTTCGGCATCGCCACGCCCACCGAGGCGGCCGGCATCGGGGTGCTGGGCGCCATCATATCGGGCCTTTTCTATCGCCAGTTGAACCTGCCCTTGCTCAAGGAAGCCTCCCTGCGCACCTTCCGCCTCACCGGCATGATCATGTGGATTCTGTTCGGCGCCTACTGCTTCACCGCCGCCTACCACGGCATGGGGGCCGCCCACCTGATCGAGGATTTGATGCAGTATGTGCCCGGCGGTCCCTGGGGCACCATCATCTTCATCCAGATCATCATCTTTTTCCTGGCCATGGTACTGGACCCGGCAGGGATCATGATGATCTGCATCCCCATCTTTCTGCCGGTGGTAACGGCCTACGGGTTCGACCCCATCTGGTTCGGCATCCTTTTCATCGTCAACATGGAAATCGGTTACATGACGCCGCCCTTCGGTTTCAACCTGTTTTATATGAAGGGGGTCGTGCCGCCCTCGATCTCCATGATGGATATTTATCGTTCGGTGATTCCCTTCACCATCGTCGAGCTGGTGGGGCTTATTTTACTGATGATTTTCCCCCAGATCGTGCTCTTCCTGCCCAACCTGTTTTTCAATTGACCGCTCTGCAAACGAAGACGGCATGGCCGGTGGGTGCAATGGCGCCCACCGGCCATGCCGCTTGAGAACACAAGGGTCTTCCGATGTCCGATGGAATAGCAATCGCTTTTTGGATCGTGGTGTTGATCGGCGTGTACGTTCTGACCCGTAAGATCAATCTGTGGCGCACGCAACGGGCCGCCGGCCGCCTGATCAAGGAGCTGGAGCGGGAACAGGCCTTCGACCCGGGTTCGGCCGTTGCCCTGCCGGATGTGCAGCGCAACTATTTCCGGGCCGGCGTGCGCTCCTTTCGGCCGGAGGGATTGAAGATGTTGTTGGCCGTCGAGATGATCGCCATGACGGCAGAGGGGCGGTTCTATTTGAAACAGCGGCCCGAGCGGCAGCTTTCAGGCGCCGAAACAACCGGAAGTTAGAATTGCAGTCCGTGGTCAGCGCGGGCGATCGGCGGCGGCGGTATCGCCATAGCCCGGAAAATAGCCCATGTAGCGGGATATTTCCGCGGCAGTGTTCATCAGCGCCAGGGCGAATCCCTCCATTTTATCCCCCATCACCCGCTGCGTACCCCCCGACACACTCAGGGCCCCGGCCACCTGCCCGCTGCGCTGGTAGATCGGCGCCCCGATGCAGGACAACCCCTGCACTGCCTCCTCGCGGTCGAAGGCGTAGCCGCGCTGCCGGGTCTGGACCAGGTCTTCCAACAACTGTTGCCGGTCGGTGACGGTATTGGGGGTGAAAGCAGTGAATTGGGTGCGCTTCAAATAGCGCTCCACCTGGGCATCATCCATGAAGGCCAACACCGCTTTGCCGATGGCCGAGCAGTAGGCGTGCACCCGGGGGCCGAACTGATGGGGCAGCACCGCCCGGGCGCGGGGATGCACGGTGGAGGTGATGACCATGGAGTCGCCGTCCCAGATGGCCAGGCGGCACTCCAGGAGGGTCTCCTTGGCCAACTGGTTCATGGGCCCGGCCGACTTCTGGTTGATCTCCAGGGTACCGGCCCAGATGATGCCCAATTCATAAATCTTCAGCCCCAGACGATATTTGCGCGTGGCGCTGTCCTGCTGCAAAAACCCCTGCTGCAGCAAGGTGCGAATCAACCCGTGCACCGTGCCCTTGGAAAGCCCGACGGCGCGGCTGATTTCGGTGACCCCCAGTACGGGCACACGGTGGGAAAACAGGTTCAAAATCTGCAAGGCCCGATCCACCGACTGTATCGCCATCATTCACCGCCTGTTTGGTATCGTGGAATTGAATTTGGTATCAACGGCAATGTCACACTCCTTTGTAGCCGAACCCTGCTTGGGCTGTCAAGACAACCGAACCGGGTCGACAAGGATGATGGCTCATAGCGTCTTGGCAATGTAACGCACCATCTGACCGGCCACCAGTGCGCGTACTTCGCGGGGCAAAAAAGAGTCGCCGGCCCGCTGGAGCATGAGATCGGTCATCTCCTGCGTGCACTTTTCGACATCCCGGGTTTTCAGATAGGTCTCCTCCAACAACGCCCGCAGCTCGCGGGCGGCTTCGATGGCCCGGGGGATGAACTGCCGGGCATCATCGCCCGTGTAGGCACCGTAGTGCTCCAGCAACAAACAGTCCACATCGTAGCCGGCCAGCTTGGCGAGGCTCTGCTGGTATTCATCGAAGTTGGAATTGGGGGTGGGTTGGTAAACCCCCTCATGCTCGAGCCCCACGGCGTCGGAGGCGAAAAGGGCTTTCTCGGAAGAGCAGTAGCAGGCGATGGAACAAGAGGAGTGGCCCGGCACTTCGATGGTCTGCAAATTCAAAGCGCCACAGGTCAGCAGATCTCCCTCGGCAACGGTCTCCTCCACCCGGATTTGCGTAAAGTCACACCCCAGGGACCGCACCGCCGCGTCGAGCCCCATCCGCTGGGCCGCGGCACGGTTCATTTGAGCGATGGCAGCCGTCACTTCGGGTTTGGCCAACAGATTCTGCGCCCGCGGCGACGCGGTGACCACGGCCCACGGCCAGCGCTGCTTGAGAAAGGGCACGACACCGCAGTGGTCGAAATGGGAATGGAGGATGCAGATCCGCTTGATGCTGCGCTCGTCCACCGCCATCGCTTGCAACTGATCCATCAGCGCCGGCGCGATGTAATCCATGCCGCCGCCGAGCAACACGCTTTCATCGCCGTCACGCACCAGGTAGACACACGCCTCAGGGTGGCCCAAAAGCAGTACGCGTTCGGTGACTTTGGCCGGGGGCAATATTTTCATCCTATCCTCCATGTACCTTTTCCGATGCTCCCCGCAGCGCCCGGCACCATATCGCCGGGTGCTATTACGGGTCATCGCCAATTTTCTTGGTAGCATATTCTATTCGACAATGTCAAAAACGGATACGGTTCCGTCAAACATTTTGGGGCCCACCGGAACTGTCCAGACCATTTCGACACCTCAATTTTTATTTTTTTTTCAATTGGTTGAACAGGAATCTCGACAAGCGAGCGACCTGTTTCGCCTCTGGAACGATTGTTGACAACCCACCGGTTCTCCTCTAAGTTGAATCCACGGCCCGCCCAGCCCGCCAGAACGGGCATCACGCTTTTCCCTGGATCATGGCCATTGGACCTGAAAAGACTCATTCCCCTCTATCTCGGTGCCGCCATGGGTCCCATGGGGGGCTTCGGTATCGTTACCATCCTGCCGGTCATGGCCCAATCATGGTCCGTGGCCTTCAGCACGGCGGCGGTTTCCATCACGGTCTACATGGTGCCCTTCATCGCCATCCAGATCTTCTCGGGCGCCATCGCCCAACTGTTCGATGTACGCCGCACCTTGCTGTTCGGTTTCGCCCTCTACACCGTGGGGGCGGTGCTCAGCGGCCTGGCCCCCAACCTGACTGCTTTTCTGATCTTCCGGGTACTCCAGGGCATCGGGGCCGGATTTCTGACCCCGGTCATCATGGCCCTGATCGGTGAGCTGGTGCCGCCGGACCGTGTGGGCAAAGCCATCGGTCTGCTGGGCGTGGCCTACACCGCCGGCATCACCTTGGGCCCCTTTCTGTCCGGTATCATCGAGGTCCATCTGGGGTGGCCCTGGTTCTTCCATTTCATGGCCCTGCTGGCCTTGTCCACGGCCATCGCCTATGGATGCACCAGTGCCCCCGTAGCGCGCGCCGAGCGCACCAACGGCGGCATCAAGCGCATCCTGCCCCTGCTGGCCACGGCCGTGCGGGCACCGGGCGTGCTTTTGATCAGCTTCGCCGCGTTCTGTCTCTTTCTGGCCTATATCGGCGTGATGACCTTCACCGCAGATCACTTGAAAACCACCTTCTTTTTGCCATCGGACAAAATCGGCACCATCCTTTCCATCACCGGGCTGTCCGGCATCATCGTCTCCCCCATCGCCGGCGTGCTGGGGGATCGCCTGGGGCGCCGTCCCGTTTTCCTGGCCGGGGCCGCCATTGCCGTGCTGGCCATCGTATTGATGGCCACCGTGCCCTATTCGTATGGCAACCATCTGTTGTTTTTTCTGATCCTCGGCACCGGCGCCGCCACCGCCTGGACTTCGCTCAACACCCAGGCCATCCAGATGGTGCCCGCCATGCGGCAACCGGTCACCTCCATCTACAATGCGATCAAATTTTCCGGTTACGCCCTGGCGCCGGCCTTGTTATCCTTTCTGTACGAACCCTTCAGCCTTACCGCGGTCCTCGTCGCCTGCATCGGTGCAGTGGCCTTGGCCGCCATACTGGCGGTCAAAGCCGGCACAGCGGCTTCGTGAATCGCCGATCCAGGGGCCGGCCAAGAGTGCCGACCCTGCAAACCTTTTAACAGGAGGAGATGTCCCAATGATTTCCGTGGTCGCCAAACTGACGGTCCAAGAAGGCAAAGTCGAAGAAACCATCACCGCTTTCAAAGCCCTGCTGCCCGATGTGGCCGGTGAAGCCGGAACCCTGCTCTACAGCCTCAACCGCAACCCCAAGGACCCCAACACGATAGTGGTGATCGAGCGCTACAAGGACAAGGATGCCTTGACAGCCCACTCCGCCACGCCCCATTTCAAGGCGTTTTCCCAGAAGCTGGGCGCGGTGCTGGCGGCCAAGCCGGAGATCACCGTTCTGGAGGAGATCGACCTGGTGAGCAAGTAAGCGGCGCGCAACCGGTGCGGTCGGGCGCCCGGTGCGTCCCGGCCGCACCGGGCGCGTTCCCATGGAAACCCCCTCGCCCGAGGGAGGACAGATGATGCCGCCATCCAGCGCCCTATCCAAGAAATCCCGGCAGGCAAAGCGCTTCTGGATTCTCGGCGCCGGCCACTTCGGCGGCCTTGCCCTGACGCGCATTTCCCGTCGCCACCCCCGCGCGGCCATCACCGTGGTGGATTGCAAGGCATGCAACCTGCCCCACGGAGTCACGGCCGACTGCATCGAGGCGGATGCCGTTCAATGGTTGCAAGGCGCATTGACCTCGGCCACATGTGTGGATTGGATCGTGCCGGCCATTCCCGAACATGTTGCCGCGCAGTGGTTGAAAGACCAACTGCAGCCCGACCATACGGTCACGCCGATCAGCGTGCCGGACGCCTGGTTGCACCTGTTGCCCCATGCCATGCGCGGCCCCCTGGGCCGGGTCTATACCAGCCATGCCGACTTTCGCTGCCCGGACGACTGCCCCGAACCCGCCGACATTTGCACCCACACCGGCCGCCCCCGCCCCGAAGACCTGTTTCGCCTGCTGGGCAAGCAAGCGCCGGCGGGTTGCCGGGCCATCGTTTTACGCAGCCGGCAACTGTTGCCCGGCGTCGGCGCCCTCGCTCCCGCCGAACTGTTCGCGGCGCGGGACCAGGCGCGCCGCTGCGGCGACGGCTGCCTGATGATCGCCACGGCCTGCCGCTGTCACGGCGTGGTGGACTTTGTCCGAGTCAACGCCCCAAGGCAGCAGGCGGCCGGCTGAAGGCACGATCTACCGGGGTAGGTTGCCAAGACACCCTGCGTGGGTTCCCTATACCCTTAAAGCCATACACAAGCCGTCCATTTCCGGCGAATGGCCCGGCAGAAACATCCAGAGATTGACCATTTCCCAATCCGGATGGCCGTGGATGAGGGTATTGAAGGCGTGGGCATCCTGAAACCCGGTATTGTCCGCCACCAGAAGACCTCCGGACCGGAGCCGCTGGGCACACAGGGGCAAGGCCGGGGCATAGGCGGCCTTGTCGATATCCATGAAAACCATATCCAGCGGCGAAGAGGCCCCCTCCGCCGGCTGCAACCAGGACAACGCCTCGCCGACCTGAAGATCGACATATTCCGCCAGGCCTGCTTGCTGAAAATTGTGCCGCGCCCTTTCGGCCATGGCGGCGCTGCTCTCCACCGTCACGACACGGCCGCCGGTATGACGGCACGCCTGCGCCAGAAACAGGGTCGAATAGCCCGTCGCCGTACCCAACTCGAGGATGCGCCGAGCCCCGCTCAAACGGGCCAGCAAATAGAGCAAATGGCCCACCACGGGCCCCACGATGGGAATGTTTTCTTTTTGCGCCTCTTGTTCCAATTCCTGCAGCAACGCCGAGCGCCGCGGCAGCCATTGCCCGAAATAGGTATGCGGATCGTTGACCATGGGTGCCATCGCGCCATCCTCCTTTCGATTTAAAAAAAGGGGGAAAGAAGGGTCCGCAATACCATCCGGCCCCCTCCTTTCCCCGACCGCCGATTAGGCCGCCTTGGCGTAGACGCCGCGGTAATTGACGTACAAATCGTAAATCTTGCGCTTCAGCCGCTTGAGCTCCGCGGACATCTCCGCATCGATCCAGCGCGGTTCGCTGACGGAAAACAGCGCATTGTTCAAATCGTCGATGACATGCTCGGTGGCCTGGCACCACTCCGCGGTGCAGACACCTGCCATCTGCTTGGCCTCCTCGATATGTTTTTCAAGCCAGGAGATCGATTTGCCCAAGGCGGCCAGGTACTGACCCCAGGCCCGGGCAAGCTCCGTGCGAATTTCGTCCTTTGGCATACTCATGACAACACCTCCATTATGGATCCCCCTGAACGGGTCGACCGGCTTGCGACAAACGGTTGCATGCGTGCACTCTTTTTTGACAAGGCCGCGCAAAGCGATTGCCTGCCGGCGTTCGGATGATGACATTTCACAGTATTGAAACATGTTCAATCTAGAGCTGAAATGGGGCAATGGCAAACTCAACCGCAATCGGCCCGGCAACGTGCCTCACGGAAAAAGCATGTGGTTTTATCTCAAAATTGATATAGAAAAAGGCGGTTCCCAAGACGGGGCGTGCTCCATTGGCAACCAAAATTCAAATCGAAATCGGTATCGATATCGGTATCGAAATCGAAAGCGAACCTGAGTCGAACCAAGGCCCAAAAACGCAACTGAACCAATAACCATCTCGATTTCGACACCCGAAACCCACATCCACCCGATAGACCGGGGGGCATCCAGGAAAGGAATTGCGCATGCAGAATATCGTACCGGATGAAGGGGACGCCCCGCAGGGAACGGCGGCATCAAAACCGACGGAACTGGACCGGATATTTGCAGCCCAGCAGGCCGCCTTTGCCAACAATCCAATGCCCGGCGCGGCGCGGCGCATCGCGCACCTGAAGCGCCTCAAGCATGTATTGCTCCGCAACCAGGAACGCATCATCGCCGCGATCGATGGCGACTTCGGCTGCCGGTCAAGGGACGAGACCCTCCTGGCCGAGATGCTACCCAGCGTGGAAGGCATCCACTTTGCGACAAAACGGGTCAAAAAATGGATGCGACCGGCGCGCCGCCGGGTCGGCCTCCTTTTTCAGCCGGCAAAGGCCCGGGTGATCTATCAGCCCAAGGGGGTGGTGGGTGTCATCGTACCATGGAACTATCCGCTCTACCTGGGCATCGGCCCTTTGGTCGGCGCACTGGCCGCCGGCAACCGGGTCATGATCAAGATGAGCCGCAACACACCGCAAACCGGGCGCCTGTTGCAGGCCATGATCCAAGAGGCCTTCGCGGAAGACCATGTCGCGGTCATGACCGGCGAAGAGGGGTCGGGCGCCGCCTTCGCCCGGAAACCCTGGGACCACTTGATTTTCACCGGGTCCACCCATGTCGGCCGGCAGGTGATGGCCGCCGCCGCCGCCAATCTGACCCCGGTCACACTGGAACTGGGGGGCAAATCCCCCGCCATCATCGGTCCCCGGGCGCCGATGGCCCATGCCGCCGAACGCATCGCCTTCGGAAAGTTGCTCAATGCGGGCCAAACCTGCGTTGCGCCGGATTACGTGTTGTGCCCCCGTGGGCGCATGGAGGATTTCGAGGCCGCCTTCCGTGAAAGTGTCGCCGCGATGTATCCCGCCTTGGCCGACAATCCGCAGTACACCAGCATCATCAATGCCAAGGAACATGATCGACTGGGGGCATTGTGCGCCGATGCCGAGGCCAAGGGCGCCCGCCTGGTGACGGTCAACCCGTCCCGGGAACTGTTCGACGGCGGCCGCAAACGCCCCGTGTGCCTGGCATTGAACGTCAGCGACGCGATGGAGTTGATGCAGGAGGAGATTTTCGGCCCCCTTTTGCCGGTGGTCCCCTACGACGATCTGCCGGATGCCGTGGCCTACGTGAATCGAGGCCCCCGCCCCTTGGCCCTTTACTTTTTCGATGAACATCGGGCCAACATCGATTACGTCCTCACCCGCACCCACTCCGGCGGCGTTCTGGTCAACGACACGCTGATGCATGTGGCCCAGGACGATCTGCCCTTCGGCGGCATCGGCGCTTCCGGCATGGGGGAATATCACGGCCGGGAAGGGTTTTTGACCTTCAGCAAGGCCAAAGGGGTCATGATCCGGCCCTGGTTCAACAGCGCCCGGTTCGTCAATCCGCCCTATGGAAGATGGATTCACAAGCTGGTCTACAAACTCTTTCTCAGGTGATGGGACAGGCACGGACCATCCGCCCGAAAACTACAAAGGCAGAGCCTCGATCGAGGCCCTGCCCTATGTAAACAACCGATTGTGTGCGTTGTAATTTTTGCCTTGATTGGTGAAGCTCTGCCGTTCAATTGTCGTTTTTACAATTTACAGGTCGCCTTGGCCATCCTGTCGCTGATGCATCGGTTGATGAAGTAACCTATTGCCAATGTCGTGACCATGATTCCGATCATAGGGCACCTGCCTTTCACTTTTAGCCGGCCACATCGATGCCGGGATCGCACCCCAGGTTCTTGTCGGGTTTTTCACACTCAAAGTTGGCTTCGCGCGTGTCGGCATGCCCCTCGTTCCGTTCGTCCGTGTAATCCTGCACATTGTTCTGAGCCATGATATCACCTCTCGTTTTGTTTGATCTTTGTTTGATTTTTGGTTGTCGTTCTTTCGTTCTGTTTTCGTCCTGCATTTGAAGCAAAAGATGAGGCGCCCGGCAGGAATTGCAATGGGAACCGGTTGGTGGCGGAATGAGGGGGTGAAACTATCCATTGGGGATTGGGGGGTTGAGGGTTGTGGATTGCTGGTTGGGGGTTGGGGGTTGGGTTGAGAATAGCGCGACGGCAAACGCGAATGGTGCCAGGGCGTGGGTTGGATTGGGTGGAATGGTGCGTTGAGCCACCGCCGGCGGGTGGGGCGCGGGGGAGCGCTGGGTGCTGCGCGTTTTGGCGCCAAGGGGCCGTAATGGGGTGGGCTCCGGGCGGCCCGCAAACGCGCTGCGCTCAGACAGTGCGGGCCGGACGCCCTGCGCCCACCCCATAACGGCCCCTATGCGCCTGCACGCATTGCAGCACCCAGCGCTCCCCCGCCCCACCCGCCTCCGAAAAAGAACAAATCTCATCGAAATCGGAATCGGAATCGATTGCCCAGAATTCATGGACGATGGTGCAGCTGTTCTCTTATCGCCCCGATTTCGCTCCTTCAACCCTGCCAACCCGACAAACACCTTAAACCCGACTCGCGATGGCATTGTCCATTCGTAAAAGCGTTTTGACATCAAGGACAAAGCTCCTTTATGATGGGCCATTATCGAACGAAGCGCTCATAGGAGCATGAATGGAGGAAACTTGAAATACTTCAGATTTTGCATGTTGATTTTTGTGGTAACTTTTATGGTCTCTTTTACCGCCTGCCGGACAACGGAACCAGTGGCCCCCAAAGGTGCCGAAACACCCATTCAACAGGGGCAAAGCCCTAAACCAGGAGGAAGTGACGCCATGACCGCTCCGCCCCACACAGAAATGGACTTGGGCGCCAACGGTATTCCCGTCCGCATCAAGGGGAATAATCTCGCATCTAACGTAATGCACTTGCCGGCATATGAAGAAGCACACCAACGCAACGATTATGGCGAAATCGTTTTCCTCGTGTTGGAACGGCACAATGGGTTTTTCAAGCTGTCTCGACCCCGGGAGGAACTGAGAATTACGTCTGTTCAAAAGGATACGCTTGGCAGCGCGCATGTGAAGATGGAGCAAGTGGTTGAAACCGTTCCGGTCGAAGGGAAAATAGTGACCGCCCATTTCAATAAGGAGGGTGCTTTCTATCTATTTCAGGGCGACTTCATACCCAGCGACCTGTTGGCGACCCTATCCACCTCCCCGCGCTTAACAGCGGCCGAAGCTTCCGCCCGGGCCCTTGATGCGGCGCCCACTCCGGGCTCGACGGTTCAGGAAACATCCCTGGTTGTTTTCCCGACTTCCCCCATGGAAGCACGGCTGGCCTATCATGTTGTTGTGGCGAAGGGGTTGATGTCGCGTCATGGCATATACGTGGATGCCATGGATGGCGGCATTCTGCACACGACATCTCTGGTGCAGCACTGATGCCGGCCGGATCCCAACCCTGACCGGCGATTGATCGCCAGTGGGGATACAATTTCGGGGACGGTGGCTGACCACCGTCCCCGAAGTATTTGTTTATGGAATAAAGGGTTGGAGGCGTCCAAGGCGCACCCCTCTCAATGCCCTCCTACTCGTCGTCGGCCCGGCTGCCCTGCAACCGGCTGCGACCAATACCCATCACCAAGAGAATGAATCCGATCAATCCCATTGCCGCGACGGGTGCGCCGTAATTTGCCGAGTTTTCCAGGGTCGAGACGAAACACCCGCCACCACCGCCACCACCGCCGCCACCACCGCCACCACCACCATCCGTGCTTGTGGCGGTGCCGGTCATGGAAATCTGCTCGATGGCGTTGTCCGCATCACTGGTGATGATAAGGGTGGCGGAGCTCGAACCTGCTGCAGTGGGAGAATAGGAAAGGGTGATCGTCATCTCGGAATTGCGCGGCAGCAGTGCGTTGGTGCCGTTATGGGTGAAATGGTCAGAGCCGTTGATGGATATGTTTTGGATGCGGATATCCCTGGCGCCGCCATTGCTCAAGGTCACCTGGCGCGTTGCACGGGCAGGTGCTGCGACGCTACCGAAATTGACGGCCGAGGTGCTCAAGGTGATCTCACTTCTGATGGTTCGAGCCGCCCGGCGATGCATCATCGGCATCGCCACGGCATAGTCATTGAGGCGGGTAATGTTTCCGTTGCCCTGATATCGGGAATCGGCCGGTCCAGCCCAGTCGGTATCGATGGGGACGCGGTAGGCGGTTCCGTTTGCATTGTTCAATCTTTGGATTGTAATCGCACCGTCATCGGCCCAAAAGGTCGGTACTCCGAACACACCACGCTCTTTTATGGCCTCCAGGTTGGGGTCGGCGACTTTTCGGGTTTGCCCGTTAAGGGTGTTGAGGGTCCACACCATAGATGAAATGATCGGGGATCGGCTCAAATCTATGAGATCCACCGCAAGCACATAGTTGTTGTTGGCGGCAAAGGACGGGTATGCCAAATTGAATGCCGGGTCCTGGTTGGGAACCGGGAACGAAAGGGTGCCCTGTACCGCAGTCGGATCGGTCGGATGATCGGCCAGCCGTAAAGTACCGATGGACCAGTATTTGAAACCGCCTCCCTGGCTGCAAAGACTCTCCGTCGTTGAGACGCAGTTCAGGGCATCGAAGGCCAGAACCTTGCTGGTGAAATCGAAGGTCAAGGCATCCGGGTATTCGATGGTGTTGAACAGCTGATCGCTGCCGGGCGGCGTATCGGTGTGGGTCACAATCGGAATAGCGGATTCACGATCACCATCCAGATCGAGAACACGGATATGGTTGTCGTTTCCGGCATTGGTTGTGTAGGCAAAATAGCGCCCGTCGGGGGAAATCGCGATACTCCAGATATTGTTATCGGATCCGACGGGAACACTTTCTTCAGACGTGCCATCCGCATAAAGAACAACGGAGTGGAGTTCGAAATTTTCCGTGACATAGAAGATGACGCTGTTGCCGTTGCTCGCGGTGTAAACCGCCGGTTTCGTGTAGCGGGGCCGATCCAACAGGTTGTTCAAAGGACCGAGGTCATTGTCCCGGTCGTAGCCATTGGCGGGATTCAATAGCACGTAGAGGTGGTACTGCTCTTCATCTTCATTGGACAGGTCATGGGTGCCGTCGGCCGGGTACAGGTAAACCATCATGTCGGCGCCGGATACCGGATCGCCCGGTGTCGGCGTGGGCGGCGCCGGAGGTCCGCTGTCGCCGTACACCTCCACCACATCCCAGGCGGCTTGAACCGCGGCGACCTCCGCCGATCCTGCGCCATAGAGATCTTCGGCCGCCTGAATCTGGGTTTTGCGGGCATCGACAAACTGCGAATAGGGCGTCAAGTAGGTGGTCAACGCCCGGAACCAGATTTGCGCGGTTTTGGCGCGGCCGATGCTCTCTCCGTGACCTTCGGCCGTCAAACCCTCGGCCATGAGGTAGCCGGCCCGACTGCCGATGCTCATATTGATGTGCACACCCCCCCAGTCTCCCTCTTTGGTGTTGGGCAAGTTGCGGTATTCGCTCATGTTCCGAGGCAATTCGCTCAGTCCATCGGTGGGGTCGGCCAGATTGCGCAGGTAGCCCGGACTGGGGATGGTCACATCTTCCCCGACGGTCCAATTGCGGGTGTCCACCATGCAGGCAAACAGATCCGAATAGGCCTCGTTCAGGGCGCCGCTCTGGTTTTCATATTTGAGACCGGCGGAAAACTGGGTGATCCCATGTTGGATTTCATGGGCGGTGATGTCCAGGGAGGCGGCCAGATTGCTGAAGGTTCTGCCGTCACCGTCGCCAAAAGCGATGAAAGTACCGTTCCAGAAGGCATTGGCATAATCGCGGCCGAGGTGCACCACCCCCATATAATTGCGGTTGTTGTTGTCCAGGCCGTTCCAGTTGAAATTGTTCTTGTAGTAGTCATGCACGATCTTGATGTTGGCCATCAGGCTGGTGCCTGCCGTGTCCCAACCGCTGGTCAAGGATTTGGTAGTGATGTGGAACAGATCGGAGTCGCCGTTTCTGGCACTGAACACATAGGTGTTACCCGGGCTGACCACCGAAGAGACGGGATCGTTGGGGACCGTCGAAGAGGGCATGCGCGCATCGACCAAATAGTAAGTATCGCCTCGTTGCCAGGCATTGAAGTTGCGTCGGGTACCCTGCAGATCGATGCCGCTGGCGTTCACCACATTACCATGGATCCGCGTCATGCGGTGCACCACGGTAGCGTTGTGGGCATCGATAAAATACACCCAGGCCTCGGTTAGACTCTCTTCGGCTTCGACCTGATAGGCCAGCACCAAATTGCCGCAGGAGCGCGTGTAAACCACCAGTTCGGCATCGCCGACCCACGCGTCCGCAACGTTCAAATCCCGGGAAACCGCTTCCCGGGCTTGGCTCGGGCGGATGGCGGGGGTGGTGTCAAGATCTTGCGGCGTCGGTTCGTATCGCCCATTGAGCAAGTAGACGGCATCGCCCGCGTCCACGTGCACAATAAGCTGTTTGCCGAACACCGGAATGTCGTCCACCATTTGCTGGTACCGGAAATGGCTGGCGCCCTTGGCATCGGACCAGGCGTGGACCAATGACATCTCCTGGTCCGGACGGTGCAGCTTGAGCAGCTCCTTGTTATTGCGCAGAAATTGCCGCGCGATGCCTTCGGCCTGGGCTGCCCCGCGCGTGCTTCGCGCCACGGTTCCGCGGGTGATCGCTTTGGTCTTGAGAAAGGCCGGCGTGCCGTTGCGCGCATTGAAATGAACCTCTACCGCCTGATCATCACGCGACTGGGCGCTGAGCGCCTGCAAACTATGTCGTTGCGTATCGGTGATTGTTGCGCGTAAGCCCCCAGCCCGGGCTATTTCGGCTCTGATCTTGCTGGGGATATCCGACGACGGGGCCGCCCCGAAACGCATTGTCTGCTGAGCGGCTTGGATCTTGAGGGTACGGCTTGTTTTGGCAATCCCTTCCTTTTCAGAACCCGCCTCCAATGCGCCTTGAAGCGTCCAGTCAAGCGTTGAGCCAATATGATCCCGATGGGCAGGCCCATGCGATCCCGCGGTCCCACCGGCCAGGAAAAGGGCCAACAAAAGGACAATCAAAACACTGCCATACTTTGGGACAAGCTTTAGCATTCGATCCACGCACAACCTCCCTTTTCATTTAATCGTAAGTTGAAACACCGTCGTTGAAAGTCATCCCCGGGATTGAATGTTCCAACCCGGAAAAAGTTGAAGGCGGTATCGGATTTTCAAATCATGAATGGTGGCCGCACTCAATGAAAGCTCCATTCGACTTCTATATCTTCCTTTTCGTCTGTTTGCCAAAAAACATTAGGCATGTGTGCCGTTCAGGTCAAAAAAGTCGTCCGGCTTCAGGCGAGCACTGCATCAGTATAAATGCAATTGATCAGTTCTGAATTGCATTGGTGGAGGACAACTCCTTTTGGAAAAGAGATTTGAAGTGAGGGAAGAAACGAAGTAATGACCTGGTGCCCACAGGACCATTCATCGGTCCATCCAGATCCTTGGGCCGCCCTTGCAGACAGTCAATCCGCCCGAAAACACAAAGGCAGAGCCTCGATCGAGGCCCTGCCCTATGTGTCCAACTTATCCATTCGTTTACGCAGTTCGTTGTATATTTTGCCTTGAGTGGTGAAGCTCTGCCGATTGATTTTCGTTGTTAGAATCTACAGGTCGCCTTGGCCATTTTATCGCTGATGCATCGGTTGATGAAGTAACCTATCGCCAGTGTCGTGACCAGGATTCCGATCATAGGGCACCTGCCTTTCCATTTTAGCCGGCCACATCGATACCGGGATCGCACCCCAGGTGCTTGTCGGGTTG
>NZ_JALJRB010000012.1 GCF_022968795.1 Desulfatitalea alkaliphila
TTCGATTTTCATCCGGTTTCTTTCCTGACCCGTGCAGTTGATTAACACTACTATAACACGGGTTTTTGAAACCGGATTATTCCTCCTGTAAGGGCCGCTGTCGAACGAACGATACGTTAATGGCAAAGGGCAACGCGCATTGTAAAACGATGGGCTCTGAAGGCCCACACTTGCCCCTATGCTTCAAACAGGAGCAGTCCTTGCTGCCACTTCATTTTTGCTTTTTTCGTGAAAAACCCTGTCAAGTCTTTTTTTCTGTTTTTGAAAATTTTCCGCTGAATAGTAACTACAACGTTTAAGTAAGGCATTACAAAATCAATGAATTGTTCAGCAGTTAAGCCTAATCCCGGGTTTTCGAGATGTTCAAGCACTTCGCAGCATACGATCAGATCGGCACTATCGCGGCCAAGCTTAATATCATATATACTGCATACTAAAAAAAACATCTGACGGCAGGTCGCTGTTCTGCGCATTCTACGCGCTATTCTAATGACTTTGTCCGAAAAATCGCCTCCTCGCGCTTCGATACCCTGCTGGTTCCAACCGAGCACCCAGTAACCTCCTTCACATCCTATCTCGTGAATAGTGCGAGGTGCAACTTTCGATATAAGGCCGAAAGCGCATCGGAAAACCCCTTCATAATCCAACGCACGATAGGGTTCCCTGAGCCGTATTTATCGTTCGCATTCACAATAATTACCCAGCCCTCTTGCATTCCACCAGAAATTTTCATTCTATGGATTCCTCGCGAAAACGGCTAATTGATTACCCCCAAATAAAAAACGGGAGTACTTGACCATCATTAGTCCGACAGACTTACTAAGCGTAGAAAGTTCTTCTCGATCAAGCAATTTTTCATGCTCGTCATTCGCATGTTTAGAGAATAAGCCGATGGAAGCGCCTATACAATGTACCCAGTCTATTGATGGGTGAGGTGTTGTGATTACGATGCGTCCATTGGGTTCATCTTTCAAGCATTGCGTGAGAGTTCTTAGAAAATTTGCAGGATTTTGAACATGTTCAATCACTGCTAGCGACACAACAGTGTCAAATTTTTCCTTCACTGAGTGAAGTTCTTTTTGAAAAGAATGACGCGGAAAAGCATTTTCAGCAGTCTTCAATGAAGCCTCATCTATTTCAACACCAACATATGATTCGGGGTTTATCAACCCCGCCAAAGCTCCAGAACCGCAACCAACATCTAGAATACGGCCCATGAGAAACGGCCTGACAGCCATAATTCGATGTCTACGCAAAAAAGGAGAAAGCAATCCTTCAGTACCCTGATCAGCCATTGTCGGGTGCTCCCCCATGAATATTCTCGTTCCGGCAAGTTAAAACATTTAAATTAAATCTCACATTCTCCAAAAGCTTCCGGTTTGCCGCCTGTAAATCGGCAATAAAGGCAATGAGGAAAGCTTGGAACCCCATGCCCATAAGCACGCTAGCAAGAATAAGCGACTGAACGTGCCCATCACCGTTTCCCAATATAAAATGCCAAAGAAAGCGCAGCCCTATTAAAAAACCAGAACCGAATAGCACAGCACCAATTAAGCCAAAAAAACGGAAGGGTCGGTAGATCACAAAGATACGAACAATAGTTACAATGCTGCGCTTAATGTATTGCGGGATGTTCTTTACAAGGCGGGAGGGGCGAAGATCTTCATTCACCCGGATCGGTACCGATGCGATGGCCATGTTTTTCTGGCCTGCCTGAATGATGGTTTCCAACGTATAGGTGTAATCATTAAATACCATCAAGTGCTGAGCGGCAGCGCGGCTCATCGCCCGGAATCCACTGGGTGCGTCAGGGATGTCGGTCTTGCTGGCGACGCGCACCACCCAACTCCCGAGTCTCTGAAGTATTTTCTTGATCGGAGAGAAATGCTCTATGGTCTCTATTGGACGGGCGCCTACCACGATATCAGCGCGGTGCTCCATAATGGGCCTCGTTAAGGTCGGGATGTCGTCAGCGTTGTATTGATTATCCGCATCGGTATTTACAATGACGTCAGCACCAAGTCGCAAACAGGCGTCCAGTCCAGTCATGAAGCCTCTGGCCAGACCTTGATTGCGGGTATGGCAAACGACGTGATCAACACCGTTTTCACGGGCGATGCGTAAAGTTTCGTCGGTGCTGCCATCGTCGATGACGAGCCATTCAACGGAATCGAAACCGGGCACTTGACGCGGCAACGCACCCAGAGTGATAGCAATTGTGCCAGCTTCGTTATAGCAAGGTATCTGTATAATGAGTTTCAATGAGCATTTCTCCCTATCTCAGTAATATTTACCGCCTTTGCTTGATCAAAACCGGATAAATAATATTGCCCACTGATGGTGCAAGAAGGATTAGTGTACACGAAACTGCGAGGAAGCGGGTCAGTCGAATGATGCTATGTGTATGTGCACTTAAACAACTGCTACCGATGCATTTACACATTTGAACCCCATGTCTTCAAACCAGCAAATACCTTCTTGGACTACTGTTAGGATCAATTTGAAGTCTCCCTTTTCGCTGGGCGCAACTATTTTAACAATATCCTGTACAGACTCTCCGGGGGGTACGACTTGACTCGACAGTTGTGTCCGCAAGCCTTCATAGGCATGGAAACTACCATCAATATTTTGCCAATGGTAGGAAAGGAACACTGGGTGAATACCCGAACCATCCCAAGGTTCATTGCTTTCGTTGGTTAAGGTGACTGGAATTTCAAGGACTTGTCCGATCTGAACGGAAGAAGGGATTAGTTCTGCCTTCAGTGATCCGTTTGGTATAGTTACCGTCGTTTTGTGGTCAGAATTGCTTTGTGAAATTAAACCGGTGGCCTTGTCGAAAACCGATCTTACACGCCCCACGAACGAATTTTCAATATTCATTGAAGTAGCAGCAGAAAGCGCGTTCAATTTGGCCTTAAGCGATTGATCAAATCCGCCTACAATATTTGGGAATCGCTGTCGAACCACATGTTCATGCATAACATAATAGGACCGATCTGCATCATGAAGATCAATGATGGTTGAGTTGTCCGTGTCAATCGCAAACAGGTAAGGAAAAGCCGAGCGCATGAAATCCAGAAAATCCGGAATTGTGATCCTCTGAAGAACATCCAGACAGAAATGATTCATTTCCATTACCACCGTTGGTCTGTGTTTCTGTAGGAATCCCATTCCACCTTTAATTACATCCAGCTCGAACCCTTCAACATCAATTTTCAGGAAATTCGGTATTATTTCGGCATTGCCAAAATAATGATCGACTGTATCAATCCGAATGTTTTCTGTCACATGCCCTGTTTCTATCCTAATTTTATTACTAACAAAGCCTCCAGAGCGGTTGTTTATTGCGAATGTGATGGTCAGTGACTCAGCTATGCTACCAAATCCGAGACTAAAAGCCTCAACGTTATTTGCACCGGCCTGAAAAAGGTTCCCAATAAGGATCTTATAGGTCGATGGGCTCGGTTCAAACGCAAAAACCTTACGAGCCAAGGAAGCAAACAATATCGCGGTCATTCCTATATTTGCACCGATATCAGCCACCACATCATTTGAACCGATGAGGGTGCGAAACAACTGCACCATGTGGGGTTCGAAGTCGACGCCCACCGCATCCAGATAATTATCATCCGACGCGATGGAATAAACTTTGTCACCTATCCTGACGTTTTTATTCACAGCATGTCTCCCGCAATTTACAATTGTAGAGTTGCGCAGTAATAACGATTTTCATTAGCCATCCCGCTCTTTGCTTCCAAGTCATGAATAGCATTGCTTCCGAAAGTGGGACGCATTTTTTCTCATAAAGAGCGATCCACTCCAACACCGCGTTTTTTAACCCCTCGCAATTGTTGGCTTTGAAATAAAAAGCTTTCGCTTTTGCCACCTCAAGAAACACAGGAATATCCCTTGCAAGGTTCGAGTTCATCTGCGACTGGCTTCGAAATCCAAACAGCATTATCAAATTTGGTGATTACATTTAACCATTGTTGATGCACTATGTCAGCGTGATGTTTCACTTCCAAAAAATGAGAGAATTTTATCGGCATCAAATCATAAACCAGGAATACTATATATACTCCCGCACGATTCATTGCTTCCAGATAACATTCATGAACTCTTGGTATATAAGGCGTGTTGGCCTCTTATCCGATTTTCATTGCTGTCTGGGGATCTTTACTAAGAATTCTTTGCAAGAGTTGTGCAGCACTTGCTTTCCATGTCGACCAAGGCATGCTTGTGGACTTAGGATGCTTGTCTGCTGAGAGGAGTGTCAGCCATTCCGTGACCGCCTGCGCGATACTTTCTGGTGATTTACCCTTGAAATAAAAGGCATATTCGCCTGCAACCTCTCGAAATACAGGGATATCACGCGCAAGTATAGGCAGTTTGTGCTGAGCCGCTTCAATAAGTGGCAGGCCGTAACCCTCACCATAGGATGCAGCGATTAAGCAGGTACTGGTCGAATAAAGCTCTTCAAGGTTAGTATCTGTAACGGAATCCAACCAAAAAAGATGATTATCTAGTTCAGGGTGGGTTACAATGCGTTCGATTATCTGAGGAATGTCGCGGCGCAATTCTTCAGGTATACCTTTCCAGCCTTCTTTGCCAACAATTACCAGGTTTACATCAAGACCCTTGTTCCAAAGATGGCTGAAGCCTTCAATCACCTGAGTATAGCCTTTGCGAGGCTCAATTGTACCAACCATAATGAATGTAGGTCTTGTTTTAAATTGGTCTATTGCCCATTGAGGGGTGTCGTTGAATCCTTCTATAAAAGGAAAATTGTTGAAATCAGCGCCGAGGTGAAACCAATCTATTTTGAAAGTTCGTTCACTCGAAACACCATTCTCTTCAATCCATTCACTAAGCTCTTCAGCCACCACTTTTGAAATGCAAATGGCCCCCTCTGATTTCGCCACGATTTGCAGCCAGTTATTATGGGATATGTCCGCACCCGGCGGAAAGAACTGAGGCATTTTGACAGGCAATAGATCATACACAATAAAATGAATTGAAACACCGGTGTTTCGATAGAATTTCAGTAATCCTTGAGCTTCCGCATCGATTAACATTTGTCCGGACAAGTCGACGCATAACAAGATGTCTCCATTAATTGGCTCTACCACCTCATCATGAAATCCGTTGGTGGGACATTTAAGCAACTCCAAGGTGTACATAGTGGCATACCTATAATGCCAGAAACCACCCCTATCACATAAATAGACGGGTTCTACCCTGTACCCTTCTAATGGTCCTTCAATCAGACCCTTTACCAATGCTGATACTACACGCTCAATGCCAGTTTTCAAATATGTTCTGCATGTGGCCGATATATCGACCAGGATTTTTTTTGCCGGTTGCTTAAGAGGAAAAGACTGCGCGATTGATTGGGACAGCGACTTGCATTCATCGTCTGTAGGCTGGTGGCTGTCCAGGTTGATGATGAAATCGAGCAAGGCATGCGTATCACATAGCGATGCGGTATGGAAATTTTCAATGGCTTCAGCAAATTGTTGAGCGCAATTGCTCGGAGAATGGCGATTCTGGATATATTCTTGAGAACGCTTTCCGAGCAATTTGCATCTTTCTCTATCTTGTCTCAGGTGTTCAAGTGCCTCTGTAAGTTGGCGTACTTCGAAATTTTCCGGAAGCATCCACACTGCATCGAAAGGTAATTCAGCCATGGCACCATTAGCATTTACTATTGTAGGTACCCCGTGATTCATGCAATCCAGCACTGTTCCAGATGTCTCACCACGTGAAGTTGAACGTAGCTGGACAGCGATATCGGTAGCGGAAAGGTAGGTCCAGAAGGTCGACATGTCCACCCATCCAGTCATTCGAACTCCTTTATCCGAATCGCTGGAATTTAGAATTTTGTTAAGAAGGGCACCATACTTTCCACCATGCTTGGCGCCAACGAAGATCAGCACGCAATTTTTGTCTTTAGCTAAATTCGAATGTATCCAGGCATCCAAAAGGAGGTGGTTCAGTTTTGAAGGATCCATTCCGCCAAAACAGCATACCACAAAATCATGCATCCCGAGACCGAGTGCTGCACGGCTTTGGGCACGGTCGCGTTGTGCAATGAATTTCCGAGGATGAGGTACTACTTTCCAATCATTATCAAAAACCGCCCCGTACCATTCCGTTGCTAAACTGCGTGAATATTCAGAGTGCACTATAATACCCTTTGCGCACTGAAGAACATCAAAATTGGCTGGATATTTAACCTTTACATCATAAGAGTTATCAGAATGGTAGCGTTCTTTAGTGGCAGGATATCCATGAGAAAGGTAAAGCGATTTGGCCCAGCTGTTTTGGCCAACTCCGTTTTCTTCCAGGTAGCCCAGCATTGAACTAAGAAAAAAATCGTGGAGCACCACGGTGCCAGGAATGTCTATAATTAGGGACAGCATGTGTTGATGAAAGGGCGAATTGCCGATATGGTATAGAACACGATCCAAATTATGGGCATTTTCCCTTAACCATTGTACATCCCGGATAGGACAATTGCTATGCACCCATTCATCGGTAACACTTTCTTGATTTACGACTGCAACGATGTCGTAATATTTGGTTAGCGCAGGTATAAATTCAGCACTATAATTGGCAATTCCTGTTTGTTCAGGGGGAAGAGGCGAAACGTATGCTAACTTAGGACGATGATTTGGTGTTGCGATTGCGCGTCTTTCTGATTTGTTTGCATAAAGCTTCTCATAAGCTGCAATTGCCATCTTTGCGCAATGATCCCATGAAAACATGCGTGATTGCCTGAGACCATGCAACCTGAGCTCTTTCCTGAATTCTACCGAATCTAATATTTGGGCGAGTTTTTGTGTAATTGCTGCTTCATCATAGGGATCGAAAAGTGCATCCTTGCAATTTAAAACCTCTGGTATGCTTGTAACATTGGCACCAATTACCGCCGCTCCGCAGGACATTGCTTCCAGTGCAGTTAGCCCAAAACCCTCGTGCAAAGACGGAAGCACGAAGACCGTACACAAATTATAAATTTGAGCCAGAACTTCATCGCTAATGTAACCCGTGAATAGTAAGCGATCTTTACTAAGGTTTATCGACTTGGCCAATTGCTGCAGCTCAGTCATTTCGTTGCAGTTGATTTTGCCTACCAATACCAATTGATGTGTTTCGTACAAAGATTTTGGCAAGTGCGCGTAGGCTCGGATCAACCGTTTCAAATTTTTCCGTTCATCTGCCCCGCCTGAATACATAATGAAAGGTTGCGTGATCTGAAAATGATTGAAAAGTTTATGTTTTTCAATATTAGAAATTTCTATTGGACGAAAAATTGAGTCGCAGGCGCTGAATATATTCACAATTTGATCATTGGAAAACTTCAACTGGCTTCGTGCTTCTAATGCTGCCGATTCGGATATAGCTAAAAGCATCCTTGCCCGTTTTAGGCTCTCAATCTTTCGATGATAGTAGCTTGAATATACAGGGTTAGGCTTGAGATAAGTATCTTCTTGCAGTAAGGGAATTAAATCATAAAGTATTACAGCCGTAGGACAATGAGAGGAAAAAACCCCGATACTCGTCACAGCATCATCAACATAACCTTCAAACAAGCTTGATATTTGCACCACGTCAGGGTTTAAGCTGGATAGAAATGCTTCACGGATACCCTCTGCAACTTTTCTCCGCCAAGAATTGCCGGATACACAATCACGCACTGGTCCAGGAGCGTGCCACGTCCGTATGTTAGTTTGAGGCAATATATTATCGAAGGTTTTGCGTATCGATTCGATTGTGTCAGGAAACAGCCCACTTAAAGCTAAAATAATTTCATTATTTCCCCTATTTTGAGCAATAGCCTTGGCAAGTGACATTGTGTATCGGCCGATACCGCGAAACCGGCTTTCCGATTGTGCCCCCTGCATGTCGATAACAATCCTCATTACCTTACTTCTCCATTCCTTTCTATAGCGATTTTGAGATCATTGTAAATCCTTCTCGTCCTGGGCGTAAAATTTTGTATATTCAACAATCTTTCGTTTTCTTCGAAATAAGAATTTTCGACCTGTGTTGTAAAAGCATCTTTGGGGGCATCGACAAACTTATTATCACTAAAACAATCCCTTTCAGAAATATGACAAGAATTGTCATGGGCAACCAAACCTTGATTGCAGGCGAATAGTTTGAGATGAGCATGTATTAAAGGGTAACCGCTTAATCTTCTATTCAACCAATTCCTTAAGTAAGGTTTGTTGAAAATTCTCCGCATCGTCACCCGTAATAGCTGCCGCGCAATGGCTTTGAAAAATCGTATCGGAATCCTGCAAAACCACCTTAAACCAGCCGTCAGTATACGCAATGGCCATGTGATACGCCAAGAGTTGCTTTGCAAAATGGCTTGCACACGCTCTTCATGAGAAGTTGCGAGTACTCGCCAATGATTGGACGCTTCGAGTGATGCGGTCAATTGCGCTTGCAAGGTTTGAACTTGCGCCTCTTTTTCTTGAGCCTTAACGTACCAACTATGTGTATTGTCTAGCGAGGCTCTGTGGTCCTCCTGAAGTTTGAGAAGTTGCTCCTGCAGAGATTCTTGATTTATCCGCGCTTCATCAACCCTACCGATGGATAGTTGCAATTCTCGGTTTGTTTCCTCTAAGCTTGATTCTAAACGAACAATTGTTTCTCTATTTTTGGATGCTTCCTTTTTAAGAACGTCTCTTTCTTCCTTCAGTACGCCTATATTTTCATTAAGTTCCGCAAACTCTCTTTCCAGCTTGCGGATTTTCGCATTTGAATTTACTAAAATATCTTCAATCTTTTGCTTTTCGGTCAGCAGATTCTTGATTTCCGATTTTGCCTGTTGTTCCGTTTCCCTCTCCCGGGTCTCTGCGGCAATAGCTCGCTGCTCAAGCTCAGCAGCACGCGTCTCGGTTTGCAACAAGCGATTTTCCATGCGGGAAAATTGATCCTTGGACCACGCAACCTGTTTCTCGAGATGTTCAGCAAGGGAAAACCTGTCTCTGAGGGAATTACCTATGTGGGATATGGATTGGCTTAGGGTGGTGATTTCTCTTGCATAGGTCTCCATGGAGGCTTGCACTGTGGCGCCCACTCGATGCTCCCCTTCGTCCAGCCGATGCTTTAGGTGCTGCATATACAGCTTTTGCGCCTGTAAGGCTTCTTCAATCGCTTTGAACCATATGTCGGAGCTTTCCGGAGGTTGAGTCTCATTTTCCCTGATCGGAATTGCATCAAGCGTGTCGCGCATCAGTTTGAAGCACCATTCCTTTAGCGGTCTTTGCCACAGCAGAGCGGCCCATCCCTGGAATGGTTGCGGCAAGGTGAAAGGGCTGATGGAAACGGTGCGTAATGGATCCGGATCATCCACAACCCCTGTGGTTAGTTCTCTGACGAAAATGAAAAAGGATAAGAAGAGGTTTTCAGGCCAGACGCAATCTTGGGCAATAGATGAGATCGATCCGTAATCGATCAGGCTTGCATTTCCATTTTGGGCGATAAGAATATTCCAGGTTCTAACATCGTCATGATACAAGTTTTCAGCTTCTAGTGCTGCAAGTTGATCCAAGATGTCTCGTAGTATGGAGATGGGGTCATAATGAGCGCCCTCACGTATTAAATCCAGCAGCAATTTGCCCTCATCACGGGCTATCACAACCCATCCTTCACTTTCATTTGAACCTGAAACAATGCATTGCGATGTGGGAAAACAGGGTGGCGGATTGGTAAGAAAGAAGGTTTCGCGACCGAATTCCGCTCTGTTTTTAGGTCCGAGGCGGTGTTGGAAATTGTAAAATTTCAAAATTTTATTATCACTGAAGTAGTAGCGCCGGCTTCCGGCGTGGGCTCCCCTGGCCATGAAATGCGGATCGGTTGTCCATTCATCGAATCGGTCCGCATAACCACCCAGGACCCAACACAAATTACTCGCGATGCACAATGGACGCTTAATCGGGGCAAGGTGGGTTTCATGTCGTGCCAATTCATGAACGAAGGCGCAACCCTCCAATAGGCTGCGAGGG
Source organism: Desulfatitalea alkaliphila (assembly GCF_022968795.1). GTDB lineage: Bacteria > Desulfobacterota > Desulfobacteria > Desulfobacterales > Desulfosarcinaceae > Desulfatitalea > Desulfatitalea alkaliphila. Next base: position 10,023 of record NZ_JALJRB010000012.1, read on the forward strand.
TCCTCGGGCTGGGAAGGGCCCCAGTAGAGCGGCTCTTCCCGCAACGCCAGCTCCAGGATCATGGCGCCGGCTTTGTCGAGCGTTTGATGAATCAGGTTTTTTGCTGCATCCACACCCGACTCATGTATAATGTGGTGAAATACGCTGAGCCCAAGAACAAGGTCGTATTGATCTTTCTCAATCCGTCCGAGTACGTTCTCCACGCGCCCGATTTCAAATGTCACTTTCATATCGGGATTTTCAACGGCCACCGCATTACAGATTGCAATGTTCTTATCCAGGTAGTCGACCCCGTGGACGGTAGCGCCCCTGGCTGCAAGGCTCAAGCTGAAGAACCCCTGGGCGCATCCGAGATCAAGAACTTTAAGAGGTCGATCAACAACCTTTTGCAGAGCGTCGTAAACGCTGATGATGGTCGCTAACCGATCCGTACAAGGCCTTGCAACAGCCTCCGACAACTCGGGGTGCCCATAAATCGGCTGGTAGACCTCGGGAAGTTCCTTGACAAGTACTGTCAATGGGTTCATTGCCGCACCCCTTGCGCTTGAATGACGACAACGTCATCCACCAGGTCCTCTTCGATAATGAAACATGGAGGCCCTAATCGGTCCAGTGCGTTTTTAACCGTCGGAAGTAGGTCCGGCCGGTCATGAACAAGGTCGCCCAGAAATACGACAAAATCGAACGGTTCTTCCTGATGCAAGCGATTCAGGGCTTCAATCAATTTGTTGTAATCCTGTTCAAACGGGGTATCGGGTTGCCCCCAATGCCCATCGGCGGCAACGGCGAAACGCAATTTGGTATCATGCCCGCTTTCGTGGGTTTCCGAAGCGCATGCCGTGATGTGCAGGAAAAGCAGTACGATTTGCACAAATGTCGCGATATGTTGAAGTCCGATCTTGGCGCGCCTTTCAGTTGCAGGTGTGGCCATTCAGTTGCCTTTGCTGTTCGATGGTTTCAAAAGAGGCGGTGAGGTCGACGAGCCCCCAAAACTGTATCGTTCGGCCGACATGTATCATTACGGAATCGTAGCGACGCTCGATGGGCTCCAAATTCGTGAGCGGGTCTCCAGATGAAATGCCGAAGGAAATCAGGTAGTGGCCTTCATTGAGTGCCATGGGCAGGGAAAACCGGAACACTTTGATGTTGCCGGCTTCGGCGGCGAGGTGCGACCGGCCTTCATTGGCGATAAAGGAGTTGGTGCCGTAGAGAAAGATGCCCTCGAGGGTTTTAATTAGAAAACCGGGTACGACGCTGGAAAAATCATTGTCGAAACGAACCTTAAAATAGAAATCGGTTTGTGCATTGCTTTCTATGCGCGAGGGGTAATGCTCGCCCTGGGCCACGATGAGATAATCGAGAATAGCGCCGCCGCCCTGTCCCCAGCGATGCTCTTCCACGCAATACCCAGGCCTGGTGTGAAAAACATCATCGTCGCCATTGAGCATTTGGGTGCCCGCGCAGCCGAATTGACAAGAACCTTGAACCTCAGGGCAAGGGGACTTGCCGAAGAGTTCGTCCAGGTATCGGTTGGTGACTTGTCGCGACGACCCATCCTGTTCGACATGCCCGTTTTTGAGCAGGATTGCGCGTTCGCAGTGCTTTACGATGTCACCCACGCTGTGGGAGACAAGCAAGAGGGTTGTTCCCTGTTGCTTGAATCGGGCGATTCGCTGAAAGCATTTTGCTTGAAAATAGGCATCGCCAACGGCCATTGCCTCATCGATGATCAGGGTGTCCGGGCGAACGGCGGTTGCGGCGCTGAACGCCAGTCGCATTTGCATTCCGCTGGAATATATGCGCACCGGTTGATCGATGTAGTCGCCGATATCGGCGAACTTTTCGATTTCCGGCAGCAAGTCTTTGATCTCATCGATGCCCAGACCCATGAGTTGCCCCGCCATGAAAACATTTTGGCGGCCTGTAAAATCGGGGTGAAAGCCCATGCCCAGTTCCAACATTGCCGCCAGGCGCCCGTGGGTCTGAACAGTACCCGTTGAAGGCTGGAGAGTGCCGGTGATCAGTTTGAGCAAGGTGCTCTTGCCTGCGCCGTTGACACCGACAATGCCCACCGCCTCTCCGGGGTCGATGGTGAAGTTGATGTCCTGCAAGACCCACTTGGGTATGTGATGGGGGCGGTTTCCCGGCAAAATCCATTCGGCAAGCCGTGCCCAACGCGTGGGATAATGTTTGAAAGCTTTGCCAAGGCCGTCGACGGCGATTGCAACCATTATAGTTCGTCCACCATTTCGCCGGCACTTCTGCGGAAAAGCAACATGCCCCAACTGCACAGCAAAAGTGCCAAGGCTGTTACCGGCCAGAGCGAGATCCAATCGGGCCATTGGCCGGTGACAAGAATAGTCTGGTAGGCAGCCATTAGTTGGGTCATCGGGTTGAAGGCGATCATGCCGCGCACTCTCTCCGACAGAATGGAGATGGGATAAACGATCGGGGTGAGCCAGAACCAAAACTGCAACACCACGGTAAACAGTTGGCCGACATCGCGAAAGAAGACATTGAGGACGCCAATAACAATGCCAAGACCGATGGCAAAGGCGATTTGAACGGCCAGCACCGGTAATAGCGCCAGATAGGTCCACCCGGGAAAGTTGCCGGAGAGAATCAGAAAACAGGTGAAAAGACCGAAGATTATGGCAAAGTTCAAACCTGCGCCGGCCACCACGGTTACCGGCAGGCAGAGCCGGGGAAAATTGATCTTTTTAAGTAGATTGGCATTCTCGAGAAATATGTTTTGCGCCCTCGTGGTGATTTCGGCAAACAAGCCCCAGGTCAACAATCCGGCGCAAAGGTATATACTGTAGGCAAAGGTGCTGTCCACCTCGGGAAGCTTCATGCGCATGATTTGCGAGAAGATCACCGTATAGACGATGATCATCGCCAGGGGGTTGAGGAATGTCCACGCTGCCCCCAGTATCGAATTGCGATATTTAAGCTGAAACTCCCGCTTAACGCTGCCGGCGATGAAGCTTCGATAATTCCACAGAGCATGAAACATCGGAAGAAACGGGCGGCTTTTGACAATCGAGCTCACTGGGACGCAACCTTTTTGTGATCGGTCAAGATGGTAATGCGCGTCAATGAAAGGCCGAGGCGGCGGGGAACCACCAAAAACCAACGTTGCCGGCGCGATCCGCTGGACGAGACGATGGCGCAGTGCCGGTATTTGTCTTCGAAGCTGTGGCGCCGGATGCGGCCCGAGCGGGTCGATGATGGCGGAGATGTTGTCGAATCGCTCGCGCTTGCGGGTAGTGGCTGTTTTGTATTGCTCATGATCTCTTGTTGCCCGTCACCCGTGGCGCCATGTGCCGGTGCGGACTAATATTGAATCATGGGTACTTGTTTTTTGCGTGGCACGGGCAATGGTTTGTATTTGCCGCCTTCCGGCGGGATCCGGGTGTCCAGCAGTCGATCGAAATGGAGGTCGATGAGCGCGCTTGCGGGGATGACGGTTTGACCCAAAAAAAGCTGGCCTGCTTTTTCGTCGTCGATGACGGCCGCAAGCTCCAGGTTGGTTTGCTTGAGGGCCAGGTAGGCGATTTCGGCGATTTCGTTGGAACCGTAGAGTACAATGGTGCGCACGCCTTCTTGTTCCAACTGCTTCAAGGTGTTCTCGAGTTTGGATTTGGCCATTCTGTAGAAATCAAGGGAGTGCTGGATAAAGTCGCAGGTCAGGCGGGTTTTTTCCAGCAGGCCCTTGGGGGTGAGCAGGTACCCTACCCTGTTCCTGGGATAAGTGCGAATTTTAAAATAGCTTTTTTGCACCAACTGCTTGATGTAGAGGTTGACCAATCCCAGGGAGACATCCAGTCGTTCTGCCAGTTCCCGCTGGGTGGGCGGATTCTCTTTGTCCATTTCCTGCAGTAGTGTGAGGGTGCGGATGTCGCGCAGCTTCATTGGGTCGGAGTCGGTGTCGAATTTGCGGGGTTGCTGGTGAGCTGGAGGTAGCTCCGCCTGGTGGATTACGGATACAGATCCAGTCGATGAGAGGGCCGCGGTCGTGAGTTCATCGGCATCATGTCGCCTTCGTCCATGGCACGGTTCCATCCGGAAGCGCGAATATGATGGGCTTGAGAATGTGTTCAGCGCTTCTTGTTCATCAATTGAACATGATTCGCATTGAAAGGCAAGCAAAAAATGATGCGTATTTTTCCGTTCAATATTCTTTTCACTTCTCAGGCTTCAAAAGGCGGTGTAAGAGGCAGGGCGCCCGGCATGTTCATCGTGCCGGGCGCCTTGCGGAAACATTTTAATTAAAGGATCCGTCGACACGGGTACTTTTGTTGATTGAAGGGCTGACGTGTATGTAAAATTGAGCTCGTTGCCCCTGGGCTACGGGTACGGATATGTTGAAGTTCTCCAGCGTGCCGGGCATGAAACGCTTCTCATATCTTTGTTCGGTTTGTGACCAGGCCCGGACATCCAGGTAAGCCTCCCGCACACTGGGGCCGGAAGGCAAGGGAACGTATACCGTGCCGGAGATGGTCAGCGCCTCGCCATCCATCATCCCGGTGAAGGTGCGCGTTCTCTGGTTCGCCTCCCACCATTTATCTGATTCCGGGGAGTCGACGTAACTGGTATCGCCGGCGCCGGTGATGGTGTAACTGATCCATGGCAGGTCGTCACTGGGTCTGAAAGTACCGGAAGTGGTGGACCCCTGTCCGGAGTCACTTGCCTGGGTGATGTTGATGGTCATCGAATCCACTGCCAGAAATACCCTGTCAACTGTTTCGAGTGTGACTTCGGGGTAGAAGCGATCACCGGCGTTCAAGTTGTAATAGGTGTGGCTGGCCCGCGACGTTGCACCGGGCTGCACGATCTCGGTGAAGGTGTTGCCGTCACCGAATTTCCAGGTAAACCGATAGGTGGCTTCGGGGCGCCCCACCGCCTCGAAATTATGGGTGACCCGGGTTGCACCCCGTTGCAATTCATAGGTCACGATACGGGGCGGCAAAATGGTGACGGTGGCCTCTTCGGATTCAAACAGGAACGATTCGCTTTGAAAATGACGGGTTCCGGCTTTGATCTCGATATGCACCGACTGGAGGTTTTCGATGCGGTAGAATTCTTCTTCTTCGGTCAGCGCCTCTCCCGCTAAGGGTGCGTAAAGCTGCAAATCCCTTCGTTCCAGGGAGCCGTCGGGCATTTCGATCTTGTCCAGCTTGCCATTCCTGAAATACAGTTCGCGTGTTTTGACCGCGTTGTCCTCTTCGCTGATGACCAGCTTGGCCGCGCCGGTGTATTCGACGAGCAATTCGTAGTCGGACCAGGCTTTGTCCCTTGCCTGATAATGCTCCATTTCAGCGTCGATGCGGATCACGTTGCGGGAATAATTATTGCGGCCGGGCGCATTGCCCTGCTGAATCCCTTCGTCGGTGTAGGTGGCTTTCAGCTCCAGGGTCGGGAAAAACATGTCCATGAGATCCGCATTGGCGTAAATCGCAATGGGCAGCAGCACCTTGGCCTGATCCGGGGCGTAAGCGTTGGGTATGTGGTACCGGCCGTGTTTACCAAGTAAGCGCCCCGCTGATTCCAGCGGGTCTACCAAGACCGACTGGTCCGGATCGAACCAGTGAAAGCTGAGGCGCTCTTGGGCCATGGTCATGAGCATCCAGTCGAACGCACCGCCTTTTCCTTCATATCGCTTAACTCTGCGTTGGATCAGGTAGCCTTGAACCCGAGTGTATCGTTCCTGCAAGTCGGCAAACTGCGGAGACGGATAGGGAAGCGCCAAAAACCTGTCGTAATGATTGGGTATGACATGGGAGGGTTGGTCGTAAATGGTGTCGGCGGAATAGAAATTCTCGTTGATAAAAGTGGCTACCCGGTGAAAAAGTGCCTCCGGTTTCTGTTGGGTGCCTCCCGCGCCGGCGAGAAAGGGGGTTAGGCGGGGATCCAACAGGGGATCCCGGGCTGCGCTGCGCACATGCTCACTGAAAACCCTGGATTCGATGGGCTCATCCAAGGCGTGGGCATCGTTGCGAACATGGGCCGGCTGGGTCATGTCGGCCAGCATGTGCATGGATTCACCGAGCGCACGGTAGGCCAACGCCAGGTAAGTTCGGCGCTGATCGGCATGATCGACCGGGACCAGGTTCAGATTGAGCTTGAAGTGGCTCTGCGAAAGCATCGGCGGCAGGGGACGTTCATCATCCACTTCCATGGCCAGTTTGTAATAAACAAGCCCCTGCTTGAAACTGAATGGGTTGTCCGGATGATCCAGGGCCCATGTTCTTGCGTCAATTTCGGGCGATTCGTAAAGAACGCCATGGACGATCCACCCATCCGTCAGATAGTGTTCAACACGGCCCAACGGATCATAAAAATGGCGGAGAGATGCATACAGATGGGGCTCGTCGGCCCAGTCTCCCCCCAAAACAATCCACTGCGCCATTGTGTAATTGCCAAGTGTTAATTGATAATCCTTTACATACAGGCATGAGCTGTCAACAGCGATACCCCGGTAGGGCTCGTTGCGCAGGTCGCGGGTTATGGGGCTCAGACTGTATTTTTCCTTGTTTTGCATCTGGGACAAAAACAGGTTGACGGCCTCGTGGTTGATTTGCCTGTGCGTTCCCTGATTCCATGCAGAAGCATTTTGGGTCATAGACGGTATAAGGAAAGCACAAAGGAACATGCATGTAAGCAATCTCGAATTCATCAATCACCGCCCTTTCTTTAGAAATCCATCAGCATCCAGGTGTCGTCGTGTTTCATCCAGCGCACATAGAAGGTGAATCCGTCGATCTCAAGCGCATACTCCGCCGTTCTTTGCGTTGAATCGGCCGCGGGCTCCGCCGGAGGGCTGAGAAAACCCATCCGGGCGCGATCCAGCAGCACACCGAATGCCGGCATGGCATCGGGGTTGTGGCTGAACAGTGCCTGGTACACATCCCTTTGGTCTTCTTGGATGAACGCCACGGCGCTATGGATATCCTTGTTGCGGGCAGCCTGCTGAAATCCGGCAAGCCGTCTTGAGATGGCTTGCGTTTCAGCTGCGAGATCCGGGGCCCTTTGCCAGTCCCAGTCGTCGATCCCAAGCAAATCCTCATCGGGTATGCGGGCGCTGACGATGACAGGTCTGGATCTGTGAATTTGACCGGACGGTGTTTCTGCTTCCACCTGAACCCAGTATCTGTGGCCACCGGTGAGTCCACTGACGGTCACTGGAGATACGTGATCGTTTTCAACCATGGCGCTCCTGTCGGAAAAACAATCCTGGGAACGACCGATCAGCGAACCGGACTCGGGATGCTCCTCGGTCAGGCAAACGTTGAAAACGGCTCCTGGAAAACGATCCTCGTTCCAGTGCAGTTCCGCACCGAATTCCAATGACGTCGCCTCGAGAACAAGGAGAGACCGTTCATACACCGGCACCGGCGATGGTTCCGTTCCGCCGGATCCGCCGTCTCCGCCACCTCCACCGCATCCGATCAACGCAAACCAGAAAGCAGCAACTACAATCCACGATTTGAGCTTCATAAATCTCTCCTTATACAAGCGTCTAAGCGCATACCGTGCCGTCACGGAATTATGCGCATTGGTTTGCCGGAGGTCTTATAGAACAAGAATGAACCGCCTTCAACTCTCGCTCCTGCTTACTCGCAGTCTCTTCCAATCATGAATTTTTCGGAAACCGGTTTGATTGAATCCGATTAGCATTAGCAGGATTCAACTATACGAATCATTAACGCGATTATTATCGGCACAAGGGAGGAATTTCTTGAGCTTTAATTTGACTACCGAGGAAATCACCGCTACCGAAGCAACCAAAGCGCAACCAATCCATCGAATTAGAATATTACACCAAGGGATATAAAGGAAATTCCGGTTCGTCTTCTTGAGGTGCGATTCCGTATTGCCCCTCTCAGTACTCCTGATTTACCGTTTGGTGTGTTTTATGCTCTCGTTTTCAACCGAATGCAGCCGTCGGTTGATTTGGACAGCAGCGCGCCGTCGGACGCTTCCATGATCGGCTCGTCGGTGGGCAGGGTTTTAGAAAGACGGTGGATTTGTCGGCGCGCTCGGAATTTTCAGCAGAAGACGGATTGGGTCGCTTTGGAGTCTGATGAACAGAAACTGAATATCTGAAGAACGTCCCTAAACTCCCTCCCTAAACTCCCTAAACTCCTTAACCGTGCTCTTCTAAATGCATGAAGGGGATGGTGTCAAGGATTAATGTGCCGGTTCGGGTACGGGCACGGCCACGGGTGTGATGCGTTCGATCTCATCGCGCAGCTTTTGCAGTTCCTGAAGGAATTTTTCCTGTTTCTCCTTGAAGAAGCGGCACGCCAGGTCCTGGTAGTAGTCGGTGCCTTCCAGAAGGCTCTTTTTGAAAGATTCGAAGTAGCTCCAGGGCCGGTTGGAGATCTGATGGGTGAAACGCTTGATTTCCACGCACAGGTACTCTTTGTTGAGGCGCATCTCTTCCAGGAACATGTGGGAGCGCTCATGGTTGACCATGACGCACAGGCGACCGTAGATGTGATTGACCATCTCATCCAGGGAGAAGGTGCGGCGGAAATTGCGGATGTTGGGGCCGCAGCAGACCGCCGGCGCCACCGCCTTGTGCCCGTTCCGGCTCAAGCTGACGCTGCCGCCCAGGTCGTGACAGATGCATGCCTTGGCCAGCACCGCTTCACGCACCATGGCCTGCGCCGCCTCGGAGAGTTCCTCCTCGGGCAAGTGGGACAGCTTGAGGGCCACGTATTCGCGGGAGGCGGTGCAAATGGGTTTATCCGTAAACTCGCTGTTGATGCGCGCATACCCTTTGGGGCAGTCACTGCCGGGTCGGCCGGTGGCGATCCGGCGCTGCCGCTGCCGTTCGCTGGCCGAGGTGCGCAGATTCCAGAACGGAACCCCCAGAGGAGACGCGTCGCTGAGGTAGATATCTTCCTTGTTCGCATTGCAGAGCCGCTCCAGGTGAACGGAATCCACATTGGTCACTTCGGGCACCACCATGAAGGGGGTGCCCCAACCCGTGCCGTCCACCTGGTAGTATTGCAGAAGCATGTTGTTTTCCTCGGCCGTACCGATGCCGCCCTGGACGGTGACGCGGATCGGAGGCGGCTCGGTCGGGGCATGCCGCCCCATGCCCGCCAACGCCTTTGCGTAGATCCGGAAGAGACATTCCGTCAGCTCTTGGCGATTCTGTTTGAACAGCTCCAGTACGGGTCCCATCAGGTTGCAGTCGGCCGCGAAGGCGTGCCCGCCGCAGTTGAGGCCCGACTCGATGCGAAACTCGGAGATCCACAAGCCCCGCTTGGCCAGGAATTTCCCCTGGACCAGCGCCGAGCGGTAGTCACTGACCTTCAGAATGATGCTTTTGACGGGGCCGGCGGTGTCGCAGGGGAAAAAATCGTCAAAGCAGGCGGCGTAGGTGTAAAGGCGCTGGTTGATGCCGGCGGAGAAGACCATGGCGGATCGCAGCGTGCTTTTGGCGAAGCCGCGCAGGGCGGCCATTGCATCAGCGAATTCGGCGGGCAGCTTGGCGCCGTTGCGATAGCGGTCCATGTCCAGCTTGGTCATGATGTTCACATCGATGCGGCCGGGTACGATATGACGGCGCAGCTCGGCCTGCAGGCTCTGAAGCTCGCGGGTGTCGGTCACGGTTTGCATTTGCAGGTATGCGTCGCGCAACGGCGAAGGGGGCAACAGCTCAAAGTAGCGGCAGATGTCACTGCCCGCATCGAAGGGCGCCTGCCGCAGTTGCCGCACCTGGCGAGCCACCAGCTCATCGACCAGGTCCAGGTAGGCCGTGATGCGCCGGGCCCTCGCGTCGGGTGCGGAAGCCTTTATGGCAGTGAACGGCAATTGGTGCTGTCGGCTATGATATTTGCGCGCCTGCTCGATGATCACATCATCCACCAAAGAGATGACCGAAGTGATGCCGTACCGGGCGACGCGCAACGGCGTGTCCAGCGTGAACCCGGTGCCCATGACCGGGATGTGAAAGGAGTGGGGGCTGGAAAGCATTTTTCTGTCTCTTAGCCGATGTTCAAAAGAGTTGAGGCGGGTGCGCCGCGTGCAAGGCAGACAAAGGTAAAGCCCACCCACCATATCCCGCAATGGCTTTGGTTACAAGGAATAGATGGGCAGGAGTTTATGGTTTCGATACCGATTTAAATCCAAACTCGAGTTGCATTAAAGGTCTAAGTCGGATATATGGTCTATTTTTAATCAAATCAATGCAGTAAGTGGGTTTTTGTATGGAAAACAAACCGTTTGTGGCCGTGGTGGGAATGTCCGGGGTTTTTCCGGGTGCGATGGGTGTCGGGCCGTTTTGGGATAACATTAGCGGTAAAGTGGATGCCGTGGCAGAGGTGCCGGCGGCGCGTTGGGGCACGCTGGTGGATTGGGTCTACAGCGACAAGCCGGCGCCGGACCGCACCTATTCCCGCCGGGCCTGCCTGGTGAATACATTTGAATGGGACGGCGGCGGTACGGCGCTGGATCCCGCTTTTTTACAGCGCCTGGAGCCATGGTTCCAGTGGGTGGTTTACGGGGCGCGCGAGGCGCTGGCCGATTGCCGCACGGAAGGCTTGGACCTGGCGCGGGCGGGGGTGATCCTGGCCGCCATCGCGTTGCCCACCGCTGCATCTTCCCTGCTTTCGCGCCAAATCCTTTCCGAACCGCTGTTTGCCGGCATCGGCCGCGCTGCCGCAGACGCTGCTGTACCGTCGGCCGAAACCCGGTTCGCCGCCCGGGTGGTCGCGCGACCGGCGGCCCTGGTGGCCCGGGCGCTGGGGCTGGGTGGCGAGGTGTACACCCTGGATGCGGCCTGCGCTTCCTCCCTTTACGCGGTGCAGTTGGCCTGCACGGCCTTGCAGGCGGGGCGGGCCGACCTGATGATCGCCGGCGGGGTCTCCGGAGCGGACAATCTTTACACCCAGATCGGCTTCAGCCAGTTGCGCGCCCTCTCCCCTTCGGGCCGCTGCGCGCCCTTCGACAAGACGGCGGATGGTCTGGTGGTGGGTGAAGGGGCCGGTGTGGTGGTGCTCAAACGCTTGGACGACGCGGTGCGGGACGGGGATCCCGTTTACGGTGTGATCCGGGGCATCGGCCTGTCCAACGATATGCGGGGCAATTTGCTGGCGCCGGAATCGGACGGCCAGTTGCGGGCCATGCGGGCGGCCTATGCCGCTGCGGGCTGGCGGCCCTGGGATGTGGATTACATCGAATGCCACGGGGCCGGCACACCGGTGGGCGACGCCACGGAGCTGCGCAGCCTGCGCGCCTTGTGGGCCGATGCCCCGGCCGCGGCGGGTCCCTGCGCCCTGGGAGCGGTCAAGTCGATGATCGGCCACCTGCTTACCGGCGCCGGGGCGGCGGGCATGATCAAGGTCCTGCTGGGATTGCACCACCGCACCCTGCCACCTTCTCTGAAGTTTACGGCGCCGGCGGCGGACAGTCCGCTGCGCGACGGACCCTTCCGGGTGCAGACCGAGCCGGTGCCCTGGCCGGAACGGGATGACCGGCCGCCGCGGGCGGCGGTGAGCGCTTTCGGTTTCGGGGGCATCAACGCCCATCTGTTGCTGGAGGGCTGGCCCGCGGTGGCGGCGGACAAGCAGTCTGCGGCGGTGGCCGTGCAGCCGGTCCCGCCGGATGAATCGCCCCGGATGGCCGTCGACGATGAAACCACAGCCGTGGCCATCGTGGGCATGGATCTGCACCTGGGCCGTTTGGATGGCCTGACCGCTTTTGAACAGGCGGTGTTCGGCGGCCGCACGGCCATGATCCCGCCGCCCGAAGGCCGTTGGAAGGCGTCTGAAGCCGTTGACCGCCGGCTGGGCAAACCGTTGGCCGCTGCGGGCTTTGTGCAGGAGGTGGCGGTGAAAATGGGCGCCTTCCGCATACCGCCCGGGGAAATTCCCGACATCCTGCCCCAGCAGTTGCTGATGCTGCAGACGGCGGCCGGCGCCTTGCAGGATGCGGGCTTGCCCCTGCACCAGCACCGGGAATCCATGGGCGCGGTGATCGGCATCGCCTTCGACCAGGAAGCGGGGAATTTTCATTTGCGCTGGGTGCTGCCGGAGCTTCTGCAGCGGTTGCAGGACGGTGAAGGCGGCACGGAAAACGGCGCAGGCATCATCGGTCGACATGACGATCCGGCCCATGCCGACTGGTGGGCGGCCGCCCGGGAAGGGTGCGGGCCGCCCTTGACCGCCACGCGGACCTTGGGCGCCCTGGGCGGCATCGTGGCCAGCCGCATCGCCCGGGAGTTTCGTTTCGGCGCGCCCTCCTTCGTGGTGTCGGCCGAAGCGGCATCGGGATTGCGGGCGGTGGCCATCGCCGCCGATATGCTCCGTTCGGGCCGCGCGGACGCCATGTTGGTGGGGGCGGTGGATCTGACCTGTGACGAACGGAACCTGGCCACGCTTTACGATCGCACCACCCTGAGCACGACGGGGCGGGTGCGACCCTTCGACGCGGCGGCGGACGGTGGGTTGCCCGGCGAGGGCGCTGTGGCCCTGGTGCTCAAACGGTTGTCCGATGCCAGGGCGGACGGCGACCGCATCTATGCGTTAATCCGGGGCGTGGACGGTGCCCACGGCGGCAATGGCGATGCCACCCATCCCACCGTGTCCACCTACGCCCGTTCCCTCCAGGCGGCCCATCGGGCGGCGCAGGTGCCGGTCGAAGCCGTCGGGCTGGTGGAAACCCACGGCAGCGGGATTCCGGCCGAGGATGCCATCGAGGCCGAAGCCCTGCAACAAATGTTCAAATCCGGCGACCGTCCGCCGGAGCGGCGGGTGGCGGTCGGGGCGCTCAAACCCCTGACGGGCCACACCGGTGTGGCCGCCGGGTTGGCCTCCCTGGCCAAGGCGGCCCTGTCCCTGCACCACCGCCTGCTGCCGCCCCTGCCCCACTTTTTCGGACCCCGCCACGAGGGGTGGTCCGCCGATCATTTCCATTTTCCCCGTTCGGCCGCATACTGGGCCGCCGACCGCGACGACGGGCCGCGCACCGCCTGTGTGGGCGCCATGACGGCGGACGGCGGCTGCATGCACGCCATTTTGCAGCAGGCCGACGATGGGCAACCGGCGCGGACCCAAGCTATCCCGCCGGCGTCAGCACCCAGCCGTCCCATGGGCCCCCTGCCCTACGGGCTCTTCCTGCTCCACGGCGCGGAGACCGATGATCTGGCGGCCCGCCTGGATCAACTGGAAGCCATGGTGAACAAGGATACCGCCGTCCCCGCAGACAGCGCGATGGAGCGGCTTGCCCACCAGTGGTTCAGGCGCGATCCCGAACCGCACCGAGGCGGTCGTCATATGGCCCTCCTGGCACACAGCCCCCAAGAGCTGCGACAGCACATCGCCACGGCACGTCGCCTTCTGCAAAACAATGAAGAACGCTTGATGGGCGGCCGGGGCGGCGTGTGCTACCTACCCCGCTTCCAGGCGCAAGGCGACGGGGCCGGCGAAGTGGCTTTCGTCTTTCCGGGGTCGGGCAACCACTATGTGGGCATGGGGCGTCACCTGGGGACCCACTGGCCTGAAGTGTTGCGACAGATGGAGCATCGCACGGAGCAGCTGCGTTCCCAGATGCTGCCCCACCTCTTTGACCCCTGGCGCATCGAATGGGGACCGGGGTGGCAGTCCGAGGCCTACGAAGCCCTGGTGGCCGATCCGTTACACACCATTTTCGGCCAGGTGGTGTTCGGCGGTCAGATGGCCCGCCTGCTGCGCCGGTTCAACCTGCGGCCCGATGCGGTCATCGGCTACAGCCTGGGCGAGTCGGCCGGCCTCTTCGCCCTGGACGCCTGGCCGGACCACGGCCGCATGCTGGCCCGCCTGGCGGATTCCGACCTGTTCCGCACCCAGCTGTGCGGCCCCTGCGAAGCGCTGCGCCGGGCCTGGCGACTGCCGGCCGAACGGCCGATCCAATGGCGGGTGGCGGTGGTCAATCGCCCCGCCGCGCAAGTGGACGCCGCCCTGGCCCATACGCCCCATGTGCGACGCTTGATCGTCAACACACCCGGAGAATGCGTCATCGGCGGTCTGGAAGAGGAAGTTGCCGCCGTGGTGGCGCGGCTCAAATGTGAAGCCCTTTACCTGGACGGCGTGGTCACGGTGCACTGCGACGCGGCGCAACCGGTTGCCGAGGCCTACGCGGCGCTGCACCGCTTCCCGACCACGCCGGTGGCAGGGGTGCGGTTCTACAGCGGCGCGGCCGGGGCCGCCTACCCGGTCTCGGAGGAAGCGTGCGCCGCATCCATCCTGCGCCAGGCGCTGGAAGGCTTCGATTTTCCGCAAACCATCCGCCAGGCCTACGCGGACGGCGTACGGCTGTTCGTGGAGGTGGGTCCTCAAGGCTCCTGCACCCGCATGATCCGCCAAATTCTGGAGGACAAACCCCACCTGGCGGTGGCGGCCAATGCACGGGGCGAGGACGAGTGCCTGCCTCTGCTCAAATGCCTGGGCACCCTGGCCGCCGCGGGACAGCCGGTGGACCTGGCGCCGCTCTTTGGTTACGCGGAAACCTTCTTCGGTCGGCCTGGTCCGTCGGGCGGACAGGTGATCCGGGTGCCGGTGGGCGGACAAGCCCCCGTGCTGCCGCCCCTGCCTTCGGCGGCCCGAGAATCAACGACGGCGGCCGATGCAGCCGCTGAACCGGCGAGGACCGCAACTGCCGGGGCTGATGCCGTGTCCGCATCCGGGCCGCAGGCCGAGCGACCCGCGCCACCACGGCAAACGCCCGAACCACACCCGCAATCCGTGCCGGAATATCCCCATCGTGAAGGGCCGCCGCCCACCCCGCCCTACGGCCGCGCGGACGACCCCGACGTTGCGCAGGATGCCGAAGCCCGGGCGCTGCAGGCCATGATCGACGAACTCAGCGACAATGCGGCCGCCACGGCGCGGGCCCACGAGCAGTTTCTGGACCTGACCCGGGACATGACCCGCCAGATGAGTGAAGCGTTCCAGATGCAACACCAGTTGCTGGAGATGATGGCCGACATGGGATTGGGCCCCCAACCGCCGCGGTTGGACCCCGGGGGGCCACCGCCGCCTGCCGACCTGCCCGATCCCTATGTCACCGCGTCGCAGACGGCTGCGGCACCTTCGCCCGGCACGCCGGCCGGCCCGGCAGTTGCGCCGCAGGCGCCCGCCTTCACCCGCGAACAGTGCATGGCCTTCGCCGTGGGCGCGGTGGGAGAGGTGCTGGGCCCCGATTTCGCCGTCATCGACACTTACAAAGCCCGTGTGCGGCTGCCGGACGAACCGCTGATGCTGGTGGACCGCATCCTGCGGGTGGAAGGCGAAAAACGCAGCCTGGGCAGCGGCCGGGTGGTCACCGAGCACGATGTGCGCCCCGGCGCCTGGTACCTGGACGGCGACCGCGCGCCGGTGTGCATCTCGGTGGAGGCGGGCCAGGCGGACCTGTTCCTGTGCAGCTACCTGGGCATCGATCACCAGGTCAAAGGCGAACGCACCTACCGCCTGCTGGACGCCACCATCCGCTTTCATCGCGGCCTGCCCCGGCCGGGGGAAACCATCCGCTACGACATCCAGATCGACAAATTCGTGCGCCAGGGGGAAACCTATCTATTCTTCTTCCGTTACGAGGGACGCATCGGGGATCGCCCGTTGATCACCATGACCGACGGTTGTGCCGGGTTCTTCACCGAGCAAGAGGTGATCCAATCGGGCGGCATCCTGCTCTCCGCCGAGGATCGCGCGCCCGGGGCCCGGGTCGACGGCGCGCCGTTCACCCCCCTGGTGCCCCTGGCCGACACCACCTGCGACGATGATCAGGTGGAGGCCTTGCGCCGGGGCGATGCCGGCGCCTGCTTCGGTCCGGCTTTTGCCGGCGTCCGTCTGCCGCACGCCCTGCGCCTGCCCGGCGGGCGCATGCGCCTGATCCATCGCATCGTACAACTGCAACCCGGCGGCGGACGGTTCGGCAAGGGCTATGTCAAGGCCGAAGCCGACATCCACCCCGACGACTGGTTTCTCACCTGCCACTTCGTGGACGACCAGGTGATGCCCGGCACCTTGATGTACGAATGTTGCGCCCATGCCCTGCGGGTGCTGCTGCTGCGCCTGGGCTGGGTCACCGACCGCGCGGACACGGCCTACGAGCCGGTGCCCGGCCTGCCATGCCGCCTCAAGTGCCGCGGCCCGGTGACGCCCCGCACGCGCAAGGTGCACTACGCGGTGGAAATCAAGGAGATCGGCTACCGCCCCGAGCCCTACGTGGTGGCCGATGCCCACATGTACGCCGACGACCGCTACATCGTTTTCTTCAAGGACATGTCCATGCAGCTCACCGGCCTGGACGAGCCAACCATCGCCGACTTCTGGCATCGCCTGCACGGCGCTGCCGTGGACACGGGGCGATCCGCCGCCGTGCCGTCTTCGGAACGCCCGGCGGATGCGGCGCCGGTATCGACAACGCCCCTGTTCGGCCATGACCGGATCCTGGCCTTCGCCGTGGGCAACCCTTCCGAAGCCTTCGGCGAACCGTACCGGGTGTTCGACCGGCAGCGCACCATCGCCCGCCTGCCCGGTCCGCCCTACTGCTTCCTGGACCGCATCAGCGCCATCGAACCGCCGCCCTGGGAACTCAAGGCCGACGGTTGGGTGGAGGCCGCCTACGACGTGCCGGCCGACGCCTGGTACTTCGCCGCCGACCGCAGCGGCGTGATGCCCTTTGCCGTCTTGCTGGAGATCGCCCTGCAGCCCTGCGGCTGGCTGGCGGCCTATGCCGGCTCGGCCCTGCGCAGCGAAAAGGATCTCAAGTTCCGCAACCTGGGCGGCCAGGCCACGCTGCACCACAACATCCCGCCGGCCGACCGCACCCTGATCATGCGCACCCGCATAACCAAGGTGTCCGAAGCGGCCGACATGATCATCGAACATTTCGATTTCCAGGTGCTCTCCGATGATCGCCGGCCCATTTACACCGGCAGCACCTACTTCGGCTTTTTCACCGCCCGGGCACTGCAAGATCAGAAGGGCATGCGCACCGCCGTTTATGAACCAGCGGCGCCGCCGGCGGCCGATGCCGTCGTCGATCACCCCCTGCCCGTCGCCCCGCCCCGGAATCCGGACCAGGTGCCCGAGGCCACCGTCTTTTCCGCCGACGGCCTGCAAATGCCGGCCAAGGCCCTGGCCATGATCGACGTCATCGACCGGCTCGACCCTGCCGGTGGCCCCCAAGGCCTGGGCTATGTGCGCGGTCACAAGCGGGTCGATCCCGATGAGTGGTTTTTCAAGGCCCACTTTTACCAGGATCCGGTCTGCCCCGGCTCCCTGGGTATCGAATCCTTCATCCAATTGTTGAAGTTTTATGCGATACACCGTTGGCCCGACAAAATATCCAGCCACCGGTTCGAAATGGTCACCAGGCAGCCGCACCAGTGGGAATACCGCGGCCAGGTGATCCCCACCAACCGCAAGGTGACCGTGGAGGCCATGATCACCGGGGTCGACGACGGGGATGCCCCCTCCTTGACCGCCGACGGTTGGCTGCATGTGGACGGCTTGTGCATTTACAAGATGACGGGATTCCGACTGAGGTTGCAACGATGATCTACAACGATGTCACCATTGCCGGCTTGGGCTACGAACTGCCCCCCAACGTGATCACGTCGGACGATCTGGAGCAGCGCCTGGCGCCGGTATACGAAAAACTGCGCATCCAACCCGGCCAACTGGAAGCCTTGACCGGCATCGCCGAGCGGCGGTTCTGGGACCCGGGCTTTCGCCTCTCCCACGGCGCGGTGGCGGCGGGACGCAAGGCCCTGGCGGCGGCCCGGATCGCACCCCATGAGATCGGGCTGCTGATCTATGGCGGGGTGTGCCGCGAAAACCTGGAGCCGGCCACGGCCTGCGCGGTGGCCGACGGCCTGGGCATCGGTCCCCGGGCCCAAATATACGATGTGTCCAACGCCTGCCTGGGGGTGCTCAACGGCATGGTGCAGGTGGCCAATGCCATCGCCCTGGGGCAGATCAAGGCCGGGCTGGTGGTTTCCTGCGAATCGGCCCGCGCCATCGTGGAAGCCACCGTGCAGCGGCTGCTGGACAATCCCAGCATGGCGGTCTTCAGCGAGGCCCTGGCCACCCTCACCGGCGGATCGGGCGCCGTGGCGGTGGTGCTGTGCCACGCCTCCCTGGCTGCCGACGGCCACCGTCTGCTGGGCGGGGTGGCGCGCAACGCCACGCAACACCACCGGCTGTGCACCTGGGGTCCGGACGCCGGCTTTTCCTGTGGCGGCGACCACATGATGCGCACCGATGCGGTGGGGGTGCTCAAGCACGGGGTGGCCCTGGGCATCGAAACCTTCGAGGCTTTCCGCCGCGAGCTCTCCCTGAGCGCCGATCAGCCGGACAAGGTGGTGTGCCACCAGGTGGGATCGGCCCATCAGAAAACCATTTTGAACGCCTTCGGCATCGATCCGGCCCGCGATTTCGTCACCTACCGCTATCTGGGCAATATCGGCACCGTTTCCCTGCCCATCACGGCGGCCATCGCCGCCGAGCGGCAATTTTTGCAGCCAGGGGATCTGGTGGGCCTGCTGGGCATCGGCAGCGGGTTGAATTGCCTGATGCTGGCGGTGCAGTGGTGACGGCCATGGATCAATCCATCGACATGCGGCCCTTCGCCCATCTGTACCCCTTTCGTTCCCATTACCTGCCGCTGCGCGGGGGGCTGCGCTACCACTACCTGGACGAAGGCGCGGGCAGCCCCATGGTGATGGTGCACGGCAACCCCACCTGGTCCTTCTTCTTTCGCCGCCTGGTGACGGCCTTTCGCGACGAGTTCCGGGTGATCGTGCCCGACCACATGGGGTGCGGATTGTCGGACAAGCCGGATGCCAAGCGCTACGGCTTCCGCCTGACGGACCGGGTGGCCGACCTGACGGCCCTGCTGGACCATCTGGCGCCCCAAGGCCCCGTCACCCTGGTGGTGCACGACTGGGGCGGCATGATCGGACTGGCCTGGGCCCTGGACCACCTGGACCAGGTGGAACGTCTGGTGATCATGAACACCGCCGGTTTCTTTCCACCCGGCCGCAAAGCCATTCCCCAACGGCTGCGCCTGCTGCGCACCCCCAATCCACTGATGGACCGCCTGGTGCTGCACGCCAACCTGTTCGCCAGGGCCGCCCTGTACATGGCCCCTCGCCGACGCCTGGCCCCCGATGTCAAGGCGGGACTGATCGCACCCTACAACTGCCCCCGCCACCGGTTGGCAACTTTGAAATTCGTGCAGGACATTCCCCTAGGCCCAAGAGATCCCAGCGGCGCCATCGTGCAGCGGGTTTCCGACAATCTGGCGCGCATCGGCGACCGCCCCGTGCAACTGATCTGGGGCGCCCACGATTTCGTGTTCGATCGGTCCTATTACGAAGAGTGGCGGCGGCGGTTGCCGCTGGCGGAGGCGCATTGGATTTTTGAGGCGGGACATTATTTGATGGAGGATGTGCCGGAGGTTGTTGTTGGGATGATGCGGAATTTTGTTAGTGAAAATAGAGTTTTAAGTTTAAAGTTTAAAGTTTAAAGCAAGGAATGCTGTCGATTGTAAGGGGGGTGTGGGTGGACGAGGTGATGTGTGTTTCCAAGGGGTTGTGATAATCGGTATCGAAATCGGTAATGTCGATGGCCTTCTGCTGCGCTACACGATCGAGTACCCCCGTAGGGGCACGGCATGCCGTGCCCCTACGGGTTGGTTGCGTGATCACAATCCTTTCCACTTGATTCCTGCAAGCGATTGCCCTGGGAGTTTGGCTTCGTGTCTTGTATCGGGTGGCTTGGGGGTGGTATTAGGGCGGGCATGCATACTTATTTTGAAATTGAACCTGATGTGACGACGCCGGTGGCCGAGACGACGGTCAATGTGGCGTTACGCCTCAAGGAGATGGCCCGGCGGCAGCCTTACCGTCGGGCCGTTGTGTTTCCGGCGGCCCGGGATGCCAATGGGCGGGTGGCATACAGCCATCTCACCTTCCGGCAATTGGACCGGGAGTCGGACTGTTTCGCGCGGGGTTTGGCCTCGGTGGGGATCGGGCGCGGCACGCGGACGATTTTGATGGTGCGGCCCAGCCTGGAACTGTTCGCCCTGACCTATGCCATGCTCAAGGTGGGGGCGGTGTTCGTCATGGTGGATCCGGGCATGGGGGTGCGCCGCATGCTGGCCTGTTTGCGCGAGAGCCGCGCCCAGGCCATGATCGGGGTGTCGGCGGCCCACGCCCTGCGCACCCTTGCGCCGCGCTATTTCAAAGGGGTCAAGACAGCCGTCACCATTGGCCGCCGCTGGTTCTGGCGCGGTCCGACCCTCAAGGAGATCCGTCCCCTGCCCTGGCAGCCGTTTCCCGTGGCCGACACCGACCCCGACGAGATGGCCGCCATTCTCTTCACCACCGGCAGCACGGGCGCGGCCAAGGGGGCCGTTTACACCCACGGCACCTTCGATGCCCAGGTGCGGCTGATCCGGGACCGGTTCGACATTACGCCCGACGACATCGATCTGCCCACCTTTCCGTTGTTCAGCCTGTTCGACGCCGCCCTGGGCATGACCGCGGTCATCCCCGACATGGACCCCACACGGCCCGCCGACGTGGATCCGCGCAAAGTGGTCGAGGCGGTGGTCAACCAGGGAGTCACCAACATGTTCGCCTCGCCGGCCCTGCTCAACACGGTGGGGCGCTTCGGAGAGGAGAACGGCATCAAGCTGCCGTCCCTCAAGCGGGTTATCAGCGCCGGCGCCCCGGCGGCGCCGGCCAACATCGCCCGCTTCGCCGGCATGCTGGACGAAGGCGCGGAAATCCACACCGGTTACGGCGCCACAGAGGCCATGCCGGTCTCTTCCTTCGGCAGCAAGGAGATCCTTGGCGAGACCGCGGCCCGCACGGCCCAGGGCTTCGGCATCTGCGTGGGTCGCCCGATCCAGGAGCTGGACGTGCGCATCATCCGCATCAGCGACGAACCGATCCAGGAGTGGTCCGACGACCTGGAGGTGGCCGAGGACGGCGAGATCGGTGAAATCGTGGTGCGCGGCGCCATCGTCACCCGGCGCTATTTTCAACGGCCGCGGCAGGACGCCCTGTCCAAGATCCGGCAAGGAGAGGACATCTGGCATCGCATGGGGGATCTGGGATGGATGGACCGCAAGGGGCGCATCTGGTTCTGCGGCCGCAAGAGCCACCGGGTGATCACCCCCCACGGCACCCTCTTCACCATCCCCTGCGAAGCGATTTTCAACAACCACCCGGCGGTCTTTCGCAGCGCCCTGGTGGGCCTGGGCCAACCGCCCCGGCAACGGCCAGTGATCTGCATCGAGCTCGAGCCGGATCACCGCAAGGATGATCCGGAAAAATTGCACCGCGAGCTGATGGCCCTCGGCGCCGGGCATGTGCTCACCGAGAAGATCGAAACATTGCTGTTCCACCCCGCCTTCCCCGTGGATATTCGCCACAATTCGAAAATATTTCGGGAGAAGTTGGCGGAATGGGCTGAGAGGAAGGTTGGTTAAAATTATTGGGGCCCTTGCGGGCAGTGTTAAGTTTTGGCCCTGGCGGGCAGTTTTAAGTTTTAAGTGTTAAGTTTTAAGTTAATGTATTCTATCGATTTTATTTTTTTTTAAGGGATTAAGAGGAGATTGGGTTGAGCGGTTGATTGGGTCCAAATCGGGATCGGGATCGGGATCGTCTTTGATTTTATCAATTTTTTCGATTTCGATTTCGATGGGTGGAGAAGGTGTTGTGGGGTTTGGTGTGATTTGGTTGGGTTGATTGGATGGAGCGGGTGATGGGTATGAGTGGTGGTGGTGGTGGGGATGGTCGGCGGGTTTTGTTGGTTACGGGGGGTGGCGGGTTTTTGGGGGGCGCCATCGTTCGGTTGTTGGTGTCGCGTGGGGAGCGGGTGCGCAGTTTTTCGCGGGGATTGTATCCGGAGCTGGAAGCGCTGGGCGTGGAGCAGGTTCAGGGGGATCTGGCCGACGGCGTGGCGGTGCGGCAGGCTTGCAATGGGGTGGCGGCGGTTTTCCATGTGGCGGCCAAGGCGGGGGTCTGGGGCCCCTACGAGGACTATCACCGGGCCAACGTGGTGGGCACCGAGAATGTGATCGCCGCCTGCCGGGCGTGCGAAGTGGGACGATTGATATACACCAGCTCGCCCAGCGTGGTGTTCGATGGCCGGGACATGGCGGGCGTGGACGAATCGGCACCCTACCCCAAACGGTTTGCAACCCATTACCAAAGCACCAAGGCGCGGGCCGAGCAGGCGGTGGTTGCGGCGGCGCGCGCGGGACTGCCGGCCGTGGCCCTGCGGCCCCATCTGATATGGGGGCCGGGGGACAATCATCTGGTGCCCCGCATTCTGGCCCGCGCCAAGCGGCTGCGGCAGATCGGGAACGGCAGCAACAAGGTGGACACCATCTATATCGACAATGCGGCCTACGCCCACGTGCTGGCGGAGGAGCGTCTGCGGGAGAACCCCGAACTGTCCGGCCGCATCTATTTCATCAGCCAGGACGCGCCCATCGCCTTGTGGGAGATGGTCAACCGCATCATCATGGCAGGTGGCGGGCCGCCGGTGGAAAAGCGGGTCTCGCCCTTCGTCGCCCGGACGGTGGCCGGGCTGCTGGAGGCGGCCTACAAGATGCTGGGCATCGGTTCGGAGCCGCCCATGACCCGCTTCGTGGTCAACGAAATGGCCACCGCCCACTGGTTCGACATCCAAGCGGCCAAGCGGGATTTGGGCTATGTGCCCATGGTGGACACCGAGGAGGGGTTGCGGCGTCTGGCGGCCCACCTGCAACCCAAGGGCAGCACAGGCAGCGTCCACGGCGGGCAGCAACAAGGCGACCCACGACCGGCGGCGGTCGGCGCAAAATAGCGATAGCTGCCGATAGCTGTCGGATCAAAGGGCCAGCGGCACCCTGAACCGGATACCCTGCCGGTCGCTGTAAATCAAGTGGCCTTTTTCCAGTGCATAGCGGTAGAGGTCGCGGGTGATGCGGACGTCTTCGCGGCAGTAGTCGATGATCTGATCCATGCGGCCCTCGCGCCACCAGCGCAGGGCATCCAAACCGTCGGCGCTTTTCGTGGCGCCCAGGGTGGCCCGGGCCAGGTGGTCCAGTGAGAGCCGGTGGCCCAGGGTTTGCCGCACCAGGGTCAACAGGTCCACGGTCTGCAGGCGTTCGAAATCGAAAAGGGTGTATCCGGCAAGCACCTGGTAGTCGAAGCGCACGATGTTGAACCCCACCACCCTCTCCAGCCGGGAGAGGTGCTCGACCAGCGCCGCCATGTCCTTTTCCAGATAGACGAAATAGTCGTCCGCGCGGCTGTCGTACACCACGCCGCAGCTCATTTTCATCTTGCGGGCCATGTGCCAACCGCCCACATCCTCCGCCGAACGCTGGGTCTCCAGGTCGAAAACGCCGTAGTGGTGCTGTTGCGGGTTGCGGCGGGAGCAGGTCACGACGGTGGGCGCCGGCGGTGTTGCAGGCATGGGTGGCGGGGCGGTTGCCGGCGGCGGCGCCAGGGCTTCCAGCAGCAGACGGGCGCCGTGTTTGTCGATGGGCTGATTGCCCGATCCGCATTTGGGCGAATGCACGCAGGCCGGGCAGCCGTTGTCACAGTTGCAGCGCTCGATCACTTGCAGGGCGCGGTGCAGCAGGTCGACGGCCCGCACGAAGGCTTCCCGGCTGAAGCCGGCGCCGCCGGGGATGCCGTCGTAAATGAAGATGGCGGCGCTGCCGGTGTGGGGATGGTAGTTGGTGGAGAGGCCGCCCAGGTCGTTGCGGTCGGCCAGCACCAAGAGGGGCATGATGGCAATGGCCGCATGTTCGGCGGCATGCAGGGCGCCCATCGTGTCCGACCCGGCGGCGGTCACCGCCCGCAATGCCGCGGCCGGCACCTCGAACCAGATGCCCTCTGTATCGAATACGTGGGCCGGGGCATCCAGGGGAATCCGCTGCATCGGCCGGCCGTTGGCACTGCGCACGGTTTCATATCCGGTCACCTGATCGGTCACCCGCAACCGGCCGATGCACACCCGGCAGGTGGCCAGGTCGTGGCGCGCTTCCTCCTGCACCACGTCCACATCGGATCGCGCCAGCACCCGCGTGTAGTAATCCACCTGCATCTCACTTGCGTAAACCACCTGGTGGGGCGGGTCCACCGTTTCCACCCGGTAGGTCACCCCCTCGTGCAGGTAGATGGCACCGGGGTGGGCCTCGCGATAGAGGCGCAGGTCATCGATCTCGCCGATGGTGCTGTTGCTGGCCGGATCCACGATCCGGTGGCGCAACCCGCTGCCCCGCAAATGGACTTTCAAGTGGGGCCGGCGGCGCGCGGCATGCCATTGCAGTCCGTCGGCCGTGGTGCGCAATTCTCCCGTGGATGCCAGCTCCGCCACGACGGCCGCCACGGCGGGCAGCCCGATCCATGGCTCGTCGACGGCAAGGGGCAGCTCCGCGGCGGCGCAGACCAGGTGGGCCGCCAGCGCCGTCCGGTTGATGGGATTGACCACCGCCGCCTCGGCCCGGCCCTGGAAAAAGGCCTCCGGTGTGGCGATGAAGTAGTGATCCAGGGCGTCCTGCCCAGCGATCATGATCAATCCCGCCGGCTGGCCCTGGCGCCCCACCCGCCCGCTGCGCTGCCAGGTGGCGGTCATGGAACCGGGATAGCCCACCAGGATGCACAGATCCAGATCCCCGATGTCGATACCCAGTTCGAGGGCGCTGGTGCTGACCACCGCCAGCAGGTCGCCGCTTTTCAAACGGGCTTCGATCCGCCGCCGCGCCTCGGGCAGCAGCCCCGCGCGATAGACATTGACCTTGGCGGCTTGCGGGTCGCGGCCTTCCTGCACCCACAAGGCGATCAACTCGGCCATCTTGCGCGACTGGGTGTAGACGATGGTGCGCAGGCGCCGGGACAAGGCCGCTTTGAGCAATTGGATGGCCGCGCGGGAGGGGCTCTCTTCCGGGTCGATGAGGGCCAGATGGCGGCCTCCCTGGGGCGCGCCGCTCTCGTTGATGGTGGTGACCGGAAGGCCGATCAACTGCTCCGCCAGCCTTCCCGGATCGGCCACGGTGGCCGAGGCGCACACGAAGACCGGCGCGGCGCCGTAATGGTCGCAAACCCGCCGCAGGCGCCGCACCACCTGGGCCATGTGGGCGCCCAGCATGCCGCGGTAAGTGTGCACCTCGTCGATCACCACCAGTTGCAAATGACGGAAGAAGGGCGCCCATAGGTCGTGGTGGGGCAAAAGGGCGAGGTGCACCATCTCGGGGTTGGTGATCACCACGCTGGGCGGCGCACGCCGGATCTTGCGTCGCTGGTAATCGTTGGTGTCGCCGTCGTAGATGGCGGCGCCGGGCGCCCGGGACGGGTCGTCCACCTGCCCGGCCCAATGGACCAATGTGTTGAACTGGTCCTGGGCCAGCGCCTTGAGGGGAAAAATGTAGAGCGCCCGCGCATGGGGGTCGCGCGCCACGGCATCCAAGAGCGGCACGTTGTAGATCAGGGTCTTGCCGCTGGCAGTGGGCGTGGCCACCACCGTGTGGCGCCCCGCCAGAACGGCCGACAGGGCGGCTGCCTGGTGGCTGTAAAGCCGGTCGAAGCCGAGCCGTGTCAGCACGGCCTTGACGCCGGGGTGAAGTTCCGCGGGCATGGGCGCGAAAGCAGCGGGGCGACCCGCCATGAAGCGATAAGCGGCCACCTGGCGGCCGAAACGCTCGGACCCACGCAAAGCCTGCATATATTCATCAACTGAATTGGGGGACGTCCTGAACTTTTTAACTTTGGCGTTTATCGCGCTCATGATTTCCATTGATTCGGAGTGATGCTTTTTTGATCGATTATTGTTTCAAAATCCCTTGAAGTTATGCTATAAAATCGACATTCTAAAACGGCACCCACGGCAGCGCGCAGAGTGCCTTTGTCGGGAGGAAAAAGCAAGTCTTGGATGACGACCCCCATTTACCGGGTTGGAAAACACCTTCTGAGCATCTGAACCACCCCCCTGCCTCTCCATTGCGCCCCACCACCTCAAGTGGGCCGGCGGCGTCGATGTATTTTTGTGCATTCTATCCAGGAAACGGAACCCAATGACCGATCAAGTCGTTCTTCTATTGATCCTGCTGATGCTTTCGGGTTTTTTCTCCTCATCGGAGACGGCCCTGTTTTCCATCAGCCGCAGCAAGGCGCGCCACATCTCCAAACAGAAAGGCCGGGCCAACGCACTAATTTATCAATTGAAAAACAATCCTCACCGGTTGCTCTCCACCATTCTGATCGGCAACAACATCGTCAATGTGGCCGCCTCGGCCCTGGCCACCAAGCTTGCCCTGGAAATGTTTCCAGGCTACGCGGTGGGTGTGGCCACCGGTGTGATGACCCTGCTGATTCTGGTCTTCGGCGAGGTATTGCCCAAATCGGTGGCCACGCGCAACAACATTCTCATCGCCCGCATGGTCATCTTCCCCATCTACTGGATGTCCATCCTGTTCCGGCCGGTGGTATTTTTTCTCGATTTCATCCCCAAGCTCACCGGGCGCATCAAGCGCACCCCGTCGGTCACCGAGGAGGAGCTGATCACCTTTGTGGAGGTGGTGCGCGAAGAGGGTGAAATCAAGGAGGAAGAGCACAAACTGATCCACCGCATTTTCGAGTTCGACGACACCAACGCCTCGGAAATCATGACCCCCCGGGCGGACATGTTCGTCATCCAGGCCGAAGCTCCCCTGGATCTGCAAACCATCACCGATTCGGGTTTCACCCGCATACCCGTTATCGAGGATACCATCGACAACGTGGTGGGGGTGCTCAACATCAAGGATGTGCTGGCCCACCAGGCCAAAACCAACGGCATGCCCACTGTGCGCGATCTGATGCGCCCGCCCTATTTCGTGCCGGAACACAAGAAGCTGGACTCACTCTTGAGGCAATTTCAGAAACGCAAAACCCACATGGCCATCGTGGTGGATGAGCACGGCGGGGTATCGGGTCTGATCACATTGGAAGATGCCCTGGAAGAGCTGGTGGGGGACATCCGCGACGAGACCGACAAGGAAGAGAAGCGGATCGTCAAACGCAAGAACAAAGAGTGGATCGTGATGGGCAAAACCGAAATCGACGAGGTCAACGAGGTGATCGGGATGAACATCCCGGAGTCCACCGAATACGACACCTTCTCGGGCTATGTATTGGAGCAGATCGGACGCATCCCCCAAGTGGACGAGACCATCGCCCTCGAAGGTTTCGAAGTGGTGGTCAAATCCATGGCGGGCAATCGCATCAAGGAGTACCTGGTGCGCCAACTGGAAACCACTCCACGCCTGATCGAGGCGCCCCGGCCCTTGCCCGAGCCCTGAGCGCTCGTCCTATCCCGTCCAATTTTGTCCTATCCCTTGACCCGCTCTACATAATCACCGGTGCGGGTGTCGATACGAATCATCTCGCCTTCGTTGACGAAGGGCGGCACTTGCACCACATGGCCGGTCTCCAGGGTGGCCGGCTTGGTGCTGCCTCCGGCAGTGTCGCCTTTGGCCCACGGTTCGGCCTGGGTGATGCGCAGTTCCACGAAGTTGGGCAGGGTGATGCCGATGGGCTTGCCCTGGAACAACAGCACGTCGCACACCGTGTTCTCCTTGAGGAAGACCTTGGCGTCGCCCACCTGCTCGGCACTGAGCATCTCCTGATCATAGGTGGAGTTGTTCATGAAACAGTATTGGCTGCCGTCGAAATAGAGGTACTCCATGGTCACCTCTTCCAGATCGGCCGGCATGAATTTCTCACCGGAGCGGTAGGTGCGGTCGAACTGGTTGCCGGTGAGCATGTTTTTCAGTTTGCACTTGTACAGTGCCTGTCCCTTGCCCGGCTTGACGAATTCGAACTGCACGATGACGTAAGGCTCACCGTCGATCTCGAGTTTCAAACCTTTTCTTAAATCTCCACTTTCAAGCATTGTACAGGATCTCCCTTCCCGTCATCATATCGTTGGTCGTTGAACGTTAAAACGCTGCTGTCCTATCGATGCATCGCCGCCCGCCAGGGCCACCGTCTCGCGAACAGCGCTCACCATGGCCCCCACTTTGCGCGGGTCTTTTTTGAAACGGATGGGGCGTCCCCGGGCATCAACGGCGTTGGTCAAGGTACAACTGTCCACCCCTGCCGGCCCCACCTGCGCGATGCCCGCACGCACGTTATGAGGGCCGATACCGCCGGCCAGAATCACCGGAACGGCACTGCGGCGCACCAGTTCGCGGGCCACCCCCCAATCGCAAATGCGACCGGTGATGCCCACGAATCCGCTGACCGGCTGCTCGTCCGGCCCGTCGCCACCATTCTTGTCGCACAACACGGTGTCGGTCAGAAACCAGTCGCTCAACGGTTCGAACAGTTCCGCCAGCGCCAGGGACGGCAAGGCATCGCCACGGCCCTGCTCGCCGATGGCAATGGAGCGCATGACGGCCACATCGGGAAACCGCCGGCGAATTTGCCGCTGCAATTCGAGGGCCGCGGCCACCGTCGGATCTTCTACGTTGGCGGAAGGCAAGGCATCACAGAAATGGATAATGTCGGGATGGTAAAAATCAATGGCCCGGCCGATGACGTCCACGTCTTGAAACAAGGGAATCAAACTGCTCTTGGCCCCTGCCGCCCGAACCGTCGCAATGGCCTCCTGCAACGGTTCGTCGCGCCACTGGTCCGAGGAAACCAGCACGCTGCCGATGTGGTCCACGCCCAGTTCCAACATGGTCCGGGCCTCGGCAACGGTTTGAATTTCGTAGATCTGAATTTTCATTTATACCTCGTGATATGGCGACTGCTGGTAGCATAAACGTTCGGGGATGACAAGGGAGGATTGGGGTGCGTTGGTTGGCAGGTTAGATCGTTATAAAGACAGTTTAAAGTTTAAAGTTAAAAGTTTAAAGCAAGGAATGCTGTCAATTGAAAGATGGTTTGTGCTTGACTTTTGCGGCGGGTTCTTTCATATTCGCCGTGTCTTGAAAGTGGTTTAACTGCTTTTCTTTATTGTATAAATTCAAAAAGGCCTTCCATGATTCTGATCATCGACTTCGGATCGCAGTTCAATCAGTTGATCGCCCGGCGCGTGCGTGAATGCGGGGTTTATTGCAACATCGAGCCGCCCACCGTCTCCCTGGAGCGTATTCGGGAGCTTGATCCCCAAGGCATTGTGCTCTCCGGGGGGCCATCGAGCATCTACGCGGCCGACAGCCCGCGCATGGACCCCGGGGTTTTCGATTTGGGATTGCCGGTTTTGGGCATCTGCTACGGCATGCAGTTCATGGTGGACACCCTGGGGGGCGAGGTGCGCAAATCGCAGAAACGGGAATATGGTTTTGCCGAGCTGCGGATTCAACACACCGACCCCCTTTTCAAGGATGTGCCGGATCGCAATACGGTTTGGATGAGCCACGGCGATTCCATTTCCCGCGTGCCCCAAGGGTTTGCCGTCACCGCCGATACCGAGAACACGCCAGTGGCGGCGGCGGCCGATTATGGCCGACGGTTCTACGGCCTGCAGTTTCACCCCGAGGTGGTGCACACCCCCAAGGGCAAGACGATGTTGCGCAACTTTCTGTTCGATGTGTGCGGCTGCAAACGCAACTGGACCATGAAGGCCTTCGCCCGCCGGGCGATAGCGGATATACGGCGCCAGGTGGGTGATCGCAAGGTGATTCTGGGATTGAGCGGCGGGGTGGACTCGTCGGTGACCGCGATGCTGATCCACAGAGCCATCGGCCACCAGTTGACCTGCATTTTCGTGGACAACGGGTTGCTGCGAATGGACGAGGCCAGGAAACTCAAGAAAACCTTTAAAGATCACTTGCAGATCAACATTCGCTTCGTCAATGCGCGCAGTCTGTTCTTGAAGGCCCTGGCCAAGGTGAGCGAGCCGGAACGCAAGCGCAAAATCATCGGCAAACGTTTCATGGAGGTGTTCGAAGCCGAAGCCCGCAAGATCGAGGGGGCCGATTTCCTGGCCCAGGGCACCCTCTATCCGGACGTGATCGAGTCCCGCTCGGCCTTCGGCGGCCCCTCGGCGGTGATCAAGTCCCACCACAACGTGGGCGGCCTGCCCAAACGGATGAAGCTCAAGTTGATCGAACCGCTACAATACCTGTTCAAGGACGAGGTGCGCAAGCTGGGCAAGCAGCTGGGCCTCGATCCGGAGCTGGTATGGCGACAGCCCTTCCCGGGGCCGGGCCTGGCGATCCGCGTCATCGGCGAGGTGTCGGAGAGGCGCTTGAACATTCTGCGGGAAGTGGATCATGTGCTGGTCGAAGAGATCAAGGCGGCCGGCTATTACCGCAAATTGTGGCAATCTTTCGCCGTGCTGCTGCCCATCAAAAGTGTCGGCATCATGGGCGACAGCCGCACTTACGAGCACATCGTGGCCATCCGGGCGGTTACCAGCAAGGACGCCATGACCGCCGACTGGGCGCGTCTGCCCCACGACCTGCTGGGCCGTATTTCCAACCGGATCATCAACGAAGTACGCGGCGTGAACCGCGTGGTCTACGATATCAGCTCCAAACCGCCAAGCACCATCGAATGGGAATGACAGGATCATGACGGACAGACCGGACGACAAGGACCCGTTGGAGGAAGGCGGCGAACAGTTCAAGATGCGCATCGATGCCAACGGCGATGACGTGGAGGAAACCCCCGTCGCATCGGAAATCAACGAGCTGCGGCTGGAAAAGATCAGTCAGCGGGTGACCCTGATCTCCATCATCATCCCTGTACTGATCGTGGTGGTGTTGGTGATTGCCTACCTGGACATGAAAAAACGGGTGGTGCAGACGGAAGACAGCGGCGCCATCGAGTTTCGCAAGCTTTCCAGCGACCTGGAATCCCGCTTTTCCTCTCTCTCCTTGCGCCAGGCGCAGTTGGAGGAGGATCTGGCGCAACTGACCGCCAGTAACGACCACGCCATGGCCGGCATCCAGGTGCGTTTCGAAAAGATGCATGACGCCTTGAACGAACTGCGGGGCATCGCCCTGGACCAAAAGCGCCTGGACGCGGTGCGGGCGTCACTGGAGAAAGAAATCCAGGCGGTAGCCGCGACGGTGGCGGCCGCCGACAAAACCGCCAAGGAAAACAACGCCTTGATGAAAGAGTTGCAGACCCAGGTGGTGCAACAGGGCGAAACGCTCTCGACCACCGCGCCGCGCATGGCGGAACTGGAAAAACAGCTCAAGGCGATGGACGAGCGCAAGCTCGACAAGCAGGGGCTGGACTTGCCGCTGCGGCTGGAAGCCCTGAAGATCGAAACCAATCTCAAGGCGGAGATCAATGCGCTCCAAAAGCGGCTGGAGGCGCTGGAAGGCAGGCTGTCACAGACGCCAACCCGCACGCCTGCACCCGCCCCACCCGCCCCGTCGCCCGCACCGCGGTCCGCCCAGGACGAGGAATTGGAGACACAGGTAATCGAATAGCGGCGGGTGGCCGGTTGGTGCTCGCGAAAAAACAACTTCCCCTTTTATGCATCCCTGCTTCAGGCCGTCTTGGTTTGATCAGCGGATTCAAAATCCTCGGAATAGCTCGCTATGCCTCCGGTTTTGAAACCGCTGATCAAACCAATCCGATTCAAATCCGGGCGCCTAAAATGCGAATTTATTCTTTCGCGAGCCCTGAGTCGTCGCAAGGGTGCGGTATACGGTGCCTGTAGGGCTTCGGTGCAAGGGCACGGCATGCCGTGCCCCTACCTATACCTCCACCGCCTTGGCCAGAAATTTGTCCAGGCGGTTGCGGATGAGGCGCTTGCTGAATTTGCCGACGCTGGTTTTGGGAATCTCGTCGACGATGGCCACCAGCTTGGGCAACATCCACTTGGTGATTTTGCCCTTTTCGACCCCCTCGGCTTTGAGGAAAGCGATCAGGTCGTGGGGCCCTTTGTCGCTGCCGGCCACCAGCTTGACTACGGCCATGGCCTTCTCCCCCCACACTGGGTCCGGAACGCCCACCACCGTGGCCTCCAGAACAAAGTCGGC
Organism: Desulfatitalea alkaliphila; assembly: GCF_022968795.1. Taxonomy (GTDB): domain Bacteria; phylum Desulfobacterota; class Desulfobacteria; order Desulfobacterales; family Desulfosarcinaceae; genus Desulfatitalea; species Desulfatitalea alkaliphila. The sequence continues at coordinate 42,021 of NZ_JALJRB010000012.1, forward strand.
CATGGCGGCCAGGTTTTCCAGTAAAACGGTGGGCACCATCTCCGAGCCGCTGCGGATCACGTCGGACATGCGGTCGACGATGGTCAGAAACTGCTCGTCGTCAACGGTGGCCAGATCTCCGGTGTGAAACCAATCGCCATACCACACCTCGGCGGTCTTGCGCGGGTCCTTGAAGTATTTTTCCATCACCCAGGGGCCGCGCACCACGATTTCGCCGATGGTTTTATTGTCCCGCGGCACCGGTACGCCATCGCCGTCCAGCACCTCCACTTCCAGGCCGGGAACGGGCAATCCGGTCTTGACGCGCACTTGATCCAATTTCTCCACGGGCCAGTCGTGCATGTGCTTCTTGACGAAGGCGGTGACGGAGACCGGCGCGGTTTCGGTCATCCCGTAGCCCGAGGCGGCGCGCATGTTGGGGATCCGTTTTTCGATTTTTTCCTTCAGACCCAGCGGCAGCGCACCGCCGCCGACGCCCAGGGACACCAGACTGGACAGGTCGTAGCGGTCGATCTCATCGGATTCCAGTAGCAGCGCCAGGATGGTGGGCACCACCGCGGCATGGGTCACCTTCTCGGTCTGCACCAGGTCGCAGAAACCTTCAACGGTGAAAGTACCGGGCAGGACGATCTTGGCGGCCCGGAAAACATAGGCGAAGGGCTGGCTCCAAGCGTGGATGTGGAACATGGGGGTGGTGATCATGGGCACATCGTTCTCCCCCAAGCGCTCGGTCTGCGGGTCGTTGTTGAAGTTGGCCAGTGCCGTCAGGTGCAGGGTTTGCAGGTAAAGGGCGCGATGGGTGAACATGGCGCCCTTGGGTTGTCCGGTGGTGGCGGTGGTGTAGCAGAGGGTGGCGTAAGTGTCTTCGTGCAGATAGGGCCAATCGAAATCGGACGGTTCCGCGGCGATCAGCTCCTCGTAGGCGTACAGCGGCTCGATGACGGTTTCGGGCAAACCGGGCTGGTCGGACATGTAGACGAAGGCTTGCACCGTATCCTTGATGCGGTCGTAGACGCTTTCCACCATGGGCAGCAGGACATCGTCGAAAAACAGTACCTTGTCTTCGGCGTGGGTGATGGTGTACACCACGTGTTCCTCGGCCAGGCGTACATTGATGCAGTGCAGCATGGCGCCCGAACACGGCACGGCGTAGTAGAGTTCCATGTGCCGGTGGGTGTTCAACGCCATGGTGCCGATGCGATCGCCCGGCGCTTCCGGCTTGCCCGCATGAACGCCCAAACGAGCCAGGGCATTGGCCAGGCGACAAGTGCGCGCGTACCACTGTCGCCAGGTGAAGCGTTGGTATTCGGCGCTGATGTGGTTGCGATAGACCAAACCGATATGGTCCGGATAGAGCCGTACCGGTCGTTGCATGAAGGTTTTGAGCAGCAGGGGGTAATGGGTACTGAACTCCGGATAGGTGCGAACCACCATAATGGGATTCTCCTTCCCTGGAAATGAAAATGATGTAATTTTTATAGCGCGGAACGGCGGTAAAGGCAATGCTACATGGCGGTCAGCATCTTCTCGATGCGTGCAATATCCTCGGGAAGATCCACCTCGGGGGAGTCGTAAGGGGTGATCACCACTTTGATGGTGTGGCCGTATTCCAGCGCCCGCAGCTGTTCCAGTTTTTCCATCCGCTCCAGGTGCCCGGTGGGCAATTGACGGAAAACATCCAAAAAACGCCGGGTGTAGGCGTAGACCCCCAGATGTTTGAAGGCTTGCATCTCGGGCAGGCCGTCGCGGTCGAAGGGGATGGCGGCGCGTGAGAAGTAGAGGGCGTTGCTGTTTTGGTCCATGACCACTTTGCAATCCTTGGGATTGGTGTACTCTTGCCAATCCCGGATGACGAAGGCCAGGGTGCTCATGCCCAGATCGGCATCCGCCAACAACGGCGCCACAACGGCGTCGAAACACGCGGACCGCACCAGCGGTTGATCCCCTTGCACATTGATGACGATATCGTCACCCGCCAGGGCCATCTGCTCGGCAACTTCGGCGACACGATCCGTACCGGATCGGTTTTCAGCCGATGTCATGCGCACCCGTCCGCCGAAGCGCCCCACCGCATCGGCGATGCGTTGATCGTCCGTGGCCACCACGACCTCCGACACCCGCTGCGCCCGCGCGGCGCTCTCGTAAACATGCTGGATCATCGGTTTGCCGGCAATCGGCGCCAGCGGTTTGCCTTCGAAGCGGGTGGAACCGTAACGGGCGGGAATAATGGCCACAATACGCATGGATGCCGTCCTTGATTTTCGGGAAATGGTGTTTGGGTGCTGGGTATACCTTTTGCTGCAATTCAATGCAAGGGGCGGTGGAGCGATGCGTAGCCGGTGGAAAAAATAGTTTAAAGTTCAAACTTTAAACTATCTCTGATACATAGCCGAGAAGGAAATACAATTCAGGCACTATCAGAGGTGTAAATGAACAAAGACATATTGACTGATATTCTGAAAGCGGTTGCCGACGGTGGCCTGGACATCGATGCGGCCCGGCAGCGCTTGGCGGATATGGCCATGGAGGATATCGATTTTGCGCACATCGACCACCACAGGAGTTTGCGCAAGGGGTTTCCGGAGGTGATTTTCGGCGAGGGCAAATCGGCGGCGCAGATCGTGGGGATCATGGAGCGGATGCAGCTTCAGGAGCAGGTGTTGCTCGTGACGCGGGTGGATGCCGTCAAGGCGGCGGCGGTGTTGGAGCGGTTTGCCGAAGCGCGCTACGATACCGAGGCGCGCATGATCGTTTGGCAGCGGGCGCCGCTGCCCAAGACCGGGCTGGGCACAATCCTGGTGGTTTCGGCCGGCACATCGGACATTCCGGTGGCGCGGGAGGCGTGCCTTACGGCCGATGCCATGGGCAATGTGGTCAAATCGGTGTTCGATGTGGGCGTGGCCGGTATTCACCGTTTGATGGCCCATCGGTCCTTGCTCGAAGAGGCGCGGGTATTGATCGTGGTGGCCGGCATGGAGGGCGCCCTGCCCAGCGTGGTGGCCGGCATGGTCAGCCGACCGGTGATCGCCGTGCCCACCAGTGTCGGTTACGGGGTGAACCTGGGCGGTCTGACCGCCCTTTTCGGCATGCTCACCAGTTGCAGTTCCAATGTGGCGGTGGTCAATATCGACAACGGTTTCGGCGCCGGCTACATGGCCGCCAGCATCAATCAGCCCTGATGGGGGTTCAGGGCGACCTTCACCGTTTCGTCGATCATTCCCCGCTGTCCGATGGTTTGGATCGAACGGATGGATGAAGCCGTCAAACGCGCCCCGCGAGTCAACAGCAGGCGGCCGTCCTTGAGCCGCAGGTCTTGGATCAACACCATATCCGCTTGCAAGCGATCCAGGGGAAGAGCCATCTCAGGCAATTCGCGCCCAACCGTGCCGAGCTGTGCAATCAGCGCATTCACCACCTTGACGTCATATTTTTTCCCCGCCTCCAGGAGCAATTTGCGCTCCGCCATCTCATGCACCAGCGTTTCGGGATCTTGATCCAACGCGACCTCGCCCACCACCGCGGGGTCGAAACGGCGTCGAATCATAGCGGCCAGTTTCTTTTCCTGCCGGGGCCATGTGGCCAGCATGTGGCAATAGTCGGAAACCGCCAGAAGCACCCGCGACGCCAAGGGAATTTGGTCCGCCTGCAAGCCGTTGGGGAATCCGTTGCCGTCTGCATGTTCATGGTGATGGAGCACGATCTCCCCCACGGCGGTCAGTTTCTCCACGCGCGATAGAATCAGCGCGCCGATCCGGGGGTGTTCGATGAACTGTCGGCGCTCTTCCTCCGAGAGCTGCTCATCCTCCTTGCGCCACAAGGCTTCCGGCAGATGGATCAGCCCGATGTCGTGAATCATGCCCGCCATTTCCAAAGTATCCAGCTCGCTGCCGGACAAGCCGAGGGCCTCCCCCACCCTACGGGACAGCGGCGCCACTTGCCGCATGTAACGACCCAGGTCAGGGTTCAGCACTTCCACGGTGGAAGAGAGCAGGCGCACCACTTCCATGAAACTCTCTTCGAGCATCCGGTTGGCCGCTGCCAGGGCTTCGCTTTTCTCCACCACTTGGCGAGTGCGTTCCGCCACCTTGCCTTCAAGCTCCTGGTTGAGCCGGCTGAGCTGCTGGTTCTGCGCAATGGTCAGCTCGGTCAAGCGCTGGTTTTCGGAAAGCAGCTCGAAGTGTTCCAACGACTGGCGCACCTGCAGCAGCAGGTCTTCATCGTTCCAGGGTTTGGACAGATAACGATGGATCTCGCCCCGGTTGACCGCCTGGATGACCGCTTCCAGATCCGAATAACCGGTGAGCAGATAACGAATGGCACGGGGTTGCAGATCCTTGGCCTGCTCCAGAAATTGGGCCCCGTTCATCACCGGCATGCGTTGATCCGATATGATCATGGAGACGGGCGGCTCCTGCCGGCCGAGCACTTCCAAGGCTTCGGGACCGCTCTGGGCCGTCAGGATCCGGTACCCCTCCTTGCGAAACAATCTTTGCAAGGCCCGGGTGATGGAAATCTCGTCATCGACAAGCAGCAAAGTGTGATCGCGGGTCAATGGCACGGTGCCGCTCCTCCCCTACCCGTCCATCACCGGCAAGCGCACCGTGAAGGTGGTGCCGCACCCCGGCGTACTGTCCACGTCAATGGCGCCGTTGTGCTTGTGGATGATGTTGTAAGCGATGTTCATGCCCAATCCCGTTCCCTTGCCCACATCCTTGGTGGTGAAAAAGGGGTCGAAGATTTTTCCCAAATGTTCAGGGGCGATGCCGCAGCCGTTGTCCTCAATGGTGACTTCGACAAAGCGATCAACGTGCCGTGTGCGCACCTTAATGCGGCCTTTTTTCTCGATGGACTGGGCCGCGTTGACCAGGATATTCATGAAGACCTGGTTCAACTGGTGCGGATAGCCCTGCACCATGGGCAACGTGCCCAGATCGGTTTCCACGACGGCCTTGTATTTAAGTTCGTTGTTGACCACATTGAGCGTGGCATCCAACCCTTTGTTGATATCCGTTGGTTGCAAACGATCCTCGCCCGGGTGGGCGAAATCCTTCAGGTCCAACACAATCTTCTTGATGCGGTTGGTGCCTTCCCGACAATCGCCCATCAGGTCGGTGATATCGGACAACAGGTAATCCAGATCGATCTCTTTCTCATAATCGACCGCGGCGGCCACGGCCGTCGCGAGGGCTTCATCACCAATGGGTGATCGGGCTTCGCGCGCCTGCAAAGCCGCCAGCAACTCGCGGTATTTGGTAATCAGCGCCACCAGCTCTTTCTGGTAGTCGCCCAGGGTCTTGAGATTACTGCTCACGAAGCCGGTGGGGTTGTTAATCTCGTGGGCCACGCCCGCCGCGAGCTGGCCGATGGAGGCCATCTTTTCCGAGTGAACCATTTGCGCCTGGGTCTCCTCCAACCGCTTGAGCGTATTCTCCAAGCGTTTGTTTTTTTCTTCGATCTGGGCGGCGTAGCGCAGCACCTCGTGTTTCATGCGGCGGTGGTCCTCTTCGAGGCCGACCACCCGCAGACCGGTTTGCAGGCGCGCCCGGAGCTCATCCGGATCGAAGGGTTTGCTGATGTAATCGTCCGCGCCGGCTTGAAAAACCGCCACCAGGTCCTTTTGATGATCCCGCGAGGTCAGCATGATGATGTAGACATACCGGTCCAAACGAGCTTCGCGGATGTTGCGGCACAGGGTCAGGCCATCCATTTCGGGCATCATCCAATCGGTGACGACCATGCGCACCGATCGCTGCCGGACTTGCTCCCAAGCCTGGATTCCGTTTTCGGTGACCACCACCCGGTGGCCCATTTCCTCGACCATTTTTTTCAGCAAACTGCGCGAAAGCAGGTCATCTTCGGAGATCAGAATTTCCATCGACATTGCGGATTTCACCGTTTAGGGAATAGGTGTGTCGAAATTTTGGTCGGTCAGCTCCCTTTCATGATTTCCATTGTAACGCATATCGGCCGAAATGCCCAAATGCTTTAGTCAACCCAAACAAGTCCGCCCGCACAAAGGGCACCATCAAGGGTTCCTCCCCGTTGCCCCTCCCTCAAGTCCCCGCCCTTATCAACCGATATACAAGTGAGCTCCACGGCTGCGGTCGCTGCGCAAGTCGGTTCCGCAGTGGATATCAGGGCGAAAGGAATCGGTCCATGCACATAGTTGCAGTTGGTTTGAGTACGGCCCTGGCCGCGACTTCGGAAAAAATTTTGACCCAATGGGGGCACACCGTAACGGCGGTGACCGCGACGCGTCGGGCGCTGGACACCATTGCGGCCGATGGGGTCGACATGGTCATGGCCGCCTATCCACTGCCGGATGGGCAAACGAACGAATTTTTAACCGGACTCAAAGAGGCGGCGAACACCCGCACGCCCTATCTGCTGCTGTTGACGGAAGGCGCCGCGTGGCCGGATGGGGACAGTGCCTATCCCGTCCTCGACCTCCACGATGTGAGTGCCCACCCCATCGATGCCGCCCTCCTGCGCAGCAAGACAGCCCTGGCGGAACGTCTGTCCGCCCTCGGGCAGGATCTGGACCGCAAGTTGCTGGTCATTCGTCGCAACTATTACCAGACCGTGGAAACCCTCAGCCGCCTGATCGAGGCCTACGACGAAAGTGTCGGCGCCCATTGCCGCCGCGTCGGCCGCTTGGCCCTCCACTTGGCCAAGCGGCATCCCGCAGTGGATGCCGCGGCCTACCCGGTCGTCGAAGCCGCCGGGATGCTCCACGATATCGGCATGGTCGGTCTGCCGGCGGCGGTCCTGAAGAAACGGCGCACGGAACTGGCGGGCAGCGAAGGCATGCTGTACCGCTCCCACGCCGAACGGGGCGAAGCGGTTCTGGGCGCCACGGACCTGCTGCGGCCGGTGGCCCGCTTGGTGCGCTCCCATCACGAACAACACAACGGCCGCGGCTTTCCCGACGGCCTGAAGGGAGACCGGATTCCCGTGGGTGCGGCCATCGTGTCGGCGGCCTCGCTTTACGACGACCTGGTGCACAGAGAGCGGGTCGACCCCAAGCGGGTGCCCGAACAGCTGCAACGCTGCCGGGGCTATCAACTGCGGCCCGATTTAATAGGGCTGTTGTTGGAGGCCAACTTGGAGTTGATGCAGAAAGAAAACCAACGGGTTGATCGAATGGTGGATATTGAATCGCTGGAAGCCGGCATGGTGCTGTCGCGAGAGGTGCTGATGAAAAGCGGCGCCTTTTGCATGGCGCCCAATACACCGCTGAGTGAAGAAATCATCAAAAAACTAAAGCATTATTACGAAATGGGCAATATAGCCAACAAGGTGTTTGTCAAAAAATAAGGAAGCGTCATGGACATCGCAACCATCATCGGCCTGGTCAGCGGCACCCTGCTGATCGCATCGGCCATCGCAATGGGGGGCTCGGCGATCATCTTCGTCAACCCGCCGAGTTTGCTCATTGTGGTCGGAGGCACCATCGCCACCACCTTCATCAAGTTCAAGATGAGCGATGTGATCAACTCCATCCGGGTAGCCTTGAAGGCCTTTGCCTTCAAAGCCTCCGATCCGGAAGAGATCATCCAGGAGATGGTGGGGTTCACCCGCATCGCCAAAAAAGAAGGCCTGATCGCCCTCGAAAAGGAGACCGCCACCGACCCCTTCGCCGGCAAAGCCCTGCGCTATTTGTCCGACGGATTCGATGAAGGGTTGATCGAGGACATGCTCAACAAGGATATCCGCCTGACCGTGCGCCGTCATGAAATCGGTCAGAATGTGTTCAAAGGAATGGCCGAGAGCGCACCCGCTTTCGGCATGATCGGCACCCTGATCGGTCTGGTGAAAATGCTGGCTTCCATGGACGATCCGTCCAACATCGGTCCGGCCATGGCCATCGCCCTGTTGACCACGCTTTACGGCGTGCTGCTGGCCAACTTCCTGTTTCAACCCCTGGCCGAGAAATTGAGCTTGCGCAGCGAACAGGAGCAACTCAACAAGAGCATCATCGTGGAAGCGGCCATCGGCATCAACCGCGGTGTCTCGCCGCTGGTGCTCGAAGAGTCCCTTAAAATCTTTCTTTCCCCCAAGGAACGCGACAGGGAGAAAGAAGTCGAAGCACAGGCCGAACCGGTGGCCGAGGTGGAATAATGGGCGCTTTTCTCGAAGCAAAGCCCAAGCAGGAGAAAGGGGCCGCCAAATGGGTGGTCACCTTCGCCGACCTGATGAGCCTGCTGCTCTGCTTTTTCGTCCTGCTGCTCTCCTTTTCCGAAATCGACCGTCAAAAATATAAACAGGTGGCCGGCTCCCTGCTCAACGCCTTCGGCGTGCAGCGCAAGGAGCGGGTGATGGAGATGCCCAAGGGGATGAAAATCATCGCCAAGGATTTCGACCAGCAAATCATCGAAACCCGCATACGCGAAGACCTGGGCCGGGAGATCGACGATATGCTCTCCACCCAGCTGGAGTCCTTCAATGATCAAGTCGATCTGGAGGTGGACGAAAACCAGATCCTGCTGCGCTTCATGGGCGAGAGCACCTTCGAATCAGGTCGTGATGAGATCCGCGATCAGCTCAAACCCCTGCTGCGGGACTTGGCCCGCGTGCTGGCCAAGGAACCGGGCGACATCGTTGTATCCGGCCACACCGACAATGTACCCATCCGCGGCGGCCGCTACCCCACCAACCTGCGCCTGTCCATCGCCCGCGCCGCCGCAGTGGCGGAATTCATGCTCTCCAACTCCGACATGGACCCCGGACGCGTCTCCACCATGGGCTTCGGCGAATACCGCCCCATCGCAACCAATGAAACGGGTAGGGGGAGGGAGAAGAATCGGAGGGTTGAGATTATTTTGAGTAATTTGCCGCAGGCGAGGTAGGTCAAAAGAAAGCGTTTTAAGTGTTAAGTTTTAAGTTTTAAGTTAAGGAATTCTATCGGTTAGAGATGGTTGGGGGTTGTTCGGGCAGATGGGTTCTTTCACGCAACCAACCCGTGGGGGCACGGCACGCCGTGCCCGGGTAGCCCCGTTCAACCCATGCGGGCAAACCTCACACCGTAGGGGCACGCACGGGCACGGCATGCCGTGCCCCTACGGGGGTACCCGACCTTGTAGCGCAGCAGAAGGTCATCGGCATTACGGATATAACCATCCGAGAGCAGTCAAAAGAACTTCAAAAGCCACATCAGCCCATCCACCCCACCGCCTACAATCGATAGAATTCCTTAACTTAAAACTTAACACTTAACACTTAAATCTATCTTTATCTTTATCGCAGAAAATCAACCAAACTCGGCTGAATCATCTTAGCCGAGGTCGCCAACGTACTTTCATACGCCGTCTGGTGCAGTTGCCAGTCGATGATGGCCGCGGCCAGGTCGGTATCCTCGGTGCGGGAGAGCATGTCTTCGGTGTTGACTTTGAAGTGTTTGTTGTGGTTTTGGGTGGCGACCAGCCGTTGGTGCTGGCCGGCGTTGGTGGCCCGGACGGCGTTCAGGTTTTCGATGACCGCTGTCATGCGGCCCATTTGATCGGTGATGGCTTGGCCGTCGTCGGCCCGCAGGCCGTCTTCCAGTGCCATCAGGACGTCGAAGACATCTTCCTCGCCCTGGAAAATCGCCGCGCCGTCGGTCAACAGGCCCAATTGCAGCCCTTCGCCGATCATGTAGTCCTTGGTGCCGCTGTCTCCGTTGTAAATATAGCCATCTGCGACCGGGTCGAAGACAAAGGGCTCGGTGTGCACCTGATGACCGGCGAACAGATAGTTGCCGTTGTGCTTGGAGTTGGCCAGTTGCACGACCTGTTCGCGGATGTTGGCTACCTGGTCGGCCATTGTGTCCCGCATGTTCGGATCACTGTCGGCGGCGATCTTCTTGGCTTGGGTCAGGAATTCGGTCACCGCATCGAGAATGCTCTCCATGTTGTCGACCTGCACCTTGCCGTTCTCGATGTTCCGGTTGTACTGTTCCAGGTTGCTGATGGATTGGCGATAACCGAGCACCTGGCCCATGCCGATGGGGTCGTCCGAGGGGCGATTGATCCTTTTTCCGCTGGAGATGCGCTCCTGTGCGCTGAGCAGGTTGCGGGTGTGCTGCAACAGGTATCCCTTGATGTTGGACGCCATCATGGCGTTGCTGATTCGCACGGTACTCTCCTTCAGGCCTATCGCGGCCTAGCGCACCAGACCGATGAGGGTCTGCATCAGTTCGTCGGTGGTGGTGATCAGTTTGGCCGCCGCATTGTAGGCGTGCTGATACTGCACCAGGTTGACCATCTCTTCGTCCAGGGAAACCCCCGCCACCTCTTCGCGGTAATTGCTCAAATGCTTCATCATGGCGGTCTGGTGCCCGAAGTTCAATCCGGCGCGGCGGGTGTCGTTACCCACATCCCCCACCAGCGCGGCATAAAAATCACCGAAGGTGGAAGCATTCTCGGACATGGTGAGCGCGTTTTGCAGTTCGGCCGTGGCGATGGCGTTGCTGTTGTCGCCGGGGGTAAAAGCCTGGCCGGCGGCCGCGATATGGTTGACGTTGCCCACGATCTCCGGGTTGATGGCGATGGACAGGGCGTTGCCGTCGCTTTCCGGAACGAAAAACGGGCGCTGCACATCATCATCGATGCCGTACCCGCTGCCGTGAAGGGCGTTGACCTCCGAAATCATATTCTCGGCCAGCACGTTCAGGCGGCCCAGGTAGCCCTCGATCACCCGATCCCTCGCCTCGATCCACCCTTTCAGCTCGCCCGATTGGATGTGGGTGGTGATGTCCAGGGTGTTGCCGCTGCTGTCCTTCCAGTGCACATTCTGCTTGCCCTCGATGTTCTCGGTGACCAGGTCCCAGGTGAACGCCCGCTCCACAAGCGGCTTGCCGTTGCCCACCGTGATGGTCATGTTGCCGTCGCCGTCCTCGAAACTTTCGATGTCGATCAGCTTGGCCAACTCCAGCACCAGCAGGTCCCGCTGATCGCGGTAGTCGTTGGCGTTGTGGCCCGTCACCTCCACCTTGGTGATCTTGCCGTTCAATTCGGCGATCTGGTCGGCCATACGGTTGATGTCCGTCACCACGGAGTTGATGCTGGTGTTGATATCCTTCTGGGCGTTCTGGATGTTCTTGCTCAACTGGTTGAAGGTGCTGGTCAGGTATTGGCCCGCCGAAAGCACGCTGTTGCGCTCCACATGGCCGGTGGGGTTGTTGGACAGATCCTGCCAGGAATTCCAGAAGCCCGACATGGCGGTGCTCAAACCGTAGCCGCTCACCTCGTCGAACAACACTTCGATCTTTTCCAGGGCGGTGCGCTGGGCTTCCCAACGTCCCAGGTTCTCGTTTTCGGTGTTCATCTGGGACTGGACGAACTGGTCGTGAAATCGCTGGATCTTCTGCTGGGCGACCACCCCCGTGCTCATGGTGGTGTTGAGCACCCGCACCGGCGTCGCCTGTTCCATGTTCAACCGCTGGCGCGAATAACCGGGCGTATTGACATTGGCAATATTGTTGCCCGTAATGTCGATGGCCTTCTGCTGCGTCAACAACGCACTCCGACCAATCTGAAGAAGTCCCGCTATATTCGGCATAACCCCACCCCCAAAAATAACCCAATCAACCCAACAAACTCTAAACGACAGAATTCCTTAACTTAAAACTTAAAACTTAACACTTAAAACTATCTTCTATTTACCCCTGCACCACCAACCGTCCGACCTGCAACCCGCTATTGCACATATTTCCGGACTGCCCATACACATCGGTGGTGCCGGACCAGTGTTGGAAAAATCCCAGGTTGCTTTTGACCAACCGCAGGCAGTGATCGATCACGCCGCGGCACTCACGGTTGGCCTTGGCGACATCTTCGATGAGGGGTTGCAGCTCGTTTTGCAGTTGCTGCAGCCGTTCTTGTTGCCCTGTTTCAACACGCTCCGTCAGGACGGAAAGCCGCATTTGGTCAGGGGGCAAGCCCAGCATCCCGGCCAGGCGGTGCATCACTCCGGCACGCCGTTGCTCGAGCTTTTGAATGTGGGCCACCACCGCTTGTTTCTGTTCGCCGGAAGCTGTGATGGCCCCCAGGTCGGCGCGGATAGCGGCATCGTGCTCGGCGCGGATGATGCCCGGCAGTTGGCCGTAAGACGCCATGGTTTGTTCCAACACCTCGATCAGCTGTTCCACCCATTGCTCCATTTGCTTACACCCTGACATCAATGGATTGGAGAACCATTTCGTTCTCCATGGATTCCTTCAACATGGCCGTGGCCGCCTGCTCGCCGTTGACATTGTAGGTGCCTTGGGCCACTTCCATTTTGACCTGCGCCACTTTTTCCTCGCGCACCTCGGGCAATGCCTGCGCTGCCCGTGAGGCCTGCTGCACTTCCCGTGCGCGCTCGGACAGCTCCACGCGATCCCCTTCCGCCACCGGTCGGGTCTCCTCCTGCCGCTCGTAGCCGGCCGACGCCGCGCGTTGCCGCTGCACATTCTGCAGGTAGGCGCTCAGCTCCACCGTACCGTTATTGCCGTCCACTTTCATTCCGGACCTCCTTTTGCCATCGTGTTCCATGCGGTTGCGCTTCCGTTTCGAATCAGTACGCCTGCGAACCGGACCGGCCGGTTCTCCACCCGCTGTCGGGCGTCGGCAGTTGTACACCGCTCGTTACGGTCATCGGCAACCTACAGAACAAACTTTAGGGCTCGCGGAAAAATAACTTCCCATTTTATGCATCCCTGCTTCAGGCCGTCTTGGCCCGATCGGCGGATTCAAAATCCTCGGAATAGCTCGCTATGCCTCCGGTTTTGAATCCGCCGATCAAACCAATCCGACCCAAATCAGGGCGCCTAAAATGCGAATTTATTTTTCCGCGAGCCCTTAGCAAAATCTGCTTCACATGCGATCCTTCAATTGGCGGAACAACACCGCCGCCAGCCCCATGCCGCGGTGGCGGGCAATGGACTGGGCCATCTCGCTGTCCAGCATGGCGGTGTACATCTCCTCCGCCCGACCGCCGCCGAAGAGGTCCCCCTCGGGTACGGTGCGGCGCATTTGCTGCATCATGTGCTGAATGAACAACGCTTCGAAATCCTGGCAGGTCCGCTCCAACTGTGCGGCACTTTGCTCCGGCACCTTGTTGTCGACGCCGGCCACCCGCATCGCACCCGGTGGTGCATACCCCAGGGGACCGAAACCGTGTATCCCGTCGGTCATCAGATCACCTCCAGTTCCGCCTGCAAGGCGCCGGCCGATTTGATGGCCTGGAAAATGGCGATCAAATCCCGCGGCGACACCCCGAGGGCGTTGAGCGCGTTGACCACCTCGCCGATGCTGGTCCCCTCAGGGAGCACCACCAACTGGTTTTCCCCCTCGCCGATGGACACCTGGGTGTCGGGCACCAGAACCGTTTCACCCTCGGAAAAGGGCAACGGCTGGGACACCCGGGGATACTCCTTGACGATGATGCTCAGGTTGCCGTGGGCGATGGCGATGGTGTTGATGCGCACGTTTTCGCCCATCACCACGGTTCCGGTGCGCTCGTTGATCACCACCCGGGCCGTCACGTCCGGCGTCACTTCCAACGCCTCGATCATGGCCACCAGTTCCACCAGCTTGCCCGCGTAGCTGGGCGGCACCTGCAACTCGATGGTGCCGGCGTCCGCGGCGGCGGCGATGGGATCGAAAAACAGCCCGTTGATGGCATCGGCCACCCGCGTCACGGTGGTGAAGTCGGGTCGCTGCAAGCTCAGGGTCAGGGAGGTGCGCTGATTGAAATCGGCGTGAATGTCCCGCTCCACCAGGGCCCCGCCGATCAGACGGCCCACCGTGGGAAAGTTTTTGCTGATGCTGGCGCCGGCACCGCTGGCCTGGAACCCGCCCGTGTTCACCGGTCCCTGGGCAACGGCATACACCTGGCCGTTGGCGGCCCGCAGCGGCGTGAGCAGCAAAGTGCCGCCCTGCAGGTTCTGGGCGTCGCCGATGGAGCTGACCAGGGCGTCGATGCGCCCGCCGGCCCGTGCAAAAGGCGGCAGATCGGCGGTCACCATCACCGCCGCCACATTTTTGACGCGCACATCCTTGGCGTCCACGGTGACCCCCATCTTTTCCAGCATGCTGACCATGGACTGCACGGTAAAACTGGAGCGGTTGCCGTCACCGGTGCCGTCCAGGCCCACCACCAGCCCGTAGCCCACCAGTTGATTGTTGCGCACCCCTTTGATGTTGGCGATGTCCTTGATGCGCACCGCGGCCGCTCCGGCAGAGCCCACCAGCAACAGGATCAACAGCGCCGCCAGCGCCGCCGTAGCGAAACGTCTTGTGCAATGTCTTCCGGCCTGATTCATGGCCATCGGTCCACCCCTTCCACATCTGCAAATCCGTTGATCGATGCCAACGGGTATTTTTCAAAACGGCCACACCTTGTCCAAGGCCCGCACCAGCCAACCGGGCTTCTGGCGGTCGTTGAGCACCCCCTTGCCGCTGTAGGCGATGCGGGCGTCGGCGATATAGGTGGACTGAATCACGTTGTTCGCCGAAATGTCCCGCGGACGCACCAGGCCGGTGAGGGTGATCAACTGGTTTTCATGATTGACGCGTACCTCCCGGTTGCCCTCGATGGCCAGCGTGCCGTTGGGCAGCACGTCCACCACCCGGGCCGTCATATAGGCGGTCAAGTCGCCCCGTCGCTCCGTCGATCCGGTGCCTTCGAAATCGCTGCCGATGTTGCCGGCGACCTTGCCGAAGGGATTGAAAAAGGGTGAATCCGCCGGATGGCGCTTTTCGGCCCCGAAAAAGCTGTCCAGCCCCGCCGACAAAGAGGTGCTGCGGTCGGTCTTGGTGGTGGCCTTGTTGGTGGCCGTGGCGCTCTCCACGATGCGCACGGTGACGATATCCCCCACCTGCCGCGCTTTGTTGTTGGCGAACAGGGTCCCCAGGCCGCCGCGCTCATCCCACAAGGAGCCGTCCGAAGGCCCCACCGGCGCGGCCGCTGCCGGCGCGACCGCATGGGACGACGGCACCCGCACCGGCTCGGCCATCGCCTTGGCGCCGGACCCCGCGCAACCCGTCAGCGTTCCGGCCGTCAACACAACGACCGCCATCATCACGAGCGCCAAGGCGGACCCATTGCGCACATTGCTCTTATTGTGTGTATCGTAAACCCGAATCATACCCCTATCCCCCGGCATTATGCATTGTCCCATTAATTGAAAATCGAAATCGAAATCGGTATCTGTATCGGTATCGAAATCGAGCCTGAAGACGGAACAGCATCGATCGCCAAAACGATGGATGGGCGACCTTCTAATAAGCGATTTCAACCGTCTGCCCATCCACCACCCGGGCATGGATGTCCATGCGGGAACGGGCATTGAGCAATCGAATGGTCTCGCCGACGGCGCCGTTCTCCTGGGCCACGGCCTGGGTGGTGATGCGCAAACGCTCGCTTTCGACCACCACTTGCACCACGTCCCCCCGACGGATCACCGGCGGCTGGTGAATATGATCGCTGCGCAGCACGCTGTTGGCCGCAAGAGGGCGGCTGGTCCGCTGTCCCAGCACGTCTTGCGGGTCGAAAACGGCGCTGGTCGGCACCCGCGCGAGATTCATGCGTTCGGTTTTCAAATCCGCCGCCGTGATGGGTTGATTGCGCCCCAAGGGTTTGGCCGCCAACACCACCTCCTGCCACACCTCGATGTAAGTGGGCACGCTGACCCGCTGCGCCACCTGGCCGTCCACCAGGATGTTCACCCGGAACGGCACGGCGCCCAGCCAATTTACGTGTTTGGGCGCGTTCACCTGAAAAGTGACCCGGCCCGGCGGCACGCGATGGTCCTGGTGGTATCGGATCGGACGCAAGGTCATCTGTTCGGCGCTCCAGGGGGCATGGGTTTCGATGTGCGAACGCACCGCTTCCACAATCCGTTCGGCTGTCACGCCATGGTGATTGCGCAACACTTTCACCGGGCCGCTGTCCCGGATATCGAATCGGGCCGGGTCCAGATCGTTTTGCTTGAGCCGCATCTCTATTTGGCCCCGGTGGACCAAGAGGGACTGGCCCGGCAGCGGCGAACGGCCTACCTCGACGGCCTGCAACCGCTCCAGCGCCGCACCGTCCAACCCCAGGATGTCGGCCACCGTGCCGAGGGTGATGACATCCTCATCCACCGTGGCATCGGGGCTCAGCACAATGCGGATCGGATCGGTCGCCGTGGCCGTCATGCCGACAGCGGGCATGAGCAACAATGTGACCGTCAAAATCAATATAGCAATATGACTGTAATTTTGGTGTTTTTTGCCCATTATCTCAACTATCGCTTCAAGTTGTTGGCCACCTGCAGCATGTCGTCGGCCGCCTGAATGGCCTTGCTGTTGATCTCGTAGGCGCGCTGGGCCGTGATCATGTTGACCATCTCGTCCACCACGCTCACGTTGGACATTTCGAGATAGCCCTGGGCCAAGGTACCGTAACCCTCTTCGCCCGGCTCACCCAAAATGGCATCGCCGGAGGCATCGGTACGCACGAAAAGATTGCGCCCGATGGCCGACAGGCCGGCCGGATTGACGAAGCGCGCCAGCTCGATGTTGCCGATGTCCACCGGAATCTCCTGTCCGGCCTGCAAAATGGAAACGGTGCCGCCCGTGCCGATGGAAACCGCTACCGTATCGATGGGGAAATTGATTTCCGGTTCGATGAGAAAGCCGTCGGGGGTGACCATGCGCCCCTCGCCGTCGATTTTGAAGTTGCCGGCGCGGGAATAGGCGATTTCACCATTGGGCTGAATGATCTGAAAAAAGCCCGACCCTTCGATGGCGATATCCAGATCGTTCTGGGTGTGCTGGAAATCGCCCTGGGTGAACAATCGCTGGGTGGCCACCGGCCGGGTGCCGTGACCCACCTGGATGCCGGTGGGCACCTGGCTGTCCCCCGCCGTTGTGAATCCCGGCGGCCGCATGGTTTCGTACAGCAGATCCTGGAACTCGGCACGGCTGCGCTTGAAACCGGCGGTGTTGACGTTGGAAAGGTTGTTGGCGATCACATCGATGTTCAATGTTTGCGCCTGCATTCCCGAAGCGGCGGACCAAAGACTGCGGATCATGGCGTTTACCTCTTGATGGTGTGTTCCGTTTGGCTCATGTGATCGGCGATTCGCATGAAACGTCTAGCTCGCCTTGCCGACCTCGTTCACGGTTTTGGCCGTGGCCTCGTCGGCGGTGCGGATGATGCGTTGATAAGCTTCGAAAACCCGCATCGTCTCGATGATTTCGGTCATGGTGCGAATGGGGTCCACATTGGAGCTTTCCAGGTGCCCCGGCACCAGGTGCATCTCTTCCGGCGCGACGGCTTGCGCCGCCTCGCCCTGTTGGGGCACGAAAAGGGTGTCGCCTTGTTTGGTCAGGGCATAGGGCTCGGCAAAATCGACAATCTGCAGCTCTCCCACGCCCTCTCCGTCCACGAACACCTCGCCCCGCTCGTTGATTTCCACCCGGCCGCCGTCAATGGCGATCTCCCCGCCCTGCCCCACCACCGGCCAACCCTCGGGCGTACTCAACACCCCTTCCGCGTTGACGGTGAAATGGCCCTTGCGGGTGAATTTGGGGCCCTCCGGGGTCTGGACCTCGAAAAAGCCCTTGCCGGCAATGGCGACGTCCAAGGGGTTTCCCGTGCGGGTGAGGGCGCCGCCACGAAAATCGGTGCGGGCCTCCATGGGCGGCGCGTAGGGGGAGATGCGCCCGGGCCCCATGGCCGGTGGATCGGGCATCTCCGCTTGCGGCATGCGAAAAATCGGCTGGTCGGCCTTGAAGCCGGAGGTGTTGACATTGGCCAGGTTGTTGGAGAGCATGTCCAGGCGCATTTGTTGCAGCAACGCACCGGCTGCCGCTTGATATATGGTGCCGCTCATGGCCTTCCTTTCATGGCGAAGAGGCGTGTTGAAAATGTCCTATGGATAGAATTGCAACCATTATGCCAGCACCTATTTAATCATATCTTTCTGTAATTAATGGACTATTTATTGTTCTCCGCTGTCATGACCGTCATTCACCCGGCAACATTTGCCGGGCCGCCGTCAAAAGGGCCGGGTCGTATCATGCGTTCAGGTGTCCTTCCGTTGTGCTTCAGGCGACGGCCTCCAGGCGTCCGCCCTTGGCACGGGTGTCGCCGGCGTGCATTTTGAGAGCGATGTGGACCTCCATGGTGGAGAGGCCCAAACGATAAGCAATCTCCTCGGCGGGCAGACCTTCGTCGGCCAAGAGGAGGACCTGTTGGGCCACCGGCAGTTCCTGTTCGTCCGGCTCGGGCGCAGTGCCGGGTGACGGTGTCGCCGGCTTTTCCGCGGCAGGGACGGAACGCGCCGGCGCATGCATGGTCTCGGTGGGCATGGCATATGTGATCAAGGCGTGCAGCTTCATGCGTTCGGCTTCGATCATGGCCATCAGGCCGTCGAACACCGTGTCGATCTGCTGCTCGAGCAGTTGACGGTGGATGGTGGCCGTCACACTCCGGGCGGAAGCCGGATTTTCCACCGGTCGAGGCGCACCGGCGAGGATTCGCCGTTTGCGCCGCGTGCGCAACAGCCCCAAGGAAAGCAGCAACAGGCACAGGGTCGGAACGCCGGCGGCGGTCATCACCAGCCATAGGGGAATGGACATGCTCAACATAGCAACTCCTTTTTTATTCGCTCAGTAATCCGTCTTTGCGCAATTTGCCGCGCAAGCGCAGAACGGCCTGGGAGTGGATCTGGGAGACCCGCGACTCGGTGATCTCCAACACCATGCCGATCTCCTTCATGGTCATCTCGTCGTTGTAATACATGGAGACCACCAGGCGCTCTTTCTCCGGCAACTGCTCGATGTGCCGGGCCAGGGTGCTTTTGACCTCCTTGATGGTGGTCAGGGAAAGGGCGTCGTCTCCGTCGCTGTTGACCAGGCTGTTGAGAAAGCCCTCCTTCTCGTCCCGGGCCGTGTAACCCAGCTCTTCGAAGCTGACGAAGGAGATGCTGGACATACGCTTGACTTGGTACAGCTGGTCCAGATCCATCTCCATCTCCTCGGCCACCTCATCATCGGAGGCTTCGCGGCCCAACTGTTGCTCCAGCTTCAGGCAGGCCTTTTCCAGCGCGCGGATCTTTTTGCGGGTGGTGCGGCCCAGGAAGTCGCGGGAGCGCAATTCGCTCAACACCGCCCCCTTGATGCGGAAAACCGCATAGGTCATGAACTTGTTGTCCCGGCTGGGATCGTAACGCTCGATGGCTTGAATCAAGCCGATGATGCCCACGTTGATCAAATCGCCCACCTCAACCGTCGGCGGCAAATGGGTGGCGATGCGGTTGACGATGCGATTCACGTAAGGCAGGTATTCGGCGATGATTTCATTGCGCAGGAGGTGATCGTCCTTGTCCAGCGTTTTGAGTTGGGTATCATTCACTGACATGCTGCTCCCCGGTTTTGTCTGAAGGGTCCGGTTCATCCGGCCCTTGCGAAAGGCTTTTGCAATAGTGCCTCAGGGCAATTCGGTCATGTTCCACTGCCGCATCCGTCCGCTGCGCGCCGAATGGGGGGCGGCGGCGATCTTGCGCGCCAGCGCCGCGAAGTTGCGGCTGGCTTTGGACAGGGGCGCCATTTCGGTGACGGCCTTTTGCCGCCGAACGCCCTTGCGGACCTGTTCGTCGGTCAGGATGCAACCGTAATATTCCATTGAAATATTGAGGAAACGATCCGCCACCAGATTCAACTGGCGATACACCTCCTCGGCCTCCTGGTCCGTGGCGGCGGCGTTGACCAGCAACTTGAAATGATCGGTGCCGTACTTGACCGACAACACCTTCATCATGGCATAGGCATCGGTGATGGAAGTGGGCTCCGGCGTGGCCACCAGCAGGATTTCATCCGCATTGATGTTGAAATAGAGCACATTGCTGGAAATCCCGGCGGCCGTATCGATGAGCATGATATCGAAATCCTGAATGTAGGCTTCCAGTTGGCCGAACACCCGTTGGCGCTCTTCCATGGTCAAGGCGGTCAGGTCCTGGATGCCGGAGGCCGCCGGCAGGATGCGAATGCCGCCGGGTCCGGTCACCACCACTTCGGCAAGCTGCTTTTCGCCCCGCACCACGTGGGACAGATTGTAACGGGGGGTGAGCCCCAGCAGCACGTCCAGGTTGCCCAGTCCCAGATCGGCGTCGAAGATCAGCACCTTCTTGCCGAAGCGGCGCAGGGTGTAGCCCAGGTTGGCGACGATGTTGGTTTTGCCCACCCCGCCTTTGCCGCTGGTGATGGCGATGATTTTGGGAAACCGCTGCCGGCGTTCGGTGGGCGGCTCCTCCGTGGACGGGGTCCATGCCGGTTTGCGGGAATCGAGACGAATCACTTTACTGTTGGAGGCATCGCTGCAGTGCATAGGGTTACTTCCTGCCACCGGCGTATCGGGCTTGCGCCGGCCGATCAATGGTTTTGGGAGCGAGAAGGGAGGCGCAGCACATGCGGCAGGGCTTGAATCCCTGGGCCATGGCGTCGGTGCCGTCCCTGAACAGCCAGACATTGTCATCGTTGATGCGCTTGACCGCTTTGCAGTCGCGCTGGTGAAAGATGTCGGAATTGCGGTTGGCCACATATCGCCCTTGCACCGATGATTGCGACGGCGGCCGGGTAGCGTCGGCGTTGTCCGTTTCCGGGTTCGCTTGCAGCCCCTCGTGCTGCTCCTGCACATTGTTGAACAGCCGTTCGGCCACGGCACGTGCCCCGGCCACCTGCAATCCTTCAGGCAGGCGGGCATCGCAACCCAGGTACACCAGGGGCCAACGACGGCTTGCCACCTGCTCCAGAACCGGCCCGAAACGGTCGCACCAATCCAGATGGGTGGGCAGCAGACGGGTGACGCCCAGTGGTCCGAAAAAATCGCTCACCCGCTCCATGGTCCTGGATTGGGTCGTTGCATTGAACACCAGGTGGACATCGGCCTGGTCCAATGTCATCAGCATCCCAGCCAGCCGTTCCCGTGGTGCCAGGGCAAGGGGATCCAAACCCGGGGTGTCGATCACCACCAGGTCGCAATCGTCAAAACAAGCCAGGGCCGACTGGAGTTGATCGCTGTCGCGCGCCGTTTGCAAGGCGACGCCCATGAGGTTGCAGAACCGTTCCAATTCCACGGTGCCCGCTATACGCTGGTCGTCCAGGCTGATGACCCCGACCGACTGTTTGGCATAGAGCACGGCATGGCCTGCCATTTTGGCCGCCACGGCGGTTTTGCCGGCGCCCGCGGGTCCCACCAGCACCACGATCCGGCGCGCTTTGCGCATCGCTCCGCGCACCGGCGCCACCCAGCCGCGGGCCTCGATGATCTGAACGGCGGCGGCCAATGTCTCGTCGGGATCCGTTTGATCGTCCGCCGCCACTGCGGTGATCTGGTCGGCCAGTTCCGTCGCCAAGGCGCGGCCCATACCCCCTTCGCGCAACCGATCATAGACGGACACCGGGGCATTCGCGACGGGGTCGGCCACCGGCCGATCGGCGGACTCGGTCATCAAACGAATGAACTTGGGCTTGAGTTTCTCTTGTCCCGTGCGGGTGATGGGAGTGTAGCGCTGCAACAGATGGGCGATCCCCCCCGCCGGCCGGGCGCCGTTGCCTTGCCCGGAGGCTGCGGCCTTTTGACCGGATACGGTATCCGCTGCGGCCGAGACCTCGTCGAGCGGGTCCGGCGCCACCGCCGCCGGATCGATGGCGGCCGTGACCACCACCTGCCCGCCGCGCTTGCCGCCCAGCAACCGCCCGGCCTTGCCGGCGGTCTTGGCGGAAAGAATGACGGCCTCCTCGCCGAACTCCTTTTTCACCATGCGCAGGGCCTCGGACATGCTCGAGGCTTCGAAACGTTTAATCTTCATCGGTCAGCTCCGCGACGCCTATGGATTGAATGCGCGTTGTCGGCAGGATCTCTTCGTAAGCCAACACCACCATCTGGGGGATGAAGCGATCCACCAATTTTTTGAAATGCCCCCGCAATTGGCCCGAACAGAGTACCACCGGCTGCAGATTGCGGTGGGCGAACTTCTCCACCTGCTCGGCCAGCCGCTGCATCAACCGTTGGGCCGTCTGGGGCGACAGGGTAATGAACTCTCCCTGGTCGGTACGCTGCAACGACTCGGCGATACGCCGCTCGGCCCCCTGCCCCAGCACCACCGCCGACAACTCCCCTTCCGGCGTCTGGTACTGCCGGGTGATGGTACGGGCCAACGCCTGGCGCACATATTCGGTCAACAAATCGATCTGCTTGATCGACGGCGCCCAGTCGGCGATGGCCTCCAGGATGGTCAGCAGATCGCGGATGGGCACCTGTTCAGTGAGCAGGTTCTGCAGCACCCGCACCACGCCGCCCAGGGACATCTGCGTGGGCACCAGTTCGTCCACCACCTTGGGGTGGGTCTCCTTCAGGCTGTCGAGCATCTGCTGCACTTCCTGGCGCCCGATCAGCTCATGGGCATTGCGCCGGATCACATCGGAAATGTGGGTGGTCAACACCGTGGGCAGATCCACCACCGTGTACCCCTTGGCGATGGCTTCTTCCCGGTTGCTCTCCTTGATCCAGTAGGCGTCGATGCCGTAGGCCGGCTCCTTGGTGGGGATGCCGCGCAGGTTTTCATCGGCATGCCCCGGATTCATGGCCATGTAGTGGTGCAGCATCATGTCGCCCCGGGCCACCTCGTTGCCCTTGAGCTTGATGCAATATTCGCCCGGCTTGAGCTGCATGTTGTCCTGAATGTGAATGGAGGGCACCACGATGCCGATCTCCTGGGCGATCTGACGACGGATCGACTTGATGCGGTCCAGCAATTCGCCGTCCTGCTGGGCATCCACCAGGGGAATGAGGCCGTAGCCGATCTCCAGTCCCAGAATATCCACCGGGGGCAGCGGCTTGAAAACATCGGCGGCCCCATCGGCCGGCGCTTCGTCCACCGTATCGGGCAGTTCGGCCTCCCGGGCCTGCCGCTGCCGTTGCGCTTGCAGCAGGGTGTAGGCCAAGCCGCCGGCCAACAAGGAGAGAATGAAGAAAGGTGCCGTGGGCAACCCCGGAATGATCCCGAAGCCGAATAGAATGGCCGCCGCCACGAACAGCGCCCGGGGCTGCATGAAGAGTTGGCTGCCGATCTCCGACCCCAGGCTGCTCTCCGCCCCGGCCCGGCTGACCACGATGCCGGCGGCCGTGGAAATGATCAGGGCCGGTACCTGGCTGACCAGCCCGTCGCCCACGGTCAACAAGGTGTAGGTCTGGGCCGCGTCGCCGAAGGACATGCCGTTTTGGAATACACCGATGGCAAACCCGGCGACGATGTTGATCAGGGTGATGACGATACCGGCGATGGCATCGCCGCGCACGAACTTATTGGCGCCGTCCATGGCGCCGTAATATTCCGACTCGCGGGAAAGCAGGCGTCGCCGTTCGCGGGCCTCCTGCTCGTCGATCAAACCGGCGTTCAGATCGGCGTCGATACTCATCTGCTTGCCCGGCATGGCATCCAAGGTGAAGCGCGCCGCCACCTCGGCGATGCGCCCGGCGCCCTTGGTGATGACCACGAAGTTGACCACCACCAGGATCAGGAAAACGATCACCCCCACCAGGTAGTTGCCGCCCACCACGAAGCTGCCGAAGGCCATGATGACCCTGCCGGCGGCGGAAGCCCCCTCGTTGCCGTGCAGCAAAATCAACCGCGTGGAAGCGATGTTCAGCGCCAGGCGAAACAAGGTGGCCAACAGCAAAATGGAAGGAAACGCGGAAAAATCGAGCGGCTTAATCACATACATGCCCACCAGCAGAATCATCAGGCCGAAGGTGATGTTGAAGGTGAGCAGCAGGTCGAGCATGGCGGTGGGAATGGGAATGATCATCACCATCAGAATGCTCATGGCGGCAAATCCCATGGCCACATCGGTGTTGCGGGTAAAAAACGCGAACAGCCCGCCGGGTGATGATTTTTCCGCTATTTCCATGAATAACCTTGCGTGGTTGGCAATGATTCGAGACGACACCCCGGTTTTTGCATTTTCCATGCCTGATTTTCGGGCATCCCAATTTTTTGATTTCCCGCTCCAGGGCGAGCTTCAGAGGCTTGAAATGCAATAGAATATGGGTGATGGGGGTGTTATTGGCGAAGAGGAAGGGAGGGGTTGGGGGGCGTCAAATTTTCGCCGCATAATTTAAATAGATAGTGTTAAGTTTTAAGTGTTAAGTTTTAAGTTAATGTATTCTATCGATTATATGGTTACAGAGGTTTGGGGAAGTGGTGCCGTTGCACCTTTTGGAGGCGTTATGACCGATTTCGAATGCACTGTGGTGGGCATTGATGCCCGGGCACGGCATGCCGTGCCCCTAAGGGGGCAGATCTTGCAGTTGCGACAGGGGCAAGACGCAAGTGACCGGATACGGCAAACGGTTTCGGATGGTCGGTTGCGTTTCAATCCGCGAGGGTCACGGGATGCCATGACCCAAATTATAGGATGCGCTGACGAAGGAAGCGCATCTGTTGGCACACAGCACATCCCCACACCGCCCGAACCCCACCCAACCTTCCATAATCGATAGAATTCCTTAACTTAAAACTTAAAACTTAACACTTAACACTTAAAACTTAACACTTAAAACTCTATAACTTACGTCAACCCCTTCAATCGGTACACATACGCCAAAATCTCGGCCACGGCCTTATACAGATCAACGGGAATATACTGGTCGATCTCCACCGATTTATACAGCGTGCGGGCCAGGGGTTTTTCCTCGATGACCGGGATGTTGTTTTCGGCGGCGATCTCCTTGATCTTTTGGGCCACGTGGCCGGCGCCCTTGGCCACCACCATGGGGGCCGGCATGCTGCGTTCGAATTTGATGGCGATGGCCAGGTGGGTGGGGTTGGTGATGACCACCGTGGCGTCGGGCACCTGGGACATCATCCGACGCTGGGCCATCTCCCGCTGGGCGGAACGGATGCGGGAACGCACCAGGGGGTCGCCTTCGCTTTGCTTGTGCTCGTCCTTGACCTCCTGTTTGGTCATGCGCAGGTCCCGCTCGTGCTGCCAGCGTTGGAACACGTAATCCAACGCGGCCAGGATGATCAACACCAGGCAGGTGAAAAAACCCATCTTCAGCGCCACGCCGCCGACGTAGGCCAACACGGCGGGAATGCTCAGCTCCACCATGGCCGGGATAAGTTCCAGTTCGCGACGGACGACGGCGAAGGCCACCGAGCCGATGATCAGCACCTTGAAAACCGACTTGAAAAGTTCGATCAGCGAGCGCAGGGACAACAGGCGTTTGATACCCTCGATGGGATTGAGCTTGCTCAGTTTGGGCTTCATCTTCTCGCCCGTGATCATGAAGCCGAACTGGGAGACATTGCCGGCGATGCCGGCCACGGCCACCACCATCAAGAGGGGGGAGAGCAACAGGACCACTTTTTTGAACAGTTGCCAGAACATGGCATGGGTGGTCGTGGCCCCCATGTCGGAATAAGTGATCTGCAGAAACACGGACCGCATGATTTCACCCAACTGGCCGAACATCCAACCACCGGCGAAATAGAACACCGACAAGGCGCTGAGCAGCACGACCACCGAAGGTATCTCCCGGCTTTGGGCCACGTTCCCCTTTTTCCGCGCCTCCTGGCGCTTCTTAGGGGTTGCCGGTTCGGTTTTTTCCTGTTCGGGTTTTTCCGCCATGGTCCCTTCCTATCGGGATATCACTGAAACAGCCGCATCATGCCGATCACCGTCTGTCCCAGATCGACGAAAGCCCTGTGAAAATAGGCGGCGCAGAAAGGCAGCGAGAGCCCCAGGAAAAAGATGCCCATCAAAATCTTCAAGGGCATGGCCACGATGAACAGTTGCATCTGGGGCACCGTGCGGGCGGTCAAGCCCAGGGCCACGTTGGACAGCAACAGCGCCACGGTGATGGGCGCCCCCACCTTGAGGGCCACCACGAAAACATCACCGGAAAGGCTCATGAACAAAGGCATCAGCTGTTCGTCGAAGCGGGCGGCGAAGGGGGGGATCCGCTCGAAGGACGACATCAAGGCCATGATGAAATAGTGGTGGATGTTGAGGGCGAAAAAGATCAACAGGGCAAACAGGTTGAGAAACTGGGAAAGGATGGGAATCTGCAGACTGGAGGCCGGGTCCATCACATTGGCGATGGCGAACCCCATCTGGAAGCCGGCCAGTTGCCCCGCCAACTGAATGCCGGCGATGAGCAGCTGCAAGGTCAGTCCCACCGCCAAGCCAACCCCCACCTCGGCCAGCAATCCCATGGCCAACAGCCAGGGACTCGCCAGCAGCGAGGGCACCACAATATCCAGCCGGGGCACCAGCAACACACTCATGGCCACCGCCAGACTCGCCTTGACCAGCACCGGCACGTTGCGGGCTTCCAGAAACGGCAATGTGAACAAGATCGCCGCCACCCGCACCAACACGAACAGAAACATCTGCACCTGATCAAAAGGCAACCCCAAGGTAACCATGAACACTCCGAATCAACAGCACACCGTCAATGGATGTACATCGGCAAATTGACGAACAGGTTGCGGGCGAAATCGGTGATCAGCCCGATCATCCAAGGGAAGAAGACCAGCAAGGCCAGGGCCACCCCCAGCATTTTGGGCACGAACACCAGGGTCATTTCATTGATCTGGGTGGCGGCCTGGAAGATGCTCACCAGGATGCCGACGATCAGTCCCACGGCCAGCATGGGCCCGGCCAGCATGATGGCGGTCTTGATGGCGGTCAAAAATATGGAAGTGACGAATTCGGGCGTCATAATATACCGTCTCCTATATGGTGAAACTTCGGACCAACGAACCCACAATCAGGTACCAGCCGTCGGTCAGCACAAAGATCATGAGCTTGAACGGCAGGGAGACCATCACCGGGGGCAGCATCATCATGCCCATGGAGAGCAGCACGCTGGCCACCACCATGTCGATGATCAAGAAGGGGATGTAGAGCAAAAAACCGATCTGAAAGGCGGTTTTCAGCTCGCTGATGATAAAAGCCGGGATCAACACGGTGGTGGGCACGTCGTCCACGGTTTCCGGCCGCTCTTCCTTGGCGATCTCCACCATCAAGGCCAGGTCCTTTTCGCGGGTGTTCTGGATCATGAAGGCGCGAATGGGCGCCGTGGCCTTTTCCAGCGCCTCGGTGGCCGAAAGCTGATCGTTGAGATAGGGATCCAGGGCGTCCCGGTGCACCGCCTGCCACACCGGCGTCATGATGAAAAAGGTGAGAAAGAGGGTCAGGCCGATGATGATTTGGTTGGGCGGCAGTTGATTGGTGCCCAAGGCCTGGCGCAACAGGGAGAGCACAATGGCGATGCGGGTGAAACAGGTGACCATGATCAGGATCGAAGGCGCCAGGGAGAGCACCGTGAGCAGCAAAAAAATCTGTAACACCACCCCCACCCGGCCCGGATCGTCGCTGCCGCTCATGTCGATGCGCATGAAATTTGCCGCCGTGTCCGGTTCCTGGGCACCGGCGGACAAGGGCGCCAGCAACAGCAGGCCGATCAGCAACATGGCGGGCCACCAGCGTCGGCAGGGTATCCGGTAGAACATCATCCGTTTCATCTTCGGGCCGCCACGTTTTGCTGTTCGTTGGTCGGGGTGATCGCTTCGGCGCTGTGGCCGCCGCGCAGGGGCCGGGTGAGCCGTTCCAACTGTTCGCGAAAGCCGACGGCGGCCTGGCCGCTTTCCGAGTGGGTCAGACGGGCCACTTCGTCCGGGTCGTCGATGCGGGACAACAAGTTTACCTGCTCCGCGCCGATGCCCAACACCAGCACAGCGCCGGGCACCTGAACCACCATGATCGATTTCTTGACGCCCAGATGGTGACTGGCCAGCACCTTGACCAACCCCCGGCCGCCGCCCCCCACCGCGCCGCCGGGCAGACTGCGCCGGGCCCAGCGGTACAGGAGCCACAGCACCAGCAGCACCAGGGCCAGGGAGAGCACCATTTTCACGGCCGCCATGGTCAAATCAGGGCTATCGATCATTTCAGCTTCTCCAGTCGCTCCACCGGACTGATCACTTCGGTCAGCCGGATGCCGTATTTATCGTTGACCACCACCACGTCCCCCTTGGCGATCAGCCGGTTGTTGGCCATGATCTCCAGAGTTTCGCCGGCATTCTTGGTCAACTCGATCACCGACCCCTGGCCCAGTTTGAGCAGGTCGTGAATCATCATCCGGGTACGCCCCAGTTCCACCGAAATCTCCAGGGGAATGTCGAGGATGAAATCGAGGTTGTTGGGGCGGCCGCCGTCGCTGCGCGTGGCTGCTTTTGCGGCCGACGTCCGGGAAACATCGCCTGCGCCGTGCCCGGCCTCGACTTGTGCCTTGTCCGCTGTAGCCATGGTTCTCTACTCTCCTTCATCCTTTTGTATGAGCGCCGAAATCTGGACCGCGCGGTTGCCTTTGACGATCCCCGGCATGCCCAGGTACTTGGGGGTGCCCTGCACCTTCAACACCACCGGGTCCTGGGGGCCCGTGTTGATCTTGATAATGTCTTCCTTTTCCAGCTCGAGGATCTTGCCGATGGTGAACACGGTTTTCCCCAACTCGGCCACCAGGTTGACCCGGGTGTCCTTGAGCAGCGATGTCAACTGGCGCCGGAAAGCGTGGGCCCTGTCCTTCTCCCGCAGATAACGTGAAGAAAGCTTGTCCTTGAACGGCTCAAGCATCAGGAAGGGCGTGCAGATGTGGATGTTGCCGGTGAACTCTTCACCGGAGACCGAAAAGACGAAGATCAGCACCAGATCGCCGGGGTTAACCAGATTTACGAACTCCGGTTTGGTTTCGTTCTTTTTCTGCACCACCTTGATAGTGTAGGCCACCTGCCAGGCCCGTTCCAATTCGACCAGCACATCGTTGTAAAAACGGGACAGCATGCGCTGTTCGATCTGGGTGAACTCCCGCACCTTGGCCAAGGGCTTGCCCAGGCCGCCGAACATGCAGTCGATCAAGGCGAAACAGAGGTTGGGCTCCACGGCCAACAGGGCCGATCCGATGAACGGCTCCATGGAATAGATGCTGAACCCGGTGGGGTTGGAAAAGGCATGCAGAAACTCGCCGAACTTGACGATCTCCTTGGAGACCTGCTTGACCTCGATGGCCCGTTGCAGCGATCCGGTCAAGCCCACGTTGAGCAGGTTGACGAACTTGTCGTACACCTCGTCCAAGGCGTCGAACTGGTCCCGCAGCATCAAGCTCTGGGAGGTCAGGTCATAGGGGCGCACCTCCACTTTGTCTTTTTTTGCCTTGGCGGGCTCCTCCAGCTCCACCTCGCCGCTGTCCATGGCGCTGAGCAGGGCGTCGATCTCTTCCTGGGACAGTATCTGTTCGGCCATCGGGACGCCTCCGCTATTGGACCACGAACTCGGTGAAGTAAATATTGGTGACCGACCCGTCCCGCAGAATGCTGTTGACCCGCGCCATCAATTCATCGCGCAGATCGATCTTGCCTTGTGCGCTGCCGATGTCGGCGTACTGCTTGGTAGGCAGAATCATCAGGATGGCGTCTCGCAGTTGAGCCATCCGTTTGTCCACCTCCTGGACCACCCCGGGATCGCTGAGCTCCCACTGCATGCCCAGTCGCAGGTAGCGCTTGCCGCCCTGGTCGGCCAGATTCACGATGAGGGTGTCCATGGTGTACATGGGCCCTAAACCGGCGACCTGCTCCTCTTCACCCTCCTCCTCCTCGCCGACGGCACCTTGCTCCCCCGCCGGCCGGTTCTGTTGTTGCTGCATCTGCACCAGGGACGTGGACATCTTGTGCCAAAGCAGGAAGAACCCCCCGCCCATCATTCCCACCATGAGCACCACTGCACTCAGCACAATGATCAGTGTCTTGGTCGACATTCAAGGCCTCCGGGCCGGCGCCGCACGCCGGCAGTGTTGGGTAATAATAGTTGTGTGTTCAACAAACGCCGCCTCCTACCGTAATATTGCCCCGGTGGTCGGGTGGCGGTTCCATTTTGAAAATTCAGCCGTATCATTGCACCGGCGCCGGCAAGTCTTCATCCTGCACCTGGATGGACGCGCCCAATATGATATCGACCCTGCGGTTGGCCGCCCGCCCCTCTTCCGTGCCGTTGTCCGTCCTGGGGCGGGAAGGGCCGTAACCGGCGGCGGCCAAACGGGACGGCGGGATGCGCCCTTCGGCGATTAGGTACTTCACCACCTGCACCGCCCGATCAGTGGACAGCTCCCAGTTGGAAGGGTAGCGAGGCGTGGCGATGGGCCGATCATCGGTGTGGCCCTCCACCCGTACCTGCCGTGCCATGGGACGAATCACGGCGGCCACGCCGGACAACAACAATTCGCCGGCGGGGGTCAGCTCGGCGCTGCCCGTGGCGAACATCAGATCGTCGCTGAGGCGTAGTTCCAAGCCGCGACGGGTGTACTCGGCTTCCAACCCTTCGGTCGAGGGCAGACCGCCCACCTGCGCCGCGCCGGGTTCGGGCCGGGCGGGGTCTGTCTCGCCGCTGTCGATGGAACGGGGCTGCTCGCTGATCAACCCCTCGGGGGCATGCCGCCCTTCGTGGAGCACGCCCATGGCGCTCTGCAAAGCGTTCTGAAAATGGCTGAAACGCCGATCCTCCATAGTACCCATGGAAAAGAGCAGCACAAAGAAAACCATCAGCAAGGTGACCATGTCGTTGAAAGTGGTCAGCCACCCCCGGGAAGCATCGGGCCCGGCAACGATCGGCAAACGAATGCGTTTCATAATCGCCTCACAAATAAACCCTCTTTACCCCACAACCCAATATAATCGGCAGAATTCCTTAACTTAAAACTTAAAACTGAACACTTAAAACTCTTCTACATCCACCCGGAACACCAGATCGACCCGCCGGTTCATGGCGCGATGGGCTTCCGAATCATTGGGCGCCACGGGCCGGAATTGGCCATAGCCCACGGCCGACAGGCGTTGACGGTCCACACCTCGGGTCTCCGTCAGATAGCGCAGCACCGTCACCGCCCGTGCCGTGGACAGTTCCCAGTTGGAGGGAAACCGCAGGGTGCGAATGGGCCGGTCGTCGGTATGCCCTTCGATCTCCACCGGGACCTCGATGGTGCGCACCAATTCGGCAATTTGGGCCATGCGCGGATAGGCCGCAGCGGTGAACCCGGCCTTGCCGGTGTCGAACAGCAGTTTGTCCTCCAATGTCAGCACCACCCCGCGGGGCGTGCGTTGCAACCGGGCCTCGGTCAGACCCGCCGATCGGCTCGCCTGGCGCACCTGCTCGAACAGACGGGCCAGCACATCCTCGCGGGCCATCAGTTCCACCTGCACATCGCTGAGCATCCGCCCCTGCTCCACACTGCTGCCACCGCCGAGCACATTTACCGCACTGGAAAAAGAATTGACGAAGCGGGTGATTTTGGCCGGCTCCAAGGAAACGAAGGAGGTCAACAGCACAAAAAAACAGAGCATGATCAGGATGAATCCCGTGTAGACCAACTGCCAGCGATTGGTGTCGATGGGCGGGTCCCGCCGCACCGCAAGCCTTCGTCGTTTGAAACGTGCCGCCATCTCACACCCCCCGCTCATCGGACAACCGCGCCGAGGGGGAGATGAAGGCCTTGAGTTTTTCGGCCACGATGCGATGGTTGTCGCCGGCCTGGATGGCCAGAATGCCGTGCAGCACCATCTGCTTGGCCAGGATCTCCTGCTTGCTGCGCACCCGGAGCTTGCCGGCAATGGGCAGAAACAGCAGATTGGCCAGAACGGTGCCGTAGAAGGTGGTCAGCAGGGCGACGGCCATGGGCGCCCCGATAGCCGATGGATCCTTCATCTGCATCAGCATCTGGACCAGCCCGATAATGGTGCCCATGATGCCCACCGCGGGGGCGAAGGTGCCCATGGTGGTGTAGATGTCCGCCCCCAGGCGGTGGCGCTCTTCGAGCCACAGAATTTCCGTGCTCAACACCTCATCGATGGCCTCGCCCTCCAAGCCGTCCACCGCCATCTGCATGCCGCGGCGCATGAAAGGGTCCTGCATCTCCTGGATCTTGGCATCGAATGCCAGAATCCCGTCCTTGCGCGCCTTCTGGGCATAGTCGACGATGGTGGGAATCAACGTCAGGGGATTGGGGGTGCGATAGCGAAAGGCGTGCTTGGTCACCTTGAACACACTGACCACATCGGACAAGGGATAGTTGATCAAAGTGGCGCCCATGGTACCGCCCAGGACGATCATCAATGAGGGGTAGTTGATGAACCAGGCACCGGCGCCATCCATGAGGATGGCGCCGACCACCAACCCGCCGGCCACCAGAATTCCAAGCAATGTGGCTAAATCCACGCCGTCCTCCATCCATCGTTGCATCGGCGGCCCCGACAAACAAGAAAACCCGCCACCGTTCCATCGGCTGACCAATGAATAGCATGGATTGTGCCACAACAAGCACCCCACCGGGCACCTGTGCAACACCACCCCATGGTACGATTTTTATATATTATTTCGGATTGTTAAAATAAAGGAGAGAAAGACCCCAAGAAAAGCAACACCCAACCACCCACCCCGAACCCGTCAAAATCCAAAACCGCTCGTCAACCCATTGACAGAAGCAGGGGGCCCAAAACATCAAACCCCCCACCCCATCAACCCGACCCGCAACACCCTCATAATATCTAAATGACAGAATTCATTAACTTAAAACTTTAAACTTTAAACTTAAAACTGCCCTTCAACACTACAAACTATCTTTTAATATTTATCAGCTCCGCCAAAACCTCATCGCTCGTGGTTATCACCTTACTATTGGCCTGAAACGCCCGCTGGGTGGTAATCAGGGAGACGAACTCCTGGGCCAAATCGA
The DNA here is from genome assembly GCF_022968795.1 of Desulfatitalea alkaliphila. GTDB lineage: Bacteria > Desulfobacterota > Desulfobacteria > Desulfobacterales > Desulfosarcinaceae > Desulfatitalea > Desulfatitalea alkaliphila. The sequence goes on from NZ_JALJRB010000012.1 coordinate 74,820, forward strand.
CGTTGGACATCTCCAGGCTGCTGGAGGCAATGGCGCCCACACCGGCCGAATTGGGGGTGGTGACAATGGGCTGCCCGGATGCCAGGGAGGCGGTGAACAAATTGCTGCCCAGCTTGGCCAGTCCTTCGTAACTGGCGAAGTCGGCCAGGGCGATCTGGGCGAAGGGGCGCATGGTGCCGTTGGAATAGAGCGCGGTGAAAGTGCCGTCGTCGTCGATGGAGATGCCCTGGAGCATGCCGCTTGGGTATCCGTCTTGGGACTGCGCGGTCTTGACCGACGAGCCGGCGTAGCCCGTCACCGAGCCGCTGCTGGCGGTGCCGGCATCGTTGAGCAGGTTCCATGTCAGTTCCAGCGGATCTACGCCACCGAGATTGATTCCGGTGATTTCAATCACGGGGTTTTCAAGAGCGCCGCCGTCATCATCATTAGCGGCCTCCAATACCCCGTACGCATCGAAACGCAGATAGTTGCGTGCGGCATCCGACGGTGTCGCCGTACCCAATGAGGGATCCACATAATATTGCCAACCGTCCCCATCCCGCTCGAAAATGAAGTTGAGTTCCACCGCATTGCCCAACGAATCGTAAACCGTCACGGTGGTGTCGAATCGCGTGCCCACCTCGGCCTCGGAATCGAGATTGATGGCCATGGTGATCTCTTCGGTGGCGCTGGGTTCGCTGATGCCGTTGGGCAGGGTGATGGGCCCCATGGCGCCCCGGTTGCCGTTTTGCAGGATGGCGTAGCCCTGGACCTCAAAACCGTCGGTGGTGACCAGCCGGTTCAGGTTGTTGAATTCGAACTGGCCCGCCCGGGTGTAGTACTGGGCGTTGTTCATGCCGTCCCGCACGATGAACATGCCCTGGCCGTTGATGGCCAGGTCGGTGACCGCGTTGGTGTTCTCGATGGTGCCGGAACCCCAGTTGCTGGTCAGGCCGGCCATGGTGACGCCGCGTCCGATCTGCATGCGGCTCTGGCCCAGGGTGGCGTTGAACACGTTGGCGAACCGCACCTTGGAGGTTTTGAAACCGGTGGTGTTGACGTTGGCGATGTTGTCGCCGATCACCGCCATGGCGCTGGTTTGAGCTTTCAAACCCGAAATACCTGAATAGAGCGATCCGATCATTGTCTGGCTCCTCTGCTGTTATGATGGCACGATGATATTTTTTTTGGTTGCGTTACCGTCCTTCAACCGCCCTTCGCCGGCTCCGCGCTGGGCGGCCGGGCGGCAGCGGCCAAGGGGTCAAAGGGTCAAGATCCGTCAAGGTCCTCGCCCACCACGCGCATAACGTTGCCCATGGGGATGGTGCGTCCGCCGCACTGCAAGTACGCTTGACCGTTTTCGAACTGCACCCCGTTCACCAGGCCAGTGGCGAAGGTGGTGGCCGGGATGGAATTGCCGTTGCCGTCAATGGCCGCGATCTCGAAGTAGTAGTCCCCGTCCGGCGCCCTTCCACCCAGGTAATCGTAGCCGTCCCAGGCGATGCTGCCGTCGCCCGCGTTGGTGTACCCCCCTTCCAACTGCCGCACGAAATTGCCGTGGGCATCGTAGATGCGGGCATAAAGACCATGGGCGTCCTGGTTCAAGGCGAAGTGCAGCGGCTGGGCATTGCCGTTGCGCACCTCGAAACTGTCGCCCACGGCGGTGATGGTCTTGCCGATGTACTGCACCGCCTGGCTGTTGGTCAGCACCGCCTGGGAGGTATTGAGATCCCCCAGAGAACCGTTTATGTTCTGCAACTGCTCCAGTGAGCTGAACTGGGCCAGTTGCGCGGTGAACTCCGTGCCGTCCATGGGATTGAGAGGATCCTGGGCCTTGAGCTGGGCCACCAACAGGTGCAAAAAGTCGTCCTTGCCCATCACCTGCTGTTTTTCTCCGGCAGCCACCTGCCCGCCCCGGGATGCCACTTGGTTGATACCTGCGATGGTCATGATGCAATCCTTTGTCTGCGCATTATTGTTACGCGAAGAAATCCACTTCACCATTGGCGCCGACGTTTCGGCCGCTGCGCGCCAAGCTTTCACCGACGCCGCCGACCGCCGCTGCTGGTTGACTATTATCGCGACCCGTTGCCTGCCGAGAGCGTCCGTGTTGCCCCTGGCGCTGCCGCTGGTGGCGAAAGGCGGTGTCCTGGGGATTCTGCCAGGGATCCTGCTGGGGATCCTGGGGCACCACCACATCCACCTTCTGGATCTGCAAGCCCTGCTGCTGAAGCTCGTTGCGCAGCACGTGCATGTTCTGTTCGATGAGCTGCTTCACCTGGGTGTTCTCCGCCGCGATGCGAATGGTCACCTGCTGGTGCTCGGTGACGATCTGCATGCGCAACTGTCCCAGCACCTCGGGTTTGAGCTGAATCTGCATCATCGCCTGGCGGCCTTCGGTGTGAAGAGTCATACGCTGGACGATCTGGCGCATCACATCACTTTGCACGTTCCGTGGCAGGGGTTGGGGCTCCGGCCCGTTGTCGGCCTTGGCGGTGTGCCCGAGCTCCGTGCTCACCGGACGCGGTTCACTGCCGCCGGGTGCTTCGTTGGACGGCCCCGTCGTGGCGGAAGCCGATCGACTTTGCGCCGTGTCCTGGCCGGTCATCGGCCCGAAAGGCTCCGGAACAGCCGACTTGCCCTCCCCTTTCTGAAACAGGATACCGCCCCGGGTGGCAGCATCCCGCCCCCGCCCGGTGCGATCCTCGTCGCCCCCGGATCCCGGACGACCGCCATCCCTTTCATCCACGCCCAGTGCTTGCGGTGCCGCCTGTCGGAATGCCGCCGCCAACTTTTCGTCCCGCTCCCCGACCGTCCCGGTGGACCGCCCATGCGCCATCTTGTCCGCCACAGACAGTTCGCCGGCCCTGGCCGCCTCCGCCGCGACTTTTTCAGCAGCCGCCTTGGCTTGCAGCGCCTTGTCCGCCGGTTCCTTTTCTCCGGGAACCCGTTCGGCCCCTTCGGTGCCGGGCCCGGCCATCTTGGCGGCATGGGCCGCTTTGAAATCGGGAGCCCCTTCCTGGACCGCAGCGCCGCGCACCATGGCTGCAGTGACCGCCGCACGGTCCTGACCCCTTTGTTGCGTCGTCCGAAAATCTTGATTCTCCGCGAGACGCTCTCCCTCGGCCGCCGGCGGTCCATCCGCATCATCCGACAGCTGCATCGCCGCGTCCGTTAAAGCGGGACTCAAATCAACGGCCGGCGGCCACTCACCTTTTTGATTGCCTGCCTGCCCACCCTCCGCCATCGAGGCTCGCAGGATTTGATCCGCTCCACGGCCGTGAGTCTGAAGAAAGGCCATCAAGGGGGAACCGGCACGGGCATCGTCACCGTCTTGCCGGACCAACGATGGAGACCCCATGTCCTCACCCGTTTGACGTACAATTTGCGCCAACTGCTCTAACGAAACGGGCATTGCTTCGGTCGGTATTCCGGTCAAGGTCGCCATGATCTCGGCGAACCCTGCGCCATCCGCCGTTTCACCCCCCGCGACGCCCTTGCCTTGCCCGAACCAAGCGGGCCCGAATTTACCCTCCGCTCGTCCTGAACCGATCTCCGCAAATGCTGCGAAAAATAACTTCATATCGAATTGCATCCTGCGATCCCCTATTGCTGTTTCATGGAAAAGCGATTGATGGCCATTTCGTTGATGAACTTCTCTTCTTCCCGATTGCGCCGGGCGACAAAATCCTGCGCACCTTTTTCTTTCAGTTGGTCCAGGGTCTTGCGCTGCTGCATGCGCTCCATCAACGCTTGACGCTGCTTCTCGCAAGCATCCTGCGCCTGCGCCACCCGATCCCGCTGGGCCTCGATACGTTGGGCCAGCCGTTGCATATAACCGCGATACATGGCCACCATCCCCGCCGACCCGCCCCCCGACTCCTGCTGCCGGAATTCAAGCTCCGTCTGATCGCGCCGTGCCACCAGATCCGCAAGCACCCCCTGCTCCTGCTCGATCATCTGTCGAGCAACCGCAAACTCCTTCTGCGACTGCTCCTCCAAAAAAACCCGATACCGCCGCAAGGCCTCCAATTTAAAAACAAAATCCACAACACCCCCCAAACACCCAAAAAAACAAACCCGGCAAACCCAACCCCATCCAACCGACAGCATTCCTTGCTTTAAACTTTAAACTTTAAACTTAAAACTATCTTTTCTTCCCAAATCATAATACCCAATACGCTCAAAAAACCCCCTATTTTAGCAACAGATCCAATGCTTCCACACTCTCCTCGAACCCGACACTCTCGCCGATCTCCTGACGCAGATAGCCATTTATGGCGTCGAACTTGGCGATGGCGCGGTCAATGGCCGGATTGCTGCCCGCCACATAGGCGCCGATGTTGATCAGGTCCTCGGACTTGCGGTAGGTGGCCAGCATCTCCTTGACCCGACCGGCGCTGTGTTTGTGTTTCAGGGAGGCGATATCTTCCATCACGCGGCTGATGCTGTGGAGCACATCGATGGCCGGGTAGTGGTTCTGGTGCGCCAGGGCGCGGCTGAGAACGATGTGGCCGTCCAGGATCGATCGGGCGGCGTCGGCGATGGGCTCGTTCATGTCGTCGCCCTCCACCAGTACGGTGTACAGCCCGGTGATGGTCCCCTCGTGGTCCGAAGTGCCGGCCCGTTCCAGCAGCCGGGGCAGCATGGTCAATACCGAAGGCGTGTACCCTTTGGTGGTGGGCGGCTCGCCCAGGGCGAGACCGATCTCCCGCTGGGCCATGGCGAAGCGGGTCAGAGAGTCCATCATCAGGTTGACGGTCATGCCCTGGTCGCGGAAGTATTCGGCGATGGCGGTGGCCAGAAAGGCGCCCCGCACGCGAACCAGGGGCAGATGATCGGAAGTGGCCACGACCACCACCGATTTGCGCAACCCCTCTTCGCCCAGGTCCTTTTCGATGAAGTCGTTGAGTTCGCGCCCCCGTTCGCCGATCAAGGCGATCACATTCACGTCGGCCTGCGCGTTGCGCGCGATCATACCCATGAGCACGCTTTTGCCCACCCCGGATCCGGCGAAGATGCCCATACGCTGGCCGCAACCCACGGTGACCAAGCCGTTGATGGCGCGGATGCCCATGTCCAGCGGAGTGCGGATGCGCTGACGCAGCAGCGGGTTGATGGGATTGGCATAGATGGGATAGGTCGCCTCGGTTTCCAGGGGCCCCCGATTGTCGATGGGCACCCCCAGCCCGTCGATGATGCGCCCCAACATTTTGGGTCCCACCGCCACAGCCGCCTTACCCTGGCGCGCCACCACGCGGCTTCCGGGGCCGATGGTGCGGATCTCCTCAAGGGGCATCATCAGCACCGTACGGTCGCGGAAACCCAACACTTCGGCGGCGATGGGCCGTTCGCCGTCGCTGCCGTGAATGTCGCAAATGGCGCCGAGCTGCACCACCGGTCCGTTGGCCTCCACCACCAACCCCACCACTTGGGTCACATGGCCGCACACCTGCACCGGGCTGGTGCTTTCGATGATCCGCCGGTATGGTGTCAACCGTTCGGCCACCGTCTCGTCGCTGCGTGCTTGGGTCGCACCGGCGCTGATTTCGCCCTTGATTTCGGCCATCGTGCCCTGCACCTTTTCGCCGATGACCGCCAGCTGCCGGTCGATCCGCGCGTCGATGGTGCCGAAGTCCGTCTCCACCAGGCAACCCCCTCGGACCAGCGCCGGGTCGGGGATCACTTGCGTGGCGTTGACGTCTTCGCCGTCGGGCACCACTTCCTTCAAGATGCGCCGTGCCAGATCGCAATCGTCGGGATGGGCCTTGACCCGGACACGGGACTGACCGACGACCCGGGAGAACACCTTGCGAAAGACCGATGCAGACCGCTCGGGGTGCTGTCGCATCTCCTGCTCCAAGATCTCCCGCGCCATGGCCATGCCGAGATTCACAAGGGCCTCTTCGCTCATGTAGCGCATTCGCTGTCGATGGACCGCCAGGGTGTCCACCGCCCCATCCAGTTGCGCTTTGAGGTCTTGCACCGCCGCCATCTCTTTGGGCAGACCCTTGGTCCTTTCCTGGTGGTATCCTTCCTCATAGGCCTTGGCTTCGGCCGCCCGCACCTTCTCTTCCAAGGATTCGGGCGTTGCCTGCCAATCGTTGGACGGCCCCTTGGCCGATGGCTGGGACACCCGGATTTCCGGAAATGCGTAAGCGCCGTTTCTATCTTTTGGGTCGTTGTGCATCAACCGATGAACTCCTCGCCGCCGCGGCCGCTGATGATCAGCTCGCCTTTGCGCTCCATGTCCTGGATGATACGGGTCACCTTCTGCTGGGCGTCGGTGACATCCTTCATGCGCACCGCACCGGTGACCTCCATCTCCTCACGCAAAATTTCCGCCGCCCGCTGGGACATGTTGCGGAAAATTTTGTTTTTGACATCGTCGGAAGCAGCCTTGAGGGCAATGGCCAACTCCTGGGACTCCACGCTGCGCAGTACCTTCTGCAGCCCCTTGTCGTCCACCAGCACGATGTCCTCGAAGACGAACATCATTTGCTTGATCTCTTCGGCCAGCTCCGGGTCGTTCTCTTCGATCTCGTCGATGATCTGCTCCACCGTCGTGCCGTCGATCATGTTGAGAATCTCGGCCAGGTTGGCAACGCCGCCGGCCTCCTGGGTGGCGATGAAATCCTTGTTCTTGAGGATCTCCTCGAAAACCTTGTCGATCTCCTTGATCATGCCGCCCAACACCTTGTCCAGATTGGCGATGCGCAAGGCGACATCGGCCTTGAGCTGATCCGGCAAACGCCCAAGAATGCCGCTGGAGACATTGGGATCCAGGTGGGCCAGGATCAGGGCGATGGTCTGGGGGTGTTCGTCCTTGATCAGTTGAATGAGCTGGGCCGGCTCGATGTCCTGCACCGCCTCCAGGGTGGACTTTGGAAGTCCCTTCTTGGCATCCTTGGCCGGCTCCGGCGGCGGCTTGTCCCCGTCGTCGAGTTGCAGCAGTTGCGGCGGAATGCCGGTGCCTTCGATGAACTCCCGCGCCACCCGCTCGGTCATGGCAGGGGGTATCGATCCCAAACGGGACTGAATCCGCTGGATCAGCTGCCGGTCCTGGTCCGAAAAGCGGCTCAGGATGGGACGTGCCGCATCCAGCCCCACCGCCTTGACCAGAATCGCCACTTTTACCGAACCCGTCAATTCATTGGCATCCATGGGTCGCTACTTCTGCTCCTTCAACCACTGTTGCATCAATCGACCGGAATCTTCTTGGTTGGCGGCGATCACCTGAGCCGCCTGCTTCACATAACTGGAAGAATCGCCCTGGGCCGCGTACTGCCGTTCGATTTCCGCCAGGCTGCGGGGCAAGTGCTCCAAAAGTTCCACATCCTCCCAGGCGGTCTCGGTCAACCAGGCGATAAGGGGTCGAATCACGTACATGAAAGTGAACAAAAGGAAGAGCGCCACCGCCAGGTATTTAAAAACGGCGCCGTATTCGCGCAACTGATCCAACCAACGGTTGCCTTCCATTTCGGGCGGCTCGCCCAACCGTTGGGTGTTGAAGGGGATGTTGGCCAACTCCACTTTGTCACCGCGCGCCTCGTCAAAATTGATGGCGCTCTTGACGATGGCGTCCAGGCTGGCCATCTCCTCGGCCGTGCGCGGTATGTACTCCGGCTCCGCGGCGCGGCCGCGAGTGGCCGGTGCGGCCTCATATCGGCCGTCCACCACCACCGCCACCGAGAGCCGCTGCACCTGCCCCACCGGCATGATCTGGCGACGGGTGGTGCGACCGATCTCGTAGTTGCGGGTCTGATCGTCTTTCTGAAAGGCCTGTAAGCGTCCGGCCTGATTCTGCACCGCCTGGTCCCGGGCGATGTTGGGCGCCAGTCCGGGCACGCCCATGGGCGCCCCCCCCGGATCGGTGGAGCGTTGGCTGAGCAGTTGCTCGCTGCGCACCACCTGGTTGTCGGGCATATAGATCTCTTCGGTCTGCTCTTGCTCCACGAAATCCAGGGCGCAGGCCACCCGCACGATGGCCTTGCCCTCGCCCAGAACGCTCTCAAGCATGGTGACGATCTGCTTTTCCAGGGCGCGCTCCTTGCGCTGCTGGAACTCCAGGTGATCCGCGCTGCGCTTGGCCGCCGTCGGCGCTTCCTCGAATCCGGCCAGCATCTTACCGTTCTGATCCACCACCGTCACCTTGTCCGGTACAAGGCGCGGCACACTGGAGGACACCAGATGCACAATGCCCTGCACCTGGTCATCGCTGAGCCAGCGGCCATGCCGCAGACGCAAGGTGATCGAAGCCGAGGCAGGCTCTTCCTCCCTTATAAAAAGGGAACTCTGGGGCATGACGATATGCACCCGGGAGCTTTCCACCTCGGCCAACCCGTTGATGGTGCGGCTCAATTCTCCCTGCAGGGCCCTCTGGTAGTTGATGTTCTGGGCGAACTCCGTCTGCCCCAGCTTGGTGTCGTCAAACAGCTCGAAGCCGATGCTGCCGCCGCGGGGCAAGCCCTGGGAAGCCAGATCCAGCCGCACCTCGTAAAGCCGCGAGCGGGGGATCTGGATGGTGCCGCCGTCGTGGGAGAGCTTGTAGTCGATCTTCTTTTCCCGCAGTGCCGCAACCACCTGTCCGGCATCCTCGGGTGCCATGTGGTGGTAGAGGGGAGCGAAGTCGGTCCGTCCCGACCAGCTGACCATCATCACCAGGCCGACAACGGTGGTACCCACCAGCAAAAAGAGGGTCAGCATTTTGCCGGGCGAGAGGGTCTGGAGGATTCCCTTCAACTGCTGCAGAATTTCGCCAAAAGAGTTGGGCATGGTTCGCCTTTCGAACAGCACGTCCCGCGGCTGGCCGCCTGCAAGGACCGGTTAGCGATGTGCCGCAAGCGACATCGTCGTCACGCTAGAATTGCATCCGTTTGATCTCTTCGTAGGCCGCGATCACCTTGTTGCGCAACTCCACCACCAGATCCATGGCGATCCCCGCCTTCTGCGCCTGAATCATGGTGTTGTGAATATCTTTGCTTTCGCCGGTGATCAGTTTACGGGTCGCGTCGTCGGATGCATTGCGCATGCGGTTGACCTCCTGCAGGGATTCGTTGAGCCATTGCCCGAAAGAGGTCCCGTCCGGCTTTACGGCCGGCGCGTTGCTCTCGATGACAGGACGCCCCGTGGGCGCCCCTATGGATGAAATTGGCCATTGACTCATGATCAGCGTCCGATCTCCAGTGCGCTGGCCGCCATCTCCTTGGAGGCTTGCAGCGCCGTCACATTGGCTTCATAACTGCGGCTGGCGGAGATCATGTTGACCATCTCCTCCACCACGTTGATATTGGGCAGCAGTACCATGCCTTCCTCGTCGGCATCCGGGTGGCCCGGATCGTACTTCTCGATGGGCGGCCGCGGATCTTCCCGAATGGCCGTCACCTGCACCTCCACGCGCTGGGCCGTCATTTGGCCGGCCAGCGCATCGCCGAAAGTCGGCGCACCTTGCGGGTTGGCGGCAAACACCGCATCCTTGCGTTTATAAGGGCCACCCTGTGCCGTGCGGGTGGTGTTGGCGTTGGCCAAGTTGCTTGAAATCAGGTTCATGCGCATGCGCTGGGCATTCAGGCCGCTGGCGCTGGTGTGCAAAGCGTCAAAAAAGCTCATGGTTATTGACCTCCTTTAATAACACTGCGCAGCCTCTGGAACTTGGAGGACAGAATCTGACTGACCGCTCGATAATGGAGCTGATTCTCGGCCAGCGAGGCCATTTCCCGTTCCATGTTCACCGTGTTGCCGTCGCCGCGCAAAGTAACCTGGGTGGACAGGTGCAATTCTTGGGGTTGCGCCGCCGTGGTCATGCCGCCCCGTGCGGTCGGCAGGTGGCCCGGATGGGTGTTCACCATGGCCACCTGCCCCTCCGCCGGACGCTGTCGGGCCATCGCCTCCTCCACCATCAAATCGAAGGCCTTGTAACCGGGCGTATCCGCATTGGCGATGTTGGAAAGCAGCAATTCGTGCCGCCGTGATCGCAAATCCAGGGCACGCTCCGCTAAACCGATGGTCCCGTCAAATAGTGTGTTGCTGTCCATCTATACAATTCCTCCTATAGCCACCCACGATTGAGCAAATAACATACCAACCCATCACGCCACCCCGAACTGCAAACTATCCAATTGAATTTACAAACGATTTAAAATTAACCACAACCATCCCGCCCACTCCGTCCGGCGTCATAATGCCGACGGACCCGGCAAAACCTACCTAGTGAGTTGAAGGGTTTGTTGGGCTATTTGAGTTTGTTGTGTTTGTTGGGTTGGTTGCGTCTCTATTCGGTGCGGTATTCGCGGAGTTTGTTGCGCAGGGTGCGGATGCTGATGCCGAGCATTTCGGCGGCATGGGTGCGGTTTTGGTTGACGTGGTCCAGGGTCTGGACGATCAGTCGTTCTTCCAAATCCTTGACCGTCATGCCCACCAGGGGTTGGCCCTCTTCTTTCGCCGGTACACCGAGTCCCTCTTCCAACAGCAGCAGCTCGGGTCCCATCACCGCGCCGTCTCGAATCAACAAGGCCCGTTGAATGGTGTTTTCCAACTCGCGCACGTTGCCCGGCCAGTGCCATCGCTTTAATTCCGCCATGGCTGCAGCGTTGAAGCGGGGCGTGGGGTCGACATCATTTCCGCTGTGCTTGGCGATAAAATGGTCGCTCAAAGCCGCAATGTCCTCAGTACGCGCACGCAGTGGCGGAATCACCAGGGGAACGATGCGCAGGCGATAATATAAATCCTGCCGGAAGGTGCCTTCCCGCACCATCGCCGCCAAATCGCGGTTGGTGGTGGCGATGACCCTTACATCCACCGGTACCGGCCGGTTGCCCCCAATACGATCCACCACCTTCTCCTGCAACACCCGCAGCAGCTTGGCCTGCAGCGGCAGGGGCAACTCACTGATTTCGTCCAACAGCAGGGTGCCTTGATGGGCCTGCTCGAATCTGCCTGTTTTGCGTTGCAACGCACCGGTAAAGGCGCCCCGCTCGTAACCGAACAGCTCGCTTTCGGCCAGCGTGTCGGGAAGGGCCGAACAATTCATGGCCACCATGGGACGTTGGCCTCGTCCGCTGTGGGCATGGATGAAGCGCGCCAGCATCTCCTTGCCGGTGCCGCTTTCGCCCTGAATCAAAACGGTGGCGGGTGAGGCCGCGATCCGTCCCGCCATGGCCAACAAAGCGTCCATGGCGGGTTCCCGCGTCACCATGGCGATGTCGCTTTCCGGTAGATCGGCCCGTTGCCCGTTGCCTTTGTGCTTGAGCAGGAGTTCGACACCTTTGGCAATAAGGGCCGGGTCATCATCGGCGCTGAAATAATCCGCCGCACCGGCCTGCACCACGGCCACGGCATCACGCACCGATCCGCCTTCGGCCACCACGACCAGCGGTGCCGCCACCCCCTGCGTACGCACCTCGGACACCCAATCCGCCCCCGATTTCGCAGGGTTCGCCAATCCCAGCACCACCAGATCGCAGCCGTTGTCCGTAATTTTCGCCGCCGAGTTTCCCTCGATGTCGCCAGTTACCACCCGAAAGCCGCAGCTCTCCAAATAGCCACCCAACCGGCCGGACAATCCGTCGCTCTCTGAAATAATCAATATTGCTTGCTTGGCCATGCCCCCTGCACCTTCTTTGCTCCTCGAACGCCGCATCCATCCGACCCGACTGCGGCATCCATACTAAGCGCAATAAACATGCCATAGCCGAAGGAACTATGGCATCCACTCATTTTCATAAATTTTCAATATGTTGTTCTCTTTTTAGAATCTTGCAGAGGCCGTCGGATTGTTGACGCATGTTTAGGATAGTTTAAAGTTTAAAGTTTAAAGTTTAAAGCAAGGAATGCTATCGATTATAAATGGTTGGGGTGGGTTTCGGGCGGCCGGCAGGCTGTAAGCAAACAAATCATTGGTCAAACGATGCGCTTCCTTCGTCAGCGCATCCTATGGTCTGTAGTATTGTGCGTGTTCATCACCACAATCAGTTGATGAAAACTCATATACCCATATAATCGATAAATTTCATTAACTTAAAACTTTAAACGTTAAACTGTTTTTGCCAACTGTTTTTGCCAACTGTTTTGCTCCCCCTCGATGTGCTATATCAGGCGCCAATCTGAGCACTACAGGAATTATTATGAACCTGAGCATATGGACATTGCTGCTGCCGATGGTCGCCTACCTTATCGGTGGAATCCCGGTGGGGTTGTTGCTGGTGCGTTGGACGACACGGCTGGATGTGCGACAGACGGGCAGCGGCAATATCGGCACCACCAATGTGTGGCGTGTGGCCGGCATGGGGGTGGCACTGGCGACGCTGTCGGGGGATATCCTCAAAGGCGCCCTGCCCTGCCTTGCGACGCTCCACTTGGTCGACCATGGGCCGGCTTACCCTGCGTCGGTGGGTGTCGCGGCCGTCCTCGGTCACATGTTTCCAATTTATCTCGGTTTTCGAACGGGCGGCAAGGGAGTGGCCACCGCGGCGGGGATGTTCGGGGTGCTGACGCCCCTGGCCTGCGGCTTGGCGTTGGCCGTATTCTTTCTGTCTGCAGTGATCAGCCGGCGGGTCTCGGTAGGCTCCCTTGTCGGCGCCCTGGCGCTACCGGTGCTGATCGTGCTGACCTCCGGCGACCTCTACCTCGCCGGCGCCGGCACGCTCGTCATGTTATTGATGATGTTGCGTCACAGAGACAATATTCAGCGCCTGCGCAAAGGCGAGGAGCCTGAATTCAAGGGAAAAAGATAGTTTGAAGCCCCGATCATCCCGCAAGGGCACGCCATAGTGTGCCCCCACGGGAGGTACCCGACCATGTAGCGCAACAGGGGTTGTGGGGGTTTAAAAGGGGTTTTTATCCAAATCGATAGCATTCCTTGCTTTAAACTTTAAACTTCAAACTTTAAACTATTATAATACTTGTCCAAACACAGCATGGATCAACGCGATACCACCGCTCAGAACGAACAGACTCTCCACCGCAAAATCGATGCGTAGACCGGGCAGCAGCCCGCCCCGTTCGTGATTCAGGACGATGCCCAGCAGCAAGGCCGGCACGAGCACCTGCCCGAATGCCGGGAGTGCAAACACACCGGTAACCGCACCTGTAACCAGCAGTGCCATGCTGACGGCCAGCATGACCTTGAGCAGGGTCATGGCGGCTTTGGTGCCAAGAAGCAGCGGGATGGTCTCCTTGCCCACGATGCGGTCGCCCTGGATGTCCAGCATGTCGAAGAAGGCGGTGCGCACAAAGGCCAGGATGGTGGTCCAGAGGATGGCCATAGACCCGCCAAGCCATGAAGCGTCGGGCGCCGCCAGGGCCGGCAAGCCGGCGGTGACGACACCCCAGGCAAGGGCGATCAGCAGGGTTTTGGAGCCGGGCAGATCCCGGATGCGGCGCCATTTGAGGCCCGGCAGCAAGCGGTCAGGGAGCAGGCGCAGGTTGTAGGAGAGGCCCAGCAGGCTCATGGCCAGCAGTACCCAGAACGGCAGGCGGCCCATTTGAAAGGCGGCCACCAGCCCCAGGGCGCCGGCCGCGAAGGCCAAAGCGGTCAGGGGCCATTTGTGGGCGCTGTAAAAGCGCTCCCTTTCGGGATCGTTGTAGCGATCCTCGGCCCGTCCGGTCAAATGGTTGAGGATGTGCATGGACAGCACATAGAGAAACGCCACGCTCAGTGCCGGAAAGGAAGCGTCCAGATTTTGCAACCGGGTGGCGGCGAAGCAGAGGCCGGCGGCCCCCAGGGCCACATGGAGATTGGTCATCATCGCCAGGCGCTGGCCCCGCAGCAGGGATGCGTACCACCCCGTGCCGCGCCGGAGAGGCATCTCCTCCAGGGCGCGCACCACCCGCTTGATGATCCAGGTGGGTGTCGAAGCGCCGGCAGTGACGCCGACGGTCCGCAGATGGGCCAACCGATCGGGATCCAGGTCCGCTTCGGTCTCCACATGATAGGCCGGCTTGCCCGATTCGGCGACGATTTCCGCCAGGCGGCGCGTGTTGCCGCTCTCCTTGCCGCCCACCACCACCACCGCTTCCACCTCCTGGGCCAGGCGCCGCACTTCGGCCTGCCGCTTTTCAGTGGAATCGCAAATGGTGTCGAACACTTTGTAGTGGGAATGGTTTCGGGCCACCCACTCCTTGACCGCTTGGTAGAAGGACTGGTTCTGGGTGGTCTGCGCCACGACGATGGCGCTGTCGAAGGCCGGCAGGGCCGTCAACTCGTCCATGGTGCCGATCACATGCCCCTTGTCGCCGGCGAATCCCAGCAGACTGATCACCTCGGGATGGTCCTGGTCGCCGACGATGATGGCGGCGCAACCCTTGGCGGCATGGCTTTTGATGATGGATTGGACCTTGACCACCCGGGGGCAGGTGGCGTCGATAACGACATAGCCGGCCTGTTTGAGTTGCTGCTTGACCGCCGGCGGCACACCGTGGGCCCGGACCAGGATGGTGCCCTCCCCTTTGGCGGGGATGGTCTCCAGCACATTGACCCCCCGCTCCTCGAAAAGGGCGAGCACTTGGGGGTTGTGGATCAAGGGACCGAAGGTGCGTATGGGGCCTTGCTCTTTGCCGGGCGCGTCCAGGGCCAGGTCGACGGCCCGGCGCACGCCCATGCAGAAACCGGCGGTCTTGGCGACAACGATTCTCATTGCATCAGCGCGGTTCCAGCAGGATCTTGTGGTCCACCAGGGCCAGGGAGTGAATTCGGGCCTTGAGCAGTTTCTGTTCACCGAAAATGTTGACCAGGAGCAATCCTTGATCCTCGATGGTCACCTTGTCCACCGATTTCATGATCAAAATTTCTTTTTCGCCTTCCATCATGTACGCGTTGGCTTCACACATTTTCCGACCTCGACTGTTCAAGCGACGGCAAAGCCAGTCGCTGTTTAATGTGATTGTCCACCAGTTCGTCCACCAGGTGGGGCAGCGGCATGGAGGATACGCCCACCACGGCCACATTCTCCTGGCTCAGGGGCAGTAGCAGCTTGGTCGCCGGTGCGGCGGTCACCGCGGCGGCCATGGCGGGTGTCACCTCGCCCATCATGGCGTGAGCCATGACAATACCCATGGGGCCGGTCACCAAGTCCATCTGCCGAACGGTCTGAACGATGGCGTTCTCCCCGGACGCCCCCCGATTGGCTTTGGCCTTGAGCATCTGGGAGGTGGCGATGGCGTTGGTGCCCAGGGCGATGATCTCCACTGTTTCGCCATAGACCGCTTTCAATTTTTTAATGATCGCGCTGCCGATGCCGCCGCCCTGACCGTCGATGACCGCGATGCGGGGTGTCCCGCCCTGGTTTTCCATATTTGATCCCCGGCTACAATTTCGCAATTTTGCGCCGCATGCGCCGCTGCTGTTTGGGCAGT
This sequence comes from Desulfatitalea alkaliphila, assembly GCF_022968795.1. GTDB lineage: Bacteria > Desulfobacterota > Desulfobacteria > Desulfobacterales > Desulfosarcinaceae > Desulfatitalea > Desulfatitalea alkaliphila. Next base: position 90,150 of record NZ_JALJRB010000012.1, read on the forward strand.
CGCCGCGATGGGCCCGTTTTCTTGGTGTCAAGGCGCCGGTCCTGCCCGTCATCCTCTTCGGGCGCCCCTTTCATGTCGACCATGCGCGCCATGGCCATGCGCTTTTCGAAATCGACAGCGTCGATGACGGCTGCGCCCCTGGCGGCGGCATAAGTTTTGACATCGCCGTCCGAACTGACCACCATCAACTTCTCCCGCATGCGAGCGGCCATCCGTTTGATCACGTTGTCGGCCAACTCCCCCGACCGTGAGTAACGCACCTCGATCCCCTTGCGGCGGTCCCGCCGGGGCAAATCCGCCGGCGCGTCTGCGCCGTCGAAGACCACGGTGATGGGAAAGGGTTTCATCTTTTTATAGGCGGCCAGGGCGTCCACCAGGGCGTCCCGCCCCGCTTGCAGATCCATGTGATCCAGCTCGCTGAGCCAGGCGGATTGGCGAATCAGGTTGTATCCATCGATCACGATCTGCATGGGGGATCCAACATGGCTTATAGGGCATTGAGCAGATCGAGCAGGCGGTTCAGATCTTCGTTGCTGTAAAATTCCAGTTCGAGGCGGCCCTTTTTGCCCCGGCGCTTGATCTGCACCCGGGTGCCGAAACGACGCGCAAGGGTCTCGGCCACACTGGTCAAGTGGCGGTCTTCCGAGCTCTCCTGTTTCGGCGCAACGGTTTCAGCGGCGGTCTTGAGCCGCTTGATCAACTCCTCGGTTTGGCGCACCGACAGCCCTTTGGCGACAACGGCGCGCCAAGCGGCGTTTTGCTGCGCCGGCGTTTCGGCACCCAAGAGGGCCCGGGCATGGCCCATGCTCAACTGCCCGTTGTCGATGCCGGCCTTGATGGGTTCGGGAAGCCGGCGCAACCGCAGAAAGTTGGCCACCGCCGAACGGCTTTTGCCCACCCGATCGGCCGCCTGCTCCTGGGTCAATCCGAATTCCACCATCAGGCGATGGTAGGCCTCGGCCTCCTCCATGGGATTGAGATCTTCCCGCTGGATGTTTTCCACGATGGACATTTCCAGCATCTCGGCATCGGACACCTCTTTGACCACCACCGGCACCTGCTGCAGCCCGGCCATTTTCGCGGCCCGCAAACGGCGTTCACCGGCCACCAACTCGTACCCGGTCTCCGCGGCGCGCACCAGCAACGGCTGCAAGATCCCCTGGGCGCGGATCGATTCGCTCAGTTGAGTCAACTCCTCGGGATCGAAATGGTGGCGGGGTTGATAGCGATTGGGTCGAATGAGGGCGATGTCGCAGGTGCGCAGACCGTTATCGGTCCCATCCTTTTCGCGACCACCGTTCATGGCGCCGGGCATGTCGGGAATCAAGGCATCCAGGCCACGCCCCAATGCCAGCTTTTTCCTTTTTTTGTTGGCGGATGAATCCCCGGAACGCTGCATCACTGATCAATCCTCACCGTGGCCGCCGTTATTCTGCTTTGATGAACGGGCCGCCTTGTCCAAAATTTCCCGTGCCAGCGCCAAATAGCTTTGGGAGCCGATGGAGGCGGCGTCATACAGCAGAATCGGCTTGCCGAAACTGGGCGATTCCCCCAGGCGCACATTGCGCGGGATAATGGTTTTGAAGACCAACTCCTTGAAATGGGACTCCGCGTCGACGGCCACCTGATGCGACAGATTGGTCCGCTTGTCGAACATGGTCAGCAGAATACCGGCGATCTCCAAGCGCGGATTCAACCCGCGCCGTATGCGCTGATAGGTCTGCATCAACTGGCTCAACCCCTCCAGGGCGTAAAATTCACACTGCAGCGGTATGAGCAGGGCATCGGCGGCGGTCATGGCGTTGACCGTCAGCAAGCTCAGGGACGGCGGACAATCGATGAGAATGTAATCGAAACGCGGCGACAAAGGGGCCAGCAAACGTTTCAGTGCGTTTTCGCGGCCATCCTCGCCCATCATCTCCACGTCGAAGCCGATCAATTCCACGCGGGAGGGCATCACCTTAAGATCGTCGATCTCCGAATCCACAATCAGTTTGGCGCCATCGGCCGAACCGATCATGCCGTGATAAAGGGTGAGTCCCAGCTTACCTTTTTCCAGGCCGATACCCGTCGTCGCATTGGCCTGGGGATCGCAATCCACCAGCAGGGTCTTCTGCTCATGGATCGCCAGGGCGGCGGACAGGTTCACGGCCGTGGTGGTCTTGCCCACCCCCCCTTTCTGGTTCGCTATGCAGATGATCCGGGCCATCCGCGGACACTACCACATCAAGGGGTGTTTGAAAAGCGGTTCGGAATATGAGATGATCGCTTTGAAACGCTGTCCCCGCGGGACGGCAAACGGGTTTTCATCAAGGCGGCAACTTGATGCGAACCACATCCGAGCGTGCCATAATGGATCGTAACTGCTGCAATAAAATCATCGCCGTCTGCTTGCTGGTGCTCCTTCCGTTGGTCTGGTCCACGCCTGCCGGCGCCATGTCGATTCGGGAGGAGCAGCAGCTGGCCGATGAGTTCATCCGGATCGTCAAACGGCATTTCGAAATCGTCGACGATCCGATGATTGTGGACACCGTCGAGCGGATCGGCCGCAAGATACTGTCGCAACTTCCGCCCCAGCCCTTCGCCTATCGGTTTCATGTCATCAAGGAGGATGTCTACAACGCCTTTGCCATGCCGGCCGGCTACATTTTCATCAACAGCGGCCTGCTGCTGGCCATGAACACCGAAGATGAACTGGCCGGCATTCTGGCCCACGAAATCGGCCATGTGGTGGCGCGCCATATCTCCCAGCGCATCGCCCGTTCCCGCAAAATCGACCTGGCCACCATGGCGGGGGTGGTGGCGGGGATCTTCCTCGGCGCCGCCGGTGGCGGCGCCGGCGCGGCCCAGGCGCTGGCCATCGGATCGGCCGCCGCCGGGCAGACGCTGACTCTGGCCTACAGCCGCGAAGATGAATCGGAGGCGGACCAGCTCGGCCTGCAATACCTGACGCGGGCCGGCTATTGCCCCAGTGGTCTTCTGGATGTGCTGAAAAAGATCCGCTCCCGGCAGTGGTTCGGCTCCCAGCAAGTGCCCACCTACATGATGACCCACCCGGCCGTTGAGGAACGCATCGCCCACATCGACACCTGGATGGCCATACAGGGGGAAAATCTGCCCTCGAAACGGTCCGTCGACGGGGCAACCACTCGCTTTCGTCTCATGCAATACCGGCTGCGCGCCCTATACAACGACCCACGCGCGGCCACGGAATATTTCCAAACCGCCTTGGAACACAACCCGGAGGACCCCCACCTGATGCACGCCCGGGCCCTGTTGATGGCCCGCTCGGGCAGTCGCACGGAAGCCATCGCCCTGCTGCAAAGGGCCCTGTCCAGGGATGCCATGAATCCCTTGATACTGGCAGACCTTGGCAGACTCTATTTTTTGGAAGGCCGTTTGGAAGATGCCCGCGGTGTTCTCAGGGGCGCCGCCTCCCTGCCCGACGCCAACCCTGAAAGCTGGTTCTACTTGGGCCGCACCCAAACAGCCCTGGGTGATTACCCCGGCGCAGTGGCATCCTTTGAAAACTTGCTCCAGCGCCAGCCGGATTATGCACCGGCCTATTACTTTCTGGGAGAGGCCTACGGCAAATGGGAACGCCACCCGGAATCCCATTTTTACCTGGGCCTGCACCACTTCAACCGGGGCGAGGACCGCACGGCGCACTTTCATCTCAGCCGGGCCCGACGCGACCTCGAGGACGACGACAAACGCGAAACCATCGATCGCAAGTTGGAAATCATCGGCAAACTGCCACGGACCGAATAAGGCGCCATGCCCCCCATGCAGATCATCACGGGTTGCGTTGAAAACGGCCAACCCTGAAACCCTCCTATGGGCAACCATTTGCGTTGCCGTCATCGTCGCACTGAGCCTTTTCATGTGCACGGCGGTTCGTTGCATCGTCGTCCGCGCCCATGACGGCCCCATCGTTTTCATCAGCAGCGTGACGGACCGCGATGCCGTAATCCTTTCGCACACCAACTCCATGTACGACGCACGTGTCCATGAGCATCTCGAGATCCGGGGGGATGTCATGGTACTGGCGGACGTGAAAACCGAATCCCATGGCGTCAGGGAATATTATGGCATTGCCGACGGCATACCCCATCGCGAATGGTCGGCGCTGAGGGTTTTCAGCACGGTGGACAGAGCGTTTTCCCTGACCGTCCGCGGGGTTAACGTGAATGCCTTCCAAGAGCTCAAAGACACACACTTTTCCATTGCCATCAAACGAATGCCGCGCTTGCGCCTTGCCCTCTTGAAGCTTCATCTTTTTGTTTGACACCCCACCGAATAACAGATATCGATATTCTAAATCTCATTCATTTTTTTGCGCGTATCCACACATTACGACCGTCAGTAGATGAGCATTTTTTCAATCTGTTGGCGTTGCCCGTGGCAAAGTACAACCCTTGCTCGAACCCATGCCGGCAACCTCACCAGTGTACAGCGCAATCCAGCGGTGAACCGCAACAACCTAAACCGATCAGGGAGGGACATGCGTCATGGGTAAAAAGTTCGTTTGGGTCATCTTCGCGTTCACGTTTGTCTTTTGCATTACACAGATTGCCGATGCGCAACGACGGCAACGGATTGTCGTTGCCACAGGCGGCACGGGCGGCGTCTACTATCCTTACGGCGGGACGATGGCCGAAATCATCAACCAGCACGTGCCGAATGTCAGTTGCACTGCGGAAGTGACCGGCGCCTCCGTCGAGAATGTGCGCCTGGTCGCCCGAAAAGAGGTCACCTTCGCCCTCTCCATGAATGACACCGTGTACCAGGCCTACACCGGGGAAGGCAAATTTGAGGGCAGCCAGATCGAAGATCTGCGGACGGTGTTTCAGATGTATCCGCATGTCTACCATATCGTCACCCTGGAAAAGTATCCGGTCCGCACCCTATCGGATCTGAAAGGTAAAAAGGTGTCCGTGGGTGCACCGGGCAGCGGCACGGAATACAAGACCAATCTGGTCCTACCGCTGCTGGGCGTCACCTATGATGACTTCAGGACCTACCGGCTCTCCTTTGCGGAGAATGCCACCCAGCTCAAGGACGGCATCATCGACGTGGGGATCTGGGACGTTGCCCCGCCCACCTCTTCGATCATCGATCTGTCGACCACCCACGACATCCGTTTCATTCCCTTAACCGAAGAAGAGGTCACCAAGGTGGTGGCGGCCTATCCGTTCTATGGCCGGATCACGCTCAAGGAGAACACTTACAGAAATCAAAATGAAGAAATCCTTTCGGTATCGGTCTGGAACTCCGTGGTGTGTCACAAAGACGCTTCTGAAGAGCTTGTGTACCAGGTCGCCAAAGCCGTTTTTGAAAACCGCAACGTGCTGATCAACACCCATCGCATCGCCGAGTATACAACGGTGGAGGACTCCGCCAACAACAGCCCGATTCCCATTCATCCGGGTGCCTTGCGATACTATAAGGAAGTCGGTGCGGTTCAATAGGCTTGGGATGCGGCCTTATTCGCTTGCTATGAGCGACAAGGAAACGGATTGATTTCCGTTTCCTTTTTTTTAGATTCGCGGATCCTTTTGTCCATGAGGTGAACGAGAATGGGAAGAATTCTTGCGTTTCTGGCGACGGTCGTCGCCGTCACCATGTCGCTGTTCCATATTTACACCGGTTACTTCGGCAGTCTCGACCCCTGGTCCCAGCGTGTGACCCATCTCACCCTGGGCCTGCTGATCACCTTTTTGTCCTACCCCATCGTCAAGGGTAAAAAAGTCAACGTCATCGATATCCTGTTGGCCCTGATCAGTCTCGCCTGCGGGGCCTACGTGATACTCAACATGGACGCCATTGTGGACCGGGCCGGCATGCCGGCCACCTGGGATGTGGTGTTCGGTGTTGTGACGATCCTGCTCGTTCTGGAAATGACCCGGCGGGTCATCGGTCTTGCGCTGGTCATCGTTGCCGTCGTGTTCCTGCTGTACGCCTATTTCGGGCCCTGGCTGCCCGAAGCCATCGCCCACAGGGGGTACGGTATCGAGCGCATCGCCACCCACATGTACACGACCCTGGAGGGGATCTTCGGCGTTCCCCTCGCAGTCTCCGCCACCTTCGTCATTCTCTTCGTCATTTTCGGGGCTTTCCTGGAGGCCACCAAAACCGGCGACTTCTTCATCAACCTCGCCAACTCCATTGCAGGCCGGGCACGCGGCGGACCTGCCAAGGTGGCGGTGATCTCCAGCAGCTTTTTCGGTACTATATCGGGCAGCGCCGTGGCCAACGTGGTCGGCACGGGCACCTACACGATTCCCCTGATGAAACGCACCGGCTACACACCGCCGTTTTCCGCCTCCGTCGAAGCGGTGGCCTCCAGCGGCGGACAGCTCGTCCCGCCCGTCATGGGCGCCGCCGCCTTCGTCATCTCCGAGATGACCGGCGAGAGCTATCTCAAGATCTGCGTCGCGGCGATCATCCCGAGCCTCCTCTACTATATCGCCCTCTTCACTTCCGTTGATCGGGAAGCGCGTCGTGTCGGCCTACAGGGCATGCGCGAAGATGAAGTTCCTTCCTTCTTCGGAACTCTCAAAAGTCGCGGCTATTTGGCGATTTCTGCCCTGGTGCTCGTCTACCTGCTGGCCATCCGCATGACCTCGCCTTCCTATGCCGCCTTCTGGGCCATCATATCGTCGATTCTCCTGAGTTCCATCAAGCAGGAGACGCGCCTCGACCTGAAGGGTTTGATTCGGGCGCTCGAATCGGGCGCCAAAAGCGCCCTGGCGGTCGTCGCCGCCTGCGCCGCGGCAGGCCTTGTCGTGGGGGTGGTCAGCCTGACCGGGTTGGGCCTCAAATTCTCGGGGGCCGTCATCGCCCTGGCCGGCGGCAATCTCTACTTGACGCTCTTCCTTACCATGATCGCATCGCTGATCCTCGGCATGGGCCTCCCTACGACGGCCGCTTATATCATTTGCGCGGTGCTTGCCGTACCGGCGCTGACCAACCTCGGCGTGGGCGTCCTAGCGGCCCACCTCTTCGTTTTCTACTTCGCCATTATCTCCGCCATCACACCGCCGGTCGCCTTGGCGGCCTATGCGGGATCCGCCATCGCCAAGAGCCAACCCATGGAGACGGCGGTGACGGCCTGTCGTATCGGTCTGGCCGCGTTCATCATTCCCTACATGTTTATCTTCAACCCCTCCCTGCTGATGGACGGCGGCGTGATTTCCATCATCTGGGTGAGTCTCACGGCTTCGGCGGGCGTTTTCATGCTCTCTTGCTCGACCATCGGCTGGTTGTTCTCCAGTTTGTCCACTTGGGAACGGGTGCTGCTGTTCATCGGCTCCATTCTACTGATCGAAGGCCGTCTGGCAACGGATATCGCCGCCGTGATAGTGCTGGTGCCCGTGCTGCTGCAACAGATCGCGATGCACCGCCGACAACGGCTGGCCGTTTCCTGACGACGGACGGAAGTGAATGTCGGCAACACATTTGACGCGTATTGAAAATCAAGAGGGCCGGTTCCGGGAACCAGTCCTCTTTGTAATGTCAGAGTCGTTCAAGGGTGCGGCGAGGATTCACACCACCTTGTCGAAATGGGAGAAATGCATGGTGTAGGTGCCACGACCCTGAGTGGCCGAACGCAGATCGGTGGAGTAGCCGAACATGCGGGCCAGGGGCACGATGGCCTGGATCTCCTGGACGCCCACCTTGGGTTCGATGGCTTCGATCTTGCCCGCCCGGCTGTTCAAGTCGCCGATGACCTCCCCCATGAACTCCTCGGGCACGATCACCTCCACCTTCATGATGGGATCGAGCAGGTAACCGTCCGCCTGGACCAACGCCTCCTTGCAGGCCATGGCGGCGCTCACCTTGTAGGCCAATTCGGAGCCCAATGACTCTTTGTAGCCGCCGCCCACAAGGGCCACGGCCACATCGACCACCGGATACCCCATGACCGTGCCGCTTTCGAGGCTTTCCATCACGCCCTTTTCCACCGCTTGGACGAAGGCGGCGGGCATCACGGTCTCGTCCACCTTGCTCTCGAAGCGATTGCCGCTGCCCCGGGACAGGGGACTCAGGCGCAGGCGCACCTCGCCGTAATGACGCTGACCGGCGACCTCTTTGTCGAAAACGCTTGTCGCTTCGGCGGATTTGGCGATGCTCTCGCGATAAACCACCTGGGGCTTGCCCACGTTGACCTGGGTGTTGAACTCCCGCCGCATGCGACTGATGATCACTTCCAGGTGCAGCTCGCCCATGCCCGACAGGATCATCTGGCCGGTGTTCTCGTCCTGATGCACCCGCAAGGTGGGGTCCTCGTCCACGAATTTTTGCAGTACTTCCTGCAGACGGTCCTGGTCCGAGTGGCTTTTGGGCTCCACCGCCATGGAGATCACCGGCTCATATATTTCGATATTCTCCAGCATCACGGGATGGTCGGCATGGCACAGGGTCTCTCCGGTACTGGAGCTCTTGAGTCCCACCACGCCCACGATGGCCCCGGCGCCGGCCACATCCAGCCGTTCGCGCTTGTTGGCGTGAATCTGAAGCAGACGCGATACCTTCTCCTTGATTTTGCGGGTGGGGTTGTAAACCTCCTTGCCGGCCTCCAGGCGGCCGCTGTAGACGCGGACAAAGGAGAGCTTGCGGCCTTCCATCAGGGCCACCTTGAACATCAGGGCGGCCAAGGGTTTGTTGTCCAGGGGCGGGCAGGCGATCGGTTCACCGGTCTCGGGGTGCAGGCCCTGCATGGGCGGCAGGTCGGCCGGGCTGGGCAAATAAGCCACGATGGCATCCAAGAGGGGTTGAATGCCTTTGTTTTTCAAGGCGCTGCCGCACAACACCGGCACCAGCGCCAGGCGGATGGTGGCTTTGCGAATGGCGGCGACCAAGGTCTCGGTGGCGATGGGCTGCTCCGCCAGGTAGGCTTCCATGATGTCGTCATCCACCTCGGCGACGGTCTCGATCAGCTGTTCGCGATTGCGTTCGGCCTGTTCCAGCAGATCGGCGGGAATTTCCTCGTCCCTGAAGGTGGCTCCCAGCGTGTCGTCGTCCCACACGATGGCTTTCATGCGAATCAGATCGATCACCCCGGTCAAGCGCTCCTCGGCGCCCAGCGGCAACTGCAGCACCAGTGGGTTGGCCTTCAGGCGGCTTTTCATCATTTTGACGGTATTGAAAAAATCGGCGCCCACCCGGTCCAGCTTGTTGACAAAGGCCAGTTTGGGCACCCGGTACTTGTCGGCCTGACGCCAAACGGTCTCCGATTGGGGTTCCACACCCCCCACGCCGCAGAACACCCCCACGGCGCCGTCCAGCACCCGCAACGAGCGCTCCACCTCGATGGTGAAATCCACATGTCCCGGCGTATCGATGATGTGAATATCCTGCCCTTTCCACGGGCAGGTGGTGACGGCGGAGCTGATGGTGATGCCCCGCTCCTGTTCGTCCACCATCCAATCCATGACGGCCTCGCCGTCATGCACCTCTCCCAGCTTGTGGGATCGTCCGGTATAGAACAGAATCCTTTCCGTGACGGTGGTTTTGCCGGCATCGATGTGGGCGATGATGCCGATGTTGCGAATATCCTGGATTTTGGTGCGCTTGGTCATGGTGCTCACAATGCCGGCACTGCCATCTGCACAGGACCGGTCTCTTTGAAGGGTACGGGTTGCCGCGGGTGTCGACCGAAGCAAGCTATCTAACCAGTTCCACCCCTGATGTCAAGCGCCCGTCGGTTCGTGACCGAATGGTTTGTGCTATCATGTCGAGGGGGTAGGACGGAATGCACCCTGTATGGGCCAACCGCGCGGCGTTTGCAACCAGCCCGTGCTCAACGTGCCATGCCCTGTTGCACCCGGTTGCGATGCCCAACCCGCGCGATCCACGGGGAGCATTGATTGCGCGATGATTTGAGATGGTATTTCTGTGGCTTGGTGGGTATGAGGATTCGCGTTAACGGCGGTCTTTTGTCGCCATGAACGGCAGTTGTTCCTTCGAATCGTTCTCATCGTCCGCTTCCGGCGACGGGATGACGGCGCTTTGCCACAAATCGGCCAACCCATCGTCTTCACGCGTGCCGGATTTCCATTTCAATCCCCAATGAAGGGCAAGCAACACCAGGTAGAAGCTCACCACCAACACCACGATGGTCAGCACCATGATCGAAAGGCCCTCTATGATGCGCATCAACCAATCCATCGGTCACAATCCTGAACAGGCGCAGCATGTATGGGAACCTGTGGCACCGCATGCCGAAAGCGGTCGCTGCCGGTCGGGTGTCGGTTCGACTTTCTGCCGCCACGCCTTGGTTTCGAATGCAAAACCCTTATTGAAAATCAAGTCATCGCAAAGGCCCCCCACATGGACATCATACAAAATTCCGCGCCCTTTTTGCAACGTCTCGCGAGCGGCCCGGGATCCGTGACCGGGCCGGTAGGGACGAAAGGTGTTGTGAAATATGACGCATATTGAAATGGTTGGCAAGCCTGCACAAGCTTCGCAGCAGGTTCCGGCGGGATCGGTTCACCGTCATCATGATCCTTCAGAACTTCAAAACCGCCGAATCGTCCGCCAAACAGCGGATCGCCCGGATGCCGGTGTTGTTCAATGGCAATGAAGGGGGAACGCCGCCCTTTGATATTTTGGCAGGTTGGGATATATTAAATATAAATAACCTTCATCCGGCGCAAAGCCGGTTGGAAACGGCCACAACCTGAAAACATGGAAGCGCAATGAAACCCTTCGACCTTATTTTGCAGGAATCCGCGGCGGCCCACGGGCATCTGTGCCCCGGTCAGGTGGTGGGAGTGCGCATGGCCCTGCTGGGTTGCCGATTGATAGGTCTGGTGGAACCCACACAACCCGACCAGATCAAAAAACTGATCGTCTACGTGGAAATGGACCGTTGCACCGCCGACGCGGTGGCCCACGTCACCGGGGTCAAATTGGGCCGCCGCAGCCTGAAACACATGGACTACGGCATCATGGCCGCCACATTTCTCAACCTCTCGACAAACCAGGCGTATCGGGTGATCTCCACCGAAGAAGCACGGGACCTGGTTGCCGTCTATGCCCCCGAGATCCCCGACAAGGTGCCGCAGCAACTGACCGCCTACCGTCGAATGCCCGACAGTGTGTTGTTCAAGGTGCAGAAGGTGCATGTACAGTTGAAAGGCTGTGATCTGCCCGGGCCGACTCGCCGCAAGGTGACTTGCACCCGCTGTGGGCAGGTGATCCGCGACGGACGGGAAGTATTTATCGACAACCATCCGGTGTGCCGTCCCTGCACCAACGACTGCTACTTCACCCATGCCCGGGAAGTGATTTGGACGGACATGAACTGGGCGCCGGATGCCGAGAAACCGAGCCCGGACAATCAACCATGGGAACCACCGTTGGAGAAACCGACATGCTGAAGAAAATTAAAGCGGAACACGCGGTGGGTTCACGCCTGGCCCATGACATCACGGAGATACGGCCCGGCGAGTTCAAGGGGCCTGCTTTTCAGAAGGGGCACGAGGTTTGTCAGGAGGACATCTGCCGTCTGCAGAAGTTGGGCAAGAACCACCTCTACCTCATCGATCTGGAAGACGACGAGATCCACGAAAACGAAGCCGCCGCAATCTTGGCCGGCGGCTTGGCCGGCGAAGGGATACGATGGGAAGACCATCCGCGGGAGGGCAAAATCGGGCTGCACGCTGCCATTGATGGGTTGCTGACGGTGGATCTTGCCGCCTTGGCAGCCTTCAACATGGTGGATGAAGTGATGTGCGCCACCCTGCACAGCCACACCTTGGTGCACAAAGGCCAACTGGTGGCGGCCACCCGCGCCATCCCCCTGGTGATGAAGCGCGCGCCGGTGGAGCGGGCTGCGGCCATCGCCGCCGGAAACGGCGGTGCGGTTTCCGTCAAGCCCTTGAAAAAAGTCAGTGCCGGCCTGGTGATCACCGGCAGCGAGGTTTACCGCGGTCTGATCCAGGATCGCTTCGCCCCCACCCTGAGCGCCAAAATCATCGCCCTGGGTTCCGCAGTGACCGGCACCACCTTCGTACCGGACGACGAGGAGATGATCGTCCACGCCATTCGCAAACACCTGAACCACGGTTGCGATCTGCTACTGATCAGCGGCGGCATGAGCGTGGACCCCGACGACGTGACCCGCAAGGCGATCCGCATGGCCGGCGCCGAAGAGGTCCATTACGGCGCCGCAGCGCTACCGGGGGCCATGTTCCTGGTGGCCTACATCGGCAACATCCCCTTGCTGGGTGTCCCGGCCTGTGGCCTGCACCACCGCGTCACCGTCCTGGATCTGGTGCTGCCGCGCATCTTGGGCGGCGAGAGAATCGGCAAAAAAGAACTGGCCTTCATGGGCCACGGCGGGCTGTGCCAAGACTGCCCGGAATGCACCCACCCCCATTGCCCCTTCGGCAAAGGATGAGGATGAGGGGACGCCCTTTATATTTTTATATTTGGCCCTTTTTTGGCCCAAATATAAAAATATAAAGGGCGTCCCCTAGAAGTACCTAGAAGTAGTACCGCACCCAAATTTCGGGTCTGAATCTGTCCGGTTTTTCACCGAATTCGGTGGCGCTCGCCCCCATGGGTATGGCGACGCGCAGGTTCAGTTCCAGGTTGGTGCGGGTGGTCCATGTCATTCCCGGCTGGAGGCTGAAGCTCCAATCGCGCAGATTGATGTTGGCCGCCAGCCAGGGGGTGAAGTAGAGGATGTCCAGCGGTTCTTTTTGGGAGATGCGCAGGTAGAAGTAGTCTTTACCCAAGTTGCGCTGTTGATAGATGGGGCGGGTTGTCTGGCGGGTGTGCCGGAGGATGGCCGCATCGCCCGTGGTCCGCCATTCTTGAATGGCCGATGATTGGTAGGCGAAAAAATCGCGCAGGGCATCGCGGTCGTAGCCGGCGCCGTTATGGTAGTATTCGGCGATGACGGTGGTGTCGCGGGTCGTGAGATAGCGCATTCCCAGCAGCCAGCTCCACTGATCTTCCCGCCGCAAGGATGTCCGGCCTTGGCGCTCGATCTCCAGTCGCGGCGCGTCCTGCTGCAGCGCCGCCTCGCCATGCACGGCGATGTGGGGCGCCAGGTTGCGGGCGAAGTCGATTCCAAAACTGCGGGGTTGATCGGGGCCGTCGAAGAAAATCAAGTCGATGTCGGTGTCGTGCCACAGCAGGTAGAGCTTCAGGGCAAGATAGAGATCACCCTCCGATCCCAACTCGCTGTTGGCCCAATCCCCGATCACCGGCAACAGCAGGGCGCTTAGGCCGATGTTACCCGGGCCTCCGGCAGAAGCAAGGCTCTTGATCAGGTCCAGTCCCAGCAGGGTGCGGCCTTCCAGGTTCAATGCCGGATCGTCCGGGTCCTTGGGACGATTCAGGAAGGCCGCCGGGTTCCAGGCATACCCCGTGCCCCAGACCACCGAGCGCTTGCCCGCATCGATGGTTGCATGGGTCGAGGGTCGCAGGGAGACAAACCCTTCGTACAGCTTATCCTCCCATTGGGTTTCCCGCACACCGTGGGTGTACTGGTGGTGGGAGAGCACCCTGGCCCGTACTCTGCCCAGGCGCAAACCGCCGGAGAGTTCCACCGACCCCCTGCCCTCCAGTGCGGAGTTGCCGGGATCGTCGTCGAAGTAGTTGAGCACAAAAGGCGCGGCCTGCCTGTCGAAGCGGTGGTAAATGCCGCGCAACTCCAATCGGGCCCCGAGTTCATAGGGTTTGGGGCGCGCTTCGGGAATGTCGAAGTCGAATTCGCCGGCCGTCGCACCGGCCGCCCAACACAGGACCGGCAGCAGCAGCCACCGCCAAGGGGACCACATCTAACGCAGATCCTTGACCCGCGGCAGGTAGTTGAGGGTGAACACTTCGTCGGGCAAGCTGCGCTTTTTCAAATTGGCGGAAATCATGATAGACCGGTATCCCTGGTACAACGGGCTGTCGGTTTCCATCACGGCGGGACGTACCACGCCGTCGCCGATGTCCTTGATCTCCTTGAAATGCAGCGTCTTGATCAGCATGCCGGTGGCGGCGTAACATTCGATGCGCGTGGGCACCAGGGCATCCTTGAGCACCCACATCTTCAGGCGGTCGTAGGCCACGGCCCCACTGCGCGCCTTGAGCTGCAACAGGTACTGCCCATCATCCTCGCCCATCTCGTCCACGGCATACTCCACACTGTAGTCCAGGCGCATGATGTCGGCGTTGTTGAACACCCCGCCCACCACCGACTGCATGCTGGTGATGCGGATGGGGCGACCCACGTTGGGGATGAACAGCCACATGTTGTCCCCCTGCCGCAGGGTGGCCCGCCCCGCTTCGCTGGCCGGAGAAATAAAGAGCGTCACCACCTTGTCCTGGTCCTTTTTCAGGAACCAGAGCACGAACTCCTTCTGCCGCCCGTCGGGTTCGATATTGATGATCTTGCGGTACATCTCCAGATCGCCGGGTTGCAGGTTGCGGTCCACCTGCGCCAGGATTTGGTCCCCGGTCAATTCGTCCTCTGCCCGCACTATTCCGGGCACAGCGATCAGGAGGGCTGCAAGGACGGCCAACATTCGAAACATGGGATCGCTCCTTCCGCACGGATATTCTCTGTCGTTATCAGAATCAGTGCGCTTGCTGCACCACTTCCAGAGCGCTGCCGGTTGCAATCCGCATCGCAATGCCCTTGCGTTGCAGGGCATCGCTCATCCGCGCACCGAATTCGCCGGCGATGAAAGTACCCGCACCCTTTTGCGCCAGCAGCTCCGCCACCTGCGGACCGGCGCCGCCGCGGGTCCGGCGATGGGGATTGGCCAATGTTTCGATCAATTCGCCTTGGCTATCGAAAATCAAAAAATAGGCACACCGGGCCGCCTTGAGGCTCACCGCGGCGTCCGCCGCAGGACCATCGGCCGCCACGGCAATCAGTTTCCCCTGCCCGGCATCCACCCCCGGCACGGCTCCCGGGAGGATGCACAAAGCAAACAAGACGACACAAAGGTAACAGATGCGCTTCATAATAAGGCCTCCTTTTCAGACATGTCGCAACGCTTCCACCGGTTCCAGACGAGCCGCCTTGGCGGCCGGCTGCAGACTGGCCAGGACCGATACGGCCAGCACAATCAAGCAGGTCAGGACCACCTCGCCGAAGGCGATGCGCGGTAGGAGAGTGAACAACTGGCCGGCGCGGCCGAAAGCCACCTGCACGCCGACCAGGTTGCAGACATACAATGCGCCCATGCCGAGGGCCGATCCCACCAGTGCGCTGACCAGCCCCAGGCTGAACCCTTCGGCCACGAACAGGGACAGAATGCGACCGGGGCTGGTACCCATGGCCGCCAGGGTGCCGATCTCCCTTACCCGCTCGTACACGCTCATCATCATCACGTTGAGCACGCTGATCAACACCAGCGCGATCAGGATCACCTGAATGCCCAGGGCCATGAGATCGATCATGCGCACCACGTTGTAAAAGGGGCTGAGCGCTTCCCAGGTGTGCAGTTCGAACAGGGGGGTGTCGCGGGGGGTCTTCATGTCGGCCAGGGCCGCTTCCAGACCATCGGCAATGGCTTGCAACCCATCGAAATCCTTGACGCGCACGGCCACTTCGCTGATTTCCATCGTCTCCATACGCAGCAGGGCGGCGGCATCGTCGATGTGCAGGTAGCCATCCCTTCCCCCCGGACCCATCAGGCTCTCCACCTCTCCCGCCACCGTGAAGGTCATGCCGTTGACCGATCCATCCTTGTTGTTGGCCACCAGCACGATGGTGTCGCCGGTCTTGATCTCCATGCCTCGGGTGAGCACCTCCGGCAACAGTACTTCCCCAGGCTGTAATAGTCGCCCCGGCTCGGCGGCGTGGCGAACGCGCGACGGCAGCAGGGGCACCGCAGCCGTCTCCTTGGCGGGATCGATGCCGTTGAGCCGTACGTTGGTGGTTTGGGCGTAGTTGCTCAACATGGCGGCGAACTTGATACGCGGCGAATAGGCCGTCACCGCCGGGTTGGCCTGCAAGACCCCCTCCAGGCGTTTGTAGGCGGCGGCCGGTATCATGCGGTCCAAGGGCAGGTTGTCGATGCTGGCCATGTATCCCCGGCGGTGTACCTGCAGGTGACTGAGGACCGCATCGGTGATCTGGCCCACAATGGCCTCCTTGAATGCCCCGCTGAGCCCCACGAAGACGATCACGGCCACCACGCCTACCGTGATCAGCAGCCCTGTCAGCAAACTGCGCCGCTTGTAGCGCAGCAGGTTCTTGAACGCCAGTCCGAGAATATCCATCATCGGTCCACCTCCCCCGGTGCGGCCTGGGTGTCGACCAACCGGCCGTCTTCAAGATGGAACAACACCTCGGCCTGCTCCATGATGCGTGGATCATGGGTCGAAAAAACGAAGGTGGTGCCGAATTCGTCGCGCATGCGCTTCATGAGCGCAATCACCTTCTGGGCGGTCTGTCCATCCAGGTTGGCCGTGGGTTCATCGGCCAGCACCAGCGCCGGTTGCCCCACCAGGGCGCGAGCAACGGCCGTGCGCTGTTTCTGCCCGCCGGAAAGTTGCGCCGGATACTTGTCGGCCTGGTCTTCCATGCCCACCGACGCAAGCAACCGCGTCACCTCCGGCCGACACGCCTTCTTGGACATGCGACGGATCATGCGCAGCGGATATTCTACGTTTTCGTAGACCGAGAGGACCGGCAGCAGACTGAAATCTTGAAACACAAACCCCAGATGCGCGCCCCGAAAAGCCGCCCCCTGTCGCCGGCTCATGCCGGCCATTGCCTGGCCCGCCACGGTCAGCGTGCCCCGGGTGGGCTGATCCAGACAACCGATCAGGTTCAGGGCGGTGGTCTTGCCGCTGCCGGAGGGACCCACCAGCGCCGTGAAGCTCTTTTCGGGAATCCGCAGGGTGACATCCCGCAGCGCGTCCACCGTCACCTCCCCGGAGCGATAGGCCTTGGTCACGTTGTCGAAAACCACGATATCCATGGAAATGAAACTCCCGATATGTTTGTACGTCGGAGGCAATCCGCCTTCTATATTCACCTTCGCATGACAAATGAAAAAGATAAAGGGGAACGGCGGGGGGATGGCGACGAGGGGACGCCCTTAACTTATTAACTTACTGCCGAACTTCAGGCAGTAAGTTAATAAGTTAAGGGCGTCCCCTCTATTCCCATTGCATGGCCGCCATCTGGACCGGGTCGAAGGGGCTGGAGAGTGGCGGGGTGTAGGAAAGATCCAGGTGGCTCAGTTCTTCCACCTGCATGCCGTGGTGAAGGGCCGTGGCGAAGATATCGATGCGCTTGGAAACCTCCGCCGACCGGTGGCCGACGATTTGGGCGCCCAACAGCCGCCCTGAACGGCGGCAACCGGTGACGCGCAGGTGCAGTTCCGTGGCGCCGGGGTAGTAGGCCTTGTGGTCCCAGGTGGTCAAGGCCACGGTCAGCGGATCGAAACCGGCGGCCGCGGCCCCGGTGTCCCTCAATCCGGTGCGGGCGGCCACTTGGTCGCACACCTTGACCACCTGGGTGCCCAGGCTGCCGGCGAATTCACGTTGACCGCCCAGCATGTTCTCGCCGGCCACGCGGCCCTGCTTGTGGGCGGTGGTGCCCAGGGGCATGTACACATGGCGCCCCAGCACCCGGTGCCAGGTGTGCACGCAATCGCCAGCGGCCCAAATGGCCGGAACGCCGGTGGCCATGGTGCGGTCCACCGCGATGGCCCCACCCTCACCCAGTCCGACGCCGGCGGTGCGGGCCAATCCGGTGGCAGGTCGCGCGCCCACGGCCACCAGCACCAGGTCGGCGGGGATGCGCGAACCCCCGGCAACGACCACGGATAGGGCGCTGTCCCGATGTTCGATGCCCTGGACGGCGGTCCCCGTATGCACCGTCACGCCCTTGGTCTCGAGTTCCGCCCGGATCCGCCCCCCCAGTTCCGGATCGAGGGTGGTGAGCACCTCCGGCGCAAACTCCACCAGTGTCACCGCCATGCCGCGCACCGTCAGGGCATCGGCCATCTCCAGGCCGATGTAGCCGCCGCCGATGATCACCGCACGGCGGGGTGCGGCGCTGTCCAGAAACGCCTTGACGGCGAAACTGTCCCCCATCCAGCGCAAGCAGAAAACGCCGGGCAGATCCATGCCTGGAATGGAAGGCCGCACGGACTCAGCGCCGGTGCCAATCAGCAGTTGATCATATCCGACCGTGACGGATTGCCCGGCGGCAGAGACAAATTGAACGGACTTGTTATCGGCGTCGATGCATTCGGCCCGGTAATCCAGCAGCAGATCGATGCCGTGGCTTTCGATTTCACTGCTGGTGCGATGGGCCAGGGTGCGCCAGTCAGCCACCTCACCGCTCAGGTAGAACGGCAAACCGCAGATGCTGAAGTTGGGATAGGCGTCGGCCGCGGCCACAGTGACGCGGACCTGCGAATCCAGCTCCCGAATGCGCAGGGCGGCGCTGATACCGGCATCGCTGCCGCCAATGATGAGCATGTGGGTCATGTTGGTCTCTCCTTGGAGGATTGTCATTTCAAGATCCGGACCGCCATCGATCCATCGACCGGTCCCGGATGGACAGAGTTCTACTCTTCCTGCGCATAGGCGCGTGCCAGCAACTCCAGGGGATGCCAATCCGGAATAGGTGCCGTATACCACGAATCTAACTCGCGGCAGGCTATCGAGGTGCCGGAATCAGCAGACACTGTTCGGCACCGTATGTTTTCAATCCGCCGAGGCAACTCACCACGGAAAAGGACGCCGGGGAAAGGTCCGTGGCCACGATGAAGCGTTTAAACATGCTTTTCCTCCCTAATTATCCATTTTGACGCTCAACGCGTATTCATACTTGCCGCGGAGGGAAACCAACCCGTTGTGCGATTCGCGATCTTTACCAGAAAAAGCATTACCGGCACCTCGACCAGAACACCCACAATGGTTGCCAACACCGCAGGTGAAGCGGCGCCGAACAGGGTAATGGCGACAGCAACCGCCAGCTCAAAAAAGTTCGAGGCGCCGATCATGCCGGCCGGTGCAGCCACGTCATGCGGCAATCTGATTTTTCGAGCCAACAGGTAGGCGATGAAAAATATAAAGAGGGTTTGAACAATCAACGGCACTGCAATCAGTACGATATGCAAGGGGTTGCCTAGAATCACATCTCCCTGGAAAGAAAAAATGAGAATCAGCGTCAACAATAACCCACCGATGGTGATGTTATTGAATTTGGGGATAAAGGATTGGTTGAAATAGTCCTCGCCTTTATTTTTAATCACTATATGACGCGTCATTATGCCGCCGACCAGCGGAATCACCACGAAAAGAAATACCGATAAAAAAAGTGTATTCCAAGGAATGGTGATCCCTCCCACCCCCAGCAGCAGCGCCACGATCGGTGTAAAGGCAATGAGAATGATCAGATCATTGGTCGCCACCTGGACCACCGTGTAGGCAGGATTTCCCCTGGTTAAGTGGCTCCAGACAAATACCATGGCGGTACATGGCGCAGCTCCCAGAAGAACGGCGCCGGCCAGATAATCCCTCGCCAAATCGGGCGGAATCAGGGATTTGAAAACCACATAGAAAAAGAACGCCGCAATCCCGAACATGGTGAACGGCTTAATCAGCCAGTTGACGATCCAAGTGACATACAGCCCCGTTGGATTTTTGCCGACATTTTTTACGCTGGCAAAATCAACCTTCATCATCATGGGATAAATCATCAGCCATATTAAAACAGCGATGGGAATGGAAACTTGCGCGTATTCAAATTTGGCCAATTGCGCCGGAATGGCGGGAAGAAACCTTCCGATCATCACCCCGGCGACCATGCACAAGATCACCCACAGTGTCAGATTCCGTTCAAAGAAACCAATTCCGGCTGTCTTCCCTTTTGCCATAACAATCAGACTCCTTAACCTGGTTGGCCTATCTTTTATCTCTTTGTTGCCGACATAACTCACCGGGATCACATTCAAGTATCGTCTCCAGCGTCAACTGGTCCGCCTTGAATTCCTCTGAATTCGAAAACGATTCAAGCAGCCACTGTCGCAAATGATCCGGAAATGATTTGTCAAGGCGGTAGTAAACCCATTTACCGTCTTTGCGATACCGCACAAGACGGGCATTTTGCAGAATACTCATATGACGGGAGACCGTCGGTGTACTCAGGCGCAGCATCTCCACGATTTGACAGACGCACAGTTCGTCATGGTCTAACAGGGCTGCCACGACGCGCATTCGGCCCCCATCCGCCAAGGCCTTGGCAATTTTCAGTGGATATTCCATACCGCCCACCCAAATATCGTCATTTCGCTAAACATAGAAATGATACTACCGACCCCCCCCCTCCTTGTCAAGCGCAATCTTGACACGGGCGCAAGGGGACGCCCTTGGCGGAAGGGGACGCCCTTTATATTTTTATATGTGGTCCTTTTTTGGCCCAAATATAAAAATATAAAGGGCGTCCCCTACTGGCCCCTCTTGGTCCTCTTGGTCTACTCCACGGGATAGCCGTGGCGGCGCCACAGGGTCCAGCCGTTGACCAGAACGCGGGCGTTTCCATAACCCATGTCGCGCAACAGCAGCACAAGCTCCTCACTCAACGGGCATCCCTCCCCATCGCAATAGGCGATGACGACGGTGCTGTCATCGGGCACCGCCGCGAAAAATTGCTCAATGTAATCGAACGCATTTTCCCAGGGCACATTGATCGCACCCGCAATATGACCCTCAGCGAATTCATTGGGGGAACGGGCATCCACGAAAACCGCCTCTCGGGTTTCATGAAAAGTGATGGCCTGATCCATTGGAATCACCAGGTCGTCGCTGCCCGTTGCGGCCTGCAAACGGCCCGCCGGTGACCAGTCCGCCACCAGGGCGATGCCGTCGGAACGGAAATGGTTGAACGTCAGGGCCAGCAATGCCCCGAGGAGGACAATGGCCGCTGTTTGACCAAAGATGCTTTTAATGGATGGTCTTGCCTTGAATCTCATTTAATGGCCATTGTCCCTTTGGGGCGCCCGTGGAAACGCCCTGTTCCAATCGTCCACGGTCTTCCTAATCACCGGCGGCGGCCGCGGCGGTTTTTCCATTGCCGGACAATTCGGCCAGCAATTGATCGATGGCCTTAGGGATCTCCTCGCTGCCGACATGCCGGCTGGGTTCCTGCCCCGGCTTGACGATGATGCAAGTGGGGGTGCTGCGCACATTGTGCGCCTGGATGATCTCCCCCCAGCGGGTTAATAAGGGACGTACATCGAAATACGTGATCGCCACCTCATTTTCCTTCAAAGCCTTCACCATCTCCTGATCCGAGGCCACGCCGTTGTTCTTGGCGATCTGGAACAGCACATCACGGGCGTGCAAAACACCGTCCAGGGAAGAAGCCGCCTTGGCCGCATAGAGAAAGTAACGGGCATACAAAGGCGCCATGCGACTGAATGGCATATCCACAAATGTCACCTGGACCCCCAGCGGTACCAGATCCCTCAGGGCCTTGTCGAGATGAGGCTCCACCCGTCGACACGGCGGGCAGAAATAGTCGGCGAACACAAAGAGTTCAATGGGGCCGTCGCCAAAGGTGAACACCGCATCGAACGGCTCCGGCGCCTGTTGCTCTTCAGCCGCAAGGGCCGGCGCTGCCCATACAAACGCACCCAGCAACAACAGGCCGGCCATGAAACGGATCGGCGAAAAGCCGAATCGTCTGTTTTTATTAGGTTCCAATCTCATCCTCCTCCTTCTCGTCGAGGAACGTGTTGAACACGCTCACCCCTGTTTTGTAAGGACCCGCGGAAGGTCACCATGACCATCAGGTATACCGAGACGGCCAAAAAACTCAAGTCCCTTAAAACGGTCGGATAGCCCGCCGGATCTCCGCCGGCTTGGGTCGAAAAGCAACCGCACTGAACATCCAGCCCCCGGTAAAGATTGAACAGCAGGGCGCCGGCAAATCCCGCCAGCAGCAAAGTGCTCAGCAAGGCGGCACCGGGCAGCCAGAACCCGACCAGAAGGCATATGCCCATCAACAACTCCACCCAGGGCAGCACCAGGGCCGTCAGGTTGATGCCGCCGTCGGGCAGCACCTGGTAGTTGTAAACCGCATAGGCGAAGGCTTCCGGGTTCAGGATCTTGTCATAGCTGGCATAGATCCACAACAGGCCGAGAAAAAAACGTGCGCCGTAGGTTGTCGCTCGGGCCATTATCCACCTTCCAAATCTATTTTATATATCCCCTTCATGCCAGCGCGGCGTTGAACAACCGGGTGACCGGATCACCGAACAGGGGATTGATGATGAAGTAGGCCCCCAGCAAACCGATCACCACACCGGCACCGCGCTGAAACCACATCCCCGTTCCCTGCCAGGCGCTGCTTTCGGTCAATTTGCGCACCATGGCCGTGGAACTACCGGCGATGGCGATGGGCAGGCAATGTCCGATGGCGAACAGAATCATCATCACGCTGCCGGAGACAAATTCCTGCTGCACGGTAACGATGGCCAGAATGGGCGCAATGAACCCGAAGGTGCACGATCCCGACAAGATCCCGTAGGCCAGCCCGAGGCCGAAAGCACCGTGGATCCCCCGCAGCTTGAGCCGATACAGCAGGGACCCGGACATGGAACAAGCCTGGACCCCCAACATCCCCAGGGAGACCCAAATCAGCACGCCTCCTACCAACACCTGCAGCCAGATCCCCACGTCGCCGAGCATGCGCCCCATCAAGGCGCACACCACTCCCACGGCGGCGATGGTGATGAAAAGCCCCGTAGTAAATGCACCGGCATACCAGCCGGCGCGTTTGGGATTGACCGCAGTCTCCTGCCCGCCTACATAGGCCACGATTAATGGGATGGAAGCCAGGTGGCACGGGCTGAAAAGCACGCTGACCATGCCCCACAAAAAAGATCCCGCTCCGGCGACGAGAAGGCCACCGGTCATCCATTGATTCACGGTGATCAAAAACTGGTTGAACATCTCGTTTTGACTCCTCTTTTGTCTATTGGCGCGCGCTCCTTGCGGCCAACGGCGGTGGTCGCCCCGTCGCTCCTCATCAAGAGACGCCGAGCTTGGCGAGCGCATCCACAATCCGCTGCTTATCCATGAAGCCCGTGTGGCGGAACGCCTCATTGCCTTGCGCGTCGAAGAAGATCTGGGTGGGAATCGCCCGGATACCGTACTTGCGGGCCTGGGGCGGATCCTTCCATACGTCGATGAAGATAATGTCGGCCCGGCCGGCATATTCTTGTTTCAACTCCTCAAGAATGGGCGCCATCATCTTGCAGGGGACACATTCGGTGGCGCCCAGGTCGATCATGGTCACCCGTCCGGTGTTCAGTTGCAACGGCCCTTGGCCGGCCGGCGCCGATGCGGACAGGGCCGATGCGGACGGGGCCGACGGCGCGCCGCTCTGACTCTGGACGATGGCATAAACGGCCGCCGCGGCGACCAAAAGGATGATGATCACCCGACCTATGGGAAATCTGGATTTCATTTTTAGGCTTCTTCCCCTCTCTCTCTGTTCTCTGTATCGAATCCATAGCTGGACCTAACGATCAGTGAGGATGGCCTGCCGAATCGTCGGTCGCGCAGCACAAACAATTTAAGTGCCAAATTGCGCGAAAAAGCAAAATTTCCGAAAACCCACGTTTCGGAAGAGCGCCCGCACAACATGAACAATGGGTTGGGTAGACAGGAATCGCCTTAGCAAAGCCAAACACAAAACAAGGTGTAGTAGGCAGCAGACGCCGGCGACTCATTGACGGATCGGGCCAACCGGGAATTCCCGTTGTGCCCATTCTCCGTTCCTGGGGAAATATTTGCGCCGCCTTCAAGGAAAACGGACCTGTATTGCGGATGGTAATCGACGGGCCGCAGGAGGGTACTTGCCGGGAGCAACACGTGCGCCATGCCGGCCTTGCAGGGAAACACTCCGGACAACGGCGATCGCCACGGGATGCCGTCGCCCTCTCTCCATGTCTTGCCTTTCGAGCACCCTTCGTGGTCAGGCAACTGAAATGCGACCGCACATGCACCGGCGGCGGCAAGCCCCAGCAGAACACTGAAAGTGGTAAGGATTTGAAGGTATTTGCGCATGGCGCGAGTGACCCCTGATGATGTACCCGTTATCGTTTCAGGTGGTCCGTCTATAGAATAAAAATCGCAGGCATTGCAAGCCTTATCCGAGCCCTAACGGCCATTGCCCATGGGCACCAGGAAAACCGGAATGGCGCAATCTTGTATCACTTTGCGGGAGGTGCCTCCGAGGAGCGCTTCCTGAATCAAACCATGGCCGCGTGTGCCCATGACCAAAATGTCGTACCCACCGGAATGGGCGTGGTGCAGAATCCGTTCGGATGCCTTGCCTGTTTCGACGATCACCCGGTCGCGCATGACCCGGCAAGTGGAAGTCACTCCCGCGGCTTCGGCGCAGAACCGGGTAATACGCTCCCGGGTGCGTTCCATGAGCTGTCCACGACTCTTGGCATGCATCTCCTCGATGCTGCCATAGCCCAGGAACGACACCAGGAGCAAATCGGCGTTGGGCGGCAACTTGCCGAAAACATGCAGCACCGTCACTTCGGCCCCGTAAGCATCGGCCAAACTCAGGGCATAGGCAAAGGCCCGTTCGGCATTGAGTGACAAATCGGTGGCGAACAATATCTTTGCGATGCGCGGCGTTTCCGTCATGGATGCCCCCCATTTGATTCGGTCGGTTATGGTCGCATCACGAACCGCCACCGGATTGCGCTGGACGGATGAACACACTGACGGCGAGGCGGATTTCCGGGTGCAGTTCGCTGTCGGTCTCCAGGAAGATCTGATCGACATAGCGGCCGGCATCGGCCTTGGTGTTCTCGATGTGCAATCGATACTCAGCGGCGCTCTGCCCACTCGAACGGTCCATCTTGAATTTCAAATGCTGACCGTCCCTGAGCCGCACGCCGGTGATTGTGAAGGGGTGCTGCCGGGTCGGGCGGATCGTCACGGTTTCCTGCAATGTGTCGCCGACATATCCCGCCAACACCAGCCGTTGGGGTGAAATCTCCGCAAACCGATCCACCCGACCACTCATCGTCAGATTGAATTCGCGCCGCCGGGGATCGTTGGTGTACACCCGCACGCCCTTTGTGAGATTGCGCCCGCCGTATCCGCGGGTATCGACCTTGACCGTAATGGTTCCCTCGCCACCGGGAGGGATCTGTCTCGTGAACGAGACCGCTGCGCACCCTCAGCCGGACTCCACCCGTTCGATTTGCAATTCGGCCGTGCCTCCATTGCGGATGACGAAATCGTGCAGCACCGCCACCCCTTCAACCACCGTTTCGAATTGATGGCGCTCTTCCGTCAACGCCAACCGCGGTACATCCGCCACAGCGATGCCTGTGACAAACAGCGAGATGAAGAGCGAAGCGGCCCAGAGGCCGATGTTGAATATTCTGGTCATATAACCTCCGAATGGCATCCCTTGTTCTCTTGAAACCTACTTCTGCAGCCAACCGATCACATCGGCCTTGGATGGAATCTTGCCCACCGATTTGACTTCGCCGTCGATCACCACCGCCGGGGTGCCGAACACGCCGTAGCCGGCGATTTTCATCACGTCGGTCACCTTCTCGATCTCGGCATTCACACCCGCCTCGGCAATGGCTTCTCTGACCACCTTTTCGGCCTGGGCGCATTTGGCGCAACCCGGACCCAGCACTTTGACATCCATTTTGACAACTCCTAATGATGAATTTTTATGCAAGGCCTGTTCAAGCCAGGCCTTTATTTTGGCACGCGGCGGCACCGAACCGACGCACACCACAGAACCGAGGATCCCGATCCCGTGCTTGCCCACGCGTACCTGGACGACGTCGTCGTTCTGCATGGCACCCCCTACCCGGCAAAGCTGCCGTATATCATACCGGCGATGGTGGACATCACCACGATAATCATGCAAAATACCGCTGTCTTTTTGACCCCCAAGACACTGCCGATCACCAGCATGTTGGGCAGTGACAAGGCCGGACCGGCCAGCAACAGGGCCAGGGCCGGCCCCTGCCCCATGCCGGACCCGAGCAGCCCCTGCAGGATGGGCACCTCGGTCAAGGTGGCAAAATACATCAGGGCGCCGGCCACCGAGGCGATCAGGTTGGCCGACAGGGAGTTGCCGCCCAGCAAGGACGAAATGAAACGTTCGGGAATCAGCGCCGTTTCACCGGGACGCCCCAACATGAAACCGGCCACCAGCACGCCACCGGCCAGCAGCGGAAAGATCTGCTTCATAAAGTCCCAGGTGGACTCCACCCAATTCTTGCATTCATCCTTGGTGAACCACGCCTTGAGCATGAGCCCCAGCACAATCAGCAGGGCAACGGTGATGTACCATTTGGCGGCGAAAACAGCCGGCCACAAGCCGCTGCTGCCTTCGGCCGGTCGAGCGAAGGCGGGGAACACCAGGATCAGCACCATGGTCATGATGTAGGCGGTGTCCTGCCATAGCGAGCGTCCCGTATCCTCCTCATCGGGCACATGGATCTGCCCGGCGGTACGCGCGGCGTCCTCCTTGCGGAATATCAGCGCCATCAACAGACCGGTGAGGATGGCGAAAACAACCGCCCCGACGGCCCGTGCCAGCCCCAATTGCCAGCCCAGGATCTTGGCCGTCAGGGTGATGGCCAGCACATTGATGGCCGGACCGGAATAGAGAAAGGCCGTGGCCGGACCGATGCCCGCGCCCCGGGTGTAGATACCGGTGAACAGGGGCAGCACCGTGCAGGAACAGACCGCCAGGATGGTGCCTGAAACCGAGGCCACCGAATAGGCCAGGATACGGCTGGCCCGGGCGCCGAAATATTTGAGCACCGACCCCTGGGAAACGAACACCGCAATGGCGCCGGCGATGAAAAAGGCCGGAATCAAACAGGTCAACACATGTTCCCGGGCATACTCCTGGAACATCATGAACGCTTCCAGCCCTGATCGGCGGATCACCGGATGCCCCCACGGCACATAGTAGGCCGCCAAGAAAATCCCGACGATCCAAAGCAACTTGGTCCGTTCTTTCATGAAAAATCCACACCCTCATAGACTGAAATTGAACTCACCGACCTAATCGTCGGGTAGTCGGCCCCGCCTCAACTGCCGCAAATCGTCTCTCGTCGGATGTCGGGCAAACGGTCCAACAACGCCGCCACCGCCTCATCCGTTTCCAGCCAATCGCTCAAATGCGCCAGCATCGAAGCGGCATACAAATTCTCACGGCCATCGGCCGGCCGGTAGTTGACCCACAACCCCTCCTTGCGGAAGGTGACCAGGCCCGCCTCTTCCAAAACGCGCAAATGCTTGCTGGCCGTCGACTGAGCCAAGTCCAAAGCCTCTCGCATCTCGCACACGCACAACTCACGCCGCTGCAGCAACTTGACCATCTTGACCCGATTGGGATCGGACAACGCCTTCATCACTTTAATGAACGCCTTCATAATGCGCTCCCTGTTGAGTATATCGTTAGATCGGAATATATGAAACCGACGGGCGGGATGTCAAGCAATTAATGAATGCGGTTATGCACAAAGCCCAAGTAAAATGAGGAGCGGGCAAAAGCAGTATCGAAATCGAAATCGGGATCGGGATCGAAATCGATACAATGGAAACGATGCGCTTCCTTCGTCAGCGCATCCTATACCTTTACGGATGTATCGGGGCTGAAGGGCAAAGTGTGGTGTGCCCATGCGTGGGGATCGGTGCTCCCGGGCACGGCGTGCCGTGCCCCTACGGGTTGGTGGAAAGCCCCATCTGCTCAGTCGCCCCCAAACCCATATAATCGATAGAATTCATTAACTTAAAACTTAACACTTAAAACTTAAAACTGCCCGCCAGGGCCCTAATACTGCCCGCCAGGGCCTTCACCCCTCCGACGTCGGGTACTTTTCCGTGAAAAGCCGCTCCGACTTGGCCGAGCCGATCAAGACCAACTCGTCCCCCTTTTCCAAAACGATCTCCGGATCGGGGTTGACGATCATCTCCTCCTTGCGCTTGACCGCCACCACGCTGCATCCTGTCTCCTCGCGGATTTTAGCGCCAATCAGGGTCTTGCGCCGCAGCTTGGGGTGCAACGGCAGACGGAAAACGTTGAGGCCCTCCGAAAGCATGAGCATCTGCTGGGGATGGAGCAGGTTCATGATGGTGGTGGTCACCATAGAGCTGTAGGAGAGCACCAGATTGGCGCCGGCGCGGTGCAAGGTGTTGATGTTGCGGTCCAGGCTGGCCCGACTGATGATCTGGGCCTCAGGCCGCAAACGGCGGCAGTAGATGGTCAGGTAGATGTTGAGGTTGTCGTCATGGGTTGTAATGATAATGGCCGGTGTTTCGTTGATGCCGGCCTTGATCAACACGTCCAGGTCGGCGGCGCTGCCCTGGACGAAATATTCCTCGCGGGCGGCGATGCCGGCCTTTTTCTCCACCACGCGAAAATCGATAAGGCGCGCTTTAAGGGCGTTGGCCACCGCCTGGCCGACACGCCCGCCGCCGAGCACCACCACCGGTCCCTTGGCAGGCGGTGTTTCGGTGTCAAATCCGATGGAGCGGTCGAAGCGATCCAGATGCTCATCGGTACCGGCCAACACCAGCACGGTGGACTCATCGATGATCGCGTCAGGGGTGGGCAGGGAAAAATGGTTTTTTTCCCATACGCCCACTACATTCACGCCGGTCACTTCGCGCAACCGGCTCTCGGTCAGCGTCTTTCCCTGAAGCCAGGTGCGCATGGCGGGTGCTTCGGCGATCAGCAGGCGGTCAAAACGGCCGATCACGTTGGCTTTCATGCTGACCCCTAGTACGCGCCGCGCCAAGGCCCGACCCAACATCTTGGTGAATTGGAACACATGGGTGCTGCCAGCCAGTTGAAGGATATCCAAGGAATCCTCCAAATCGGCGTTGGTGACGGTGATCACACGGGCGTTGGCTTCACGGATGGTATAGATGATATTGGTGCTGGAAATGTCGTCGTTGAGGACCACCACCATGGCGGCCGAATCAATGCGCAAGCGGTGGTAGGTCCGGGGATCGTCCAATTCACCCACCACCACTTTGAAGCCCAGATCGTGCAGATCCAAGGCGTTTTGCAGTTCGCCGGTCACGATCACGTACTCGATGCCGTACTGGCCGATCTTTTCGATCAAGTTGACGGTGACATCGTCGAATTGGGTAAAGATCACATGACCGGACATGGTTTCCGGCACCGAACGCGGGGCCCGCGCCTTGTTCTGCTCCTCCAGCCAGGGAGCGTAAAAAAACTGGATGAAGGTGAACGGCAGCATGACCAGCAGAAAAACGATGCCGCTGAGCAGCACCACCACCGAAAAAACCTTGCCCACGTCGCTGGCGAAGGTGATGTCGCCGAACCCCAAGGTGGACATGGTGGTCAGCGTCCAGTAAAATCCGGTGATCCAACTGTAATCCCGCCCTTCATAGAGCATCAGCAGGTGAAACAGCACGCTGTAAAGCACAAAGAAAAACAGCAGAATCAGAACGAACTTGAGCAACAATCGCATGTTGCTGCGCTGCTGGCCCATTCTCAACAGCAGGGTCAGCTGGGTGGCCATGGTTTTCATTAAAGCTTTTCCCTCCAGCAGCCGGCTCTTGATACCAGAACCGGAACAGTGGTTCCATGTTCAGCAAGCACTATCAAATGTCACCCTCCGATTGTCAAATGTAAATCGTTGTCTCCAAGAGCTGCCCGAACGTGCTATACTCCATTTTGACTTTTTTTGAATCGCGCATCGTTTCATGATGTTATCACTGATGGAGACGCATCGCCGTGTTACGCATATTTCAAAGCGATTTGACGGATCCGGACCATTTCGTGGTCACCCTGGAATTGGTGCCCGGACGGGAAGCCGGCGGACGGGCATTGGACACGGTGATGGGGATCGCCGCCGATGCCTATGCCGACGGCCGCGTTTCGGCGGTCTCCATCACGGACAATCCCGGCGGCAACCCCTCCCTTAGCCCCGATGTGCTGGGATTCGACATCTTCAAGTTGGGTATGGACGTGATCGTTCATTTCACCTGCCGCGACATGAACCGGGTGGGCATGGAGAGCCGCGCGCTGCAACTGGCCCGCATGGGCATGAAAAACATTCTGGCCCTCGGCGGCGACTATTCCGGACAGGGATTCGGCGGCCAGGGGGCACCGGTGTTCGACCTGGACTCGGTGCAGTTGCAGATCCTGCTGGGCATGCTCAGCGAACGCATCACCGCCGGCGGCGATCCGGACACCTTTTTCAGCGGCTGCGCCGTATCGCCCTTCAAGCGCACGGAGGGGGAGTGTTTCGCCCAATACGCCAAGTTGTGCCGCAAGGCCGCCGCCGGCGCCCGGTTCATCATCACCCAGCTCGGATTCGACGCACGTAAATTCGATGAGTTGATCCGCATGCGGCGGCACATGCACATTGACCTGCCGGTGCTCGGCACGGTCTATGTGCTGACGCCCAAGGCGGCAGAGATCATGCACGGCGGGGGCGTGCCGGGCGCCGTGGTCAGCGGCCGGCTGCGCGACCGGGTGCGGGACGAATGGCGCCGCCCCGCCGAGGGACGGCAAGCGGGCATCGAACGCGCCGCACGATTGGCGGCGGTGCTCAAGGGCCTGGGCTACAAGGGCATACACCTGGGTGGTATCCATAAAAGTTTCGATACGGTGGGCCGTATTCTCGACCGGTTGGACCAAATCGCGGCCCGCTGGACCGATTTTCTGCCCGATTTCGATTTTCCGCAGCGAAACGGCTTCTACGCCTTCCCTGACACCCGCCCGGATCAGCCGACCCCCGGACCCCTGTTCGGCACACCACCACCCCCGACCATCTCCCGTTTGGAACGATGGCGATATCGCGCCCTCAAAGCCGCCCACGACATCTTTTTCGACCGCCACCACCCCGCGGCGCCCGCATGCCGCACCCTCGCCCGCCTGCTGGACGGCAACTGGAAAAGCCGCCTGCTGACGGACCTGCTGGAAGACCCCGTCAAACAGGTGCTTCTCCAGTGCCTGCGCTGCGGCGACTGCGGCATTCAGCACGTGGCATTCCTCTGCCCCGAATCCCAATGCCCCAAACACACCCGCAACGGCGCCTGCGGCGGCAGCCGTGACAGCCGCTGCGAGGTGCATCCCGATCGCCGCTGCGTCTGGTTCCGGGCCCACGCCCGCTTGGCCGACGACAACGCCACCGATCAAATGATCAAGGGCTGCGTGCCGCCGCGCATGTGGGAGCTGAACCAAACCTCGGCCTGGATCAACTTCCACCTCAACCGCGACCACCAAAGCGCCTCCAACGAAATCGCCCAAAGATGCGGCACCCACTGCCGCCGCACCATATAATCGCCACAACTTTAAAC
>NZ_JALJRB010000013.1 GCF_022968795.1 Desulfatitalea alkaliphila
AATTGAATTGGTTGACCTACTCCTGTCTGCAGGATTTCGCTCGATATCTCTGGAGTGAGTTGACCATGATGGATATGCATCCGCGAGACATGATCGACGTGCAGTCCTTCATGTGGTGCATTGCACCGGGGAAGAACAAGTAAAATGCCTTCCATTCTGGCATGGATCGACCACGACGCGAAAGCGCGCGAGCGCACCCTTCGCATTCTCTCCCTGTTTCAGGAAAAGGAGAGTCGTGACGAGCTCGGGCTTGGCGCCGTGCGCGACAGCTTCGCCGACCAGTTGTTTCCCGGCACAAGCACCATCCAGACACGTCTGCGCTACATGCTTTTCGTGCCATGGATGTATGATGCCCTGGAAAAGAGGCGTTTGACGGCGAAGCAGTTTGCGGTTCAGGCGGACAAGCAGGAGAGGGACCTGGTTCAGCCGTTGATGGATTCCGGTGATCAGGCCGGGGTTTTCGGCAAAAATGCCGGCAAGAAACTCAAGCGGTTGCCCAGCTCTGTTTATTGGGCCGGTCTCGGCATCTGGGGCATACGGATGACGCCCTTTTCGCAGGATGAGTATCACCGGCGCATCGAAGAAACCCACCGCCGGCGGAATGCTTTGCTTCTTTACGAAAAGGATGCCAAGGCGCGCGGCGACGACATCGATGTCGAGCGCAGAAGGGATGCGCTGAGTTGGCACCCGCGCTTACCCGCTCCACCCGATGATTATCCGGCCAGGGCGGATTTCGCACTCTCCCGGGAAGAGGCCGAATTCATCCGGGACCGCATCCGTGTGGCCTGCCCCGGCAGCCTGTTGTCCTATCTGGCATTGCACTGCGCGCCCGCCGACAGCGCAGCGCCCTGGGCGCATCCGGATTTCGGCCGCTTTTCCAAGCAGCACCAAGAGCTGCTGACGCATGCGCGGCTCTTTTCCGGGGTGATGCACAGCGCGGCGCTGTCCTACAACATCCTGCTCGCCAGGCTTCGCAGCCAGGACGGCCTTGTTGCCGAGCACCAGGCACGCTTCGATCAATGGGCTGCAACCGTTCCTCTGGGCGAGATCCGCGCCTGGTCGATCGATCGTCTTTGGGCGTTGACCGTTGACCACGGCCATGCCATCACCCCCCGGACGCGCGCTTTTGTCCGGCAGTGGATTGAGCACACCCGCAAAGCGCCCGCGGATCTCCTTTCGAATGCCGAAGCGATGCGCCTCATTGAAACCAGGGAGATGGCGCTCAAGGGCGCCCGGTCCCGATTCCGCAACCGGCGGGCGCTCGAACAGTGGGGCGGGTATTCCGGTGTCGGCAGGCTGGTGTATCGCTGGCCGAACGTAAAGGTCCTTCTGCAGGACCTCCACCAGGGATTGCACAGGAGGGCATGATGCTGAATCCAAGCGCCCGCAGCCTCTATACATCCGCCTTGACGCCTCCGCCGGGAATGGTGTTTGACGAGGCGCTGGCAACGACCTTTTCAATGGACCCGGCATTGCTGCTCGAAACCCCGGTTTACCTGGCATTGATGGCGGCCGACGGCCAGGGGGATCCCGATCCCCTCTCGGTTCTGGAGGCCATGCGCCGGTACGCCAAGGCAATTTCCGTTTATGTGCAGAAAGGGCGGATTCAAGTCCCCCGGGTGGCCAAGCCCAATCCTCTGTTCGGCTATTTGGAAGGCATGGTCATCGAGGTGGGGGCACCCAAGGGGGGCGTTTTTCACCCGAAAATTTGGGCCATTCGTTTCGTCGATCCCGATGGCAGGGGCGCAATGTACCGGCTGGTGGTCTTAACCAGAAACATGACCACCGATCCATCCTGGGACCTGTCGCTGCAGCTCGAGGGCGCCATCGGCAGGCGTAAAGCCGCACAGAACAAGCCGCTGGCCCATTTCTTTAAAACGCTGCCGGAGCTGGCCACCGGGGCCATGGACAAGGCCCGGCAGGCGCAAGCGCACCGGTTTTCCGAGGAGTTGCATCGCGTCGTGTGGGAGCTGCCCGAGGGCTTCGGCGAGCTGGCCTTTTACCTGCCGGGCACCAAGGGGTATGAATGGCGCCCGCCGCCGGCCAATCGCATGGCCGTGATCTCACCCTTTTGCGCCGACGAGGCGCTTCGCTCCTTGGTAAAGGAAACCAAGGCGCCGGTTGCCCTGATCTCCAGGCCGGAGACGTTGTCCGGCCTTCATAAGGAGACCCTGGCCCTCTTTTCACAGTGCCTCCACCTGGACGAGGCGGCGGAAACCGAGGATGGCGAGGCCCTCAACCCGGCCGATCATCCTCGGGCTACCGGTCTTCATGCAAAGGCCTACTTGTTCGAGACGCGCCACTACACCGATTTCACCCACCTGGTCATGGGGTCGGCCAATGCGACCAACGCCGCCTTCCAGGCCTCGAACAACATCGAGATTCTGGTTGGCTTGGTCGGCCGGAGAAGCAAAGTCGGCGGCATCGATGCGCTTCTCGGGGATTACGGCCTGGGGGAATATCTTGTGACCTTCGATTGTGCCGGGGATTCCGAGGGGGATAGCGAAAAACAGGAGGCCGAGGAGTGTGTGGAGGCGGCGCGCCGCAGTATATCCGAAGCGGAACTCTCCATCACCTGCGCTGCGGCGCTGAAAGACGATTTGTGGGCCTTGACGCTTTCCGGGCGGATACCGCCCCTGGACGGCATTGTGAGTGCCGCGGTCTGGCCGATCACCGTCCTTTCCGATTTGGCGGTGAACCTTCCGGCGGGTGAGGTGGACGGGGGGATCGCACTTGGCGCGTTTTCCGCATCGTCCGCAACGGGCCTGATTGCGTTCGCGCTCACCACCCGCCATCCGGATGTGTCGGCCCGTTTTGTGTTGAACCTTCCGGTCACAGGGCTTCCGGATGAGCGCAATGCCGCCATTTTACAAACCATGATCCGCAATCAGGAAGGCTTCATCCGCTACTTGTTGCTCTTGCTGGGCAATGATGCGGCCGGCGCTCTTTTCGGTGCCGGCAGCGGTACCGGGCCGGCCAAATGGTTGTTGCGCATGGCGGAAGGGGAGGATGTCCCGCTGCTGGAGGAGCTGACCCGCGCCTTCAGCCGATACCCGGAGCGGCTCAGCGAAATTTCCGGGTTGGTGCGCGAGCTGTCCCGGGACACCCGCAATGCCGTTGTCCCGGAGCGCTTTTTGAAGCTCTGGTCGGTATTCGAGACCGCGGTGGGAGGGGTGTGATGCCCGACAAACACTATTCGGCAGCCCCCGCCTTGGCCGGGCTGAAAGATTTTCAGAGAAAAACCGTTGAATATGTGTTCCGGCGCTTCCACGGCGCAAACGGGACGTCGCGCTTTCTGATCGCCGATGAGGTCGGCCTTGGAAAAACCCTTGTCGCCAGGGGCGTCATTGCCAAAACCCTTGAACACTTGCAGGACCGGGTGGAGCGGTTCGACGTGATCTACATCTGCTCCAATGCCGCGATCGCCAAGCAGAACGTCAATCGGCTCAATGTCAGTGACAGCGACGGTTTTTCCATCGCCACGCGGCTGACCTATCTTCCCAAACAGGTTCGGTCGCTGCGGCACAACAAGGTGAACTTCATCAGCCTGACGCCCGGTACCGCCTTCGACCACTTTCGCAGCCGGGGCGGCCACGCCGACGAGAGGGCCATTCTGTACCGAATGCTCTACGACCTGCCCTTGGCCCATGGTCGGCGACGAACACGGTTGCGCGCAGGCCTGCGCAACCTGTTGCAGGCGACCTCCGGCAAAGAGCGCTGGCGCGCCACGGCCGAAGGTCTGCTCGCTGAAAATTTGGACCCGGACCTGTCCAGGGCCTTTCGCAAGGCCGTTCTCGGCGATCCGGACCTGTACGCGGATCTGAAGGAGTGTTGCGAACGCTTCGCCCGCTATCGCGATTACAGCAGGATTCCTCTCGAGGACGGTGAGATGCGCTACGATTTGATCGGAAAACTCAGGAGCAAGTTGGCCTTGGCCTGTCTTTCCGCATTGCGCCCCAGCCTGGTCATTCTCGATGAGTTTCAGCGTTTCAAGGATTTGCTGGATGCGGGGGATGACGCCTCCTTTCTGGCCGGCGCGCTCTTCGCGCAGCCCGATGTGCGCGTTTTGCTCCTGTCCGCGACGCCCTACAAGATGTTCACCCTCGATCAGGAAACGGAAGAAGACGACCATTATCCGGATTTCATCAGAACCCTGAATTTTCTGTACAACGACCAGGACAGGGTCGACGAGGTAAAATATCTATTGTCCGCTCATCGCACCGCCCTTCACGGCTGCTTTTCGGGTTCGGCGGGCCTTTCCGGCAAGAAAACGCAAATCGAGAACGCACTGCTCGAGGTCATGTGCCGTACCGAGCGGGTCGCCACCACGCGGGATCACAACGCGATGCTGCGCGAAACGGAACAGCCGGCGCCGCTCAAGCCGTGGGACCTTCAAAACGCTGCGATGGCCGACAAGGTGGCATGTAGCGTCAATGCCGGGGAACCGATGGAATATTGGAAGTCCGTTCCCTACCTGGTCAATTTTTTAAAGCACTATGACCTCAGGCGCAAGTTGGATACGCAGTTGGACGCGCCCCCGGACGCTCTCCGCGGCGCCCTCTCATCGGCCAATGGCGCGTTGCTGCGAAAGGATCGTTTTGAAACCTACAGCCCGCTGGATCCGGCCAATCCGCGGATGCGCGTGCTGTTTGAAGACACGATCGAAAAGGGCATGTGGCAACTGCTGTGGATGCCGCCTTCCATGCCCTACGCCGCGCCCGGCAGTGTTTTTCAAGGCAAGGAGGGCTTGACCAAGGCGCTGGTGTTCTCGTCCTGGAGTGCCGTTCCCGACGCGGTGGCGAGTATCTGCTCGTATGAGGCGGAGCGGCGCATGGTCAACGGATATAAACCTGCCGCCAGGTTCGGCTGGAAGGCGTCGCGGTTGCTCGATTTCAGGGAGAGCAACGGCCGGTTGACCGGGATGCCGGTTGTTGCCTGGCTGTTGCCGTCGCCGACCCTTGCCGCCCGGATCGACCCCCTGGAGGTGGCGCGGGGGCGCGGGGGCGGGCCATTGTCCGTTGCGGCGTTGAGAGCGGAGGTCAAGGCGATTTGCCGCAGTCTCCTCCAGCGTTTGCCGGCTGCCGGACCGGGTTTGCGCGCCGACGAAAGATGGTACTGGGCGGCGCCCATACTCCTCGATGCAGGCAATGGCCTCCTTGACTGGTGCAGGCGTGATTCGGGCTGGCGCGCCGCAACACCGGACCATGCGCCAGGTACCCGCTTCAAAGATCATATCGATCTGCTGGTCCATGCGGCGGAGGGCAAGATGACCTTCGGCCCCCGGCCGCACGACCTCGCGGATGTACTGTGCGACCTTGCCCTGGCCGGCCCGGGCGTGTGTGCCCTGAGAGCCCTGCGCCGCATCGGGCCCGGGTTGGAACCCGCCGATACGGGGCTGCTGTCCGCCGCCGCCCGGATCGCCTCCGGTTTCCGCACACTCTTCAACATGCCCGAGACGATCGCCATGCTGCGCGGCGCCGGCGAGGACTCCTACTGGCGCTTGGCGCTTCAATACGGCATCGACGGCAATCTGCAAGCCGTTCTCGACGAATACGTGCATGTGCTCAAGGAGTCGTTGGGGCTCCAGGGGCATTCGCCGTCCGAACGGGTTGCCGGGGTGGCCGCATGCATTCAATCGGTTCTGTCCTTGCGCACCGCTCCCATGAGAATTGACGAAATCAAACGATCGGGAAAGGGTTTCGCCATCGACCCCTTCCACACCCGCTGCCGTTTCGCCCTTCGTTTCGGAGATATCCGGGACGACAACGACAAGGCCCTCGTGCGTGCCGATACGCTCCGCGACGCCTTCAACTCGCCGTTTCGCCCTTTTGTACTGGCCTCCACCTCTATCGGTCAGGAAGGCTTGGATTTCCACACATGGTGTCATGCCGTGGTGCATTGGAACCTGCCCGCCAACCCGGTCGACCTGGAACAACGCGAAGGCCGGGTCCATCGATACAAAGGGCACGCGGTCAGAAAGAACATTGCGCAGCGATATGGATTGGCGGCACTATCCGGACATCGCCATGACGACGATCCATGGCAAACCCTTTTCGAGATCGCAGCCCACGGCAAAACCAACGGGCACTCCGATCTCATCCCGTATTGGATTTTCGAAGAAGGCACTGCACGCGTGGAGCGACGTATTCCGCTGCTGCCGTACAGCAGGGAAGTCGGGAAGCTCAAGCGGCTCAAAAAGGGCTTGGCGCTCTACCGGATGGTCTTCGGCCAGCCGCGCCAGGAAGACCTGCTGTTCAGTCTCAGCCATGATGGCAACCATGAATCCGTGAACCTGGATGACTGGATCATTTCGCTGGCGCCGCCGGAAACCCAGCCGGCATAGGCGTTGGAAGACAGGATGTGGAAGGTGACCTCATGACGATCAAAAGACCAAAACGGAGCATTGCAGACCGCCTGCTCCATGCCCTTGGGAAGAAGCGCGGCATAATACTGCCGGACAAATCCCATGAAGAATACGGCCCCCATGTGTATGCGGTTGCCGAAAAGGAGTGCTTCTGGAAGGCGCTGCTAAGGCCGAAAGGAGAAAGTCTTCCCCAAGGCATGACGGACCTGATGGCGTTCCTTGAGATATTGGATGGCAGGAATCGTAAACCGCACAATCAGTGAACCCGAAGTGGCTTCGGGAAGGCGCTTGTCGAAGCGGAAAAGGCTGTGTCGGGATTCATAGGAAGAAACCTTTCTTCCTGGCCAGGCCATCGGCCAAGTTCCCCAGATAATCGGACTTTTCAATCTTCCGGATCCAATCCGGCGGTATGGCCGACACCCCCAGATAGGCGCCGCTGATGGCGCCGGCGATGCAGGCGATGGAATCCGAATCGCCGTTGGTGTTGGCGCCAAGGGTGACCACCGCGCGGTAATCCTCCGGGTGCCGCAGAAAACAGTACAGGGCCAAGGCCACCGCCTCTTCGCCGACCCACCCTTCACCCAGATGAGACAAGGCCTTGTGCGAATCCTCCCAGGCCAGGCATCGGTTGATTTTCAGGATCGCCCGGTCGAACTCAGCGGAGATCCCCGCGGTGAAGGCCAACAGCTCGGGGACCACCTGTTGGGGGTCGGTTCCATCCAGCGCCAGTTTCACCAGGTACGCGGCGCCGATGCAGGCCGCATCGGCGGTTGGATGGCCGTGGGTGCAGATGCCGGACGCACTGGCCGTTGATTTCAACTTTTGCGGGTCATGCTGGTACAAGTAGCCGATGGGGGCCGCGCGCATGGCGGAGCCGCAGCCTTTGGAACGGGGTACGCCGCTTCGAGACCAGTGGATGCCCCTCTCGAGGTTGGCCACCCCCTGTAGGCACGCATTGCCGGGTGCCCGGTTGTTGTCGGGGGCGTGC
This sequence comes from Desulfatitalea alkaliphila, assembly GCF_022968795.1. Taxonomy (GTDB): domain Bacteria; phylum Desulfobacterota; class Desulfobacteria; order Desulfobacterales; family Desulfosarcinaceae; genus Desulfatitalea; species Desulfatitalea alkaliphila. The sequence continues at coordinate 7,353 of NZ_JALJRB010000013.1, forward strand.
AGCCACTGGATGAATTCCTCACGCAGGGCGGCCATGATGTCATCGATGTCCTTTTCCCCGGAAAGCAGCAGGGCCCTGGCCACGGCGATGCTCATCTGGGTGTCGTCGGTGAATAGGGCGGGGTCCGGCAGCTCTGTGATCCCTTGGGGGCCGTACCGGGACTTGATTTGGTCCAGTTTCAAAAACTCAGTCGGCCATCCCAGGGCATCCCCGATGGCGAGCCCGTACAGGACCCCCTTGGCCTTGGTGATTTCCTTCATCTGTTTCTTTTTCAATTGAAGATCCAGGTACACGCCGCGCTCCTTGTTGATGTCGGATGGGTAACGATTGGTAATTGTCCCCTTTATAACATCCTTGTTTGACAGATGAGGTCACAGTTGTTGTGCCTTTTTCGCATGCCCTGATTGACAGCCGAGAACAATAGTGCCTATAACAGAACATTGTTCGCAATCGAGACTATGAATCACTATCAAAGAGGAGGGTTCGCATGCGTATCAACACCGGTCAAATAATGGCAAACCGCGCGCTTCTCACTCCCAACCTGGAAGGCTGCCTGGGGGCCCAGTAACGTTTCACCTTCAAGGAAGCCAACGCGCGGGTCAATCGCTTCGCCGCCGTGAGCAAATGGCCGGTTTCAAATGCGTCAAGGAGGTGCTGTTCGTCGAAGCGCTGCCCAAAAACGCCACCGGCAAGATCTTGAAACACCAGCTGCGGGAACAGCTGGTCCAATAAGCAACCAAGCCGTGATACCCGGCCTAAATTTTATAGGAGACGACATGAGTTACCCCAACGCTGCAAACCCCTATGGGTTCGACGATTTTCTCGCATGGCGCGAAAACTGCGATTACTACGCGCAAGACCCCTTCGCGCAAAAGGCGGTGCGCGTGTTCACCGGCGCCCATGCCGCCGAGGTCGATGCCGCCGCCCGCGAGATTTCCGGCAAGGTTTCTTTTCGCTGGCGGAAAATGGCCGAATCCATTGCCTGGCCCGAGAAGCGTCCCTGGATGATGCACTACGACGGCCACGGCAACCGCATCGACCGCATCGTGCGGCCCCATGAAACCGAGGTGATGGAACAGGAGGTGTTCGGCGAAGCGCTCTTCGCGGACAAGACCCACCCGTGGGTGCGCTTCATCAAGATGTATCTGATCTACCAGAACGGCGAAGCCTGCATCTCCTGTCCGTTGACCTGCACTGAAGGGATGGTGGCGGTGCTGGAGCGCTTTGCCGAAACACCCGAGATCCAGTCCATACTGGCCCACTGCAAGGAGGGCCGGGACGGACGTTTCGGCATCGGCGCCCAATACCTGTCGGAAATCCAGGGCGGCTCGGACGTCAAGGCCAACCTGCTCGAGGCGCGACAGGAAAACGGCCATTGGCGCCTCTACGGGACCAAGTTCTTCTGCTCGGCCACCCATGCCGACTATGCCATGGTGACGGCCAAGCCCGCGGGCTCCGAACAGGTCGGCCTATTTGTTATGCCCTCCTGGCTGCCGGGTGACAAGGCGCGCGAGCGGCGCAACCATTTCACCATCGATCGCATCAAGTGGAAGATGGGCACCAGCGAGCTGACCACCGCGGAGCTGACCCTCGACGGGGCCCTGGCCTACCCGGTGGGGCCGCTGGAACGCGGCCTGGCCAACATGGTCGGCATCGTGCTCACCTACTCGCGGCTCACCGTCGGTCTGTCCGGCGCCGCCAGCATGATGCGCGCCTGGCGCGAGGCGGCGCGATACTGCGATTTTCGGGAGGCCTTCGGCTTTCCCATCGGCCGCATGCCCATGGTGGCCGGCCAGTTGGCCACCATCGAAAAGGCCGCCAAACGCACCCTGGCCGGCGCCTTTCGCCTCAATGCCGACATCCTGTCCTTGCCCGGCGGCCTTGCCGCTGCACCCGATGCACAGGATACCGACGATCTGAAGCAACGGCGCTTCAACATCCGCGAGTTGATCATGCTCCAGAAAATGGCCACCAGCTTCGATGCCCCCGACGCTCTGCGCCTGGCCATGAGCCTATTCGGCGGGCATGGGGTGATGGAGGATTTTTCCGCCCTGCCACGCCTTTATCGGGACGCCGCGGTCAACGAACTGTGGGAAGGGCCGCGCAACGTGTTGCTGGCCCAGATTCACAGGGACCTGTTGAGCGCCTCTTCCTGGTATGCGCCGGAAGTCTTTGTCGCCAACATCCTTGCGGGAGCGCCCGAGGATCTGGTAAAGGAGCTGCAACAGGAGATCAAGGGGATTCTTTCCGGTCCCGGTCTTTTTGAAATGAGCCCGGACGCATTGGAAGTCTGCGCACGCTGGGATCGGTTCTGCCACCGGCTCTTCCACGCCTATCAAGATGTGGCGGCCGCCATGGTGGAAAAACAGGGATAATGAAACAGACATAATAATGGGGGCAGGGACCGGAACAAACAGGCCACGTCCTGTCCGGACCGCCCTCACGACAACCCATAGAACGCATGCCGACATGACAACCGCAGTCACCACATTCGCTCATCTGCGCAAAAAGGAGCGCCGGGAACGTCAGCAAATCATCATCGCCGCTGCCGAACGGGTCTACAGCCACAAACCTTTCGAGACGGTGAGCATGCGCGATATCGCCAAAGAAGCCGGTATCGCTGTTTCTTCTCTGTACCGGTATTTTCCGGACCAGCAGACCCTTTTTGTGGAAGCGTTCGTAGTCGGCACCCGGCAGATTATCGCGCGCGTGGACGCGCGTATTTCAAAGGGCGAGATCACCAATCTCACCGCCTTCGGCCACGAATTCATTTCCTTTCTAGCCGAAAACGATCACTATTTCCGAATGATGACCCACTTTATGCTCGACGGTCGTTTGAGCGGTAAACCACTGGAAAAACTCAACACAGCCGCTCGCTCCGTCCTGGACCTGTTCGAACGTGTCCTGGGCCATTGCGGTGCCGGCCGCCACAAACGTGCTCTGGCCCATACCTATTTCGCCGCGTTGAACGGCATACTCATCACCTTCCGCAATTATCCCGGCCGCGACAGCGCCGAAGTCCGCCGCCACATGGAAAGCATCGCCAAGATGATGGCCGAGGCCGTGGAGAGCTACGGCCGGTTGCCGCAGGACGATCAAGAAGCTTGAACGGTGGGGGTTCCGTAAGTAACATCCGCCCAGATCATTGCCCACTAAGGGCTTGCGAAAAGACTAGTTGGCATTTCAAGCGGCCGGATTCGGGTCGGATGGGTTTGCTCAGCGGATGCTAAACCGGAGGCACTGCGCGCTATTCCGCGCTGCGACCGCGTCTACAAAATGGCCCCGGTATGAACCGCGCTGTTCTCGATGAATAATCCTCAAGAAATCAAGCCACCGGCCGATGACAGACCAAATCACGGATACATCGAGCCGGGGTTCAGGTGAAGCGAGGTACCACCACATTTGAAGCCGCCATGCGGCCAGGCGCCTTGGAAGGTCATGCGGCGCGCACTACTTTGCAAACCGTCAGAGCAGTCAATATCATTGCGTCTCGCGTCTTTTTTCATCCCGAAAACAGAATCAAGCCTGTCAATGCCGCCGCCGTCGGGGGTTGCGCCGCCGAGCGGCCTATCCATAAAATCGCCGCGGCGGAAAAACCGGCGGGACAATTGACCCCATCCGACAAAGTGGGGTGGTATGCTGCGGGGTATGATGAGAGGTGATCAACTATCCAGACAGTGGCGCGTCCTGCGACAACTGGAGTCGGCCAAAAACGGAATGACCGCCGCCCGGATCGCGGAAACCAGCGCGGTGTCCCTGCGCACCGCCTACCGGGACCTCTATGACCTGCAACTGGCCGGCTTTCCGCTCTACACCGAAAAAGAGGGCAAGGCCAGCCGCTGGCGTCTCATGGAGGATTACCGCTTCAAGATCCCCGAGCCCTTCACCCTGACCGAACTGCTCTGTTTGCACCTGGGCGGCGATCTGCTCGATGTGTTCCAGGGAACCGTTTTTCAGTCCTCCCAGCAAAGCGTGCTGGAAAAGATCCGGGCCATGCTGCCGCCCGAAACCCTGGCCTACCTGGACCGCATCCGCGCCGCCTACCGGATGGGCGGCGGCCCATGCAAGAACTACGGCCGCTTTTCCGAGGTGATCGGCCGGATCAACCAGGCGGTCGCCGACGGAAGAACATTGGAACTGGGCTACTGGTCCCTGCGCAGCAACCAGCGCACCAGCCGGCGGGTGGATCCTTACAAGATCTGGTTCTACGACGACACCATCTACCTGATCGGCCACTGCCACCTGCGCGACGAGGTGCGCACCTTTGTCGTGGACCGGATCAACATGCTGCACCTGACCGATGACCGCTTCGAAATCCCGGCGGATTTTTCCTTCGACGCCTACATCCGCAACAGCTTCAAGGTGATGCAGGAGGCGTTGCAGGCGGTGATCATCCGCATCAGCCCGGCGTGGGCCCGCTGGGTGGAAGAAAAGGTGTGGCACAAGAGCCAGCAGATTCAAAAGCTGATCGACGGCGGCATCGAGATCAGCTTCAGCGTAGCCGGCCTGGACGAGATCCGCCAGTGGGTCTTGAGCCTCGGCCCCGAAGCGGTGGTGCTGGCGCCGGAGGAGTTGAAGCAGGATGTGCGGCAGAGTTTGCAGCAGGCGCTGGAGCAATACGGCGGTGCGCTGGAAGAGGCTTCGGAACCGGCGATTTCCGGGCGGAAATCGCGTGTTGCATCCTGACCGAGGCTGCGGTCCGGCGCTGATCGATTTAATGATGGTCCGACAATTCAAGCTTGGAGAAAATACGATTGATGACCGAGGCGGAAATCGCGGATTGGGTGCGCTCGCTATCCAAAAATGAACGGCTGATCCTTGCCACATACGAAGGCGGCACGTGCATGCCCGAAAGCATGCAGCGCTATTGGAACCCCAAGGCCCTGGAGAGTTTGGTGATGCAGGATGTCATCCGGTGGACCATGGCCGGGTATGAACTCACGGAAGACGGGGTGTTGCTTGCAGGGTTCATCCAACAGAAGGAGGCGCAACGCAATCAACGCACGGCCCCGGTCGGCAAGAATGACAAAACCGCGACCGGCAAGCAGGTTCGATTCGGTGAGCCGTGCCCGATTTGCGAAACGGAGATCGTCAAGATTAAGCGTGAAACGCTGCAACACATCATCGACTTTCTTGCACCGAAGTTTCATTCGGTCAGTCAAAGGCGAATAAAAGGGAAAAGCGCCTTTATTCCGATATGCCCTGAATGCGATGCGTATGCGCTAGGAATCGAATTTGCCAAAGGGTTTCCCTTCATTATGAAAAACGGGCAAGAATCTGAAATTCAGCGCATTGTACATTTGCTTTGGGTAACAGGAAAACCTTTTCGATCGATGGGTATCGAGAATGGATGTATTAATTCGGAAGAGTAATAAAGAATAGCATAATAGGCCATATTACAGATCTTTCAAACGCAAAGGAATCATTGACAATGAATCAAGTTGGCACATTGAGCAAAGTGGATGATTTGAAAACCGTATGGGAACACGAAGCCAGGGATTTCACAACTTGGTTGGCGAACAACTTGGAACTTCTGGGTGAAGAAATCGGTATTGATCTCGAACATCGCTGTAATGAATACACCGTCGGTAAATTCAGATTGGACATTTTGGCCCATGACTTGACCAATGATAGACCGGTGGCTATTGAGAATCAATTGGAAGTCACAGACCACAGCCACCTTGGACAATTGTTGACCTATCTGGCCCAATTCCCAAAAACGGGAATCGGAATATGGATCAGCAAGCGGATGCGGGACGAACACATTGCGGCGCTTGAGTGGCTGAACAATCAATCCAAGGATGGATGGTCATTTTTTGGCGTGGAGGTTAAGTTGTTTAAGGTCGATAATTCCTTGCCGGCCCCATATTTTGATATTATCGTAAAACCAAACGATTATACGAAAAATCGTACTCGCGGAGACGGGAGTGCGCCATCGCAAAAATTGCTCGCTTACCAGAATTTTTGGCAGAATCTATTGGATACATTCAAAAGCAAATACCCTGGCATCACGAACGCTTCAAAAGGTCCGACACAAAATTGGTGCGCCATTCCTAGCGGATATGGCGGGCTTGCATTTCAATGGGCATTTAAAAGTATGAGCCGCTTCGTTATCGAGCTTTACATTGATTTTGCAAACGATCAGGGTCATCGCAGTGAAAAGAATGAAGTTTTTTTTCGTTTGATTTCAGAAAAACGCGAAGAAATCGAACATGCCATGCAAACCAAATTAAAATGGGAGCAGTTGCCAGCGGCTGTGTCATGCAGAATTGAACTGGAACGCGACGGCGTTAATATCGAATCGTTGCCGGAAGACCTGACCGGATACGCGATCGATAAAATGGCGCTATTCAGAAGTATATTACTTGAACATATCAAGCCCGTCATGGATGTCATGAAACAAGAGCTTTCGTTCAGTCCTGAATAGTTCTCCAAGGCGTTTGTACATGAGCCTACGATACCCATAGTCTATGGGTATCGCAGGCTCATGTCGAATAATAATGGTCACTCTGAAGGATGGCTGTTCCGAGGTCGACAAAAACACCTATACGGTGTATGAGTGCACTTCAGGCCTATTTCAGGCCGCACCACCATCCCCGAGTGCCGCGATGCGCAGCACATGAGAAGACGCGACAGCGCCCTGTTGTGCACGATCATCGCTCTGAGAGTGGACTGCCATGATGCTCCGTTTCACCTAAACCTGTGGCATGAAGAAACTGGACATGAGTTTCACGGAGAGCGTTTCATCCAACCCACGTTTCGGCATGTTCGCCACAGTTCGCAACCGGCGCGGCGTAATCGCGGCGGTTGCGCCGTTTGACGGAAACCAAGGCCGGTTGCATCTGGTCGACATCGACTACAAGGATGATCAACGTCCGTCTTCCGAACAGCTTCTCTGGGAATTGGAGTCCCGGCGAACCCTTCTGGAACCGACGGCCCTTCCAGCTATCCATTCTGCGGATCCCATGCCCTGCCAGGATCTCGACGCGCTGTTGCGGGCTGCTCGTTGGACCGCCACAATCCACTTTGTCGATCCTGACGGCCGGCATGCACGAGCACCGATTTCAAGCCCCTTTCATGGGGCGGTCCAGGTCGAGGACTTTCAGCTGGTGCCGTTGCTAAAGGCATTGCTCATGCCCCGGGTCAACCTGCTCATTGCCGATGACGTAGGGCTCGGCAAGACCATCGAGGCCGGATTGATCCTCAGTGAACTGTTGATTCGCCCGCGGATACAACGGGTCTTGATTCTGACCCCGGCCTCCCTGCGCCTGCAATGGCGTGATGAAATGTGGGAAAAATTCGCTTTGAACTTCAATCTGGTGGACCGGGCGGAGACCCACCATCTGCGCAAACGGCTGGGCATGGATGCCAACCCCTGGCGCGCGTACAGCCGCATCATTGCTTCCTATCACTATTTGCGCCAGGAGGATGTACTCAAGCAGTTCCTTTCCGCTTGCCGGACCCCGGAAGGCTCGCCGCACCTGCCCTGGAACCTGCTCATCGTGGGTGAATGTCACAATCTGATGCCGTCCGCCTTTGGCGATGACAGCGACTTGTGCCGCATGCTGCGCCTGCTGGCCCCCCAGTTCGAACACCGGCTCTTTCTGAGTGCGACTCCCCCCACAACGGGCACACCCGCTGTTTCACCGGGCTGCTGGAGATCCTCGACCCGGTGCGGTTCAGCCAGACCGACAACCTTAAGCCGGCGGAACGCAAACAGGTGGAGCAGATTGTGCTGCGCCGGCTCAAGCGGGACATCAACGCCCGCACCCAGCCGCCCAAGTTTTGCACCCGCCATGCCCCCAAGGCGCTTTCTCTGGACCTGGATCCCAGGGAGATCGAATTGAGTCGGGCCTTTGACGCCTTCCGCACCGCTATCCGGAAACGCATCGTCGCGGAAAGGGGGGGACGTACTAAGATATACAGTTATCGACCTCGAGGTCCATTCCTACTACAAATCCCGTATGCCAAGAGAAGCCCGCATAGATGCTCCCGGGGATAGCGCCGGCTGATGACCGGTACAGTAAGTAGCCCCCGGCCTTGTCGATGAGCAATAAGCCCAGCCCCCTTATGCCTGGCAAGATCACATCGGCCGGCGCTTTGAAAAATTGCAGCCGGAACAGGCTATGGGCGGGAGCATTGTCCTCGCCGAGGATCCTTTCTGTGAGAACCTGCTTTTACATATCGCCGGAATTGACACCAAATTCGATACAGGTTTTTTGGAAATGGGCATTATTAGATTAGCGATAAGCTGCTCGACCTTCAAGGACCATTCATGTATAAAATGGTGGCAATCTGAGCTTCTTTTCCAACCAGCGAATTCAGTTGCAAGCACATGCAGCTGCTGATTGTTCTATCATGATGTAGATCGGAAAATTGAAAAGCGATAGAAGTTGGTTTTCTTCTTGTCGTTGCGGATCTGCATAAATGACGTACGTCCCCCGTACGTCCGTCCCCCGTACGTCCCCCGTACGCCCCGTACGTCCCCCGTACGCCCGTCCCCCATACGCCTCCATTCGTTTCCGGCTCCAGCTGCTGGATCGTCTTAGGCGTTCTGGCGAATCTGCTGCTGCCGTGGGTGCTGAAAGGCACAATGGTTTTTCCAGCGAAGTCGTATCCCTCAAAGAAGGTATACAGAATCATGGGCATATCGCGCCACCAGATGGGATAGCCGATGAAGACCGTGTCGTACTGCGCGAAGTTTTCAATCTGCTCCGCAATGGCTGGGAGGGCGTTTGCATCCTTTTCGTCCTCTGCCAGATCGACCAGTGTCGCATGATTGGTGGGATAGGGGGTCACCGGCTCGATGCGGAAGATGTCCGCCCCAGTGGTCTTCTGAATTACATAGGCCATGTACTGGGTGTTGCCCAACACCTTGCCGTCGATAACCACGACGCTGTTGTCCTCATCGGTGGTCATTTTGTTGGGGTCGGTGGTCTCCGGCATGGAGAAGTAGACAATCAAGGTTTTCTTTCCAGAAACAGTTGTGAGGCTTTCTGGATTGCTTTTTAGTTCAGTCTCGTTTCCCTTTGCTTCTTTGCCGAAGCCGATGGTGCTACACGCCAACGCAGCGAGGATCACAGTTGTAAACAAGATCGTTTTCATGGTTTTTCTTCCTCGTTTTTAAAGGATGACCTGCTGGCGTATTGCTCATCGCTGACATGTTCCATCCACTCCACGGTAGAACCATTCATGGGATCGGAAATTGCCACATGCGACATAGGGCTATCCGGCGCAGCACCGTGCCAATGGCGCTCATTTGCTGGAATCCAGACCACGTCTCCTGGCAGAATTTCCTGTATGGCATCTCCTTCAGATTGCACCAGTCCCCGCCCGGAAATAACGATCAAAGTCTGTCCGAAAGGATGGGTATGCCATGCGGTGCGTGCCCTGGGTTCGAAATTCACGATTCCGCCGCGATAGCTGTCAGATGTTTCTGAAGAAAACCTCGATTCGACAGTGACATTGCCGGTGAAATAATCCTCCGAGCCTTTTGTCGGTGCTTGATTTTTGATGACCTTGACGGATGGATTCCGACTCTCAGGAAGGTTGATACCCAGGAGATCGTTGAGTGTGTCAGCGGCTCTTTGAGCTGTCTCTACACTGACTTTTTGTTCCAGCACTTGGATAAAATCAGCGAGCTGGGATTTGCTCCACCCTACGTTCATGGAAACTCCGAAATGGGATCGTAGCTGGGGTTCTGTCCCTGTCTTCGCGGCCAGAATACTGATAGTCACCAGTTGACGTTCCTGATGTGTGAGAACATCTCTGACAAAAATCTCGGCAAACAGGTGCTCCACTAAAAACTGATCAATAACGGGCGTAAATACCGCATACCCGCTGGTACGGTTTGAAATATCCCTACCGACAAGGGCGTTCCGAACCTGATGGCCATAGGCATTTCGATCAAAATCGGCAGGCAAGGGACTTGCTTCTTTACCTGGGGTGTCGCTTATTCCCTGCTCCCGGCGCTGATCCAGCACCGCCATAAAGGTATTGATGCCGTTAAGGGCGCGGGGGAAACCGGCATAGGCATAGGAGTGCACCAGTATTTCCTTGATTTCATTAATTGTCAGACCGGCGTTCAACCCCTCAGTAAGGGCGGTTTCCAGCTGCGGTAAATTTCCCGTTGCCGTGAAAGCGGCGATGGGAATGATTCCTTTCTCTTTGGTGGTCAAGGTTTTGTTTTCATCAGCCTGTGCTTGAGAAAAGCTCACAATAGAGACCAGTACAATCATCAATGTCGTGATAGTTTTTGCGTATTTTTTCATGTTCTTTCCTTTTTATGTCGCCAGTCAGTGACTGATTGATGGGTTCAAATGTTTTTCCCAGAACTGAACCGCAAGATCCAGCCATCCTTCGGCGTCTGTGCCTGTGCCTAGCCCGAAACCGTGACCGGCCGTTCTATAGCGTCGATATTCGACCTCAACTCCGGCTTCACGCAGATTCTTGACGCGTCTGTCGACAGACAAGACATTTGCAATACCGTCATTTGCGCTGGTTGTCATAAATGTCGGCGGAAAATCTTCAGAGAAACTGGACTGGCCGGTATAGGCGATAACAGCGGTTGACGGTTTCGGCAGATCGTCGCCCTTATACGCGGCGACTCCGCTAAAGGCGATATTGCCAACCATCCTGGCTCCGGCAGAGCCGCCCCATAGTGAGTAACCGGCCGTGCTGACCCCGAGTGCTTCCGCATTCTCGAAGATATAGGTTATAGCCGCCGCCAGGTCCTCCGTCGCCTTTTGCTGGCTACCGATGCGGTATCTTATGACAAAGGCGTTGTACTTCTTTTTGCTGATTTCCAAAGCAAGCGGAAATCCTTCATGCAGAGAGCCGACATAGGAAAACCCTCCGCCAGGACAGACAATGGCAAACGGTGCCCCCTTTTCGCCCCCATAGAAGAAGAGTCCGGTGTTCTCTTTTGCGGGGTCGTCCCGCTTTTGCTGTTCGGCGTAGAAGTCGTAGAAAACAGCCTTGCCGTCGTTGACATCATCAATCATACGGTTCAGCGCCCCGACAACGGTGTCGGGGTTCACGTGGCCGTGGTAAGGCATGAGCGAGCGGACATTGCTGAGCGGCGTATCGAGGTAACGAGTGTCTTGCTCTGTCGGCAGGATGAGCTGACTGAAGCTTTTAAAAGCCGGATGCTCCACGATGTCACGAACCGAATCAGCGGTCGTAAGATGGGCATAACGTCCTTGCCCGTTTCCTTTTGTACCCAAGGATGCGCCTGTCTTTGCTTCCGCCATGGCGACACCACCCGTGAAACAGGTCAGAAATAGCATCAGGATGAATATCGATCTGCTCATTGCTCCATACTCTTGCTGGGATGAAATAGGTTGCTCTTGTTCGCTCGGCTTAAATTCCACGCTGCAAGCCCTAATCCAGCCCTTTCTTTGCCAACCAGGCGGATAAATGATCCGCGACCTCAACATTGTTCAGATCCGAGAACGGAAAATGCGTGTTGCCCTTGATCCCAACCTTGGGCAGGTGCACGACTGTCACGTCTCCGCCGTGTTTGTTGACCGTCTCGGCCCATTTTTCCGCCATTTGAACAGCGGCGTACCAGTAATCCAGGGCGGGATTTTCGTGGCGGGTGTTGGGGATATTGTCACCGTAGTAGACGACGATGGGAATCCGGGTCAGCTTTTTGAAGTCATCCATCGGAACGCCATAGGCTTCGAGTTGTTTGTTGAACCCGTTGGGAATGGGCGCGGGAACCTCGTTGTCAGGAAAGGGAAAGCCGCTGCCCGATTCATAGGTCACCACGGCTTTGATGTTCGGGCTTTTCATAACGGAAGCCCAGCCTGGCCCGCCGCCCTGGGAGTGTGTGACCAGGATTCCCGGTCCGGTCCTGGCGTACAACGCCGCGATGGCGTCGGATATCACATCCATGTCGAACGGGCCGGTGTTGGGCGTCATCTGGCGGAAGTACTGGTTCAGGGATTCCTCGTCCTTCGGAAACTGCACTCCCGGATAGAAATCGGGCCATACGCCAAGGCGAAATTGCTGGAACCACATCTGCTCATCCGTATTCGGTGTAAGGTTCATGGCCACGGTACTGCGCCCGGCGCCACCGCGGCGGGACTGGTCGAGCAGGTAAACGCTGAAATTGCGCCGCAGGAAGATGTTTTGAAATCCCTCACGACCGTCGGGCGTGCTTTCCCAGGTTTTGGAAAACTGTCCGGCTCCGTGCAGGAAGGTGAGGGGATATTTGCGGGCGTTTACCGGCTTCTGGTAAAACACGTAGGCATGGTCGCCGTGCAGGGTTTGCCCGGCCGGTTCAAACGGCTTGTTCGGGTTAAAGGTGCCTGGTGTGCTGATGACCGTTCCACCAACGGCAAAACTGCCTTGCTGCTGAATGACCAGCGGTTCAAGTTTGCCACTACTCTGGGCGACGGCACCGGCGGAGAAGCTCAAGCTGACCAATATCAGCGTGAGCGCAACGATTAAGCTACGAAAGGTTTTCTTCTTCATGGTTCAGCTCCTTACTTCAGCGTCCTGCCGAAGAACTCGGTCAATTTGCCCATGGCCTGGTCCACATATTGCGGCTTCCAATAGGTTTCGATGTGGGTTGCACCAGCGATCATAAACAGCTCTTTATCTTTGGAACTGTGCGCTTCCTTGAAAGCATCCAGGGTCATGTACAGGGAATCGGCCTTGGCCCCTGCCATCATCAGTAACGGCTGGTTGATCAGGTCCATATTGCTGGCGGCATCAAATCTCATCAGATCGAGCAGACTGCTCATGGTGTACCGAAACTTTGAATTCGGGTGTGCGTGCGTCTTGCCGTAGTACCCGAACCCTTCACGATAGAGATCAAACGGCAGCTTGGCGATTTGTTCATCTGTCAGCTTGGCATCGCCGGCATAGAGTATCTCGCCGCCGGCCGCTTCTTGTGCGCGGGCGTCTGATGCTTGCTGCAAACGATCCTGGATGGTGGACATTTGCGAGTCCATATAGCCGTTGCGTCTCACCCGACCAGAATTGAACATGCTTAAAGTCGCTACCGTTTTAAATCGCTTGTCAGTTTGGGCCGCTTTTAAGGAATAGCCACCACCGCCACAGATTCCAAGTAAAGCCAACTGGTTGGCATCGACCCCGGCGTACTGAGTGATAAAATCAGCCATGCCATGAATATCTTCAATTCGGTTGGCTGGCTTATCCACATTGCGCGGCACCCCGCCGCTGGCCCCCTGATACGCCGCATCCGCAGCGATGGTGATATATCCCTGTTCGGTCAGACGTTGTGCATACAGCCCGGCAACCTGCTCTTTCACGCCACCATTGGGGTGAGCCACCACCACGGCCGGATATTTGTGACTGGGGTCATAGTTCGCCGGGGTGTAAACATTGGCGGAAATATCGAGACCATTCAGTTTGTAAGTGACCGGATGGATATTGACTTTCCCTTTGACATTTTCGGTAATCGCACCTTCGTAGGTCAGTGAAAATGGATTGCTTTTGTAGTCTGCAGCCATGGCTGCTCCTCCTGAAAGAGTGATAATTGTTGCCAATAGTGATATTGCGATTTTCAAACTAGACATCTCGTTCTCCTTTTATATTGGCTTTTTTGTAATACTTCGGCATCCAGATGTATATTCAGTTGATCCAAGCAGGCCATTTACAATACCTGAGCCGTCGGCCGGTACAGGATCTCGTTGATATCCACCTCGTCCGGTTGGCACATAGCAAAGGCGACCGCCTGCGCAAAGGAATCGACCGGGATTGCATACTCGTCGTAGAAATTACGAATATTGTCGGCAACGTCGGACTCGGTGACACTACCGGGCAGCTCGGTGGCGACGGCACCCGGCGAGATGACTGTCGTTCGGATGTTGTGTAGGGTTTTGCCTCTTGGCGGAGTCCTTCAGACAGTACCCGAACTGCATGTTTGGTGGCCGAATAGACTGCGCTGCCGGGACTGACCTTGTGCCCGGCCACCGAAGAGACGTTGATGACATGTCCGCTCTTCTGTTCCTTAATATACGGAAGCGCCGCAGAAATGCCGTACAGCACCCCCTTTATATTGACGTCGATCATCTGGTTCCAGTCGTCGACCTTGAGCCGTTCGAGCAGCGAGAGCGGCATCAGCCCGGCATTGTTGATGATGACATCGATGCGCCCGTAGGTCTGAACGGCCGCATCGACCAGTCGCTTGACCTGGTCGGGGTCGGTAACGTTCGTAGCGATGGCTAAGGCATTGCCGCCGTTCTGGTTCAACTCTTCTGTCAGGGCTTGGAGGCGCTCGACACGCCGCGCACCCAGAACGACGCTTGCGCCCTGGGCCGAGAGAAACCGGGCGGTTGCCTCACCCAGCCCGCTGCTTGCGCCAGTAATGACCACGACTTTTCCTTTGATGTTGTTGCTCATGATATCTACTCCTTGTTGCTGTGCCGCCGTTTAACGACCGACCCGCTTTTGCAGGGCCTCTGGGTAGCGAGCCCCTTGAATTTTGATTTTAGCCGTCGCGCTCTCGATTTCGCGCAAGTCCTCGGTTGTCAACTCGACGGCAGCACCACCGATGTTCTCCTCCAGACGGTGAAGCTTAGTGGTTCCGGGAATCGGAACAATCCAGGGCTTTTGTGCAAGAATCCAAGCAATTGCAACCTGCGCACGGGTTGCCTGTTTGCTGGCTGCAATTTTCCCAAGCAAATCGACTAACGCCTGATTGGCCTTACGGGCCTCAAGTGAAAAACGCGGCACGATGTTTCGAAAATCATTTTCGGAAAATTTTGTTTCCTCATTGATTGCGCCGGTCAGAAAGCCCTTTCCAAGAGGGCTGAAGGGCACAAAACCAATCCCGAGTTCTTCAAGAGTCGGCAAAATGTCTTTCTCAGGCTCGCGCCACCAGAGAGAATACTCACTCTGAAGAGCGGTAACCGGTTGAACCTGGTGAGCACGGCGAATTGTTTCTGCTCCAGCTTCGGACAATCCAAAATGCTTTACCTTTCCTTCCTGGATCAGGTCGCGCACTGCCCCGGCAACGTCTTCAATTGGCACATTGGGGTCGACACGGTGCTGGTAATACAGGTCGATGACGTCTGTCCTCAAACGCTTTAGGCTTGCTTCGGCGACCTGTTTGATATGCTCCGGCCTACTGTTCAAGATTTGCTGCTTGCCGTCGTCGCCAAAGGTAAAACCGAATTTCGTGGCAATCACGACCTGGTCACGAATCGGCGCAAGGGCCTCACCGACCAATTCCTCGTTGGTGAACGGCCCGTAGACCTCAGCCGTATCAAAGAAGGTCACCCCACGCTCAACGGCTGCGCGAATCAACGCAATCCCATCTTTTTTGTCCGTGGCCGGACCGTAGCCATAGCTCAACCCCATGCAACCGAAACCAATGACTGTGACTTCAAGATTGCTGTTTCCCAGTTTACGTTTTTCCATATTCATCTCCTTGCTAAGGGTGCTGTTTCGTTCATGGCCTTAAATTAGCAACATGCACAAAAAACAGGTAGACCAATCCTGTCGAATCATTGCCTATTCCTCTAAGGGCCGGTAAAAAATCATTGATGTATTACGATTTGGTAAGTATCATAGGCGGATATCAAGGCCAAAATATGGAGGCAAATCAATGAAAACAAAGGATAATGTGTTGAGTTTCGCCATGAACGGTTTGGCGAACAGCATTGCCCGTTTAACTGAAAATGGAGAGTTGCGTACAACGGCGGTTCCAGGGTTGTCGCTCTATCGAAAAACAGAGCCCTCCGAGCCGCTCACAGGGATGTACGAACCGAGTGTCTGCTTGATTGCTCAGGGGGCTAAACGGGTATTGCTGGGGGATGACACATACGTATACGATGAAAACCACTATTTATTATCTGGGTTACACTTACCCGTAATTGCACAGGTAATCGAGGCTAGCCAGGAGAAACCATACCTGGGCCTCAGATTGACTTTTGATTATAGCGATATTTCTCATCTAATGGCGGACAGCCAACTCCCCCCACCACGTACACAGAAAACAGACCGAGGCATGGCTACTGGGGAATTGACAGTACCATTACTAAATGCTTTTCAGCGGATAGTGGACTTGCTTGACCAAAAACAAGATATTCCAATATTGTCGCCTGTCATACAGCGTGAGATTTTTTATCGATTACTGGTGGGGGAACAGGGGGCTATATTGCGCCGGCTTGCAGTAACGGGCACCCAAAGCCAACAGGTTGCTCGAGCCGTATTGTGGCTAAAAGCAAATTTCTCACAGCCATTACGGGTCGATGAACTATCTGAAATGGCCAATATGGGTAAATCAACCTTTCATCACCATTTTCGTAGCATGACGGCACTTAGCCCACTTCAGTACCAGAAGCAACTGCGGTTACAAGAAGCGCGGAGACTGATGTTGACAGAACACATTGATGCCGCCTCCGCTGCATTTCAAGTTGGCTACGAAAGTCCATCACAGTTCAGTCGTGAATACAGTCGCCTATATGGCGCACCACCGGTACGAGACATCATGACCCTGCGCCAACAGTCAACAAGTGTGAGTGGGTAGCACATTCCTCGCTACCAACTAAACTGGATACCTTCGTACAACCGACAATACCTTTGCGTCTGGTTTTGCTCTCGGGCGTCCTTTTCTTTTACGGTGGTGCGGTGAACACCGCTGTCCCTTGCGGTGGATGACCACCGCACGCCAAACCCTTGCCAGACAAGGCTTTCATGGCCTTTGCGGTGATTGCGAGGGCAGGACGCCTCGGCAGGATGTGAAATTCCATCATTACCACCGCAACCCGCCATCTATGTCTCCACCGGGCTCGACGTCCACGAGATCGAGGACGCCCGTGACTGGCCTGAAGACAGGGAGGTCAACGGCACGCTGTGTCGTCGTCTGTCGCCTGAATACTTTGCCTGGCTGCGTTCCCGCATGGTTACCGCCCAAGCCGCGCACAAGGCCGGAAAGCTCCCCGAGGATGCCTGGAACACGCTGCGGCAGCGATTCAACGCCCTGCAGGAGCTGGCCATCCGGGAGTTCGGCAAGGATAGCCTGCAGGAGGTCCTGCACTCTTTTTCCCAGAAGAGTTACCGGTCACCCGCGCTTCGTCCCGAGCCCCAGGAGAAACCCGTCGAAGTTCCCAGAAAGGACTGGATTTATCCCGGCAACCAAGCTTGGAAATGTAAGCAGCCGGTGACTTCCCAGGCAGTCGCCAAGGTCGACGCCATCAGTGAGGAGGCCATGGCCAAGGGTTGGTCCGAGGCACGCCTATATCAGAACCAGGGCCGGTTCCGGTTTCCCTGCGGCGAGGACTACGGCCTGGTCTGTTTCGTCGATGGCGATCAGGAGATTGGCGAGGTCACCGAGCGTTTTATCGAAATTGTCCACGGGCCGAAGTCCGGGCGTCCCAGCACGCTGCGGTTCTACAACCCGGACGTACCGCAGCCGTGGATGAAGAAAGTGGAGGATTGAGACGTGAAGAAAAAGAAACGCTACGCCAACGCCAAGGATGTCCTGCCCGAGGAACTCTTCGAGCAGATCCAAAAGCACTACACCGGGATTCTCTGGGGCCCCGCACCGAGCCGGTTTTACCGAGAGCGCCGCGACCTGGTGCTTGCCCTTCATCTGCAGGGGATCAGCAGCCAGGAGATCTCCAACCTCGCCGGTGTGACCACCCGCCGGGTCAACCAGATCATCGCCGCTGAACGAAAACAGGATCGAGACTAGTTATGGCCGGCGAATACGATTGGACCCATTTGGTATATAGTATTTAGCTGGACCGGGTCAGAGTCCCGCATAACCGATCTGTCCATTGCCACAGCCCATTACTTGTAGTAAATCTGCGAGGCTGCCGAACCTCAAAAGGGTAAATGACGGGAAAGCCATCAGCGAAGCGGGGATGGAATGAAAAAAAAGGCACAGGAACTCCTGCAGCAGGCCTTGGCCGATCCGGCTGCCGATTTCAGGGATGGCCAATGGGTGTGCATTGAAGGCTTGCTGCGCCACCGCCGTCTGTTGGTGGTGCAGCGCACGGGCTGGGGTAAGAGCATGGTATATTTTTTGGCTACCCGCTTGCTACGGGACCAGGGGGCCGGAGCGGCACTTTTGATCTCTCCCTTGCTGTCTTTGATGCGAAACCAGATTCAGGCGGCTGAACGCATCGGCATTCGGGCGGCCACCATAAATTCATCGAACCGCGAGGATTGGGAGACGGTGCAGCAGCAGTTGCATGATGGTCGCGTGGATATTCTGCTGATTTCCCCCGAACGGCTGGCCAATGACGATTTCCGCGAAGGTGTCCTGCTGCCGGTGGCGGACAAGATCGGTCTGTTCGTGGTGGATGAAGCCCACTGCATCTCGGATTGGGGGCACGATTTCAGGCCCGACTATCGACGCATCGTTCGCGTGCTGCTGGCCTTGCCGGGCAACATCCCTGTATTGGCCACCACGGCCACTGCCAATGACCGCGTGGTCCGTGATGTGGCGGCCCAGCTGGGCAATCTGCAGGTCGTGCGGGGTCCTTTGGTCCGCGAATCCTTACGGCTGCAAAATATCTGGATGCCTAACCCGGCGGCCCGCATGGCCTGGCTGGCCCATCAAATACCGCGCATTCCGGGCAGCGGCATCGTTTACACCTTGACCCAACGCGATGCCGAACGAGTGGCCCTGTGGCTCAGGCAGAACCATATCGAGGCCTGGGCCTACCATGCCGGTGTGGAAGATCGAGAGGAACTGGAGACCCGGCTGCTCGACAACCAAATCAAAGCCCTGGTGGCTACCGTGGCCCTCGGCATGGGATTCGATAAACCGGATCTGGGATTCGTCATTCACTTCCAGCGGCCGGGGTCGGTGGTGCACTATTACCAGCAGGTGGGCCGGGCCGCACGGGGATTGGATTCGGCCTTCGGGGTTCTTCTTGGCGGCCATGAGGATTCGGATATCACCCACTTTTTTATTCGCAATGCCTTTCCACCCCAGGTGCATGTGGACCAGGTGCTGGCGGCACTCAATGACGCCGAGGATGGTCTGACCATGACCATGTTGGAGCAGCGCGTGAACCTCAGGAAGGGGGAGATCGCCAAGACCATTAAGTACCTTTCGGTAGAGTCGCCGGCACCGATAGTCAAGCAGGGTAGCAGGTGGTTTGCCACCCCCATCGACTATGTTCTGGACCAGGCGGCCATCGAGAAGTTATGCGCGCTGCGGCGTGCAGAGCAGCAGGTGATGCTGGAGTATATGCAAACGCGTGAATGCCTGATGCATTATCTGGCCAATGCGCTGGACGACCCCCACGCCGGCCTTTGCGGCAAGTGCGCAAACTGCGAAGGGCAGCCTCTTTTGCCCACAGCTGTGGATGCCGACCTGGCCAATGCGGCCGCCCTGTTTCTGCGCCGCAGTTACCAGGTGATCGATCCGCGTAAACGGTGGCCCGGTGCCGGGGCATTTCCAGAATTCGGTTTTTCAGGTACCATCACACTAAAACAGAGGGTCGAGGAGGGTCGGGCCCTGTGTCTGTGGGGGGATGCCGGTTGGGGTGAGATGGTTCGGCAAGGCAAGTTCGAGCATGGCCGATTCAGCGATGACCTGGTGGCAGCCTGCGCCGGGATGATCGAAGAGGCATGGCGGCCCAATCCGCTGCCGCGATGGCTGGCCTGTGTGCCATCGTTGAATCCGAAAACCGCGCAACTGGTCCCTGATTTTGCCCAGCGCCTGGCCGCGCGGCTGGGAATACCTTTTGTGCCCTGCGTTCATAAAACAAAAGGAAATAGGCCCCAGAAAGAGATGCAAAACAGTTTTTCACAAGCCCGGAATTTGGATGGGGTGTTCGAGGTCGAGGAAACCCTGATGCCGGATGGGCCGGCGCTGTTGGTGGATGATTTGGTCGACTCGCGCTGGACCTTTACGGTCGTCGGCGCGCTGTTGAAACGGGCCGGGTGCCCGGCGGTGTTTCCCGTGGCCTTGGCCGTCAGTTCGCCAGGGGGCGCCTGATTCATGGTGACGCATATGGAATATCTCACCGAAGATGCCAAAGCCATTTTGCTGCTGTGCGGCCGTTTCAGCGGCGATAAGGGCGTAAATGCGGAAAAGCCCCTGAGCCTGGCTGAATACAACCGTTTGGCCGACTGGATGGTGGACCGCAAGATGCGGCCGGCCGATCTATTGGCATCGCCGATAGACCGCCTGGCCATGGACGGGTCTTTGCAGATCGACGGCCACCGCATCCAGCATTTGCTGGGTCGCGGGGCAGCCATGGCGCTGGTGGTGGAAAAGTGGACCCACAATGGCATCTGGATTGTCTGTCGCAGTGATGTGGTGTACCCCCAGCGACTCAAAAAGCATCTGGGACGCCAGGCGCCGCCGGTGCTGTTTGGGGTGGGCGATAGCGGCCTGCTCAATCTGGGGGGCTTGGCTATTGTGGGGTCGCGCAATGTGGATGCCGAGGGTGAAGCATTTACCCGAATGGCGGCCCGGGCTTGTGCCCGGGATGGTCTGCCCGTGGTCTCCGGAGGCGCCCGGGGAGTGGATCAGACGGCCATGCTCAGCGCCCTGGAGGCGGGCGGCAAGGTGGTGGGGGTGTTGGCCGACAGCCTCCAAAAAACCGCACTGGCGCGTAAATATCGGACCGGCATCCGGGAGAAACGTTTGGCGTTGGTATCGCCCTTTCATCCCGATTCCCGTTTCAACGTGGGTAATGCCATGGGCCGCAATAAGTATATCTACGCGCTTTCCGATTTCGCCTTGATCATCAGTGCGGAGGTCAAAAAAGGCGGAACCTGGGCCGGGGCGACCGAAGAGCTGAAGCGGACAAGCGTCCGGCCCTTGTTTGTGCGCATGGCGGACGATGTGCCCCAGGGCAACCGCGAGTTGATGGACCTGGGTGCACGACCATTTCCCCAGCCGCCCTGGGATACAAATTTGAAAAGTCTGCTTTCCCAGGCAAAGGGAACGTCGCAAAAGAATCGGACGCCGGTGCAGCAGTCGCTCTTCGGCGGTGATGTCCAACCGGTTGAGGTGGATATGGTCAAGGAGGAACCGCGTGCCTATCCGGAGGTTACGGAAAGCCATCCGCCCGATGCGCACCCGGCGCCGGAGGATTATGAATCCAAGGGATTGCCGATGATATATGACATTGTGCGGCCGGTGATATTGAGGGCTGCGGCGGATTGGGTCTCGGCTGCTGAATTGGCTGAACAACTGGATGTGCGCAAGGGGCATATCGAAGACTGGCTCAAACGGGCTGTTGAAGATGGTATCATCGAGAAGAAAACCCGCCCCGTAAGATATCGGAGAAAATAGCAGGTGCATGTGAAAGTTCAACACTTGATCTGTTGCCAAACAAAGCCTATGTGAAGCGGGACACCCTTATATTTTATGTGTCCCTGTTTCCGGCCGTCTTGGCCCGATCAGCGGATTCAAAATCCTCGGAACAGGACGCTATGCCTCCGGTTTTGAATCCGCTGATCAAACCTACCCGACCCGCATCCGGGCGCCTGAAATGCGAAGTTGTTTTCTTTGCGGCGCGCTCAATGGGGTATTTAGCCAGCCAAAACTTTTCTGGCAAATGCTTTGGCGCTTTCCATGTCTTCTTTGTTGGGGTGACCGGTCATCTGCTGAATCATATCCGCCCACTGCTCGTCCGATGCATTCAGTTTTTTCTGTACTGCTGCGTGCAATGATTCGATCAGTGCGCCCTGGCAATCAAAACAGCCCTTGTATTCGATACCCTTTTCTTTGCAAATCGTTTTGATCGGCTCTGTAAAAGCATCCATATCCTGGTCCGGATAGGCGGGGGCGAAATGCGTTATGAAACCGGCCATTTTTTGTCCTGGTACGCCTTGTATTTCCTTTAGAAACGCTTTGACCGGTGCGGCCAGATTTGCGGCATGCAGGGGGGAACCGATGAAAATGAAATCATATCCCGCCAAATCAGCAACGGCGACATCCTCCAGTTTCTTCAAATCGGCCTGATTTGCTTGGGATGCTTCTTCCCGGATGGCTTCGGCGATCTTTTCCGTATTCCCACTTTGACTGAAATAAGTCACTAGAACTTTCATGGTGTAATCTCCTTTTCTATTTTAAGGCTTTCCCGGTTTCATGCGCTCCTGCAAGCGCCGTCGCTCCTCTCCGGCGCGGGCCAGTGCCTCCCGGTTGGCGTCATCGACGCGCATGAATTTTTGCCGCCATCGATCATCCGACCAGGTGAAGGGCGCTCGCACGGTGGTGCAGGGCGACCAGGCGCGCTCCAGCATGTCGAGTGCGAGCCCCAAGACGGTACGTTGCATTTCCACATCCCCGTGCTTTCCGCAGGGATTGCCCAGGGGAAAATCGGTGAACAGGAAGCGGGCGACACCGCATTTCTAGACCCCGCTCTCTCATCAGGCTTTCAACGCCTTCGCCCAAATCGACCATCGAGGCGGTGGTTGCAAGGCCCACCCTGCACTCCGACAGGGGTTTGGGGGGCGGCGTGAAGGGTGCCTGGTCATGAACGGCCCAGGTGTATGGCTGTTGATATCCGTGGGCTTCGTAATAGGTGCGGCTCTTGTCGATGTAGCTGACGAAGGAACGATATGGGCTGCGTTTTCTCAAGGCCATGGGAGATGCTACCTTTCACGGGCTTTGATGTTATGATGCAATCATGGCGGGTTCCGGACCTTTCTGTCAACCTTCATGCCGAAGGCGTTGAATTTCACTTTATGAGGTGAACAATGAAATTGCGTAAATGGTGTTGCGCCTTGATTTGCCTTTCGTTGCTAATACCTGTTTTTGCCGGCGCCGATGCCGCCGCCGGTAATGAATTGATGGATAGGATCAAAACCGGCGGGCATGTGTTGATGATACGCCACGCCCATGCGCCCGGCACCGGAGATCCGGACGGTTTTACGATCGGAGATTGCACGACCCAGCGCAATCTTGACGACCAGGGCAGGGCGCAAGCGCGCCGGATCGGCACTTGGCTTCGTGCCGGAGGCGTCATGTCGGCGCGGGTGTATTCAAGTCAGTGGTGCCGCAGCCGCGAGACCGCGCAACTTATCGGTCTTGGCCCGGTGACCGATTTGGCCGCTTTGAATTCATTTTTCAATAAGCCGGAGGCGGCTGAATCGGCCCTGGCCGATCTGCGGGCTTTTCTGGCGCGACAGCCCCCGGACGGCGAGTTGATCGTGCTGGTGACCCACTTCGTCAATATTTCCGGCATTGCCGGCATCGGGGTATTGTCCGGGGAGGGCGTGGTGCTGGCGTTGACCGGGGATGGCGGTTACGAGGTGGTTGGGCGTTTGAGGTTTGATTAAGCGTTTTGGAACGCCGGATAGGGATTTCGTCTTCTGGTGGTTTCTTGAGCCGGCAGTGTTCAGCTCCCCGGCACTCCATTTGAAAACGGGATTGGCGACGGTGCGGCGGCTGGAAAGGAACAGCTCGGGTAGCCCCCGGTGCGGCCCGCCCATATCGTCGCCAATGCCATCCTTCTATTCCTCCTGCGGCTTCAATCCGAGTATTTCTCTGGCTAGTCGGGTGCCTTCGCGGTTGGCCCGGGCAGTCAGGGGGTCGGTGCCATCGGCCCTTTCCGCGCTTTGCAAAAGGGCATCGACCGACTCGCGTCCTTCCTTGGTTTTGACCGCTTCGCGGGGTGTCAGGCCGCCCAGTGCCGGTAACGGATGATCCACCCAGGTGGTCCAATGCTGGGTGATGAATTGTTTCAATTGGTCCTGGACCTCGGGCATCTGCATCAACGCTTCCTGCTCTGCGGCGCTTTGCGGGGCTCCGGAGCCGCCGGCGTTCATGGAGGCCATCATGGCCTCCATGTCCTGGATTTCGTCGAGTTTGAAACGCGCGGCGGTGCCCAATCGGGTTTCGATTTCATGGCGCAGGGTCGCGGCCCTTTCGGCCGAGTTGACTTCCGCGGTGATGCGGCGCCCTTGAATCCGGATGTGGCCCAGCAAGGTGTTGGGCAATGCGGCACTGGCCTTGTGCCCGGAACGGTCCCAGGGGATTTCGGCGCGTGTGACCCGGCCGGCTGCATCACGCTCGGCGTCGGCCGCCAGCTCTGCGGCAGATTGGGTTACGCAAAGGGTCTGGAGCTTTGTGAAGGCCTCGTCGGCGGAATCCACTTCGAAAACCAGCTTGTGAAATTCCAAGGGATCGCCGTCGGTGTTGGTCATGCGTGGTGGGGTGTGCTGAGCGTGTGCGAGTTGGAAGTAAAGATCGCGAATCTCGATGTCATGCTCCCAGAGGGTTTCATTGGTGATCGGGTATTCGCTTCGTTGCAGGAATTTGCGAATCTGGATGATGTGCGGCTTGCGGTCCGGGGGGATCATGGAGGGGCCGAGGCCGAACAGCATGCCCACGCCGTCGATGCCCACCGCGCGTCCGAAAATCGCATCGCCGGGTCGCAGGAATTCAGACCCCGCGCGTTCCACGACATTGATTTGAAAGTCCCGCAGCATGTCGTGCAGGGTCATGCCCTGCCCCTTTTCGACGTGGCGCACATCCCAGAAACTGTAGGGTTCGCGATTGATGGCGTCGAGCACGCGCAGTTCCAGGGAATCGAGTTTTTCGCCACGGGCCTCCCGGAACATTTCGGCAATGGTGGTCTCTTCCGGCAGATCCAGTTGAAATTCCGGATCATCTTCCGCATCGGCCTCATACTCCCAGTTGAACAGGAACCAGGGCCAGAAGATCGGCGCGATCCGTTCGATCTCATCGCTGTCGAAGCCTTCGTCCGTTTCAGGCCAGTTCATGAACTCGTTCAATGCCAATGACATCGCGGGACCGCCGATTTTCCGTTCGGCGAAATCGGACATGCGTTCAATCAGCCGATCGTGGGCTTCGGACAAGCGTCGATAGTGCACTGTCTCCGCCGGTATGACCGCTTTGTGGATACAGCATTTTTTGAATTTTTTTCCGCTGCCGCAGGGACAGGGATCGTTGCGTCCGGTTTTCATTGTGTGCCGCCTTTCATTCGGCCGGTGTCGGCCGCCCTGGTGCAATCCATGGTCCATCGTTGCCGTTTATGAAATCCATATCATAGACCGGATCATAACCCAATGCGGCCAAGACGTGGGGCCGGGACAACGATGATTTTCCGTGGTGATGGGGCCGACGGCAGGTGGGGCAGTGCGGATGATCAGGCTGGATGAAGGTTGCGTCGGCGGGAGACATCCGGCCTTTTGCGGCTGCTGCGGGCACCCCCAGTGGAATGGTATCCAGGATACCACCTGCTGTGGGTCGCCATGCCCTGCGATACCGGATGGGGTGGTATGTGGCGTCCTGGTGGCTTTATGTGCCGGCGTTCGTCTCCGTGCGCTCGAGGATCACCGTGTGGTCGTTGACCAGGTCGATGGTGCGCACGGTGCTGTTTTCAACGAATTGGCGCTCGTCGAACAGATTGATCAGCCACACGCCGCCGTCGACGGCTTCGATGCGGGCCACATCCTTCATGACTTCCCGGCGTGTTCCGTCTGAATTCAGGTAGGCGGTGCTCAGGCACATAAAATGCTCCTTGGTCCCGGTGGCGGAGGTGATCGCGAGCCGTCAGAACGTCAATACGCGTTGCAGCACCTGATTGGCTGCATCGAGGGCTTCTCCCTGGTCGGGAATGCGGCCCGATAGGCACGCCTCGAAGACCGTCGGATCCTGGGGCAGGTCCCCGATGACATCGATGTCGGCCATGACCAGTTGGGTTTTGATCTTTTGGGACAACTCCGCCGAAGGTGATTTGTTCACGATGGCGGCCACTTTTTTGCCCATGGCGGTGGCCATTGTTCTTATTTTGGTGGCGGTCTGCAGTGAATCGAAGGAGGGTTCGACGATCACCAGGACCCGATCGATGGCCTCGTCGATGCCGCGGCCGAAGTGCTCCACGCCGGCTTCCATATCGATGAGGGCGATTTCCCGGGGGCCCAGGGTGAGTTTTTTGAGAAATTCACGGGTCAAAACGCCCATCGGACAGGCGCAGCCCTCCAGGGCCTGGTGAATTTTGCCGATCCCCACCAGGGTGAGGCCATCGCGGTGTTGCTTGAACTCGGGTGCGATGTCCGTTGTTTGGATCTGATTTTGGGTCATCAGGTTTCCCTGGCCCATCTTCTCCTTGATTTTGCTTTTGCCGCCCACCAGTTCCATCAGCGGCTCGGGTGGATGATCGAAGCCGAGCATCCGCGCCAGGCCGACATTGGAATCGTCGGCATCGATGACCAGCACCGATAGATTTTTTCGTAACGCCTGCTCTGCCAGAAGAGCGGTCACCGTGCTTTTGCCGCTGCCCCCTTTGCCGCAAATGGATATTTTCATGCCGCTGTGTTCCTTGTTCCGGTTTGCCGGCACCTGACATGGGTTGGACGGTGCCGGTGTTATCCGTGGTAATCGGTACGGTCTCGCTTTGCCTTTTCAGGAGAGCAAGGCTTGTGCCGTAATCCCGCGCCATTGCAAGGGGGCGTGAATCCCTTTGCGTTTCCAGGCGTTGCGCGGATCGGGACCTTTGTCCAGCGGAAGTTGGGGATCAAATACATACCACAATCGCGACGCCGCACTTGTTGGTGTCTCGTTTTTGCGACGTTGGGCGCGGGCGTTGACGGGACCCGCGCCTATCCCGAAGGGGGCCTTTGTGCGGGTTTGCTCTTGACCTGAGGGTGTCCTGTTCCAATGTTTGGTATTCGATTCACTTATCGAAGATTAGGAGATTTATGGATGCCAAGATCGAGAAAAGCCACACGGGCGTAGGGTGGAATTTCGATAACAGCTATGCACGATTGCCGGAGGCGTTCTATGTCCGGCTGAATCCTGAAGCGGTACGCATGCCGAAAATGGTGGTGTTCAACACAGTGCTGGCGCAATCTTTGGGGCTGAACCCCGCTGCCCTGGAGGGGGACGAAGGCGCGGCCGTCTTTGCGGGCAACAGGATCCCCGAGGGGTCCGAGCCGCTCGCTCAGGCCTATGCGGGGCATCAATTCGGCGGTTTTACCATGTTGGGCGATGGGCGCGCGATATTGTTGGGCGAGCAGGTGACACCGCAAGGGGATCGCTTCGACATCCAGTACAAAGGATCCGGCCGGACACCTTTTTCGCGGCAGGGCGACGGCCGGGCGGCGTTGGGGCCGATGCTTCGGGAATACATCATCAGCGAGGCGCTGCACGCCCTGGGCATACCGACGACCCGCAGTCTTGCGGTGGTGACCACCGGTGAACAGGTGTTCCGTGAAACCGCCTTGCCGGGGGCGGTTCTCACCCGCACGGCGGCCAGCCACATCCGCGTGGGTACCTTCGAGTATGCTGCGGCCAGGGGTATCCCCAACGGGGTTCGGACGCTGGCCGATTACACCATCCGTCGCCACTTTCCGGATCTGGCCGCGGCCGACAATCCCTATCTATCCCTGCTGGAAGCTGTCATGGAACGGCAGGCATGCCTGGTGGCGCGCTGGCTGCTGGTGGGTTTCATCCACGGCGTCATGAACACGGACAACATTTCCCTTTGCGGCGAAACCATCGACTATGGCCCATGCGCGTTCATGGACGCTTACGATCCGAACACCGTCTTCAGCTCTATCGATCACAACGGCCGCTATGCCTATGGCCGCCAGCCACAGATCGCCCAGTGGAACCTGGCCCGGTTTGCCGAGACGCTGTTGCCGCTGATTCACGATGATGCCCAGAAAGCCCTATCGATCGCCAACGAGGCCATCTCCGGATTTTCGGACACCTTCCGCCGCTACTGGTTGCAGGGCATGCGGGCCAAACTGGGATTGTTGAATGCGGAAGCGGCTGACGGCGCCCTAGCGGAGGAACTGCTCGGCTGCATGCAGCGCCACGGGGCGGATTTTACCAACACCTTTCGCGACCTGACAACCGGTTCGACTCCGGAGACCTCCACCATTTTAAAAATGACAACCCGTCTCTCCAGAGTGATTCTCTGGGGTGACGGGTTTTCTTTTTCCCTTTGTATTCAAAGGGTTTCGACCGTTTTGACATCTTTCCGGAACCTCTCTCCAGCCACCCGATTCTTTCCATTCTCCCCACGTTCATTCTCTGTTTGGGGCGGTATTCTCTGTTTTCTTCGGACAGGGTCCGATACGCGTCCGGTTACAGATATCCTTTCAAATTAAGCATTTAGCCAAATGGCGGTATTTTTGAGTTGTGTTAAGACATCAAATGGTCGGGTCAAACCACCCGTTTTCACAAACCAAAAGTCTCTCGCAGGTTTCGGGAAGTGATATTTATTCGGATTTCCAGCGGTCAGTACTGCTTGGGAAAGTATTCTTTGCCCGCCTGCCAGAGGTATTTGTCGACCTCTTTGAGGGTGAAGCCTTCCAGCCCATAGAACCTGCTGAACTCCATCAGAATTGCGTGGTATGTCGGATAGTGCTTCAGGTCGTCCTTCTTGAACTTATAGAATTTATCCACCCGCTTGAAGTGCATGAGCATCTTTTCCACAAAGCTGTCATAGATCGGATAGTCCTCCGGGAAATGGTGGCTGCAGTACTTGGTGGCAAATGAATAAAAATTGATGGTCTTCTGACCGTTAACCTTAACCACGGCAATATCGTTCACCAGAGTCTGATCCCGATTTGCGAGGCGGTGGTCGATATCCAAATCAACTATGTGCTTGGCAACGGTGAATGGTGAAAAAATGTTCGTGCTGTAAAAATCGTTCAACGAGCAGACCTTGATCAGGACATCATCCATATCGACATTTCGGGGATACGTCTCCGCGAACAGTTTTCTGAGGCTGCTCTCCTGCAGTACATAATTGTCCAATGAATCCCACCGCTCCAGATACATGGACAACTGCTCCGCCGACGGTCTGACTTTATTCATAGAGCGCATCCTCGTTGATATAGGTTGAGTCGTCATCCCCCTCGGGCTTGATTGTGAAAAGGCATTGGTAGCAGCCTTCTTCCTTCAGGTATTCGATCGGGTCGCCTGTCAGCCGGAAAAACTCACGCAGCTTTTTTGACAAATCTTGCTTCCGCTTGGGCATGTGATGGAACGGTGTGTCCTTGGGGCTTGTGCTATCAATAGTGCCTCGGTTTTCTGCAAAATCCTTCAAAAGCGCCCAGTGAACAGTCGGGTTCCCGTTTCTTGAATTTGCCAACCCCATCTGGGTGTAGTTATATCGACCGTGTGATTTGGTCGTGCGGATGGAAACGGTATGGCCGTCAGTAAACTTGATGGTGATGCCGCTCCAGCTGATACCGGCAGGTGTCTCGAAATGGACCATGCCTCCCGAATCCGGCTCAGGCACACCTGCCTGAAAGGTTGTAAATACATCAGCTGCCGATCTGAGAGCTTTCAGGCTGCCATTGGCTTGAATGGAAAATTCCTCGCTCAGTACGATACATTTTGAACCACTCCGACTCAGCAGGTCTTCGGTTCGGGGTGTCAGCTGCTTGCGGGTTGGAATGATCAGCGCATAAGGGTCATGTCCAAGCAGACTGATATTCCTGACGCTTTCGAGAAGTTCGTCCGGGTCACTCTTGAAGGTCAGGTAAACCGGAAAATTGAAACCGGCGGTCGGTGTATAATCACCGAGACGGAAAACACCGGGAATGCCGTCCAGCGAATTGTCATTCCGTGTGATTCCAAGCCCGGCACAGATGCTTTTTTGGAACGATGACCGGTTTAATGTATAGACCAGCACATCCCTCTTGTTCAGGCCGTAAGGCTTCTCTTCCCGCTCAGGGCACACCGCAGCAATATCATCGGCGGCATGCTCGACAACTTTTCTGGGGCAGCCCTGTCCACAGTCGGTTTTGCAATTGACCGCAGACGCACGCTGATTGGTTAGCTGCAGGAACTTCGTTTCAAATCCACTGAAGGAGTCCCAACCACCAAACGCATCCTGCCACTCACACCACGGGGCATTCTGCTTCGGGTGCTCTTCTAAAAATTGCCAGAGCCGGGTTTCACTCACCATTATCCTCCGAGCCGGAAATGACAAATCCACGGCGAATCAGCCATTTTTCCAGAACTTCAGCATCATCATCCCGTTTGAATTGAGCCCGGTTGCCGGAGCTGAGTGTGACGGTTCGTGGTGTTTTGGAGTCGGCAAACTTGATCTGGAAGCTGGCTTTGCTCAATCGGCCGCCATTGGGGATGCTGCGATCTCGTTCTTCCAGTGATGCAAAGATGTCCTCGGCTTTGCGGATTTCGATCTCTTTATGTGTTCCGCCACGGAAGATCTGGAACTCCTTGAGGCGCACCCAATCGATCCCTTCAATATCATCACAGAGGATGGAAGCTGAACCAGACTCCCTCAACGGCTCCAAAGTGAATTTGCTTTTGCCATCGAAAAACTCGCTGTCACCAAAAAGATGAAGGCCAAATTTGGTGCGGTACAGTTCCTTTTCCCCCTTGGAGCGTGCGTTCATCCGGATCTCACCATTCTCCGGGTTGTAAACAATCACGTCATATTTTTCCGGCCGATAGAACAGACTTTTGGATTCACCGTCCTTGATGATTGATTCCCGAGCGAAGGGCTCTCCATGACGGACAAGGAACCAGACAAAATCCTCTTTCACATAGATGAATACCTTTGAAGCCCGGCCCCGGCGCTTCTTGGCAAACCATTCATCCAGATCCGCTTCGAGGGCGGCGATGGTTTCTTCGCTCGGTTCTTCAAAGTCCGGAATGGTTTCTCGGGTGCATTTGAAATATTCAAATGAGCGGGGGCGAAACAGGAACTGCTCGGCATGGAGACGCTCGATGATATTGCGGTCCTGAACCCAGACCTGCAGAGCCAGGTCACCGTAAGCGGCATCTTCGGAGATACTGACATCGATCTCGGTGTCGGCAATGGCCTCCTGTATCAGGTCGAAACCCTCAGGAGTCGACATCTCGTTAATGTAATAGAGGGCTTCCGACATCTCAGGTGGTGTGCTGGTGTTCGGGTTCAGCAGCACGTTACTCATGACTGTATAGTCCAGTCCGTTTTCTGCGGCTGCCAATGGCAACTCTATCCCTCGCCCGGATAGATATTCGGTGTAGGGCTCAAAAAATGTGATCAGATGGCTCCGGTCGATCTTCCGGAGCATTTCCGGCTTCGAAAAGCGGCGAAGGTTTAAAGTTGCCATTAATTTCTCCTGTTTTTTTAGCTTATAGCTGTCCTTACATAGTGTTCTCTCAAATTCGTTTACGGCCCACCACTTTGCCGAGAATCCTCAATTCATCCTCAGGTTTGACCCTGATTGGTTTCAGTCTCGGGTTCTCCGGGACCAGCTCGATGAGCTCATTATCAATTTTCAGCCTTTTGACCGTGGCTTCATCGTCAAGCAGAGCAATAACGATATCACCGTCCTCGGCAATTGGCTGACGCCTCACAATGATCAGGTCGCCGTCATTTATTCCGGCATCGATCATACTGTCGCCCTGTGTGTACAAGGCAAAGCACTTACCTGATCCGACAACGGATGCTTCCACCAGAACCTCGCCCATAATGTTTTCCTGAGCGAAAATCGGATGACCGGCTGCAACCGTGCCGACAATCGGAACCGCCACAAGGGCGACCGCGTTTGTCTGAGGATGCTTGGTTACGGTCAGACCGCGAGCCTTACCTTCCTCTCTTTTCAAATAACCTTTGCGAACCAGCTGGTTGATCCGGTCATGCACGCTGGCGTGACTGATTTCAAATGTTTCGCTCATTTCTTTAACCGTCGGCGGATACCCTTTGGCTGAAACGTACCGGCATATTTCATCAAGTGTTTCCTGCTGCAACGGCGTAATGTCGTCTTCTCTGTTTCTGCCCATAGCGTACTCCTTCCTTATAAAAAGACAGAGAGCCCCAGTTTGGGCCGAATAACATGCAAATATACGACCTTACGTCCATAAGGTCAAGAAATCTTATAAATAAAATTTCCGACGGATTGAAGTCCCTCTCGGTAAGTAACCTCCGATAGTTCCGAAGATTCGCTTCGGACATGAGTTAGAAACCAGACAATTGGCCGGATGCCAGGCAGAGGCGGTTGTGGGTGCTGAAAAACGCGCATCCCAACCGCCTTTTGTTTTTGGCACCCGCAGCTTCCCTCATCAGCACCGGCCCAACGGAGGCCCTTATGCTTGATGTGGAATTAGCACCCGAAAACCCTTACTCAAACCAGTTGACCGACGCCCAATTACCGGATGCTGAAGGTATTACACCGGAGCAGCGGATGGATTCCATTGCCGCCATTCTGGCCATTGCCGCACTCAGGAGTCGGTATCGTAAAGCCAATAATGCCAACAACTTAAAGAATATTGCAGATTCTTCGGGAACCTTCAGAGAAGGACTTGATTCTTCTGCGAGAAAGAGCGTCATTCATGACAACCGAGTCCTGTAATCGAATATAAGGAGTTGAAAATGAGTGACTTGAAAAACAAAAAAACGGAGCCGACCAAGACCTCGGTGTTGAGGCAATTGGCAACGCTCCAGAACATGAGCCTTGATCAGCTCAGAGAGAAATGGCTGGACCTTTATGGAACCGAGCCACCCCAGTACAAAAAGCAGTTTCTGGTTAAACGGCTGGCACACCGGATTCAGGAGCTCTTTTACGGCGGCCTGTCCGAGCAGGCCAAATCCCACCTGAAGAAAGTTGCCGAGACAGATCCGGTGGCAACGGTCATCCGCAAGATTCCGGAAGAACGAAAATCACAGGAGGCCATCCTGCCGGGCACCCGATTTGTCCGGATCTGGAACGACCAGCGCTATGAGGTGATCGCCCGGGAAAGCGGCTTTGAATACGACGGCCGCATCTTCAGGTCTCTGAGCGCCATAGCGAGGGAAATCACAGGCACCCGCTGGAACGGCAAGATCTTTTTCGGCCTGAAGAACAGTCACAGAAAAAAGGAAGGTGGTCCGAATGCTTAACAATAACAACACTCAAAATGGCCAGCGCAAAACACTCCGCTGTGCCATCTATACCCGCAAAAGCCACGAGGAAGGTCTGGATCAGGAGTTCAATTCACTCGATGCCCAGAGGGAGGCAGGTGAAGCTTACATCGAAAGTCAGAAGCTGCAGGGATGGAAGGCCATCCCTTACCGGTACGATGACGGCGGCTTTTCCGGCGGCACTATGGAACGTCCGGCACTGCAGAGACTGCTGGCGGATATCGATGCCGGTAAGATCGATGTCATCGTCGTTTACAAGATCGACCGATTGTCCCGCTCCCTGCTGGACTTCATGAAGATGATTGAGCTCTTCAATGAAAAG
The DNA here is from genome assembly GCF_022968795.1 of Desulfatitalea alkaliphila. Classification (GTDB taxonomy): domain Bacteria; phylum Desulfobacterota; class Desulfobacteria; order Desulfobacterales; family Desulfosarcinaceae; genus Desulfatitalea; species Desulfatitalea alkaliphila. The sequence goes on from NZ_JALJRB010000013.1 coordinate 40,470, forward strand.
GAAGTGAGCTTTGTATCCGTCACCCAGCACTTCAGCACCACCGACTCGACGGGCCGCATGTTTCTGGGAATCCTGATCACCTTTGCCCAGTACGAACGAGAGGTCATCGGCGAGCGTATCCGGGACAAGGTGGCCGCTGCAAAACGCCGGGGCAAATACTGTGGTGGACCTGCGGTACTCGGTTACGACGTGGACCGGGAAAACAAAAAACTGCTGATCAACCAGAGCGAGGCTCCGCTGGTGAAACTCATCTTCAGGCGATACACGCAGGTGGGATCGGCAAAGAAGGTGGCGCAGGAGCTCAACGAGCAAGGATACAAAACCAAGTCATGGACTACCAAAAAGGGCAAGGAGCGGATCGGTACCGAATGGAACACGGCTCAGGTCTACCGCCTTCTCAACAACAGGCTCTATATCGGGGAGATTGCCTACAAAGGCAAAAACTATCCGGCGGAGCATGATGCCCTGATTGACCAGAACACTTGGGACAAGGTTCAGGCGCTCCTCTCGGAAAACAATCGAACCAAGATGAGCAAGGCCCGGGTGAAAATGGTCTCGCCCCTGAGCGGAGTGATCCGGTGTGGCCACTGCGACAGTGCCATGGGCATCACCTATACCAACAAAGGCGACCGGCGCTACTCCTATTATATATGTGAAAAGGATACCAAACGCGCTGTCAGCCGGTGCCCCTTGAAGCGGGTTCCTGCCGGAGACATCGAATCGGTGGTGCTTGGTCAGCTGGGAGCGGTATTCAGGACACCGACCTTGGTGGCTAAGACCTACTTTGCCGCCAGAGAAATCGAGGCGGAAGAGCGCGAGCGCCTGCAGAGCCAGAAAAAGGAACTCGAACAATCACTGCAGAGCATCAGGCAGGAAGCCCTGAAGCTGATGTCGCCCGACAATGATGATCCCGACCGGAATAACCGACTGCCCTTGGTCAACCAGCAGGCCGTCGATTTGACCAAGCAGCTCACCAACGTATCAGCACGGTTGAGGGTTATCGATACGGAGCAGATTTCCGAAGGTGATGTATCCGAAGCTTTTCAAAGCGTAGAAACCTTCTGGGAGGATCTGTTCCCCCTCGAGCGCAACCGGCTGATCCAGCTTCTGGTGGAAACCATCGAGATCCGGGAGACAGGAATCGACATGGAACTGAAAACCAACGGCCTCACAAACCTTGTCACCGAGCTGGCCGGTCTGGCCTGTGAAGTCAGGGAAAGGGGTAACAGCTGATGAAAAAAATTAAACCAACTATCAAACTTTCTGACAGCGGGAATCTGCACATCCATATCCCCATGTTCATACGAAGAATGCGCGGCCGGAAAATGGTGTTCACTCCGGACACGCTGGACGGTGAAAATGAAGGGATGCCGGAAACGGTTCAAACAGCCATCGTTCAGTCACTGGCCAGAGCCTATTCATGGGCGGACATCCTTGAGAGCGGCGAGATAAAGTCTATCAGCGAACTGGCAAGGGATCTCGATGTGGATTCATCCTACGTGGCCAGAACCCTGAAGCTGACCACTCTCGCCCCGGACATTGTCGAAGCCATCATTAACGGTGAAGAGCCCAGCGGACTCTCACTGTCAAAGCTGGTGAAAACATTCCCGCTCGACTGGAGTGAGCAGCGAACGTTCTTTGGATTCTGCTGATCGCTATCCCATAAACCACCATCCCAAACAGCCGACCTTCGTGTCGGCTTTTTTTATGCCCTGACGAGTGAGTCCAACGAAATTTCACTGAGGGGTGGCAAAAAAAGTTAAAAAATATTTCCCCGTCTCATCCAATTAAATCCCCCTCAAACTCAACGCATTAGCCAATCCAAGCGCATCTATATCGAGTGAAATTTCAGTGGTCCAACGAAATTTCGCCAAAGAAGGGTGACAGGTCTGGTGAACACAAAAACGTTCACGACCTCACCCGGATTAAGCATGCCGGACCTGTCTTCCGGGAGGTCCTTAGCAAAGGAGGTTCGGCATGAACCAGATAAAGAAGACATCACTAAACGGACAGCAGCAAAAGCTCATCGAGCTGATGCAGCAAATCAACTTCGGGCGCATTTCCAACATTCCAGTTGTTGGCGGCAATCCCGAACTCACCGCAGACACAATTATCGAGCGTGAAATCAAACTGGGCGGCCAGAACGGTACCCGCCCGGAGCTGGAAAAGGATGACTTCACCCTGAAGCAGGAAGTGCTCGCTCTACTCGAACACCTTACCGGCATGGGCGATGGAATCATCCGTCATCTTGAAATTAAGCATGGGCTGCCATTCCTGATTCGTATCGAGGAACGGGCTGCATAACAAACTGAAAATTTAGACACTTCGACAACAAGCTGGACGCAAGGCGGAGGCTGTTGTGGGTGTCGCCGAGCCAAACCTGACCGTGTGTTTAACAGCACGGCAGGTGGCAGAAAAGGCGAACCTGCGACACTCCGCTTGTTGGATCAGTTCCGTCCTCTGTTTCCGGCCCGTGCCGACACCCACGCGGTGCTCCTCCTCGCTCCGAGGAGGACCAAATGTTTTATCGAAATTCTTATGAAGGCATTGATGGGTATGCCGCAGACCTTATTCGGCACAAGGCAAGACAACTGGTGGGTAAAGCCGGACTGACAGAAGACGATCGGCAGGATCTTGAGCAGGAACTGATGATCGACCTGTTGGGCAGAATGAAGCACTTCAACCCTGCCAAGGGGAAGAAAACAACCTTCATGACTCGCATCGTGGAGCGGCGGATTTCAACCATTCTTGAAGCTCGCTTCGCTCAATGCAGAGACTGGCGCAAATGCTTCAACACTCTCAACGACCCCATTCCGGGCGGTGACAATGATTCGGCAGAGCGCATCGAGCAGGTTTCAAGTGAGGGACAGATGGGACACCACGGCAAGGAAACCATCGAGCAACGGCAAAACGATATCCGCTTCGATGTCGAGCGGGTCATTGCCGCACTACCTGTAGATCTGCAGGAGCTCTGCGAAAAACTGCAGTCGAGCAACATGGCTGAAATTGCAAGAGAGATGGGCGTTCCGCGCAGCACCCTCTACGGACAATTGACCAAGCTGAGGGACGCATTCCGGGACGGCGGATTGGAAGAATACCTCTGATCGACCGACGCATCGCCCGGGGTTCCGGTAAGTAAGCATCGTGCCGCATGAAGCGGACGACCGGGGCCTCGGTAAACAGAAAACCTGAGAAACAACAGGAGATTAACAATGGAAACTTACAAGTATCGCTTTGATCAGTCGGTCCCGGCTCAGGACTTGGAAGACACCTTCATGCTGGCGTTGCTGGCTGTGGAAAGCATGTATGGACACTCCAGAGTGAGGATGGAATCCCGCTTCAATCTGGATAAACAGAATCGCACCTGTCAGATCGATGCCGCGACCAAAGTCGGCGGTGATCTGGCGAGCATCTTTACCGGATTCGCCACCAAGGAATACGGCGAGCGTGCAGTAATGATCGACCGTGAACCTGCCGGTGGCGGATGTGCCTGTAATGCAAAAGCGCCTTCAGCAATGGAGGTGACGGTATGAGCGAAATGATGACCACCACTTATTCCATGTGGCGGCTCTTCCGCAACTGCCGCAAGGCTTGTGAATACCGCTACCTGAGGGACCTTGCTCCTCTGGAGCGGGATCACAACCTGGCTTTCGGATCGGTCATTCACGACTGCCTTGAAATCTGGCATGGCCAGCGGGACCTCGAAAAAGTTCTCGAACACATCGATCAGGTCTATGCCAACCGGGCACAGGATGATCACCAGCTTGCCGACTGGCATCTCGCCACCGCAATGATGAGTTCATACGTGGAGCATTATCCGGTCGAGGACTTTGATGTGGTCGCTCTGGAGAAGACCTTCGAAGGCCCCATCATCAACCCGGATACCAATGCGGCTTCCAGAAGCTTCGTGCTGGCTGGCAAGGTGGACGGCCTGGTCAAACAGGATGGGCAGTATTTCCTTCTGGAACATAAGACCGCCTCACAAATCGATGCCGGTTATCTGGAGCGCCTTTGGACTGATTTTCAGATCATCATTTATGCGTGGTATCTGGAACAGACCCTCGGCATCCACATCTCCGGCATCATCTACAACGTGCTGGTCAAGGCCAAGCTACGCCAGAGCAAAGGTGAAACGGAAGCTGAATTTGAATCCCGTCGAGCCGAGCTGATCGCAAAATCCAAAACCGGCAAGAGCAGTGCCAAACGCAAGATGCCCGAGCAGGATGATGCCTTTCAGCAGCGCCTCAAAGACAAATACCTCGAACCCGGCATGTTTCACCGGGAGGTGCTCTACATCTCCCGCGATCAATTCGACGAGCTGCGCAGTGAGCTTTGGGAACTATCCAAAGCCATGCTGGATGCCCGCCGCCGCAACACCTTCTACCGCAATACGGCCTTCTGTTTTCAGTATGGACACGCCTGTCCCTACTTCCCGCTGTGCCGGAGCGGTGAGAACCCCAACGTCATTGAAAACCATTACCAACGGGTGCTCCCGCACGAAGAGCTGCGGGATGGAGCAAGTGAAGACGCTGCCCCTGTTTTTTAACCCAAACCATACAAGGAGATAAATCATGCTTCCGAAAAGCAAAACCAAACCGAAAGCAAGCCTGAATGACCTGACCGCACTGGTTTACGGTCCAAGCAAAATTGGCAAGAGCACTTGGTGCTCCCACGCGGAAAACGCCCTGTTTCTCGCCACGGAACCGGGCCTGAATGCCCTCGAAGTGTTCGAAGCGCCCATTACCTGCTGGGACGACCTTCTGCAGGCGTGTGCCGAGATTGCCGAAGGCAAACACGACTTCAAGACCATCGTTATCGATACGGTGGATAACGCCTACCGCATGTGTGCGGATTATGTCTGCAAGAAGTTCAAGATCGAGCACGAGTCCGACCTCGGCTACGGCAAAGGCTATGCCCTCATCAATAATGAGTTTCAGCGTGTTCTCAACAAGTTGGCATTTCTGCCATACGGCCTGATCCTCATTTCCCATTCCCATGAGCGTGACATCGAAACGCGCACCGGGAAGCACACACGCATCGTGCCGACCCTGCCGGACAAGGCCCGCAAGCTGGTCACCGGTCTGGTGGACCTGATCCTGTTCTGTGATCTGGACATGAAAACCGGTGACGACGGCAAGCCCATGTATCAGCGGGTGATGCGCACCAAGCCAAGCCCCAATTACGACGCTGGAGATCGAACCGGCCGACTTCCGGAGATGATCCCTCTGGATTTCCCGACCTTCCTGAAAGCTTTCAATCAAACGGCTGCCGGTTCAGCGGTGAGTGCCGCCCGGACTAAGTCGGAGCCAGCCACAACGGCTAAACCTCAAAACAAGGAGTAATGACAATGAGTTGGAATAACGATGACACCATGGACCTCGCGCAGTTCGACGATGATTTCGTTTCTGCGGATGTTGAAGAAAAGGACTTTGAAGCTGTTCCCGACGGGAAATATCAGGTCAAGGTCGATCGCGTGGAACTGACCCGCTCGGAAACTTCCGGTAATCCCATGCTCAAGTGGGCGCTGAAGATTCTGGGTCCCACCCATAAAGGCCGTCTGCTCTGGCGTAACAACGTCATTGCCAGCAAGGACAATGTGAAATGGCTCAAGCAGGATCTCTATACCTGCGGCCTGCAGATTGACAAGCTTTCGGACCTCCCGGGCAAACTGGAAACCCTTCTGGATGTCGGACTCGAGGTGACCAAGCGCACGAAAAACGAATTCGAGAACATCTACTTCAACCGCCGGATAGTGCTTTCAGATGAAGATGCCGCAGCACCGTCGGCCGGTCACGACGTAGACGACATGATTCCGTTTTGAGGATGGGCATGGTTACCGTTGTCGTTGATACCCGAGAACAGGAGCCTTACGGATTTGATTCGGAATCTATTGCATCAATCCGCAAGGCCCTCCCGGCGGGAGATTACTCCATCGAGGGATTCGAGACCCGGGTGGCGGTGGAAAGGAAGTCCATGGCGGATTTTGTTTCCACTGTCATCCGAGGCCGCAAGCGTTTTCACAAGGAGCTGGAAAAGCTCCGGCATTATGACGTGGCCTGTGTCGTCGTTGAGGCCAATTACCGGGATGTTCTCGGTGCCTGTTACCAGAGCGACGCCCATCCAAACGCCCTCATAGGAACCATTGCCTCCATCATCATCGACTTCGGTGTGCCCGTTTATTTCTGTTCAGACCGTCAGGCAGCCTGCCGGTTTGTTGAAGAGTTTTTAATGCGCTTTCACCGGAGGTTCGCTCAATGCCAAGAAAAACAAACTCCCCGGCAAAACTCCGGGGAAGAATAGAGAGAGTTTATTATGCCGGGCCAAAGTTTTCTGCAGGCCGTTTACTCACCTCCACAGGAGATGAAATTCAGTTTGCCGGAAACCTGTTTGCCCGTGAAAACCAGCCCGTGGTCCTTTTGGGGACGTGGGCCACCCATCCGAAATATGGTCGTCAGTTCAAGGTCGATGCCATGGAGCACGATCTTGATCTGAACCCGGAAGGATTGATTCACTATCTGGCCAATCACCCGGATATCAAAGGGATTGGCCCTGCCAAAGCCCGCCTTATTGTCGAAGAGTTCGGCGATTCATTTGAGGAGACTCTGATTGAATCCCCGGAGCTCATCGCATCAAAAGCCAGAATCTCCCTCGATGCCGCCAATCGCCTGAAGGATGAATGGTGCAAAAACCACAGCGTCAATGCCGTCCTTGCATGGCTATCCGCCTTTGGGTTGACCCATCATCAGGTAACCACATTGGTCGAAAAGCTGGGCGGCAACTGTCTGGAGATCCTAAAAGCTGATCCTTACATCCTCATCCGGGAATTGCGAGGATTCGGCTTCAAGAAGGTCGACAAGATTGCCCGCAAACTGGGCACGCCAAAAGACCACACTCCACGAATCCGTGCTGGAATTCAATATTGCATGCACGAGGCGCTGGATCAGGGAAACTGCTGGGTCGAGTACGAGGACCTTGTTGATCAGTCCAACCTGCTTTTGGTGATGGATAATCTGGACAGCCGCATTCGTATCGAAGCGTCGCTGGACAACCTGATCAGTGAAGGACTGCTCTCCTGTGAATCCCATGCGGGACGTTTTCTGGTGGCGCTTTCCGATATCCTGAAAATGGAACAGGACATCGCCGCTATTTTCACCAAGGCGGATGCTCCGAATCCTCATTTCAAATCAACCCGCAACCTGCAGAAGCTGATTCTGCGTCAGGCAGAAACGCTCAATGAAAAGCAGCTCGAAGCGGTTCACTCTGCTTTGCAGCATTCCATCAGCCTCATATCCGGTGGAGCCGGATCGGGTAAGAGCTACACCGTATCGGTCATCAACGCAGTATGTGAAGAGTGCGATCTGGAGGTGGTTCTATCCGCTCCGACAGGCAAAGCCGCCAAAAGGCTCGAGGAAGTGAGCGGTCGCACCGGAACCACCATCCATCGCCTGCTTGGTTATGACGGCAAATCCTTTTCAAAGGACAGCAACAATCCCATCGATGCCGACATGCTGATCATCGATGAATTTTCCATGGTGGATGTTCCGTTGGCGTGGCACCTGTTCAATGCGGTCGACTTTGCCAGAACGGCCATTGTCATTGTGGGAGACCATAACCAGCTACCGCCGGTCGGACCTGGAAATATCCTTCGGGATCTGATTCACTCCAATGCCATCCCCTCGGTCATTCTGGATAAGGTGGTCAGGCAGGCCGGTGTGCTAAAGGAAAACAGCACCGCCATCCTCAAGGGTGAAGTCAGAAAGACCAGCGACGCCAGCACACAGGGATGCCGGGACTGGTATCTGGCGGATCAGTTCACCGACCCGGGTGCCGCCCGCAATTTCCTGCTGGATCTCTTTGACAAGCGGCTTGATGCCCTTGGCTTTGATCTGATCAAGGATGTGCAGGTGTTGACCCCGACGCACAAAGGGCCGCTGGGAACCAAGTCACTCAATGAAGATTTGCAGCGGCTTATCCAAAAGCGTCTCTGGAATGTGAGCGTTCCGGAAACACAGCCCGGCCGCCGGTCGCCATTTTTGAAACACGACAAGGTCATTCAGACCCGCAACAACTATGACCTGAACGTCATGAACGGTGCCATCGGTCATGTGGTCGATGTGCTGCCCAACGGCACGCTTCTGATTAATTTCGAGGGTGTGGCGGTTGAGATTGAAAAAGGCTCACCGAACCTTCAGGACATCCAGCTGGCCTATGCGCTGACGATCCACAAAACCCAAGGATCGGAATTTCCCTGCGCTGTCGTGGTGGTCCATAAGGCGCACTCCTTCATGCATCACCGCAATCTGCTGTACACCGGCGTGACCCGTGCCCGCAAGACGGCGATTGTGCTGGGTGACCGCTGGGGTATCCGTAATTGCGCCAGGAAATGTCAGGTGGATGACCGTAAGACCTTTCTCTCCATTTTGTTGAACAATGTGAATTGCCCTGAAGAGCAGTCAGCTTGTGCGGGGGCATTATGAGCATGGGCGGTTCAGATAATGTCAGAGAATACTACCGCCTGATAACCGAGCTCGATATCGGAGATGTGGCAAGGGATCTTCTGGCCGGAAGGATCACACAGGAATCCCGGCAGCGGCTCCAGTGCGATTGCCCGCATCACCAGAGTCAGTCCCATCGCTCACTTCATGTGATGCTCGACAAACAGGGCTGGTATTGTTTCGGCTGCGGTGTGGGTGGTGATGTCCTCCAGCTCGTTGAGTTTATTCAATCGGGTACGGTCACCGCCGGGCAATCCGGTCCCATGCCCGACAGCCATCGGCAGGCCCGTGATTTTCTTGCAGGGAAAGCCGGGATGCCGCCGTTGTCGCGTTACGGCCTCACGCAGGAACGCTTGGAGCAGACGGAGAATGATCGCTCGTTTGAGATCCGGGTCAAAGATGCCCTGACCGAGCTGGCCCGCTTCTATCACCAGCGGCTCAAAGAAAATCAGGAGGCGCTGACCTGGCTGAAAGAAAAATACGCCATCAGCGATGAGACCATCGACGACCTGTTGATCGGTTTTGCCGACAATGAGTCCGGTGTCATTGCAGCCCTCCGATCCGGCGAGCATGGCTTCAGCAAACGGGAGCTTTCCGCCACAGGAGCTTTTCGCCCGACCAGTCAGGATGGATTGAATCCGTTTTTTGAAAAACGAATCATCTTTCCATACTGGAGTCGTGGCCGCGTGGTGTTCATGATCGGCCGCAAGACTCCGTGGACTCCGGACGTAAACTGGGAACAGGGAAAGTACAAGAAGCTGCCGGTTCACGATGAACATCAGCGTCCTTATGTCGCCCGGTTCATCAATAATGCGGTGCTGTTCAATGAGGACTGCCTGCTGGGTAAGCCCGACCACATCATCATTACCGAAGGCGTGACCGATTGCATCGCTCTGATGCAACAGGGTTTCCCGGCGCTCTCTCCTGTGACGGTAAGAATCAGGGCCGCAGACTGGGAGCGTCTGGTCCCGAAGATGCGCGGGCTCAAGACCGTCTATATCTGTCAGGACAATGAAATCTCGGAGGCCGGGCTTAAGGGAGCCTTGCAGACTGCTCGCACGCTGGCCGAACACAAGATTGATACGAAGCTGGTTACCATTCCTCTGAATGACCCCCAGCAGCAGGCACGTCAGGAACTGCAGGAACGGTTCAACCTGACGACGGCCGTTGGTCCCCGGGAGCTGGCCAAATTACTCGAAGGCCACTCTTCCGAGGAGATCCGGGAAGCTGAAACATTGCTGGCCAACGCCAAGATCGATGTGAACGATTTCTTTGCATCCGGTAATGGCAAGGCCGAGTTTGAGGAGCTGCTTTCTGCGGCCTGTACGCCGGTTGAGTTCGGCATTCAAAGTCTGCCCGAGGATGCCCCGGAGGAAGAGAGAAACCGCCAGCTCGAGCCGGTTCTGGCCGAAATTTCGGCGCATTCACCGCTGGAGCAAAGCCGTCTGCTGAAACTGGTTCAGGAGCGGCTGGGTAAAGCGGTTTCAATGGCGACCCTCAAGGAACAGGTGCGATCTGTTCAGCAGAACCGACGGGACAACGCCAAAAAGGAAAAGAAGAAAGCCAAACGTCTCAGCGGATCACCGCCCGGTTCCTGTCGCGCCCGGGTCGATGAAGTGCTGATCGATACGGAGCTGGAAAACGGTGCTCCGGATTATACCGCCGCAGCCGAAGCGGCCTATGACTGGTTTACCGCCAACGGTGCCCAGTTTTTTCACACCCAGACCGGCGAGCCGTTTATGTATTTCGACAACTCCATCTACTGGATGGATTCACCCGATCGCGGACGCAAAAGGCAGTATGCAGCCATGCTCTACAAGCACACTGGCATGGTTCCGACATCCAACGGCGGCCGCACCTTTTTCGAGGTATTGCCGAGTCTGGCGATGATTCGTGGTCAGGTCCGCGACCATTTCTCGTGGCTGCATACGGATATTTCCAATTTTACGGTCTACTTCAACCTGAACAATCAGGATCATGAGATTGCCCGAATCACACCCGACGGCATCGAGATCCTGAAAAATGGTGGGAACGCCGACGGAATCATTCTCGACGGTTCCCGCAAGATGAAGCCGTTGAAGTTTCTGAAAGACGCCGCACCGGAGGAAGCCGACAAGCTGCTGGTCGATCTCCTGATCAACAATATGACCTGTTCGCAGGGTGACCGCTTTCTGATTCTGTCCTGGCTGACCTGTTTTCTGCTGATCGATTTTTCCGGAACCCGACCTATGACCCGTTTTGAAGGATCGGCCGGTTCGGGTAAGACCACGGCCAGTAAGCTGATTTCGGCGCTGCTTTACGGTGAGCCCCAGCACAAGAAAGCCACCGATGCTGCCAACTACACCGACGGTTCCCAGAATCCGCTCATCGTTCTCGACAACATCGAAGTCAAGCAGATGACTGAGGACCTGACCACTTTCATGCTGACCAGTATTACCGGCATTGCCAAAGAGAAACGCAAGAGCGGCACCGACAGTGAAACCGTGACCGAGCGGACCAAATGCCTGCTCAATACCACCGGCATCGAGCCGTTGTGCGGAGAGCTGTCCGAAATCCAGTCCCGCAGCTTTGTGATCAATTTCGATATTGGCAATCAGGGCAACGACTGTTTCATTGAGTCGGATGTGATTGCCGCCCTGCAGCGCAACCGGGACCTGATCATTTCCGCTCTGATGAAACGGACCAGCGAGGTGCTGGCGATGATGAAGGACGGCATGCGGACACAGGCGATGAAGCTATTGCACGAGGCCCTTGGCAACCATGACAAACGACGCTGCAACGAATATCTCAGCCTGATGTATCTGATGCTGCTGGCCGGATCATCTCAGGATCAGATCGAACAGGGAATGTCGACGCTGGCACCGGCTTTCAAGCAGCAGATCCAGACCATCAACCAGACCAGTCGTGAAACCGCCCGGGATTCCAATCACACCGCAACGGCGCTCTCGACATTGTTCAAAGCATGGCGAACAGCCGTGGAGTCCGACCGGAAAGATATGTACAACGATCGCCGGGTGGACCACATTCAGGAGTTTGTTGCCCGCTATCAGGTGCAGCTCGAAGAAGACGGCTGCCTCAAGGAGGTATTGTCCCGGGAGCTGTTCGTGGCGCTCAAACGTGTGGCCAGAGATTTCGGTCTGCGCTTTGAAATGGATTCATCGAGGCAGTTTGCCCAGCGCTTTGCCAACGACCTTGAAACCATCCGCGAGGCCGGATTCGATGTTGTCATCAGCCAGAAACGATACGGAACCAAGCTCTATACCATCCAAACATTCGAATAGACTTCGCCCTTCATACTTTCACCCAGTCAAGCCCGTGGATTCACCTCTGCGGGCTTTTTCGTTTATATCCACGGTCACTCCAGCAAAAATCATTATCCCGATGCAAAAACGATTAGAAACCGGTGGTTTGCTGCAAAAATCGTTACAAAGGCCGCCGGTGTAGAAAGACCTTTCTACAATGTAGAATGTCCAAAGAGCACCTTTCTACAGCGCAAGTCGCTGATATTTATAGCGTTACGAGGCAAGCGTAGAAAGTGTAGAAAGGTTTCAGAGGTTACTCCCCCTTACTGTTCATTTTTTCAAATCATGGGATGAAGGCATACCTGAAAAAAACGGGCTATGTGTGAGTAATATTTCTATACCTTTCTACACTTTCTACAAAAAAATATATAACTAACTGTTATTACTACTGTTAAGAGATGTAGAAAGGGGGTGTAGAAAGGTCTCTGGGCGTAGAAACCCCTTTCTACGCTTTCTACCATCCGACACTCAGGCTCCGGCTCCGGTAAGTAACGGGAAGAAAAATAAACCCGAACTTCCGGAGGTCACCCATGAGTCTTTTACAAACCATGCTCACGCATCTTGATTCCCCTGTGTGTGAGCCTTCCCAACAAGCTGCTCCGCCTGCTGAAAATGACAGCAGCACACCGGAGCCCGATCTTTTTGTATCCACCGATCTGGACACCGCACAATTCGAGTGGGCCGTCACGTCCGCCAGCGACGTTGAATACAATGGCAAAATTTATCGACGTCTCGAGCCGGAGTATTTTGCATGGCTCCGTTCACGGATGCTGGCAGCCCAGTCCGCTTTCAAAGCCGGTAAGCTTTCTGAATCAACATGGGAAAGCCTGAAAAGCAGGTTCAACCCGCTTCAGGAATACGCGGTTCAGAAATTCGGCAAGGAAGATTTACAGCAGGCATCCCGTCAACTCAGCCCACAGAATTACCAGCCTCCCCGTCATGTTCCGGCAAACCCCGAGAAACCTGCAGAACCTCCCAAGAACAACTGGATTTATCCGCCAAACGAAGCTTGGAATTGTATAGAGCAGGTCTGCTCCGACGCATTGGCCAAAGTTGATGCCATCAAGGAGGAAGCCATGTCCCAGAAATGGTCTGAAGCCAGGCTATACCAGAATCAGGGACGATACCGCTTCCCCTGTGGTCAGGACTACGGGCTGGTCTGCTTTGTCGGCGGTGACCGGAAGATCGGTGCCGTGACGGAAAGATATATCGAAATCATCCACAGCCCGGATACACCGCGTCCCAGCACGCTCAGGTTTCACAACCCGGATGTTTCGCAGCCGTGGTTGAAGAAAGTGGAGAGTAACCATGAGCATTAAGAAATACGCCAATGCCGAACACATCCTGCCGAGAGAGATGCTCAAGGAGGTGCAGAAGTACCATTCCGGCATTCTTTGGATTCCAGCGCCGGGCAGTTTTTACAAGGAACGCAGGCAGCTGGTTATCGCCCTGAAAAGTCAGGGAATAGAAACCGATGAAATTGCCAGCCTCGCCGGTATCACACGTCGCCGGGTCAATCAGATCCTCGCGGACCACAGAAAAGAAACCGACGCCCGACAGGTTGAGGACTCTTCCGGTATGTAAGGCTTGAGGTGCGGGAAAACGGGCTAAATCTGCCTTCCGCCCCGAACCCCGAAATTTGGAAACAAAATTGATAAACCGGAGATGAGCCTTGGGCGTTACAAAAAAAGACGAACAGAATCTGGATCGCTGGCATCGGAATGAGGGCCGGACGGACCATGATCAGGCAAAGAGCAAAGCGGGAGCTAAAGAAGGAAACCTTCGCACGCTCAAGCATGGCATCTTTGCCGACCGCTGCCTGACTCCGGAAGAAAAGGTCATGTTCGACAGCATCATCGAAAAGCTACATGAGGACTTTCAGTTCAACAAATCCAGCGATTTCCTGCAGGTCGAGCTTGTGGGCATCTACTCGGTAAAGCTGGTCCGGGCACAGATCGAAGGAAACACACAGGCAGCCGAAAGTCTCGACCGGATGATCCGCTGCCACATGAAGGATCTCAAGACCACCAAGATTGCCCGTGAGGGTGAGGAGCCGAAAGGTCCGCAGACGTCTCCTGCCGAATGGGCCTCCGCTCTTCTTGAAAAAGTGAGTGAAGCCGCCGCCCAGAAGACCGCTTCCGTGAAAAAGCCGAAAAAAAGTTCAGATAACACCAGAGCCTCAAAAAGAAAGAGCGCGAAGGATTAGGCAGTTATGGAGGCTCAAGATGACAGGAATTTCAGATAAGACGTGTTCCCGGAAATTTCAGTTAAGTAAAATTTCTCAAATGAAAGGTGCGAACCATCGGTTCAGCATCGGTTCCCTCCAATCCTATGCGCATAAGACCATACATAAGAAAATCAACTTTATTGGCTTATGCGCACATAACGCCATAAATCCCAAAGTGGCCTGTATGGCCTTGTTCGCGCATAACGGCATATGCCGCAATTTTAATATGCGGCCCGGGAACGAAAAAGGAGCAGCAGGAGCCGCTCCGGATGTTCAGGTCAACGCTGGTGCTACAGCCTTTCAAGAGCATCCTCGAGCTGACCATCGACAAGGTGAGTGTAAATCTGGGTCGTTGAAATATCCCGGTGCCCCAGCGCCCTCTGCACGACAAGCAGGTCGCTGGTGGCCCCGTAAAGGTGGGTTGCAAAGGTATGCCGCAGACCATGCGGAGTCAGGTTCTTTTCAATACCGGCTTTGTTCAGCCACAAGGCTATTCGGTTGGCTATCTGCCGCTGGCAAAGACGTGTTCCTCTATTGGATAGAAACAGTGCGTTGCATGGCGCTGTGCTTTGCCGGGATCGTTCTTTCAAATATCTTTTCAGCAGGATGCGGAGGTCGGTTTTTATGAACTTGACCTGCACCACATTCCCTTTGGCTCTGACTCTCAGGTGCTTTGCATCGAGATCGATATCGTCCGTGTCCAGCGCCTCGAGCTCACCGATGCGGATGCCGGTGCCGAGCAGGACTTCGATCATGACCCGGTCCCGCATTCCGGCAAAGCCCGTGCGGCCTTTTACCTCTTTCAGCAATGCCTTCTTTTCTGAAGCTGTAAGAAACACCGGCGGCTTCTGTGCCAGCCTTTTCATGCGAACCGACCGGGCCGGGTTTTCAGTTGTAAGCCCGGCATCGGTAGTCCATGTGAAGAAGGAACGGACCGCCGCTTTCAACCGATGCACCGATGCCGGTGACCTTGCTCCCGAATCCGTGGTCAAAAGCTCTGGCGAGGATAAAGCCCGGTCCAGCAGGCCGGGTGTCACATCTTGGCAGCAGAGCCCGGGCTGGAAGGATTCGGCCACACAGGCCACCAGTCGCAGATCACGACGGTATGCGGTCACAGTCCCGGCTGCTTTGTTTTCGGCCGACAGGTGGGCACAGAACCGCTCTATGGCCGTTTCCAGTCGATCACTGCTGTTCGGCATCGGTCACCTCCGTCTGCTTGCTGTGTCCCATCGGGGTGCTCTTGGGCAGCGGCAGCTCATCGATAAATCCGGAATCCTTGGCCCATACCAGCATCATCCGGAACACTCGGATGGTCTTGGCGACGGTTCTTTCGGCCCGGGCATTGCCGTTTCCGAGCTTCAGCAGCGCATCGCATTTGAGAAACTTTCCAACCTGCGTGATACGCAGCTCCTGAAGCTTCTTGTCCTTGCCGATATATCCCTCGATGAGATCGAGGTCCTTCCGGTAGGTGTAGAGCGTCCGCTCCTTTTTGCCGTTCTCCCGAAGATGGTTGATGAAGGCGGCTGTGGTTTCATGAATGGTCATTTCTGTCATGGCATTAACTCCTTTGTTTGTGAAGCCGGTGGCTTAACCCAGAAACTCATCGATCTGCTGGAGCAGCTCTTCGACATGCCCGAGCGACCCGACGTGCGCCCAGTTGATATTCGATTGCCCGGCATCTGCGGCCAGCTTCTGCTGAATCCGCTGGATGTACTCGGCAATGTTGTCCTGGCGCTTTTTGTAGGCCGTTCTGGCGTCGTCGCTGTTTTTTACCTGTTTCATGGGGCGTCTCCTGCTTCGGTTTATAGTTCTGCGGGACCGTCCCGCGTTATGTCCAATGACGCTTATATCCCCTTGGAAATCAAGTGTTTGCAGAGATGTTTCTGCATTAAAACGACAACCCTAAAACAAAGGAGCGCAACATGTTAAAGAAAGCACTCGAATGGGTAGTCCCATTGACGCTGGCCGGTATGGTTGCTGGCTGCGCCACGTACAGGCCGCCTGAGCAGATTCAGTCGGCAACATCCACCCTGAACCGCTACACCCCGGAATATGTCCGGGAGGCAAACAAGGCTTTGGTTGAATCCAACCACCCTGATGCGGAACGTCTGGTCGGAATCGGCCTGCGTCTGCAGACAGCCATTGATTCACTGGATAGCTGGGCGAACACAAACCCGGAGGACAGTGAACAATGAAACAGATACTCGAACAAAACAGCGATGCGATCCGGGAGGCCGGTCAGGCACTGGTCGATATCGGCTCTGAGCTGGCGGCCGGGCGCATAGACGACGCATTCGAACGTATGGAAGCCGCCCGTCAGAAATACGTGGAATGGCAGGAACTCGATCAGGCCATTCTGGATATAGAGGAAGCTGTCAGTAACAGGACGAACACATTGGCGGTTCAGCAGATCCTCACAGAGCTGATCTCATCGGTTCTTGGAATTGCCATCCGTAAAGAGATGAATTGATGGGTGTCTCTGATAAGGAGCGCAGGCTGGCCGAAACACTCCGTGACCCGGTCTTGTGGGGACAGGCATATCTCTACAACCGGGACGGTTCGGCACGCTCGTATTGGGATCACCAGAAGGAAGACCTCCGCTGTTCCCACAAAAACATCATCCACCTCGATGGCCGTGACGTTGGCAAGTCGATCGTGCTTTCGACGGATGCACTGCACTATACCTTCACGACTCGCGGCGGACAGGGATTGATTGCCGCTCCTCATCAGGGACATCTGGACACGGTCATCGAGGAAATCGAATACCAGCTGGATCACAATGAAGACTTGATGAACAGCATTGCCATCTCGAAATACGGCAAACCCAAAATAACCCGGAAGCCATACTTCCGACTGGAGTTTACCAATGGCTCCGTGATCTATTTCCGTCCGGCTGGTGCGTATGGCGATGCATTCCGCTCGCTTCATGTAGACCGAGTTTGGGTAGATGAAGGCGCGTGGCTTTCCGAGCGTGCATGGAAGGCGCTCAGACAATGCTTGAAAACAGGCGGCCGCCTGAAAATCTATTCCACCCCCAATGGCCTGAGAAACACTACCTACTATCGGCTGACCCTGTCGGAACAATTCAAGGTGTTCCGCTGGGCCTCTTGGCTCAATCCATTCTGGACGGCTGAACGGGAATCGGAGCTGCTGGAGTTTTATGGCGGCAAAGACACATCGGGCTGGCAGCATGAGGTTGCCGGGGAACACGGGAAGCCTTCCTACGGAACGTTTAATGTTGAGCAGTTCAATCTCTGCCGACAGGAATTGCTGGAATATCAGAAGGTCACCATCACCGATACCGAGCTGCGTGATTGTGAAACAGAGGAAGCCGCCTATGACCGGCTTGAACTGCTGCTCAACCTCACGCCCCGAACCGGGTTATTCTGGATTGGCGGTGACCTTGGATATACCAATGACCCGACCGAGCTGGTTATCTTTCAGGAAGCCGAGGTGGGTGATCGCAGCATCCTGAAACTGGTGCTGCGTATTCACATGGAGCATGTTTCGTATCCGCACATTGCCCAGACCATCGCACTGCTCGAGCGCTATTTCACTCCGGCGGGAATCGGCGTGGACAATGGCGGCAACGGTCTGGCCGTCGTGCAGGAACTGCTGACCCTCGACAAATACAAAGAGCTGGAATTGGAAGGCCGCTTGAAAGGCTTTGACTTCGGCGGCATGACCCGGCTCACCATCCGAGATGGCAAGGAGATCAAGAAGCGGACAAAAGAGCTGATGACCAGCCTGATTAACGGTGCCCTCCAGCGCAAACAGATCATCTTCCCGTCAGACGATCTGGAAATTGAAGACCAGTTCACCACCCAGACGTACACCCTGCGGGACGGTAAGATCATCTACTCCAAAGGCAACGACCACATAATCGATGCGGTCCGCTGTGCCATGCTCATTCGGGAGCAAGGCAACCTCGACCTTGCCGGTGAAGAGACCGTCTGGCTCAAGCCTGTTCTGACAGAGCCGGTCTTTATTTAACCCTCCTTTCCGACGTTTTTCCTCTTTCTCCGGTAAGTAACCCCAGTGTTGCCGTGATCGCCCCACAGCGGGGAGATGTGCGGCCGTTAAACCGGAAACAACCCGAGAGGATTACGTGGATACAAACGCCCAGCCAGATACCGAGCAGCCTAATAACGAATCCAATGGATATGCGATTGTGCCCATGGCCGCAGCGGCAGCCCTCGACGCATCGGCCTTTAGCAAGGTAAACGCGTCGGACGCGGTTCCGGCTACATGGGAAGAGCGAGCCAGAAAGGCTTGGGAATACTATGTCGAAGAGCCGCTGGTAAAGAACTGCGTCAATTCATGGCGCACCTTTGCGGTCGGGGATGAGATCAAAATTACCAGTGATGACGAGACTCTGAAAGATGATGCGGTCAACGCCGCATGGCGACTCAATGTCTCGGAGTTCATAAAGGACATGATCCTTCAGTTGCTGGTCAAAGGCGACGCAGTCGGCTTCAAACGATATGCAACTTCCGGTCAGGACATCGAGGAAGTGGTATGTGTCAATCCGGTTTCGGTGAAGGTGAAGTATGCACAAGGCGAACTTATCGAAGCCACCCAACATGCCGAAGATTCAGGTTCAGCCAGCGACCCCATCGACCTTCCGGTGGATCAGGTCATCCACTTGAAATGGGATGCCCCGGGCTTTTCACCAAGAGGCAATTCACTGGTTCTTCCCGCGTTTCAGGCCATTGAACTGCTGCGTGACTACCGCCGCGCCGAACAGGCCATTGCCAAGCGCTGGGCCACGCCGTTCCGCTTGCTCAAAGTGGGCGGTGCCTTCGGACAGAAGATGGTAATGCCGGACCAGCGAATGCTGGAACAGGTCCGCGACATGGTCAACAAGATGGATATGAAAAGCGGCCTTGTGGTCCCGTTTTATGTGAATGTGGAAACTCACGGCACCGACGGCCAGGTCCTTAATGTCGAGGACAAGGTCAAGGAGGTCAAAGAAGACATCGTAGTGGCTCTCGGCCTTTCCCGTTCCTTGGTGACCGGAGACGGTCCCAACTTTGCCACGGCCTCGGTGAGCATGCAGAAAATGATGGTCATGATCCGGGAGATCAAACAGGCCGCCCGCAAACTGCTCGACTGGGTCTTCGATGACTGGATGGAACTGAAAGGCCACGCCGACAAATCCCTGCAATTCATCTTCAATGACCTCGACCCAAGTGATGCCGTCGACTTCAAGAAGCTGCTCATCGAGCTGTATGACCGTAAACTGATCAGCCGTTCCAGCCTGCAGCTCAAGATGGATCTGGACCCGGATATCGAAGCTGCCAACCGCGAGACCGAACGTAAGAACATCGACCTGATGGATGAAAAACAGGTGAAACCGGTCGTCGATATGGTGGTTTCCGGAATCATGAGTGTACCCAGCGCAAGAAAGATGCTCGGTATTCCCGCTGACGGCAATGATCTCGATACCGAGGCACACAATCACTATACAGAGGAACTGGAAGCAACGGCGGCGACCTCCCTGTGTGATGAGTGCAGCCACTTCAATCCCGATTCCAACCGCTGCCGGGTACACAACACCGAGCGCACTTTCGATTCCCCGGCCTGCAGATTCATTGACCGCCGGGAATCCTGACCATGCCTTCCGACCTTAAAGAACGCATTCAGGCGGCAACGCTCAAAAGTCTGAAATCCCGTAACAGCTACAACGATTCCATTACCGCCCAACTGACTCAGTCCCTCAACAAGGCTGAACAGGAAGTGGCTCAGGCCATATTGAAATACCGCAGTCTTGGATCTCTGCCGGACAACAAGCTGGCTGCGTTGAAAGGTCTGGAGAAACTTCAGGGCGAGCTGGACGATGTTCTGCGTCAGTTGAAGCGTGACCAGACGCTCGTCTTCCGCAAGAGCACCAAGGACGCTTTCAAAGGCGGAATCGCTCAAGGCATCAGCGAACTGACATCCGCATCACTGCCTTTCTATGCCGACCTGAAACCTGAAGGTATCGATAAGCTGGCCACCAAAGTGTTCACAATCGTCGACACCAATGCCCTCGACTTCATGACGCAGTACAACCTGACGCTTGCCGGTGATGTCCATCGTGAGCTGTCAGATGGTATCAAACGGACAATTCTGAGCGGGATAGCCACAGGCAAAGGCGCAGATGATATTGTCCGGGACCTCGGCAAAGTCATCATCGACAAAGACTCGTTCAGACAGGCTGGCAGTCGCGTGTTCAGCAAGGCGCAGTACCGCATGGAAATGATCGCCCGGACTGAAGTCTTGCGGTCGCACAATATGGGGCGGCTGAAATTCCATGAGCGAGTCGGTGTTCAGAGACTTGAATGGATGGCCATGAATGATGAGAGAACCTGCCCGGTGTGTGGACCTCTCGACGGCAAGACATTCCCCATCGATAAATTCCCCCAACAACCCGCACATCCGCATTGCCGCTGCACAAACCTTGTCGCGTGGCCCATGAGTATCTGCGGCTCCGACTTGTCTGCACAGGCGGCACCCACGGCTTCACAGGGCGATGCCTGCATACTGCCCCCGCATGCGCTGGAGGGAATGGCCGACGCTCAGGCAAAAGAGAACGCCAAACTGAAGGATGCATTTGAAAACGGAAACGCCGATGACCTTACAGCACTCACCGTAAAACAGCTCCAGACACTCTCAAAAGAAAACGGCATCTCTATTGCCCGCACCAAGGCCGACTTCATCAAGCTGCTCGATCAGGCAGAGCCGGGAATAGACCACAGCACACTTTCAGGGACCGGACTGAAGGCAAAGCTCAAAGAGCACAAGATCGGCCTGCTCCGGACAAAGGAAGATTTGATCGGGCTGTTGTCTCAAAAACAGGCTGAACTCAAACAAGCACAACTCATTGCCCAGCAGATGTCTAAACTACCACCGGTGGAAGGACTCGATGGCATGCCGGTATCCCAGCTCAAAGAGATGGCCAAAAGCAACGGCATCTCCCTGAATATGACCAAGCAGGAGACCATCGAGTTACTGGACAAACTCGAGCCGGGCATCGACCACACCTCCCTGAAGGGAAAAGAGCTGCTGGCAAAGAAAAAACAGTACGGAATCGGTGTCCTGAAAAACAAGCAACAGCTCGTTGAGGCACTCCAGAAAAAGGCCGGAACGGATCTGGCGGAATCAGCCAAAAAGAAAGCCGCCGATGAAGCCAAACAGCTTCTGGTGAAAAAACAGAAAGAGCTGGTCGAAAAGGCTGCGGCCGGAGTTCACCTGCCGGAATCCCCGTTGGACTACACAAGTTTTATCAGCCAGGTATCTGATGCGGAAAAAGCTCTGGCATCGGCGAAGGAACTGCCTCAGGAGTTGCTTGCCGGGCATGCCAAGGAAATCGCTCTCAAAAAGCAGCTCTTTCAGGAGCAAATATCCAAACTCAAGTCTTCGGAGCTTAAATCCATCGCCAAGGATACGCAGCTCAAACACTGGCAATGGGCAAGCAAGGATGACCTCGTCACGCTCTTTACTGAAACTGACCCCGGGAAGATCGGAGAAGCGCAATCCAATATCGAGAGTAAATGGCAGAAATGGGCTGAAAAGCATAGCGGCAAAAAAGCGAAGATTGCTCCTGCAAAAGAGAAAAAACCAGCGCCTAAACCATCTGTTGAACCCAAAGCCAAACCACCATCCTTTGCCCAGAAAGGTGCTGAATTTGAAACCGCCGATCAGAAATGGAATGAAAAATCAGCGACCGGAAAATTCAATAAGTCAGGCAAGGCCAATGTCGGCGGAGCGCATGAAAAAGAGTTTTGGACCGATGAGAATGGCGATAAATGGCTGTTTAAACCGGCCAAGAAATCCAAGGACAACTTCATCGCTCATGGTGAGGAAGCCGCATACAAAATCGGGCGTCTGATCGACCCGGATGCAATCGAGGTTCGAAATATCCAGTTGAACGGAAGGACCGGTTCCATTCAGAAATGGCGCACGGACCTGAAGTCAGAAATCGACTTCAGAAACATACTCCCGGAGGACCTGACCACCGTTGAGCTTGAACAGCTGCAGCGGGAACATGTTGTCGACTGGCTTATCGCCAACCACGACGGACACTCCAAACAGTTCATCCGTGGAAGAAACGGCCATGTATATGGCATCGACAAGGGGCAGGCATTCAAACACCTCGGCAAGGACAATCTTTCTCTGGATTACCATCCCAACAGCGCCTTTGGTGAAGAAGAACCTTTTTACAATAAGGTTTTTCGGGCAGCCAAGGACGGCAAGGTCAACTTCGATCCTCAGGTCACCCTGAAGTACATTCAGGAGGTCGAAAAGATATCTGACGACACATATCTCGATATCATCCGGCCCTATGCCGAGGGGCGTTTCGGAAAAGACAAAATCGGGCTGGATAAATTCTATGAGCAGGCGCTTCAGCGCAAACATGATCTGCGGAAGGATTTCGAGCGCTATTACGGGGATGTTTTAGGTCGGAAAGATTTCAGTTTCTCATCACTGCAGACCAAACCCGGGATCAAAAAGCTGCTGCAGGATGCGGATGAAAAAATCATCGATGATGCCGGTAAACTCGGATGGCAGGGAAAAACCCTGCCGTTTGACAGTGGCGATGTCGAAGACCAGAACGCGCTGATATTCACAGAGACCTTCAAAGGCAAACAACGCACCGTTGTCAAAATGAAGATCCGACCGGATACGGATTCCAAAATCACCGCTCTGCTTCGGGAACAGCTGGATCTTGTCGAACTCAAGAAAGGCCAGCCTTTGCAGGACGACACCTTTTTTTCGACCATTCTGGAAGCCGTGAAGAACGTCAATTTTCATGTCGGTGACGGGAATTATAACCGGACCAAACTGGCGAAAGCAGAGAAGCTTCGAACCCGTTTGCTTGTGCTTGCCCGCAGCAAAGATCCGGAAGTCAAAAAGATGGCCGACAGCTATATCAAATGGCTGGATGAAATCAAAGAGGCGGTCGACTGGGACCGCGCCACCAACGGTGTCTTTGAACAGTACCTTCCCGAGCTGCCGAAGCAGGTCAAGCCCAAGAAACCGGATTTCAAGGTTACCAGAGGCAAGGTCACTCACACCAAGAGGCGCATCAGCGGCGGCAAGATAACCGTCGAGATGGATGATGTCGATAATTACGGGATGTTCAACCGGGATTCGAGGATGCAGGACGGCCTTCAATTCACCGCCGATTTTGACGACGGTACACGTCTTAAATACCGACCATGGGACAATACAAACCTTTATGCCCAGCGAGGAGAGCTGGAGATTGTGATCGATGGTGATGCCAGCGGCAAGAAGGTCGAAGCCCTGATGACCAAACTGGATAAACTCGGCATCGATGCACGGATTTCTTCACCCGAGAACGCCGAGCAGATGTATCTGGAAAAGATGGCTTACATCCGGAAAGTGGACCACACCGCAGAATACAAGCGGCTTCAAAAAAGGCTGGATGACCGCGATGCATCAGTCAATGAGCGGGTACAGACTCTTCGTGGTTACTGGCAAAAAGAACTCAATGTTGATGATATCACCAAACTGCCGGATTATGACCCGATGGGCGCTTATCAGGCCGGTTTTCTCGATCGCGGGCTGAAAGGCGGATATCGCCACCAGTACCGGTTCGACATCACTGAAGAGGATCTGGAAAAGAAAATGAAGGATTACTCTCTGGTTCATCGCCTGACCAATAATGAAGGCATGTCCGATTTCATCGACACCATCCTTGAAAACAATGGCGCTATGGTCAGCACGGTCGAAAAGATGCGTATGGGAGTTCCTCCCGGTGGCATGTCCCCGGTGGCGGACATGCAGACAGGCGGAGCCAGTTATTTCTTTACCCGGATTCAGAAAAAACCAACCCGCGATGCCCCTCCGGCACTGTATTTCAAAAAGAGCATGCTGCGGCGCATGGATGCGATCAGCTACAGCCACGATGCCTATGGCAAGGTTGTGGATGATTATGTCCGGAAAAACCGTGGTAACAACATCGACGACTGGAAAAACTTTTCGGGCAAGAGCGGCAATGAGACCATCTTCAAGTATTCGGTGACACTGCTGGACAATATCGAATACATCGTGGCCAATTCAGCCGCCGAGCGTCAGAAGATTATCAAGAGCTTCACCTCCCGTGGGAACAAGAAGCTGCCCGACGGCCGCAAGATAGAAGACATCGTTCACACACCGAGTACGTGGAATACGAGGAAATGATATGGAAAACATAATTACAGAGGAAAAATCTCGCATCCAGAGGCAGTTTCATTGGCTCAATGAGCGCGGGTGCCGTTTGCAGGTTCGGGAACGTGGCGGTGAAAACTTTATCGACACCATTACCGCAGAGCTGACGGTAACAAGGATTGCACCGCATTTCGATGCTTCTGGGAAAATCATCCGAACGGACTTCTGGTTGCTATGGAAGGAGCTCGGTTATCAGGAAGGTTTCAATTACAGCCATACGATCAAGGTCGTCAATATATCCGTGGACGACACGCTGACGGCGCAATCAGGTGGATCTGAAATCAATGCATGGCTGATTGTCGAGCTGACCGATGATCTGGACCGCATTTACAACCTTGAAATGATCGAGCCCGTTTCCGAACCGGCTCATGCCAAGCAGTGGGAGGCATGGCTGGCATTCAGAAAAAACAACCGGGATCTGTTCCAGCGCATCGATTCTGAGATCCTTGCTGAACACATCAAGATTGCGGAGGACTGGCAATGAAGCTGAGATACATGATTGATTCCATCCTCGTTGATCCCAAAGCGGCAGTTCCAGAATATCGGCCTGTCGGTGTTTGGGTGCAAGGTCCCGGCCCGGGCCTCGATATTGAAATGTTCTACCCGAACAACAGTCGGGGCGATATTCAGGATCGCCGTGAACAGGCACACTGGATCATCAACCGGCTGGTTGAAAGCGATGCTTTGACCATCCCGGATGATTTTCTGGAGTATCACCGCCAGAGCCGGTCTCCCTATGACGGCGTGTTTTCCGAACAGGTCGAAACAGGGGAATACCCGTCCGTAAACGCCTGTGGTCTTGCTGTTTTGCAGTTTTTGAAGATTCCCGCCTAAAAAAGCAGACGCCGTTCCGACACATTTCAAAGCCTTCCGGTAAGTAATCGCTGAAACCTCCCGCTCGCCCGGTGCGATCGGGGCAAATAACAGTGATTGAACCGGAGAATTTGATGGAAATGTTTGCCACTGACCTGGAAAGGCTGGCGTTCCTCCTTGAGGCAGATGCGGCGCTCGCTATCGATCCCGACGAGCTCGGGACCGATGCAGCCGAACAGAAGGCTCCTGAAGAGCAGCCCCCGGAGAAACGCCCCAAGTACATCACCAACTACATCGGCAGCAAACAGAAACTGGTCGACTGGATCTGGCGTAACACCCCGGACGGAGTTTCCTCTGTTCTGGATGCCTTTTCCGGCTCGGCCGTTGTTGCTTACATGTACAAATCCAAAGGGCTGCGAGTTTTTGCCAATGACCGTCTTCGCTACAGTCACCACGCAGCCAGAGCCATTATCGAAAACAGTTCGACGAGACTGTCCGAGGCAGAGATCGAAAAGCTGCTGGCGGACAATCCCAAAGCCAAGACCTTTGTTCAGGACAATTTCAAAGGGATTTTCTTTGCCAAAGGTGTCCACGCACTCATCGACTCGTTGAGGGCCAATTGCGACGACCTGTCCGGTTACAAAAAGGACATCGCGCTGTTTGCTCTCGGCAAAACCTGTATGAGCGGCAAAGGTGGATTCGGCCACTTCTCGTCTTCCACCGACTATGGGAAAAGGCAGGACACGCCTGAAGAATTCAAAAAGCGCCTGAAAGCGAATATCGAACGGATCAACGCCCTGATATTCGATAACGGCAAGGAGAACAAAGCCTATCGCGGGGATGTTAACGAGATCCTTCCCAAGGTGAAGGCTGACCTCGCTTACTTTGATCCGCCGTATGCCACCGAGTTTTCGACCACCAATTACGAAAAAGCCTATCACTTTGTCGAAGGGCTGATGACCTATTGGGACGGCCTGACCATTAAGGCCGATACCAAGGTCAAAAACTACGAAACCAGCCATGTGACTGTGACCAAGGGCAATGCATCCGACTTCTTTCAGGAGTTTCTGGGTAATGCCACCCATATCCCGCACTGGCTCATTTCATACCGCGACCACGCCTATCCGAACGAACAGCAGATGAAAAAGATCATTGGCGGTCTGGGGCGTCAGAGCCGGATGAAGACCAAGGATCATAAGTATTCAATCACCTCCAAGCATGGAGAGGCTTCCAGCGCCAAGGAGCGCCTTTTCGTTTGCCTGAAAGGTAACCAGTCCCATGCGGATACCGATCAGGCGGCAAAGCCTGTTCCGATGGCTGCCGCAGCCAATATCCATACATCCATCCCGGTGGAGCTCTGCCTCGATGAAAATGCGGGGCTGAACGCCGAAGCGATGAGCGGAGGTCTGCCGGGCGATCCCCAATTTACCTTTATTCTCTGCCGAACCGGCACCAACCGAAATGGTGACCACTTCACAGCCGAGGAGCTGGCCGGAAGGCACATGACCGCCATCAACAAGAAAGTCGACCTTCAGCACTCGCAGGAGTTTGGCGACATTGTCGGTGGAGTGGTGGCGGCCGACTATCTGGAGGATGAAAACGGTGGCCGGGTGGAATGCGTCGGTGAGCTTTACACCGGAGACACCCCAAATGCCCAGCTGGCCTACAAGCTCATGAAGCGAGGCATCATCACGCAGGTATCAATGGAGTGTGATTACGAAGAAGGTGAATGCTCCGTTTGCCACAAGCGTTTCAAGAGCAAAGCCGATTACTGCACTCACCTCAGGAAATTTAAGGGCCGTGAACTCGATGGAAAACCTGTCTTCGAGACTCTTCACGGCGTGACTTTTACGGGCCTGGGCCTGCTGGACCGCAAAGGGGCAGATGAAAATGCCCGCATTCTGCAGGTGGCGTCGGTTCAGGAACCTTCTGTTGAACACCAACCCAAAGGAGATCCAACTATGGACGAAAAAACCAATAAACCAGATGAGTCGTCCGCCGACGCCGCTAAGAAAAAACAGGAACGGCAGGAAGACAATCCGGCTCCCGGAGGCGAGCTGGAAAAGGAAAACCGCCAGCTGAAAGCTCAGGTGGCCGAACTTCAAAAACGCATTCAGGAGCTGGAAGCCGAACAGAAGGCTGCCGCTTCGAAAGCCCGTGCTCACAAGCTGATCTCAAAGCTCGAAAAGCAAGGCATGGACTTCGGCGAGGACCGCGACACCGAACTCAAGCGTCTGGCGGAACTGTCGGATGACGCTTTTGCCGCCACCGAAGCCGCCTATGAAAAGATGGCCAAAAGCCAGAAGGCGGATGCCAAGGCTCAGCCGGAACCGGAAAAGGAGCCTGACAAGCAGAAGTCCAAAGCATCGAGCGAAACACCCATGCGCAGTTCAGCCGGGGTGAGACCGCACGACGTGGATGACCGCAAGCTCTCCCTCGAGGATCGCCTGCGCAGCGGCTTCATGGCTGCCTACAACAACCGTGTCGGTAACGAATCGAACGAAACCGTGGAAATCAACTAACAAGGAGAAGAGCTATGTCTTTTATCAATCCATGTCACAGGGGCCTCGCTTACGGTGACGGCTATATGCAAGGCGATGGCCAGCTTGGTCATCTGGTGAGTCTGTCGGGAAACGATCTGTTTTCTGTCAACACCGATCCGGAGGTCCGTTCTTTCGGCATCCTGATCAAGGATTACGCAGGCGGTGAAATGCCCGGCATTTACTGCAACGGCGGTGTGTACGAAACGGATGTTTTCGAAGGGACGATCAATCCCGGGGATGACTTGAAGGTATCGGCCACTGGCAAGTTAACCGGCGGAAACATCGGAAATGACGAGTACGTCATCGCTCAGGCCATTTCCGTCCAGAGCGGCGTTTTGAAATTCAAACTGCTTATTTAACCACAGGAGCTGTACACATGAAGAACAACCCAATGAACATTCACAGCCAGGAATACATGGAGACCATGGCAAGGCTCATGAGTGAAGCTCTTGAGTCCCCGGAAGGGATGCAGGCGTTGGCTGCTGCAATTGCCGCTCCGATCGAACAGGAGATCCGGCGCAAGGAAATCTCCTCGCTGCTGCTGACCAAACACACGCTACCCAAGGGTGAACGTCCGCTTTATCAGAAAAAGCCGACCGTTAAAGCACACTGGATCAGCAAGGACGGTGAAGCGCAGGAACAGGAGATCGGCAAGGATGAAGTCGAGTTTCCGACCAACCGCATCCACTCCAACCCGATGGTGGATATCTCCGTCCTCAAGAACGGCAACATCGGTACGCTGATGGATATCCAGACCAGTGCCTCGGATGCCATTCGAAAAGAGATGGACCGCAGGACCATCTCTGTCTTGTCGGCTGCAGTTCCGGCTGCCAACACCGTTGAAGTGGCCGGAAACACACTGACCGAGGAAGCCCTTAACGAGGCGATCTCCATCATCGAAGACCTGGAGTTGTCGGTGAAGTATATCGTCATGCGTGGTCGCCGCTTCAACGATCTGCGCGGCTGGGATCTCGATCCTCAGACCAAGCTGGAGCTGCGTCAGAAAGGCGTGGTCAAAAACTACGGCACCGGCGGCATTCTGCTGACGGCATCCATGCCTCTCGATGAAATCCTGATCATTCCGGATGAAGAAGTGGGCAAAATGCCGGTCCGTGAAAAGCTCAAAGCCGAATCCATCGACCAGAAGACCCGCTTCAAAACCGGTTGGCTGGTCTGGTCCGAAATCGGTCAGGGTGTTACCCGTCCGGACGTTCTGGCCCGAGTGAAACTTGGTGTTTAATGCCGAAGGAGGAATCATGTTGACGATAAAAAATGTTCGCCCCGGCATTCTCATCATTCCGGATGCCGGACTAAAATTGCTACCCGGAGAGGTCGCACCTGTTGAAGATCAGACCGATCAGATCAAACACTGCCTGAAAACTGGCGTGCTGATTCAGATCGACAAAGAGAAAGCTGACAAGCCTTCTCCTCAGGGCAAGCAGGATCAGGATGATGATCTGAGCAAGCTCAACGCGACCGATGCCATATCCAAGGTCAATGAAGAAGCCGACCCGGCCAAACTCAAAGGCTATATGGAAGGTGAAAAACGCAGAACCGTCATCGACGCGTTGAAGAACCGTCTTGCGGAGGTTGACGTTGACGCTTCCTGAGCTCATAGCCGACCTGCGCATCGATCTGTCCGATCCGGATGCGTCTCTCTTTGTGGATTCCACACTGGAGAGATGCGTCCGGAAGGCGGTTTTTAAGCTGTCCCGGGATGCGGAGATTACGCTGACCATCGAGGGCGAGCAGATTCTGCCGGATATCAGCGGTGAACTCAGGGAGTTGCTTCTGCTGCTCGGGCAGATACATGCCTGTCAGGTGATGCGCTCTGCCACAGCCAATGCCTTCTCGTTTTCCAGCGGCGACAAGCGGGTCGACAAATCCAAGCAGCCTGAACATTGGGCCAAGCTCGAAGTGGATCTGCTGGATGAATACCGCAAAAGGCTCGCCGCATTGAAGCCGGGAACCGAGGTCAACGAGGATGGCTATATCATCACCCCCGGCGGCCTAACTCCTGTGATTTACGAACAGGGAATCTGCCTTGAAGAGGATTGCTGATGCTTTTGACAGATCGGGAAAAAGAACAGGCCGTGAAGGATGTCAGAGAGTTGATTGTATCCTCCGGCATCACTGCCACAGTGCTGCGCATTGTTCCCGGTGAAAATCTGTATGGAAGCGACGATCAGGAATACAGCCCAATCGGCTCGATTCTCGTGGAAATAGTCCACACACCTCCGGAAGATCTCGCCGGAAAAATCGATGCCACCGTCTCCGTACTGCCGGAAGCTGACGTGCTCCCGGAGGACAGGCTCCAGATAGAGACAATCACATACAGAATACAGACACTCGAAGAAGAACACTTCTTTGGAGTCATTACCCACCAATCCATCAAGCTGGTGAAGATCCATGGGCGTTAAACGGACCGGTGACTGGAACAAGGCCAAAGCCAAACTGAATGGCACCCTTGGTCCCCGGATCGCCATGGCCCTTCAGCAGGCGACCATCCGCAATGCCCTGTTTCTTGTTCGGGAGATTCAGCGTGGCATCCGCAATCAGGCTCCCGGCGGGCAGGCGTTTGCCAAGCTGGCTGACAGTACTATTGAACGTAAGGGCTCCAGCAAGGCGCTTATCGACACCGGATTTTTGATCAATTCCATCACCCAGAAGATCATGGCGGACAAGGCATTTGTCGGTCTTCTCCGTGGAACCGTCAACAAGGACGGTGAAAGCATGGTGAATATCGGCGCTGTCATGGAATACGGAGCCACCATCAACCATCCGAACGGAGCGACCATTATCATCCCGGCCAGACCCTTTCTTCATCCCGTCATGCAGAAATACCGCAAAGAGATTGAGCAAAATTATCGCACAGCTCTGAAAGGCATTCTCTAACCCGACACATCCGCAGCGCTTCCGGTAAGTAATCTGGCAGAAACAACCGGAGGCTACCGTGAGCACAATACGAACCGTTACAGAAACTCTGATCAGGCAGGTCAAAGCCGACATCCATCCCGATGCCGTGCTGGTGCTGGCTGATGATGTTTTTGAAGTTCAGCGCACGCCCAGTGTCATTTTGCAGGGGCCGCGAGTCAGTGAAAACAAACTGCGCCGCAGCCAAAGCCGCCTGATTGAAAAGGACGTGGACGCTCTGTCATTCGAGGAGTGTTCTTTCCCGCGTCTCTATCATCTCGACTTTGACCTGATCGTGACGGTGGACCGTGAGGTCGAGCTCCTTGAATTTCAGGAGTCGGTCTCCCGCTTTGTCCAGCGCAATCCCGTTTTGACCATTACGGATCAGGGCCATCTCAACCTGACGGAGATCGCTCCGCTGGGCGGCCTGAACCGGGTCAACCTTTCCAATCTGAAGCAAAGCTCTGGACGCATCCGCATTGAAGACTGTCCTGTTTACGATGGCGAAATCCAAAACGGCCATCTGATCAAGGACCGAACTTTCCAGTTTCACGGCAGCGTGAATGAAGAACGAACCTATGAACCCAAAGGAGATGAACAGTGATTGAAATCAGAAACCTTCAGTTTCAACCGCTCACCTTCAATCTGGCCGGAGACAGAACATTGCATCTCGGCCCGCGTGAGCGCACCTCGATTCCACAAAAGGATATCTCACCAGAAATCACGCTTGCTGAAAAACGCGGCTTGGTGGGCCTTTCAAAACCGGAAGAGGAAAAGCCCTCCGTTTCAGATGAGACGGCTGAAACCACTGAACCCAAAACCACGAAACGGAGGAAATAACGATGCCAGCATATCTATCACCCGGCATTTACACCCGGGAAACCGACTTCAGTTTTTATGTGAAGCAGATCTCCACCTCGGCAGCTGCCATGGTGGGCATCACTGAAAAAGGCCCGGTCAATAAGCCGGTTCTGGTAACGAGCTGGGAGCAGTTCATCAATAAATTCGGCTCCTACATCAACGAAGGATACCTGGCTTATGCGGCCAGAGCCTTTTTCGACAATGGAGGATCGATTCTCTATGTCTGCCGCGTTGCCCACTACACCGATATTACTGACAAGAGCACGCTGAGTGCTGTTAACTCGGTTGCCGTTCTTTCCAATCGGGGGGCAACACCTGCGCTCACATTGCAAGTGAACGCAGCCAACCCCGGAACATGGGGAGACCGTATTTCCGTGATGGTCGAGGACGGCTCTCTGGACCCGGCCAACGCCTTCAATCTTGTTGTCAAACACAAGGACAACATCGTCGAGGTGTTCAAAGACCTATCTATGGATGAGACGTCGGCCAATCATGTGGAACTCATGATCAATGAGGTCTCAGATTACATCACTGTCAGCGACCTTTCTCCGAGCACCGGGACGGCCGAGGACAGGCCAGCCAACGGCACCTATCCGCTTATTGGTGGCGACAATGGCCTCACCGGTGTGACCGATTCAGATTATATCGGCGACCCGTCCCAGCATACCGGGCTCTATGCATTTGATGAGATCGATGCGCTGAACCTGCTCATGGTCCCCGGTGTTACAACCGTCCCGGTCATCAATGCCGGAATCACCTATGCGGAGAACCGCAAGGACCTGCTATTCATTGCCGACACGCCGTTCATGCTTGAACCGCTGGAGGTCGTTGACTTCAGGAAGGGTCAGGGAACCTACACCCACGCGGCATTCAACTCGTCTTACGCGGCTCTCTATTACCCGTGGCTGGAAATCAGCGATCCCATCACCGCCCGCAAGAAATACATCCCGCCCTGTGGCGCTGTAGCCGGGTGCTGTGCCCGAAGCGACCAGAAGACCTACGTCTGGTGGGCTCCAGCAGGAATCGATCGTGGCCGCATTTTCAACGCGGTATCGGTTGCCTACAAAACCAGCCGTGGCGAGCGCGACGTGCTCTATCCCGAAGGAGTCAATGTCATTGCTGTTTTCCCGGACACCGGCATCAACATCTGGGGCCAGAAAACGCTCCAGAGTCAGCCTTCAGCGGTGGATCGAATCAATGTCCGTCGTCTGATGATGTATATGGAGGAAGCCATTTCCGAGTCATCCCGTTTTGTGGTGTTCGAGCCGAACAATCCGCAGACATGGCGGGCGCTCGGTCGTCTGATCAATCCCTTCCTGCAGGACATCAAGGAGAAAGGCGGTCTCTATGATTACGCCTTCCAGTGTGATGAGGAAACCAACACTCCGGCGGTTATCGATCGCAATGAAATGATTGCCCGGGTGTTCGTCAAGCCGACCAAGACAGCTGAATTCATCGAACTGAATTTCATCCTGACCGGTACCGGCGCGGACTTCAGTGAAATCATTTAATCAGGAGATACAACCATGAGAAGTGGAAATATGCCCAAGAGCCTTTACCAGAACTGGCAGTTTGCCATCGAGGTGAATGGCTTTGACGTGGCCCTGTTTCACAAGGGACAGGAGCCGAAAACGGAATTCGAGGAAGTGGCCTTTGCGCCTGCTGGTTCCATGTTCGACCAGAAGGTGGCCGGACGCGTGAAGTTTGAGGACATCACCCTCGAAAAAGGAATCCTTCAGGACGGCTCTGACGAGGCTGCCCGTGAATGGGTGAAAAAGCAGGTTGATGTTAATGCAGTGACTGGTGGTCTGCCTGCCGATTATCTGAAGGACATCGATGTGGTGCGCTATGACCGCAGCGGCAATGAAACCAGACGCTGGACGCTGCATGGCGCATGGATCAAGACCTTGGAATACGACGAGCTCGAAGGCGGCAATACCGAAAACACCATCGAGAAACTGACCATCTGCTACCAGTACTGGACCTGATAAACAAGGAGTGAAGCAATGTATACCTACGAATTACCCAGTGGCATCGAGATCGAACTCAAGGAGATGACCGGTGCCGAAGAAGAACTCCTGACCAATCAGCGCCTGATCCGCAATGGAGAGGCGATCAATCAGGTGCTCAGAAACTGTACCGTCCGGCTTGGCGAGAATGACAAGCCAGCGGTGAACGATATTCTCGACCTGCTCTCGGGCGACCGCCTTTTTGCATTGGTCAAGCTGCGCCAGATTTCCCTCGGAGACGAAGTGGAACTGGAACTGACGTGCCCCAATGCCTCGTGTCGCATGACCAACTATGTGACGGTCAATCTGGAGGATCTCAAAGTCACTCCTTACACCGAGGAGCGTGAGTTTGAATTCAAGCTGCCTGGCTCCAAGAAAGCGGTCCGTTTCGGTCTGCTTGATGGCCACAAGGAAAAGCGTCTCGCCGCCTTGCGCGAGCCGAACATTTCATCGGCCATGATGATTCGACTCATCGAGATTGACGGGAAGGCACCCAGCAAGAAATCCCTCGCTGAGATGCCCATGCGCGACCGCAGTGCCCTGCGACAGGAAATGGCCCGGGTGGATGCCGGTATCGATACAACGGTCGAAGTCGACTGCGATGGCTGCGGCACCCGGATCAGAACACGTCTCGAGGCCGAACCGGCTTTTTTATTTCCAGGAGTTCGCTTGTAAGCGACAGCTTCTTTCTCGCCTATGGCGGGCTCCACTGGAGTTATCAGGAAATCCGATCACTGCCGCTCAAGCTTCGACAGCAGTTTGTGGAAGCCTTGGAGCGGCAGATTGATTTTGAACGGGAGCAAATGGATAAGCGATGATGAATAACGACCTTGGACTGGGCATTGTCGTATCGATGAAGGATGCGTTCTCACAGAACGCCCAGCGCATTGAAAGTTCGATGACAAGCCTTGACGGAACCGTCGCGGCCGCCAGTGAACGCATGACCAGAAATCTGGATCGTATCCAGAAAGGCACCATGATGGTGGGAGCCGGTCTTGCGCTCATGGCCGCGCCTGTTGCCTTGGTCGCATCTACCGCCGCCACTCAAAAAGCCCTCGGGGAATTAGCCTCATTGGGTGTCAAAGATCTCGGAGCCATCGAGGATGCCGCCGAATCCTTCACCAACCAGTGGTCGGGTGCCAACAAGGCTGCCTTCATCACAGCCACATACGATGTGAAATCGGCTCTGTCTAACCTCAGCGACGAGGCCGTCGGCGTCTTCACCAACATGGCCGGTCTCACAGCCAAAGCCACCAAAGCGACCACACAGGAGATGGTCGGAACCTTCACCACGGCTTACGGCATATTCAAACCCATCATGGCGGATATGACCGACATGGAATGGGCCACCGCCTTTTCCGGAGCCATGGCCCAAACCGTGGCATCGTTCAAGACCAACGGAACCCAGATGGCCGATGCGATCAAAAACATCGGTGCCGTTGCTGCAGCCAACAACATTCCTCTGCAGGAACAGCTGGCAATCCTCGGTCAGTTGCAGACCACCATGCCGGGCTCAGAAGCGGGAACGCTCTACAAGGCATTCATCATGAAAGCGGCCGAGGCTGGTGATCAGCTCGGGCTCTCGTTTACCGATACAACCGGCCGTCTCAAAGGCGTCATTCCCATTTTGCAGGAGATCAAACAGCAGTTTCCGGATTTGTCACAGGCCGCAGCTCAGGTGAAGCTGAAGAAAGCCTTTGGTTCCGATGAAGCGGTCAAGTTCCTCCTGCAGATGGCGGCCGGAACGGAATCGCTCGAAAGCAATATCAAGTCAGTCGGCACAGCCATGAAAACCGGGACAGCCGTCACCAATCAGATGGCCAGTGCCATGAATCAGGATATCGGAGCTCAGTTCGGATTGATCCGGCAGCAGATGTCCAACCTGACCGAGATATTGGGTCGCACCTTGCTGCCAGTCGTGACCCCGGTGATGAACGGCATTTCCCGCTTCATTCTGTTCCTGCAGAAACTGGCCAAATCCATGCCCGGAGTCACCCGGGTAGTTTTGACGCTCTCCATGGCGCTTGGAGCGGTGCTGGTCGTTGCCGGAGCGGTCACTTCGGCTGTTGGACTGGTCGGACTCATGCTTCCGGCAATCAAGGCCGGGTTCGTCGCCATCAGTGCAGCGGCCGCAGGTGTCGGCTCTGCCATTGCTACATACTTTCTGCCGGTCACCGCCGCTATTGCGGGTGTGGTGTTGGCGGTCTATCTGTTGAAACGGGCATGGGAGACAAACTTCGGAGGAATCCGCGATGTGGTGCTCGGGACGTGGAACAAGATCAAACTGGTCTTCGAGGGCGTGAAGACGCTCATCTCATCTTTGAGCGGCTCCTCCGGCCAGATGTCAGCCGAGCTTGCCAACCGGCTCAAGTCAGCCGGGCTCCTCGGTTTTGTCGTGACCGTCTTCAAGGTCTATTACCGGGTGCGGGAATACCTGTCCGGGCTGTGGGAAGCCTTCTCACATGCCTTCGGTCGAATCCGGGCCATTCTCGAACCGGCCGTAAAGGCAATGATTTCAGCCTATGCGACCCTCTACAAAGCCATCTTCTCGGTGGTGGAAATATTTGGTGTCTCGGCCAATTCAGTGGATGGATCGGCGTGGCGAAAGTTTGGTTCCGTGGTCGGAACGGTTGCCGGTGTTCTGCTGCAGGGCTTGGCCTATGCACTCCGCATCGTGGTATGGAATATCACGATGGTTGTCAAAGCGCTCGCCATTGTGGTGAGAAGCGTCGTCTGGGTCGGCAAGGTGATCGTCGGCTCACTGATCTATGCCACCAAATTCATCTATAAATTTCTGCTTCCGGTCCGACTGATTGCTCAGGCGTTTGTGGCTGCCGGGAAGATTATCTATTCCGTCTGGCAGATACTGACCGGAGATGTCTCCCTGCTGGATGGTTTGAAGGCCATTGGCGGAGCGGTCTTCGATTTTCTGGCTACTCCATTCAGATGGGCTCGCGATGTTATCAGCGGCGTCTGGAACTTCATCACCTCGGTTTTCGACGGGATGGTTCGATTCTTTGTTGCTGCCGGTGAACGTATCGTCAGTGTCTTCATGAACCTGCCGCTCGTCAGCACTTTGCGGAATCTGTTCGCCACAGTGAGAAGCTTCTTCTCAGGCGACATGACCTTTTTCGAGGCCGGGAAAAAGATGCTCGTCACGCTGGGTGGAGGCATCTGGTCGGCGGTTACCTATCCATTCCGCATGTTGAAAAGTGCCCTCGGCAAGCTGCGAAGCCTGCTGCCGTTCTCTGATGCCAAGGAAGGTCCGCTATCGACCCTGACAGCATCAGGTAAAGCACTGCTCACAACTCTGGCGGATGGAATGCTTTCCACACTGGCATTGCCTGCAAAAGTGTTCTCCTTTGCGGCTCGTGGAGTTCTGTCTGCACTGTCTGGTGTCTGGAACGGGCTCAAATCAGCGGGCCAGACCGCAATGAATCTGCTTGCTGCTCCTTTCAGAACGGCGGGCAATCTCTGGGGTTCACTGGTTGACGGTGCCGGAGCAATTGTCTCCAAAGCCGGTGGGCTGATCAAAGGTGCGTTGAGCAATCTCATCCCGGAACTGTCTTTGCCGGATTCATGGAGTGGTGTCTGGAATAAGCTGACTGCCGGTGCCACGGCGGTTAAACAGACGTTCTCCGCCACCTTCAGCGGGCTGAAAAACATCATTGGCTCGGGGATCTCTGCGGTAGCTGAAAAAGGAACAGCCCTCTGGAGCCAGGTTAAGTCCGGTGTGGGTGGTGTCATTCAGTCGGTGAAACAGAAAGCCTCCGGACTGCTCAGTGGTGCGTGGACTGGTATCAAGTCCTTGTTTTCCTCTTTATCGGCACCTGAAGCCAAAGCTGCCCCCAAATTGCAGACCGCTTCCGCTAAACCTGCTGTTGTGCAGCAAAGCGCCGGTCGATTCGCTCTGATTCCGAGTCTCGATAAAAAGCTCATCCCGACGGTGTTTTCCGCCGTGCTTATGCTTTCGCCGGTCATGGCTTCGGCAATGCCGGTCGTGAATGCAGGGCCAGCCGGAGCAGCCGACATTACACAGAAAATTCCGGTAAGTAAGCCTTATCAGTTCCCGGACGCCATTGCGGCTCCTTCGGTTCCGCCGGTTACCATTGCCGGGCAGATCGCCCCCTCGATGGGGATGATTCCCGCGTTGAGTATTCCGGCTGATGTCAGAGCTTCCGTGGATACGGTCGGGACTGGCATGTTGCAGGAGGTCAATGCCTCTTCGGTAATGCAGCCGGAACTGCATCCGCCTGAAAAGCTGGCAGCGGCAAGAACGAATTCGTTTGTATCACCGCCTGCAGGCCAGCAGGAAGGCCCCGATATGACCAGCCTTCTGGAGGCGCTGCTGAACAAGCTCGATGCGCTTTCGGAACGACCCGTGGAGGTTTCCGTGGCCACGCATATCGATGGACGTC
This sequence comes from Desulfatitalea alkaliphila, assembly GCF_022968795.1. GTDB lineage: Bacteria > Desulfobacterota > Desulfobacteria > Desulfobacterales > Desulfosarcinaceae > Desulfatitalea > Desulfatitalea alkaliphila. The sequence goes on from NZ_JALJRB010000013.1 coordinate 78,266, forward strand.
AGGTGGCCGAGGCGGTCTACAAGGACCTCCGGGAACGAAAAATAAGAAACTATGAAACCCTGTGAGGCAACCGATGAAAAGAGTGTTTATTTGCAGCCCCTTTGCCGGGGACATTGAAAGAAACGTTGAAGTGGCCAAAAAGCTGTGCCGCATGGCCATGGACCAAGGCTATGCGCCATTCGCGCCACACCTGTTGTATCCCCGCTTTGTCGATGACCACGATCCGCAACAGCGTTCCGCCGGTATCAGCTGCGGACTCGCTTACATGGAGACCTGCTCTGAAGTCTGGGCGTTTACCGGAAACGGTATTTCCAAGGGGATGCAGCAGGAGTTGTCCCATGCCAGAGAGATTGGCCAGACGATCGTTGAAATCCACGAGGTTGAATGATGGCTTGGGACCGGCAACCGATAAAGGGATATCTGGTCGATGCCGATACCGGCGAGCGACTGGAATTCCAATACAACCCCAACAATATCAGCGATGAAAAATCGACCAGCTATGCCTCCATCAAGATTCCCGGCATGAGTCACCCTCGTTATCAGTACGTGGCCGGTGAACCACGCCGGATCACCTTCAAGATCGAACTGTTCAAGGGTCCGGTAAAACAGAAAGTTGACTGGTTGCGGTCTCTGCAATACCCGGAGCACGCTGGCAGCATGCTCAAAAATGCGCCGCACCGGGTCATTCTCATTTTCGGTGATCTCTATCCCGGCGTGACCTGCATTGTCAGACAGGTGAAGGCCCGCTTTTTCGGCCTCTTTGACCAGACCAATCTCGCTCCACAGCGGGCCGAGGTGGATATCTCCCTCGAAGAATACGTCGATCAATCGGTCAGCTGGTCGGAGGTGCGCTCATGATCGGCAAGGATTCCAGATACGCAAAGTGTCTCCGGTATAGAGACAGTGACGGTGATTCCCTTGGCATGCGGTTTCCGATCGATACATCCCCGCGATTCGATGACCGCTTTCATAGCGTGACCGACGGTGACCGGCTGGACCTTTTGGCCCACAGGTATCTGGGAGAGGCAAAGCTCTGGTGGCTCATCTGTGATTACAACGACATCTTTTTTCCCCTTGAACTGACGCCGGGCATGCTGCTTCGCATCCCTTCCATGGACCACGTCAGCATGCACATTCTCGACTGAGCCCCGACACTCCAGCGGCTCTTCCGGTATGTAAGCAGTGAACTGCGAACAGCCGGAGACGTGCATGGAACTCGATACATTCAAACCGACATTTTTGATTCAGATAGAGGGCAAATCGCTCTCAAAGGATATTACTCAGGAGATCACTTCTTTTGTCTTCACCGACAATGAAGAGGAACTGGATGTCCTCGAGCTGTCCATCACTAACCGCAACCTGCAGTTTGTAGATGACTCGCTTTTTCAGGAAGGCAACGAGATCATTGCCCGGTTCGGTTATGTGGGAAATCTCTCTCCACGCAAGAAGGCCGTCATCAAGGACATCGATTACGATTTCCCTGAAAACGGCGACCCCACCATCCGTATCAAAGCCTACGACAAAGGCTTCAAGCTGGCCGGAAAAGAAAACCAGAAGGTCTGGCAGAAACCTGCGCCGGGCATTCTCTACTCCGAAATTGCCGAGCAGATCGCTTCCGCCAATGGCCTCAAGCCGGTCGTGACGCCCACGAAGGGCCACCACCTTCGCGTAACCCAGAGCAATCAGTCCGACGCCGTCTTTCTCAAAGAACTGGCAACCAAGGCCCGTGACCGGGATGGTCAGGGTGTCAGCGGCTACTCCTTTTTCATTCAGGACGATGAGCTCCATTTCCATCCGAGGGAACTGGAACAGGCTCCGCTTTTGACGCTGGAATATTTCACCGACCGTAAAGGCGTCCTGCGTTCTTTCAGACCATCGACCCAATCACAGGGAGCCAAAGGAGCCGGGGTCGAAACCAAATCAGTCGGTGTCGATCCACGCAAAAAGGATGTGGTGGAACATAAAGCCAACAATGCCACAACTCCCGAACGGACCTCGCTGGGTAAGCAGACTTATCTGGTAGATGGCAATACCGGTGAAGGCAGCTTCAAAGAGCAGGAAACCGGACAGGTCGTTCCCGCCTACGAGCGCTCCGAAGCCTTCCATGAAGAACCGGCACAGGAGCCTGCTCAGGATACAGCCGAAGGCAAATTCAGAGAGGCCGAACTCAAACAGGTGGAGGCCACCGCCGCTACCATCGGCATTCCCTCACTGCGGGCCAAAAAGAACCTCGAAGTGAAAGGCGTGGGCCGGAAGTTTTCCGGCATTTACTACTGCCACTCGGTTCGCCACAGCATCGGTTCATCCGGCTATTCCTGTGAAATCAAACTCAAAAAGAACGCCCTTGGCAAAGGTGCAGGAGACAAGTCCGCCCAGACCAAGGGAAAACCAAACGATAAAGAAGCACCGGCAACCCCGCAGAATGAGCCACCGGCCATGGTGACCATCAATGCGGATTCCGGTGCTGTTTCTTAGGAGGAACCATGGGAGATCTGAGTAAAAATTTCAGCCGGTCCGAATTTGCCTGCAAGGGAACCAACTGCTGCGGGCATTCGGCTCCGGTGCATCCCGAATTGATTTCGGCGATTCAGACACTGCGCGATCAATTGAACCTGCCGTTGAGCATCACCAGCGGCTTTCGCTGTAACCGGCACAATGAGTCTGTTGGTGGAGCAGCCCAAAGTTTTCACACCTTGGGAATGGCTGCCGATGTCGCCTGCCCGGATGGACTGACAGCCGAAGACCTGGCTCGTGCAGCGGAAACCATTCCGGCCTTTCAACAAGGCGGCATCGGAATCTATCCGTCATGGGTCCATCTCGATGTCCGGACAACCGGGAAAGCGAGGTGGCGTAATGACTGAGTTTCAAAAGACCGTCACCGTCGGCTCGGGAATCGGACTGAACGGGCCTTTGCAGTTTGAACTGCTGCCCAATGGCCGCAGTGCCCGTCTGATCAAAGACTACAAGGTCAGGATCTCTGACAGCCGAACCATTATCGTGCCTGCCGGATTTGAAACGGATTTTGCATCTGTACCGCGTCTGTTCTGGCGAATTGTGCCGCCATGGGGACGCTATTCTCCGGCTGCCGTTGTGCATGACTTTCTCTATCACACCGGACTGGTGACCCGAGTTGAAGCCGACCGCATATTTCTCGACCTGATGACCAAGCTCGGTGTTCCGGCATGGAAACGCCGACTGATGTATTGGGCTGTTCGCGTGGGTGGCTGGAATGCTTGGAATGACAGCCGCCGGAGGGAAGGCAGCCATGCTTGAAACCTCCGATAAACAGACAGAAGAACGCTACCGCAACCGCTGGTACGGCAAGTACCGGGCTTTTGTCCGGGACAACAATGATCCGGAACGGCTCGGTAGGGTTCGGCTCGAAATCCCTGCAGTGTTGGGTACGGGCCGCGAAAACTGGTCGGATTGGGCATCTCCCTGCTTTCCGTATGGCGGCAATGATGATTGCGGCATGTTCCTCGTGCCTGAAGAAGGTGCTTCGGTTTGGGCCGAGTTTGAAGGCGGCATTGTTCAATATCCGATTTGGACCGGAGTCTGGCTCGCGGGAAGTAATCCCGGCGAACAGCCGGAGGAATCCAAACGAACCTGCAGCAATGCCTTCTGTCATGACTGCGAGGACAAGCTGGAGCACCAGAGCAATCCCCACGACAATCTCGAACACCGGAAATACCATGGCCATCCGGAATACTACTGCCCGCGTTTCAGGGTGCTGATGAAGACGGAAACCGGGCACACCATTCTGGCCGATGACCGTGATGGTGATGAAATGATGCGCCTGATCGACCGGGCCGGTCAGATCCTCACCATGGAAGCCAAGGTCAAACCGGAAATGCAGAGTGGCAACGCCCTCAGACGCGGTACCAAGGATGCTGAAAAAGGCGACCAGCTGGATATCGCTTCACAGATCGTCGGATCAAAAGCCCGGGTCCAACTCACGGACCTCTGCCGTCAGCAGGTGCTGCTGGAGGCATGGCAGGACAAGGAAAAGATTCACATCCTCTCCTGCGACAAGGGCCGTTCCCGCTGGCAAAAGATTCTGATTGATACCACCAAAGGCCGGGAAAAGGTTCACATCTGGGGACTCAACGGTACGCAGGAAATCCTGATCGACTCCACCAAAGGCGCTGAACAGATCCGTCTGACCGACAAAGCCGGACAGGTGGTCAGAATGAACGCGGCTCCGGGAACGGAAAGCATCAGCGCAACCGACAAGGCGGGAAGCCTCATTTTCATGGATGGTGTTGTCGGCAACATCATCATCAAATCGACAAACCAAGTATTGATTAACACATAAGGGAACATTGCATGAGTGATTCAAAACAACCCGGGCTGACCGCATCCGAAGAGATGCTCGCCAGAACCTTCGACGCATGGCGCAAGGAATTCCGAGGGATTCTGGAAAACCACCGCCGTGAAATTCAGGACCGGCTGGAGAAGATCGAACGGGAAATCGAAAAGAAATCTGACAAGGAGAATGTCGAGGTGCTGGTTCGCGGCATCAATTCAGACCTGCACCGCCACGCTGAGGAGATTGACCGGCTCCACACCCGGGTCAGCAGCAAGGTGGGTACGGAGACCATGTGGAAAATTGTCGGGCTGACACTGGGAATCGGCACCGCTGTCGGCGGGCTTGTCGGCTATCTGATCAATTTAACCTTGAGGCTGAAACCATGAGCGGACCACAGGCACGTCTCGGAGATGTCAGCAGTCACGGCGGGGTGATTGTCACATCCGCCGTCCGAACCATGGTGAACGGCATACCGGTGGCTCGTATGGGCGACCTGCACGTCTGCCCAATCCCCGGACATGGCGTCACGCCCATTGTTACCGGAAGCATGACCACCATTACCGAAGGCAGCCCCAACGCCAGAATCGGCGACATAACCGCCTGCGGAGCAGTGATTGTTGCGGGCAGCCCGAACACCATAGACAATTGAGGAAATTTGCATGCCGGAAGAATCAACCATACCGACACATCCATATTGGGACGTTTTCCCCAAGCTGATCCGCGTCTCTACTTCTGAATGGCCGCAAACCATTCCGCTCTCCATTCGGGGCTCTGTTGAATCACCGGTGTTTGAATCTTCCAACAGCGATGTCGCCGAGGTGGATGAAGCGGGAAATGTGATCTGCGGTATGCAGCCCGGCGCTGCCATTGTCATGGTCTGGCGCTCGGATGACCGCCTGAGTGTTCGCCATGTTCAAGTTGAAGTGTACGGTACGCCAATGGGTGGAGGAGAAATGCCCTCATGACCGAACAACTCGACATTCCGGCCTATTGGGAGATTTATCCTCAGAGCATCCGACTCTCGCTATCTTATTTCGAGCAGCGCATCCCGCTATCTGTTCGCGGCAGTGGCTTGAACCCGCAGTTCATTTCATCCAACCCGGCCGTGGCCTATGTGGATGACGAGGGCTTTCTGGTCAGCGGGCTGCAGATTGGCAACGCCATGATTATGGCGTGGAGTTCAGATGCCCGGCAGAGCCTGCGCCATTTGAATGTCGAGGTCCGTGATCCGTCGTGGTTCGCCAATCATCCCGACTTCTTGCTCGATCTGGGCACCAGTGTTCATCTTGTCGGTTCTGTTGTGGATGCGCTCAACGCCCGACCGCTTGCAGGTGTTTTGGTAACCATACGGCGCAGCGAGGAAGGTCCGATTGTGGCGCAGCAGATCACCGATGCCTCCGGCCAGTATGAAATGGAGCTGTTCGAAGGACTCTATGTTTACGAAGCAAGCACGCCCAACTATATCGATGCCCATGGCCTGCTGAACGTCCTCGAATCAGGAAGCTCCGGCCAGAATATCGTGCTCTCCCCGGAACTCAACGGACAGGTGGCCCGCATCGTTTTGCAGTGGGGACTTAATCCCCGGGATCTTGATTCTCACCTGCGCGGTCCCCGTCCGGGTGGCGGCACGTTTCATGTCTATTACTCGACAGATTATGTGCAGGATTGCGGCGAGCTGGATGTGGATGACACCTCATCTTACGGGCCGGAGACCATCACCATGCATCGGCTGGTGGCCGGAACCTATCGCTACAGTGTTCACGACTACACCAACCGCAACTCGAGCACCAGTACAGGTCTGGCCGGATCAGGCGCGACCGTGAAAGTGTTTTATTACGACGGCCGGGAATACACCTTCAATGTGCCCAATCAACCCGGGACCGTCTGGAATGTATTTGAAATCAACGGAACCACCGGAGCGATCACCGCCCTCAACCAGATGGAGTTTGAGTCGAATCCGGGCAGCGTAGGAATTTAGGAGAACGCCCATGATATCCATAGAAGAACCTCAGGCCGGAGCCGTGGTCGAACAGACCGATTCCGGCGAAAACCATTTCATTCTCAAAGACATGGCGCTGCAGCTTGCGGGGATCAAAGCTGAAATCGCAGGCATGAAGACCATTATCGAAGCCTCTCACAATGCATCAGAAGCATTGAAACAGCAGGCACAGGAAGCGCTGGAAGCACACATTCAGAATACACAGGATTATATGGATCAAGTCACGACCGAGCCGCCGCCTGATTTCTATCCGTTTGCCTCGCTTCCCGAAGGAAGTCAGGTGAAAGACCTGCCGGACGGCAATCGACTGTTTACCCTGTCTGATGGCATGATCCTCAAGACCAACGATGACCACACCATTTCGGTCATTGTCGATGGCGAGCCCCATGTCGTTACACCCGGACCGGCAACCTCCGTGGAAGTCAGTCCCGGCCGCATCTATGAACTGGTGCCCGAATGGATAGAAACCACGGTGGAACAGGCCGGAATCGAGGGCCTCCCGATCTCGGCCCAAGTGGATCAATTGACCGAACATCGCTTCAGCATCGAGCTTGCCCCATACAGGTTGCTGCTCGACCATCAGTTGAAAACACTGTCCGTCATCAATCCCTCCGGCAGCATCGATATCCTCGGCATTGCCCGAATTGAAGGTGTCGGCGAGACCATCACCGTCCGAATTCTGGCCGATGGAGCCAAGGGTTTTTCCTGTGAAGAGAGCGGGCATGGCGGCCTCATCGAGAGCGGCGGCACCATTCATCTCTCCATGAAAAGCGGCACCAGTCTGATTGTCCGCTTTCCGGATGATGGCTCGGGTGAAAATGGCGGCTCCATCAGCTGTCAGGGGCTCTGTAATCTTGAATGTGAGGAGCGTGATCTATGAACTACGATTTTCTCGGTACAGGGCTGAAATTCCCTCTGAACTTTCAATCCATATCCGGTGGAGCCGAAGTCTCCACATCGACCTCCCGGGAGCATGAACATATCCGGGAAAGCATCATTCAGATTCTTGGGACAAGGCCCGGTGAGCGATTCATGAACCCTGAGTTCGGCTCGAAACTGAAAGATCTGGTGTTCGAGCAGAATGATGAAGTGCTTAAAGGTCTCATCCGCCATCATGTCATCGATGCGATCCGCCGCTGGGAAAAACGTGTGGTCATTACCGACGTGTCCTTCGACGATTCCGCCCGCAACAAAGACCTCAACCAACTGCCTGTCATCATTTCCTATCGGGTCATCCAGACTCAGGTCGAAGGAAACCTCGTTTACCCGTTCTTCCGGGAACTTCCTTAGACCTCCGACACTTCCAGACTGCTTCCGGTAAGTAATCGGCGTGTGCGGAGTTTATCGCTCCGCTTAAAACCGACGAACGAACCGGAGGCACAATGGGCCGCGCAAGCATTGAATATATCAACAAGGATTACGAATCAATCCGGCAGGAACTGCTGGCCAAAGTGCCGCAGCTGACGGACCGCTGGACCGATTTCAATCACTCCGACCTTGGAGTTGTTCTGCTGGAACTGTTCTGTGGTGTCGGTGACATGCTGGCTTATTACCTCGATGCGCAGGCTGCCGAGGCATTTCTGCCCACAGCACGCCAGCGTCAGAACGTGATCAATCTCTGCAAGCTCATCGGCTATCAGCTCGATACGCCGGTCTCTTCCACAACCACCATCCGCTTTTCACTGGCTGCTCCTCTCGATGCTGATCTGCCGATTCCGGCCGGAACTCAGTGCCGGGCGCTGCTTGAAGATGGCAAGGCCGATTTTGAAACCGTGGATGATGCCTTCATTCCTCGTGGTGAACTCTCCGTCGATATTTATGCCCGTCAGGGAATCCGCAAATCCGAGGAGCTGGAAGCCACCGGAAAGCCTTGGCAGCGTTTTCACTTGAGCGGTGTATCCATCGCCCAGGCAACCATCCGTGTTTTTATCGATGATGATATCTGGAGTGAGGTTCGCCATTTTCAGGAAAGCGACGGCGGCAGCCTTCACTTCATGGCCGACACGGATGCCTTGGATATTACCTCCATTCTCTTTGGTGATGGCCAATCCGGAGCGGTTCCCGCTACCGGAAAAACCATTTCAGTGAGTTGGCTCGAAAGTCTCGGAGCCAAGGGAAATATCGGTCCGGGCCGCATCACGCAGCTTCTGTCAGCCGTCTATCACGACGGTGCTCAAATCCCTTTGACCGTCTCCAATCCGGTGGCTGCTACCGGCGGCTTATCCCGGGAGACCATTCAACATGCACGCAATCAGGCTCCGGCCGAACTGCGCAGTCTCTGGAAGGCGGTAACGCTTCAGGACTACAAGGCGCTTGCCGAGGGCTATCCCGGAGTTGCCAAAGCCAAGGTGCTCGACACCAACGACTGCCAGAACATCCGTTATTACAACGTCCATCTGGCCATCGCCCCCAATGGCGGCGGCATGCCTTCCGGGCTGCTCAAGCGTGATCTGGCTGAATATCTGGAACGCCGCAAGGTGATCACCGTCGAAGTGAAGCTGTTCGATCCGGTGTACCGGCCCATTCATATCGATTGTGAAGTTTATGCATGGCCGGGTGAAGCACTCGAAAATGTGCGCAGTCGAATCGAATCAGCTCTGGCAGATTTTTTCGCTTTCGATCAGGTGAGCTTCGGCCAGACCATCCATTCATCCGATCTCATTGCCCTGATCGATGGTGTTCGGGGAGTCAGTCACATTCGGCTCTATACGCCCCAGCTGGATGTGGAACTTGGGCGCGGTGAAATACCGGTTCTCGGAACGGTCAATCTCAATATGCGGAGGGCCGAATAGTGGCGGACTGGTTCCAGAACAACCTCATCGACCTGCTGCCGCCGCTGTATGAGCACAAGGATGAAAGCGGCGACCTTCGCTCTCTGCTTTCACTCCCGGCAGGCACGCTCGATGAGATCAAGGAGGTCATCGACAGGTTCCCCGACATTTTTGATGTGGAGCGCTGTGACGAGCGTTTTCTGCCCTTGCTCGCGTATTTGGTCGGCCACCGCTATGACGGCACGGACACGCCGGAAAACCAGCGTCGTCTGATTCGTGAGGCGGTTGAAATCTACCGGCGCAAAGGGACCATCCCCGCCATCGATCGCAGCCTTGCATCAATTGGCTGGGAGGGCCAGATCGAAGAAACCTTCCGCAGCGCCCTCCGTTTGAATTCCCGCTCCCGTTTGAGCTCGGCAAAACTCCCCGGCAATGTGTTCAGCCTCGGAGTGTATCGGGTTCACAGTCTCAACCTGGCCGAAGGTGTACGGGATGCATTGTCATTTCATCACCCGGCTGGCACTCGGGCGTTTTTTCTGCAGTGGCTGGCCACGTTTCTGGAGATCGGTGCCGATCTGGAATTTCAGAACGCCGCCCATGTCCGCAGTGTGGTTCTGGCTTTTCTCGATGAAACCTTCGTGCTGGGAAGAAGCCGTCTCGGCTCCTGTCGCCATCTGACCAACAAGCAGCGGATATACGATTACCTGCAGCTGACCAGCACTGTTGAGATGGTTCCGGAAATCGACCGGGCCGCCAATAAGGTCTCCCGTTTTCATGGCCGTCAAAACAGGATGCGCCTCAATTACAGGCCGCTCAACGAAAGACGGCTGGTGAATACCTCCATCCGTGAGGACAGGCTGTCCTTCTGCAACCCGATCTATACCGGAAGGGATTATTTCACCGATATTGTCGAATCCGGTTTCAACCTCTCGGATGATCATCTCAACCGCCGCAAACTTTCCTTTGCCGATGCGGAAACCCTTTACTGCTTTCGGCAGAAAGACCTCTTTTCAATTCTGCAGGCGGAGGCTTCGGAAGCCCTGCAGAACAGACAGGCTTTCGGCTTCAACATCGAAGCGAGAAACCGGCAATGCTTCCAACTGGGCCGCTCACCGCTCAACGGCGATGTGGTCATCAATGCCATTCAGGGCGGACACAGCAGTGCGCTGCTGGTTGCCGCCGCCGGATGCAAAGCCGGTGTCACCGAAGCATCAGATCTGATCAACCGCTGGCGTCGGAGAGGGCCTGTATTCAAGCTCAACGCGAATGTCCTCAACAACCGGACTTTGACCAATGCGAACCTCACCGGAGAACGGGCATCGCTTGAAGTCTATGTGGATACAGGTTCTCTCCAACGCCCACGGATCGTGCCTTTGAGCCTGAACCAACGCGCCCTCAACACGACCTCTTTACGCCTCTCCGTGGATCGGACCCGACCGCTCCGCATCGGACGGATGAAACTCAATCAGGCGGGTTTCCGGTTCACCGAGCCTTCCTACCGATGGCTGTTCCGTCAACAGGATTTCAGCGAGGCGCAGGAAGCCGCAACAGAGAGCGCCGTGAACAAATATCAAGTAACCCAATGGCCTGTTTAAGGAGAGATTATGGCAATTCACTTATACCTCGATGAACAGTTGACCCAGCAGATTTCGGAAGGCGATTTCAGCAATCCGGATGCGGACAACTACAACGGTACGGATGGAGAAATCAAAGACCGGCAGATTTTCGTGGCCAATGAACAAACCACGCTCGCCGCACCGATCGATGACATCCAGACCGACATAGAACTGACCGAACCGCGCTTTGCCGATGCGGAATACATTGTGATCGGCACCGAGCAGATGCAGATCCTTTCCGGCGGCGGAACCACCAATCTGAGCGTAAGACGCGCCGTAGCCAACACCGTGGCAGCATCCCACGCGGCCGATGCGCCGGTCTATTCCGGATATGACTATACAGGGCTGGTGGTGGACCCGATCGACGAGTTCGAAACCGATGAATCGGTCTGGTACAAGCTCGCGCTCACGCAGGCCGAACTCGATACCGCCACCCAAAGCGCTCCGCTCAACATCGGAGCCAAGGCCCACAATCAGACCATCTCTTTCTGGCGTCGCTGCACGGTACTTTCGGGCACTCCTGTCCAGAACAAGATCGACATAAAGTTGCGCCTCACCGGAACAGAGAACCCCGTTTTATAAGGAGTGAACCATGGCTTATCAAAGTATTCAGGGAACCGCCAGCGGCCGATTGGACCTGCTGAACAAGATCAAAGATTTTCTGGTCACCACCGTTGGCTGGACATTGCATGACGACCAGTCCGCCGATGCACGGCCATACTATGTATTCAAGTCTGTCGGGGAATCCGGAGCGGAAGATATCTATCTGCGTTTTCAGATCGGGCAGAGCTCCGGTCGCATTGAAGTGGCCGCTTTCCAGTATTGGGACAACACCACGCAGACCGCTGTCAACGAAGGGTTTTCCAGCAGTTATAACTATATCCGAGCGGAGGACACCGCCGATTTTATTTACTGGCTGTATGCCGACCTCGATCATGTATTCATCGTCAGCAAGATTGTCTCGACCTACTACGGCCATTACAGCGGTTCCATCAAACGGTTCTGGTCTTCGGCTGTTGCCATCACCCAAGCAGCGATTGTCAACGGCAGTGCCATGGTGACGCAGGTCAACGATGCATCGATCTTCACACCCGATCAGCATTACATCATCAAAGACGATGCCAATATCGAGCGGATCAAAATTACCGCCATCGATACGGTTGCCACGCCCAATACCGTGACCATTGAAACACTCGTCAGTGATTTTGCGGCCGGGGCCAAAATTGGCGAGGACCCGCAGCCGGTCATCACCGGTTACTACAACATGCCAAGCACCTTTTACGCTGTGAACAAGTTCGACGGCTGGACTTCCGCCAGCGGACAACGCGGCCGTTGCGGTGCGGCCCACGGCAACCTGCAAAGCGATACCGATCCCGAACGCCGCTACGACACCACCATTCTTTTCCCATGGCTGGTCAGCATGAATGGCGCTGACAGCTATCAGGAGCTGCGTGGGGAACTCATCGAAATCTATGCCACCGGCGGAGCCAACGTGGCCTCCGAGGACACCGTTGAAATCGGCTCGGATTCCTATCGGGTGTTCAACCTTTCCGGCGGCGGCTGGTGTGCAATTAAGGAGTAAGGCTCATGGCTGTTGTTAAAGGACAAATCAAAACCACAACCCAAGTGAAAGGTCGGCGTGTTCCGCAGCCGCTGGCAAATCTCAACAAGGGACAGGCATTCAAGATGACCGGGAGGATTCGTCGTGGCCGTGCATAAGGGAGCAATCATCAGACCTGCCGTTATCCGGGGCATTCGCAGCCCCGAATTTCAGGTCAACCTGCCGCCTGTGCAGGGAGCCTATTTCGACCTGTTCGGCCCCCGAGATCAAAGGCGGACCGTCGTGATTCAGGCAGATGCCTCTGTCAGGGCTTCAAACCAGCGTTCAACGGTGGCTGACAATCAGGTCATTGTGGCGGGCCGCATCGAGCGGGATGCCGATACCTGGCTGATTATCCCGCAGGCATTTGAACAGCTGGCTTTTGCCGCCGTCCGGGTGACGCATCCCCGGGAGGCAATGCTGGATACAGCTCTTAGGATCAGCGGCTATCAGGCATTGACGGCCGATACCGCCCAGCATCTGGAGCAGCAGTTTGGCCGTTCCGCCGACGCGGGGCTGACCATTTTCAATGTGATTATCAACGAAGAACACGAGATTCAAACATAAGGAGAAGACCATGGCATTGGGACTCATAGTCAAATCAGGCCGTGTATTGACGGCAAAGCTCCTGATGGGACAGGCGGTGGAAGGCATAACCCACTGCGCCATCGGGGATGGAGATGAAACATTCACCGAACCGCAGAATCCGCCTGCGCCGGATATCGAGCAGACGGCTCTCAAAAACGAGCGGGCCAGAAAGCGGTTCTACAAACGGACCTTCCTCAAGGAGGACGCCGAAGGTGCGCTGGTGGTCAATGGTGTCCGCTATCTGGAAACCGGAGAAGAGACCAACACCATCGGCATCTTCTTTCGTTTTGATGAGGCCGAGGCCAACGGCATCACCATTCGTGAATACGGCTTTTTCGGCGGTGACGTCGAGTATGTGGCCAGCGCGAGCGGTGATCTGGCCATGGGCGGAGTGTTTCATCAGGACACCAACCCCGTCGGAGAGGTGCTGCGCCCGGGCTACCTGTACGAAGTGAAGAACATTCCAGATTTCAACAAGATTTCCGATACCCGCGTGGAGCTGGTCGGGATCATCAAAATATAACCGGAGGTAAAACAGATGAGTATTTCAAGAGATACATTCGATCCCGCCAAGAACTATAAACGCATCCGCTATCATCAGGACCGGGATCTGCTCGATTCGGAACTGAATGAACAGCAGGAACTGATCAACCTCGAGCGCCGCAAGATTGCTGATATCCTTTTCAAGGAAGGGTCGATTCTGAGCGGTCTCGATGTCACGGTGCAGGATAACGTAATTACCCTGACGCCGGGCATGATCTACATCGACGGCCATGTGGAAGCGGTCGCCGGAGCCACTTTGACCTATGACCCCGCCACCACCAGCGGCGCGGACTATGTCTATGCCGAGCTGCTCAAATACAATTACGGCTACACACAGGACCCGTCGCTGATTAATCCGGCTACGGGCGAACCCACCGCTGAGCGCGAGAAATGGGTTCTGGCGTTGAAAACCACCGACACCACCGGCCTGACGCTTCCCAATAACGTGACCGAGCGCAAGGTGGTGCCGATTTACAAATTCGACCGGGAGACCGGCGATGTTACGGCGACGGTGCAGGAAAAATCCAATCTGTATCTGCGCGACCTGCTGGGCACGCTTCCCGGCAGCCGGATTACGGTTTCCTCCATTACCGAGGATCAGCTCTCCTTTGCCGCAGCCGAAGGTCTCAATTCGTTGCTGCAGAACCTTGCCGAGCGGACCTTCGATCAGGCGGGAAGCTATCTGGTCAGCGGATTCGACAGCTTTATCGGCTCGGTGGATGATACCGACGTCGAGGTGATCACCAACGCGGGCCGGGCCTACATTCAGGGCTTCCGTCATCAGCGGGATCTGCCGACCTCCACGCTGGTGCCCAAGTCGGTGGCCATCAAGTCGGTGCGTGGTGAGCAGAAAACCTACAACATCAGCCAGCGCCGCTATCCGGTCAACTCCACACCGCTCAAAGAGACCACGCAGGTGGAAGCCATTGTGGAGATGACCGCCAATGTGACCCGTGGCTCGGTCGGCGGCGGAGAAGATCTGCTCGATCCCAATCCGGTGGTCGATATTCTGGAGGTCAGTCAGGGTGCCACCATTTTTCAGGAAGGCATCGACTGGCAGCAGTCCGGCAACCATGTGGACTGGATCGGTTCCGGAAATGAACCGGCCATCGGCACCACCTACACCGTGCGCTGGACCTACACCAAGCAGATGATCAAAGGCGAGGATTATGTGGATGGCGGCTGGTTTGGTATTACCGCCCATCCGACAGCCGGAACCTATCATTATGTGGTGACCGCTTTTGATGGCTCGGGTGAAACCACCTTCAACTCCGGCAGCGTTCTTTCGAGAATGACTCTGGTCGGAGAGATGAATCGTCTTTCATGGCTGCCGGTCAACGGTGCCAATGGCTACCGGGTTTACCGGGCCACGACCAATGGCTCGAGAACCGACTTCCAGCGCATCAAGGAGCTGGGTAGCGAAGCCATCTTTTATATCGATGATGCGGTGGACGAACCTGTGGCCTCAAATCCTCCGGCCAGCAGCTCGGCGTCGGTTTCCATGTCCACCACTCAAATCGAGCCGGGCAACCTGAATGTGGTCAACTTCGGTCGCGGAGCGCTGGGTGATGAACCGGTCAACGGCTCCAACTGCAGTATCGACTATGATTATTACCTCAGCCGCAAGGACATCATTTACGCCACCACCCGGGAGATCAAAAGACTCGAAGGCGCTCCGGCGGACTTTCCCAAGCTGCCGATCGTTCCGGAGGATACCTTGGGACTGTGCAGCATCGACTGCCCGCCCAATTCCACCGATATGACCATCCGCAATTTCGGGCTCACCCGCATCACCATGGATCAGATCCATGACATCATCAAAGATGTGGAGGATTTGAAATACAACGATGCCCAGTATCAGATGAACAACGAGCTGCAGAACCGCGACGCCCAATCCAAGAAAGGCATCTACTCGGACGACTTCTCCAATACGGCCCAGTCGGATATCTATCACGCCGAGTGGGATGCCCGGGTCAATGAGCTGAGCAAGTTTGCCTCTCCGGATCGTTCGGCCATTTCCAATCCCCTCGAGGTAGATACGGGAAGCAGCGATGCCAGCTTCTTCGGCAGTCTGGCGCTGTTGCCCGGATCGGAACAGGTGGTGCTCGAACAGAGCGACTGGTCCGAGGAACGCAACATCAACCCGTATGCGGTCTTTGAAAAGCCGCCCGCCATGCTTCAGGTCACGCCCAATATCGGCCGCCGTGGGCAGACCGGCATTGCGGTAACAGGCATCAACTTTACGCCGGATCGCTCCGGGATTATCCTGCGCTGTGACGGTCGTGTCATGGCCAGCAATCTGGTCAGCGATGATGCCGGACGCGTGACCGCCTCTTTCACGGTGCCGACGGAAGCCCGCAACGGCAACCGTATCGTGGAAATGGCAGATGGTCAGTACACGGCCCGGGCCAGCCTGCAGATCAATGATCCGCTGGTGATCACCCGTATTCAGCGCTTTATTCAGACCAACATCATTACCCGTATCGTCCGCGTGCCGGTGGTGCGTACCGTCTGGAGAACTCGCACCATCTTTGTCCGTCGTGATCCGCTGGCGCAGACCTTCAGCTTTACCGAAAATCGGGTGCTGTCTGCAGTGGGTATTCAGT
Organism: Desulfatitalea alkaliphila; assembly: GCF_022968795.1. Lineage (GTDB taxonomy): Bacteria > Desulfobacterota > Desulfobacteria > Desulfobacterales > Desulfosarcinaceae > Desulfatitalea > Desulfatitalea alkaliphila. Next base: position 94,298 of record NZ_JALJRB010000013.1, read on the forward strand.
TCACCGAGCGTGACGCATCCATTCCGGTAACGGTTCAGATTCGCGGCGTCACCACCGGTTTGCCAAACGACACCATCTTTGCTGAAAAGGTGATAGCTCCGTCGGAAATCAATCTCGGCGGTGAAACCAAGATCAGTTTCGATGATCCGTTCTATGCGGAAGCCAACACCAGCTATGCGGTGGTCCTGCTGACCAACAGCACCAACTACAAGGTGCGCACCGCCACACTCGGCAAGACCGGCCGTCAGGGCATCATCACCCGCCAGACCTATGCCGAAGGTGTGCTTCTGGAAAGCTCCAATGCCGAGACCTGGACACCGCTCAACGGCTCAGACCTCACTATGAAACTTTATGGCTACGAGTTCGAGAACGAAGGCACGGTCCAGTTTCAGCCGGTCAGCGGTGTGCAGTTCTCTGATCTGAACATCGATGAATATTCGGCCATCCCGGAAGGCACCCACCTTATCTGGGAATACTCCACCGATGGTGGCGCGACGTGGGATGCGGTTGTTCCGGCCGAGGAAGAGCGTCTGCCCAATCTGGCCAATGGCGTCTTGGTTCGAGTGCGTTTCAGTACCGGCATGGGAAACGACACTCCGGCGCTCAACTTCCGGGATGTCAACCTGATCGGCTACCTCAACAATACCATCGGGACCTACCTGACCCGTGAAAACGAGCTGACGCAGGGTGTGGAATCCACCAAGGTCTACACCCAGATGGATATCCCCAGCGGCACCAGTGTTCAGTGGTTCGCCTCCAATGATGGCGGTGAAACATGGGAAGCCATGACCATCGACGACACCCGGCCCATCGATGAAGACTGGACCGAATACACGCTGGTCCGAACCTTTAGCGATCCGCAGGGCAACAAGGTGCGCTACAAGGCTGAGCTGACCGGAACCGTATTGACCTATCCGAGGATTCACACCCTCGGTGCAACCCTGAGCTGATGGAGGTCCCGAGATGATCGTTAAACGCCGTGGCGGGATGACGGAATTCATCCCGTCTCCACAGGAAAAACGGGAAGGACTGGTCCGGGATCACTCCTTCAATCTGATTGAAAACCTGCACCACAGGTTGAGCCGGTTGGAAGAGGAACTCGGATTGCCGCTCGATGAGGCTGAAGCCTGCACCGCCTTTCTGGATAAGATGAAGCAGGATGAAACCCTGAATAAGGAGATTCATACCAGCCTGATCACGGGTAGCAGCCCGGACTCCTGAGCCCACCCCATCCGTGAAAAACAGCCAACGCCCCGGAGAGCCCGCATGCTTTCGGGGCGTTTCTTTTGATGTGCCCGCCCGAACGCCTCAAGAATCATAACATGTTGAAAATAAAGGTGTTAAATGTCGAATCTGTCTGTTCTTCTACTTGCTTTCTGACGGAATTAAAGCATTCATTCACATGTAAGCTGAGGGTTTAAACACAAGCCCGGCAACGAGTTAAAAACCGAAACAACGGAGACTGTGAATGGATTTAAGAGAACTCAGATACGGAATCGAGATCGAGACCGTAAAACGCACCCGGGAACAGATAGCCTGGGCAATCCACTCGGTGGTCGGCGGCCATGTCAGGCATATCGGCCAACCGGCCAGCTACGACCCTTGGGAAGTGGAAGACCTGCGGGGCCGCAAATGGAAGGTGGTCAACGACGCCTCCCTGACCAATGTGCCATCCCACCTGCGGGCGGAGCTGGTGAGTCCGGTTCTGGCCTATGACGACCTTGAGCAGCTGCAGGAGGTGGCCCGGGCCATCCGCAAGGCCGGTGGAAAGATCAACAGCCAGTGCGGCATCCACATCCATATCGACGCCGAACCCTTTGACGGGCGCAAGCTGGGCAACCTTGCCAAGGTGGTTTACAAACAGGAACCGCTGATCCTCCATGCCCTCGGGATCAACAGCGACCGCTTGCGCCGCTACACCCGACCAGTCAGTGATGAGCTGATCCGGAATATCGAAAGGCACCGGCCCAAGACCAAGGCCCAGCTGAACCGCATCTGGTACGGCTACCACAACAACCAGCCGCAACATTACGACAACACTCGCTACCACGGAGTCAACCTGCACAACGTCTGGTACCGGGGCACGGTGGAGTTCCGCTGGTTCGAGGCGACCCTACATGCCGGAAAGATTAAAGCCTACCTGCAGTTCTGCTTGGGCATCGCCGCCAAGGCGCTCAACGGCCGAGCCGCATCCAGCCGCAAGCGGGACTTCGATCCGCAAAGCGCTAAGTATGACTTCCGGGTCTTTCTGCTCCATCTCGGCCTGATCGGGGATGAGTTCAAAACCGCCCGATTACACCTGATGAAAAACATGCCCGGTGACGCGGCCTTCAAGAAAGGTCGTCCCAAACCGGATGAAACCGAAACCACCATTCAAACCACAGAGGCCGGGTCTAATCCCGGCCTTTCTGTTTTAGGAGGTGAATCATGAAGATTCTGATCCACTCGACGACACTCGACGGCGAACCGCTCGAGGCTGATGGCATCGCTCTGAAAGGTAAAAACTGCGCGGAGCTGGTGGAGATCATGAAGGGCCAGACACCGTTCACCATCGAAGCGACCGCCCGTGATTACATGCACGGGGTGCTTGGCCGCATCCAGCCAGACCGAAAACTCCAGCTGCCCGAAGATCCCGAAGCGGCCGCCGCCGAATTCCTGACTCTGCTGGGAAAGCATGGGCTGGTGGAGTTCCTGCCGGATGACGCCTTTATCGACCTGCCGCCGGAGGACACCTTTGACAAGGAGGATGATCTATGTGCGGACAAGTAGGCATCATCTTCGGCAAAAAACGCCGCCGCATTGCCGAGCGGGAATACCTGAACGAGGTTTTTATCCGCATGCTGCTCTGCAGTGAGGAGCGTGGTCCTCACGCCAGCGGCATAGCATGGCTGCGGACCGACGGCGACTTCCGTCTTTTCAAGCGTCCCATCCGGGCACACCGGCTGGTCAGGGAATCGACATTTCACGAGCTGATGGCCGAGGTGGATAACGAGACCACCATCCTCATGGGGCACACCCGCTGGCGCACCCGGGGCAGTGAAGCCAATAGCCGCAATAATCACCCCATTCGTTCCGGCATCATTATCGGCACTCATAACGGCACCATCTACAACGCCAATTATCTGTTCCGCAGACTCGGGCTACCGCGCTATGCCGAGGTGGACAGCGAACTGCTTTTCCGGTTGGCCGACCGCTTTGCACCCGACGGAACCATCGACGGCAGAGGCTTCCGCAATGCCCTGCGCCTGTGTCGGGGCCAAATGAGCGCCGTGCTGGCCTCACGGCTCGATCCTGGGGCCATTACCGTCATCAAGGGGAATAAGCCGCTGTCGCTGCGCTACAGCCGCAAACACCGGGCGGTGCTCTACGCCTCGGAACCGGAATACATCGAAGCCGCTCTGGATGACCTGCGTGGCTGGCGCGAGCTGGAAATTCCGCCGCTCACAATGCTGACCTTCCGCCATGAAACCCTCAAAGAGTGGCAGAGCCATCCATTCAAATTTGTCTGTCAGGAACGCAAAGGAACCTTGCCCGAAGGAGTGAAAGCATGAAAAATAACGACAACCACCTCCGGCTTTTTGTCTACGGAACCCTCAAAAAGGGATTCTGGAACTTTGACCGGTTCTGCACCCGGGCCATCGGCATCGAACCCGCCACCACTTGGGGAAGGCTCTACCAGCTGCCAGCGGGATTCCCGGCCTTGGAGGTCCCGGAGAGCTCAGTGCTGGCCACCGGTACCGATGATCCATTGGCCGATACCCGAACACAGAACGCCATCGAGCTGCCTGAATATGGCATGGCCCGACCAGAAGGCGACTGGGATCTGGTCCACGGGGAACTGATGACCTTCACCAATCCCGGCTTCGATCTGCCGCCCATTGACCGGCTCGAGGCATTCGATCCCAATGGCCGCTGTGTTTATAAGCGCGTTCTGGTGGCGGTAAAGACCAACGACTTGATCCGGCCCGTCTGGCTGTACACCATGCAACCACCTGAAAATCCGAGATTAAAAAGAATTTTTTCTGCGTGGAACGGAGAAAAGTTAATAGAAATGTGATTGTGTGATAAAATTTTATTTGACATGGGCGGGCTCTGTTTGTATATTGGGTAATGTAAAAGTGAGTATGTGACACGGAGATTATATGAAAGCTCAAGAATACATAAAGGCAAGAGGCATTGAGGTTACCCCACTGGATAATGCGAGCGTGGGTCGCCTGTCTATTGATGCGGAGTTTAAGTATGCCGGAAAACGGGGTGTTGTCGTGTCTCCGAAGCGTGGGTCTGTCTCTGATCGATACCTGTCTTTGCTTTCTAACGAGGGCGTATCCTTTGTTGTGGCTGAAGGCGGCTCGACGCTGTCGTTCTATGAAGCACCCCCAAAGGCAGGCGGGCTGCATCCCGTTCGCGCTTTGAGACCTGTTAAGGCAGGGCTATTTCCATCGCAGGATGTTTTTGAATATCTCTCGACCCTCCTGCGGCAAAGCGTGAAAAAACGGGAGGCTATCGATGCTGTTGCGTCGAATCTTCTGGTTGCCCGAATTGCTGATGAAGAGGCAGGAAAAGAGGATGCGTGGGCGTGCTCTATCTCTGGAACGGTTGATGAGTGTTCTGATTTGATTTCGAGCATCAAAGGCAAACTGAAAGATGCAGATATCAACTCTGAAGGCGTTTTGAAGTTGTGTGCCGTCCTTGCTGGCTTTAGACTGAAGCCAGCGACACCCGAAGAGTCAGCCCGGTTGACCGATTGGGTGGCACGAGCAAGCGATGATAAAAAATGCATACAAGGATTGCCGTTGGCCCTGTCTCCGGTTTTTCAGTCTATGGGTGAACGCGCAAACTCAATAGCGCTTGTTACATCTGCTGTAGGCGCTCAGTTTTCAATTCTGTCCGGTTCGGGCAATGGTGAAGTCGTTCTGGAGAATGGGAATCAGGAGCTTCTATCCCTGTTGCAGGTTTTGTATCCCAAAGCCTCCTTCATCGATGATGGCTATCTTGAAAGTAAACCAGCCAAGAAAAAGGATGCCGTTGTATTGATCCCCCCATTCGGCAGATCAATACAATTGAAAAAGGATGCCGCATTAACCAGTCCCTTTTTTAAAGGTAATCCAGCGTCAAAGAAATATCCCGCTGAATACTTTTATTTAATCAAGGTCATTGATCAGTGTAAGCCGGATGGTCTAATTGCAGTCGTATTGCCGGAAGGGATTTTATCCGGAGCAAGCCACAAGGCTTTCCGGGATTGGCTGTTGGATTCCGTGCAGGTTCTTGGCATCGTCAGCTTGCCGCCCGGATTCTGTTTTTCCGGCACAGGCATTCGATGCTCTATTTTGTTCATGAAAAAGGCCAAACAGATTCCCGCTGATTACTCGATCTCAATGACCGAATTACAGCAGGAAGACTTCGACAGCGATGTAATTGCTGCCACGATTGAAACCATTAAAGCGGCATTTAATCCGGAGGATCGCGCATGAGAAGTACCGTGATCCAGCTGAAAAAGTTTCGCAAAAAAGGCAACCGCCTCGACCCCCGGTTTTACCTTGGTGAGAAGACAGTAAAGACCATTACAAACGGTAACTACGACAGCTTCATCAAGTTGGGGGACCTGCTTGATTATTTTGCCGACGGCTCACGATTGACCTCATGTGAAGCAGGTATCCCGATGCTGCGTCTCAGCAATCTCGATGCATGCGATATCCATTTTTCCGGGTTGAAATATGCGTCAATAGATAAGGCCGCCAAGTGGACGGCGGTAAAGCCTCAGGATGTGCTGTTCACTCAGGCTGCCGAACCTTTCAGGGCAGCGGTTATGCCCGAGGGGTTTGACGATATTACCGTGTCTTCCGAGATCACGGTCATGCGCCCGAAGTCGGCCGTTGTACCCGAATATCTGGCGGCCATACTGTCCGCACCCACCATGGGCAGGATTCTGAAAGATCTCGCCTACAGGCGGTCTGCCACAGCGTTAAGACGATTGCGCCTTAAAGATATTGCCGGAATTCCCATCCCGCTTCCGGGCCGAGAACTGCAAAACAAAATCAAGAAGGCTTATGACGATGCAGCACGCCTGAGCCAGGAGTCGGAAACAGAACTGTCTCAGATTGTACAGGCTGTCCACGCGGAGATCGATCGCAAGACACAGATGCAGATAACCATGCGCCAGTTCAAGATCCGGAAAACGGAATTGATTGGCCGATGGGATGTTGCGTTTTGCGCAAATGAGGTGCTCCGGAAGCAGCTGCTGGAGAGTGGCAGCGTTACACATCTTCTTCAGGTAGCCAAAACGGTTCCATCAACCTTGAAAGGGATTGACGAGGATGAACAGGTTTGCGCTGTGAAAGCCGAGCATATCAACGAAAACACCATGATGGTGGAAAGCGTGGAAACCTGCCGATTATCCGACCTTTCACCCCGAATGAGGCAGCCGTTGAATCCCGGGGACGTGTTGATCTGCACAACGGGTAACGGAGAACAAGTGGCCTATCTGGATGAAAAGACGGCGGCCGAAGACTGCAGGATTCTTGGAAGTGCCACGTTTACCGCTCTGCGCTTCACTGAAACGCCAAGGTATTTCACCATTGCCATGACTCACCCTATTGTGCGGGCGCAATTGAACAGCCTTGCCACTGGGGCCGTGCAGCGTTTTATCAGCAAAAAGGATCTGGATTCGCTGCTGGTTCCCAAATTGTCGGTGATCTGGCGGGAAGATTTTGACAGTCGTGTCGCCCGGGCCTTCGAGAGAAGGCGTGAAGCCTTGACCGCAAAAGCCCATGTATTGGAGTTTGCTGAGCAGTTTTTACGGGAGGAAATGAAGCAATGAGTATTGCATCCCAAATGATTGAATATCTAAACCGCGAAGGTGCCGCCACACCGGAGACCATTGCGGCTTCAATACCCGACCTGAATCAGTGCGGTGGTGCCGAACGCGCCCTGTTGTTGTTGCGGTTGAACCCGAAGTTTGAACGTATCGACAAGGAAGCCTCTTCACCAGCGGAACCTTGCGACGGTTTTATGGTGAAGGAAGACGAAGTTCCTTATCTGGCCAGCTCCAAATGGACCACACGCGGCAGCGGAAAGTCCGATGAGGAGGTGATCCATGATGCGGCGATCCAATACTTCAGGACAGTCGGAAAACAAGGCGATCTGATCAGCAATGTAGTTTCGGCGGTAACCCAAACAACCGGGCTAAGCGCACCGGCGGTGGAGCAGGCTTTACGGTCTCAGTTTATGACAATGAATACGAATGTTTTTAACCGGCCCAACCGGCAGGAGGATAGATAATTATGGCTAAGAAAAAAGACAATGCACCGGGCAAGCTCCGGGGACAGGCCCGGGAGCAACTTGCCGAACTGGGTTACGAAAAACTTATTGAGGACTTCCAGCTGTTTGATCCGTTTGGCGACGGCAGCATGGATGCCACTGCGGATCTGGTGGCGATGGATGGTGACGAGCCGGTGATTCTTTTTGCGGCAGCAGATCCCGGCGATGCCGCCCGTCCTTCCATTCAGGATGACGCCAAGTTCAAAGCCGGGCTGGGTGCGGATGAAGGCAAGCCGTTCCGCTTTGTCTGGGTATGGGATGGCGACAATCATTTTGTCTTTGATCTGGAAAAAGACGCCCAGATTTCCGACCTGCCGCGCAAGGATTTATGGCGAGAGATTGCCAAGCCGATTTCCGATTCCCGTTCCCGTCTGCTTCAGGATCTTTCCGCTGAGTATCACCGTGGAGACTTCCGGGCGATCCAGCGCAAATTCGACCAGTTGCATGATGCCATTTACTCCCGGGGCGGCGTTAAGCCGACCAATGCGGCTATCGATGAACTGGGCAAACTTCTGTTTCTGCGCATTCATCTTGAAAAATCACCCCGCTACAAGATCAAGGACGGTGCTGGTAAGGGCAAGCTGTTCTCCGAGATCTACTCTTCCGAGTATGTAAAAAAGAATGGGAAGAAGGCTGTCATCGAACTGAAAGATGCCTTCAGGGAGATCAACAATCTGCCGCAGTACAATGCCAAGGACATTACCGGTGAAGTTCACACCATTTTTGCTTATGACGAGCCGCTGAAACTTGAAAACACCGATATCCTCGCCATGGCAATCGATTCCATGGATCTGCGCGACCGCGATGGTCAGCCTATCCGTTTGTCAGTGCCGGACAAGGAACTGGTGGGTAATGGCGAACAGGCCCGGATGATGAGGGCGCATCTCATCCACGAAGACCTTCTTGGCTGGGCGTTCGATGTCTTCCTTCGCGGCAAATATGCCAGCAACGAGGGCTTGGCTACCTACCTGACCCCTTCACAGGTGGTTGAGTGCATGACCCACATGGTTTTCCATGACATCACCGATGCCGAGCTTTGGGCTCGCCGGGGTGATAAGGATCAGCAGGAGCGCTGGAGTCCCGGTAAAGATGAAAAAAATCTGCCCGCCTTTCTATGCGGGGATATCTGTTGTGGTACTGGCCGTTTTCTGGTGGGCGCACTACGCGAGATCAAAAAACGCATTCTTGATGACAAGCATGTGGGTCACAGCGACGAAGACAAGCTGGCATGGCTTAGCCAGATGAAGCGCCACAGCTTCTTTGGGGCGGATCAGGCAGAAGGCAGCATCCAGAAGGCACGCATCAACATGCTGCTCTATGGAGAGGACCACAGCCAGCTGCTGAAAGTCGACGACTCCATTACGGATAACCATGTGGATAAGCTGGTGGGTAAATTCGATCTGATTCTGACCAATCCGCCTTTCGGTTCTGGAAAGTATGATGATCCGGTTGGTATGGCCAAAATGCGCAAGGATGAATTAGGTCTCGAACTTGGCTGGAAATGGAAGGCAGGTGATCGCAGCAAGAGAAAAGAACAAGATAAATCAGACCCAGCTGCGCTTTTTGTGGATCGCAACCTGCAATTACTGAAGCCCGGTGGACGCCTCTTGATTGTCGTTCCGGACGGCATTCTCTGCAACTCGGGTGATGCCTATATCCGTGAATACATCATGGGATCGAAAGATGATGAGACCGGCGAATTTTTAGGAGGTAAGGCTATCCTGAAAGCGGTTGTCAGCCTGCCTACGGAGACCTTTGCAATCTCAGGCACAGGCGCAAAGACCAGCTTCCTTTATCTGCAAAAGAAAAAGCATGCCTCTGAAAAACAGGGTTCGGTTTTTATGGGCGTTGCCAATCATGTTGGATATCTGAAAAAGGGCAAAACAGAAATGCCTGATCCCGCAGGTAATGACCTCGTCACTATTGCACACGAATATTCTAAGCTGGAGGGAACGAGATGAGTCATATCTTAAGAACAGCACCTTCCTGTGCGGTTGTCCCTCCCGAGGAAATAAAGGGCAGGATTGATGCGTCCTATTATGATGAAAGATACAACGATTTAGATAAGGAGTTGAGTAGGTTTCGCAGTAATCAAAAAGTGCTACTGGGTGATCTTTTAGATTCTCCAAGGAGAATTCTATATCAAAAAACCACGACTTTTGAGCAACCAAATATTCCTGATGAAGCAATTCCGTTCATCTCAGGAGTTGATTTAGATGGCGATACAATGAGTATCAATTGGAGTCGGGTTAAATATGTCGAAAGCTGGATGGCTGATAGATACCCAAAAGGAAAACTATTTTCTGGAGCTCTTTTAATAAAGGTTAAGGGGCCAAATCAACACACTGTCTATGTGTCCGAAAATAATAGGTTAGCCTTAGTAAGCGGAACAGTTTTCTTTTCTAAAACAAAAGGCTGTGATCCCTATTATTTAACTAGCTACCTATCGAGTAAATCTGGGGTCAAGTGGAGGTCTCGGTTAAGAACAAATACAACCGTGGAATTTATCGGCAATGAAGAATTGCGTAACGTACCAGTTTTATTGCCGGATGAGAAGGTTCAGCGATTTATTGGGAAACAGCTGAAGCTTGCTGAAGAATGCAGACGAAGAGCTGATGCACTCCTTAAAGAAGCAAATCAGATGTTTGACCAAAAACTTCTAACAAGCTCATTTGCCGCATCGAATGAAAAATCAAATTTTATTGACCTAAATCGATTACAGGAGCGCATCGCCGCAGAATTCTATTTGCCAAAATATTATCAGATTAATTCACACTTCACACAAATAGGTTTACGAACAATTGATTTTGGTTCTGCCTGTGAAAGCATATTCCGTTCTTCGACTCCCAAGCGTAGCGATGCAGGGAATATTCCTTGCTTATTAACAACAGATATAAAGCCCTACAAAATATCACATACACAAGCTGCAATAAAAATAGAACCAAACATCTATCGAAATCATGTCGGCAAGCTCCAGGCAAAGGATATAGTCTACTCTTCAATCTGCTCACCTCATGGTGATGCCGCAATCGTTTTGCCTCACTGGGGAAAAATGTCTGCGGGAGGAGATGTTACCGTTATAAGGGCAAATGATGATTTCCATCCGGGATATCTTTGCCTGTTCTTGAATTCTATTTTCGGTCGTATGCAAAGTGAACGATATTCACGAGGAAGCGTGCAAAGGCGCGTATATCCAGATGATATAGAGTCCTTCAGTCTTCCCCATCTAAGCAAAGATGAGCAGAATCAGATTGGTAGAAGAGTTATTCAATTTCAAATTTTGTGTGAGAAGTCCTTCGAGATTTCAAGCCAAGCAAAAGAAGCAACGGACAAATTGGTTAAGGGCCATTTAGATACCGACGCCATCCTGTCTGGCAAACTCAAAGCCCCGACTTGGGAAAATATCGAAAAAGAACTGGAGGGCATTTAATCATGCAGATACTCGGGATACGCACCGCTTCAACCTGTGTCCGATACGCCATTGTTGAATGGGATGGTCAGACAGCCTCGTTGGTTAATTCCGCCGCTGAGAACAAACTGGATTTTCCGGCAGACTGTCAGGAGATACCTCAAAAGCTGCAATGGCTTTATTCAGAGCTTGAGCGGCTATACAGGATGTATCCCGATATTTCCAAAGTTGCCATCAAGATGAACCAGTTCGGAACAGAAAAGATGGCGAACCGTTTTTCAACCCACATGGATGGCGTTGTCATGCTGTCCGCCCTTCAGAATGGGAAAACGGCCCACACCTTCCTGTATGCAAACATGCAGCAAGGCATGAGCTCCAAAAAAGTCCAGGCATTTGCCGAAGACAATGTGGGACGTTCAGATAAATACTGGAATGCGCAAATGGCTGATGCCGTGGCTGCCGCATGGACCGGGAGGGATAAATAATGCAGCAGCGAGTGCAGATCAATCCCGGGCAGACCATTTATAAGTATGTCCTCCAACAGTCCATCGGAGGCGGTGGCTTTGGTGATGTATGGTTGGCCCACGATCGGACCATTTCCAGGGATGTTGCAGTAAAAGTGCTGGCCCAAGGGGTAGCGATTGACGAGCGCCTTCAGGAGGCTCGGATCGGGAACCATTTGGATCATGCCAATCTGGTGAAAATGCACTATGCGGATGTGGTTCAGCACAACGGAACCGACCTTGTCATTATCGCCATGGATTACCATGCAAACGGGTCCATCCTCTCCGGGGTCAATTCAGGGAATTTTATGCCGCTTCCTGAGGTGATTCGCTTCATGGCCGACATTCTGCGGGGACTGGAATATCTGCACGAACTGAACCTCTATCACAACGATATTAAGCCAAAAAACATCCTTATCGGAGATGCCAACCAAGGGGTGTTGACCGATTATGGCATCACTTGTCACTCACCGAGTGGGCAGCCGGTTCAGCCAAGGAGTGCATACAAACTGCACATTGCTCCGGAAGTGCTTAATTCCAATCAGATCAATGTGCAGACGGATATTTATCAGGTGGGTTTGACTGCATTCCGCTTACTGAATGGTATTGGTCACATCCGCGACAAATTCAATGCCTTGGGTCAGGGAGACTACTATCAGCTGGTGAAGGATGGAAAAGTCGTTCAGACCAGTGATTACCAGCCTTTCGTACCCCGGAATCTTAAAACTGTTATCAATAAGGCGGTCCATGTAGATCCCGCCAGCAGGTATCAGTCCGCCGTTGAAATGCGCCGTGCCTTGGAACGGTTGAGTTACCCGGGTTACTGGACAACCGATCCTTGCGGAGCCTTCATAGGTCATAACGAGCGCTATGAATACCGCTTTGAAGAACAGGCGTTGACGGCCAAATCATTTGAGTTCTCAACTTACAAAAAGTTCAAAGGCTCCGGCCGCGAGACCAAGGTTTCAGCCTACTCCGGTAAAAATCTTACACGGAAACAAACAGACGATTTGAAAAGAAAATTTATGCAATGGGTGGTGACGGGATGAAGCACGATATGACCCATTTGAATACACCAAAGATGCTTCAGAGCGCACAGGCCCTGATTGATCACCTCATCACATGGGGCGAGGTCACCCGCTTTGAACTGAGCGGTTTTGCCGGTGCTCAGGAGTGGATTACGACCTTCGAAAACGCAGGTATTCTGCATACAGCGACCACCGATATCTGGAGCCTTTCACCCGAATTTTGGAGCTTGCTCCGGGAAGAGTCGGAGAAAGCCGTCCGCATCGCATTGTTTCAGGTCCCGGAATATCGTGGCTATCTGATTTCTATTCTTGCCGAAGGTGCTGCATCCGCTGCCAAGCAGGGACTGAATGATGAGGTTGAAAAATGGTCCGGCGATGAGCTGCTGCCGTTCCTCTCAGCTATAAACCGGATGCTGAACGAAATTGAAACCGACGGGAAACGGATCATCGATCAGAAGGCGGATCAGATACCCACTCTGTTTGCATCGCTTTCCGAAAGGCAGAACAACTGGGACAACTGGAACCAGACTTTGCTGGGCAGAACGGCCCGGCCGCAGGACCTCTTTGATTTTGTTTTGAAGCGCTTTGTGCCTTATGCCATGCCGGAGCCGTGCAAAACCCACGGACGCACCCCGGCACTCCTGCCGATCCTCCCCTTGGTGGATGCTGACGGCAATGCACAGTTTATGAATCTGGTTCCGGCACCATGGAATGTCAGCCGATCGGATATTCAAAGCGGCATCGCGCTCTTTGATGAATATGGAAAGCCAATGAGTGAAATGGGGACAGCTGACGCTGCCCGGAATGCGTTGCAGGATGCTCTGATTGAACAGCCCTTTTACAAGGCCGTGACCCAGCTGGCGATTAATCATTACCGGGCAAAGACCGCTTTTTCACCGAGCTTCGAATTGGTTTTACAACCCGGAGCCGGGTTGTCCGGTGTGGCGCTGTTTTATGAAACACGGAAAATGGGATTACTGAAAGACTGGTTGCCGCCGCTGGTTCAATGCCAGGAGTGTTTTGCCGCCAGACCGCTGGAGGAGGAACAGGTTGCAAATATGATGGAGAACCTGCTGGCTCTGGACATTCTGGAACAGGCCGATGACAACCTCGTTCTTCATGAAGATTTCCAGTCCACCTTGATGGCAGGACGGCTTCGTTCCGTGTTTCGGCCCGGCAAGTCTTTGCAGGACCGCATGATTGAAGCGGTCAGAAAACATTTACAAAAAAATCAACCGCAGGAGGTGAATACATGAGTCAGATAAAAGACACCTCCTCGAAGGTAGCATTACCAAAACTATTTCTGTGGAGTGACCCGACAAGGTATCAGGAATACCCGGAGGCTCTCGCCCGGGCGGAAGAAGGCCGTGTTTATACACGACAGGAGATCGAGCAGGAGCTGTTCGATATCACGCCGACCCTGACCTTCAAGAAAGATGGTAAACCTCGAGGACGTGGAACGGATGGTATTGTCAACGCCATGGGCTTCGAGCGTTTCGGCCAGAGGCTGTGTGTAAACGGGCTCGATCTTATCCAGAAAACAGACCACGGTTTTGTGGTTTCTGAGGCAGGATTGGAGCTGGGAAACACCTACAAGAATAGCGCTGAGTCAGATGAGTGGCTTCATTTGCTGGCAAAAAATCTTCTGCTCCGGGAACCAAGAACACGACTTCTGATTGGGCTGATGCTCAAGGGCTGGCTGCTGCAGGTGGACGTGTTCAACAAATTCCCCAAGAGTCAGATGTCATTTATAGGGCCGGAACAGGCCAGACTGGATATCACCTCCAAGGACTGTCTACAGTTCAATGCTCTGCTCTCAGACCATGCGGAATTGGCATTGGGTCCCTTATGGATTGCCGAACTGTCGGAACACGGCTTGAGCCTGCCCATTGAATGGTGTGGCATACGTGTCGACCAGCCCTCCATTAAGGATCTCTCCTCTGCCATTAAAAAGAGTTTCGGGTTGCTCTTCTATATCGGAATTTTCAGTGATGAAGGCAATGGTTGGGCCGTTGATACGGATCACGTGGGCCTGATGCTCGGTCACGATGTCCTTGAATCATTCGGCGTTTCGGCTTCCGGTGGCCACGGCAAGTCAAAGGATGAGCTCTTTCTTGAGGCATTACTGCAAACCATGGACAGCGAAGGATACGCTATCGCCAGCGCCCTTGCGGATAAATTTGGAGAGCTTTGCCAGACCCCGGTTGAAGAGCGGGAAGAGGCTCTGGACCAGTTTGCCCGTGAATCCATGTATGACGACCGTCTGGTCATTGAATCCTATCACACTGGCCAGCCCCGGATGGGACGCGGCTTGTTCGGTGACAGTAACTGCCGTCGCCTGAAAATCGAATTTACACCGTCCGCAAGAGGGACGGTTATCGGAATTAAAACGAATAACAACCTCGCGGAGGAACAGTAAAATGATAATGAAACCTTGGGCAGCAAAAGGAGTCGCGCTTTATCCACCCAGCTTCTGCATGGTTGGACAAAATCAGGTATTTAACGCTCTGCACCAATTCCGACGTTCGTTCTGGGATGGTCAGACTCACGATATTGCGGGATTTTTCGTGGCATTCGGAGACTGGGGTCTTGGTAAGACCCGTCTCGGCTATGAACTGATTGGAGAGGCCACCGGACAGATCGATGAGTGGCTCTTGAATGAACACGAATATGTGGTCGCTCCCTATAACCGAAAAGATAAAAAGGCACGGGTGCTTGAACCGGCGCTGTCCGATGGTGTCCTGCCTGTTTACATACGCTACAGCTCTGTATGTGATGATGAGCTTGATGCACCCACATGGGTTGCACGACTCACCGTTGAATCCCTTCGCCAGACGCTCGAATGCGATGTGAAATCCGGAGGCGTAAAAGCGCTCTATACAGACATCACCAATGCCCTTCATGCCAAGGGGATTCCGCTTGATCAGCTGACCGCCTGCGTGAAAAACGAAGATCTGGATTATTCCGCAAGGCTCGATGCCGCAATGGAAATCCTCAAACCTAAAGGGATCAAACATCTCTGGATAATCGTTGACGAAGTGGAAACCCCCGGTGATCTGAAGCGGGGCCTTCGTGATGACACCCCGTCCAGTATTGATGATGAATACCTGCTGATGGTCTCCGAGGTTATCAAGCACGAAAACTGGCGCAGCCAGCACCCCTATGTGAATTTCCTGCTGCTCTGCTCCATGGGTATGAGGGACCAAATTCAGATCGGTCCGAACTTGCGTCGCGCCAGCAGTGTAACAATAGAACCGAATCAGGTCACCGATGTTAGCCGGTATGTGAATCATATCAAAGAGTCGCTGGCTGATCCGGAGTCGGTGGAATATCCGGCGGGTACGCTGGAGGCGGCCTTTCTCTCTGCCAACAGAAACTTTGGCTGGCTGAACGTCATTATGTCATCAGTGCATGAGACCTATGCCCGACACAAAGAGCGAAACGAAGATATCAATTCGTGGGCATTGATCCGGGATTTTGCCAAAACCGATGCTCGGGCTGGCAACATTTTCAACGATAATGCCGCCATGCCTTTGATCGGCAAGATTAAGGATGTGCCTCAAGAAACCGTGGAGCGTATTGTTTACGGCCAGCTCCCCGTGGGCGTGGGTGGGACATCATCTGCCAACATCTCCCCGGCTTTTGCTGAGACCCTGCTTGAGCATGAAATCGCCGGGCGCGGAAAGACATTTGCTGAGCTGAGCATGGTGCATATCGATGCGTCAACGCTTGCCAGTGAACTCATCCGGCCTGAATACGGCTTCAAACCGGTTGAAGGCAAATCAGACACCTACTTTACCTCCACATGCCAATTGTCCGTGGTTGGATTGCTGGAAGCGTTGAAAGCCTTTTCGGTCACGGCGGGAAGCAACGACTCTTCGGAAATTGTCATCTACACCGACCTTGAGCAATGGGGCGAGCAGCTGACGGCTCTTTACCCGAGAGATGGAATTGAGTTTGCCGCAGAAGCGCTGCACAGGATCTTCCTGAGCCCTGATTACAGGGTGGAAGATAGCCGCTTTATCGGAATGGCATTCCGCCTGTGGAAGGAATTCAACAAATTGCTCAATGCGAATACGGAAAGTGTTCGGTTCTTCAAGGACGGTCGCTTTGAGCAGAAGCTTGAGGATTATGTAAAAGAGGTATCCGCTTCTAAAAATAAACGGACTGTAGCGACATGCCTTGGTTTGGCAAAGCTGTTGGATGAGTCATTAGAGAACGCAGCTACCGTGCAGGCATTGTCCGGCATTCCTCATCAGGTGTTCTCTTCACGATTCACATCCCCATCTGTGGATGGATTCCGGGTTACACCAGACGGAAAACTGACAATCGTCTATTGTCTCGATTCTGATGAGACCATCAGAAAGCTGAGCACATATCTTGGCACCGAGCGAGTGCATCCAATTATTGTGCTGTTCCCCGCATCCGCAGATTATGCCGCTTTTGAGGAACAACTGGATAAATATCCGATTCTGAAGCGATGTGTTCTGACTTCACGGCTGGTGGTTCAGGAAGAAGATTTTCTAATCAAGTATTCTGCCCGGAACTCCGTTTTTGAACCACAGGATGCAAGGCTCAGCAAGGTCGCCAATGGTCTGCTGAAATCCTATCAGGATGAATGGGTTTCCAAAGCCAGAAACTGGTCCAACAAAATCAGGCAGGACGGTTACCTGATCGCACCGATCTGGAGTAAGGCGAAAAGTATACCGGTGGCCGATTTTGCCAAAGGCTACCGCTACATGCTTGCCACGAAAAATTCTCTGGATGCCACTCATGAAAACCATGGCGGTCCGTTGAGCGATGTGGAGTTTGAAAACTGCAAGCAGGCCGCCAAAAAGAATACCAATCCGCCAACCGCATGGAGCTATGGAGATCTGCTGGAAATCTTAACCCCGGATCACAACTCGAGAGTTCCCCGTTGTTTCTTTTCAATTCTGCGCGAACTGAAAACACAGACCGCAGCGAATAAACTGGCCAAGAATTTCTTCTTTATCGTGCCTGAAACCGAATTCAAGTCGGTTCAGCAGATGGAGCAGATCCTTGAACTTCTGATTGGGCTGGGTGCCGTCCGCCAGACCAGTGGAGAGCTTTTCCGGGCGATTGATCAGAATCAGCTGGAAATCCGACGGGAAGCCGCTTCCAAGTGGCTGAAGAACGAATGTAAGGAAGCGATCAAAAACTGTGAAGGACTTTTCCCGACTCAGGCAGGCATTCTCTGGAATGCCTCATATCCCGACGCCAGCCTGAAACTCGAGGATTCCGAAAAGAAAATCAAAGCGATTGATTTCAAGATCCTCACAGCACCTTCTATAAATTCACTTCAGGAGGATGCGTTTACGGATCTGGTCGCACAGATCCTGCAAATCGAGAACCTCATCGTGAAAGTCTGCCCGCTGGATATCGGCAGTAAGAATGTGGAGTTCGAGTGCGTGGCGGCCCAGATCGGTCAGTTTGAACGGAAATATAATTCCCTGTCGCTCTGGGAGAAAGTCTCCTTCCTGAGCTGGCTCAAAAAACACTTCCTATCCAAGCGCGAGGAGCTGCTGTCTGAGATCAACCGGATCATTAAGGACAGCAACGAATTGAAGCTTGTTTCTGGAAAGCCATTCCCGATCGTTCCACTGACACTGCCGCTCAAGGCTATTCAGAATGAGCTGGAAAACGCTTTAAAGGGTGTCGGTTCTCCGTCCATGACGCGCATGGCAACCATTAAGGCTGGTAGCTATACCTTGCTGATCGATCAGTATCTTGTGGATTCCAAATACGAGTCAGCCTGGGAACGCTTGTCCGCTTTGGGTGATCTTGTCTCGCCGGATATGACAGACAGCTTCTATACACGGTTTGTTGCCTTGAGAACCCGCTGGGAATCGGTCATTCATACATTTGATGCTACCGATAGTGTATGGACTCAGCTTTCGGAATTTACCAAGGATGCACCGCAGGAAATCCTATCAGACCTCACCGGGATCAAGTCTGAGATCCAGAAATATAACGGGATGATTACAGGCGGTTTGGAAAGTCAGATTCAATCCCAATGCGATGATACGGCTGAAGATGAGCTTTTGACCTTGCTGCAAAACGAGGTTGATGCGTGCGAATCCAAGCTCCAGCCGATGCAACAGAAGATCTCCGACAGGCTGGACACGATTAAGTCTGACTTGAGGAAAATCATCCGCAGCACCCGGCTTCAGGCATTGAATAAGCTGCTTCAGTCTGAAGGCAAGAGCATCATGGAAGAACCGAAGGCTGAGGATACCTATCAGAAAACCAAGATGGCCTATGAGTCCTTCAATACAAAGGTGATCGCTGATGGTGATAACGTCTTTGAGACCTCAGGTCAGCCGGTCTCCTTTGAGCTTTGGGTGGATATTTATAAAGGGCTGAGCAACGGATCTTACAGCGAAGAGGAGCACCCGGATCATGATGAGGCTATCAAGGCTCTGAAGAAGATGAAACTTATCAGGACAAGATTGGAGCTGCGATGAAAACCCTAATTCTTGATATCCAGAAAGACCTGTTTGAGTCATCGGTGCTGGAACAATCAGCTGAAATACAATTTGTATCAGTTGATGAAGTCCTTGGGGTGAAAGGCGTCCCATGCGTTCTGCTTGGCTCCAAAGGGATTGATGACTTTACCGGCACCGTGCGTAAGCTGGCGCGGGCCAATTATCAAAACGGTACCGGTCTGATCATCATAAATCCGCCGATTGACACCGATATTGGCAACGCTGTTGACGCGCCTGTTTCAATCACGGTGAAGAAACGTAAAGCATCTTCTTTTTGTAAGCCCTCGGGGTTTGATGGTCTTGATGGCGAAAGCAAATATGAGATCTGGTCGGATGGCACGATTGAGTCATCACTGAGCTCTGGCGTGATGGGCGTTGACGATAATAAGGGTACCGTCCTGCTCAAATATCAGCCCAAGAATACATCAGGCGCGGTTTTTATAACCACTTTGAAGTTGCTTTCCTACAGCGGGATGACCAACGAGGCCGACAGAGAATCACTGCTAAAGTTGCTTCTGATATGGGAGAACAAACAGTCGTTTGTCAATGAAGAGCCGACCGAAGATGTGACGGCTTCAGATGAGAGTGTATTGCATACTGTGGCAATCCTCTCTTTTTCATATGACAGCAAAGACCCGGATAAAATTTCAGCAGCCATGTCCCGGTTTTTTACCCTCAACACCGACGTGGATGCCGTCCGGCAAGTGTTAGAGCAACTTTCAATTAATCTGAACGCAACAAAGGAAAATTGGAAGTCCAAACTCGAAGATTATATCGATCAGGCCGGACACTACTCCTATGCGCGGGAAATAAAGGAAATACTTGAAGACGAGGAGGCTGGCGTATGAAAAGCGTTGAAATGTCACGCGCATTGACAGCAGCCATGAGCCTGCGCCTTCCCGGCACCGCTGGCAAACTGGCCAACAAGATGCGCTATGTCGATTCCAAAGGACCACTGTTTCATGACGGGGGCCTGATTAGGAATATTACCCAAGGTAAGCACGAGAAGGTGTATGCCGTTGGTATCTCTTCGAAAAGCAAAAGCATGCCTGCTCTGGGTGGATTGCTCTATGGAGCTGCTGCCCTTCGGCACGACTTGGTCGTCGCCAATAACGAGGTCAGTGAAGGTCTGCAGGACAGTCGAGTCGACATCAACGATATGAATTTCCTCGGGGCGTCAGAACGCCTTGTGTGGAAGGAGTTCATTCTTGTTTACCGACTCCTTTCGGATTTGATGAGCTCTGATACCAAGCCAGACATCATTTTCGTGGATATCCCTCTACTGGTTTCCCGGGCGGAACAAAGCGTCTTTCTTGAAGAAGAGGATGTACAGGAGGACTGGCAGGCCCTTCTACACGTGATGGAGGATTTCTGGCAGCGCCACCTGAATGACTTTTACCCTAACAATCCCGACGGACCATTCCTTGTATCACTACAAACCAAGCGGGATCTGAACAGTGCCGTCCTGAATGCCATTCGAGAAGAAGGTCAGTCAGGAAGCCCGGAAGCCATTGATGACAAAATCGTGAACCTAATCCGTGAGGACTGGGGGCAGCTACGAAGAGTCGGTATCCTGCGTTTTCTGAAAGGGACACTTAAGGCTGGGCGCAGAACAGCTGCCTTCTATTACGAGTCTCTCAGTAAATACATGAAGCGTTTTGAACCGAAGCTTGTTTCAGAGCATGGCCTTGTTGGATTTCACCTTCAGGTTGGGCTGCGTACACCCATCTGGAAGGTTGAAACCATTGGTAAGCGTGACAGCTGGAGCACAGAGAGTCTCGATAAGCTTGCAGGGCTGATCTCGTATTTAACCATTCACGACAACCCCAAAATGAAGCCGCTTCCTCTGTGGTTTGCCGAACAGCTTGTTCGTATGCCTAAGGAAGTTCTAATCAGCTATTTAAAATCGACCCTCGCAATGCTCAGAGACAGAGAGGTTGATCAGACATGGCTTGAAGGTATCGACACAATTCAGGAAGAGGTAGAATAATGAAAAATAATCAAGAAAACTTTATCGGTAAACTGGTTGGGAACACGGGCCAACCGGACAAATTGACCATTGCTCTCCGGAATAGCTTTTCAGCAAGGCGCGGCGAGTTCGTCAGGATCGCTCATCAAGAGCGTGAAAATGACCAGAACATGGATGTACTCGGGCGTATTGTCTCCCTTTCCAGAAACAGCATCCTGTTCAACCCTGCTCTTGGTGAAGGCATTAGCGAGGTTGAGCTACTGCCACACTCCAAAATTTCCGGGGAAACGGTGTATGGAACCATTGAACTGGTTGGTTACAAAGATCCATATACAGGTGAAATCAGAATCCCTCGCAGACCGCTTAATCCGGGCACTAAGGTCTACAGTGTCGATTATGACTTTTTGACCAAGTTTTATGATTTCTCTGAGGACACCAGCATTCACCTTGGCAACCTTGTCGGGTACGAAAAAGGCTCAAATGTCGTTCCTGTATATCTTGATGCCAACACGCTGGTGACAGAACACTTAGCCGTGCTGGCTATGACCGGCTCTGGTAAAAGTTACACCGTTGGGCGAATTATTGAACGCCTTGTTGCTCAGCTGAACGCATCGGTTGTGGTTTTCGATCCCCATGGGGAGTACGGGAAGGCATTGCGAGGCGGAACCCTGAATTTCAATGACCGGCTTGATTCCGTAGAGGATGTAAGGGACCGGGAGAAGCTCGTTGAAATCCAAACAAGGTTGCAAGCCCTTCAAGATAAGGGGGCTGGCATAACTGTCTTTACGCCTCAACTCAGAAGCTTTACCGAAAAATATGCCGGTAAGAATCAGAACCTGGCCCTGCAGCTGGATCATTTCGATGTGGATGAATTTTCAGGTGTGTTACCGGGTCTCACGGAGCCACAGCAGCGTGTACTCGATGTGGCGCTGAGGTATTGGAAGGAAAATTTCGAAGAGCCTCGGGATATTCAGGAGCTGTTCTCTGTTTTGGACGACCTTGACCGCCTGAAAAATTGGGTTGCTGAATCAGGAAGCCCGGGTGAAGCCAGCGCCCTCAAAGGCGGAAGTGCCAATATTGCCGCCATCCGGTTACGCCGGATGATTAATGAGGCACAAAGCTTTTATACCCGTGCCGCAGGCGACCCCTTCGATGTTTACAAAATGGTCGGAGATGACAACGAACCCTACGGACGAATTTGTATTGTGGATCTTCAAGGACTCTCAAACACGGCAAGACAGGTCATAGTTGCATTGATATCCAGTGAACTGATGAAAGCGGCGGGCGACAAGAACCGTCCGATAAGACCCTCTTTTATCATCTATGAAGAAGGCCACAATTTCGCGCCCAATGGTGAACCCTGCATATCAAAGAACATCATCAAGCGGATTGCAGCCGAAGGTCGAAAGTTTGGAGTCGGGTTTGCCATCGTAAGTCAGCGCCCCAGCAAGCTGGACTCAGACGTCACCAGTCAGTGCAACACGATTGTGGCCATGCGTATCAAGAACCCGGATGATCAACGATTCATTCAGAAAACATCTGATTATTTCTCCGCAGCTGACCTTGCTGAGTTGCCGACACTGTCAACAGGTGAAGCATTGATATGCGGCCGGGCAATTATCGCTCCGCTGGTGGTAAAAGTCGGAACAAAGGCCCTTGTTCATGGAGGAGAGTCGCCGAAAGTATGTGAACGCTGGGGAAAACCGGAGATTTGATGAAAAGAAGCATAAACATAAGCGAAACAGTTTTTTCTGCCGTCACTGATAAGTCTCACATGGCAGAGAACTTTCCTATGCTTTTGCAGTCGGGAATCCCAGACCGTGGTGTGACGATCCATTCGCACTTTTTGACCTACTTGTCGAGCTGCGGTCAAAAAGCCGGGTATTCCGCGATTACGGAATGCCCCGTGAGTATTAACGAATCATTTCAAGGCATCGGAGAGATCCGGGCTGATTCCGTGTGGTTTGATAAATCGGATTTAAAACCGAGAATCGCCTTCGAGTTCGAACGCTTTGAAAAAGGTGATGAAAAGAAGCTCAAGCAGAAGGTTGAAAACTTGGCGATAACAGCGGCGCTCAGTGAGACCATTGAATTGGCCGTTCTTGTCTACTGGGTCCGGTCCGGCTCCATGCCCAGAAGCATGGATGGTGTAGTCGCCCCATACGGAGCCAGCTTCAGAAGAAACGGGATCGTGGTCCCCAAAGCCATGACACCGTTAATGGTAATCAAATGCGTCATGAAAAGCTCTGGAGATACGCAGGATCTTGTGTTTGGGGAACTCCTTCGGGATATGCGTAATGAACGGCACTTATCTGGAGGAAGTTATTAATGGGCATTTTCTTTAGAACAAAGAAAAACGAACTCCTTGGAGACCGGTTTCGGCTTATTGAAGAAGTCGGCAAAGGAAGCTTCGGTGAAGTATGGAGGGCCGAACGTTTATCTGACGGGAAGCATGTCGCCATCAAGATCCCAAAAGATCAAGAAAAAGGTGAGGAGGTCCTTCGTAAAGAAGCAGATATCGTTAAAGGAATCATCCACCCGAATATTGTGCAGGTGTACGCATTTCATAACATAAGCGACCTGTTCTTCATTGAAATGGAATTCATAGACGGGTTCAGCCTTTCAGCAATTTTGCAGGGCTCGAACAATGCAACGAGCCTGTCTTTCAAACAGATGCTGGAATGGCTTGCCAATATACTGGATGGACTCGCAGCCGTGCATCAAAGGAATATTTCACACAACGATCTTAAGCCGGAAAACATCCTTATCGCCAAGGATAGCAACAAGGCCAAAATAACTGACTTTGGCGTCAGTAGAAGATTTGAGGATGCGTGGGTATGGACCAAGCGTCATGGAACAGAGGCGTACATGGCTCCGGAAGTGGCTCTGGAAGGTAAACGTAGCAAGGTGTCGGATATTTATTCGCTCGGAGTCTTGTTATATGAGATGACCACAGGCTCCCTCCCATACACCAGTCCACACCAATTGTTGACGGGCTTAAACATCTCAAAGCCCCGGGAAATCAACACCGATATTCCATCCGACCTTGAACGGGTGATTCTGAAAGCGATGGAACGGCGGCCGGAAAAACGGTATCAAAGCGTCGGTGAGTTGCGAGCTGATGTCGATCGATGTGTGGATTCCTTGTCAGTCAGCAATGTGATGACGGAACTGCCTTCTCGGTCCGCACCCAAACAAGAATTCCAACCACCTTCATCGAGCCCGCTCTATTACCTTGAACTCGCCAAAAAGAAGCTTTCCGATGGTGATCATCAGGGGGCCTTGGAAGCGGCAGAAGCTGCAGTTGACCGCAGCGATGAACATCCTCAGTACCTGCGGATGCTCGGCGGTATTTGCATTCGTGTGGGATACAAAAAGAAGGCCATTGCTGCTTATGAACGGTTGATGAGTATCTATGAGCGCGGATACCCAGTTGAGGATCGCCAGAAGATAGAGACCATCGAGCGTCTTGGCTCTCTATATGTGGACGATCAGCGTTATGAACAGGCCATCCAGATTTACACCTCGCTGGTCAAGATAACCTCAAGCTCCTATGCCAAATTTAAACTCGCGATTGCCTATGGCTTGGATGGTGATTACCGACAAGCGATTCAGCTTCTTGAAGAGGTCCGAAATGAAAAACCTGAGGCTTTGGTGGTCTATAACAAACTGGCATGGGCTCATGCATTAAACGGAGATGATCACCTCGCTCTCAGCTTCTATAACCAAGCGTTGGCAATAGATGCTTTTGACCTGTTCAGCCTTTTCCACCTTGGGCAGTATTACCACATCATCGGTGATCGTCGCAGGTCAAATGAGTATTTCCAGCGGCTTTATAACGCAGATAAGGTTGGTGATTATTCCGCCCGGGCAAAAAAAATTACAGGTGATGATAAATAAAGGAGAGTGTGATGTTTCAAACAGAAGTGGCATCGGAAAAAGAGTTTTCAGACTGGAGCGAATTGTATGCGTGGGTCGCTGATGAAGAAAAATCTACATCACGAGTTCCAATACAGGGCTTACTGAAAAATGGAGCCAAATTCCAGGAAGATAAATATTTCGGCGGCTCGGAATACAAACTTGCTTTCACCGAAGAAGGACTAAAAGCGCTCTGCTACAAACTCGGCTTTCCTCTGCTTGCCCTTGAAATGACAAAAGAAAGTGAGTTGGCCTCAAGAATACTAAATGATCTCCTCGGCCAAGATAATGCGAAAGCACAGCTGTCCAATAGTGAATTTGTGATCAATGAAAAAGGCAGCGACTCATCACATGGGAAAGTTTGTGGAATTGTTTCGAGTAGCTATGTCGGATACAGCAACAATTCATTTGTGCGAGATATTGAAAATGTAATAAGTGAAAATGATTTGTCCTCTGCAGGAAAGCTGACTTTAAAAGAGGCATACTCAATAAACACAAGGCTGCACCTTCGACTTACCAGCATGCACATCTCTGGAACGGTTTCCGGCCGGGGAGGTATCTCTGAAGATAAAACAGAAATAGGTCTTGAATTTTGCAACAGCATGGTAGGTGATGCCGCTGTTTCTATAGATTATTTCCTCCATCGGTTGGTATGTGCCAATGGACTGGTGTTGCCTGCCGGTCGAAATGGAGCACGAGTTATTCATTCTGGAAAAGCCAAAAATTTCTTGACCCGCTTAAACAAGGCTTTTGGTGATGTGCTCGCAGGAATGGGTGAAAAAGCAACGTATGTGAAGGAACTCAGTGATATCGAGTTTTCTCCGCAAAGACTGTCTGAGTTAGATCTCAGCAAAATGATTTTTGACATCATTCCGAAATCAAAATCCACCGTTATTGATAAGCATAGAAATGTTTTCAATGACTTCATTTTTAGGAAACTAAGCCCAGAGGACAAACTAAAAAGAGAAGAGCTGGCGATAGGATACTTGCCGCTTTGTTTTGCTGGAGAGCTGTCAAAAGCTGTCTTCAATTCTAAATATCGGGACAACGCCTCAATGTTTGACCTGATAAATGTATTTACTGAGCACGCCAAAGAAAAACAACCCGCCGAACGGTTGGAAATTCAGAAGCGATCTGGTCAGCTCGCTGAATGGGTTGTCAACAATAAGAAAAAGTTTAATTAGATGAACGTTCAAGATGCAGCCATACAGATATTAAAGGACGCTGGAAAGCCTCTCCATGCCAAAGAGATCGCCGAGCGGATTATGGAAGCGGGTTTGTGGTCAAGCGATGGTAAAACGCCAGAGGCCACTGTCAGCGCTTGCCTTTACTCGAATATTAAAA
>NZ_JALJRB010000014.1 GCF_022968795.1 Desulfatitalea alkaliphila
ACCCGGCCACCCCGACCCACCCGCCGGCGGTCGTTCAACGCACCAATCCCGCCTGTTCACTAACCGCACCACGCAATGGTTATCAGAATTACAAACGGAGAAGCGCCTCATCAAGATTCAGCTTATCTACCTTTCGTATATTCTTATATTCTACCATTCAACTGTTCACGAGTGAAGCACACATCTATATGCCGATATTGTCGAACCGGGTTTGTGATTCTTGACGGATGCGGGGATGACGTGGGATAGAAGAGAGACTTGCAGGATGTTGCCTTGTCGTTGCAACGTCTTGTCGTTCATGAAAAATGCAAACCATCGAGGGGGAACCATGGCCCACCCGCCTTCCGTTTCGACGCCGCCGGACGACGGCGTGACCATTGTCAATACCGGTTGCTGCCACGACTGCGGCGGTCGTTGCGTGCTCAAGGCCCATGTGAAAGACGGGCGCATTCTGCGAATCGAATCGGACACCGGGGCCGAGCCCCAGATTCGTGCCTGTGCCCGGGGGCGGGCCTACCGCCAGCGGCAGTATTCCCCCGAGCGACTGCGTTATCCGCTGCGGCGGGTGGGCGAGCGGGGGCAGGGGCGGTTCGAGCGCATCGGCTGGGACGAAGCCCTGGATACGGTGGCCGACCAGCTCAAACGGGTCAAGGCGACCTACGGCAATTCGGCCATTCTTTTTCTGCCGGGGGCCGGCAACCAGGGGATGCTCCACGGGCCCACGGCACCGGGAATGATGCTGCAAGCCTTCGGCGGGTTCACCCGTTACTGGGGCATCCCTTCCTATGAGGGGGCTTTGTTCGCCTCCATGGCCACCTACGGCACCATCCGCACCGGCCACTCGCGGGACGATCTGCTCAATTCCAAATTGATCCTCATGTGGGGTTGGAATCCGGCCAACACCGTCTGGGATCCGGAAACCAGCCTGGCGGTGGCCAAGGCCAGGGAGAACGGAGCGCGCATCGTGGCGGTGGACCCGCGTTTCACCGATTCGGTGGCCACCTTCGCCCACCAGTGGATCCCCATTCGTCCCGGCACGGACGCGGCCATGCTCATCGCCATGGCCCACGTGATCATCAGCGAGGGTTTGTTGGACAAGGCCTTCATCGAAAAATACACCGTGGGTTTCGATGCCTACCGGGACTATGTGTTGGGCAACAGCGACGGCGTTGCCAAGACGCCGGGCTGGGCCGCGCCCATCACCAAGGTGCCGGCCGACACCATCGCCGACCTGGCACGGGCCTATGCCGCCTGCAAGCCGGGGGCCCTCATCGCCGGCTGGGGACCGGCGCGCACGGCCATCGGCGAGCAGTACAGCCGGACGGCCAACGTGTTGTGCGCCATGACCGGCAACATCGGCATTCCCGGCGGTTATCCGGCCGGCTTCATGCGGGCCTACTCCAGCCGCGAGACCGGCCACCTGATGAAAAAGGATCCCGCGCAGCAGGTGGACAAATCCAAGGGCATTCCGTCGGCCAACCCGGTGGAAAACGGCGCCTTGCCCCGCCCCGACAGCCTTTACAGGCTCAGCGGCGGCACAAACGCCACCAGCGCCCGCATTCACCAGAGCCGGATCTGGGATGCCGTGCTGCGCGGGCGCGCCGGTGGTTATCCGGCCGATCTGAAAATGGCCTACATCGTGGCCAGCAACTGCCTCAACCAGTACCCCAACGCCAATCGCGGGGCCGAAGCCCTGCGCGCCCTGGAGTTCGTGGTGGTGCACGAACAATTTTTGACCCCCACGGCCCGCTTCGCCGACATCGTGCTGCCGGTCAACACCTTCATGGAGCGCAGTGATATCGCGCCCCCCTGGTTGGGATCACCCTACTTTCTTTACCTGAACAAGGCGGTGGACACCCTGCCGGAAACCAAGTCGGACCTGGAAATCTGCCGCGAACTGGCGCCCCGTCTGGGGGTGCCGGCCGATTTCTACACCCTGTCGGACGAGGAAATTCTGCGTTTGTTCACTTCCCGGCGCAAGGATGTCACCGATTTCGAGTCATTGCGGCGCGACGGAGTGCTCAAGATCCGGCTGCCCGAGCCCATTGTCGCCTTCCGGGAGCAGATCGCCGATCCGGCCAATCACCCCTTTCCCACCCTGTCCGGCAAGATCGAGATCGCCTGCGACCATCTGGCGGAGATGAACAACCCGCGCGTGCCCGCCGTGCCCCAATACCTGGGCCACCCGGAGCATTTTGATGCACCACTGGCGCAACAATATCCGCTGCAGCTGCTCACCACCCACAGCAAGGTGCGCACCCACTCCACCCTGGAACGTGTCCCCTGGCTGCAGGCATTGGAAGATCACGGCCTCTGGATCCATCCGCGGGACGCCCGCGAGCGGGGGATCGAAAATGGCGATCCCATCGAAATCTTTAACGACCGCGGCCGGGTACGCACCACCGCGCGGGTCACCGAGCGCATCATGCCGGGCGTGGTCAACCTGTGCCAGGGGGCCTGGTACACGCCGGATGAAACCGGGGTGGACACGGGCGCCTGCGCCAACACCCTGACCCGCGATGAACCCTCTCCCGGCGGCGCCTTTCCCATGAACAGCGCGTTGGTGCAAGTGGTGCGCGCCGACGGATCCCAGCGCAAGGAGGTGAAGTGATGGCGCAGATGGGCTTCTACTTCGACCAGAGCCGCTGCACCGGGTGCTACACCTGCGTGGTGGCCTGCAAAGACTGGTACGACATTGCCGCTGCCGAGGTGAACCTGATGCGGGTGCACTGCATCGAAAAGGGCGTCTTTCCGGACCTGTCCGCCGCTTACCTGGCTGCCCCCTGCTACCACTGCGCCCAGCCGCCCTGCATCCCGGCTTGCCCCGAGGGGGCCATCAGCAAGCGCGAAACGGACGGCATCGTGGTGGTGGACCCTGATCGTTGTGTAGGACAGGACCAATGCCCACGCAAGTGCCGCAAGGCGTGTCCCTGGGATGCCCCTCAATTCGGACCGGAACCCGACGCCAAAATGCAGAAGTGCCAATTGTGCCTGGAACGGTTGGAAGCGGGTCGGCAAACCATCTGCGTCGAGGCCTGCCCCATGTTCGCCCTGGATGCCGGCCCGCTGGAAGATTTGCACCGGAAGTACGGCGACATCCGCGAAGCCGAAGGGTTTCGCCAACGGGAGCGGATCGAGCCGTCCGTTACCTTCAAGCCGAAAGAATGAGAAGCGCAAGACGTAGAAAAGGGGCGGCGCCACCACGACATCGGCGAACACCGCTTGGTTATAAGTACTGGTTCAACTATTTTATGGTGAAACAAGTCGGAAGAGAAAAGGGAAAAGCATTGCAGTAACGCCGAAAGCGCTACGCCTACCGAGGATACTATTTAACAGATCTCAGAGACATCTGCAAAACCAATTTCCGGGAAGATTTGCATGGATTGCAGGGAGGCATTTCAATGCCCGACAGTGAAAAAATGATTCGGGATAACGAACCGGCGATTACCGTTTCAGGGAGGCATGACAATTTCGAATCCGCTCTCAAGGAGGCACACCGTCAATATCGCCAACTCATCGACGATTTGCCGGATGGATATGCGGAATACGACCTGGAAGGAAATCTCACCGCCTTTAATCAGGCCACCATCGATACGATTAAAGAGTCCAGAGAGGATTTGCTGAACCTTCCATTTAAAACCTTCATGGATGAGCAAACCGCGGCCCGCGTCTATCAGGTGTATAATGAAGTGTATCGAACAGGCATCCCTAAAAAAGGCGAGGTCTTTGATATCATACGCAAGGATGGAACGATAATGACCCTCGAGTGTTCCATCTCCCTGAAACGGGTCAATGGCAAGATTGTCGGATTCCGGGGGATTTGGCATGACATCACAGAGCGGAAAAAAGCGGAAACCGACCTTGCCAATCATCGCAAACGATTGCAAGCCATATTCGGAAGTGTGAAAGAAGGGATCATCGCGGTCAATGCCCGGGGCCATGTCACGGATGCCAATAGCGCCATTGAAACGATCTGTGGCGTGCCCATCGAAACCATCCTCACCACCCCTCATGCCGACGCCCAGACCCCATGTTGCAGATCATGTCACGCCGTCCTGCAAGAGACGCTGGCTCAAAAAACAGAAATCAAAGAGCGCCAAATCGGATGCCGGCGTAATGATCGGCCCCAGCAGGTCGTAGTGTTGAACAGCTCTCCTTTGGTAGGCGACAGCGGAGAAAATATGGGGGCCGTGCTTGTGATCAGGGACATCACGGAACTGCTCGGTTTGGAAAAAGAGCTAAGGGGAAGATACAAGTTCCAAAACCTGATTGGCAAGAGCAAGAAGATGCAGGAAATCTATGACCTTTTGGAAACGCTGGCCAGTCTTGAAACCACCATTTTAGTCACTGGCCAAAGCGGCACGGGAAAGGAACTGGTCGCCGGTGCCCTTCACTATGCCGGCGAGCGGGCCAATAAGCCCTTTGTGAAAGTCAATTGCTCCGCCCTGACCGAGAGTCTTTTGGAGAGCGAACTTTTTGGTCACGTCCAAGGCGCCTTTACCGGAGCCACAAAAGACCGGCAGGGGCGTTTCCAGATGGCCGAAGGCGGTACCATTTTGTTGGATGAGATCGGTGACATTTCGCCAACCTTACAACTCAAACTATTGCGAGTGTTGCAGGAGAAAGAGTTTGAACGGGTTGGTGAGTCCGTCACCCGAAAGGTGGATGTAAGAATCATTACATGCACCAACAAGGACCTGAAAGAGAAGGTGCGGCTGGGTGAGTTTCGCGAAGACCTTTATTACCGGCTCAAGGTAATGGAGATTGCCTTGCCCCCGTTAAGCGACCGGATGGAGGACCTGCCTTTGCTGGTCTCCCATTTCTGTTCATTGTTTAACGCGCGCTACAAAAAAAGTATCGATGGTGTCTCCAACGAGGCGCTCAACAGGTTCGCCAACTATGACTGGCCCGGAAATGTAAGGGAGTTGGAACACGTTTTGGAACATGCCTATGTGCTTTGCAGTGGGTCGGTCATCACGATGGAGGTCCTCCCGGCAGAAATGAGGAGCCCCGTCCCTATGGCCCGGTCTGCCAACCGTGGGCCTTCCAAAAAAACGAAATATTCCACCGCTGAGATTTTGGACGCCCTGGAAAAAACCCATTGGAACAAGACCAAGGCGGCCCGGCTGTTAGGGCTCCATCGGCACACCATCCATCGGAAAGTGAAAGCGTTGCAGTTGATCAATCCATAACGCGTGGATACCATCTCTTCGCTGAAAACAACCGAAATGGTGAATTATGGCTGTTTTCAAGATCATCATCATTGGCACGCTTCACTGATCGCCAGTGGAACATGTGCCAGTGTGGAATGTTCCAGACTGGCACATGTACCATCTTGTGGGCTACCCATCTCAACAGTTCACCCTATTCGAGCACGCCCCACTGTTGCAAAAGCCGGAGGGCGCCAGGGCAAGGCGTCCAAGGGTGAAGCCGTATTTGTCCTACTGTGTTTTTCGAGGTTCCCTTAGGGCAATCCGGTACTGGTATGGCCATTGCTACTGTAAATTGCAGGCACTACCAAACCAATTATGAGGGAGAGGAATTGATCATGAAAAAGAGGTTCACATCAAAGCTGGCCATATCATTAATCATCCTGTTGGCAATGTTGGCGTTCTATGTTGTCGCATGCGTGCCGCCTGATGCTGGCACTGGCCCTGCAAGAGGGAATCTGAAACTGAAAACGATCACCGTGGATCGTGGCACCTTCAGCTACCGGGAAGGTGGGAGCAGAAACGGATATCCTGTGGTCATGATTCATGGGTGGCCTGAAAACTCCTATTGCTGGGATGCCGTGGCAGGAGATTTGAATCCATCACTGCGCATCATTGCCCCTGACTTGCGCGGGCTTGGCGACAGTGAGCGCACCCTGGACCAATCGCTGTATCAGAAGGTCGAATTGGCAAAGGACATTGTTGCAATTGTGGATGCTTTGGGAATTTCGGATTTCTATCTGGTAGGACACGACTGGGGTGGTGTTGTCGCTCAAGAGGTTGCCCTTGCGCTTCCCGAGCGGGTAAAGAAACTGGCCATCTTGAATATTCACATTATCGTTAATCTGGTGAACAATCTTGCGGCACGCGATATCATCTACGATGCAGGTGCGGTTCCTTTCTGGTATCAATATTTTCAGCAACAACCCCATCTGCCCGAAGCCATGATCCCGGGCAATGAAGATGTTTGGGTCTCCCACTTTTTCGGGGACCGTCCCGTGCCCCAAAAATCCATCAACGAATATATCCGCGCCTACAGCATTGCCGACACCCCGACAACCGCCGCTTCGTTATACCGTACCATGGCCCAGGACGGGCAACGCTGGTACGAGTTGTTTCTTGCCGGTACCACGTTCAATATGCCTTTGTTGTATGTCTATGGCAATCTGGACACTGTCGTAATTCCGGAATACCTTGTCGGCATCGAAGCCTTTTTTCCATCCGCTCAGATTGTCGAGATCGAATCCGCCCACTTTGTACAAGAGGAAAAACCCGCCGAGGTTGCACAAGCGTTGAACGCGTTTTTTCAATAGTCGCGTATATCCGTGAAGTGTCAGCTTGCAAAACGCCACCGCCTGTTAACAGGCGGTGGCGTTGAAACATCCTGAAACCGTCGCTTGTACTTTGATTTTATCGAACTCTATCCACACGCTACCCCCTGGAATGCAACGCCCGGGTCGCATTCACCACCGCCGCCAGGGCCACCCCTACATCGGCGAACACCGCCTCCCACATGGAGGCCACTCCCATGGCGCCCAGCACCACGAACACGCCCTTGACCGCCAGGGCCATGACGATGTTCTGCCAGACGATGGTGCGGGTGCGGCGGGCGATGCGTACCGCCGTAACCATTTTCATGGGGCTGCCGGTCATCAGCACCACATCGGCGGTTTCGATGGCCGCTTCGGAACCCATGGCGCCCATGGCCACGCCCACGTCGGAGCGGGCGATCACCGGCGCGTCGTTGATGCCGTCGCCCACGAAGGCCACCTTGCCGCCGTCGCCCGCGCGGGCCATGATCTGCTCCAGCACGGCCACCTTTTCATCGGGTAGCAGTCCGGCATGAAAAGCGTCCAACTGCAACTGGTCGGCCACCGCCGCCGCGGCGCACTCGTTGTCGCCGGTGAGCATGACCAGTTGCTCGACCCCCTCTTTGCGCAGGCCGGCCAGGGCCTCGGCCGCTTCCGGTTTAACGGCGTCGCCCATGCGCAGATGGCCGGCATATTCACCGTCGATCACCACATGGACGGCTGTGCCGTCCACTTCACAGACATCGTGGGGGATGCCTTGCTCGTGCAGCAAGGCGTCGTTGCCCACCAGCACGGTGCGCCCGTGGACCGTGGCCCGGATGCCCCGGCCCGGCAGGGCGGTGTGGCCACTGACCGCATCGCCGTCCAGGGTGATGTCTTCCCGGCGCAGGGCGGCCAGAATGGATTGGGCGATGGGGTGGGTGGCGTGCATTTCCGCCAAGGCGGCATGGGTCAGCAACGCCTTGGGGTGGCGGCCGTTGCGGGGCACCACCTCCAGCAGCTCGAAGCGTCCGTGGGTGAGGGTGCCGGTTTTGTCGAAGACGACGGTCTTCAGGTGGGCCAGGGCGTCCAGGTAGTTGGACCCTTTGACCAGAATGCCGTTTTTGGAAGCCCGGCCGATACCGCCGAAGTAACCCAGCGGAATGCTGATCACCAGGGCGCAGGGGCAGGAGATCACCAGCAGCACCAGGGCGCGGTAGATCCAGGTGCGAAACAGGGCATCGGGCAGGACCAGGGGCGGGATCACGGCCACGGCGGCGGCGGCCGCCACCACCGCCGGAGTGTACCAGCGCGCGAAGGTGGTGATGAACTTTTCCGTGGGGGCTTTGCGGGCTGCGGCCGAAGTCACCAGCTCCAGCACCTTGGCGATGGCCGATTGGCCGAAGGGGCGGGTGACCCGCAGCGTAAGGGCCGCGTGCAGGTTGATCATTCCCGCCATGACCGCATCC
This sequence comes from Desulfatitalea alkaliphila, assembly GCF_022968795.1. Lineage (GTDB taxonomy): Bacteria > Desulfobacterota > Desulfobacteria > Desulfobacterales > Desulfosarcinaceae > Desulfatitalea > Desulfatitalea alkaliphila. The sequence continues at coordinate 7,969 of NZ_JALJRB010000014.1, forward strand.
CCCGGCCGCGCGTGCAAGGGCACCGGCTCACCGGTGAGGGCCGATGTGTCCAAGCGGGAGTCGCCGCTGAGCACCTTGCCGTCCAGGGGCACCTTCTCGCCGGGGCGCACCACCAGGGTGTCCCCCACCCGCACCTGTTCCGGCGCCACCGCTTCCAGGCCCGTGGTCGTTTGGCGGAATGCCTTGTCCGGTCGGGAGGCCAGTAGGGCCCGGATGGAGCGCCGGGAGCGTGAGACCGCCAGGTTTTGCAGCAGTTCTCCGGTTTTGAAGAAGAGCATCACCGTCACCGCTTCGGCCACGGCATCGATGGCCAAAGCGCCGATGGTGGCGATCACCATCAGCACGTTCTCGTCGAAGAGATCGCCCCGGCGCAGGGTGCGCCAGGCACCGCGGAACACATTGGCCCCCGCCAGCAGGTAGGCGGCCAGGGCCGGGAGCAGGTGCAGACCGGGCACCCCCAGCGATTGCAACCGTGCGCCAAAGAGCCAATGGGCGCCGAAAAGCAGCAGGGCGATGCCCAGCATCACCAATTCCCGGTTGAGACGGAAAACTTCGGTTTCGGGCTCGGCGGCACCACTGCCCTCAGGTAGTTCCTTGAGGGTCGCTTCCGGTTCGAGGCGGGCGATGGCGGCGCGCACCTGCTCCAGGTCCTCGGCCTCCAGGTGCAGCCGTTGATTGGTGAAATCCAACGCCGCGTAATGCACTCCGGGCAATCGATTGAGCGCCTCCTCGATCTTCAATGCGCACATGGCGCAATCGATATTCTCGATGGCATAACTGTTTTTCAAAGGTCTGCTCCTTGCTCCGCCAAAGCTTCCCGCAGGTGATCGTGCCCGAACTGCAGCACCGTGCGGATGTGGTCGTCATCCAGGCTGTAGAAAACCACTTTGCCCTCCCGCCGGCCGCGGATGATGCGCATCTGGCGCAGGGTTTTCAACTGTTGGGAGATGGCCGGTTGTTTCATTTGCAACAACATGCTCAAGTCGCAGACACACATCTCCGCAATGCTCAAGGCCCACAATATGCCCACCCGCGTCTTGTCGGCGAACAGCTTGTAGAAATCGGCCAGCTCCGAGAGTGCCTCTTCGGGCGGCATCCGGTTCGCAACACGGCGTACCGTCATCGGGTGCAGGACGTTGCAGGACCCGCTCTCCAGGCTTTTCCGGCCGGTGCCTTTAACAGCATTTTCCTTTTTGGTGGTCATGGGTTGCAACCTCCGGGTGAATAAACATATTAACAATTGCGCATATGATAAATTGAAGTGGGTCGGTTGTCAAGGCCGAAAACGTGGGCGCATAGGCTTGAATTTATCCTTGTTGCATCCATCGCTGTGCGGGTACAATGGACAGAATTCAATGCCCGGCAATGGCGCGGGTTTGCTGTCGCGGCAGGTCCGCGGTGGTGGCGTTGCCGGCTCATGGTAATCGGGCGCACAGAGCGGAGTAGTGATCAATATGAACGACAGCGTGGAAGTACAACGCCTGGCAGCCGAGAACGCCGAACTGCGGCGACGGTTGGAGGTGCTGGTGGCCAATTTGAACGGCATGGCCTATCGGTGCGATAATGACGCTGCCTGGACCATGCGCTATGTGAGCGCGGGGGCGGAAGCGTTGACCGGCTATCCGCCGGAGGCGTTGATCGCCAACCGGGAGCTGACCTACGGCGACCTGATCCATCCCGATGACCGGCAGCGGGTTTGGGAAGAGATCCAGGCGGCATTGCAGGAACAAAAACCCTTTCATTTGACCTACCGCATTCACCACGCATCCGGCAAACTGCGATGGGTATGGGAGCAAGGCAGCGGGCTGTTCGAAGAAGACGGTTCGGTGAACATCGTCGAGGGGGTGATCAGCGGGATCGACGCGCTGAAACAAACCGAGGCGAAGTTACAGGAAAGCGAGCAGAAATACCGCTTGTTGGCGGACAACACCTTGGATGCCATCTGGACCATGGACATGGATCTGATCTTCACCTACATCAATCCCGCCTGCCGACGCATCACCGGCCATTTGCCGGAAGCGTTCGTCGGCACCTGCCTGTCCGACCATTGCGATGCGGAAAATTTCGCCAGGATGGCCCAAGCCGTCGCGCGGGGAATCGAGGAGGGCCCGCAAGGTCACGGTGTCATTTTCGAGGCCGAAATGCTGCGCAAGAACGGCGAACCCTTTCCGGTGGAAATCCACGGCAAGGTGATCTTCGACGCGTCCGGCCGTCCTGTGGGTCTCCAGGGCATTACCCGCGATATCTCCGACCGCCTAAAAGCGCAAAGAGAGCACCGCAAATTGCAGGAGCAGCTCTATCAGGCCCAGAAGATGGAGTCCGTGGGCCGTCTGGCCGGCGGCGTGGCCCACGATTTCAACAACCTGCTGTCCGTGGTGCTGGGCTACGGCGAGATGTTGCTGGAGGATATCGGCACCGATCATCCCCACTATGAAGCCTTGCGGGCCATCGAGCACGCCGCTTCGCGGGCCAAGACCCTGACCCGGCAATTGCTGGCTTTCAGCCGCAAGCAGGTTCTGGATATGAAAACCGTGGACCTCAATGGCGTGCTGACCGGGTTCCAGAAGCTGCTGCGCCGCATCATCGGCGAGGACATCGCCCTGGACATGGTGTTGAGCGACGAACCGCTCCAGGTGCGGGCCGACACCGCGCAGTTGGAGCAGGTGCTGCTCAACCTGGCCGTCAACGCCCGGGACGCCATGCCCGATGGGGGTACAGTGACCATCGAGACCATCACAGTGGACTTGGATCGGGAATACGCCGAAAGCAAACCGGGGGTGCGTCCCGGCCGCTACGCCATGATCGCCTTCAGCGATACCGGGCCGGGCATGGACCGGGCCACCCTCGACCGTTTGTTTGAACCTTTTTTCACCACCAAGCCCAAGGATCAGGGCACCGGGCTGGGGCTGGCCACGTCCTACGGTATCGTCAAACAACATGACGGCAATATCTGGGTCTACAGCGAACCGGGCCATGGGACCACCTTCAAGATCTATCTGCCTTTGCACGCGGGTCGGCAAGCGGTTGCCCGGACCCCGGCCGAACCGCGGCCGGCGCCCGGAGCATCCGGGTCGGCAAGGATACTGGTAGTGGAGGACGACCCCGTTGTGCGCCGCCTGGCCTGCACCATGCTGATGCGCGGCGGGTTCGAGGTGATCGAGTCCCAAACCGCCGTCAACGCCGTGCAGCTCGCCCAAACCATGGAACAGCCCATCGATCTGGTGCTGACCGACGTGGTCATGCCGGTGATGAAAGGCACGGAAGTTTACGACCAGGTGCGCCACCACCATCCCGAGGCTCGCGTGCTGTACATTTCGGGCTACACCGACAGCATCATCGCCAAGCGGGGGGTCTTGGAAAAAGGGGTCGCTTTTTTGCAGAAGCCGTTCAGCATGGACACCTTGTTGGCCAAGATCAGGGAGGTGCTGAACCATGAACCGCCACCGTAGACTCAAGCCGCGGGTCAAAGCGGCCGATACATCGGGATAATGAAAAAAACCCAAGGAGCCATCGCACCGATGATCACCCAATCCCTCTATGAACGATACCTGGATCTCTTGTTGCAAGGGGATCGCGCCGGCTGCGGCCGGATCGTGCAGGCGTTGCTCGACCGGCAGATCGCCATCCGCGAGCTTTATACCGATCTGTTTCAGAAGAGTCTCTACGCCGTGGGCGAACTGTGGGAGAACAACCGTATTTCGGTGGCGCGGGAGCACCTGGCCACCGCCATCACCGAAGGCCTGCTGCACCTGGTCTATCCTCGCCTCTTCGGCGGAGAGCGGCGCTTGCGCAAGGCCGTCGTATCCTGCGCCGCCAACGAGTGGCACCAGGTGGGCGGCAAGATGGCGGCCGACATCTTCGAACTCAACGGTTGGGACGGTTACTTTCTGGGGGCCAACACACCGGTGGCCGATCTGGTGGCCTTGATCGACGAAATCCGGCCGGACCTGGTGGGTCTCTCCTTGAGCATCGCCGCCAACATGCCGTCCCTGGAGGCGGGTATCGATGCCGTGCGTGCCGATTTTCCCCGGCTGGATCTGCTGGTGGGCGGCCAGGCCTTTCGCATCACCGGCAGCGGCATGCTCAAACGGTTCGCCCAAGTGGCATATGTGCCGACCCTGGAAGCGCTGGAGATCACCATCGGGAGGCTTGACCCATGATCGACGACGGGGACTTTCCGCGGATGATAAGCCGCTACTGCGAGACGCGGGCACCCCTGATCGTGCTGGTGATGGCGCCGAACGGCACCATCGTCCGGGCCAATGCCTTTGCCCGCAGCCGCCTGGGGGAGGATGCGGTGGGCCGATCGTTCAGCGACCATTTGCTCGATTTCGCCGGCACCTTCGAGCTTTCCGCAGTCGTGGATGATCCCTCCATCGAACATCTTTTCAGCTTCGACCGACCCGGTGCAGCGCCCCGATCCTATCTTTTCACTTTTCAGCGCGTTGGTGAAAATCTTTTGGCCCTGGGCCGCCTGGACCCCGATGAACTGGAAACGGCCGGGGAACAGATTCATTTGCTCAACCAGGAGCTGAGCAATATGAGCCGACAACTGCACCAGCGCAATGCCCGGCTCGATCAACTCAACCGGGAGTTGCAGGCGGCCCTGATGCAGGTCAAGACCCTGCGCGGCCTGTTGCCCATCTGCTCCCATTGCAAGCAAATCCGGGATGACAAGGGATATTGGCAGCAGTTGGAAACATACTTGCAAAAACATTCGGACATTACCTTCAGCCACGGCATTTGCCGAACCTGCGCCGAGAAGTATTATCCGGATTACGACCTCTATGACGACGCGGACGACAGCCGGGAGTGATTCCGCAATGGGCGAGGCGACCACATCGGCGGGCACCGAGTTCCAGCGCTGGGCAGCCGCCGGCGCCCTGACGGCCGCCGCATTGGGCGTTGTCGCCTTGGCGGGCTGGTTGGCGGGGCAGCCGCGCCTGGCGGCCTTGGGCGAAGATCTGATACCCATGGCGCCGAGTACCGCGGTTTTCTTTCTGCTTTACGGTGGTGTTCTTTTCGCCCGCTCACGGTATCCGGAACAGGCCCGCCTGCGCGTTGTCGCCTTGCTCGTTTTCACTGGCGGCACCTTGGCGGCAATGGTTTTGGGTTTGCTGGCCTCGACCCGCACCTACTTGGCCGTCGAACGCCTGGGCCTCCCGATGGAGGGCACCGTGGCCGGCGCGCCGGTGGGCCACATGTCCCCCCTGACCGCCGGCTGTTTTCTGCTGGTGGGGGTGGTCTACTTCTTGTCCCGGGAGAAGCGCCAGGATCGTCCTCTCCTGAAAATGACGGCCTGGTGCCTGACGCTTTTGCTGGGACTGGTCAGCGGGGTTTTGCTGCTCGCCTATCTCTACGGCGCCCCACTGCTTTATCACAGCGGTTTCATTCCGCCGGCCGCCACCACCAGCTCCGCTTTCCTGGGGGTGACCATCGCATTGTCGGGTCGCGCGGCCCCTGCGTCCTGGCGCATCGTCCGCCTGAGCGCAACCTTTGCCCACACCCTCCATCTGCTCATCGGCGGCGTGATTGTTCTGGGAATGGTGATCGTTGTCGCCGGCTATCTCTATTTTCGCCAACATGCCGAGGCGCACCGCGCGGAAACGATCAATCATCTCACGGCGGTGGCCGAACTCAAGGCGGCCGAGTTGGCCCGCTGGCGTTCCGAGCGCCTGGGGGACGGATCGATTTTCTTCCACAATTCCGATTTCGCATCCCTCATGCGCCGTGCCCTGGACTCGGTTCCAGGTGCCGATCAGCAGGTGCTGTTTTGGCTGGACAGGGTGCGCACCGCCTACCATTACGACCGGGTCTTTTTTTTGGATTACGGTGAGCGAATTCGGTTTGCCGCTCCCGACGATCCCGAACCTCCCGGCCGCTACCTCCTTGATCGGTTCCAAACCCTGTTGGCCGCGGAGGGTCCGGTTTTGCTGGACCTGCATCAGCGCTATCCCGGCGGACCGGCGAACATGGCGGTGGCGGTGCCGGTGGCCGATCCCGATGAGGGACGCACACCCCTGGGGCTCATGGTCCTGCGCATCGACCCGGAAACCTATCTCTATCCCTTCCTGCAACAGTGGCCCATTTTCAGCAGGAGCGCCGAAACCCTGCTGGTGCGCCGGGAAAAGCAAGGCATCGTTTTTTTGAATCCCTTGCGGTTTCAGGATGCGCCTCCCTTGACCCTGAAGATCGATTTGGGCGGTGACATGGCCCGGCCGGCGGTTCTGGCCGCCGAAGGCCACCGAGGGGTTGTCCAGGGGCCGGACTATCGCGGCGTGCCGGTTGTCGCTGCAGTGGGCCAAGTGCCCGACGCCCCCTGGTTTCTGGTGGCGCGCATGGATCGGGCGGAGATCGAGGCCCCCTTGCGCGAATTGTTGTGGGTGTTGATCGTACTCGTGACGGCCCTGGTGTTGGTTTGCGGGGCCGGCGCCGGTCTGATCTGGCGGCGGCAGCGCACCCGCCATCTTCAGGAGCAATTGGATACGGCGCAACGCTTACGACAACTTTCCCTGCGCCAGGAGGCCATTCTCGCCGCCGTTCCCGATATCGTTCTGGAGACTGATCGCGACCGGGTGTGCACCTGGGTCAATGCACCCGGCCTCGCCTTCTTCGGGCAAGATATCGTGGGTGCCCGCGTGGATCTGCAGCATGCCGTTGCCGTCGGCCCGGAGGAAGTTTCCGACAATCACCGTGACGAAGTGGTGAGCGCCGAAGGGTGGCATCGGCGCCGGGATGGCGAGAAGCGGTTGCTGGCCTGGCGATCGCGCATGCTGGTCGACGACTCGGGGCGGCTCGGCGGCACGATTTCCAGCGCTCGCGACATCAGCGACCAGCGGCAGGTCGAGGAGCAGTTGCAGCAGAAGAACGACGAGCTGATGCGCTTCACCTACACCGTGTCCCATGACCTCAAAAGTCCTTTGGTCACCATCCGCACCTTTCTGGGCTATCTGGAAAGCGACATGCAGGCCGGCGACGCGGCGGCGGTGGCCGACGACCTCGCGTACATCCGGTCGGCCGCCGACAAAATGGCCCGCCTGCTGGACGAATTGCTGGCCCTGTCGCGGGTGGGCCGCATGGTCAATACATTTGAATCAGTGGCGCTTCGCAAGGTGGTCCAGGAGGCACTTTCCCTGACGGCCGGTCGCATCAAGGAGCGCGGCGTGCGGGTGACGGTGACCACCGATCCCGTTCTGCTTTACGGGGATCGCAGCCGTTTGGTGGAGCTGTTCCAGAACCTGGTAGACAACGCCGTCAAGTTCATGGGCGACCAATCCCGGCCGCACATCGAGATCGGGACGTTCCGTGACGGTGATGAAACCGTGTTGTATGTTAGGGACAACGGCGGCGGCATCGACCCGCGCCACCATGACAAGCTGTTCGGACTGTTCGAGAAGCTGGATCCCGACAGCGAGGGAACGGGCATCGGCCTGGCCCTGGTCAAACGGATCGTGGAGGTGCACCAGGGCCGTATCTGGGCCGAATCGGAGGGTAAGGGCCGGGGGGCGGCCTTCTATTTTACGTTGAACACGGAGGGAAGCGGTGACCCGAGGCAAGGCGGTTAAGATTCTGTTGGTGGAGGACGATGCGGCCCATGCCGAGATCGTGCGGCGCAATCTGCGCCAACATCGGGTGGCCAATCGCATCGATCATGTGGCCGACGGCCAGGCGGCCTTGGATTATCTGTTCGGCGCGGACGGTCAGACGGGTTGTATCGACGGATCGCCGCCCGACTTGATTTTGCTGGATCTGCGCTTGCCCAAGGTGGACGGCTTGGAGGTGTTGAATCGGATTAAAGCCGATCCGCGCGCCCGGCAGATCCCCACGGTGGTGCTCACCACCTCGGCGGCCGAATCGGACCTGGTGAGTGCCTACAGCAACGGTGCTTGCAGTTATCTGGTCAAACCCCTCGATTTCGAGAGTTTCGGCAGCCTGATGAAAACCTTCGGCTACTACTGGTTGGCTTGGAACGCTTTTCCGGATGGAGACGCTTCATGAGCATGGCATCGCCCGAAATGGGCCTGCCCGGCCGAACCGACCGGGCCGGATACATCCTGCTGGCCGAGGACGACCCGGCCCACGCCGCGGCCATCCGGCGGGCGCTGGTCGGCGCCGATCCCGACGTCGATGTGGCGGTCGCCGGCACCCTGGCCGATTTCCGTCGGCGGGTCGCCGCCGATCCGCCCCGACTGGCCATAGTCGATCTCAACCTGCCCGACGGCCGGGCCCTGGACATATTGACCGCACCACCGGAAGAGGGGGCGTTTCCGGTGTTGATCATGACCAGTTACGGCACAGAACAGATGGCGGTGGCCGCTTTGAAGGCCGGGGCCCTGGACTACATGGTCAAGACCCCCGAGGCCTTTGCCGATATGCCGCGCACGGTGGCGCGGGTGCTGCGCGAATGGGATTTGCGCCGGGAGCGCAAGGCCGCTGATATCCGCATACGGCACCTGAACGATGTGCTGCACACCTTGCGCGGCGTCGGGCAACTGATTTTGCAGGAGCACCATTCCGAACGGCTGATCCAACAGGCTTGCGAATTGATGGTGACGGGGCGCAGCTACGGCGGCGCCCTGATTGTGCTGATCGATGTCGATGGGCGGCCCGGGTTCATTGCCAAGGCGGGTTTCGATGCGGCCGGCGAGTTCCAGGCACAGGAGTTGGCGGCCGGACGATGGCCGGACCGATTTCGGCAGGTCCGCGATCAGGGAGATGTCCTGGTGGCGTTGATTCCCCAATCGGAGCGGACCCGGTGCACCATTGCCGGTGCCGTGCCTTGCACCCATCGGATGTATGTGCCGCTGGCGCACCAGGGGGACGTCCACGGCTTTCTGGCCGTGACAGCGGCCCATGCCGTCGCCGACGACCCGGAAGAACGCAGCCTTTTCGCCCAGATGGCCGGGGACCTGGGTTATGCCCTGCACAACCTCGGGGCCCGCGATACCATCGCGGCGGGCGAGGCGGCCCGCAAAGCCCTCGAAGCTCAGCTCCAGCAGGCCCAGAAAATGGAGGCCGTGGGGCGGGTGGTGGGCGGCGTGGCCCACGACTTCAACAATCTGCTGTCCATTATCCTGGGGTACACCGAAGTGGTGGTCGATGAGCTGACCGAGGAGCACCCTCACCGCGAGCCGCTGGAGGAGATCCGGGACGCGGCGGTGCGTGCCCGCAACCTGACCCGCCAGTTGCTGGCCTTCAGCCGCAAGCAAGTGCTGGAGATGGATGTGGTGGATCTGAATGACCTGGTGCGCGGTTTCGAGAAATTGTTGCGGCGGGTGATCGGCGAGGACATCGCACTGCTTTTGCACCTGTCCGAGACCCCCGTGATGGTCGAGGCCGATGCCTCCCAACTGGAGCAGGTGCTGATGAACCTGGCGGTCAACGCCCGGGACGCCATGCCCGACGGCGGCCGTCTGACCATCGAAACAGGACGGCAACGGTTGACGGAGCGCCATTCCGTGCTCAAGCCGGGGCTGCCCCCCGGCGAATACGCGCTCTTGCGGGTCGGCGACACCGGCAGCGGCATGGACCGCGAAACCCTGGAACGGCTGTTCGAGCCCTTTTTCACCACCAAGAGCCGGGACAAGGGCACCGGCCTGGGATTGGCCACCTGCTACGGTATCATCAAACAGCACGGCGGGCATATTCGGGTGTCCAGCGAACCCGGCAGGGGGGCCACCTTCACCGCACTGCTGCCCCTTGCCGGCAACGGTGCCCAACCGATCGCCACCGAGGCGAAGCAGGGAGCGCCGGCCGGGGGATCGGCCACCATCCTGGTGGTCGAGGACGATCCCAAAGTGCGCCAAATGGCCTGCACCCTGTTGGCCGAGCGGGGCGGCTACACGGTGCTGACGGCCGAAGATGCGGCCCGGGCCCTGGCCCTGGCCGCAAGCCATCCCCATCCCATCGACCTGCTGCTCACCGATGTGATCATGCCGGACCTGAAAGGCCCCGAGGTGTTCGAGGCCGTGCGCGCCCATCATCCCCGGATACGGGTGCTTTTCATGTCCGGTTACCCCGATGAGGTGATCACCCGCCAGGGGGTGCTGCAAGAAGGTGTGCGGTTCATCGCCAAACCCTTCGCCGTGGCCGATCTGTTGCACAAGGTGCAACAGGTGTTGCAATGAAAACGCCGGCCGGGAACGCCGTCCGCCGCCCTGACGGTCCGATCCACATCGGAGGCGCACGCATCCTGCTGGTGGACGACGATCCGGCCATCTGCCGTCTGGTCACCCGCATGCTGGCCGCCGCCGGTCATCACTGCAAAAGCGCCGCCGACGCCCGCGCCGCCGAAGCCTTGATGGCGCAAACCGCGTTTGATTTGATCCTTTGCGACATCACTTTGCCCGGCGACTCCGGACTTGACCTGCTGGATCGGATCAAGGCCGACGATCCGGACATGGCCATCGTCATGCTCACCGGTTTGGACAGCCTGCAAACCGCGCAACTGGCCTTCACCCTGGGCGCCGACGGCTACCTGCTCAAACCCTTCGACAAGAACGAGCTGCTGATCCAGGTGGCCGGGGCCCTCCAGCGGCGCGCCTTGACCACCGAGAACCGCCTCTACCGCGAGCAGTTGGAATCCCTTGTGGCGCAGCGCACCGCTCAACTGCAGGCGGCCAACGCCCGCTTGACCGAGAACGAGGCGGCCCTCAAGGCCAAAGCGGTGGAGCTGCAGGACATCAACACCGCCCTGGAAGTGCTGCTCAAGCGCAGCGAGGCGGTGAAAATCGAATTGGAGCAACATCTTTCGGCCAACACCCGCAAGGTGGTGCAGCCCTACCTGCGTAAGATCGCCGCCCTGGGGCTGACCCGTCAACAGCAGGCCTACATGGATTTGGTGCAGGATGCCCTGTCCCGCATGGTCTCGCCCCTGATCCGGCACTTGGATGGTCTGCAAGTTCCCCTGACGCCGGCCGAAATGGAAGTGGCCCACCTGATCCGCCAGGGACGCCGCACCAAGGAGATCGCCGAGCTGCTCCACCTTTCGGTCAACACCATCGTCACCCACCGCTATCGCATCCGCAAAAAATTGGGATTGCTCCGTAAAAAGACCAATCTCCACGTCGCCCTGCAAGGACTGGAAAAACAGTGATAAAATATCACTGATTATTCACTCTTTTATCAGCTATCGAAATCTACCCCCACCGCCGATGACGTCATTGGAAACCCGGACGCCGCCGGCGGCACACTGCATTTTGCCCGGCGAAGGCAGAACCCCGAATTCGAACCACCGCGACCCAGAGGCCCTATGCAGCAAAATATCGCCCAAGAGACCTTGATCACCACCGAAGCCCTGTACCAAGCCTTGGCGCAGGATGATTTCACGCTCCATTTTCAACCCAAGGTGGACCTGCGCACCGGCCGCATCGGCGGTGTCGAGGCGCTGATCCGCTGGCAGCATCCCCAACTGGGGTTCCTGGCGCCGGGGGTTTTCCTGCCGGTGGCCGAGCAGGCCGGCCTGATGCCGGAGATCGACCAGTGGGTGCTGCGGGCGGTGTGCGACCGGATTCGCCAGTGGCAGTCCGACGGCGTGCCCACGGTACCCGTGGCCGTCAATATCGGATCCGAGTATTTCGAGCAGGAGCGTTTCGTGCGCACCCTGGGCACCTTGTTGCAGCACAAGGACATTCCACCCCATCTGTTGGAGCTGGAGCTGACCGAAAGCACCCTGATGCAGGATCCCGAAGCCGCCGAGGCGATCTTCTTCAAGTTGCGCACCCTGGGGGTCAAGGTGGCCATGGACGATTTCGGTACCGGGTACTCGGGGTTGGCCTACCTGCGGCGGCTGCCCTTCGACACCCTCAAGATCGACCGCAGCTACGTGCAGAACGTGTCGGTCAGCCCGGCCAACGCCTCCATCGTTTCGGCCATCATCTCCCTGGCCCACACCCTGGGGTTGCAGGTGGTGGGGGAGGGGGCCGAAACATGGGATCAGGTGGCCTTCCTGGCCCGCTGCGGCTGCGACACCATCCAGGGGTTTCACTACAGTCGGCCCCGGCCGCCCGAGGAAATCGAAGCCATGTTGCGCGGGCGCAAACGCTTCGACGTGCCGCTATCCGGCAGCTGCACCGAGGAGCCGATCATCCTGGTGCTGGACGACGAAGTCAGCATCGTCAAAGCGCTGCAGCGGGTGCTCCAGTCCGGGGGCTTTCGGGTGGTGGGGGTCAACTCGGCCCACGAGGCCCTCAGCCTGATGGCCGCCGAACCGGCCCACGTGGTGATTTCCGATCACCGCATGCCGGAGATGCTGGGGGTCGATTTCCTGGATCGGATCAAAGGGCTCTATCCGGCGACCGTGCGGGTGCTGCTCTCCGGACAGGCGGATATGACCACGCTGTCCGATGCCATCAACCGGCGCTGTGTGGACCGTTTCATCCCCAAACCCTGGGATCGCAAGCAACTTCTGGACGAAGTGCGCCAGGCGGTGCAGACGGCGGTGGCCAAACGGTGCGCCGCCGAGGAGGCCGCCGAGGGGAGCGGTGCGACGGGTTGGGCCTTGCACACGGGACGGGTGTGATGCAGCAACAGGAAGGCGCGCACGGCGCGCCGCCATTTGAAGGAAGCGTCATGAACCATATTCTGATTGTGGATGACGAAACACCGATCCGTCGCCTGCTGGCAAAGATCCTGGAAGGGGACGGGCATGCCTGCGCCGTGGCCGCCGATGCGCGGCAGGCGCGGGAATTGTTGGCGCAAACGCCATTCGATCTATTGCTCACCGACATCAACATGCCGGGAGAGTCGGGGCTGGACCTGGCCCGATTCGTGAAGGAAACCCATCGCGACACCGCCATCGTCTTCGTGTCGGTCATGGACGATCCCGACGAGGCCCGCAGTGCTTTGAATATCGGGGCCTACGGCTACTTGATCAAGCCCTTCGATCGCAATCAGGCCCTGATCACCGTGGGCAACGCCCTGATCCGGCGGCAATTGGAAATCGAGGCGCGCGGCCATCGCCTGAACCTGGAGAACAAGGTGCGCGAGCGAACCGCCGAGCTGTCCGCGGCGGTGAACGCCCTGGAAAAAGCCAAGATTCGCGAGGCCGCCTTGGCCCGCTTTCACCAGGATCAGTCCCTCTTTCTACAGAGCCTGCTGGAGGCCATTCCCAGCCCCCTGTTCTACAAGGACGCGGCGGGTGTCTATCAAGGATGCAACCCCGCCTTCGAGCAGTATGTGGGCCGCGGCCGCGACCGGATCGTCGGCCGTCGACTGGACGATCTTTTCGACCCGGCAGTGGCGGACCACCATCACCGGGTGGACCAGGTGTTGCTCCAGGCGCCCGACAAAAAGCTCTATGAAGCGCCGGCGCCCTTTGCCGACGGCACTATGCGCGAGATGCTGGTCAGCAAGGCGAGCTATCAGGACATCGACGGCAAGGTCGCCGGCATGGTGGGGGTCCTGGTGGACATCACCGAACGCAAGCGGATGGAACAGGCCCTGCGCGTGTCGGAAGCCAAATACCGCACCATCCTGGAGAACATCGGCATCGGCGTGGCCCTGATCGACCCCGAAATGCGGATTCTGGAGTTGAACCACCGGATGCGTGAGTGGTTTCCCGAAATCGAAACGATGCAACAGCCGATCTGTTTTCAGTCACTGGTAACGCCTCCCGGCGAACACGTCTGTGGCGGTTGCCCGGTGGCCATGACCCTGGGCAACGGCGAAGTGCATGAAGCGGTTCTGCAAAGGAAAACCAAACGCGGCGAGCGCAGCTTGCGCATCGTCTCCTCGGCCATCCGGGATGATGCGGGGCGCATCGTGGCGGCCATCGAATTGGTGGATGACATCACGGAACATATGATCATGGAACGGGAGCTGCGGCAGGCGCAGAAACTCTCCTCCCTCGGGCAGTTGGCCGCCGGGGTGGCCCATGAAATCAACAACCCCACCGGCTTTGTCAGCAGCAATCTGAAGACGTTGGGCGACTACCAGCAGGACCTGGAGCGTCTGCTGGCCGATTATGCGGCCCTCAAGGGGGCGGTCCAGGTGGCGGGCGACGTGGCGGGTTTGAGCGATCTGATCGACCGGGTGTCCGCCACCGAAGAGGAGATCGATATCGATTACATCCGCCAGGATGCCCAAGCCCTGATTGCCGAGTGCCGGGAGGGCACCGACCGGATCCGGAAGATCGTCGACGATTTGAAACATTTCGCCCACCCAGGTCTGGATCAGGTGCAGGACACCGATATCAACCGGGAGCTGGAATCGACCCTCAGCGTGGTGCACAACGAGTTGAAATACAAGGCGGAGGTGGTCAAGGAGCTGGGAGACCTGCCCCTGATTCAGGCCAATCCGCAACAGCTCAACCAGGTGTTTGTCAACATCCTGGTCAACGCCGTGCAAGCCATCGAAAAGCAAGGTGAAATCCGGGTCGCCACCCGCCACCTGGACGACCGGGTGGAGATCCGCATCGCCGATACGGGCTGCGGTATCGCCGAGGAACATCTCAATCGCATCTTCGATCCCTTTTTTACGACCAAGGATGTGGGGCAAGGGACCGGTCTGGGTATGAACATCGTCTACAACATCATTCAGAAGCACCACGGCGACATTCGCGTGGAGAGCCGGGTGGGCCAAGGGACCACCTTCATCATCACCCTGCCCGTGGGGGCCGCCCCCGATGAGGAGACGGATCTTGATGCGACGGCAGCCCACGACGGCCCCCGCCTGGCGGCGGCCATGGCGCCCGGTGAGCCCATGGCGGCGGATGGGACGTCCGGTGATTGACCCATGGCAAGCACAAAACAAACGGCCCGCAATCGGACAAGGTTAAGGCGTCCAATGGGGAGTAAAAGATGAATCGTTCCGAAATGCTGCGCAAAATTCAGTCCATCGACAACCTGCCGACCTTGCCCCACATCGCCTTGACGGTCAACCGCATGCTGCAGGACGAAGAGTCCCCCATGGAACAGTTGGTGGCCGTGCTGGAAAAGGATCAGAGCCTTGTGGTCAAGCTGTTGCGTCTGGTCAACTCATCTTTCTTCGGTTTCAAGAGCAAGGTGCAGTCGGTGCGCCATGCGGTCACCCTGCTGGGCTTCAACACGGTTCAGAATGCGGTCATCACCATATCCGTGATGGACACCCTCAAACTCAAGCACGATCTCAAAGGGTTCGAGGTGGATCGGTTTTGGCAGCACGCCGTTCATGTGGCCGTGCTCAGCAAGCACCTGGCCGCCAAAACCCGGGCGGCCCCGGCCGAGGAGGTCTTCACCGCCGGTCTGCTGCACGACATCGGCAAGGTGGTGCTGGTCAACTTCTTTCCCGAGCAGCTGACAGCGGTATTGGAGAAGGTTCAAAAGGAAGGTGTGCGCTTCGCGGTGGCGGAACAGGGCCTGGAGATCGCTTCCCACAGCCAGGTGGGCAGCGTGTTGGCCCAGCGTTGGATGTTGCCCGAAGCGTTGGTCAACACCATCAAGTGGCACCACAGCGGCATCCAGCGGAGCGCACAATCGGTGCCGGCCGCCATCGTGGAGATCAGCGACACCATCGTGCAGATCATGGCCGGCGCGCCGGGTTATGCACTTAAGCTGGACGGCCTGGCCGATGCCATCAAGGCGCCTCTGGTGGCCTACTTCAAGTCCGATCCGCAATGGTATCAAACCGTCAAGGGCGAGATGAACCGCGCCTGCGATTTCTTCAAGCAAGCATGATGGTCGCCACCGGCGGCATGCAAAAATGGGTGCGGCCGTGGGTTTTTGCGGCTGGTTGCGGCAAGGCGTCATGCGGCGGCCGATCGGCAACCATGGCGGACCATACACGGAATCAGCAAGGATGGCATGATGAGCGATAAACAGTATACCGTGCTTTGCGTCGACGACGAACAGAACATCCTCAGCGCCCTCAAGCGGCTGCTGCGCAAGGAGCCCTACCGGCTGCTGACGGCCGGCAGCGGCTCGCAGGGGTTGACGATGATGGATGAGAACGAGGTGCACGTGGTGGTGTCGGACCAACGCATGCCGGGCATGAACGGCACCGAGTTTCTCAAGGAGGTCAAAACAAACCACCCTGATGTGCTGCGCATCATCCTGACCGGTTACACCGAAGTGGACTCCATCACCGCGGCCATCAATGAAGGCAGCGTTTACAAATTCTTTCTCAAACCGTGGAACGACCACAATTTGAAACTGGAGATCCGCCAGGCGGTGGAGCAATACGCCTTGATGGAAACCAACAAGCAACTGCACGAGACGGTGATTGCCCAAAACGATGAGTTGAAGCAAATCAACGAACGGTTGGAAGAGACCGTGGCCGAAAGGACCCAGTTTCTGGAGGTGCAAAATCAGGCGCTGCAAATTTCCCATGCCGTGCTCAACGATCTGCCCCTGCCCATCGTGGGCGTGAGTCGGGAAATGATCATCGCCCTGGTGAACAAGGCGGCCCGCGCCTTGGCGGTGGCCGACCAGCCCTTGAACGTCGGCGAACGGGTGAGCACCTATTTCGGCGACGGGATCGAAGCATCGCTGGAACGCGTTTGTAACAGCGTCGAAAGCGGTTGTATCGCCGCCCAAGGTGTTGGCGGCACACCGTTCCGTTTGGAAACAATACCCCTCAGCGGACGTTTCAAGGGCAAGGGGGTGATCGTGACGATTAAAGAAGGTGCCGCCGCCGAGGTTTGAGTGGACGGACCGGTATCGACCGTTATGGCGGATGTGTCAATCCGGCTGTTGCTTCTTCGTAAGCGGCGGCGAAATACCGGCGACCGGGGCGGCACGGGAAACGGCGGCATCATGGAGCACAGAGGGTTATGGCGGAGCTGATCGGTGAAGAGAACAAATTGGTGGTCAAGCTGGTCTATTATGGTCCCGCGCTCAGCGGCAAGACCACCAACCTGATGCGGCTGCACGACCTGTTGGACGAGGGACGCCGGGGGGAGCTGATGACCTTCGAAACCAAGGGGGATCGCACCCTCTTTTTCGACCTGCTGCCCTTGGTGGCCCGTTCCGAGAGCGGCTTCACCGTCAAGTTCAAGCTGTTCACCGTACCGGGCCAGGTGGCCCATGACGCCACGCGCAAGGCGGTGCTCTCGCGGGCCGACGGTATTGTGTTCGTGGCCGATTCCCGCAACGATCAGGCCATGCACAATTTCGAAAGCTTCGACAACCTGGAACGGAACGCCCGGCGGGTGGGGCTCGACCTGGATAAAACCCCCCTGGTGATCCAATTCAACAAAAGGGACCTGAACGATATTGTCAGCGAAACGGAAGTCTTGCAACGGTGGCAGCCCACGGGCCTGCCCATACACTTCGCATCGGCCCTGCGGGGCAACGGTGTGCGGGAGACCTTCGCCCAACTGCTGGTCCGCACCCACCGTGCGTTGGATGCGCCGTTTCAATTGGGGCGGCGGCACGGCATCGAGGTGGACCATTTTCTCCAAGTTTTGAACGCGGCGTGACGGAGGCGTCGGCCATGGCGGCCAACATGCATATTGAAAACGAGGATTTCGACCGGGAATACGGTTTGGAAGACCTGTTGCCCCGGCAACGCACCGCCGAGTGGCTGGACGCCTTGGGCGGCCGATGGACGGCGGGGGTGCTGCAGCGCGACGGCGCGCCCTATTGCGGGACGGTGCGCCGATCTGATGAATGGATGCCCGAAGCCCTTCGCGTGCTGGGCGCGACGGAGGCCTGTTTCCACACCCACAGCGGGCCGGCGGCGGAAACGGTGATCCACCCTCTGCGGCACGAGCTGGAAACCATCGGTTATCTGGTGCTGCAGGCCATCCAACCGGCGGATCAGGACGCAACGATCCGCTTGGGCGCCTTTGTGGCCCGGGCCGTCGAAGGTATGATGCAGTTGACCTACCGCACCCGCATGACAAGCGGGTTGCATGGGAGGGTGGTGGAGGACAGCTTCGCCCGGCTGACGGAGAAAACACGGCAGCTTCAATCTTCCGAAGAGAAATACCGCCATCTGGCCCAGCGCCTTGAGATGGAAGTGCAACGCCAGACCGAGGAGATCGAGGCGGCCCAACTGGTGATGTTCCAGCAAGAGAAGTTGGCCTCCATCGGCCGCCTCTCCGCGGGCGTGGCCCACGAAATCAACAACCCCATCGGTTTTGTGATCAGCAATCTGAACAGCTTGCACGGCATTTGTGAGGATCTGCTGCAACTGCTGGAACGACACGACCGGCTGGCGGCACTGGTGGCCTGTGACGGCGGCGCAGAGGAAGAAACGGGGCGGGGGGACATGGTTCGTTTGGCGGCCCTGGTGCGGGAAATCGCCGCGCTGCGGGAAGACCTGGATATCGACTACCTCAAGGCGGATCTGCAAGCCCTCATCGACGAGTCCCTTGAGGGCGCACAGCGGGTCCGGACCATCGTGCGCCAGTTGACCGATTTCGCCCACCCCTCCATCGAAACCGCCGAAAGCGCGGACATCCACCACTGCCTGGACACCACCCTGTCCATTCTGGCCGGCGAGGTGGGTCCCGAGGTGACCGTTCGCAAGGCGTACCAGCCCGTACCGGCCGTGCTGTGCCACCTGCGCGCCTTGAACCAGGTCTTTTTTCACCTGCTGCGCAACGCCCTGCAGGCCGTCGGGCGGCGGGGCACCATCACCCTGAGCACGCGCCTGACCGACGACAGCTGCGTGGAGGTGGACGTGGCGGACGACGGGCCCGGCATCCCGCCGGAGCAGTTGCCGCGCATTTTCGATCCCTTTTTCACCACCCGCGATGTGGGGCAGGGCGCCGGTCTGGGGCTCCACTTGGCCTACAACATCATGCAACAGCATGGCGGGGTGATCCACGCGGCCAACCGGCCCGAGGGCGGTTGCCGGTTCAGGGTCCACATTCCGGTGCATCGAGGAGCATAGCGTGTCCCGTCTGGCCTCTTTATTCCTGAACAAATCGCCGGCGCCGGCGTCGGACCTGCCGCAGGAAACGCCGCCTGCGGCCGCGGCCGAGCCGGGATACACCGTGCTTTTCGTGGATGACGAGCCCAACGTGCTCAAGGCCATGCTACGGGTCTTCCGCCAGGAAAACTATCGGCTGCTCACCGCCGGATCTGCGGACCAAGCCCTCGCCATGATGCAAACCCACTCACCGGTGCAGGTGGTGATCAGCGATCACCGCATGCCGGGCATGTCCGGCGCGGAGCTGCTCAAGCAAATCAAGGATGAATATCCGGCCACCATCCGCATCATGCTCACCGGCTATGCCGATGTGGATGCCGTGATGGGGGCGGTCAATGAAGGCGCGGTCTACAAATTCATCACCAAGCCGTGGAACGACCACGATTTGCGCCTGACCGTCGGCCTCGCCTTGGAGCAGTACGACCTGATCCACGAAAACAAACGCTTGAAAAAGAAGGCCGCCACCCAGCAAAAGGAGATCAAACGGCTGAGCCATTTCGTGGGCACCCACCGAAGCCAGTTGGGCCATCTGCTGGTGCGGCAGCAGTTGATCACCCCCGCGGTTCTGGAAAAGGCCCTGGCCATTCAAGCCCGCAGTCGGCAGGTGCTGCCCAAGACCCTGATTGAAATGGGCGTGGTGGACGAACCGACCCTGCTGGATATCATCACCCGCTTCACCGACGCCCAACGGGTGGACCTGAAGGATTACGAAGTCCACGAGGCCCTGGCACATCTGATTCCCCGGGAGATGTGCGAGAAGAATCTGCTGGTGCCCCTCAAGCCGGACGGGCAGCGGCTGATCGTGGCCATGGCCGACCCCACCGACCTGATGAAGATCGACGATCTCTCCTTCATCACCGGCATGCCCATTCATCCGGTGAGCGCCGGCCAGCAGGAGATCCTGGAGAAGATCGGCGAGCTGTACGGGGAGGTGGACCATCTGGAGGACACTCTCTCCGAGCTGGACCTGAGCGATCCCACCGAGCAGATCGAGATCGTGCTGGAGGAGGCGGACGAGGCCGAGGACGTCGAGGCGCTGATCCGCGCCAAGGATCAGCCGCCGGCCATCCGCATCGTCAATGCCATCATCTCCGACGCCCTGCGCCACGGCGCTTCGGACGTGCACATCGAGCCCAAGACCAAGTATGTGATGGTGCGCTACCGCATCGACGACCTGCTGACCGACAAACTGCACATTCCGCTGAACATGCACCCGGCCATCGTGTCGCGCATCAAGGTGATGAGCGAGCTGGACATCGCCGAGCGGCGGCGGCCCCAGGACGGGCGCATCACCGTAAAATCGGCCACCCGCATGGTGGACATGCGCATTTCCACCCTGCCCACCATCAACGGCGAAAAGATCGTGTTGCGCATCCTGGACAAGAACGCCGCCAGCAAGGATGTGGAGGAACTGGGTTTCGACCAACAGCAATTGGCGCTGGTGACCCAATTCGTCGAACTGCCACAGGGGATTATCCTGGCCACCGGCCCCACCGGCAGCGGCAAGACCACCTCCCTTTACGCCATGTTGCGCCGGGGCGCCCGGATCACCAAAAATTTTACCACCATCGAGGATCCGGTGGAGTATTACATGAACATGGCCGAGCAGGTGAACGTGCGGGACAAGATCGGCCTCACCTTCTCCAACGTGTTGCGTTCCATCCTGCGCCAGGACCCCAATGTGATCATGCTGGGGGAAATCCGTGACCACGAAACCGCCGAAGTGGCGTTCCACTCCGCCATGACCGGCCATCTGGTGCTCAGCACCTTGCACACCAACTCCAGCATCGGCGCCATCACCCGGCTGCGGGACATGGGCCTGGCTTCCTACGTGATCGCCGACGCCCTGGTGGGGGTGATCGCCCAGCGGTTGGTGCGTAAAATCTGTCCCCACTGCCGCGAGCCGGAGCGTCCCGCCCCCGGCATGTTGCGGTCCCTGAAGATCGCTGTCTCCGAGTTCCAGGCCTTCAAGGGTGCCGGCTGCCGGCACTGCCACAACAGCGGCTACCGGGGACGTATCGGCGTCTACGAGCTCTTTGTGGTGGACGGTGAGCTCAAGCGCATGATCCACCAGGACGCCACCGAACCCGAGCTGCTGCACGCCGCCCGGCTCACGGGGATGCGCACGTTGCTGGACGACGCCATCGGTAAAATCAGCGCCGGCGTGACCACTTGCGAGGAGGTGCTGCGGGTGCTGGGCCCCCAGAACGCTGCCGAGATTGCCTGCCCCTTCTGTCGATCCCCCATGGAGCAGCGCCACCCTTACTGCCCCTTTTGCGGGCGGGAACTGGTGCGCACCTGTCCACAATGCAATCAACTGCTGGCCAGGGACTGGCGGCACTGCGCCCGTTGCGGCGTTCCCCTGTCCCCCGTGTCGGAGACCCCCTGACGGAGCGACCCATGCAAAAACACAGCATACTGATCGTGGATGACGAAACCGCCGTGCTCAGGGCCTTTCAACGGGCTTTGCGCAAGGAACCCTACACCCTTTACACCTTGAACGACGCGGAAGAGGGGCTGACGCTACTGGAAGGGCGGGAGGTCAGTCTCGTGGTCAGCGATTACAACATGCCGGGAATGGACGGGCTGAATTTTCTCAAGGCGGTCAAGAACCGCCATCCCCACATCCTGACCATCATGCTCACCGGGCACACCGAGATTCAAATCGCCGTGCAGGCCATCAATGCGGCCGGGGTCTACAAGTTCATCCAGAAGCCCTGGGATGACGACGATCTGAAAATCACCCTGCGCCGTGCCCTGGAAGCCATCGACCTGGAGAGCGAGCGCGACCGACTGTTGCGCAAAGTGAAAAGCCGTGACGCCATCCTCAACGAATTGGAGCGCGAGTTCCCCGGCATCTCCAAGGTGCGCCGGGATCAAGACGGCTATATGGTATTGAAATAAGACCTGGAAACAATAAGCAGAACCCTGTGGCCCGGCGTCCTCCACCCTCCGGTCTGCCCGTGCGCCATCGCCGCCCTTTTCCCTTGGCACACCGCCATGTTATGGGTAAGATGGCATAATAATGGAGGGTTCGCGTGGCGACCATCGATATTTTCAACTGGATCGAGGGCCATACCCGATCGGTCAAACGCTGTATGGCGCCGCTGCTGTTGCTGATGGTGGCGGGTGTTTACACCCTGGTTTATGCGACCGGCGGGATCAAATATGTCTACTCCCACTCCATGTATCTTCCCATTCTATTGGCGGCCATCGTTTACGGCGCTTGGGGCGGCGTGGCGGCGGGACTGCTGGGCGGCTTCGCCCTGGGGCCCTACATGCCCATCGACGTGCAAACCGGTGAGATGCAGGAGACCCTCAACTGGCTCTACCGGACGGGCTTTTTCGTTCTGATCGGATTCCTGGGAGGGCTCTTCAGCGACCTGGTTTTCTCCCACCTGCGGCAGGTCAACTGGTCCCTGCGCCACGATACCCCCACCGGACGGCGCAACCGGTATGCCTTGCTGGAGTTTCTGGGCCGGGAGGATCGGCGCCGACATGGCGGTGACGGCCCTTACACACTGGTGCTCTTCTCCCTGGAAAACAGCCTGGAGCTGCACTCGGTCTACGGGCGCGCCGTGATCCATCAGGTGATGGCCCAACTGGCTGAGCGGATTGCGCCGCTGCTGGTGACGGGCAGTGGCGGCATCTATCGCACCAACCCCCATCAACTGGCGGTTGTGACCGATATCAGTGATCGTTTGGAGCGGGACGCCTTTATCGAGATGGCCAGCCTGCGGTCGCGCAAACCTTTTCAGCTCGGCGAAATCTCCCTGCATGGCGATGTGCGCGCCGCCCACACCACCTTTCAGCGGCCGTTGGCCGTTCCGGAAACCTTTTTGCAGGATGCCGAGGCGGCCTTTTTGGCAGCCGGCCACAAGGGACGAGCGGTGGTCGCCTTCACCGAAGAGATGGCCGCCACCGCCCGGGAGAATCTGCGCATCCTGGGGGAGCTCTATGAAGCACTGAACCGGGGGCAGCTCGATCTTCACTACCAGCCCAAGGTGGCCATTGCCGGTGGTGCCGTGCACGGGGTGGAAGGTTTGCTGCGCTGGCATCACCCGGAGCGCGGCCTGGTGCCTCTGGATAAGTTCATCTCCCGCGCCGAAACCAGCACCCTCATCGACCTGCTCACGGCCACTGCCTTGGAAAAGGCGCTTGTCCAATGGGTGCAATGGCAGCGGCAGGGCATCCATGTCACCGTGGCGGTCAATGTCTCCACGCGCAACCTCCTGCAACCCGGCTTCACCGAAATGGTGCTGGATCTGTTGGAACGCCACGGCGTGGACGGTGCGGCCCTGGAGCTGGAGATCACCGAGGGCGCGCTCATGGTGGATGCCCAACGCATTATCCAAAAGCTCGCCAATCTGGCCGCGGCAGGTATCGCCATCTCCGTGGACGACTTCGGCACCGGCTACTCCGCCCTGCAATATCTCAACGCCTTACCCATCACCGGCATAAAACTGGATCAGGCCTTCATACGCCACCTGCCCCAGGATACCCGCATGGCCGGTATCGTAAAGGCCATGGTGAACCTTGCCCACAACCTGGAGATCCAGGTGGTGGCCGAAGGGGTGGACAGCCAGGCGGCCTACGATTTTCTGGCCCGCGTCGGCTGCGACCTGGCCCAGGGGTACCACATCAGCCCGCCCTTGCCGGCGGACGATTTTACCGCCTGGTTCAACGACCCCCGGCGCCGCGCAGGTTCGATGCCTTCCATCGCGCAACCGGCCGAATAGCCTAATCCGCACATCGCGCTCTCGGAACCTTGAACACCCTGCGCTGCTCATCCGCCCCCGTCCGCCCGACCGTATTGTCGGCCGCGGCCCTATTGCAATTCCTGTGATCATGCCATAACGTTTGCATGGTGCAGCTGACGCATCGGCCAAAAGCGGCTCTTGCGATGATGATCACGCACTTCAGGCCGTCGGATGCAGGTCAAGTGGACGCTCAGCAGGCCTCCATGAAGCGGAACGTCTTCCCTCTCTGCTTCCTGCAGCAAATAACAATTTTTTGGACCGGAAACGGTTCGATACAGTGAAAGCGAGCGTAAGCAAATGGGTGTGAAGCGCATCAGCCTCATTTTGGTTTTTCTGCTATGCCTGGCGGTGGGCAACGCTGTGGCGGACGATTCGTTGACGGTGTTTGTCAGCATCCTGCCCCAGCAATACTTCGTGCACCAGATCGCCGGCGATCTGGTGCAGGTGCAGGTCATGGTGTCGCCGGGGGCCGGGCCCCACACCTATGAACCCAAGCCGGCGCAGATGGCCGCCTTGGCGGGCGCGCGCCTCTATTTCAGTGTGGGCGTGGCCTTCGAGCAGGCCTGGCTGCCGCGCTTCAAATCGGTGAATCCCAACATGCGGGTGGTGGCCATGGACCAGGGCATCGAAAAAATGGCGATGGACGCCCACGCCCATCACCACCACGACGACCACCCCCATCCCCATGCCCAGGTCCATGCGCACGCCCACGCCCATGACGACGCGGCAGCCCTCGATCCCCACATTTGGCTGGCCCCGCCCCTGGTCAAGATCATGGCGGGCCACACCCTGGCGGCGCTGCAAGAGGAACTACCGGAACACGCGGCCGTCTTCCAGGCCAACCACGAAGCCTTCGTCGATCGGCTGGACCGGTTGCACCGGCGCATCGCCGAGATGCTGACCGATCACCAGGGCATGCGATTCATGGTGTTTCATCCCTCCTGGGGGTACTTTGCGCATACTTATGGTCTGCTTCAGGTGCCCATCGAGGTGGAGGGCAAGGCGCCCAAACCGGCCCAGTTGCAACAATTGATTCTGGAAGCCCGGGCGGCGGATATCAAAGTCATTTTCGTCCAACCCCAGTTTTCGACCCGCAGCGCCCGCATGATCGCCGAGGCCATCGAAGGCGATGTGGTGGCCGCCGATCCCCTGGCCTATGAGTGGGAAGCGGGTTTGCTCGAGCAGGCAACTGCGTTGCAGCGGGCTTTGCGGTAAGCTGTGAACGCGAAGTTCGTATCCTATCGACCGATCTCTTAACGGTGCTGTTCCAATGCGGATGCTCCCGGGATTGTGCGGCTTATTTCGGTTGGTATCCCTCGGCGTGCATATGGGGCGAGTTTCAGGCGTATCTGCGGTGCTTCATTCAAACCGCCGGTATATGGATGCGAACACGGAACGGATCCGGGAAGCGGTTGCATCTGTTAGGACCGAATTGCAGAGACCTGTTTGTGGATCGACATAAAGATCCTGATTCATTTCGATCTGTATGGCGAACCCACCTTTCTTCAAAAGCTGCACGCCATAATGGCGGGTAATGAATCCACCCTTGTAGGGGGTGTTCAACGCCACGGAAAAGCCGAATTGCTCGAAGGCGGATTTGACGATTTGCATGATCACAGGCGGGCAGCTTGTTTGACCAAAGGAAGGTGTTTGTACTCCCATCGGGCCGCCGTTGTTGCTGAGGATCACATCTTGCCGTTTCTTGCCGGCATCCGGTGCATCCGCCGGGCCGATACCGTTCAAACTGTGGCAGTCGAACAATCCGATGATGTCCTTGCGCTGGACGGCCTTCGCCAGGGTTTCATGATACGGTCGGTAACCGATTTGAAGCCATCGCTGAAGCGTTTGCGCATCGGGATACATCCCCGGTTTGAATATCTCTCGCCCGTGGTAATCGGTTTTCGCGACGATGCCTTTGGGGCCTGTGTCGTCCGGATCGCGGTTCAAGTCGCAAAATAGACGGCTGTATTTTGCGCTCATTACGGTTGCGGCAGGCAATGCGCCAAAGAGTTCGGTGGTGCCATGATCGACGGCATCCATGATTTGGGTCGGCGAAAGGGCCATACGGGTTCGTACTTCTTCGGGAATTCGATGGGCACAGTGCGGCACGGAAACAACAAAAGGGTAGCTCATTTCTTGGCACTCTCCTTTCCAATATTTCTAAACGAAACGAACCGCGGCTGGGCGGCGATCAGGGCTTTGGTGTACGGCGCTTGCGGGTTGCCGATGATCTTCTCCGTGGCACCGGTCTCGATAATTTTGCCGCGGTGCATGACGGCAATGCGTTCACAAAAATGACGGGCTGCCGCTAAATCATGGGTGATGAAAAGAAATGTCACATTGTGGCGGCGCTTGATCGTGTGCAGCAGTTTAAAGACGGCGATTGATATGGACGCATCGAGCATTGACGTCGGTTCATCGGCAATGATGAATTGCGGCTCCAGTACCACGGCCCTTGCGATGGCCACGCGTTGCCGTTGCCCGCCGGACAGTTGGTGCGGATAGCGATCATAATAGTCCGCGGCCGGTGTCAGGCCCGACAAGACCATCGCATTTTCCACAATTCGTCTGCGCGCCTTGTCGTCTCCAATACGGTGAATGACAAGCGGCTCGGCAACGGTTTCGAAGATTGAAAAATAGGGATTCAGACTTTGGTAGGGGTCTTGTGGAATCATCTGGATTTTCCGGCGAAAAGACTTCAATGACGGACCCTTCAGTTTGCCCACATTCAAATCCTCAAAGTGGATAGCGCCGGCATCAAAACGCTCGAGCTTCAGAATCAATCGGGCCAGTGTGGTTTTACCGCTGCCGCTCCCTCCAACAAGGCCGAATGCTTCCCCTCTGTTGATTCGGATCGTTACATTGTCGACGGCCGGAGACGTTTTGTGCGACCCGCCGAACGAAAAATGCCGCATCTCGTATGCCTTAACGACATTCTCCACACGCAAGATGATATCTGCAGGTGATTGTATTCGGTCTTGGTCACTGATCATTTGTTACCACCTTCAGGCAGAGGACCCGATGTGTCGAAGAGAGATGGCGCCAGGCGGGTGTTTGGACGAAACATTGAACATCGGCATGGCGGCATTTTTCAGCGTATCCGCAGGCGCCCGGCAATACGGATGCCGCTGGGGCTTCCGTTATATTTTCAATATCCGCTTGGAAATCATAGGTGCTGTCGAGGGACAAATGCGAAGATAAAAGGGCCACCGTATAAGGATGGGCCGGCGACATAAATACTTCCTCGCACTTTCCATATTCGATCATCCGACCTTTGTACATCACCATGATATTGTCGCAAACTTCCGACACCACGCCGATGTCGTGTGAGATGACAATGGTGGCGATATTCATATCGTCTTGAAATGCTTTTATCTTCTTCAGAATCTGGTCCTGCACGATGACGTCCAGGGCCGTGGTCGGCTCGTCGGCGATGATTAGGTCGGGTTTGCACGAAAGCGCCATGGCGATTACGGCGCGCTGCTTCATGCCACCGGAATATTGGTGAGGGTAATCATCGATCCGGTTACGTGGAATGTCCACCAGATCAAAAAGCGCTGCCACCTCTTTGCGCGTTTTATCGGCTGAGTAATCCGGATAATGCGTTTGGATGGCTTCAGCGATTTGGTCGCCCACCCGGTGGACCGGGTTAAGCGCATTCATTGCCGCTTGGAATATCATGGCCATCTTCTTCCAGCGAAGCGCGCGCAGCGCCGGTTTCGTCAAGGAGAGAAGATCCGTGTCTTCTATTATGATCCGCCCTTGTTGTACAAAGCCGTTTTCCGGCAGCAAGCCCATGAGCGCCATGCCGATAGTGGTTTTGCCGCAACCGGACTCGCCGACGATACCCACTGCCCGGCCTCTTTCCAGGGTGAAGCATACATCCTCGGCGGCAATTACCGGTCCGGCGTTGGTGCGATAAACAATTGTCAGATTCTGTACGTCAAGCAGCGGCATGTTTGGCATTCCGAACCCTTCTCAACCTCGGGTCGAGGACTTCTTCCATTGCACGACCCATCATATAAAAGGAAAGCGTCATAAAGGAAATACACAACCCCGGTGGCAGCAGCCAGTATGGCGCTTGAAACATATGACCGGTTTTCCAGACCCATTGCAGCATCATCCCCCAGCTGACCGTGTTGGGGTCGCCGAAGCCGAGAAAGGAAAGTGCTGCTTCAACGATAATGGCGGAGGTGATGCGAAAGGTCATGTATAACAGGGCCATGGGAAGCACGTTGGGAAGTATGTGGCGAAAGATAATGCGCAGATGAGAAGCGCCGGCAACCCTTGCCATGTCAATAAATGGGCGTTGCTTCAAAGAAAGGGTCTGGGAACGGATCACGCGCGCCACGGCAGGCCAACGGAAAAGCGCGATCAAGATTACAATCGTCCAAATGCTCAACTGACCGAAGAGTACTGACAACAGTAGAATAACCAGCAAGGAAGGCATAACCATGACCATGTCGGCAAAACGCATGAGCAAGCCATCGAGCATCTTGCCCCAATAGGCCGCAACAATGCCGATAAGGGTTCCGATCACGATGCTGATGAATGCCGATGAGATGCCCACCAAAAAAGCGACTCTGGCGCCGGTCAACAGTTGGCTCAAAATATCCCGTCCAATGTTGTCCGTTCCCAGCCAATGACGTGTGCTCGGTGGTGATGCATAAGATATTTCAGGATCCACGCCGGTCATGGGATGATACATGGGATCCACATGGGGTGGGATATAGCTCAATAATGCCATGAGGCCGAACACAATCAGCAGGCAAACCCCGATTCGGCCGATCAGATTATCGTGAAACAAGCGCCATGCATCGATAAGCAGTTTGGCTCTGTAGGAATGCCTTTCATGCTTGCCGGTTTCGGTTTTGCTCTGCATATGTGCCCCGAAGATTCAGTTTGAGCGTTGAAGATCTTTTTGTGCACAACCAAAGATACTGCCACTAATACCTGATTCGGGGATCAAGATACGCATAAAGAATGTCCACAATCAGGTTGGCCACAAGCACGACCAGGGCAATGAACATAAAGGATGCCATGGCCAGGGGGTAATCGCTGTTGCTCACGGCGAAAATAAGTTCCCTGCCGATGCCCGGCCATGAAAACACTGTTTCCGTCAATGCCCCGCCATTCACGGAAAAAGCAAGGCTCAGACCCACCGATGTGATCACCGGTAGTGCGGCGTTCGGCGCTGCATGGTGGTTTCGAACCTGCTTTTCGGTGAGTCCCTTGGCCCTTGCGGTAATGATATAGTCTTCCTTGATTGTTTCGAGCATGCTGCTGCGCATGATCAATAGGTAGGCACCCGTATTGACTATGCAAAGTGTCAATAGAGGAAGCAATAGATGATGGAGGATATCCGTTGCTTTTGCCCAAAACCCCAAGTTGGGGAGCACCCAGATTTCGGGTGTTATCATGCCACTTAAAGGGAACCAGCCCACCCGGAACGCAAAGAACCAAATGGACAACAAGGCGATCCATGGAAGAAAGAGGGTGCTGCAAAGCAGGGAAAATATGGTCACCGTTGCATCCAAAGGCCCGCCTTTGTGCCAGGCAATGAGTTTGCCGCACCAGACGCCCGCCATGGCCGCGAGTATGGTGGCGGTTGTGAATAGTAGGATAGTGGCCGGCAAGCGTTCACTGATGATTTCGATCACAGGCCGTCCATAGTGAAAGGAGGTGCCGAAATTGCCCCTGAAAAAATTTTTCAAATAGAGCAGATACTGGGTCCAAAGCGGTCGATCCAAGCCTAGTTGTTGGACCAGTCGATCCACGTCCTCCGGTGTCATGGTCAGATCCACCATCATCGAAACAGGATCTCCCGGTGCGAGGTGAAACAATACAAACAATCCTGTCAAGATGATGAAGAACACTACCAGGATCTCGATACTGCGTTTGAATATCATTCGTTTTAGATTCATAATGTCGTTTCCGGCATCAATTGTCGATGTCCCTTGCCGCTTGCCGCGTTTGCGGTCTGACCCTGCAGATGGACCAGATGTTGCCGATGCCATCGATCATCTGCTCCCAGTGGGCGAATCGGTTCGTATTGACGGCTTCGATGGCCACTGGGTTGTACAGGGGTATGTAGGGCACGTCCGCCATAATGATCCGTTGCATATCGTTCACAAGATACCGACGTCGGCTTGGGTCCATGGCTTTGCCCGATTCGTCCGCGAGTCGGTCAAAAACCGGATTGCGATAGCCGCTCATGTTCCAGCCGCCTGGACGATCATTGGCCGAGTGAAAGAAATTGCGCAGGTAGTCCGGGTCGAGGGAGAGCTGGCCGTAGCCCAGGATAAAAGTCTCAAAATCATGCCGGTCCTTGATGCGCTGCAGCAGCGCGCCGAAGGACATGGGTCTGGCCGAAGCCGGGAGTCCGAGGTCCTTGAGCCATTCCTGTATGATGACACCGCAAGTGGCGCGTGCGGGGTCATAATCGGCCGGCGGTGTCAGTATGGCGAAATCCGCCATCGGCTGCCCATCGGGCAGGATGATGCGTGAAGGCGAAACGACGCTGCCGGCGTCGTTTACCGGTGGCCGATCCCAAGTGTAGCCGCCTTCGGAGAGCAAACGGTAGGCTGCCTTGATGCGATCGCTTCTGGTCATGCCGCGGCCGTAACGAGGCAAACCATCGGCATGCCAGAAGGTGTTTTCCGATGGAACAATGGAATCCATGGGCGCGGCAAATCCCTGGAGCACGCGCTCGATAATGAATTCCTTGTCAATAAGAAACGACACGGCCCGCCGGATCGCCGGATCGGAGAAGGGCGCATGCCTGACATTGAAACCCATGTAATAGAGAGCGCTTCTGTCACTCAAATATACTTTCGTGTTTTCATTTCCTCTCAGCCCATCGATGTAGCCGGGTTGTATGGGCCACCAAAAATAATCGACGGCATTCCTTTTTAGGGCCAAAATGGCTACATCGGCAGTGCTGTAAATTTTGAAGAGGATGCTATCGGCATACGGACCGAGTCGGCGGTTGCTGATGACGAGATTTTTACCGAAAAAATGGGGATTGTTTATTAAATGCAGGAAGGCACCTTGACGCCACTGCTCGATCACGTAAGGCCCGCTGCCCATGGGGCTTGAAATTTTTGCATTTAAAAGTGCCACAAGTGGTTTTTTCGTGTTTTCGGCTTGTTGCGCGATAGGCGCCCATTGGCTTTTGGGGACAATGTAATTGACCAGGGTTTTGGTCAAGAAGATGGCGCGCGGCTCGCTGAGGAAAAACCGGACGGTTGTGTCATCCACGGCAACCGTTTTTTCAACAAACTGCCATTGGGAAAAATACCTCGGCACCTTGAATCGTCGGATCAAGTCTACGGTGAAAACGACGTCGTCGGCCGTGACAGGAGTGCCATCGGACCATTTCGCATGGCGTAGCGCAACTGTGTAGGATATCGTTTCAGGGTCAAATTGGGGCATCGCGGCCGCCAGCCATGGCACCAACTCCAGCGTGTCCGGATCGTAAGTGTATAGTGGCTGGTAGATCAGGGATAAAACTTTTCTCGAATTGGTATCGCTGGCAAGCCATATATTGGTGGTCCGGGGTTCTTCCATCAGGCCGATACGCAGCATGTTTTCGTCGCTGTTGCCGGGACCGCAGCCAAGGATAAGGAAAAGCATGTATACGAAAATGAGATGGTTGAAAGTCTCTTTGCGGCGTTTTGCAAGCAAGATCATCATCCTTCATTTCATTGGCCGGCTGCCTGGATGCAGCCCGAAACCATTCTTAAAGCGCTTTTGTATGGCATGTTCTGCTTTGTTGCAATCACTCTTGGCGTCGCGCAGATTGCTCTTCGACAAAGTCGATCACCTGTTGCTCAATGCGACAGTTGTTGAGCCTGTTGATCCTGGGGATACCGCCAGGGCTGACACAATTGATCTCGATGAGCATTTCATCAATCACATCGATACCGACAAAGTAAAGCCCATCCTTTACAAGTTTTGGTTTGATGCGTTCACATAACGCCCTTTCCTTAGGTGAAACATCATGGGCATAAGCACTGCCGCCCACTTTGATATTGGTCCTGAAACTTCCCTCGGGAGGCATTCTTTTCATGGCGCCCACAATCTCTCCGTTGAGAAGTAAAATGCGGACATCCCCTTGTTCCTTGACCGCTTTGAGGTATTCCTGAACCATGATTTGTTCTCGTTCGGCATAGGGTCTATGGGAGCCCACATAAAAGTTGATCAGCGAGTTCAGATTTTCCGGGTCCCTGGTGGATACCTTGATAATCCCTTCGCCGCCGAACCGCCCCAGCGGCTTGATCACCATGTCGCCGCCGAAGTTGTCGATAATTCTGCGAAGTCTTACCGGGTCCCTTGAGATATGGGTTTCCGGTGTAAGGTCGGGAAAATTGAGCGTGTAGAGCTTGCTGTTGCCGAACACCATGCCGATAGGGGCATTGACCATGAACACTTTATCGGAAATGGGCGCCAGCATTTCTATTGAACCGTAGTTGAGCGGCGGGTCTTTGCGCAAGAACAGGACATCGAGATCGACCAGGGATTCAAAAACAAGCGCTTCTTCTCTTTCCTGGCCAATGATCGCCTGCCAATAGTCATCAAGCGGCATACCCGGCGGGACCGTAATGTCTTTCATGCGGGCAACGATCTGCTGTTTACGTATATAAATATCATGGGGTTCCAGAAAAAAGACGCTGTGGCCGCGTTGGTTGGTTTCGTACATCAAGGCGGCCGTGGTTTCGTATGCCGGGTCGATGGATTCGAGGCGGTCCATGAGAAAGGCAATTTTCATCAGGGCGTTTCCTCCTTTAAGGGTCCAACCCAAAGGATCAAACAGTCTTCGCCAGTCGTGATTGCAGGTTTCGCAGCCGATGGCTCAAAGCCGTGCAAATTCCAAGCGCGATCCGCGGATATTCCCGAACCAGTTCGTTGAAAGCTTGTTTGTGCAGAATGAGGAAGCGCGACGGTTCACTGGTTCCGATGGTGGCCGAACGTGTCATTTTCTCAAAAAGCGCCATTTCGCCGAAACAGTCCCCTTCACTCATGGTGTCGAGTTGTATTTCCTTCCCCCCATCTCCGTGCTTAGTGACCGAAACCGCGCCGGAAATGATTAGAAAGACCTCTTCGCCCGATTCCCCTTCCTTGATCACGGTTTCATTTTCCTGGTATTCACGAGTCTCGGTGACAGACGCGATCGCTCCGAGTTCACTGACGCTTAGTTCCGAGAAGATAGCAATGTTCCTCAACAATAGAATTTTTTCGGCGATGGTCAATGCGCGATCCATGACACTTTTCTCCATTGCGGTCTCCTTGTTGGCCAGTGCACACAGAAGATTGTCAGCGGCCTCCTGAACTGGTGTGACGGTAGACGTACAATGCTCTGTGATGGTGTTCGTATGACGCAAAATCGCTTCAAACTGCCCCGCATCCGCCAGGGTATGCAAAATGGAAAGGGCCAAAACCTGCTCAATCCAATCGCGACTGTTCAATAATAAGGGAAACAAGTCCTCTTCAACCCTGTGGAAGGTCGGTAACCGGAAAAATTGTTTGCCGGTGGCCAGTGTTCGCTTCAATGAAAAGCCTTCGAGCAGAGGTTGGAACATCCTGAAAAGCCGTTTGTCTACGCTGTCGCCCAACAGCTCGATGGCATTTCCCCGGATCCGGTTGTTTTTTGAGAAAAGGCCTCTGCGCAGGGTTTTCATACGGTCGTCGCCGCTATGGATGGCCAGCACGCGAAATATATTTTCCATGGTGAGATCGATTTTTTCCATCAGATGATCTACCAGCAACTGTCGGCTTTGGCTCTCTGTAAATCTGCCAAGGGCTTCGGCCTTGGCCGTAAAAAAGTAGCATTGTTCAAGCGCCCCCTCCATGAAACGGTACAGGTCCAAATTCTTGATTTGAAGTGTCTCCAGAAGGTTGAAAATGTTTTCCCGCAGATGTCGATTGGGCTTGCTTAAAGAAGCGATGAGCTGTTGGCCGTTTATGTAGCGGCCTTCCCGGATCTGTGTTTTTGCCTGTTCGCGGACCCTTTTGTCGGCGTCCCCCAGAAGGTCGATCGCTGTCTCGAATGTCTCGGCATCTTCGATGGTCAATACGGACAGAGCGGCATGGCGGACATCCGCTATGGGATGATCGAGCAGGCTCTTGGCCAATGTGCCGACGTGTTCGCTCTCCAGTTTATGCAGCGCCAGCAGGATGTCACCCGCCAGGGATGGATGCCTGTCGCTGCGGATCATGCTTTCCAGTTGCGGGGCGAAATTGCTCTGTTGCGCTGTTTCTCCGGCGGCGATGATACCGCTTCTGAGCAAGTGGTCATTATCGGATGCCAGCCATTGACTGATCTTTTTCAGTGCGGTGGTCGGATCGTACGGGTAGAGGCAGGCGGCAGCATAGCCCCTGACTTCTGGATCCGTGTCCGCCATCAAGGAGCGGAACGCTTCGAGATCCATTTGTAATTTCAGTTCGCCCGCCTGGATGTGTCTCATGGCCTTGACGATCGACACCCGCAAATTTGGTGGACTTGCCGGGAGCATCGCCCGCAGGTTTTTGAATGTTTGGTAATCGATATTTTCCGAGAGCATCTCCACAAGCTTCACTTGTGTCGCCTCGTCCTGATTTGGAATGGTTTTCAGAATCAACGCATCGATTTCATCCACATTAAGGCTTTTCAGCAGTTTGGCATACCAGATGGCATCGGTCCCGGTGGAGTTCAAGAAAACTTGCACCAGCGCCTCGCCCGCAATGTCTTTTTTGAAAAGCTTGCCCGGATTTTTTTCTTCCAGGCTTCTTATGTCCAGCATGTTACTGGAAACGAGACTCGTCAAAATGGATGTGTACTTCTTTTTCAGCACCATCGGAGCGGCGAACCAGGCCAATACAAACGGCAGGGCCACCAGAGACAAAAATTTGGGATGATAGCTATTGACGGATGTCAAGATGAGGGCCGAACCCAACAGCAACCCGGCCCTGACCACCGTACCCCTCAGAAACGGCCGCACCATGGCCCTGTAGGATTCAGGAAACAAGCCGATGAGGATCGAGTTGGCCGGCATGTTGATGGTCGTGCGCAGTACGTTGGTGGACATTCTGGCATAAACGGCAGAAAAAACCCCGAAGCTCAAAAAAAACGCCATAAAGGCGACCGCATAATTCAGCGGGTGTAGCATCAGGGCAATGGGTAGACCGAAAGAACCGTACAATCGTCCCACAAAAAGAAGCAGGACAAGACTGACAATATTAAGAAAACCCCTAAAATAGCTGAAAAAAACGAGCATGCCCGACTCGGTGGGGAAATGTATGTCCACCGCGAAATTAAATTGGTAATTCATTATGGGAATCACCACATTGGGCATAAAGGTCAAGACCAAAACGATTTTGAACAGGGTGGATTGCTTCAGCAAGGGCCAGACCCGTTTGATTTCTTCCGAAATAGAATTGCGTTTGCGTTGCCCCTTTTCCCTGCTGTCACCAAGCATGATGGACGGAAATTGTCTTCCCATCCCTTTAACCAGAGCTGCACCCGCAAGGGTCGTTGCCAGGTAAACGTAGAGCAAGTTGTCAAAATGCAACAGGTTTGCCAGCAGAGGGGTGCCAAAACTACTGATAATCAGCCCGATCACGCCACCGGCGGTCAGCAGCGGGAAAAGCCGTTTTGCCTGGCGGGTGTTGAACAAATCGTTGGCCAGGTTCCAGAAAAGCAGTGCCTGGAGCAACTCGAACTGGCTTTTGAGCATGAACAGAAGCGGATAGATGATTTCCAAACCCATGGGAATGCTCATGCGGATCGCGGCCACGACAAGGCCGCAAACGACAAACAGGTAAAAAAGAATCTTCGCGCCGGACATCCTGGACATGAACGCCGCCATGATCCCGGTGATAAAAAAGGTCACAACCGTGTTGATCATATTGACGACGGGCATGTATTCGATACCGTAACGCTTGAGGAATACGGTTTCGGCGTAATTGTTCAAAATCATGCCGGAGCTGCGCACGAAAAACAAGAGGGCGGCGGTCCACAAGAAGACGGCCACCTCATCTTCATATAGTTTCAACCAGTGGAGCACGGACTCGCGCATCAGCATATCTCCGGCATAGGCTGTTGCATCAGGGGAGATCCATTACGAGGCGGAAACCAGTGGTTCGCATTTTCGCAGCCGGGTGCGCATGGGCGCGATTGGCGGATCTTACCTGGTAGCCATGACCGAACCAACTGCCTCCCCTGCGCACGCGTCGGGTGCAGTCGGAAGGGGCCGGTTGTTCGGGTTCAAGATAGCTTCGGAAACAGTCCGCCGTCCATTCCCACACGTTACCGTGCATATCGTATAAGCTCCATGGGTTGGGCGCATAGGTTTTGACGGGTGCCGGCTTGTTGGGTTTGAGCCCTATGCTTTTTACATGGGCCACGCAATCTTTCACGCGCACCTGACTGTTCGCGTAAAGCGCTTTGTTGCAGTCGATGCTGTCGCCCCAGGGATAGGCGGTACGGGTGCCGGCCCGGGCGGCGTATTCCCATTCGGCCTCGGTGGGCAGCCGATACTTTCGATTATCCCTTTTAGCGAGCGCCGTTATAAATTTCTGGGTGTCATGCCAGGAAACCCGGGTCACCGGTAAACGGGGATTCTTGTGGCGCGCAAAGAACCACGGACGCCCCATCACCTCCTGCCATTGCCCCACAGTGACCGGGGTGTTTTGCATGTAGAAAGGGTTTTCAATGACAGCCCTGTGTAATATTTCGCTTTCGCTGCGATTCAATTCATCTTCAGGGCTTCCCATTAGAAAAGTGCCCGGCGCGATGTGAACAAATTCCATTCCTATCTGGTTGCTAATGCTTTTACGGTCTTCAGCTTGTTCGTTGCTGCCGGGGGCAACGGCTGCCAACAGAACCAAAAAGGCGATCAACGCAACTGGATATCGCCATTTTGTAGTCGATGGGGTCATCGCTCCTCCTCGACCGGATGCACCTTTTCGCATGTTGCAAGATGCGCGGGGCGCACCTCAATTTCCGTGCCATTGGTGTTTTCCATGGATCAAAACTGACAAAAATGATTATAATCCTGATCATAGCATGCAAAAACCACAGAAACTGGTGGCTTTGAACAGCCCCGATCGCCCTTGATGATTCAAAAATATGGAAAGGAAACAAGGAGGCTTCGATGTGAACACCGTGGGTAGCGAACATGCGCTTGACTATTTTTATTCCCCTCCCGACCGCCTTGCACCCGGCATCCTGGATGCCATATGCGATCTTGTAGCAGCGGGCGGCTCTGTGTCAATGACATTTGTACGCGCCAACCTGGAAAGGGCTTTTCTGATCGGCTATGTCAAAGACGGCGATGAGATCGTCGGCTGTTCGAGTCTCAAGCACCCGCGGCCGGAGTTTCTCGCAACGGTTCGGGAGCAGACAGGTATCGACCTTGCGAACTATTTGGAACGCGGCTACACTTCGGTCAAGCCCGAATATCGAAAAAGGGGTATCGGTTCCACTTTGTTGGCCGGCTTGACATCACGCATCGGGGAGCGGAAACTGTTTTCGGTGATCGGTGAAGACAACATCGGCGGCAGGAAAATCGCCTTGAACAATCGCACCAAGCGGGTTGCGGTGTATCAGAGCAGGAAAACAGGCAAAAAGCTGGGCATCTGGATACCCGAGTGGATGCTGGAAGACGGGGTTGACCGTTGATGGACATCGGCGTGCTGACTGTAAAGGACGAGGGGTATCACCCGAACCGTCGGCTCAAGGAAGCCGCCATGGCCAGGGGGTTCTCATTGGCCCTGATCGATCCGCGCAAGGTTACAGCCGGCATCGACAAAGGAAGGTTACGCATCGGCGGTCTGCCCGGTGGCCAGCTGCCCGGGGTGATCCTGCCGCGTCAGGGCTCCCAGATCAGCAACGCGAGCATTGTCGTGCTGGCTCATCTGCAGGTGGCGGGAATTCCAATGGTCAACGCCCTTGCATCGGTTTTGACGGCCAAGAACAAGTTTGCCACGCTGCAGGTGCTGGCCGCAAATGGTGTTCGCGTGCCCGATTCGATTTTTGTCAATTCAGATGAGGCGTTTTTTCGCGCCGTGGAAACCCTCGGGGGGTACCCCATGGTTTGCAAGAAGACGTCCGGTCGAAAAGGTCGGGAAGTGTTTTTGGCGGAGAATCCGATATCGGCCCAAGAGATCATCAATGCGCATCTTGATTCGGGTGGTGATGGTCTGATTCTGCAGCGGTTCATCCCCCCCGGGAATGGGCGCAGGGACTTTCGCGTAATGGTCATTGGCGGCACAGTGGCCGCGGCAATGCAGATGACCGTGCCCGAAGGTGATTTTCGGTCCAATTTCGGCCTGTCCGGCAGCAGCCGGCCCGCCGTGCTTGCCGAAGCGGCCAAAGAGACGGCCATTCAATGCGCCCGGGCAACAGGGCTTGGCATTGCCGGGGTCGATCTCATCGAAACCGACACCAATGGTATATTCGCCATCGAGGCGAATTACGCGCCGGGCTTCAAGGGGTTGGAAATGGCCACCGGTTTGGATATCGCGACCATGATCATTGATTTTGCGGCCACTTTCCTGAGCCGAAACAAGTCGAGGACCGGTTGATATAACGGGCCTACAAGTGCAGGGGTAATATGCGTATCTCGAACTTCAACCTGACTGAGGCGGACCATCGCTTTCGAACCAGCGCAACGGTTGTCTGGGAGGACAGTGATCGGCCGGAAAAAGAGATCTTTATCGAAACCACCGCGCCCAATGCCGGCGCCCTTTCCGTCAATCCCCACGCATTTCTGGTGGGTTGCCTGATTCCCGCGATCCATCTGGGAGAAAAACGAATCGCCATTAGCGGCAGCATCTGCCCCGGGTTGATGGAGGGGTTGACATCGGCCATGGCCCTGATGCGGGTGTGGTCCAACGGCGCCATGCAGCCGCTTGTCATCGAGCCTCAAAAGGTAACTGAAAAACCAGGTATAGACAATCGGGGCCGTGCCGGAATGGTTTATTCCGGCGGCATCGATTCCATTGCCACACTTCGTGCCAATATGCTGCGCTACCCTGCCGAGCACCCCGGCGCCATCAAAGACTGTTTTTTCATTCACGGTTTCGACATCGGCGGGGTGGTGGCCCGGGGCATGAAGTACCACGTGTTCGACCGGGGACTCGCGGCAATGGAGCGCGTTACCACCGCGGCCGGTGTTGAAGCCATTCCCGTTTACACCAATATCAGGCATTTGTGCGATGACCGGGACCTGTGGCTGAACCGTTTTTTCGGGGCGGTGCTGGCGGCGGTGGGGCACGCTTTTTCCAAACGGGTCGACCTGTTTTGCATCGCCGCCTCTTATGATCTTGAAAACCTGGCACCTTGCGGCTCCCATCCCCTGCTCGATCCCCTCTATTCCAGTTTCGACCTGGCCATTGCCCACAAGGACGCCCATTTAAAGAGAATCGACAAACTTCGGCTCGTTGCGGACTGGGAGCCGGCCTTCCAGAATTTCAGGGTGTGTCTGGCCAACGTCGAGGACCGGTTAAACTGCGGCAAGTGCGAAAAATGCGTCAGGACCATGACCGGTCTGGTGGCCATAGAGGCATTGCACAAAACCAGTGCATTTGCGGCGGACGATGTCACGCCGGAAATGTTCGCGCCTTTCAGGATCGACATCCGGCACCGGGAACCATTTTATTTGGAACTCCTGCCGGCGCTCGAGAAGCAGGGCCGAATGGATTTGGTGAGCACCATTCGTTCAAAACTAAAGGGTCCGGCAACGAGCGCTTCTTAACGGGTGCCGCCTTTTTCTTGTAAGTTTTTTCCACTCAACGAGACCAAAGGTCACGGCGATATTGTTCCCTCTTCAAAAGGGCCGGGTATCTGAAACCGGCTTTACGGCTTTGGTGTGCCGGCAGACGGTTTGCCTTCTTGCGAGGTCATTATCCTGGATCGTTTGTTGACAATGTGCGCCAAGCTCACAATCATTAAACCTTAACCGCAACGCTCATTGGAATAGTGCGCATGGAAAACGAAAGTTCAGACCCGCCAGGAAAGCCTTCGGCCGGTATTCCCGGTATTCGCTACATCTTGGTAGCCGGCGTCTTCTGGCGTATTCTCATCATAGAGGCGGTCCTACTGGTGGGTTCGGTGTTGTATCGGATGGTTTCCGAGAATGCCGGCCCCGTGGAGTTGTTCTGGTACGCGGTGCGCATTGTTTTGCTGGTGATCATCATCCTGCTGTTCATGATGATCACCTTGCGACGGTTTCTGGAGAAAAAAATCATTCAACCCCTGGAGGCCGTTTCGGCCGCCAACTTGCGATTGGATGTGGCCAATCCCCAAGTGGACAACATTCCCCTGGATGCCGATGCCGCCCTTGAGATACGGGATATCGTCAAAACGCGCTCGAAGATGCTCGATGCCCTCATCAAGGTCTCCCAGCAACGATTGAACCTGGTCAATTTTATCAGGGACACCTTTGGCCGCTATCTGTCCCGGAGCATTGTAAACGAGATTCTGGAATCCCCAAACGGCCGCAACATCGGTGGCCGGCGCCAGACAGTGACCGTATTGATGTCCGATTTAAGAGGCTTTTCAGACCTTTCCGACGATCGGGACCCGGAGGAAATGGTACGGATCCTCAACCGCTACCTTGAAACGATGACAAAGGTGATTCACGATTATGAGGGTGTAATCGACGAGTTTATCGGGGATGCCATTCTCACTGTATTCGGTATTCCCGAACCCAGACCGGACGACTCGCTGCGTGCCGTGGCATGTGCGCTGGACATGCAGCGGGCACTTGCCCATTTGAATCGTCAGATGGTGCAGGAGGGGCTGCCCACGCTGGAAATGGGGATCGGTATCAACACGGGCGCGGTGGTGGTGGGGAACTTGGGGTCCGAAGCCAGAACCAAGTACGGCCTGGTCGGCTCTGTGGTGAATGTCGCTTCACGGATCGAATCCAATACGGTCGGCGGGCAGGTGCTGGTGGGCGAGGCCACCTACGATCAAGTGCGGGGCAAGGTGACCGCCCAGTCGCCCATGACGGTTATGATGAAGGGTTTCAAAAAACCGTTGGTCTGTTACCCGGTAACGGCCGTTGGAGCGCCCTACGATATCGCTTTGCCCGAAATTGATGAGCACCGCGAGGCGCGCCAGGAGATTCGGTTGCCCTTGGCGCTTTGGCGCCTGGAGGGCAAGAAAGTGGCTTCTGAAACCATTTCAGGAGAGACACGTTATCTCGGGGAATCGAGCTTGGAAATCGATATTCCGGTCCGCCTGGAACCCCTGACCGATGTGAAGCTGCAATTGGTCTTTTGTCAAGATGTGCACTGCTTTTCAGACATCTATGGCAAGGTGCTGGCGGTGGAAACGCAAAACGGACGGTTGCGCCACCGATTACGGGTAACTTACATGGTGCAGGACGACAGGGAGTTGCTGCGAAAATGGATTGCGGATGCCTCGCCCTCCTGACGCGCGACCGCGGCGCACCTATACGTCAGGATACCACCACCGGCCTTTGCTCCGGCAATGCGACCGCAGACACAGGCTGAATATTACTGGACCGCTTGCTGCCGCTGCAGACCAGAACGCCCCTTTTACTGCCCACTGAATTTCTGAAAAAGCCCCGTCACCATGACCAGGGCAATGGCGGCCGGGGCAATATACTTGATCATGACGCCGAACCAGCGGCCAATCCTTATGTTGCCGGCGGGCCGGTTGGCCTCCCGGCACAATTCGCGGGCTGACCAGACATGACCTGCAAAAAATGCTGTCAGCAGCCCCCCCAAGGGTAGGAGAAGGTTGCTGGCCAAAAAATCGTAGGTGTCCAGGATGTCCATGCCGAAAAACCGCACATGGCTCAGAAGGCTGTAGCCGAGGGTGCAGGGGATCCCGATGACAAAGATGGCCGCGCCCATGAGAAGGGACGCCTTGGGCCTGGACCACTGCTTTTCATCCACCAGCCAGGCGACGACCACTTCCAGCAGGGAGATGGCGGAAGTCAAGGCGGCCACGCCCAGCAGCAAGAAGAAGAGAACACCGAAAAGGCTGCCGCCGGGCATGGCCGCGAAGACGGCGGGCAGGGTGATGAAGGCCAGGCCGGGACCGGCCGCGGGGTCGAAGCCCAAAGCGAACACCGCCGGGAAAATGGCGAAGCCGGCGATGACGGCGATGAGGGTGTCCAGGCCGACGACCCAGCCGGCGTTGTCGGGTATCGTGTGCTTTTCGCTGAGATAACTGCCGTAGGTGATCATGGCGCCCATGCCCAGGCTCAGGGTGAAGAAGGCTTGGCCGATGGCCGCCAGAAAGGTTTGGGCGGTCACCTCGTCGAAGCGCGGTGATAAATAGAAGGCGACACCCGCCCCGGCGCCGTCCAGTGTCAGGGAGCGGAGTACCAGGATGAGCAGGATGCCGAACAGGGCCGGCATGAGGATCCGCACCCAGCGCTGAATGCCCTTGATCACCCCGGCCACGATGATCCCCAGGGTCAACAGCATGAACAACGCGTGCCAGAAGATCGGAGGCCAGACGCTGCCGATGTGGCCCATGAAGGTGCCGGCAAAGTCCATGTCCGGTGCAAAGCCCGCCACTGCTTTGAAAATATAGGCCAAGGCCCAGCCGGCCACAATGGAGTAAAAAGAGAGGATGACAAATCCGGCGCTGACCCCCATGGCCCCTATCAGCCACCAGGGTGTTCCCGGCGCCAGGGACAGAAACGCGCCCACGGGGTTGCGTTGGGTTTTGCGGCCGATGGTGATCTCGGTGACGACCAAGGGGTAACCGATCATCACGATGGCCACCAGGTATATGAGCACGAAAGCCGCGCCGCCGTTGGTCCCGGTCACATAGGAAAACCGCCAGATGTTGCCCAGGCCAACGGCGGAACCCGCGGCCGCCAAAACAAAGGCCAAGCGGCTGGACCATTGTTCTCTGTGTCCGATCATATAAGACCTCGCAAGTATCCGTTCAATTTTCGTGGCAGGACAGCCGATGCAATTGTCGCCGCTGATCCATCGCTGGTCGCAGCGCGTGTGCCGGCATCAAGTGCACTATAAAACATCACATGCCGATGTCATTTACTGGACCGGACCGCTGACGATCATCGACAATCACCGTTGCCCGCCGGAATTGCTGTGGCCGGGGCGGCCGTGTCAAGTTGTTTGACATAATGATGAATAGCAATGTACAACAATGATTAACAATTTTATCACCGCTCTGATGTTCGGCGGGAAATCACCTTGCGAGGGAACATCGTACCATGAAGCAATTGCTCAACATCCATCAAGCAGCTCGTTTTTTGAACGTTTCGGAAATGACCGTGCGACGGTGGACCAACGCGGGCGATTTGCGTTGCTATCGCATCGGCGCGAGGCGTGCCAGGCGTTTCAAAATCGAGGATCTCGTCGCCTACCTCGAGGTGCGGGACCAGCCGGTGTCGCCGCCCGTCGGCGTGCCGTTGGGTTACAACGGCCTGCAAGCGCCGGAAGGCACTCACCTTGCACACTTTCCCATGGATGCTTTCGAGGCGCTGGATCTTGCCGTGGGGTATATTTGCAATGGCCTGTCCAGTCATGAGACGGTTTGTGTCGTGGCACCTGATAATCGCATGGGACAGATTGTGCAGCGCATGCGGTCGAGCGGTGTGGACCCCGCGGCCTGCCGGCATTCCGGAGACTGTTTTTTTTCCGAGGGGATGGACACGCCAACGGGTCAGGCGCGCTTCTTGGCGGAGGTTGCCGAACGAACCGGGCAGCGCCTCAGGGTCTTCGGCGACATGGCCTGGGCCAAGGAAAAGGGTTGGGGTGCGCAAGAGTTGCGCGAGCTGGAGGATTTGGTCAATGCCGCGTCGTCGCGGGCAGCAGGGAATCTTTATTTGTGCCAATATGCCCTGGATTGCTTCTCCGGGCAAGAGGCCCTGATGGCCATGGAAACCCACAGTCATTGTATTTACCGTGGTTTGCTCAATCATAGCCCATATCATTTTCCGTTAGGGATTCATGGATTCTCCGACCATGGGTCATAAACTGTCCGCCATGCCTGTTCTGTTGATGACCATTCAGGACAGCTGCCTCCGGGGCGCGACTTTTTTACGGGTGGCAACGGCTGAGCAAAGGTTGAGAAGCCATGACACTGCAAAAAAACAATAGATGGGTTGGCAAGGCGGCCTTGGCCGCACTCATCATTGCCGTCCTTTTCGCATTACGATATTTCGAGTTGGGGCAATATCTCTCCCTGGACTATCTGAAGGCGTCCCAAGAGAAATTCCACCAGCTATACCAGTCCCATTGGTTCGCCGTGATCGCCGCCTACATGGGCGTCTATATCGTTGTCACGGCCCTCTCTTTGCCCGGTGCGGCGGTAATGACCTTGGCCGGCGGCGCGATGTTCGGACTGCTCGTGGGCAGCGTGGTGGTATCCTTTGCCAGCACCATCGGCGCCACGCTGGCTTGTGCCGTTTCCCGTTTTCTGCTGCGGGATTGGGTACAGGCCAAATTCGGCGGGAAACTGGCGGCCGTCAATGCCGGCATCGAAAAAGAGGGCGCCTTCTACCTTTTCTCCCTTCGACTGGTGCCGATTTTCCCATTTTTTGTCATCAACCTGGT
Source organism: Desulfatitalea alkaliphila (assembly GCF_022968795.1). GTDB lineage: Bacteria > Desulfobacterota > Desulfobacteria > Desulfobacterales > Desulfosarcinaceae > Desulfatitalea > Desulfatitalea alkaliphila. The sequence goes on from NZ_JALJRB010000014.1 coordinate 52,137, forward strand.
GATGGGGCTCACGCCCATCCGGCTGTTCACCTTTTTCTGGGTGTCGCAGATCGGTATGCTGGCCGGTACCGTGGTCTATGTCAATGCCGGCCGGCAGTTGGCCCGGATCGATTCGGTGTCCGGCATCCTGTCTCCCGGCGTGCTGATCTCCTTTGCTGTTCTGGGATTATTTCCGATCACCGTGAAAAAGTTGCTGATGTTATACAATCGCAAGTCCGGGAAGGCGGAGAAAAGCGTGTCGTCAACACCATAGGCCGACAAGAAAGGGTTTTGACAAATGAAAAGTAACTTCGCACCTCGCTTGGAAGAAATTCTGCTCAAAGCTGAAGAGATGACGCCCCTGACGCGCGATGAGGCACTGGCGTTGATGCGTGTGGAACTGCACTCGACGGCCTGCTATGCCCTGATGGCGACTGCCAATCGAATGTCGCGGTCGCGGTTCGGCGGCAAGGGGGAAAACCATTTTCACATCGGGCTCAATGTCGAGCCCTGCCCCTTGGATTGCCGGTTTTGCAGCCTGACGCGCAAGGCCGGCATCTTCAAGGAGAAAATCGAATTTCCATTGGACCAGGTGGTGGCTTGGGCCCGCCAGGCGGAAGCCCACGGCGCCGATGCGCTGAACCTGATGACCACCGGCACCTATCCCTTCGAGCGGCTGCTCGAGGTCGGCCGGACGTTGGGCAAGACGGTTGCCGTGCCCCTGGTGGCCAACACCCGGGACATCTCCCATCGCGAAGGGGAGGCGCTGCTGGCGGCGGGATTCGTTGGCGCATACCACGCGGTGCGCCTCGGCGAGGGGCGGGACACCCCCTTGGACCGGGAAAAGCGGATCAAAACCATTCGTGTTTTCAAGGATGTCGGCTTGCAGTGGATGAATTGCGTGGAGCCGGTGGGGCCGGAGCATTCGGCCGAAGAGATCGTGGATCTGATGTTTTTGGCCCGTGACAATGGGGCCACCTACAGCGGCGTCATGCGGCGCATCAATTTCCCGGGCTCCCCCATGGCGGGCTTCGGCATGATCAGCGAACTGGAAATGGCCCGCCTGGTGGCCGTCAGCCGCCTGGTCATGGGGGATGTGCCCAAGGCGCACTGCACCCACGAACCCCATGCCGCATCCTTGATGGCCGGCGCCAACCTCTTTTTCCCCGAAGTGGGGTCCAGCCCGAGAGATGGTGCCGCCGATACCGCCAAGGGCCGCGGCACCGGTATCGAGGCTTGCCGGCGCCTGCAATTGGAGATGGAGTGGGATCCGGGGCTGCCGACCAACTGTTTTTCTTCCCTTGCTGAACGGGATGGGCGCTTGGCGAAGTGATTGTGATGGGGCCGAAAACCTTTGCAACCGCAGCAGGCGTGCCGGCGGGGTGTTCGACCAAGCGCTTGTAGCGGCGAAGTTGAAAGGGGGGCGCACATGCACGGTTTTGGTAGCGCGCTTCGAATCGCAGCGTTTATTATCTTCATCCTAGTCTTGTGGCCGTTGTACGCCATGGCCGCCGAACCGGTTCCCATCGGCACCTGGAAAACGGCCCAGACCATCCAGCCTTTTTTCTACGACCGTTTCCTGCCCGCCGGCATGACCAGCCGGGTGTTCACCTTCACCAATCCGGCTGACCAGAAGGCGGCGCTATTGGCCGGCAGCCTGGAGATGTGTGGTACCACGCTGGCCCATGCCATCCATTCCGCCGTTATGGGACAACCCGTGGTGGTGGTGGCGGCCCTGTGCAACAAGAGTTCCGCCCTTGTGGTTGCCAAGGATGGGCCGATCCAATCGGCATCGGACCTGAAAGGCAAGAAGATCGGTTACGTGCCCGGCACCATGCACGAGATCCTGCTGCGCGAAACACTGACCCGCAACGGTATCTCTCCGCAAAGGGATGTCCGACTGGTGCGGGTCGATTTCTTCGACATGGGGACGGCCCTGGCCCGAGGGAGCATCGATGCTTTTCTTTCCGGCGAACCTTTCCCCGCCTTGGCCGTCACTCAAGGTTACGGCCGGATTCTGACCTATCCCTATTACGGCGATGCGGTGGGCACCATCAATGCGGGGATGATGGTTCGCCGTGACAGCATCGAAAAGCACCCGGAGCGGGTGGCCGCTCTGGTGCTGGCCCACGCACGGGCCACCCGGTACCTCAACGCCCATCCGGACGAGTGGCTGCAGCGGGCGGCCTCGTTCGGAACCCCCGTCGCCGTCCTGGCGGCCGCCGCTGCAAACATGGAGCTGGCCTGGGATATGGATGAACGCTATCTGGCGCAGGCCGAAGCGTTGGGCAATCGCATGCAGGCCCTGGGTCTCATCGACCGGCAGCCGGATTATGATAAGTTGTTCGATCTTTCTTTTGTGCGTCGGGCGAGGGCGCACCTGCAATGAAAAGGTCTCATGATTCAGACGCTTGGGCGCATCGTGCCCTTGGCGGAGGGTTGCCGGTCCTGCTCCTGGTCCTATGGTTGGCGGCCTCCGAAACCGGCATGGTGGCGCCGTACCTGCTGCCGCATCCCAAGGATGTCTTGGCCACTGCCGCATCCTATGTCTTCGGTCACGGCGGACAAGCCGGCTTTGCCGGGCGCTTTGTGGATGATTTCAGCGCCAGCATCGCCCGTGTGATGCTGGGCTTCGGATTGGCCGTGCTGGTGGGCCTTCCGCTGGGAATCCTCTCCGGCCGCCTGGCCCTGGTCAACCGCTTGCTGGGCACCACCATTAACGCCCTGCGGGCCGTGCCGGGCATCAGTTGGCTGCCCCTGGCCCTGGTCTGGTTCGGCATCGGGCTCAAGACCACCGTGTTCCTGGTGGCCCTGGCCGCGTTTTTCCCGATCTACCTCAATGCCGAAGCCGGCGCACGCCAGGTGAACCCGACCCTGCTGCGGGCGGGCGCCATGATGGGGGTGCGGCGCCTGCGCGGCACCTTCGCCATTTTATTGCCGGCGGCCATGCCCAACATCATCACCGGGCTGCGTCTCGGCCTGGGCATCTCCTGGGCCTACCTGGTGCTCGGGGAGTTGACCGGTGTGCCCAACGGGCTGGGCGCCATGATCATGGATGCCCGCATGCTCGGTCGCATTGATGTCATCGTGGTGGGTATTATTTTCATCGCCGTTATCGGCCGTTTATGCGACGTGGGGCTTCACCAGGCGTTGCGGCTCGCATTCAAAAGCGCGCGGAGGCTACCGTGAAACCAAAACTGAAGATCGTTTCCTCTCGGCAGCGTCCTGCCGACGCCCGGGCCATCCTCGAGGTGGAGGGCCTGAGTAAAGGGTTCGCCACCAATGGCGCAGGAGAGATCCTGGTGCTGAACAAGGTCGAGTTTACCGTTCGCAAGGGAGAAATGGTTTGCATCGTGGGTCGCAGCGGGTGCGGTAAATCGACGCTGTTGAATATACTTGCCGGTTTCACATTCCCGGATAGAGGAAGGGTGCGGCTCCGGGGCCGTCCGGTCGACCGACCCGCGCCGGATCGCTGTGTGGTCTTCCAGGAGGATGCCCTGTTTCCCTGGTTGACGGTCAGGGAAAACATCGCCTTCGGTCTCAAAACCCATTCAATGAGCCGCCGGGACAAGGAGCGGGAGGTCGATCGTTTTCTGGCGCTGGTCGGTTTGACCGATTTCGGTGGCTACCTGCCTTCGGAAATATCCGGCGGCATGAAGCAGCGGGTGGCCCTGGCAAGAGTGCTGATACTGCAACCCGAAGTGCTGCTCATGGATGAGCCTTTTGCTGCGCTGGATGCCCAAACCCGCGAGGAGATGCAAGATCTGTTGCTCCATCTGTGGGCGAAACTGACCCACTCCATTGTCTTTGTGACCCATGACGTGGGTGAGGCCGTGCTGCTGGCCGACCGGGTGCTGCTTTTCGAAAATGCGCCGGGCCGTGTCAAGGAAGAGATCGCCATTGACCTGCCCCGTCCCCGGGAAAAGGATACGGGACGCTATTACGCGCTGTGCCGCGCCATCACATCGAAAATGAAGCGTGTTTGAAGGCGTTGTGCGCCACGAACCAATAAGGCACTCGGTGTTTGACATCACATCGAAAATGAAGCGTGTTTGAAGGCGTTGTGCCCTTTACAGGCGCTTCTTATCCGACATGTAAGTTTCCCTCCCCTTTGGCGACTGAAATACCAGTGAGTCGCATGAGGGTGACAAGCGATCCGTGAACGAAAGGCGGAAACCGACGGTTACAAGGAGTATGCCGATGTCTGAACACAGCCAGGAGGGTCAAATCATCGCACCGTGGGACCAACACAACCACGCCTTGGCTGCGCAGGTGCATCCCGCGGATTGGAAAAATCCGGAACCCGCGTCGCGCTACAACCTGGTGGTAATCGGCGCCGGTACGGCCGGGTTGGTGAGCGCGGCCGGCGCGGCCGGCCTGGGCGCCAAGGTGGCGCTGGTCGAGCGGCATATGTTGGGTGGTGACTGCCTCAATGTGGGCTGTGTGCCTTCCAAGGCCCTGATCCGTGCCGCCCGTGCCGCTGCAGCCGTGCGGGATGCCGACGGCTTCGGTGTGCAGGTGCCTGAAGGGGTGCGTGTCGATTTCGGCCGTGTCATGGAACGCATGCGCCGGTTGCGGGCATCCATCGCCCCCAACGATTCGGTGCAACGGTTCAGTGCATTGGGTGTGGATGTGTTTCTGGGCCCTGGCCGTTTCCTCGACGACACCACCGTGGCGGTGGGCGATGATCGGCTGCGCTTTAAAAAGGCGGTCATCGCCACCGGCGCCCGCGCCGCGGCGCCGCCCATCGAGGGCCTGGACCAGGTGCCCTACCTGACCAATGAAACCCTTTTTTCGCTGACCGAGCGGCCCCGGCGGCTGGCGGTCATCGGCGCCGGTCCCATCGGATGCGAGATGGCCCAGGCGTTTGCCCGCTTCGGGTCCGAAGTCCTGCTGGTGGAAACCGCCCATGGCATCCTGCCCCGGGAGGACAGCGATGCCGCCGCGCATGTCTTGGCATCCATTCACAAAGACGGTGTCCGACTGCTGTGTTGCGGCAAGGCGTTGAAGCTTTCAAAAGCCGGGGACGACCAGGTGCGGCTTTCTGTGGAATCCCACGGCCGAACGTATGATGAGGTGGTCGATCAACTGCTGGTGGCGGTGGGGCGCGCGCCCAATGTGGAGGGTTTGGATCTGGCGGCGGCCGGCGTGGCTTACGACAAGAAGGGCGTACAGGTGAATGATTACCTGCAGACCAGCCGGCCGAATATTTACGCGGCGGGGGATATCTGCTCACCCTATCAGTTCACCCACGCCGCCGATTTCATGGCGCGCATCGTCATCCGGAACGCCCTGTTTTTCGGTCGTGCCAAGGCGAGCGCACTAACGATCCCATGGTGCACCTATACCGAGCCGGAGATCGCCCATGTAGGGTTGTACGAAAAAAAGGCCCGGGAGCAGGGGATCGAAGTCGACACCTTTACCCGGGAACTGGGCGAGGTGGACCGCTCGATTCTCGAGGGCAGTACCGACGGCCTGGTGCGGGTGCACGTGCGCAAAGGCAGTGACAAAATTGTCGGCGCCACCATCGTGGCCGCCAATGCCGGCGACCTGATCGCGGAAGTCACCCTGGCCATGACCCATGGGCTGGGCTTGAAACAGATCGCCGCTACCATCCACCCCTATCCCACCCAGGCCGAAGCGCTCCGGCAGGTGGCCGATGCCTACAACCGCACGCGGCTGACCCCCTTTGCCCGTTCGCTCTTCTCCCGGTTGATGGCCTGGCGGCGCTGAGCGCAAACGGGGAAGGGAAGCATCCACTATCGGCCCGTCTATTCATCCCCGCGAGCACAATGTTGCATCTGGACAAAAAGATGTCCATTTTGAAACACAAGGTGATCGATGATTACCGGAGAGAACGGCTGACCGTCGATGCCGGGGACATAACGGAGAATCCTGAAGACACGGACGCCGCAGGGCTTTCCCCCGAAGCCAAGGAACGCATGAAGAAGTATCTGCGTAAATTGTGACGGTCGCCGCCGATGCAGGCCATCAACCTTGCAATGTAAGGAAAAGGGCCGCCGGGCGACCCAATGGACACAACACCATCACCTATCCATAGAAAGGAGATCATCATGGCCAGATTACCTGTGATCACCAAAGAAACAGCAGATGAAAAAACGGCAAAGACGTTTGAGGCCATCGAGCCCAAATTCGGCAAGGTCCCCAATATCTTCAAAGGGATGGCCAACAGTTCCGTGACGTTGAATGCCTACTTGCAGTTGGACCAACTGATTGCCGGCGGCAGTTTTTCACCCGTCGAACAGGACATCGTGCGCATCACCGTCAGCCAGTATAACAAGTGTACCTACTGCCTGGCCGCGCACACCGGCAGCCTTAAATCCAATGGTGTATCCAAGGAAGAGATTTTGAACATCCGCAAGGGAAAACCCACGGATCCCAAGCACGCGGTGCTCATCGACTTTACCCTGACGGTGATCAAAACCAGCGGGTTTGTCAGTGACAGCGATTTGGACACCTTCAAAAAGGCGGGATATTCGGATGTGCACGCCGCGGAGATCAGCGTCATCATCGCGCAGAAGGTTCTGTCCAACTATTTCAACCACATCAACGACACGGACCTGGACTTGCCGGCCGCACCTGAAATCTAATCAAAGGATGTGCCTGATGCCGGATGCTCAAATCGTACTGTACGGTGGCCAGAGCAACATAATGAATGGATGGATCAGAAAACCACCTTTGGCAGCGGTCATCCTGCTGCTGACGATTTGGGGATTTTCGGGTACCGCTGCCGGCGATCCCTTGGTGCAGCCGACTTTCGCCCCGTTTTCCGATCTGCTGGGCGGATATCTCATTGAAAAGACGACAGCGCAAGGCGGTTTGGTGTCCGCCTTTGACTACCGGGGCGCCATGGCGGATGCGCAGGCGGGCACGTGGCTGCGGGAGCAGCGTCGGCGATTGGCCCGTTTTGACCGGTCCGCCCTGACAACCCGCGAACAGGCCATCGCCTTTTGGACCAACGCCTACAATTTTTTCATGGTGGCCCACATCCTGGATAATCCGAAGGGAGATCGTCCGGTCAGCGGCGTGAAGGACTACGGCAGCCTTTTCAATCCCTACCGTGTGTTCCGGCAGAAACTTTTCGATGTGGGCGGAGAATTGGTAAGCCTGGACCAAATTGAAAAGCAGATCCTGCTCGGCGAAGATTTCGAGCAGAGGGGCTGGAAGGACGCACGGGTGCATTTTGCGGTCAATTGCGCATCCGTGGGTTGTCCGCCGCTGCGCCGGCAGATTTACCTGCCCGGCAATGTGGATGACATGATGACGGAAAACACCCGCATGGCCTTCAACACCCCGCGACATTTGCGGCAGGAAGGCACCGTGCTCCATGTGACGCAGCTATTTGAATGGTATGCCGACGACTTTGCCGAGGCGGCGGGATCCTTCGAGGCGTTTATCCGGCAGTATGCCGACCCCGCGACAAGGGCGCAGTTGAAGGATGCCGTTGACATTCGCTTCATCGATTATGACTGGCGCCTGAACACGCCGGAGAATTTTCCCGAGCTGCGCTGAAAAGCGCCATCAGAAGGCGATACAAGCCACCGGTCTGGCAAAGGCCGGGAGCGGTCGCAATGCGGTGATCGCTCCTGCCTTGCAGGTGCATAAGACACCGCCTTGATCGATTTTTACTCCGCCGCCACGATGGATTGCAGGCCGGCGGAAAAATCGGCGGTCAGCCGTTCGAGAAAGGCGGGCCATTGATCGCCGAAGCGATAGAAGGCCATGGATGCCAGTTTCTTGGTGATGATGGCATCCCGGTAAGGCCGCAAATCGTTTGTGTCCAGCTTTTCGAGGATGGTGGCTATTCCAAGCCGCGTGACCAGAGCGGCGGGGATATACTTTTCCATTACCTGCCGAACAGTATGCATGTCCTGTAAAATGGTCTCCAGGTGCTGCTCGAAGGTGTGCTGCAGATCGAAAATCTGTTCGCTGGTGGTTTCAGAAAGGGTGAACAGGGGCACCGTCGGATCGGCGGCATGGATGCGCAACAGCATCCCGGTTTCCAGCCGGGCGTTGTGCGCCACCCGTGTCATGACATCCCGGATCAGGGCCCAGCGGGTGTCGGTGTCGTCGATCAAGGCGGCCTCGTAGTCGTCCCCCAACAGAAAGGCGGTGAGCACTTCGGCGATGGCGCTTGAGTACACCCCGCCCTTGTTGGCCGTGGTGTCCTTGATCTGCTTGATACCGGTGGCGGCGGCGATATATCTTCGGGCGGCATCGTCGAAGAAGACATTGGCACCTTCCACGATGAATTGCAGCTCCTGAAAGACGGAGAGAAACGGTTTGACATTGCCGCGGTTGATGGTGTCCTTGAACCCGCCGCAGGGGATGAAGGCTCGAATGTCCGCTTGGCGGATGAACCGTCGGTTTTCGGGCGTGGATAGGAAGGTGCGATGGAAAAGGGCGCCGTTTTCCACCACCGTGCCGTCGGGCAGGGTCACATCACGGGCCGCGGCGGGCACCAGAAATCCTCGCGGACCCAGCTTGTCCGCCGGATAGTGGAGCGTGTTGGCCCGCGGCGCGCTGTGCCGCATGAAGGCGATGCGGGTCAGCGCCTCTTGGTCCAGGCCGTCGGGGTCGAACAAAACGCCGCCCCCGTCGATGACCAGGCAGATCTTGCCTTTGTAGCATTGGATTTCGTTGGCGCCCAGGTCGCCGTCCGGCCCGCCGGTCATCATCAGGTTCAGCGCTTCTTGCCGGGCGCCGTGATGCTCGACCAGGCTCCGGAAGGCGGCCATGACCCCGGTGGTGGTCATGCCGCTGGTCTCGATGCGGCCGCCGATGTGGGTGAAAAGGCCCGCCATGTCGGTGGTGACCGCCACCGTCTTGCCGTTGATCTGCAGCTCCGTGCCTTGTTCCTGTCGGTCGAAGAGCCCGAACAGGTCGCCGTTGTTCAGCATCCCGTAGGTGTCATGGGGAATGCCGATGCTTTTGCCGGTGGTCAGTGTGCGCCAGTGGCGGTAGCCGCGGTCACGGGCGCGGCGGGCCACCGCGTCCATGAGGCCGGCTGTGCCTTCGTCGGGGCCGAAGAAAATCATTTCGGGACGACCATGGTGGTCCACGATGGCCGCATCGCCCAACACCAGGTCCAGAATGCCCTCTGTGTAGTCCAGCAGGGCTTGGCGGCCGAGGGTGCTGTAGTCGGCGTGGGGCACCACCACCCCCTTGGCGCCGCTTTCGCAGATGTCCTTGTGCTTGAGCCGTTGGGCCTTGGGGCCCAGGGCGTAGTTGAGCAGCACGGCGTTGTCGATTTCCGCGGGGTGGGTGGCATCGGACACCCGGATCAGGCGTAGCCCGCCGCGGGCGATGTCGCCGGCCCGCATGTGCGTGCCGCGGGCATAGTGGCCGTTGACGAAGAAAATCCCGAACACGAATTGATCGAACACCAGCGGATCCAGGATGCGGTTGTCGCAGCGGAAGGCGAAGGAACGTTTGCCGGGCTTGTAGAAGTTGGTCTTCAAGGTGCAGGCGACCAGCTTGACCATGAAGCGGAAGATGTCGCCGAACACCCCGTTGTCCATGAAGCGGGCGGCCAGCGCCCGTTCGAAGGCGGCGGCTTGTGTTTCGAGCGCCGCGGCGTCGATGGGGCCTGGATGGCCGGGGCGATGGCGCCGCGCGAACAGATCGTGGAGTGTTTTGACCAGATCGGGATGGCTGGTGACCGCCTCCAGAATCACCTTGCGGGTGTAGGTCGACTTGTTGGCCCCGTGAATACGTGCCGCGAAGGCTTCCATGTGGTCCTTGGTGTCCAGGCCGGCCAGGATTTCCCGATCCGTGGCGTTGTCCCGCTCCTTGTAGATGAACATGTGGGTGAAATCCACGGCGTTGATGGCGAAAAGCATCTCCTCGAAGGTCAAGCGGCCGTCCAGGTAGCACTGGCTTATGGGATTGACGGCCAGGGCCAGGAAGGCGGCCAGATCGCGGGTCAGGGCGCTCTCTTCTTCCGCGCCGAGGGATCCCGCGAGGTAGAGGGAACAGATGGAAGACGGCGTGGCGGAGGAACCCAGGTAGGGTTCCCAATAGGCCCGCATCAACACCCGCCCGTGATCTTCGATCAGCTTGCGAAACACCGGCAACTGCGGCACGGCGAAGTCGCTGTTGAACATCAACCGCGTTTCATCGGTTTCGGGCACGCGGCTGACGGTGATCAAGGGGCATACCGCCTGCTCGCAGGCATGTAGAAACGCCTTGTAGCGTTGCCGGGTCGGCTCCGGCGTGGCCAGGTAATCACCGGCCAGGGAGAAGAGAAATCGGGAGCCGTCGAATGCCTCGCGGGAGTAGTCGCGCACCGTTTCGGGGCGGATGATGTAGGTGTAGTACCCATAATCGGGACAGTAGTAATATTCGCGCCGATGGCCGGAGATGGTCTTCTCCAGCATCTTTTCCATGGCATCGCGGGTTTCGCGGGTGGCGATGCGCACTTTCTGCACATTGTCCTTCTGGGCCAGGTCGAAGTCGATGTGGGCCACCCGCCCGGAGAGGACCGGCTTGTTCTCCTTGAAGGCGAGGTTGGCGGCGATGGCCCCCAGGATGTGCTTTAGCGATCCCTTGTCGATGTTCTCGAAGAAATAGGCCGGCAAACCCAGCTCTTCAAGCAGAATGCCGGCCGCAAGGTTGAGGCAGTTGGCCGTCAGCAGCCCTTCGGCGGCCAGGTCCACCACAGCCTCGTAAAGCAGGCCGGGGTCGAGGTTCAATGCCTTGGCCCGGGTGGTGATGTGGGCGCCCTTGGATGGGATCGTGTCCTTGCATTCCGTGGATTCCATGGCAGCTCCTTGGTTATCGATGGGATACCGATGCCGCGGCAGTGCTCGTGCGTATTGACAATGCCCGCAATCCGCCAGCCGGGGATGGACACTTTCTGCTAATTCTAATCATTATGGCCCAAGCGGTAGCCCAATTGCAATGCCCCGCGGTTCATATCCAGAAAAGCAGGCGGTAGCCGTTGCGCGAGGGATTTTTCGACCGCATCCATGCCGACCACGCCGGTCAGGCCGATGAAGGCGCCCAGGACACAGATGTTGAACACAACCGGCTTGCCGATCTTTTCCATGACCTGTTCGTACATGGGCAATTCACGCTGCACCGCGTCCACCTTGCGCTGGGTGGTGACGAAACGTGAATCGGTCAACAGCAGGCCGCCTGGGCGGATGAGGGGCGCATATTTGGCATAGGCCTCCTGGGTCAGGCAGACCAGGAAGTTGGCCTGGTTCACTTTGGGGTAGTTGATGGGCGCATCCGAGATGATGACGTCCGAGCGCGTGGCCCCGCCGCGGGCCGCCGCCCCGTAGGCCTGGGTTTGGACGGCGTTGCGCTGTTCGTGCAGCACGGCGGCTTCGGTCAGCAAAATGGCGGCGGTGATCACCCCTTGGCCGCCTGATCCGGAGAATACAATGCGATGTCGTTGGGTCATGATCCTTGTCCTGTTTTCAAAGGTTTCCGGCGACGGCTAGGTCAAGGCCGCGCCGTCGGTCATTGCAGCTTGCACCAGGTGTTCGTAACGCTTGCAATACTCGGGGCGTTCCCGCTGGACAAAGACGCCGCGCGGTATCTTTTCGGGATCGGCCGGCTGCTTATCCAGCGGGACGGTCCCCTCCTTGTAGCGGCGCAGCATCTCCACCGCATCCCCCTGCTTGTTCTTGCGGCCGAAGTAGGTGGGGCACTGGCTCATCACCTCCACCACCGCGAACCCGGGGTGAACGATGGCTTCGGCGATCCGTTTGCGGATCTCCTGGACGTGGTAGGTGGTGGTGCGCGCCACGTAGGAGGCGCCCGCCGCGGTCGCCAGGGCGACCGTGTCGAAGTCCGGATCGATGGTGCCGAAGGGCGCCGTGGTGGCCGTGGTGGCTTCGCCGGACAGGGGAGAGAATTGCCCGCCGGTCATGCCGTAAATGCGGTTGTTCATCACGATGGCCGTGATGTTGATGTTGCGCCGGGCGGCATGGATGAAATGGTTGCCGCCGATGGCCAGGGCGTCGCCGTCGCCCATGGGAACGATCACGTTGAGTTCCGGGCGGCTGAGTTTGACCCCGGTGGCGAAAGCCAAGGCACGACCGTGAAGGGTGTGCAGGGTGTGAAAATCCAGGTAACCGGCGATGCGCGAAGAGCAGCCGATGCCGGACACCATCACGATCTCGTTTTTGTCCAGGCCGAGCGTTTCGACCGCCCGGACCAGATTGTTCAGTACGGTGCCGTGGCCGCAACCGGGGCACCAGATGTGGGGGAAGAATCGCTCCCGGATATAGTCTTGAACGCTCATGACTCAGACTCCTCTGCCTGCGATGAGGCGCAAATGGGCTTTGATGTCGGTGGGCGTGATCAGCACGCCGTCCATGCGGTTGGCCAGGAAAACCCGGGCCGGGGGGCCGAGGGCCGCACGCACCATCTGGCACATGTGGCCCGTGTTCATTTCCACCACCACCACCTGTTTGGCATGCCCGCATTCGCGGGCCACCTGTTCGGCGGGAAAGGGCCACAAGGTCTGCAGTTCCATCAAGCCGATGCGCTCACCGCGCGCCCTGAGGTTTTCGGTGACATGCAAGGCCGAGCGCGCGGCGGAGCCGTAAGAGATCAACACGGTTTCCGCGTCTTGCAGGTGATATGTTTTGTAGTGCGCCAGGCGGTGGGCGTTGTTTTCGATCTTGTCCATCAAGTGGCGGATCAATCCATGCACCACGCCGGGGTTGTCCGACGGAAAGCCCCACATGTCGTGAAAGAGGCCGGTGACGTTGTAGCGGTGCACGCCGCCGAAATCGCTCATGGGCAGCCGGCCATCGTCCCGCGGCAGATAGGGATGGTAGTCCACCCCTTTGCGGACCGAGGTGCGCAGCCGCTCCACCAGGGGGATGGCGCCGGCTTCGGGCACCGTCAGCCGTTCGCGCATATGGCCCACCACCTCGTCCAGCAAGAGGATCACCGGGGTGCGGTAGGTCTCGGCGATGTTGAACGCCTCCACGGTCATGGCGAACACATCCTGGTGGTTGGAGGCGGTCAGGGCCACGATGGCGTGATCGCCATGGGTGCCCCAGCGGGCCTGGTTGACGTCGCCCTGGGCGACATGGGTGGGATTGCCCGTGGAAGGACCGCCGCGCTGCACGTTGACGATCACGCACGGGATTTCGGCCATCACCGCGAACCCCAGGGCCTCCTGTTTCAGGGAAAACCCGGGGCCGCTGGTGGCCGTCAGCACCTTGCGACCGGTCAGCGAGGCCCCGATGACGGCGCACATGGAGGCGATCTCGTCTTCCATTTGGATGAACTTGCCGCCGTTGGCCGGCAGTCTTCTTGCGAGCAGTTCCATGATTTCGGTTGAAGGGGTGATGGGGTAGCCGGCAAAAAAATCGAGGCCGGCATACAGGGCCCCCTCGACGCAGGCTTCGTTGCCTTGCACGAACTTGGTGGTCTTGGCGGTCATGATGCCTCTTTCTCTTCTTTGGCGGGGGATTTGATGACCTGGATGGCCAAATCGGGACAGCGCTGTTCGCACTGCTTGCAGGCGATGCAGTTCTCGGCGGCCACGACCTCCGCTTTGTCCCGTTGATTCATGACAAGCACCTGCTTGGGACAAAATGCCGCGCAGATGCCGCAACCCTTGCACCAATCGGTGTTGATGCAAATGACGGTGGGATGTTTTGGTTTCATCGGTTCCATATCCGTTGAAAGGTTTGCATTCATGGCCGAAGCACCATGCACGGTGCCCGAGGGCCGTAAAGCGGCAAGGCAAATTGTGTACCAGGCTTTGGTATTCTCGATATCCCTCGCCACCATCCGTTGGGTGCGCCATGCGGGGTCGACGTCAGTGGTTTGGCCCACCGCCTTTTAGTCATAATGGCAACGGTGTATGCGCAGCCCGCAGGGCCTCGCGGCGGTGCATGCATGGAGAGACGCCCCCTGCGGCCATTCCGGCGCAATGCCGCCTCTCGTTTCGCATCAGCGGCAAGCGTGATAACGCGGCATGGCGTCCCCCAAAACGGCCGCCGAATTGCGGTTCGCCGGAATGGGTTCCGACTTTCAGGAACGGATACGGACCGGATTCCGGATTTCCGGAAAGGATTCCGGTTTTTGCGAAATGAATCGGTCGATGTTCGCTTATTCCTGGGGCATGGGATGGGATGATCTGGACAATTTTCAATGGCTTGTTATTTTGTCTTTTACTTTGGCACAAATGCTGCTTTTAATTTGTCGTGCGTATGTTCCACCCATAAGGTGTTGATCCGGCCTTCCGTTTCTGTTTGAATCGCAATAGTAGGGCCGATGGCCTTCAAAGCTGCAACGGATCTGAACTTGGTCGCCTCCCATTGGTTCTCAACCTATAATTAAGGACACGCCCATTGACACCCACGGAACTCAGAGCTCAAATCGCCCGGCAAATGTTCGATAAGCCCACGGCCGGCTACTGCAACGGCTATGTGCAGGCCAACCTGGTCGTCCTTCCCAAAACCCACGCCGCCGACTTCGAACGCTTCTGTCGCGCCAATCCCAAGCCTTGCCCGCTGTTGGAAATGGTCGGTCCCGGCACTGCGAAGACCAGCAAGCTGGCGCCCGGCGCCGATCTGACCGACACCCTGCCGCGCTACCGGGTGTGGCGGGACGGTCACAATGAGCAAGAGGTGGCCGACATCAAACCGTTCTACACACCCGATATGGTCTTTTTTCTTCTAGGATGCAGCTTCTCCTTCGAGGAGGCGCTTGTGAAGGCGGGCATTCGATTGCGCCACGTGGACCAGGCCAAGAACGTCTCCATGTACCGCACCAACCTGCCGCTGGTCGGCGTCGGCCCTTTCCAGGGAGAGATGGTGGTCAGCATGCGGCCCATTCACCGCTCTCAAGTCGCCCAAGCCTGCATCATCACCGGCCGCTACCCCGAGGTGCATGGTGAACCCGTGCATGTCGGCTACCCTGAAATGATCGGCATCACCGATCTGGCCAAACCCGATTATGGGGATCCCGTGGAGATCATGGCGGACGAGATTCCCGTCTTCTGGGCTTGCGGGGTGACCCCGCAGAACGTGCTGGTCAATGCCCGGCTGCCCATGGCCATCACCCACGCCCCCGGGTATATGTTCGTCAGCGATATCAAGAACGAGGCCTACGCCGTGTAGTAAGGTGCCGGCCGTTTTATTTGCGTCTTCCCAGCAGCGGTTGGCGATCCAAAATCGTCGTACGCGTACTCAGCCCCGAAGGGGCGGTTCTCGTACACGTACTCGAAAAGATGCAAAATGTTCGACCATGAAAGACTTGATGGATACCGTAGATGTTTTGATGGAATGCGAAGCGATGGATATAAAAACCGGTAATGATGGTAAGCGTCTTCTTGTTCGTATCGTTGTAGTGTGGGTATAGATGTCATCGGCAGTGATGCAGGTTCGAGAGAGTTTCGAGTACGAGAACGAGTACGAGTACGAGAATGAGAACGCGTACGAGAACGAGTACGAGTACGAATAATTCGGAAGGACGTCGCCAACCAATAGCTGGAGGCGACGCATAAAATCGCGCGCCTCAGGTTGGCGTTGTACACCCTCCATAAATCCTCTGAAAATGAAGGAGATTGCAATGAAACACAAACTGATGATCGCCGTTGTTGTCGCCGCCATGCTGGTCGCCGGTACCGTGGCTGTGGCCGCCGCCCAGGAGTTGCGCATTGTCGGCAGTTGGAACAGCCTGACCTTGTTCAAGAATTTTGAGCAGCCGTTCTGGTCGGAAGTAGTCCCCGAGGAGATGGGCATCAAGACCAGCGTCACTTCCCTCGGCCAGGTGAACCTGCGTGGTGCCGCGGTGTTTCGCCAGATGGACATGGGTGTTTTCGACGTGGTGCACACCGTTATCGACTATGTGGTGGAGGACTCCCCCGCCCTGGCGGGTCTCGATCTGCCGGCACTGGCCCTGGACCTGGAGCTGGCCCGCAAGGTGGTGGACGCTTACATCCCGGTGCTGGATGAATATCTGGCCAAGGATTTCGGCATCAAACTGTTGAGCGTGACCCCCTATCCCGCTCAAATCCTTTTCAGCCGGGACCGCATCAGCAGCCTGAGCGACCTGAGGGGCAAAAAGATTCGCGCCAGTGGCTGGACGACGGCCGAATTCATCAATGCCGTGGGCGCCACCGGCGTCACCCTCAGCTTCAGCGAGGTGCCCCAGGCCATGCAGCGCGGTGTGGTGGATGGTGCGGTGACCGGCAGCCTGTCCGGCTACAGCGCCGGGTGGGGGGAGGTTTCCAACTACATCTATCCGCTGCCCATCGGCGGCTGGGACTATGTCATCGGCACCATCAGCCTGAAGACCTGGGAACGGTTTACCCCGGAGCAGCAGACCAAACTGCAGCAACTGATCAAGGATCGGCTGGAGACCCCCGCCTGGGAAGTCACGGCGCGTGAAACCGTTGAAGGCATAGAGTGTCTCGGCGGCGGCGAATGCCCCCACGGCCGGCCCGGCAACCTGGAAATCCTGGCGCTTTCCGAGGCGGACAAGGCCCGCTCCAATCAGATTCTGCTGGAGAACGTGCTGCCGGCCTGGGCCGGCAAAGTGCCCCCTGAGGTGGTGCAGAAGTGGAACGCCACCATTGGCGAGGTGGTTGGTTTGCAGGCCAAATAGCCCTTTGTCATGGTATTGTAGCAAAGGGCAATTGCCTAAGCAGTGCAACTGAGGATAGGCCGCCGAAGAGATCCGGGGGCGGTGTGGACGCCGTGGATCGCCGCCCCCGGATCATTCTGGAAAGGTTGCTATGAATCTATTGATCCGTATTACGGACCGCCTGGGCACCTGGATGGCATGGGTCAGCGGGCTCCTGCTTTTCGCCACGGCGGTGTTGATCGCCGTGGAGGTGGTGCTGCGCAAAATCTTCGCCATCTCCATGGGTGGCGCCGATGAGATTTCCTACTACGTGCTGGCCGTCAGCACCAGTTGGACCTTCGGTTACGCCCTCTTGCGCAAGGCCCATATCCGCATCGACGTGCTCTATATCCGCATGCCCGCCAAGGTGCGGGTCGCCTTGGACCTGCTCTCCATGGCCTTGTTCGGCCTCTGTGTCTTCATCGCCACCTATTTTGCCTTCTTTGTATTGCAAACTTCCATCCGGCGCGGTTCCGTGGCCAACACGCCGCTGGGCACGCCCCTTTGGATTCCCCAAAGCCTGTGGTTTGCCGGGTTGGTGTTTCTCTGCCTGGTGGTGCTGGTGCTGTTCGCCGGCACCCTCTATCACACCATCAAAAAAGATCCCGCTGGGGCCCATGAACTGACCGGGGCTTCCAGCCTCCTCGATGAGATCGAAGAGGAAACCGCCCGGCAGCCGCGGGTGACGGACAAGGAGGTGGCCCGATGACCGTTGCCGTTACCCTCGGTCTGCTTTTGGCGTTGCTGCTGATCAGCGTGCCGGTGGCCATCGCCTTGATGGTGCTGGGGCTGCTGATCGGCTATCTGTACACCCCTTTTCCGATCCATCGCGCCATGGGCGAGATTTTTTGGTCCGCCAGCACCGATTTCATTTTGCTGGCCATTCCTCTCTTCGTGCTGCTCGGCGAGATCCTGTTGCGGGCCGGCATCGCCCAGCGCACCTACAGCGCCCTGGACAAATGGCTTTCCTGGCTGCCGGGCGGTTTGATGCACGCCAACATCGGCACTTCGGCCATGTTCGCCGCCACCAGCGGCTCCAGCGTGGCCACCGCCGCCACCATCACCACCGTGGCCCTGCCCCAGGCACGGCGCTACAACTACAACGAAAGCCTCTTCGCCGGGTCCATCGCCTCGGGCGGAACATTGGGTATTCTGATTCCGCCCTCCATCAACCTGATCGTTTTCGGCTTTTTGACCAACACCTCCATCCCACAGCTTTTCCTGGCCGGCATCGTGCCGGGCATTTTGCTGGCCGTGCTGTTCATGGTCATGATCCTGGTCATCTGCTTGGTCAAGCCCCACTTGAGCGGGGGCACCCGCTCCGCCACGTGGGCCCAGCGTTTCTCCGGGCTGGGGGACCTGCTGCCGGTGTTGTTCATTTTCGCCGTGGTGATCGGGTCGATTTACGCCGGCTGGGCAACGCCCACCGAATCGGCCGCCCTGGGCGTGCTGGCGGCCCTTGTGCTGGCCTTGCGCTACCGTGCGGTCAATCTGCGTTTCGTGCAGGAGGTGATGGAAGGCACCATGCGCACCACCGCCATGATCATGTTGATTCTGATCACGGCCAACTATCTGAACTTCGTGCTGGATGCCATCGGGCTGGCGGAGATGCTCAAGGATTTTGTCAACAACCTGGGTATGACCCCCCTGAACACCTTGCTGGTGATCATCGTTTTGTATATCGTTTTGGGCTTTTTCGTGGAAACTTTATCGCTGATGGTGATAACAGTACCCATCGTGACGCCCGTGATGGTTTCCGTGGGCTATGATCCGGTCTGGTTCGGCATCATGCTGATCCTGCTGATCGAGATGGCTTTGATCACCCCGCCGGTGGGGCTGAACCTCTTCGTGGTGCAGGGGGTGCGCGGAAGGGGCAACATCAGCGAAGTGATGATCGGCAGCCTGCCCTTCGTCGTGGTGATCGCGATGATGATTGTCGTGTTGATCCTGTTTCCCGATTTGGCTTTGATCTTCGCCCAATACGTACGTTGACCGAACAATTGCGGGAGGTGCGCCGTGGATCGTAGAAAATTACAATTGACCGTCGACGCCCGATCCGGCCCCAGGCCGCTGGCCATCACCATCGACCGGCTGATCGTGGCCGGCTGGGTGGGGCGGGACAAGGCGGCCCTGCAGCATCACATCCAGGAGTTGGGCAAGCTGGGTGTGCCGGCCCCGAGCCGTACCCCCACCTATATGAATTTGTCCCCCATAGTGCTGACCACCAAGGAGGTCATGGACGTGGTGGGCGACGAATCGTCGGGGGAGGTGGAGTGCGTGTTGATCAAGGACGGTGAATCGGTCTATGTCGGCGTGGGTTCGGACCACACCGATCGTGCCTTCGAGCAATACGGCATACCGGCCTCCAAACAGATGTGCGCCAAGCCCATCGCCTCGGTGATGTGGGATTTGGCCGACGTGCGCGATCATCTGGACCAAATCGTGCTGCGTTCCTGGATGACCACCGGCGGCCGCCGTCGGTTGTATCAGGAGGGCCGTTTGGCCGCCAACATCGATGTAATGGACATATTGGCCGCCATCCCGCCCGGGGACGGTCCGGCAGCGGCCCGTATCTGCCTGTTTTGCGGCACCTTCCCGGCCATTGACGGTATCGAGTGCGGCGAGCGGTTCGAATTCGCAATGGAGGATCCGGTGTTGCAACGCACCATTGGTCATGAATATAGTGTGCGTTGTTTGCCGCAATATCTATAACGCACCCCGGGACGGGCAAATCCATTCTGTTTGCAAGGGAGGCGAGATGCCAACGACGACGAGGGCGGAATGAGCGGTCCGATTTTCGATCCACCGCGGTTCAAGGCCAGCGGCGACACGGTGTTGTTGGTGGAGCTGGGCGATGCCATCGACCTGGCCGTCAACGAGGCGGTGCGGGCCTTGACCGAACGGCTGCGCTGGGATCCGCCCGCCGGTCTGAAAGAGGTGCTGCCCGCCTACCGGTCCCTGGCCGTGGTGTACGATCCCCTGGCCATCGCGCCGCAAGTGCTGGAAGCGCATATCGGCGACATGGCGCGTCATCTGGACACGGCCGACATCCCGCCGCCGCGCACCATTGAGATTCCGGTCTGCTACGGGGGCGAATTCGGCCCGGACATCGGCTTCGTGGCCGCCCACAACGGCATCGACGAAGATCAGGTGATCGCCCTGCACAGTGCCGATTCCTATCACATCTACACCATCGGCTTCGCGCCGGGGTTTTGCTATCTGGGCGGTCTGGACCCGCGGCTGCACACGCCGCGGCTGGAAACCCCGCGCACCAAGGTGCCCGCCGGGGCGGTCGGCATCGCCGAATCACAGACCGGTATCTATCCATTGCCCAGCCCCGGTGGCTGGCGCCTGATCGGCCGTACGCCGCTCAAGCTGTTCGACGCCCGGCGCCGCGACCCCTTCCTCTACCAGGCCGGCGACAGCCTGCAATTCGTGGCCATCTCCCCGGAGCAGTATCACGCATTGCAGGCCGAAGAGGAGGCATGATGGCGATTCTGCGCGTCGCGCAACCCGGCCCCTATGCCACCATCCAGGATCTCGGCCGCTTCGGTTACCAGCACATGGGCGTACCGGTCTCCGGCGCCCTGGACCTGATGGCCCACACCACGGCCAACCATCTGGTGGGCAACCCGCCGGAACACGCCACCTTGGAGATCACCTTCTTCGGGCCCGATCTGGAAGTGCTGGCGCCCGTGGACATCGCCGTCACCGGTGCCGAAATGGCGTTGACCATCAACGGCGCGCCGGCACCCCAGTGGGAAACGCTGCGGGTGAAGCCGGGCGATCGGATCGTCTTCGGCCAGGCCCTCAGCGGCTGCCGCGCCTATCTGGCCGTCAGCGGCGGCTTTGATGTCCCCCCGGTGATGGGCAGCCGCGCCACCTTTGTCAGTGGCGCCATCGGCGGCGTGGAAGGCCGGCCGCTGAAAGCCGGGGACCTGCTCGAGCGGGGGGCCGGTGAACTGCTCGACCGGCCGCGGCGACTGCCCTGGCGCCCGCTCTACGGGTCCGAAATCCACCTGCGGGCGGTTCCAGGACCCCAGGAAGAGTGCTTCCCCGAAGCCCTCGACACCTTTTTCTCCGTCCCCTACACCGTGACCGACAAGTCCAACCGCATGGGCTACCGCCTCGAGGGGCCGGTGCTCGCGCGTGATTCCTCGGCCCCCAAGAGCATCATTTCCGAACCGAGCGTGCACGGCAACGTCCAGGTGCCGCCGGACGGTCAACCCATCGTCTTGATGGTGGAGCAGACCATCGGCGGCTACACCAAGATCGCCACCGTGGTCACCGCCGACCTGTTCAAAATCGCCCAGGCCCGTCCCGGCGATCAGGTGCGCTTCCATCCAGTGACCTTGCAGGAGGCCCACCGACTTCACCGGCAATGGCGCGATTATCTGGATCTGGTCCGTGAAGCGGTGGGCGCCGCCCCCGTTTAGGCGCAGCGTCATGGCCCATCGCACATCGCTTTTGCTGGTTCTCGCGGTTCTGCTCTGCACCCTTGCGGTGCCGGCGGCCGAGGCGGATACATACCACTTCGTCACTTTCCATTTCCCCCCCATGGAATATACCGATGACGGTCAAACCGCCGCGGGCGTCGCCGTGGATGTTGTGCGACGCGTGATGCAGGATCTGGGAGAAGCGGTCACCATCACCGTTTATCCTTGGACACGGGCTTTGCAGATGGTCCGCAGGGGGGAGGCGGACGCCATTTTCACCGCCTATCGCAACGCCGAGCGGGAGCGTGACCTCGATTTTTCCACCGAAGTGTTGTTTCCGCAGGTGGTTTTTTTCTATGCCCGGAGTGATGCGCACATCGACTTCGACGGCGATTTGGAAACAGTGGCCGGGCTGCGGATCGGGGTAGTGTCCACCATCAGTTACGGCCCGCGTTTCGATCAAGCCAAATCCGGCTTGTTGATCGACAAAGCGCGCACCCTGGAACACAATTTCGAAAAACTGCTGCGCCGGCGGATCGACCTGGTGCCATCCAACATCCATGGGGCGCAATACACCCTGGCCCGGATGGACGCGGACCCGCGGATCGTTCGACTGCCGCAGATGATCGAGCAGGTGCCCAGCTATATCGCCTTTTCCAAGCAGCGGCGGCTGCTGGACCTGCGGGACCGCTTCGACGCCCGTTTGGCCCAACTCAAAGCCGACGGTGCCTACGCGGCCATCCTGGAACGCCATAACATCCAATTGTTCGAATCCCAAACCCCTTGAGGGATGTCCCATGACCTCCATGTCCTCCAACCCGGCCGCCCGGCCGCCCCGGCGGTCGTTGTCCCAGGCGCTGACCAACCGCTTGATCGTCACGGTGGCCGTCACCTTTCTGCTGGCCACCATGGGCAACTACTACTTCTTTTCCCATCGCTCCAAGACCCTGCACGCCGCCAAGGCTTCGGAATACCTGGTTTATCTGCGCGACAGCCTGGCGGTGCCCTTGTGGAACATCGACAAGGACTGGATAGAAAGCATATGCGATTCCTTCGCCAAGAATGAAACCGTGGCCCTGCTGCGGGTGAGTGATGAAAACGACATGCCCTTTTTCGAGATCGCTTCGCAGAACGGCGCCCAACTGATTCGGCGCACCAGCGAGGTGTACCATCAGGGCCGGCCGATCGGCCGCATCGAAATCGGATTGACCACCCAACTCTACGAGCGCAGCAACATTCAATTTCTGTGGGCCAGCATCCTGACCATGGTGCTGGTAGTCACCGGCATGGCCTTTTCCACCAAAATGATCTTGAACCGGATCATCAACAAACCCCTGGACCAACTCATGGGGCGCATCGATCAAATCGCCTCGGGCCAATACGGGCCGACCCGGGAGCGGTTCGAGCACCGTGAAATATTTACGATCCTTGATAAATTCAATGCCATGGCCGGAGAGGTGAAACGGCGCGAACACTCCTTGAAGACCACCAATCGTCGACTGGCATCGGAGATCGCCGAGCGGCAAGCAGCGGAAAATGCCCTGCGCGAGAGCGAACAGCGCTATCGCCAATTGGTGGAAGATCTGCCGGTGGGCCTTTTTCGGGTGTCGCCCAGCGAGGAGGGCGCCTTTCAAATGGTCAATCCGGCCTTGGTGCGGATGTTCGGCTACGCCACCAAGGACCAACTCGTCGCCCGACACGTTCGGGATCTCTACCGTTATCCGGAGATGCGCAAGCATGTCATGGAAATGTTGCGCACGGAGCATTCCCTGCAAGGGTTTGAGGTGGCGTTCAAACAGCGCAACGGCGCACCCCTGGTTGGACTGGTGACCGCCCATGTGGTAATGGATGCCGATGGCGCACCGCTGCACATCGACGGCATCATCGAGGACGTGACCGAGCGCAAGCAGCTCGAGAGCCAAATCCGGCAACGGCAGAAAATGGAGGCCATCGGCACCTTGGCCGGCGGCATTGCCCACGACTTCAACAACATCCTCGCCTCCATCTTCGGTTTCGCGGAGGCCGCCAAAATGCAATATGCCAAGGGGGGCCCCATCGAGGCCCATTTGGATGAAATTCTCAGCGGCGGATTGCGCGCCCGCAGCTTGATCAAGCAGATTCTGGCATTCAGCCGGCAAACGGAGGTAGCCAAGGGCGCGACGGCCGTAGCGCCCATTCTCAAGGAAACCATCAAATTCCTGCGCGCTTCCTTGCCGTCACTGATTGAAATCCGGCTGCGGGTGAATGCCGCCGATGCCTTGGTGTGGGCCGATCCGACCCAGATCCATCAACTGCTGATGAACCTGTGCACCAACGCGGCCCATGCCATGAAATCCCGCGGCGGACTGTTGGAGGTGACCCTGGATGAAACGATCCTCGACGCCGACGCCGCCTTGCGCCACGGAGAGATAGCATCCGGGCCCTGCATACGGCTAACCGTGCGCGATGAAGGTCACGGCATCCGGGAGGAACACATCGAGCGCATCTTCGAGCCCTTTTTCACCACCAAGGAGCGGGGAGAGGGCACAGGTATGGGGTTGGCGGTGATTCACGGCATCGTCAAGGACATGGGCGGCGTGATCGATGTGGACAGCCACCCGGACAAGGGCAGCACGTTCCAGGTTTTGCTGCCCCGCCACCAGGGGGTGTTGTCGCCGGCCGAGGTCGTGTTACCCACTCCCGGCAAGGGTCGGGGTGTCATTTTATTCGTGGACGACGAAAAAGGATTTCTGGCCTCGGGCAAGGAGATACTGGAGCAGATCGGTTACGAGGTCGTCACCGCTTCCGACGCACGGGAAGCATTGACGCTGTTTGCCGCTGCTCCCGAAAGATTCGATCTGGTGATCACCGACCTGGTGATGCCCCGGATGACCGGACTTGAACTGATCCAGCGGTTGCGTAAAATGCGTCCCGATATCGCCGTCATCCTGTGCAGCGGGTTCAGTGACGACATCATGTCCATCAACAAGCGGTCGACCGGCATTGCCGATGTGGTCATGAAGCCGCTGCTGGCCGGCGAATTGACCGGCGCCATCGAACGCGCGCTGAACCGGCGACAAGCGGGGGAATAAATGGCCAGAGTGCTGATCATCGATGACGATCCCAAAATTTGCAGCTTTCTCGTGCTCTTTGCCCGGGAGTGGGGCCATGCCGCCGCACAGGCCGGGTCGTTGCAGGATGGCTTGGTAAAGGCACAGCGCGAGCCCTGGGATTTGATTCTGCTGGATCTGGACCTGCCGGACGGCAACGGTTTGCAAATTCTACCGGAATTGGTGGACGGCCCATCACGGCCCGAAGTGATCATCATCACCGGCACCGGTGACATCAACGGCGCCAAGTTGGCCTTTCAGCACGGTGCATGGGATTTCGTCACCAAACCGTTCACCATGGAGGAGATCGCCCTGCCGGTATCCCGGGCGCTGGCCTACCGCAAAGAAAAGAGCGCCCGGCAGGCCCCCTTGACCCTGAAACGGGATGCCATCGTGGGATCCTCCCAGGAGATGCGCAACTGCCTCGATGACCTGGCCCGCGCGTCGGCCACGGAAGCCAGCGTGCTGATCATGGGCGAGACCGGCACCGGCAAGGAGTTGTTCGCCCGGGCCATCCACGAGAACAGCAACCGGGCCGCGGCGCCCTTTATTGCGGTGGACTGCGGCGCGGTGCCCGAATCATTGGCCGAGGGGCTTTTCTTCGGTTATGAAAAAGGGGCTTTCACGGGCGCCTCGGCGCGTCGGGAGGGCATCATCGCCCAGGCGGCCGGCGGCACCCTGTTTCTCGACGAGATCGGCGATCTGTCGCCCAATATCCAGAAAGCCTTGCTGCGCGCCCTGCAGGAGCGCCACATCCGGCCGTTGGGGGCGGCGCAGGAGGTTGCGGTGGATTTCCGGGTGGTGGCCGCCACCAACCGTGATCTTGCCACCATGGTTGCGCAGCAACGCTTCCGTGAAGACCTGCTCTTTCGCATCCGGGCCTTCGAAATCAAACTGCCGCCCCTGCGGGCGCGCAAAGAAGACATCGAAGAAATCGCGGTTAAAAAAATCCACCAAATCTGCCGCCACTACGCCATCGGCATGAAAGGCATCTCGGCGGACTTCATCCACAGCTTACAGGCCAACCGCTGGCCGGGCAACGTGCGGGAATTGATCAACGTACTGGAGTATGCCCTGGCCGCCGCAGGTGAGGACCCGAGCCTGCATCCCAAACATCTGCCCCCCGAGTACCGGACGGCGACGCTGGACCTGAAACCGCCGCCATCGCCGCAAGGGGTGCCCACAGACGGTGCAAATAGCGGCGGGCAAGCACCGTTTCCAACCCTGGCGGCCTATCGCGCCGATGCCGACGCACGCTATTTGCAGATGCTCATCGCACGGGTGCGCGGCGACCGCGACATGGCAATGGCCCTGTCCGGCATGTCCCAATCCACCCTTTACAGCTTGATGAAAAAGCACAACCTCTCTTTGTCGGGCCGTGCACCGGAAGCCGATGAGAAATGGTGACCCGTGATGGATACTGCTAAGCCCTAAGGCGCGGCTTCCGCCGCGGCGGGGGTGTAGTAGCAGTTGCTGTCCAGAAACATACGCCACAAGGCGAGAAAGGTGGGGTAATCGTGGCCGCCGTCGAATGTGTATACGGCATCGGTCGGCAGGACGGCTGAAAGCAGTTCCTGGCCACGGCGGTAGGTGTCTTGGGTGCCGAAGCCCAGTTGAACGTTACATGCCGGGTCATCGGCGATGTCGGTTTTGAGCCAGTGCCACAACATGCGCTGCCAATCGTCATCGGGATCATACGTGCCCGGTTCCCACAGCCGCACCCCGCCGGCCGCCGCAATCTCCTTGGTGATGGCGCCGTATCCGAGAAACGGAGCGATCAGACAGACACCGGCGATGTCTTCCGGGTATTCCATCCGATACAGCAGGGATCCCAGGCCGCCCATGGAAAATCCGATCAACCAGATTTCCCGATACCCCTGTTCCCGGGCGGGGTCGATCACATCGGCTTTCAGCCGATCCACCAGGCTGCGTCCGCTGTAGTACCCGAAGTGGGCATTGGGCGCCACCATGTCGAAGGGCAAGCCACGGGCCCGCACATCGTCCACCAGCCCCTCTTTTTCAAAAGAGTGGTGGCTGCCGCCCATTCCCCGCATGAAGACGAAAAGCCGTTGTTTGGGCGTCCCGTTCAAATCGGCCCGGTAGCGCAGCACGTCCAGCGGGGCATTGGTGGGCAGGGCACAGGCGGTCAGCAACACCACCAGTAGCAGGCAGAGGGAGTAATCGACAAGCCGGTTTTTGCGCATGGTGTCCTATCCCTTATTCAAAGGCGATCATTGATTTCGGCGACAGGCACCCACTTTACCACACACCCGGACCGCGTGGCGATGGTTATCGCGCATCCCTGCTTGTCATTCACCGCGTCTTGTTAGGTGTCACCCCAGGTACCCCCCAACGGAAATCGTAGCTGTCGCCGTGCGCTTGCAATGCGCGGGTGGAAAAATGAAGCGCCGGGTGCCGGGACCATCGTAGCAGATAGCAGCGGCTTTGAAGCAAGCGGTCGTTCAGGCCGGGTCGGTCTATTCACTCGCGTTGCGGTGCAACCGCTGCAGTCGCTCGGCCACTTTCCAATCTTCGATCAGGGGAGGAACGGATCCCGGCACCAGGTGTTGCCAGGGGCGGCCTGATATCAAACGCCGGCGGATGTCGGCGGCGCTGATGCCCTTTTCGTCCGGCGACACCCGCCACAGCACATGGGTTTTCAATCCCAGGGATTGAAAATTGCCGAGTTTGCGTTTGCCCCAATCATCGTAGATGGACAGCAGGAACACACCGTCCATGGGAACGTAGTGGGCATAGAGCTCGGGCAGGTTGATGGGAAAGGGCACCACGGAAAAATCGTGGGGCGCCAATCCGGCTTCCCGCAACACCGCCCGCACCATGAGGGCCCGTTCGTAGTAGCTCAAGGGGTTGGCCGACGGGTCGCTGCGGCCGCCGTCATTATCTTCCGGCTTGGTAAGTAGCGGGTCGGGATTGGTGATGCCCACCACCAGGTGGCGACAAAGGGCCTTGCCGGCCAGCAGGTATTTCAAATGGTCGTTGTGCAGGATTTGAAAACGGCCGTGGATGACCCCTGTGGGATAGATGAGCGATGGCCGATTATGAGGTTGGTTGGGCGCCGCCGCGGCGGGCCGTTCTGTTCCGGCAAGACGGAAGGGGACGGTGACGCCCGGCCAGTAAGGCTGGTCCCGGGGCGTGTCCATCAAACCCTGCAGCTTGATGCGGTCCAGGTGGTTGAGCACCAGGTAGATCAACTCGTTGCCGCGCACCATGCCCAGGGCGCCGGCCGGCGCGCTGATTTCGTCGTAAACGCGCACATGATCGCGGCGCAGGCCGGGGCCGTGGAAGATGATGGGGACCGGTTCGCCGCTGTGGACCAGCGGGCCGCCGCTGGGCGTGGAGTGATCCGCGGCGATGACCAATAACAGCTCCGGTGTTTGCAGCAGCGCGGGCAGGGCGGCGCCGATGCCGCGGTCCAGCGCCTCGATGACCTGCTTTTTGTAGACGGGATCCTTGGTGTGGGCCGCTTCGTCGGGCATCTTGGTGTGCACATGGATGAAGTCGTGGTGCGCCAAGGCTTCCCTGGCCAAATCCAATCGTTGGGTCATGTCGGCGGCCGGATCGTCGGTGTCGGCCGCTTTTACGCAATCCAATCCAAGATAGCGGGCCAGTCCGTGATAGACGATGCCGCCGGCGATGCTCAGGCCCCGAATCCCGAAACATTCCGTGAAAGGTGTCACCCGACGCAGGCGGCCGGCCCGCTGGGTGACAATGCCGTTGAGCAGCGGTTGCCCGGCGGCTTCGCGTGCCGCGTTGACCGGGTGTTTGCCCAGGGTGCGGTGAACCCATTCCAGGTAGGCGGCCAGGGCCTCGGCGGTATCGCGCGCGGCCACATTCCGGGCATGGGAGGCCCAGGGCTGCGGCGCCATGACCGGCCGATCATTGAGGATCGGATCGGTGTCCGTTACGAAAGGCGCCACGTCGCCGGACATAGTGAGGATGGCACGCAGACCCTGGGTCGGGTGCAGGCGCATTTCAACATCCCGGTGCGCATAAGCGGCCACCGCGTCAAAAAGCATGCCGGCTTCCTGCGTGGTGGCCCGCGGTTTGCCGTCCACATGCAACAAGGCCCCCTCTTCGGTCTCACGGACGGTGGCAAAGTGGGCCAGCAAAGCCACCTGGTGGTCGCCGAGGGGGATGCCGGCACCCAGGGCCTCCAGGGCGCCGCGTCCGGGAAACTGGTCCATATCGTAACCGAAAATTGCGAAGTGGGCGTTTTCGCTGGGCAGCGCCTGGCCCAAACGGGCCGCATGAAAAAGTCCGTTGGCGCCGTCGCGGGCCAAGCGGTCCAAGTGGGGGGTTTGCGCCGCCTGCAAGGGGGTTTTGTGGTCCAGTTCAGGAAAGGAGCGGTCGCCCAGTCCGTCGAGCAGTATCAGAATGCATTTGCCGGGCATGTTCGGCGGGCCTCCCTCCTGTGGTTAAGATGCAGCCTTGATGGTGGCAATGCATCAGAATATACGCCAAGGCCGAAGGGGGTGTCAAAGTGCAAATCGATGTCTCAAAAAGGGTCAATAGATAATATCGATGGATGGACAATCCTTGATTGAAACAATGAATTTGCCTTACCGCGAGAAGGCGTTACCATGTCAGCATGCTGTTCGACATCCACGTTCATACCACCTTGTCCGCCTGCAGTTGTTTGACGTTGAACGAGATTCTCGAAAACGCCGGGCGGCTCGGTCTTCAAGGGGTCTGCATCACCGATCATCAGACCATGGCGGTGCGTCGCCGCCTGCGGGAAGGGGTGCAGCCCAACGGCCTGTGCGTGCTGTTCGGCATGGAATACAGCACGCCCCAGGGGGACTTTCTGCTGTTCGGACCGCATGATAACCTGCCCGCCGGTCTGAGCGCCGGCGAGTTGATGCGCCTGGTGCGGCAAAGTGCGGGGGTGGCCGTCGCCGCCCATCCCTGCCGTTTGTCCCGTCCGTTGGACGAACGGCTTTTGCGCAGCGGGTACCGCCCCATCATCGAAACCCTCAACGGGCGCAGTACCGCCGCGGAAAACGCCGCGGCCGCAGACTTGGCCGCGCGACATGGGTTGACAACCACCTGCGGCGGCAGTGATGCCCATGCACTACAGGAGTTGGGCCGCTTCGCCACCCGCTTCAGCGCTCCCATCCGCTCCCGCAGCGACTTGATTCAAGCCCTCCAGGGCGGCAAAGGCCGGCCGGTTGCAATGAGTGACACATCCCTTGCGCTAGCCGTTTAAGGCCATTCGTACTTTGCTTGCCAATTCGTGCAGAGAGAAGGGTTTTTGCAGAAACAGCACCCCTTCGTCCAGAACACCCCGTTTGGCGATGACGTCGGCCGTATAACCGGAGATGAAGAGACATTTGATGCCCGGATTGTGGGCGTGGAGTTGCTCGGCCAGGTCGCGGCCGTTCATGCCGGGCATCACCACATCGGTGACAAGCAGGTCGATGGCGTGATCATGATGGGTTGCCAAGCGGATTGCTGCTTCGGGGGAGTCGGCCGCCAGCACCTTGTAACCGAAACGGTTGAGCATGGTCGTGCCCATCTTCAAAAGGACCTTTTCATCTTCGACCAGCAGGATCGTTTCTCCTCGACCGGCGGGGGGTTGTTTCTTTTCCGCCAATCGTACCGCGTCACCGGTCCGGTCGTGGCGTGGAAAGTAGATGTGGAAAATTGTTCCTTTGCCCGGTTCGCTTTCCACATGGACGAACCCATCGTTCTGTCTGATGATACCGTAAACTGTGGACAAACCCAGACCGCTGCCCTGGTGGACCGCCTTGGTAGTGAAGAAAGGCTCGAAAATCTGGTCCATGAGTTCCTTGTCCATGCCGCAGCCGTCGTCCCTCACCGCCAAAAGAACGTAATCGCCCGGCACTGCATCCTGGTGAACGGCGCAATAGGTTTCGTCAATGGTCGCATTTTCGGTTTCAATGGTGATTTTGCCGACACCGCCGATGGCGTCCCGGGCATTGACGCACAGATTGGCCAGCAGTTGGTCCACCTGCGAAGGATCGATGCGGATCGGCCATAGGCCGGCGGCGGGCAGCCAGGCAATGTCCACTTCCTCGCCGATCAAACGCCGCAGCATTTTGAGCATGCTTTCTAGTATTTCGTTCAGGTCGAGCACCTTGGGCGCTATGATCTGCTTGCGGGCAAAGGCCAGCAACTGACGGGTGATCTCCTTGGAGCGTCGGCCGGCATTGAAAACCTCCGTCAGGTCATCATGCAGCGGCGTGCCGTTGCCGGCCTTCTCCATGGCCAGCTCCGCATAGCCCAGGATGACACTCAACATGTTGTTGAAATCGTGGGCCACGCCTCCGGCCAGGCGCCCCACCGATTCCAATCTTTGCGTTTGAATCATCTGTTTGCGGAGCTTTTCGTGGTCCTCCTCGATGCGGCGGCGTTCCCGGTCCATTAACAGCATGCGCACCGCGTAGGCGATATCTCCTGCCATTTCTTCAAGTAATTGTCTCTCTTCGGGATCCACCACGGTGACGCCCTTTTCAGCGACGGCAATTAAAAAGCCGATGGACACACCGTCGTCCACCAATCGCAAGTGTAGGCAGAGTGCGTTTTTGCCGGTGTCGGGCGCTGGGCAGACATGGCAGGCGGGATCGGATGACGGCGGGCCGGGACCGCACTGTTTGCCGGTGGCCGTATGGTCGGCGCACGGCGGTAGCTCTCCCTGTTCCAGCGCTTCAATCATCGGTGTGAAGCCCGGCTCAGTGCCGGATCGGGCCCAGGTGGTGGGACGGTCGTTCGCGCCTGTGAGCACAATCATAGCCGCTGCATAACCGCGGTTGTCCACGATCAACCGGCACGCCCCCCGAATCAGGGCGTCGATATCCCGCTCCCGAATGATGAGCTGGTTGACGTCCTGAATGGACTTCAGTACGGCGTTCAGATGCTCATAGCGTTCCTGGTCCTGTTTGGTTTTGGTGATGTCGAGGCAGTGACCGATGTAGCCGTTGAAGCGGCCGTAGCTGTCGTAGCAGGGCGAGCCGTCGTCCTGAAACCAGCGGTATTCACCGTCGTGCCGGCGCAGGCGGTAGGTGAGGCTGTAGGCGTCATGGCGCGCTCGGGATCGGCGCAGCACCTCCTTGACGTGCGGCTGGTCTTCGGGATGAACGCTCGCCACCCAGCCCTCTCCGCGCTCCTGCTCCAGGGGGCGGCCGGTAAAGGCGAGGTACGGGTCATTGAAATACTCGGCCAGATAATCGGCATTCAGGGTGTAGATCAGGGCACGGCTGGAGTTGGCCAGATTGCGGAAATGCTGTTCGCGTTCCCGCAGCACCGCCTCGGCGTTTCGGCGCCCCTCGACCTCTTTTTCCAGCTGCAGCATTTTGTGTTCCAACTTGTTGACCAGGCGCTCGTTGTAAAGCTTGAGCACTCCTTCCTGCTGATTGGACGGGGCAACCGTTGGCGGCGATGGTTTGGCGGTGACCATCACCTCATGCATGGTCTCGATGAAGCGGTCCGGTTCGCACGGCTTGACGATGAACCGATTGGCGCCGATCTTGAGGGCCAAATCTTCATCCCGGCTGTCGGTGTAGGTGGCCGAATAGACAATGAAGGGAATG
The DNA here is from genome assembly GCF_022968795.1 of Desulfatitalea alkaliphila. Classification (GTDB taxonomy): domain Bacteria; phylum Desulfobacterota; class Desulfobacteria; order Desulfobacterales; family Desulfosarcinaceae; genus Desulfatitalea; species Desulfatitalea alkaliphila. Next base: position 83,838 of record NZ_JALJRB010000014.1, read on the forward strand.
GTGTGCAGACGCTTGTCGGCCCGGACCCGGCGGCACAGTTCGAAGCCGTCCATGACCGGCATGAGGATGTCGCTGATGATCAGGTCGGTGGCTTCGCCCTGCAGGTGTTCGAGCGCTTGCTCTCCGTCGGCGGCGACCACCACCTGGTGGCCTTGCCCTTTGAGCAAAACTTCGAGCAGGTAACGGTTTTCCTCTTTGTCGTCTACAATGAGGATTTTCATATCACGCCTCCTGATTGTCCCGGCGCCGCGGTAAATATCGAATGATTTGGTCGACGAAGGTGTCCGGATCGATGGGCTTTTCGATATACCCTGTCGCGCCGGCGGCCAGAATTTGTTCCCGATCGCCGGCCATGGCGTAGGAGGTGACGGCGATGATGGGGGTGCGGGACAGCGCTTTATTCCGTTTCAACTCCCTGGCAACGGCGTACCCGTCCATTTCGGGCAGTTGAATGTCCAGCAGGATGGCTGTGGGGAGGTGCTCAATTGCCATGTCGATGCCCTTGCGGCCATTTTCCGCACCGATGATGTGGAACCCGTTCTTTTCCAGTAAAAACCGCATCATGTAGAAATTTTGTTCGTTGTCCTCGATGATCAGCAGTGTGTCGCTCATGATGCTTCTCCTTGATGTTGCGGCAAGCGCACGGTAAAGGTGGTGCCCGAGCCCGGCTTGCTCTCCACGGTGATGATGCCGCCCATCATGTCGACGATCCGCTTGCAGATGGAGAGTCCCAGGCCGGTGCCTTCCGCCTTGCGGGACAGCCCCGTATCGATCTGGTGAAACGGTTGGAACAGGTTCGGCAGATCCTCCGCACCGATGCCGATGCCGGTGTCGGCAATGGCGATCCGGTAATGGTCGTTTTCATTGCGGCAGACCATGCGCACCCGCCCCTTTTCGGTGAATTTGACCGCGTTGCTCAGCAGGTTCAGGAACACCTGTTCCAACCGGCGCGGATCCGTTGTGATGGCGCCGATATCCCGATCGATTTCAAGGTCGATCGGTAGGTTCTTCTTTTCAGCCAGAGGCGTCACCAGTTGGACCGATTTTTCCAGCGACATTTTCAAATCGAAGGTGGAATGGCTCAGTTGCAGTTGGCCGGCCTCGATCTTGGAGATGTCCAGCACGTCGTTGATCAGCGCCAACAAGTGGCGGGCGCTGTTTTGCACCATGCCCAGCTGTTTGCGCTGTTCCGGGTTCAGTTCGCCGGCCAGTCCCTGGAGAAGGATGCCGGTGAAGCCGATGATGGAATTGAGGGGGGTGCGCAACTCGTGGGACATGGTGGCCAGGAAGGCGGATTTGATGCGGTCGGCCGCCTTGGCCTGTTCCATGGCTTGGGCCAGTTCCGCCGTGCGCTGGATGATCCGTTGGTCCATCTCCTTGTTGATCGCCTGTAATTCGCGGGTCCTGATGTCGACCTGGCGTTTGAGAACGGCGCTGCCGACCAAGGCGATTAAAAAGGCGGCGCCGATGAGACCGCCGAGCAGTTTCGCCCAGCCGGGCAATCGAAACCGCACCTGTTCTTCGGTCCAGGCACGCAGGGATTGATAGTAAATCGATCCGGCGTCCCTTTTCATCTCGGCCAGATGGGTGTCGATGGTTTCCAGAAGGTGCGGATCGCCGTTCAGAGGCGCGGCGAAAAAGAGGTCGGAAGGTTCGAACACCACCGTGGTGTCTTCAAGGCCGTGCGCTTTGGCGTGCATCATGCCGTAAAACCGGTTGGTCACGGCGGCGTTCGCCTGTCCATTGGCCACCATTGCGAACATGGTGTGGTAATCGGGCACGGAAATCAGCTCTGCATTGAGGCCGAAGCCGGCGCTGAGTCGCATGAACGCGCGCTCCTGAACAGAACGCTCCAGCACCAGGATGCGCTTGTTTTCCAAATCGAAGATGGAATGGATGCCACTGCCTTTAGGTGCATACACCTGGTACCAGGAGGAGAGGGCTGGAATCTGGTGATAGGCATAGCGCTTGGCGCGCTCGGCCGTGTAGGCGACATCGGGCATCAGGTCGATCTGTCCCTCTTCCAGCCGGTCCAAACCTTCGCCCCAGGTGCCGTGCACAAAGTTCAGACGCCAGCCCTCCCGGCCGGCGATGTGCGCCAGGATGTCGATGAAAATTCCCTTGGGGAGGCCTTCCGCATCGGTGAAAACCTTGGGCGCGTTCTCATACAGGCCGACCGTGACCACGCGGTCGGCGGCGCAACCCGGGCCGGGGGTCCAACAGAGCAGGGTCAGCAGCGCGAGGCCAAGCAGCGCCGTTCGTCTTCTCCACCTGCTGATGCACTTGCGGCGTTCTGAAGGGCGTTTCAAACCTGATGCCATTCTTACCACCCTCCGATCGGCCCAATCCGGCCCAAATCCGGCGCCTCATTGCCAATTTTTTGTACCGCGAGTTCTTAATGCAGACGCTCGTCATCGCGGATTGGAAAATGATTACAATCGTCCAACTTCAAACTGCAACAGGTCTTCGACTGACTGTGGAACCGGGTGGTGCTTGAATACAGCTTCGCGGGTAAGGTTGTGTGCTGCCCCCGGCCATATAGCAACCGGCCCGGTGGATGGCAAGCCGCAAATGGATTCATGTGATTGCCGCCCCTTGACCAAATGCAACACGGAATCTGAACTTATGCAGGTTGCATGCCTCAATCTTGCACAGGAAACAGTGCCTGCTTGGAGGTGGAAAGGGCGACGGATTGTCGCGACACGCGTGGTCATCCCAACCATGCTGTGTTGATGGCGTCTTCATGATAGGATACAAAATGACCCACGAACATCCAAAGGAGGCCCAAATGACCCTTTTTCGCGCCGTCGCGGGCGTGTTTGTCATCATGGCCATCGTTGTCGGTCGGGCGCCGGCGGCGTGGTCCGAGGAACAACCGCGCTGGCAGGACACCGCCGAGCTCTCTTTCGTGCAAACCGGCGGCAACACCGACGTGACCACCATTGCCGCCAAGAACCTGCTGCAATACCGCCTTTCGGACAACTGGGCCATGCAGTGGAAAGCGGCGGCCCTGCATGCCGAATCCGACGGTGAAAAGACGGCCGAGCGCTATGAGACCGACCTGCGGACAGATTACAAGGGCGGCGAACGGATCTATTACTATGGGTTGGCCGGCTGGGTGCAAGACACTTTTGCCGGTCTGGACCAGCGTATCTACGGTGGTCCCGGCATCGGTTACCGCTTTCTAATCGGGCCGCGACACCAATTGGTCGGCGAGCTGGGTGCCTATTATGCCCGCGAGAAGTACACCGACGGTTCGGCCGACGATTTAATGGAAGGCCGCGCCTACGGCAAATATCAATTCAAGTTCAGCGAAACCGTTCAGTTCTCCCAGGATCTGGAATATCTTCACAATTTCAAGGACAGCGCCGCTTACAAACTCATCTCCGTCTCCGCCTTGCAATCCAAGCTCAACGAGTGGTTGGCCGTCAGGGTCGCCTATGAGCTGCGTTACGACAACCGGCCCACGCCGGCGGACTTGAAAAACAGCGACAGCCTGTTGACTGTTTCGCTGGTCTTGAATTTATGAGGGCTGTCTTGCAGGGCCGGAAACGCCGATACGGCATTCCGGCCCTGATGGATGGCGAGCCCTTAGGGGAGTCCCGCGCCGGGTACCGCCACCGCCACGCTCCAGACGGCGGCTTCGCGGGCCGCGGTGCGCCGTTTGGCGTCGAAGTCCGGGGCCACGCACAAGAACAGGGTGCGGCGCTCGGGGCCGCCGAGCATGCAGGCGAAAACCCCCTGGGGGTCGGTGCGGATTTCATCGAGGATGCGCCCGCCTTCGGCCACCCGCAACACCCGTTTGCCCATGGCGTCGGCGACCCACACGGCCCCGTCGGCGTCCAGGGCGCCGCCGTCCGCCGCCACCTTGGCCTGGGGCAGCAGCATTTCCATGGTACGGCCTTCGGGCGCCGGACCGAAACAGGCCCAATCCCGTCGCGGCCCCAGGGTGCCGTCTTCGGCGATGGAGAAGGCCGAAATGCGGTTGCCGAAGGTTTCGTTGACCAGCAGGGTCTTTCCATCGGGCGTGATCATCGATCCGTTGGGGAAAAAGAGCCCTTGGGCCGCCACCTGCGCTGTTCCATCGGGGTGCACCAGGGCAAGGTCCGCGGTTTGCAATTCCCCCCGGCCCATCAGGTCGAAACCGAAGTTGCCCACGTAGGCGCGGCCTTTGCTGTCCACCACCATGTCGTTGGCCGGTCCCCGGGCGATCTGGCCCAGGTCGGCATGCACCTCCAGGGTGCCGTCCGGCTCGCGGCGCAGCACGGTGCGATCCCCCATGGAGACGATCAGCAGGCGGCCGTCGGGCAGCCATCCCAAACCCGAGGGCTGATGCGGCACTTCGGCGATGGTTTCGACGCGGCCCTGCATGTCCACGGCGATCACCTGGTGGGAGTAAAAGTCGGACAGCCACAGGCGGTCTTCATGCCAGCGCGGCCCTTCGAAAAAGGTGTAGCCGGAAACCAGGGTGGAAAAAGCGGTGGGATTCATGCTGCACAAACCTCCTTGGAAAAGGGTGTGGGAACTTTGTTGTGCCGTTTGCCGGGTCCCGGCGTTGCGCAAAGGGCGCTATTTCAGCCCGACCGGAATGCTTGCGTAGGATTCGTCCACCGGCGGCATTTCCACATCTTCTGCGGAAAGCAGTTTACCGTAAATCGGATTGTCCTGCCAGCCGTCGATGTGGGCGGCGCGCATGGCGGCGGCCTTGAGGGTGTCCCAGTCGGCGTTGCCGTACAGGTGCATCTGCTGGGCGGCCATGGAACCCTCGCCATGGATGGTGTCGATCTGCCAGTAGTTGCAGGTGACGTCCTTGATCAGGCGCATCAGGCGCAGGCGATGCTCTGTGGGCACGCCCTCCTTGGCGCCGAGATATTTGTCGATGTAAGGCTGGATGTCGGGGTTTTGCCAGTCGCGGTAGGCCGGCACGGTGGTGCAAAGACCGCCGGCGATGTCCTGCAGATGCTGGCACATCTGGTGGAAATTGCTGGCGAAGGTGAACTTGGCGGCGTTGATGGACATGGGATTGGGCATGGCCACATCCAGGCCGAACTCCTTGACCGGGTCGAGGCAGGCGGCCTTGCCCAATTCGGCCACCATGTGGGTGATCATGGCCATCCAGGCGAGCTTCTTGCGAATGTGGTCGGCGTGGGCCACGCCGTTGTACTCCGCCACCAGGGCGGCGGCGCCGGTGATGGCCTCCAGCTTGCCGATCATTTTGCAAGTGCCGAACAGGCGATGATAGCTGCCGAAGGCATAGGCCAGCATGCGGGAGTACTGCCATTCGCCGCACATGAAGACCCGTTCCCAGGGCACGAACACATCGTCGAAGACGATCAGGCACTCGGTGGGCTGCAGCGCGCTGGTCTTGGGATAATCGAAACGGCCTTCGGCTCCGTAGGTGCGGTTGACCGGCTCCACGGCCAGCATTTTGACGCCCTTGGCGTTGCACGGCACGGCGAAGGCCAGGGCGTAGTCCTTGTCCTCCTCGCCGTGGGTGCGGCAGGGCGAGCAGAGCAGTTCGTTGGCACAGGGCGATGCGCTGATGTGGACCTTGGCGCCGCGCACCACGATACCCTCTTTTTGGCGGTCCACCACCCGCAGGTAGTAATCGGGGTGCTGCTTCTGGCGGGAGGGGCGCAGACCGCGGTCGCCCTTGACATCGGTGATGGCGCCGGTGATGCCCAGATCCTGTTTCATGAGCAGTTTGCGGTAGTTCTCCACCCGCTGCGAATAGTCGGTGCCCAGCGCTTTGTCCATGGCATTGGCCGTTACGGTGAAGGCGGCCAGGGCGTCGGCCCCCATGCAGTGCAGCAGCACCCCGCCGCCGGTGCGCATGGCGGTGGCGAAGCACTCCCTTCTGCGCAGCAGGTCCTGGGCGCTCTTGGGAGAGGTCAGCAGGTAGTTGACCGCTTCGCCGTCTTCGTCTTGGGTGACGAAGAGGTGGCGGTATTCCGGATGGTGGGGCAGGACGTAATCCAGCGCCGCGGTGCGGATGATGCCGCTGATGGTCGGGTGGGTGCGCACATCCTTGACCCGTTCCCCCATGCACCACATTTCACGTCCGTCGTCCAGACTTTCAAGGTATTGCGCGACCGTCCTGATCATTTCTCGGCACCTTTCATCGAGTGGATTAAAAGAAGATACGGACCGCCGGTCGGTCGCACTTCCCGGCACCCTGGGCGATGGGTTTCGGGGTGTCGGTTGACAGGCAGGCCAGCTTGAACATACTGCCTTGACCATACCACAGGGATCAAATCTCCGGCAACGCGCAAGACCGGCAAACCAGGGCAATCGCATGTAGAAATCAAGTGGAAAGGATTTTGATCAGGTCGCCTGCCCCTGAGGGGCAGTTTTAAGTTTTAAGTTTTAAGTTAATGAATTCTGTCATTTTTCACAATGTGGAAGGAAAAAATCATAAAATGGAATTATTTTATTGACTATAACCTAAATTCCATTCATCCTTTGAATCCAGTATGGATCTTGCGCTCCAACACTTGGAATTTCCCTTCGGTTGGTGGAGGCCTGAATGCTGGTGAATCTTTCCGCCAAAACCACTCGCGAGTCCGGTGGCAAGCAGGCGGGTGTGCAGAGCATCCGCCGGGCGCTGGCCGTTATCCAGGTTGTGGCCGACCACAATCGCTCCGGTGTCGGTTTGTCGAAAATTGCCGGCGAAGTGGGCTTGACGCCCAGCACCACCCACCGCATTGCTGCCGTTTTGGTGGATGAAGGCATTTTGAGCCACAATGGGGCCACTAAACTTTACCACCTGGGCATCGGCCTCTACCTGCTCGGATCGTCGGCGCGCCAGTACCAGGTGCGCGACATCTACCGTGACACCTTGGAAAAGATCGCCGAGCAGACCGGCGACACCGTCTTTCTGATCATGCAGTCGGGCTACGATGCGTTGTGTGTCGACCGGGTTGTGGGCAACACCCCGATCCAGATTCTTTCCCTTAATATCGGTGAGCGCCGTCCGTTAGGGGTGGGCGCGGGCAGCCTGGCCATCCTGGCAAGCCTGCCGGGTGACCAAAGAGAGAGGATCATGCGGCACAACCGGCGGCGCTACGCCGCCTACCCGGGCTATTCCCCCGACGACTTGGCGCGCATGATAAAGATGTATCGGGAGCAAGGTTTCGTGGTCAACACCGTTACGCCCTACACCATCGGCGTCGGCACATGTGTGCACGACGAAGAGGGGACGCTGATCGGGGCGGTGAGCGTGAGCGGTATTGTTTCGCAAATGGACCGCAAGCGGCAGAAGCAGATCGCGGCTTTGATCAAGTCGGCCATCCAATGAATGCTGTGCGTGCGGACAACCCCCGAGGCGCCGTGGCCTGCGCGCTGAGAAGCCGGCGCCCCTTGCCGAAACAAGGGCCACCGTATTTATGTGGACTTTCAGGCGCCGAACCGTTGCGCAGGACCTTCGGCAAAAATCTTCCCAACATTTACAGCCGGCGCCGCCGGCACAGGAGGTGCGTATTTGAACGACAATGGCAATAAAGTGATGAGCGCCAAGGAGGCCGTCGAGCGATTCATTCATGACGGCGATGAATTGATCATCGGCAACTACACCGTCGGCACCTGCGTCGAGCTGATCTCCGAGATCTGCCGGCAGGACAAGAAAGGATTCACGCTCTATTCCCAATCGGGCATTCTGGACGTGGATATGTTGGTCAACGCAGGGTGCGTCGACCGTCTGATCAGCACCTATGTCATGCGTTCCGGGGGCAAGACAGGCGGCGGGGCCGTTGAGCGGGGCCTGCAGGACGGCACCCTGGAAATGGAAGACTATACCAATTTCAATTACAATGCGCGGTTGATGGCCGGCATGCACGGCCTGACCTTCATCCAGGTGTTGGAAGGGGTGATGGCCACCGATCTGTTCCGCAAGCGCAGTTTCATGGGCGAAGACAAATACCGCGTGATCCAATGCCCCTACACCGGCAAGCAGTTGCTCACCGTTCCGGCCGCCAACCCGGACGTGTGCATCGTGCATGTGCAACGGGCCGACAAGTTCGGCAACGCTCAATATTGGGGCGCCCTGGGCAGCGTGGCCGCCGCCGCCCTGTGCAGCAAGCGCATCATTGTCTCCTGCGAAGAGATCGTGGAGCACGATGTGATCCGCCAGAGTCCGCACTTCACCATCATACCCGCCTTTCGCGTCAACGCCGTGGTTGAAATCCCCTGGGGCGCCCACCCGACGGAGGTGCTGGGCCATTACAACCGGGACCTCTTCTTTTACGGCATGTTTACCGAAGCCAACAAGCGGGCCGAGACCGTCAAGAAATGGATGGAGGAGTGGGTGTACGGATGCGCCGATCGGGAAGCGTACATCGATCGCTACTCTGCCCGGTTCGGCATCGGCATGCTGGATCGTCTGCGCGCCAGGTCTTTCTACTCCGCGCCCGCCAACTATGGCGCGGCCTTTACCTCGGCCTGGGACGTGCGGGGCAGGGAGCGTTCAACGGGATTGACCTTGGAACAGTTGGAACAGCGCATGGCGGAAAGGGGAATGCTCTATGAATAAGGGCTACACACTCAACGAACTGCTGATCATCACCTGCGCCAAAGAAATCAAGGACCACCAGAACGTCATTCTCGGCGTCGGGTTGCCCACCACCGCCGGCGCCCTGGCCAAGGCGCTCTACGCGCCCCATGCCACCTTGATGATGGAATCCGGCATCATCGATTTCGAACCGCTGGTGCCCCTCAATCACATCGCCGATGCCCACTCCTGTCGCGGCTTCTCCTATGCCACGGACCTGTTCACCGCCTTCACCATGACCTATCGGGGCTTTGTGGATGTCTGTTTCCTGGGCGTGGGACAGATCGATAAATTCGGCAATCTGAACACCACCTGCGTTGGCGATTATTACCGACCCAGCTTGCGGCTGCCCGGCTCGGGCGGCGCCGCCGACTTCATCAGCTATGCGAAGAAAACGGTTCTGACCCTGCGCGGCGGTCAGTTTGTCGAGAAGCTGGACTATTTCACCTCTCCCGGCTATCTGGATGGCGGCGACAGCCGGGACCGGTCCGGGCTGTTTCCCGAAGGGTCGGGGCCCTCCATGCTGCTGACCACCAAGGGGGTCTTTCGCTTCGATGAGCAAACCAAGGAGATGTACCTGGCCCAAATCCATCCCGGCGTGTCGGTTGAGGAGATCCGCAAGGACATCCCCTGGGAGCTGAAGGTGGCTCCCGATTTGAACCAAACCGAGCGGCCGACGGACCGTGAAATCCAATTCGTGCGTCATTTCGCCCCCACCGAAAGCATCGGCCGCAACATGCGTGTTGAACTGGCCATCGCCAACACCATGCAACGGGCGCAGCGCAGAGGCAAATCATAATGGCGAACAGTTGAGTTGAACCCCTATCAACCCCGAACCGGTGTTACGCCGCAACGTGTTGGGGACGATTCATGAAACCGGACAAGCGTTTTGCCTTTGCCCTTCTCATGATGCCCCTGCTGCTTGCGCAGGCACTGCGGGTGCGCCGGGTAACGCCCAAGCTGCCTGAACCGCCGGGAGACCGCGCGGGCATCTTCGGTTGCGGACCGGCGCTGCGATTGCTGATCGTCGGCGACTCGGCCGCCGCCGGCGTGGGCGCCGCCTCCCAAGCAGAGGCCTTTTCCGGACGGATCGTGGCCCGTCTCGGGCGCCATTTCAAGGTCCACTGGAAGCTGGAGGCGCAATCCGGGTTGGCCGTTCAGGACGTGGTGGCCCTTCTTGACGCCGCTTCGCCCGTCAAGGCCGACGTCATCGTGGTCTCCGCAGGGGTCAATGACGTCATCCGGGGGACCACCATAAAACAGTGGATTGCCCGCAACCGCCAACTCGTCGCCATCGCCGCCGGTAAGTGCCACTGCCGTCATGTCCTGCTGTCCGCCGTTCCACCCATGCACCTGTTCCCGGCGTTGCCGCAGCCGTTGCGGTGGTTTTTGGGCGAACGGGCCAAGCGCCTGAACCAGGCGTTGCAACTGCACGCGGCAGAATGCAACCGCTGCCGTGTGGTCTTTCCCGACTTTCCGCCGGATCCGGCCTTGATGGCCGCGGATGGATTTCACCCGGGGCCCTTGGCCTATGCCCAGTGGGCGGGGCACCACGCAGCCATCATCAAAGGCATTTTGGGTTGAGTCCGTCCATTCGCGCCTTGCGCGGTATTGGAAGATAATGAAAGTGATCCTGGATGGAGTGTAAGTGATGACCATAAACCAGAAAAGACCGGAGCACATCACAGCGACCGACCCGTCGGTGATATCCATCATGGACGCGCCCATGCCCTATCAGGCGCTCAATGAGCAGGGCGAATGCGTCGCCGTCAATCAAACCCTTCTGGATGTTCTGGGATACGCGCGGCGGGATCTTATCGGTAAAAACTTCGCGGAGATCATTCATCCGGACCGAGTGACGCATTTCAAGCGCAAGTTCTCAAATATCAAGGCCATCGGAGAGCTATACGAAGATGAATTCGAGATGGTCAAAAAAGGTGGCGGGACGATCCTTGTATCGTTCAATGGTAAGATTCAACGAGACGCCCAGGGCGGTTTTATAAGAATGCACTGCATTTTTCAGGATATTACCGAGCGTAGGCGAGCAGAAATCCAGCTTCGGGAAAAAAGTGTTCTCCTGCAGAATATCACCGATCACATGTTGGACATGGTCGGCATCACCGATCTCACGGGCGTCTTCACTTACATGGGGCCTTCGGTGCATCGCATTCTTGGATACGAAGCGGAACAGTTCGTTGGAACGAGCGTATTTGATTATGTTCATCCTGATGATGCCGAATATATTGCAAGCGAATTTGCGGCCTTCACGGCCGACCCGTCGCCCGACACAACGCGAACGGTCGAATACCGCCAGCGCTGCGCGGATGGATCTTATCTCTGGTTGGAAACCAAGGGGAAAATCCTTTTTGACGACCATGGATCCCCTTACGCTCTCTTTTTCAACAGCCGCGATGTAAACGAGCGCAAGCACGCGGTGGATGCCTTGCGAAATACCGAATCGTTTAAACGCAAAATGGTCGCCAACATCGGAGATGTGATCGTGATCGTCGATGGGCAAGGCATTATTCGCTATAAAAGCTTGAACATTGAGAAATGGTTTGGATGGAAGCCGGAAGAGCTGGTGGGCACCGGTGTGCTGCAAAACGTGCATCCCGAGGACATGGGGGCGGCGGAACAAATTCTCGGTTCTCTTCTCGATGTGCCCAACGCCACCCGAACCATGGAGTGCCGATATCGCTGCAAGGACGGCAGCTATAAATGGATCCGGATCACCGGTGTGAATCTTCTGCATGAGCCTGATATTGGCGGTATTTTGGGCAATTATCGCGATATCACCGAGCGCAAAAATGCGGAACAGATGTCCCTTGAGCGCGAGCAATATCTGAAATCCATTCTGCAGACGACGGTGGACGGTTTTTGGGTGGTCGACAGACATGGGAAGATCATCGATGTCAACGAGGCCTATTGCCGTATGTCGGGCTATACGCAAACGGAATTGCTGGCGATGGCCATTAACGATCTGGATGCGATGGAGACGCCCGATGATACCCGAGAGCGGATACGGCGCATCATGGTCAATGGATCTGCCATCTTCGAGACGTGTCACCGGCGAAAGGACGGCAGTTCATTTAAGATCGAAATGTCCGTAACCTTTATAGATATCCAAGGTGGTCAGTTTATCTGTTTTGGCCGGGATGTCACCGAACGCCAGGAAGCCTTCGAGGCACTGCAGGAAAGTGAGGCGCGTTTTAAAACGATCATCGAGAATCTGCCGGGGGGCGTGTTCGCGCACGATTTTACCGGACGTCTGTTGATTGTCAACGCGGCCGCTGCAAAGAACACCGGGTACACAGTTCAGGAGTTGCGATCGCTGAATGTCGCGAATATCGATTCCGGCGGGTACACGCGCGATGACCGGGAACAGTTATGGAACAGCTTGAACTTAGGCGAGGTGTTGACCATCGAGTCGTCGCACACCCGCAAGGACGGCTCACAATACCCAGCGGAGATTCACCTGAATGCCATCATGCTCGACAGGCAGCCCGCCATTTTGGCCATTGCCTTTGACATATCCGAGCGCAGGCAAGTCCAAGCGGCGCTGAGCGAAAGCGAAGAAAAGCATCGATCTTTGTTCAATCAGTCGGCAGAAGGCATCTACCTGCACGACGTAGAAGGAAAGATCCTGGATGTCAATCAGATGGCTTGCATGCAAACCGGGTACACCAAGGAGGAGCTGCTGCGGTTGACCGTCTTTGATTTGCATCCTGCCGAACCCGGCACCATCAATCTGCCAAAGGAAGAGGTGTTGCGCATGTGGCAGCAGTGGCAGCCGGGGCAAATCGCAACCGTCCAAGCCGAACACCGGCGAAAGGACGGAACGCCATTTCCGGTGGAGGTCTCCATCGGCCTGATTCAGTATGGTGAACGGTCGATCATCCAGTCCATCGTAAAAGATATCTCGGATCGCAAAGCCCTGGAAGCGCGATTGCTTCAGGCCCAAAAGATGGAGTCCATCGGCCGACTGGCCGGCGGTGTGGCCCACGATTACAACAACATGCTCAGTGTGATCGTGGGTTACACTGAAATGGCTTTGGAAAAGATCCGGCCCGAGGACCCGCTCTATGCTGAACTGATGGAAGTTTACCAAGCCGGCAAACGCTCCACCGACATCACGCGCCAGCTTTTGGCCTTTGCCCGCAAACAGACCATCGACCCTAAGGCCGTTGATTTGAACAATATCGTGGAAAGCATGCTCCGGATGCTGAGTCGTTTGATCGGCGAGGATATTGATTTGAACTGGCGTCCGGGCAGTCAACTGTGGCTGCTCAAGATGGACCCGGCCCAGGTGGACCAGATTCTGGTCAATCTTTGCGTCAATGCCCGTGATGCCATCGGCGGGGTGGGCGAGGTGACCATCGAGACCCGCAACTTCACCATCGATGTAGATGATGTGCAGGCCCACAAGGATGGGGCCCCCGGCGATTATGTGATGCTGGCGGTGAGTGATAACGGGGTGGGCATGGATAAGGCGACGCTCGACAATATCTTCGAACCCTTCTTCACCACCAAGGGAATATCTGAAGGCACGGGTCTGGGGTTGCCCACTGTGTATGGCATCGTCAAGCAAAACAACGGGTTCGTTACTGTTTACAGCGAACCCGGCGGGGGCACGATCTTCCGAATCTACCTGCCGAGGCTTTTTGAAGCGCAACCCCAGCGGGCCTCGACGGACCGGACCGCCGCCCCAAGCGGTCGTGGTGAGACGGTCCTGCTGGTGGAGGACGAGCCTTCAATCTTGCGCCTGGGGGAGATGATGCTCAAGCGTTTAGGGTATCAGGTGCTGGCGTCCGGTACGCCGAGTCAGGCCATTCAAATGGCATCCAAAAGCAAAATCCGAATCGACCTGCTGATGACGGATGTGGTGATGCCGGAAATGAATGGTCGTCAATTGGCTGAACACCTCAACGCGCTTTTTCCATCCATCCGTACACTGTTCATGTCCGGATACACAGCCGATGTGATCGCCCATCGCGGTGTGCTGGATGAAGGGATGCATTTCATCCAGAAACCATTCTCCCTGCACGATCTGGGTGTCAAGGTAAGAGCGGTGCTGGATGACAATTGATCGGAATCGTTCATTTGTGCCGCAGACGACCTGGACGGCGATTTTTCCCGCCGTCTTGCTCATTGCCGTCGTTTCGACCTTCTTGGGCTTGTTCATCGCCGTGGCGTGCCGTTGACAATTTGCGAAATCGGACCCTTGTTCTTGCTGAAACCGTAAACCTTTTTTGAAAGTGCGTACTGACCGGCAGGTTTGGGGCGCAGGAGCAAAAACGGAGGGCACAATGCTGGATCGAAGCGAAGGGCGTTGCGACCGCCTGAAATTCGCGGGAAGACCGACATGGCCCACCGAAAGACCGGTGGGGATGGCTATCGGATTTTTTGGTCGCTTTTGTTTCGTGCTGGCTTGTCTTTTTTGGGCGCCCTATGCGTTTGCAGCGCCGGGGAATGCATTGCCCGCGGGGCAGATCCACGCCGCCGCCGGCAGCCCGACCGGTCACTTGTCCGCCTCGGACAAGCATACACTCACCTTCGGGACCGCCGAACCCTTTTCCTTTGACGCGCTCAAGGCGCAGGCGCGCACACTTGCGGCGCGCCCCTACCAGCCTCCCGCTATTTCGGACGCCGATCTGCAGATTCTCGATCAGATCGGTTACGACCAGCACAACCGGATCCGTTTCCGGGCCTCGGCCACTTTGTGGGGCGATTCGCGACCCGGGCCGGCGGTGCGCTTCTTTCATCCCGGGCGATATTTCAAGGAGCCGGTGGCGCTCCATGTTCTTGAAGGTGACGCGGCGCGAAGGATTCACTTCGCAAGGGACCTTTTCGACATCCCCGAGGGGCACCCGGCGCGCAAGCTGTCGTCGGATGTGGGTTTCGCCGGTTTCCGCGTCCTGGATGAGAAGCAAGAACGGGATTGGATGGCCTTTCTTGGCGCTTCCTATTTTCGTACATCCGGTCCTTTCGATCAGTTCGGCTTGTCGGCCCGCGGATTGGCCATCGACACGGCCACCGCCGGCGCGGAATCGTTTCCCCGTTTTTCCCGCTTTTGGCTGGCGCGTGACGGCGAGGGCGGGCTGGTGACATATGCCCTGTTGGAGGGTGCGGCTGTCACCGGTGCCTACCGTATCGCCAGTCGGCGCCGGCACGAGGAAGGTGTCGTCCAGGAGATCGAAGCGGCCCTCTATTTGCGGGGCGATGTGCAGCGACTGGGTATCGCGCCCCTGACGTCCATGTTCTGGTACGGCAAGCCTTATCGCGCCATGGCCGTCGATTGGCGACCGGAAATCCACGATTCGGACGGTCTGGCCATTTGGACCGGCGCGGGGGAACACATTTGGCGACCCCTTAACAATCCGCCCCGGGTGATGGTCAATGCCTTTCTCGATAAGGATCCGAAAGGCTTCGGCCTGATGCAGCGCGAGCGGGATTTCGAGCAGTACCAGGATGATGGGGTGTTTTATGAGAAACGCCCGAGCCTGTGGGTCGAACCGTTGGCACCATGGGGCGGCGGTGCGGTGCAGTTGGTCGAAATTCCCACCAATGATGAGGTCTATGACAATATCGGCGCCTTCTGGGTGCCGGCGGCGGCCGCCACCGCGGGTCGTGAATACCTTTTGCGATATCGGCTGCACTGGGTTGCGCAGGCGCCTGTGCCTGTCAGCGTTGCGCGCGTAATGGCGACCCGCACGGGGAATGGTGGGGTGCCGGGCCGATTGCGACCGGAGGGCGTGATCAAATTCGTCGTTGACTTTGACGGCCGCGGTTTGGAGGGTTTGGACCGCGACAGCGGTGTCGCGGCGGTGATCGAGGCCGGCCGCGGCAAGATCGACAATGTGGCGGTTTTCCCAGTGGTGGGCACTTCACGCTGGCGGGCCATGTTCGACCTGGACGCGGATGGACCCGAACCGGTGGATTTGCGCATGTTCCTGCGCCATGAAGGGAAAACCTTGAGCGAGACCTGGGTGTTTCAGCACTTTCCCGAGTAAGAGGAGTAAGAGGGGACGCCCTTTATATTTTTATATTTCTGCCTCTTTTCGGGCAGAAATATAAAAATATAAAGGGCGTCCCCTCGTTGCTGTTAAGGGCGTCCCCTCCTGGCGCTTTGATCGTCCGGCAGTTGCGTAAGTCGTTCGAGCAGGGTGGCATCGGCGGCGACCCTCAGCCGTTCGTCCGGTGTGAGCCATTGCATGGCTTCCGCCAGGGTGTGGGCGTCCGCCAACTTGGCGGCCGCCGTCAGGCGGTGTTCATCGGGAGCGCCGCGCGGATCGGGCGGCGGGGGCAGATTGCAGGTGATGTGGTTCAATCGCGCCTGCCGGTCGCGTGCCAGATGGCGCAACCCGTCGCCGGGCAATGGTTCTGTGCCCCGGACGATCTCATCGCGGCGGCGGATAATTTCGGGTAAATGGGTTTCTTCGGCGATGCGCAACAACCCGCAGCGCGCCAGCCATCGTCCCAAAAGCGTACTGCCACTGGCCTTGGACAGGGGGACCGCCAGCACCAAACCGACCAGGGTCGGTGACAACCATGCCAGCAGCACGGGTGAGAGCCAATAGGCGACGCCGGCCGTCCCCAAGCCGATTAGTGTGTGCTGCCAGTGAAAGGACCATGCCTCATGCCACGCGATCCCCGTGGCCGCGCGCCGTTGGGAGCCCCATCCCGAATCCCGCCCGGTGAGGATTTGAATGATATGCTGGGTCTGCACGAGCATCATGATCGGTGCGAACATCGCGGCAAACAGGGTTTCCACGATGCTGCCGGCCACAATGCCGAACACACCGCCGCTGCCCCGGCGCAGATGCCCCGTAAAGAGTGAATGCACAATACCCAACATTTTGGGCAAAAGCAGCACGATCATGCTGAAGATGAACAGTTTGACCATTCGGACGGCATCGAACCGCGGCCAGTCGGGGAACAGTTGAAACTCCTGGATGAAATACTCCGGCGGCATCAATGTCGCTTGCAGGGTTAGCGCAAAACCGGTCAGCAGGAGCAGCAGCCACAAGGGGGCGGAGAGGTAGCTCATGATGCCCATGAGAAAATGGACCCGGCTGGCGATGCGCAATCCGCTTGCGCCAATGACTTTTGAATGTTGGAGATTGCCTTGCGCCCAACGCCGATCACGGACGGCGGCTTCGACAAGCGACGGCGGGCTCTCTTCCCAGGATCCTCCAAGATCGCAGGCCATGCGCACCTTCCACCCCGCGCGGCGCATCAGAGCGGCTTCGACGAAATCGTGGGACATCACATGGCCGCCGAAGGGTTGTTTGCCCGTGAGCACCGGCAGCCCGCAGGCTTGTGCAAAAGCGGCAAGGCGAATGATCGCATTGTGGCCCCAGTAGTTGCCGTCGTCACCGGACCACGCCGCAACCCCACGGGCGATGATGCCGCCGTAGATGCGCCCGGCAAACTGTTGCAGACGGGCGAACAGGCTCCATTGGCCAACCAGCGCCGGCACCGTTTGCAGCAGGCCCAGCCGTGGATCGGCTTCCATCCGGTTGACCAGCGCAAGCAAGGTTTCGGCGGCCATAAGGCTGTCGGCATCCAGCACGACCATATAGTCGTACCGGCCGCCCCAGCGCTCGACGAACGCCGCGATATTGCCCGCCTTGCGGCCTGTGTTCCGCCACCGCCGACGGTACCAGACCGGCATGGTTTGTGCCAGCGCGCGCCGCAGGTGGTGCACGGCGATGGTTTCGGCAACCCAGACATCCACCCGGGTCGAATCGGAAAGCACGACGATTTCGAAGTGCTGCGCTGCGCCTTGGGCTGACAATGCCTCGGCCATGGCCTGCAGTGCGGCAGTGGTTTGCAGGGGGTTTTCGTTGTAAACGGGCATCACCAAGGCGGTCCTGCTGTCGCCCGGTGAATCCGAGGCGCTGAAACGGGCCCGGGGAGTGAACATGCCGACGACGGCACCGGCAGCGGCAAAGGCGATCCACGTGAAGGTGATCGCAAAGAAGACGAGCATCACCCCCTGCAGGATCGTCATCCGCAAGAAATCGACGACGCCGAGCATTTCATAAATGCCATATCCTGCCATGCCCGCCGTTATGGCGATCACAAGCAGGCGGGCGAACCATGATCGCACACTTCTGGTCAACGCAGGCGCCGCTTCAGGTGCGCGATGCAGGTCCTGTCGGGGCATCGGGCGCGGCGCTTCCGGCGGCATTGCCATGGCGTGCTTCGGCCGGGTGCCGATGGACGTTACGGTGCTGTCCATCGGTATAACCACGTTTCGCTGACCGGCATCTCGCCCTGTAACAGGACCAGTCGCAGTTCGGCAAGGTCGGCACCTTCGGGGTCGAACACAAAGGATGCGCGCACGCCGCCGGTGGTGGGATTGAATTGCAGCGCCTGGCGGCTCAGGGTTCCGGCAGAGCTGGTCGCTTGCATGCGCAGGCTGTCGGCCGATGGGGTTGCCGCATCGAAGTCCACAACGAATGCCCGTTGGTCGCCGTCGGGGGTCGCGCCGGTGCGTGTTGCAACGACCCGCCCCACCGACTGCGCAACGCGTGGCGTGGAAGTCCAGCGAAGCCGATAGGCCGCCTGCCAGGGTGCCCCGGCGGCAATGGCCTCGGCCGGACGCCATAAGGCGATGATGTTGTTGTTCGATTCACTATCGGACGGGATCTCGATCAGCTCGACCGAGCCGGCACCCCAATCCCCCAGCGGTTCGATCCAGGTGCTCGGCCGGCGGTGGTAGGCCGCCTTCAGATCCTGAAATGCCTCTGCCTGCCGCGTGCGCTGTACCAGGCCGAATCCGCGTGGCGCGGTGGAGGTGAAGCTCGAAACCTGCAGGCGTGACGGATTGGCCAGGGGGCGCCAGATCTGTTCGCCGGATGCCGTTACGATCTGCAAACCCTCGGCATCGTGCACGGCGTCACGATAATCATCGATCACGGCCCGGTTGGTCCTGTTGAACAGGAACATGGCGTTGAGAGGCGCGATACCCACGGCGTCCAACGGTTCGCGTGGGAAGAGGGTAAGGGATATGTCCATGACCGTCTCGGGGCCGGGTATGATCCTGAACAGGTAGGCACCGGTGGTCGAGGGGCTGTCCAACAATGAATGGATCACGATGCCGACCGCATTGGCGGCCGGTCGCTCGATCCAGAAATGGGTAAATGCCGGAAACGCTTCACCGGTCGGATGCGCGGTGCGAATCGCCAACCCCCGCGCGGAAAGTCCGAGGGGCGCGCCCCGGCCTGCGGCCCGAAAATAGCTGGCCCCCTGGAAAACCAGCAACGGGGCCCACTCTTCCGAACCATCGAGGCGAGCGCGGACACGGAACCCGGAAATCGGCAACGGCCGGGAGGACAAGTGCCGCACCTGCTCGCCGAAGCTGAACATTTCGGGAGTGGCGGACACCTTGCGGGCGACCCCGTTCTCTACGATATTGACCGCCACCGGCGTTTCGTACACAAAACCCGCGGGCAGCAACTCCACACGGAAGGGTACCCGCTCCCTGCGCCATATGCCCTGTTCGCTGTCGACATCAATATCATTGTATTGGTCATGGGTCAGTTGCCTCAGCGGCGACTCCGACGATAATCGCCGGGGATCATACGGGGTGGCCGCCAGGCGCCGGGCCTGTTCCAGGACCACCTGGTGGCCGAACCGTTCCTCTTCCGGATGCAAGGGATCGGCACTCTGTCGATGGTCCACGGGAACAACGGCAATCAACACGGCAATCGTACCCAGGATCAGCCAGGGCTTCATGCGAAGTGCTCCTGTTCATTGAAACCAAAAAAGGAAATGGCCGCGCACAAGATGGTACGTGACCAAGGGATAAGGGCATGCCCTCCGTTCAACAATTCACTTACTATTAAGTACTGGCGGCACAGGTGTCAATTGGTACCGTGACCTTGCACGCCAAGTTCAGGGCATGCCGTCCACCTGCCCCGCCGGCACCGGCACAAGTGTCGACTGGGCGGTTACCCGCACCATCCGCGACCGTATCCGCCTGCCGCTCATGCTTGCCTGCGGCCTGCATGCCGACAACGCCGGGCAGGCCGTGGCCGCCATGCGCCCCTATGGCGTGGAGGTGATCAGCGGGGGTGGAAAACAGCATCGGCGGCAAGGATCCGGCCATGGTGAAAGCGCTCATCCAGGCCGTTACGCACTCGCCCCCGTCAGCACAGTGAAACCCGACGCACCATTTTGCAAAAACCCTGGATTTTATGCAAGTTGCATATTATGCCAAGTTGACAAGCGAAATGTGTGGTACGCTATCATACCATCATCAAGCCATTATTGGATAGAAGCCGAACACTGCGCGGCTTTTTCAAAGCCTCTTCGGCGGTATTGGTCAGCCGGGCCGTTTGCCACAAAATGCCGCGCGATAATCAAGACTCGGAACCACGAGGAACCCTCCATGCCTGAATCAATCGATGTTCGCAACAACAGCGGCTCTGCGGTGGAACACACAACGGCCAATCAAAAACTGAAGCGGCTGGAGTGGATGCTGTCCGGAAGGCCGATTTCGGACATTGAAGCCCGAACAGAGACGCATGACCAGGGATATGGCGACCTGACACAATTGAATCGTGACGGGATGATCCTCAAATCCATAGGGCCCGAACGCCTGGCAATTTTTGCCAATGATTATCTGGAACTGCTCGGGACCTCGTCCGCCATTTACGAGGTGGACGGCGATTACGCCCTCGGGATTTTCTCCTCGGGGTGGTGCCGAATGATGGACCGCGCTTCACGCAATCTTTGCGATACCGCCGATAACGCCGAAGCCTTGGATTCCGGTCGATGGTTGTGCCATGAATCCTGCTGGACGGCATGCTCCAAGCCGGCCATTGCCGAATGTGCTCCCAAGGACATTGCGTGCAACGGCGGCATCCGAATGTACGCGGTACCGATCCTGGTGCATGGGAATGTCGTGGGGGCCATCAATTTCGGCTACGGCGACCCCCCCAAGGATCCGGAAAAACTGCGACAACTCGCTGAGGCCTACCATCTTGATTGCGATGACCTGGTCGGCGCGGCCAATGCCTATGAGTCGCGCCCGCCATTTATCATTGAGCTGGCCAAAAAACGGTTGCATGCCACAGCCCGGCTCATCGGGGCCATGATTGAAATCGAACAGGCCGAAGAGGCGCTGCGCAAGAGCGAAGAAACCCTGCGCGCCACGCTTCACTCCATCGGCGACGCCGTGATTTCAACCGACATGGAGGGTCTTGTCGTGGCCATGAATCCGGTGGCGGAAGCGCTGACCGGCTGGAGCGACAAAGAAGCGGCCGGGCAGCCGATTGAAACCGTCTTCCGGATCATCAACGAACAAAACCGGCAGCCGGTCGAAAGTCCGGTCAGCAACGTCCTCAAAACCGGTCATGTCGTAGGACTCGCCAATCATACACTGCTGCTTGCCAAGGATGGACGGGAGGTTCCGATTGCCGACAGCGGCTCTCCGATCCGCAATGATGCCGGTGAGATTACCGGCGTGGTATTGGTGTTTCGGGATCAAACCGAAGAACGCAATACGCTGCAGGCGCTGGCATCAAATTATGCATTGCTTCAGATCGCCGGTGAAACGGCCCTGTTCGGCGGCTGGACCGTCGATCTGGAAAATAATATCTGCACCTGGTCGGATGCTGTGGCGGATATCCATGATGTGCCCCGTGGGTATGCGCCGCCGGTGCACGATGCCATGCGTTTTTACGCGCCCGAATGGCGGGAAAAGATCAAACAAGTTTTCAGCGCCTGCGCCAATGAGGGTATTCCTTATGATGAAGACATGGAGATCGTCACCCGGAACGGAAAACGGGTATGGGTCAGAGCAATCGGCAGGGCCGTGAGAAACCAAGAAGGAAACATCATCAAAGTGCAGGGTTCCTTCCAGGACATCACCGAGCGAAAGAAAGCGGAAGAGAAACTGAAAGAAAAGACGCAATTATTGCAGGTTATCACTGATAACATGTTCGACCTTGTTGCGTTGACTGATTTGGAAGGCAACTACATATTCTTGGGCGCCTCGCACCATATATTGGGTTATGACATCGATTTCCTGATTGGAAGAAATGTTATGGAATTCGTCCACCCGGAGGATGTGGATGAATTATCAATCTCTTTTCGTGACTTCCTGTCCGGATCCGATGACAGCCGAAAGGAGGAGTACCGTTATCGATGCGCTGATGGGCGCTATGTCTGGTTCGAGACGGTCGGAAAATTTATTCGAGATGATAGTGGCGATCCAAAAGAAATTATATTCAGTACAAGGGATATCACCGAACATAAGCGGATCGAGCGCGAACTGAAAGAAAGCGAGGAGCGTTTCAGGGCGTTGCACAACGCCTCTTTCGGGGGAATCGTCATTCACGACAAGGGCTTGATCCTGGAATGCAACCAGGGGTTGTCCGAGATCACCGGGTACGGCTATGATGAACTGATCGGGATGGATGGGTTGTCGTTGATCTCCGACGGCACGCGGGACAAGGTTGTACGCAATATTAACGCCGGTTATGAAAAGCCCTATGAGGCGGAAGGTGTCCGCAAAGACGGCGGGACATATCCACTCCGGCTTGAAGCCAGAGGTATCCGATACAAAGGCAAAGATGTCCGGGTAGTGGAGTTCAGGGACATCAGTGAAAACAAGCGGGCGGAGAAGGAGAAAGAAAATCTCGAAGCCCAACTCCACCAAGCACAGCGCATGGAATCCGTAGGCCGCCTGGCCGGTGGTGTGGCGCACGATTACAACAACATGCTCAGTGTGATCTCAGGCTACACGGAAATGGCCCTGGAAAGGCTCCAGCCCGGCGATCCGCTGCATTCCGATTTGACAGAAGTTTACAAAGCTGCCGCGCGGTCAACCGATATCACCCGGCAGCTCCTGGCGTTCGCCCGCAAACAGACCATCACCCCGAAGGTGATCGACCTGAATGCCATTGTGGAAAGCATGCTCCAGATGCTGCGGCGGCTGATCGGTGAGGATATCGATTTGGCCTGGCTTCCAGGCAAACGATTATGGGCCGTCAAAATCGATCCATCCCAAATCGATCAGATTCTGGCAAACCTTTGCGTCAACGCCCGGGATGCCATTGCCGGTGTCGGCAAGGTGACCATCGAGACGGGCAACATCACCATTGATAATGCCTATTGCGAGGTTCATTCCGGCTTTTTGCCGGGGGAATATTTGTTGCTGGCCGTCAGTGACAACGGTTGCGGCATGGACGATGCGATCAAGGAAAATATCTTTGATCCCTTTTTCACTACCAAAGGGGTGGCCGAAGGCACCGGACTGGGGCTGGCCACCGTTTACGGCATCGTCAAGCAAAACGATGGATTCATCAACGTATACAGCGAACCGGGCGAGGGGACGACCATCAGGATATATCTTCCCCGTCATGTCGGCGACGCGCCTCGAAGCACGGCTGCCACCAAACCACAAACGCCAGGGGGCAAGGGGGAGACCGTGCTTCTGGTCGAGGATGAGCCATCGATCCTGCAAATGGCGGAAATCATGCTCCAACGTCTTGGCTATCATGTGGTTGCCGCCGGCACGCCAGGCCAGGCCCTGGCACTGGCAGAGCAAAAGGCCGGCAGGATCGACCTTCTGATAACCGATGTGGTGATGCCTGCAATGAGCGGACGTATGCTTGCCGATCAAATCCGTTCCCTTTGCCCCGAAATCGAAACTTTGTTCATGTCCGGGTACACAGCCAATGTGATTGCCCACAACGGTGTCCTGGATGAAGGGGTCAATTTCATTCAGAAACCATTTTCGCTGCATGACTTGGGCATCAAGGTGCGAATGGTGTTGGATGAAAAGTAGGTGGTGCGCAAGCGGCCGGCTTCCGTGAGCCTTTTCGAAACGGCCCCGAGGATGAAATCGATAGTAAAGGGTCAGCAGGTCCCCGGGCCCGAACAGATGGCGATGGTAGCCCATTTTGCGTACCACAGCGGTCATCAGAATATGCAGCTGCAAGGGGAAACCGGCCGGCAGCCGCCGCTTGAGTTCGAGCCAAAGGGGAGAATGGATTTGTCCAGCTTCGATTCACGGAAGGGAGGAGGGCGGAAGCCCTCCTCCTGCCAATGAATGGATCAGTCGCTGAAGCCAGCCCAGTTGATGTAAAGGGTTTGATCAGGAGCGCCCTGATTAAAGCCGTTGGAATAAAGTTCAAGCGCTAACACTCCGGTATCGGATGGATACAGCGCCATATTGGCGGTGCCTGCTTGCCCGACACCATCCGGTGCGCCTACGGCGCCGCAACCATCCTCGCGTAAAAAGCCCCAAAAATCTATTCCGTTACCGGAAACAGGCACAGAATCGACAAACTCAAAATCAGCAAGGTTTCCTCCTGGAGGGCTCCCGGAGATTTCAAACAATTCCCGGTTTGCGACGATAACACCGTAGATAGAGTCGGGGTCGATGCTATGGTCACCCAGCATGAAGGTGCCCTCATCCCCATCGGGATCAAAACTGACGCTCAAGAAAAAGCATCCGAATCTAATCTGATCCGAATCTTCGGATAAAGTTAATGAGGCGTCGGGATCAACGTCTCGTCCTCCGAAGCGAAAAAACAAAGTTGTTGAACCGTTGGTGGGAGTTCTGGACACGCGTAGGAGAAAGTTGCCCAGAATGTTGAAAGTGTTGGTGTCGCCATTATCCGATTCCATTACATCCAAATTCAAGGTCATTTGTGTGATCAGAGATTCCGATCCCTCAACATCATCGTTATAGATGGCCTCGGTAAAACCGAAGTCACCGGTGACCGGATCGTTTGAGATGATGCAATTCTCGAGGTCCAAGAACACGTTGCCTTGATCCCTTAAATCGGACCACGTGAGGGTGGCTGTTCCGCCGAGTCCTTGACAAAGAGCATCATCGAGCGATGCGCTTCCGTCATCAAAATCGCCGTCCGTCTCAATTGTGTCGATTATTAGCGCGATGACTCGGCTCAACTCCGGAAATAGCATGAGCAGGTCAAGACCGATAAGTGCGGCATCCTCCATGTTGTCCTCAGTGAATTGAAGACCGACGATGTTGGTAGACGGCCCTTCGTTCACGACATCATCACTGCCCCCGCCGCCGCAACCAACAAACAAGACCAAGATTCCTAACAGGCTGAAAAAAATTACTTTTTTCATGCTCGCTCTCCTTTCGTGAGGGTTTTTTTGCAACCACCTTTTGTGATTGCGGAGAAGGTTTGAAGAATGGATAAGCGAGATGGAAAGTTCAGGCAGGCGGATGATCGATTGAGGCAGCAGGGGTTGTGAAGGCGCAGAAAGAAGCCGACGCAGCTACTATGGTGCCGAACAATAAGAGGCAACGAAAAGGTGTGTGTTTCCACTCGCATCAGGCCATCTCAGGTAAACTCTGAAAGCAGGTGGAGCATTGTTTAGTTTAACGGAGCGAGGATCCAAACCAAATTGGCACTTTGAAAGGCAGGCTGTGAGCTCACCGGCGAGGCGTCTCGTCTGGAAAGCTCCTTATAGTTGAATCTAGCACAGAAAAATCGTCGTTTCCATTTTTTTTTTCATCCAAAAGAGGCACGTCCTTTATATTGACACATTTACAAATCCTTATGCAAGGGATCGGCACTCTGTCGATGGTCCACGGGAACAACGGCAACCAACACGGCAATCGTGCCCAGGATCAGCCAGGGTTTCATGCGAAGCGCTTCTATTTATCGGGACCAAAAAGGAAATGGCCGCGCACTGATGGTACGTGACCAAGTGATAAGGGCATTCCGGTCACCCCCTGCATCCATCCGTTTTTCGGCTTTTCTTCCAACCGTATTTAAGCTACGTATTCAATACAACAAAGGATCCGCCCGCGCTTGGCAACATGGGCGAAGCGTGGCGGCACAATGGATCACCCACCCGGACGGAGGATACCCGGCATGATCACCGCACTTGTGCTGTTTAAAGTGGAAAGGGGCAAAATACCGCGCCTGGCGAACCAGCTCGGGGCCATCGAGGAGGTCGTGGAGGTGCTCTCCATCACCGGAGAACATGACCTCATGGCCAAAATTCAAGTGCGCGATTACGAGATGCTTTCCGACATCGTGACGGAAAAGATGCAGGGCATCGACGGCGTACTGGAAACGCGCACCATGATGGCCTTCAAAACCTACAAATTCCATGAACTTGCCGCCGGTGCGCCCGAGGTGGAGCTCGCGCCGCCCCCGGACCCGCAAAGCGCCGCGGCCTTGGAAACCGGTCGGCGTGCCGTCAAGCCAGTCCTGGCGAGGCTCACCGAGAATTTCGATCTGGAAAAAAGCGAGATCGACGGCATCATCGAAGCGATTCATGCCGGGGAGCTCAATGACGTCCAGATCGCGGGCTTTCTGGTCGGCCTGCTGTGCAAAGGCCCCAGCATCAAGGAGGTGGCCTATATCGCCCAGGCCATGCGCAATCACTGTGTCCCCATCCACGTCTCGGTCAATTCGGAGTTGACCGACACCTGCGGCACCGGCGGCGGCATGACCACCTTCAACGTGAGCACCGCCAACGCCATTTTGACCGCCGCGGCCGGCGTGCCGGTGGCCAAGCACGGCAGCCGTTCGATCTCCTCTCCGTCGGGCAGCGCGGATGTCCTCGAAGCCTTGGGCGTGAACATCGACGGCTCACCGCGGCAGGCGGCCCGACTGATTGAAGAGATCGGCATCAGCTTCATCTACGCGCCCAATTTTCATCCGGTCATGCTCAAGGTGTTCGGCCCCGAAAGCCAGCTCGGCATCAAGACCATCTTCTTCACCGTGATCGGACCGCTGATCAACCCCCTGCGCGCCCGCAACCACACCATCGGCGTCTACAAGCCCGAACTGGTCAACATGATGGCCGACGTGGTGGCCGAGATGGACTTCAACCATGTCATCGTGGCACACGGCATGGACGGTCTGGACGAAATCTCCTTGATCGGCAAAACCGCCATCGCCGAAGTGCGGCAGAAGCAGATCAAATACTACACCGTCACCCCTGAAGACTTCGGTCTCAAGCGCTGCACCCTGGCCGATATCGCCGGCGGCACACCCGATTTCAACGCCAAGGTGATTCGCGACATCTACACGGGTGCCGACCGCGGTCCGCGGCGCGATTTCCTGGTGCTCAACAATGCCGCCACCCTGTATGTCAGCGGCAAAGCCGCCGCTATTCGAGAGGCCATCGACCTGTCCAATTCCCTGCTGGACTCCGGCGCCGCGCTGCACAAACTGGAGCAGCTCGTGGAAAAGTCCCACACCATCGGAGCGGATTAGCGCCATGTCCCAAATCGCCAAGCCGACCTTATCCGAATCGATTCGGCAACGCCGGCGGGAAGGATATTTCCCCGTAATTTCCGAAGTCAAGGTGCGTTCTGACAAGGAAGGTGAATTGCTGCGAGGGCGCGACCCCGTGGCTTTGGCCTGCGAGATGGCACGCAATCCGGTGGCCGGTATCAGCGTGGTCACCGAGCCGACCCATTTCGGTGGCAGTCTGGACCTGCTGCGCGCGGTGGCCGCGGCCGTGCCGCTGCCCGTGCTGCACAAGGATTTCATCACCACCGAAGAGCAGATCGAAACTTCGGCCGCCTGCGGCGCGGCCGCCATTTTGCTGATCACCGCCATGCTCGATCCCGCGCGCCTGGCCCGGCTGATCGAAGTGGCGCGCGCTTGCGGTCTGGAGTCGCTGGTGGAAGCGCACAGCCTGGCCGAAATCCAACAGATCACCCATCTGCCCTTCGATCTGATGGGCATCAACAACCGCGACATCACCCTTTTCGAAACCGACGACAACGATGTCGGCAATACCGAAAGGCTGGCCGGCCACTGTCGGGGCGGGCGCATCCTGATCAGCGAGAGTGCCATCCGCGGCGCCGAGGATGTGCGACGCGCAGGGCATTGCGGCGCCGATGCCGTCCTGGTGGGCACGGCCGTGCTGCAAGCAGCGGACACCGGCGCCTTTCTGAAGCAACTGACTTCGGTGGGATGGCTGGTATGACCCGCGTCAAGATCTGCGGCATCCACCGCGAAGCGGACCTTCATTTGAGTGTTGCCTGCGGCGCGGACGCGCTGGGATTCGTGGTGGAATATCCCATGGACGTGCCCTGGAACCTGGACCGCGCAGCCGCCGAAACCTTGATGTACGCCACGCCGCCCTTCGTGTCGCGGGTGATCGTGGTCGGCGACGATCCGGCCCTCGTAATCGCGCTGACCAAGCGACTCAGGCCCCATGCCGTTCAGCTGCACGGCAACGAACCCATCGCCGTGACGGCCGAAATGGTCACCGCGATCCACGGGCTCGGCGTGCAAGTGTTGAAGCCCCTGCGCTTTTCCGTCGAGACCGGCCGCTGCCACGCCGAAAGTGCCGACCCTTTCGAAGCCGCGCGCCAAATCGAGCAGGCCGGTGTCGATGCCCTGATCCTCGATTCGGTGAGCGACACCCGCCCCGCCGGCACCGGCCAAAGCGTCGACTGGGCGGTCGCCCGCCAAATCCGCGTCCGCGTCCGCCTGCCGCTCATCCTGGCCGGCGGCCTGCATGCCGGCAACGTCGGGCAGGCCGTGGCCGCCGTGCGCCCCTATGGCGTGGATGTGATCAGCGGGGTGGAAAACAGTGTCGGCGGCAAGGATCCGGCCAAGGTGAAAGCGTTCATCCAGGCCGTCACACAGTCTCGGTGTTAAAGCGCCGCGAGCCGTATCGCCGCTGCCGGGGAGAACCACCTGTTCGCCCGCTGCATCGTTATCGATCAACGTGTGACGATTCAACAGCGCATGGATTTTGTAACGGGAGGATTTCAGCGTTCCTACCGCGCATATACATTCCTTCAGGATATGACGGCTTAACCCGCCTGCCGCTGGTTGTCGTTATTCACGGAGCTTTCACTACGGCGAAAGGCGTGGAAAAATTTTCCGGATTCAGTCACCTCGCCGATCGGGAAAATTTTATCGTCCTCTATCCAGAGGGTATTGGGATCTTAGGCTATTTGCAGCATTGGAATGCAGGGCACTGTTGTGGAAAAGCCGCTAACGACAAGATTGACGATGTCGGGTATCTCGCCGATGCGATAGGGGATATCTGCAGTCGTCTATCGATTGATCGAGACCGTATCTATATGGCGGGTTTTTCAAACGGTGGCATGATGGCCTTTCGATTTGCAGCGGAACACACTGAAATGCTCGCTGCAGCTGCCCCGATCGCCGCCAGTATCGGTGGCCGTCCAAATATGGACGCACCGCAATGGCGAATCCCAGCGCCCCAAAAACAGCTGCCCATACTCATTATGCATGGCTTGAATGACAACCACGTACCCTTTGCGGGTGGTGTCTCGACGCACCGCAAGGGCGAACGAACCTATCTTTCCGTTGAAGCGTCGGTTCAATTTTGGCTTGACGCCAATGGTTGCCAGGGCGCGCCAGTCGTTTCAAACGCCAACCACGGTGCGGTTGAGATAAATACCTGGGATACCTGTGCTGGTTCATCAATGACGGTTTTGTGCAAGATCAGCGGCTGGGGACATCAATGGCCGGGGCCCTATTTCACTGTCAAACTATCTGAAGAGGATCCCCTTTACAATTTTGATGCTGCAGAAATGATTTGGTCATTCTTTAAGCAGTTTCCATGAATGGAAGCACCAACCGCATTTCAACAGGTCATCGCCCAAATCGACCGCTAAGTAAACTCGGCCACTCGGCCTTTATCCTAATCAACGGCTACGAGAACCCTAAGCGGTCATCGGAAAAGCACCATTGGTCCTGCAAGGGCCGCGGTATCGGTGTTCCCAAAGGAAAGGTACGCCAGCTTCCGTAAGCCTTCAGCATCGGCAGCAACGGTCGCCTACCGTGAAATCACGATACGCCTTCACTCGCGATACGTTGGTCACCGCTGGTGTCAACCTCTGCCCCGCCGCAATCCCAAATAACCTGCCACGATCTCCCGCGATGTCGGCGTGGATGCCCGCCGAACCAGTGGATAGAGGCGCCGGCAATCATCCAGGGACAGTTGATCGGTGACGCTGCCAACCTCCAGTTCGTCGCGGGTGTGGGGGTAGGTGTCCGCATCGGCGGCAATTTCTTCCTTGAGGATTAGTTTGTTGTATATCAGTGCCCGGGCCGCGAAAAGGTCTTCGTTATCGAAGCGGTCCCGAGGATGAAACCGATAGTAGAGGGTCAGCAGGTCCCCGGGCCCGAACAGATGGCGATGGTAGCCCAGTCTGCGCACCACAGCGGTCATGAGAAAATGCACCTGTAAGGGGAAACCGGCCGGCAGCCGCCGCTTGAGTTCGAGCCAAAGGGGATAATGGATTTGTCCAGCTTCGATGTAGACCTTGCCCGAATTCTGAACGAGGGCCACCATCGCCTCGGCCCGCATTTGATCTCGCAGGGCGAATCGCTGGGCATCGGCCTTGGCAAAGCGTTTGACAGCATCGAGCGTGGCATCGAAGTCGTCACGGCCGGATGCGCGGTAAAAGTCGATCAGGGCCTTGGTAGCCAAGTGTTCGGCCCGGTAAACGCGGTACATTTCGGTACCCGCCGGCAGATCCTGGGGGCCCTCTCCGTTGGCGAAACGATCGTGAATGGACAGGAGTACCTCGATGAAAGGTTCTATCTGAACCAACCGGGAACCGGCCCGATGGCGTTCGCGCAGGACCCGCGCCATCTTGTGGCTGAATTCCGGATATTCCAAGTCCTGGTCTTCGAGATAGGTGTCAATGGAAATCTTTCCGTCGAGCATGGGATCGAAGCACTTTTCGGGCGGCTCTTCCAGAAGGATCGTATCGTGGACGGCCATCAGCTGCCGGGCCAGCGGAATGATCTCTGGGCGGTGATTGGCCAGAACGAGAGTCGCGGAAACGGTCATGGCGTCCTGCTCTTGGGATTCTTTGCCGTAAGATAGCGCCAATATCGGCGCGGCGGATTGCAAGGTGACACTGTCGCCGGAAATGATCTATGGGTTTTAAGCGGGTGCCATGGCAATCTCCGCTGTTCGTTTTGCATGTCCATGGGTGATGAATTATAATGTAAGGCATGCCAGGGCAAACTGAGTGGTTTCACCGCCATCGGTTGTTGATGGATGGGTTTTCCAGCCACTATGGTCATCCTAACCGTGTTCTGCGGCGAGCGTAAAGAAAAATGATGGGACGGCCGCGGGACCCCGGGACGCCCTTTAAATTTCTACATTTACAAATCCCTTCGTGGATCATTGAGGAAAATTGGTAGAACGCTGGTGTGGGAGTAGGTGTGAACAACCGGGGCCGCAAACGGGACATTCTATACCCCTTATGTCAACCAAAATTTCTTTTGTGGCGGCTACCGCAGGGGCTGTCAGGTCATGAAATCCCGCTCATCCATTAACTGGGGCAGCGATACCGGGCCGTTGGTTTATATACCGTAGACGGGAAGGGGGGTAGGAAATGATCATTTTACACGCATGCGGACATTTTAGTTGGATGGCTTAAATGACGTCTCGCTTAGGATGGAAATGATATGGAAGCATTCACGGTCGTTCTCTGGATGCTTGCCATTGTGCTTGTGGCCTTGGGTGTGGTCGGACTTGTGCTGCCGGTGATTCCCGGCCCGATGATGATCCTGGCCGGATTGGTCATGGCCGCCTGGGCCGAGGGCTTCGTTTATGTCGGTGGCGTTACCATCGCGGTCCTGGTCCTGTTGGCCCTGCTGGCCACCGGTGTTGATGTTCTGGCGGGTGTGCTGGGCGCGCAGCGGTTCGGCGCCAGCAGAACGGCCATGATCGGCGCGGCGGCCGGGGGTGTTGTGGGCATGTTCTTTGGCATCCCCGGAATTATCCTCGGTCCCTTTATTGGCGCAGTCGCGGGCGAACTTTCCCAGCGAAAGGGCCTGCGCGCCTCCGGCCTATCGGGCATCGGGGCGTGGGTGGGCTTGGTGGCCGGGGCAGTGGCCAAGGTGGCCGGCGGGTTCGCCATGATCGGGATTTTTTTGATGGTGCGGCTCTTGTGATGGCGACGTTTGCTTCCCGGAATCCGCTTCCAGGAATACTTGTCATAAAAATAGGAACACCTTGAATTTCTTGAAAAAAAAGGGATTGAGATGGGCCGTCGGCCTGAACTTTTCGGTGGTGGGTTGGTACGCTCCGCCTTATCGTACCATTAGAAAAGCAACAATGGCCTGATTGCATAGCTGCGACTGTTCAACAAGGATCTGATGCCCGCCGCCGGGAACTAAACGCAAATCCGCATTCGGTATGCGGTCTGCCAGAATGCCTGCGTTTGCAGGTGGGATCAGCGCATCCTGCTCGCCGGCCAGCACCAGTGCAGGTGCTTTGATTCGCTCCAGTCGATCGTAAGTGTCGTGACCGGCAACAGCTTCCAACTGCCGCTGCAATATCCCCGGCCCTGCCGGGTGCTGCATGGAAACGTTCGCAAATGTTTGCACTACCTGCGGTCTTTTTTCAATGGTTTCGGAGGCGAAGAAGGCATCGATCGCATCGGCCCTGGCCTCCAAAGTCCCCTCGGCGACCATTCCTTGAAGCTTTCGGCGGACGCTGTCATCCGCCACCACCTGGTGCTTACCCCCACAGTGCGTCACAACCAGGATCAGGCCGCGAACCCGCTGTGGATAGGCAATGGCCATCTCTTGGGCGATCATGCCGCCCATGGAAACCCCGAGTATATGGGCCTGCTTGATCCCCAGGGCATCCATCAGACCGATGGTGTCTTCGGCCATATCTTTAATGGTGAATGCACCGCCCGGATCACTGGAGCGGGCAATGCCCCGGTTGTCGAAGGTGATAACCCGAAAATGCCCGGACAGATCCGGCAGTTGCGGATACCAGTGGTCCGCATTGCTGCCCAGGCCGCGGATCAGGATCAGGGCATCGCCATGTCCGTGGGATTCGTAATACATTTGGAGATTGCCGTGTGTGATTTCGGGCATTGCCTGCCTCCTTTTTTAGATGTAGAATCCATCATTTGAAATCAGATTTCAAGGGAAGCTTGGCGTTGACCTTGAGACCATAGGGCGTCGCCGTAAAAAGGGGCGCCACAGCAGGTTGATGGATGCCGACCCCGGTTTCTTGACGATTCGGGCACATGCCAGTATGGTGACCCGATTATGGTCAACACGCGATACAGTGGACCAGTTGAATCCAGATCTCGGGACGCCAAGCGTATTTTTTTCTTGCCTGCCCATAGTGACGCTCCTGACGTTATTCCAGAATTCGGGACTCAAAGATTGGCACCTCCTGGACAGATGATCTTGAACCAGGATAGCATGGAGCATGAACGATGACCTCCAAGCATAAAAGACCGGGGCAAATCACGGATAATGATTTGTTTTTGAAAGCCATAACTGACGCATCACCTGTGGGGATGGTTGCTTTCGACGGTGACGGCAATGTCGTTTTTGCCAATGCTTTGGCTGAGAGACTCTTCGGCAACTCGGTGGATACGCAAGGCGTGCAGAGATGGGGTGATTGGATTGCCTGTGCACACCGCCATGCCGACCCCGGAGGCTGCGGCCACACGGAAAACTGTCCAGCCAGCCCTCTTTCTCGGGCCATTCGAAACGCCGTTGCGCAGGCGCCTGATGCGGCAGTAATTGAAGGCGATGCATTATTAGATCGCGAAGCAGAACAGCCTTCCCTTCGGGTGCGGTTCAAGGTCAACGGGACCTTGATAAATGGAAAAAACGCTGCGGTCATGACGATAGAAGACATCACTGATCGCAAAAAAGCCGCGGATATGGCGCTACAAAGCGATAAAAGGTATCGCGACATTTTTGATAACGCACCCATAGGGATTTTTCAGACCACCTCCGAGGGCCGCTTTCTTTCCGTCAATCCGGAATACGCCCGTATTGCCGGATATTCGAGCCCATCGGAGATGATCGAGCAGATTACCGACATTGCCGCTCAACTTTACGTTCGACCGGAGGAGCGCATCCGCTATAAGGAATTGCTGAAAAGAAAGAGGCGTTTGATCAACTTCGAGATTGAATTGAAACGCCGCGACGGATCGACCTTCTGGGCCTCATTTAATACAAAGGCGCTGCAAAATCCGGACGGCACCTTTGTCTACGACGGGTTCCTTGTGGATATATCCGATCGTGTCCGGGCCGAACAGGCATTGCGCAATTCCGAATCGCTGCAACGCAAAATGGTGGCCAACATCGGGGATGTCATTGTGATCATCGATCAGGAAGGGATAAACCGTTACAAAAGCCCGAATATCGAGAGGTTGTTCGGCTGGCGGCCGGAGGAGGTTTTGGGCCGCGACGCATTGGACAACGTGCACCCCGAGGATAAGCAATTCGCACAGCAATTTCTCGATTCGCTCGTGGTCGTGCCCAATGCGACCGGTTCTGCGCAATGCCGTTATCGATGCAAGGACGGCAGCTACAAATGGATCGAATTTACCGGCATCAATTTACTGCACGATCCGGTCATTCAGGGTATCTTGGGCAACTATCATGACATCACCGACAGGAAGCAGGCGGATGATGAACTGCGCAAGCAGAACGATTTTATTCAGGCAATCCTGGACAACCTGCCCATCGGACTCGCCGTCAATTCTATTGAAAACGGAACGGCCACATACATCAATGATGCATTTGAGCAGATATACGGATGGCCGAAAGAGGAGCTGAAGGATATTGAATCGTTTTTTGAAAAGATTTATCCCGATCCTAAATACCGGGCAGAAATTCGGACTCGGGTCTTTAATGATATGGCGTCCGGCGATCCTGAGCGGATGCAATGGGAAAATGTTCGTGTAACCGCAAAAGACGGTACCGACCGAATTGTCATTGCCAAAAACATCCCGCTTGTCGAACAGAATGTAATGATATCGACTGTTCAGGACATAACACGGCAAAAGCTTGCCGAGCAGGCCCTCGGAAAGGAACGAGAACGACTCGCATACATCATCGAAGGCACCAACGTTGGTACTTGGGAGTGGAATCTTCAAACAGGAGAGACCGTTTTCAATGAACGCTGGGCTCAGATCATCGGTTACACACTGGAAGAACTGTCACCGGTTTCCATAGAAACATGGATTCGTTTTTCACACCCTGAAGATCTTCAACAAAGTGAAGCCCTGCTGGCCAAACATTTTTCCGGTGAACGCGAATACTATGAATGTGAGTGCCGAATGCGGCACAGAGACGGATCATGGGTGTGGGTTCTGGACCGGGGCAAAGTCTCCCAATGGAATACCGACGGGCAGCCGCTCATGATGTCGGGCACCCACCAGAATATCACCAACCGCAAAAGGGCCGAGGCTGCCTTGCGGGAAAGCGAGGAGCGTTTTCAAAAGGCATTCATCGCCAGCCCGGCGCCCCTGGTTATCGCTGAAATCGATACCGGACGTTTTATTGACGTCAACGACCGCTGGGTCCGGATGATTGGATATGACAGGCAAGAGCAAATCGGCCGTACATCCACGGAACTTGGTATTTGGATGAATCCCGACGACCGTGACCTGTTCGTCCGCAAATTGGATGTGTATGGCCGTTTTAAAAATGAACCCGTCGAGTTCCGAATTCCGATGAGGATGCAAATTTGCAAGTCACCTTGCAAAGAAAAAGTGTCCCAGAACCTTACCAGGTAAGGAGTCACCCGGATTGTCGAGATCTATTTGAAGTGGATATCACACTGTTTTTGATTGAAGGAGAGAACAAATGAGCTGGGTTTCTATCGATGAGGGCAAATGCAACGGTTGCGGTATCTGCGCAATTCGCTGTCCACGCTGTTTTTCCGTTTCTGAGGATAAGATCTCGGTTCAGGCCGATGAAAACTGTTGCATCATCTGTGGTCATTGCGTGTCCTTGTGCCCTGCCGACGCCATCACCCACAGCCTGATGGATGCGGAAAATTTTGAACCTGTCGGCGTGCCGGTCCAGTATGAGCCGGACGATTTCATGCGGTTTATTCGCCAGCGTCGCAGCCATCGTCATTTTAAAAGCAAGGCGGTTCCCAAAAAGATTATCCAGCAACTGATCGAAGCGGCCCGTTACGCACCCACCGGCAGCAATGTCCAAAGCGTTGAAATTATCGTTGTCGAAGACGCCCATCGCAAGAGGATCCTCTCGGATTTGAGCGTCGACTTTTTTGCCGAGGCCGGCGCCAAGGCTGCTGAACAGCTCAGGACCATGCCGGTCGAATCCCGGACACCGGCTCGGCTGCAGCTTGAGAAGATGGTGCGCTACCGGAACAACATGTTGCAGGCCAAATCGGTTGGGTATGATCCGATTTTTCATCAAGCGCCGGTGGTGTTAATGTTTCATTCCCCCCTTGAAACCACCACCCCTAAAGACAACTGTGTCATCGCCTCGACGACAGTCGGGCTCTTTGCACGCACCCTGGGCCTGGAATCCACCTATATCGGGTTGCTGGAGATCGCCGCCCGATCCTATCCTCCTTTGGCCGAAGCCATAGGACTGCCCACAGGGCATCAAGTGCAAAGCGTACTGATTACCGGCTACCCGAAGCTTAAATTCCTGCGCCACGTAGACCGCAATCCCATCAAAGTCAGATGGGATTGAAACTTGCCGGCAGCGACAACATTCGTGAGGAAATCGAATCCTCA
>NZ_JALJRB010000015.1 GCF_022968795.1 Desulfatitalea alkaliphila
GATGTGGCCGATCGTCCCTACGTTGACATGGGGCTTTTTTCTCTCAAATTTTGCCTTCGCCATCTCGTCCTCCGCTGGTCATTCAATAAGGTCAATTGAATTCGGTCTAAATCACCGGGCCTCGTTGCGGATCGGACAATCCTCATGATTGTCGGCGGTTCTGCGGACCTTGCTGGAGACCTGGTGCAATATATGGAGCCCACGACCGGAATCGAACCGGTGGACCTCTTCCTTACCAAGGAAGCGCTCTACCGTCTGAGCTACGTGGGCTGAAGGTTGTTTTACGGAATGTCCTGAACGAAGGCCGTTTGAAGTTCGGTAAAGAATTGGAGCGGGAGACGAGGCTCGAACTCGCGACATTCAGCTTGGAAGGCTGAAGCTCTACCAACTGAGCTACTCCCGCTCGAATTTTCGGATCAGCGCAAGAATCCTGAACCTCGTTTGCACCCGATCACCGCGCTTCCCAAGGGGCACCCCCTGCGGTGTCACGATGATCCTTGTACCGGCAGCCATGTAGTCAGACACGATTCCGAAAAAACGGATATCTCCTACAATGAGCAATGTGTCATGTGTGGTGGTGGGGGGAGGATTCGAACCTCCGAAGGCTTCGCCGACAGATTTACAGTCTGTTCCCTTTGGCCGCTCGGGAACCCCACCGCATGCATCCATGGAGCCAGCGAAGGGACTCGAACCCCCGACCCACTGATTACAAATCAGTAGCTCTACCAACTGAGCTACGCTGGCATCAAACACGTTGATTGCTTAAGGCTTTCATATTAAAGATCCGCTCGGGTCCCTGAGGACGCCAAGATGATTAAAAATGCGATTCCTACTCAATTTGCTGTCAAAAAACAAACCCGCGTTTTGAACAAAATCCGACGTTAAGGACCAGATATAAAAAATTTTTGCTTAATATGTCCGTTTTTCTCCGATTAAGGCCATTTTTCGCCCATTTTTATTTCCAGCCCCAAAACGTCGCAAGCGCCCAAAACGATGGCAGCGCACCGCATTCAACGCCAAACGGCCGCCAACCAGACATCAGGCGGCCGCCCGGTCATATGATGCCAATCGCCCTTGCAAGTTAAAGTTTCCTGCCGCTGAACCGAAATAGTTTTTGAAAGGGGTGCAATGGCCGATAATACTTGACAGAAACCGCCGACTGCATGATATCGTGCGGGCAATTTACAATCCGGATCAACTTGGCGACCTTCTGCACACCCAATTCTTAGTAACAACCGCCTCCGCTTGCAACCCTAATATGAGAGCGACCATGCGCCGAATCGACAAAACAACGAGCAACCCACCAAAGTCCATATTTTTCTTGCCATTGCTGTTTTTATGTTGTCTCGCCATCAGCGGTTGCGCTGCCCTGCCTTTCCTGCAGGCGGCATCCGAAAGCCCTGCCACTGCTTCCAGTGGATCCCTCCCGCCGTCGGACAGCGACGCGGAGCCCGGAGAGCACCTTCTGGAAACGCCAACGACCCACAAGAACGACGTGGATGCGATCATCGAAGACGGTGGATCCACCTTGGCCGCCCGACCCGAAGCGGTGGCCGCCACTGTCAACTGCCCCGATGGCGACGCCGAATGCGAAGCGACATCGGCCGACAATGCCAAGGAAGGACAATCCCGACTCGACGAAGCGTTGCATCTTTGCGAAGTTTCCCAATCCTTCTGGCAAAAGGGAGAGCTGGATAGCGCCCTCGACGCCCTGGACAACGCCTACGCCCTTATCCTGGACGTGGACACCCGCTACGACGATATCGAGCTGATTCAACAAAAAGAGGACCTGCGGTTCCTGATCTCCAAACGAATCCTTGAAATTTATGCCTCACGCAACATCGTGGTCAACGGCAAGCATGACGAAATTCCAATGGAGATGAACAGTTACATCGAGGCGGAACTGCGCCGGTTCACCACTGGACACGAGAAGGATTTTTTCCGGCGCTCTTTACAACGTTCCGGCCGTTACCGTCCCTACATTGTCGAAGTGCTACGCGAAGCCGGCCTGCCCGAGGAGCTTTCCTGGTTGCCCCTGATCGAAAGCGGTTACATGGTCAGGGCCTTGTCCAGCGCCCGCGCCTTGGGACTGTGGCAGTTCATCCCATCCACCGGTTACAAGTTCGGCCTGCGACGCACCCACTATGTGGATGAACGCATGGACTTCGTCAAATCCACCCATGCGGCCGTTGCGTATTTGAAGGAGCTGCACAACATTTTCGGTGACTGGGCCACCGTGCTGGCGGCCTACAACTGCGGTGAAGGGCGTGTGCTGCGGGTGATTCGTACCCAGAACGTCAACTATCTGGACAACTTCTGGGATCTGTACCAGCGCCTGCCGAGGGAAACCGCCCGTTACGTGCCCCGCTTTTTCGCCACCCTGCACATTGTCAAAAACCTCGAACAATACGGCTTGGACCAAGTCGCCCTGGACGCACCTTTCTCCTACGACGAGGTGGATATCCACCGCCAGGCCCACCTGCGGGATATCGGTAAACCCATCGGTGCGAATCTGGCCACCCTGGAAGCGCTAAATCCCGAGTTGCGCCACCGCATCGTACCGCCCGAACCCTACACCTTGCGGGTGCCTGAAGGCAGTGGTGCCACCCTGTTGGCCGACATCGACACCATCCCGACATCGAAGCTGCCACAGCAGGCCCACACCTGGCACACGGTGCGCTCCGGTGAAACCCTTGGCGCCATCGCCCGCCGCTACCGCACCAGTGTCAACCGTATCATGCAGACCAACAACCTGCGCAGTTCCCACTTCATCCGCGCCGGCACCCGTCTGCGGATTCCCCTTTCCGGCAGCGGTGCTGTCGCCGCCGGCCGGCAACAGCCCTCCACCCCGCCGGCATCGGGGGTGCACACGGTGGTCAAGGGAGACTCCCTGTGGAACATCGCCAATCGCTACGGTACCACTGTGCAGCAGATTACAGCACTCAACCGACTCTCCTCCAATACATTGCAGATCGGACAGCGCCTGCGCATTCCCGGCCACCAACCCCAGCCTTCGCCCAAAACCGGCGAACTGAACACCTATCAGGTGAAACGGGGCGACAGCCCCTTCACCATCGCCCGCAAGCACAACATGCCCCTCGAGCGTTTTCTGCGTATCAATCAATTGAGCAAGCGCAGCACGATCTATCCGGGCCAGGAAGTTTATATCGATTGAAACCGCTGCCCGGTGCCGCCAGAGATAGAGCTTGGCATAAGGCCTCTATCTCCGGCAGTACCGGAAGTGCTGCACCGCAGCCGGCAACCCGTCTTCGAAAATCAACGATCTTCGGCGCTGCGTCTTGCTTCCTCCCCCCGAATAGTGTAAATGCAGGTCCACGCCTCCGTAGCTCAGGGGATAGAGCAGCAGATTCCTAATCTGTTGGCCGCAGGTTCGATTCCTGCCGGGGGCACCAGGCAAAACGCGCCCTTATAGTCCCTTTATGGTCCCTTGACACTCACCGGTTTGATGCGCTAGTTGTGTTCAATGATATAAAATAGTCTTATTGCGCAACGCACCTGCCACGCAACATTCCGAAATCATAACATGATAATCGGTTTGCCGGTCGGCGGTGGCGCTCTATGGTCTTTCGGGACGCCACCAGTTAAAGTCTCACGTTCGGCGGTCGATACCTAAAGAGAGAGAGATGGTGCGATGTCCAACAGCCATACACCTGAATCCGAGGCCTTGGTCGCCCGACGGCACAAGGCGCTCTGCCGAATTGAGATATGATGTCCCTTAATCCGCTCCGCCTGTTGCTGTTCGCTGCGTTGGTGACGCTCTTGCATAGCCCGACCCACACCGCTGCCGCCGGCCTTGCCCATGATGCGGCTGCCGCAATGCACGGCCACTATCACTCCGTGCGAGCAATGCTTGACGACAATGCCTTCGATCAACCCCTTCATTTGACTTCCGGCCATGAGGGCGACCACACCCAAGCCCGATTGAGCGCAGTCCTCGAGCACCCCTTCGACGCCTTTGCCGCAACATTCAAATCGCCCGACAATTGGTGCGAATTGATGATGCTGCACCTTAATATCAAGTATTGCGCCGCCCATGACAACGGCCGGCAACAAATGTTGACGGTCTATGTGGGCCGCAAACACGAACAACCGCTCGAATCGGCCCATCGCGCCGAATATGCCTATCGCGTGGTGGCCAACGGCCCCGATTACCTGAAGATCGCCCTGGAAGCGGACAAAGGTCCTTTTCGCACCCGGAACTACCAGATCGTTTTGGAAGCGGTACCGCTGGATGCGGAAAGCACCTTCATCCATTTCGGCTATTCCTACGACTTCGGCAGCCTGGCCAAAACCGCCCAGGCCATCTATTTTCGCACGGTGGGCCGTGACAAGGTGGGCTTCACGAAGATTGCGGATGACAATAGCCGCCCGCCCGAGTATGTCGGGGGCGCGCGCGGGGCGCTGGAGCGCAACATCATGCGTTACTACCTCGCCCTGCAAGCCTATCTGAACGGACTTGCCGAGCCGGCGCCGCAACGCCTCGATAAACGGCTCGAAGGGTGGTTCGCCCTTACGGAGCGCTATCCGCTGCAACTCCATGAAATCGAGCGAGACGCCTATTTGCGCATGAAACAGAGGGAATTCGAACGGCAGCGGACCGGGGCTGAGGTGCTCAGCCCCGCCGGTGCCGTCTGGTGATGTTTACAACTGTTTGAACCCCTCGCGGGTGACATAGGCAAAGGCGAGGGGTTCCGAGACCTCCTCATCCACCTCGGCCAGGCATTCCATCTCGCGGCGCACGGTGGTCATGATCCCGTCCAATCCCCCTTTTTGCTGCGCCATGCGGTGCAACTGGTGCTCCAGTTTGATGATGCGCGGCACGCTGAAGCTGGTGCCGATTTCGTCACTGTCCAGCAATGGCTGCTTGCGCTTGGTCCATAGCAGGTAGAGGCGAAACGGGTTTTGCGGATCGTTGCGCGTGTAGCCGCCCAATATGAACGTCACTTGGTGAATGGGATCGATGGGATGCACCTGGCAGGTTTTGCGCATGAAGCGCTCGTATTCAGTGGCCAGAAACGGCAAGGCCGCTTGGTGGATGTCATCCACATAAAGCAGATTCTCATCGTGAACAAAGCGTTTGAGGGCCTGACACATGGCCTCGCCGGCCACGGCGCCGCCGTTCATGATGGCTGCATAATCGGTCAACTGGTGCAAACGGTCCAACCTGGTCTCGATGAGGTTCCCGTTGCCGTTCACGTCGACGGCCTTGCCGTCCGCGCCAAGAACAATACCCTCCGGGCATTTGCAGGCAATCAATTGGGACATATGGGCCTCCTCCCTAACCGGTTAATGATTTCGCGGTCACACCGGCGCCGGTTCCAGAACGTCGGTGGCCGACCCTGCTTCCATAAACAGCCATACAGTAAGACAGGGGTGAAGAAATGTCAGGGGTGAGGGGCCGATGATTGCAGTTCAGTTCCCGCGACCCATGCGGGTGCGCCAATGTTCCAGGCGCTGCTTGATCATTTTCTCATAGCCCCGGTCCACCGGCTGGTAGTAGCGTTCGTTGCGCAGACGATCCGGCAGATGTTGCTGAGGCACATAGGCATCCTCGTAGTCGTGGGCGTACTGGTAGCCGCGGCCGTACCCCAACTCTTTCATCAACTGTGTCGGGGCGTTGCGAATGTGCATCGGCACCGCCAGGCTGCCGGTCTTGCGCACGGCCTCCGCCACGCGACCAAAAGCGCTGTAGACGCTGTTGCTCTTGACGGCGCTGGCCAAATAGACGGCCGCCTGGGCAAGGGCCAACTCCCCCTCCGGCGGCCCGATGAAGCGAAAGGCCTCCATGGCCGCCATGGTCAGGGGCAGGGCGTGGGGATCGGCGTTGCCGATATCCTCGGAAGCGAAACGTACCATCCGGCGGGCCACGTAAAGTGGATCCTCGCCGGCCATGAGCATGCGCGCCAGCCAGTAGAGCGCCGCATCGGGGTCGCTGCCCCGCAAGCTCTTGTGGAAAGCGGAAA
Organism: Desulfatitalea alkaliphila; assembly: GCF_022968795.1. Lineage (GTDB taxonomy): Bacteria > Desulfobacterota > Desulfobacteria > Desulfobacterales > Desulfosarcinaceae > Desulfatitalea > Desulfatitalea alkaliphila. Next base: position 5,985 of record NZ_JALJRB010000015.1, read on the forward strand.
TCAGGTTGTAGTGGCCCTCGCCGCTTTTATCGTATTGCAGCGCCTTTTGTTGCACCGCCTGCACCACGTCGTCCAAGGTGATGGCCCGCGCGGCACCGTCGGCGGTGGGCCCCTGGCGCGCCAGGGTCAAGAAGGCGGCCATCTCCAGACTGTTGAGCGCCGTGCGGGCATCGCCATCACAGGTGCGCAGCAGATGATCGGCGGCGTCCGGGTCCAGAACCAACCGGTGTCGGCCCAAGCCCCTATCCACATCGTTCAAGGCGGCTGTCACAATGGTATGCAGATCGCTTTCGGTCAACGGCTGCAGGGTTAGAACGCGACATCGGGAAAGCAAAGGCGCAATCACCTCGAAAGAGGGATTCTCCGTTGTGGCCCCGATCAGGGTCAGCAAGCCGCTCTCCACGTGGTGCAGAAAGGCATCCTGCTGGCTTTTATTGAAACGGTGGATCTCGTCTACAAAGAGCACGGTGGGTTGGCCGCTGCTCCTCAGCTGGGCGCGCGCCTCCTCGATCACCGCCCGAATCTCCTTGACGCCCGACAGGACCGCCGAAAAATGGACGAAGTGAGCCCCGGAGGTGCCCGCCACGATGCGGGCCAAGGTGGTCTTGCCCACTCCCGGCGGGCCCCATAAAATCATTGAGAAGATACGATTGCGGCGAACAGCTTCGGCCAGCAGCGTACCCGGCCCCACCACGGCCGCTTGGCCGACAAATTCGGACAGAATCCGGGGCCGCATGCGTTCCGCCAGCGGTCGGGCTTCGGCGGGCGAGGTGGTATCGGTCGCAGGGTTGAACAAATCCATATGCACCATCCGGCGGACGCGGGCTTCTTTACATCCGCGCCATAATGGTTTAATTTACTGATCCATATCAATTCCATGACATATCCAAGTCATGACGAAATCGCAAACCATCAAGTCATATCCATCCGGACACGATGCGTTGAATCGATAAGAACAAAAGGGTCCATCCAAGGGTGAAGGAAAAGCGACGGCCCGCAAACGATCGACCCGGACATCGGCCGGCGCGACATTTGCCCAGTAAGGCTTACGATTCGTTTTACTTGAATTGATTGTACAAAACAATGCATTGGGGCCCATGGCCGTCCGCCGGCCTGCACAGGGCCAATGCGAGGGGGGGGGTTGCAACATGCTGAAAGTTATCAAGTGGTTGGCCATCGTATTTGCCGTCTTGGTGATCGTGGTGATTGTGGCGGTCATCATCGCCCCTATGGTGATCAACCTGGAAAAGTACAAGCCCCGCATCGAAGCGGAAGCCGCCAAAGCCTTGGACCGCCCGGTCACCCTCGGCGGCCGCATCGCCCCCTCGGTTTTTCCGTGGGTCGGCATGGCGCTGTCCGATGTCCGGATCGGCAACCCGGTCGGCTTCAGCGAAGAACATTTCGTTTCCGTCGGCGAATTCGAAGTACGTGTCAGACTGCTCCCCCTGCTCTCCGGCAATTACGAAGTAAAACGTTTTGTGCTGCGGGATCCTTCCATCGTGCTGGAAAAAAACAAATCCGGCCGCACCAATCTGGAGGGCCTGGGACAACAGGAGGGCGCCCCGGATGCCACCCCGCCGCCAGCGCCTGCGCCGGAGGAGGACCCGACCTCGGCCCCCGCCCAACTGCCCATCAAATCACTGGTGGTCAATGAGTTCGCCATCACCAACGGTGCGATACGCTACATCGACCACGGCACGGGAGTACGGCACGAAGTGCGGGAATTGAACCTGGTGCTCGACGACGTCTCCCTGCTAACCCCCATCGCCGTCGATTTTCGCGCCGTTGCCGACGGCCACCCCATCGCCCTGTCGGGCGCCGTGGGACCGGTCGGCGCCGAACCCGGCCGCTCGCCGATCCAGTTCAACCTGCTGGCAACCCTTTTGAAACAAATGAAAATCGACCTTCAGGGCAGTGTGGCTGACCTCCTGGAAACCCCCCGGCTGGAAATGCGACTGGCGGTGGACAAATTCTCGCCCCGCGACTTGCTGGCCGATTTGGCGCAACCGTTGCCTTTCGAGACCGCCGATCCAAAAGCATTGACCGCCTTGGGGTTCTCTTTGCATCTTTCGGGCACCCCCGAAGCCGTCCAATTCGACGATGGACAAATGACGCTGGACGAATCGCGCATCACCTTCAGCGGCCGCGCCCGGGCCTTTGACAAACCCGATATCGCCCTGGAAGCCGAATTGGACCGCATCGACCTGGACCGTTACCTGCCCCCGCCACCGCCTGAAAAGGAAGGCGCCAAAGCCCCGGAAACCGCACCCGCATCGCGGCAGGAAAAGCCCGACACCGATTACACCCCCTTGCGGCAACTGGTGCTGGATGCGCGCCTGGCCATCGGCCAGGCCAAGCTTAAAAATGTGCGCATACAGAACATGGCCCTCAAGGCCACGGCCAACAACGGCATCATCCGGCTCGATCCCGTCTCCCTGGATCTGTACAATGGTCGCGTCACCGCCACCACCACCATCAATGTGCAACAACGCCAACCCCGCAGCAATGCCGACCTGGCCATCAGCACCGTGCAGGCCGGTCCTTTTCTCAAGGATCTGTTGGACAAGGAGCTGATCGACGGCCTTTTGACGGCGGCCATCAACCTGCGCTTCACCGGCGACACCGCCGATGCCGTCCGTAAAAGCCTGAACGGAAAAGGCGAACTCAACTTCAACGATGGCGCCATCATCGGCATCGATCTGGCCGACATGGTGCGCAACGTCCAAGCCGCCTTCGCCCTGGCGGACAAACCCACGGAAAAGCCGCGCACCGATTTCACCGAACTGGCCGTACCCTTTTCCATCAGCGACGGCCTGTTCCGGCTGGACAACGCCCGACTCAACTCGCCGCTGTTGCGGTTGACCGCCGGCGGTGCGGCCGATCTGGTGCGCGAGACCCTTGATATGCGGATCGAACCCCGCTTTGTCGCCACACTCAAGGGACAGGGCGACACCGTCGAACGGGCCGGCATCACGGTGCCGGTGATGGTGGGTGGATCCTTTGACAATCCCAGATATCGACCGGACCTCAAGGCGATCCTGCAACAGGAGCTGCCCGACCGGGAAGCCCTGGAAAAAATGGTGCCCTCCAAGGAGACCCTTCGGGAAGGGGCCGATGAAAAGGCTCGTGAACTGATTGAAGAAAAAGGCAGGGACCTGTTGCGCGGATTACCCCTGCGCCGTCAGCAGCAACCCGCCGACGGTCAGTAAGGGCCCCTCGTTCCAGTCGAGATGAACTCAGGAATGCCCATGCGCATCGCAGCAACGTCAACGGCGCCCCTTCCGATCGGAAGGAGCGCCGTTTGCTTGCCGGTATTGGACGACCTTAATAAATTTCTTTAAACAACTGCTCGACCAAGGCCGGATCGCCCACCGGACGCGCGTTGAACATGGCAGGGGCATCGGCGATGGCATGCAGCGCGGCGGTAGGCAGCAGGTCCTCGGCCACTCCAACATCCCGCAGCCGCATCGGGTGGCCGCACCGCTTCATCAACGCTTCGACGGCCTCGGCGGCGGCCAGAGCGGCGTCACGTCCTTTCAAATCAACGATATTCACGCCCATGGAACGTGCCACCAGGGCGAGCTTCTCCGTGGCGTGATCCGCATTGAAACGCATCACCGCGGGCAAGGCAATACCGCACGCCGAGCCGTGGGGCACCTTGGCAAGCCACCCGAGGGTGTGGGCCATGGCGTGGGCCAACCCGACCTGGGAGATATTGAAGGCCCAGCCGGCGGTCGTGGCGGCGATTTGGAGGTTCAAACGGGATTGCTCGTCCTGGCCGTTTTCGATGACCCGCGGCAAATGGTCGGCAATCAGACGGACCGCGTTCAATGCATGCCCGTCGCAAATGGGATTGGACTTGATGCTGGTCAGGGCCTCGACGGCATGGGTCATGGCGTCCATGGCCGTGGTCACCGTGAGGTGCGGCGGCAGGGTCAGAGTGAACAGGGGGTCGAGAATTGCGGTGTTGGGCACCATGAAGTTCTCGACGATATACACCTTGCGGCCCGCTTGGCCGCTTTTGATGACCGCGGTGTTGGTCACCTCGCTGCCGGTTCCGGCGGTCGTGGGAATCACGATGTGGGGCGTCTGGGGTTCGATCAGCCGCTGCAGAGATATATGATCGTCGGCGCGTCCCCCGTTCTTCAATGTCACGCACACGGCCTTGGCGGTGTCGATCACGCTGCCGCCGCCGACGCTGACGATGATGTCCGCTCCCAGCGCCCGTGCCGCATCCGTGGCCGCGTCCACCGTTTCCAGATCGGAATCCTGAGGAATCCGGTCAAAAACGCCCGCGTAAAAATCCCCCAGCGCCTCGCGCACATAATCGAACAGCCCTGCATTGCGAACGCCGGCATCGGTCATCACCATTGCGCGACGGCCACGCAGGCGCACCACCTCGCGGGCGACGGACGCCAGGCAGCCATGCCCGGCCAACACCATGGTGGGCGTGCTGTACTGCACGAAGGGCAGGGTCGGATCGTCGGAAAACATCTTCATGGTGAAATTGGCTTTGTGATCCGCCACGGCCGAAACGTGCACCCGCTTGACCTGGGTGTATTCCGCCAAACCTTCATGGCCCAGTTCGCGTCCGAAGCCGGACTGTTTGTAACCGCCGAAGGGGCAAAAATCGCCGAAGGAGTGGTAGTTGTTGATCCACATCGTACCGGTTCTGATCTGCCGCGCGATATTCTCCGCCCGCCGCGTGCTGCGTGAAAAGACACCGCCCGCCAGTCCGTAAATGGAGTCGTTGGCGATCTGAATCGCCTCTTCCTCGGAATCGTACTTGATGACGCATACGACCGGGCCGAATATTTCTTCCCGGGCAATGCGCATGTCATTGCCGACGCCCGCAAAAATGGTCGGCTTGTAAAAATATCCTTCCTCGTGGCCCTTCACCACCGCGCGCTCACCGCCGGTGACCAGTTGGGCACCGGCTTCACGGCCGATACGGACATAGTCCTCAACGGTCGCCAACTGGCTGCTGCTGGCCAAAGGACCCTGGTGGGTGGTCGGATCCAATTGATAGCCGATGCGCAACCCTTCGGCGCGGCGTTTCATCTTCTCCAGGAATTGATCGTGGATTTCCGCGGCCACCAGAACGCGGGTGCCCGATTCGCACACTTGCCCTTGATGAAAGAAGGTGCCGAAAAGCGCCCCTTCCACGGCCAGATCGATATCCGCGTCGGGGCAGATGATATTGGCCGACTTGCCACCCAACTCAAGGGTGACCTTCTTGACCGAATCGGCCGCCATCTTCATGATGTCGCGACCCACTTCGGTGCTGCCGGTGAAGGCGATTTTGTCAACGGCCGGGTGGGTGCACAACACATCGCCCAGCTCGCCCCCGGGGCCGGGCAGGACATTGATCACCCCCTTGGGAATGCCGGCCGCCTTGGCCGCTTCGGCGATGATCAGCGCCCCCAGAGGCGTTGCGGAGGCCGGCTTGAGCACAACGGTGTTGCCCATGACGATGGCATGCCCGATTTTCCAGAAGGCCATGCTGATGGGAAAATTCCAGGGGATGATGCCGACACATACGCCGATGGGCTCGCGGCGGATGTAGTCCCGGCCGGGCGAAAAGACGTTGCCGGCATAGGGAATCTCCTCCTCCCAGGGAAAGCGGCGCGCCGCATAATGGGCGAAATTGCGCAGCAATCCCGACCCCTGACGCCCCCAGACCTTGCTCAGACGAATGATCTGACCGGAGTCCATGGCCTCGACCACCGCCATGCGCAGGGTCAATTGCGCCACCTGGTCGGCGAAGGCGTTGACTTTCACCGCACGCTCCACGGGCGTCAATCCACTCCAGACCCCGCTGTCGAAAGCACGGCGGGCGGCCGCAACGGCTGCCTCCGCATCCGCCTTACCGGCTTTGGCCACAGTGGCGAACGGCTTGCCCGTGCCGGGGTCGATGCTCTGGAAAGTTGCGCCTCCGGCGGCATCCACAAATTCCCCATCAATAAAAAGTTTGTAATGGTCCATGCTTTCCCCCTGACGAATCGGTTCGGTTGAGTTCGGCCCGGCCGTTGCGCCGGAATCGGCGGCGATCGGCACCGCAGAGATCTTTCGAAATGCAATCGATGCAGTAACGGAGGAACCAGGGAGGGGTCAAATGATCTGTACTTTTCGGCGATATTTGTGTTTCATGGTAAAATGTTGTAATTTTCATCACTGCTAAAATGATATAATGGATCAAGAATAACTTATTCTAACCCTTTGCAACCGCCTATCGCAGGATACCATGCGCCATCGCCCTCCCTCCCATTTTGCTCTCCTGGCCGTGTTCCCCACCACGGAAAGTTACCGCCGGTTCACCACCCGCGTCGAGAACAAGGCCATCCTCGACGATCTGGCCGCTTTTGCCGCGAAAACGGGTCTGATCGAACTGCCCGACCCCCACCGTCTCGCCCAATGGGTGGCACGCCATGCCGTGTCCGACGAAGCGCTCGACCCGCCCGACGATATGGATTTCGCCCAATGGCTCGACCGCCGGGCAACAGTGCTGGAATTCCGCTGGTCGGCACGCGCCTTGGCCGACCGGGTCAACGCCCTTCTCGAGACCCACCGCATCGGTTTGCCCAAAATCGCCAACGCCATGTTGAGCCGGCTCAAAAAGGAACCGGCGGACACGCTCCACAAGTGCAACGTACTTCGCAGCATGGCCTTCTGGCTGGGCCATGAACGCCCGCACCTCGCCGCCCGATGGCACTTCGAGCACCTGCTGCGCCTGTGCCGGGGCGACCATCCCCCGGTGCAACCCAAGGACGGGGTACGTGTGGCCTTCGGTCTTTACAGCCGGGGTGAAGTGATCGACCAGGAAATCGTGGCATGGTTGAAAAGGGCGCTCAAACAGCAGCGCCATCGGTCGCAGGCCGGTTTCCCCCGTGATCTGCGGGCCAAGGTGCGTTACCACGACACCACCACCTTGTATGTCGACATTCCCAAGGAAAGCCTGCTGGACTACCCCTCGGCCTATCGGCGCTGTCTGCGCGAGGCCTTGTTCATGGCCCACCAAACGGCGATCCGCTGGTCCTTGTCCGGCCATTGCACCGGGCACCGGTTCCTGGCCATCGCCATGGCCGCCGGCGACTTCGACAAAGTGGACAACCAGCTCTACCCCGCCCTGGCAGCCAAGTTGCCGGGGGACCCCGTCATCCGCATGACCGACGATACGCGCCAATATCTACTGATCAATGAAATGCGGGCCTTGTTGAACCGCCGGCCCGTCGAAATCACCCTGCTCAACGGTGAAACCTTGCCGATCTGGTGGGTGGTCGGTTTCTGGAGCGCGCTCTATTTCGATTTCGTGCCGGATTTGCTGGAAGACGCCATGCTGCAAAACCATCCCGCATCGGCCCGGCAGCTGGCGCAAAAATTATGGGCCTCCATCTACCACGAGACCGCCGCGCAGCAACCCGAGGCCGACGCGGTCACCGCCCTGTTCCGCTTTCCCGGCAATTCGCTGCTGGGGGTGGAAATCGCCAAAACCCTCTATTATCGACGCCGCTTCTGGGACGCCATCGACATTCTCAAGGTCGTGCTGCACCTGGACCCGATGCAACTCAACGCCAGGACGCTGCGCATGACCCTGTTGCGCAACCTGGCGATCGACGCCCCCGGCTTCGCGGTTTCCGCCGACATGTTCAGCCAGGCCTACATGGAAGCGGATTTCATCATGGAAAATTGCGACTATCAAGCGGAAGACTTCTTTTGCGAGTATGCCGTCGTCTTCCTGGCCGAGGCCATGACCACCCTGCGCCGCCTGCGCCGTGGAGAAGTGGACGACCACCACCGCATTCAAACCTTAAAAAGCCGCGTGTTCGAATGCCTGCAACAGGCCGACACGTTGTTGACAAGAGGCATGATGTTATCGCCCACCGGTATCCGCTCCAACTACCTGCTGTATACCGTCAAAATACTCCGGAACACCTTGCTGCAGGACGACACCCTGTTCGAAGACAGGCGCACCATCGACGTCCGGCCGTGCGACATCCGGCAAACGGTGACCGACTTCCAGTGGCAAATGGGATACTTTCGTGGCGGGGCGACCGAGGAAGATCATCGGCGAAGCATTGAAACCAACTTCCGGCTGCGCGACATCAGCCACGGCGAAGCCATCTCCTTGCAAGCCTACCGGCCGACCACTTTCTTTTGCGCGGCCGTTGCCTGGTGGGATCTTTTTCCCGTTCGAACGCCCGAAACCGCTAAACGGGTCATCTCCTTCTTGCGCAGCGCCGCGGCCATGGCACGGGAGATGGAAGCCATGGACCTGTGCATCTACTCCTTTACCCGTACCTACGGCGAAATGATAACGGCCCGTGAGTTCGTCCGCCACATGCACAAGGGCATCGCGATGATTTCCGCGCAGGACGCGAATCATTCAGCCCGCGGCAGCGATCAAACGGCGCCACCATTGCCGGAAGGTGGACGCATCCCCCTGCTCATGACCTTGAACTTCTGAAAGGGGTCGAACCACTACCGGAGCAAATCAGCGCGAACGGGTCACCCCGATACGGGGGCACATATCGCTCACCGGGCAGCGGCTGCAATGGGGGGATTGGGGCCGGCACAGCGTCTGCCCGAAAGCCACCAGCAGTTCGTTGTAGCGCACCCAGTGGCGGCGGGGCAGCTTACGGCGCAGCGCCATTTCGGTCTGCTCGGGGGTGCGGGTGCGCACGTAACCGATCCGGTTGCTGATCCGATGCACATGGGTGTCCACGCAGATGGCGTCCCGGCCGAAGCCCTCCACCAGCACCAGATTGGCGGTCTTGCGCCCCACTCCCGGCAAGGCCAGCAATGCCGCCATCGTGTCCGGCACCTCGCCGCGGTGCACATCGAGCAGCATCCGGCTGATCTCCATCAGACGCTTGGCCTTGGTGGGGTAGAATCCCACGGGATAGATCAAGCGGGCCACCTCGGCCTCCCCCAACGCCAACACCTGTTCCGGTGTGCGGGCGGTGGCGAACAGCCGGGCGGCGGCGCCCCCGGTCACCTCGTCCTTGGTGCGCAGCGACAGGATGGTGGAGACCAATATCTCGAAGGGTGTGGCGCCCCGGTTGGCGATGAAGGTGATGATGGGCGCCCGCCACAGGGGATAGGCCGCCGCCAGCCGCGCCACGAAGGTATCGATATCCAAGCGCTTGCGTGTCCTGCTCATCGTGCTCCCCTTGTTGTCGTCATGGGTCGGTATGGATCGGTATTGATCGTTGCAGCCGCGAACCGCTTGGGGTATAGTGATTAAACGGCATCGGTGCAGAAGCCCCTTTGGTCATTCGGCCCCATCTACCTGTTTGCACGAACGATTTCAACCCGTTTCGCAAGACGGCAAGGAATCCGGGTGGCACCACCGCTATCGCCCCCCCATTTCCGCAAACCACAACCCACCCGCGGCACCGGAGGCATACGGTTTGAGTCGATCCGACGAGCGACGATTTCAAGACCTTGTCGAAAACCTCAACGACGTCGTTTATGCAGCGGACCTCAACGCCGTCATCACCTATATCAGCCCCAACATCAGTCGCATCGGCGGCTATTCGCCCGCTGAGGTGATCGGTCGCAACTTCACCGAGTTTGTCCATCCCGACGATTTGCCGGAACGCATCGAGCAGTTCCAGAGGGTTGTCGCCGGCGTCAGCGAACCGAGCGAATACCGGTTCATCACCAAGAGCGGAGAAACCGTCTGGGCGCATACCCGGGCCCGACCGGTCGTCGAAAACGGCCGGGTGACCGGCATCCAAGGGGTTTTGGTGGACATCACCGACCGCAAAGCGGCCGAGGAGGCGCTGCGGCAGTCCAAAGAGCGCTATCGACTGCTGGTGGAAAACGCCAACGATGCGATCTTCGTCATTCAGAACAAGCGGGTGGTCTTCATGAACGCCAGCGCCTTCGCCATTGCCGGCTACGACAATAACGATCCGGTGGCCGATATCACCTTCGATCACTTCATCCACCCGGAGGACCGCGAACGGATCGTGTTGCGGCACACGCAACGATTGGCCGGCGAAACCCTGTCGGACCGCACCTCCTTCCGAATCATCTGCAAAGACAAAAGCATCAAGCATGTCAATCTCAACGCCGTGCGCATCGAGTGGGAAGGGCAGCCGGCCATTCTCAACTTTTTGCGCGACATCACGGCGGACGTGCAACAAGCCGAACGGGAACGCCACCGACAGAAACTCGAAGCCCTGGGCACCCTGGCCGGCGGCATCGCCCACAATTTCAACAACCTGCTCATGGGCATCCAGGGCAACGCCTCGTTGGCCCTCACCCAACTGCCCCCCGCGGAACCCGTGCGGGCCCGCATGGAAAAAATCATCGAACTTGTGCAAAACGGCGCCCGTTTGACCCACCAGTTGTTGCAATACACCCGCGGCAGCCACCATCGCATGGGCCGGCTGGATTTGAACCAGGTCGTACGGGACGTGACGGGCACCTTGGCCGCTACCCGCAAGCAGGTGCGCATCCAATACCAACTGAAGGAAGGGTTGCCGCCCATCGAGGCGGATCGACAGCAGATCGAGCAGGTGATCATCAACTTGTTGCTCAACGCCGCCGACGCCATGCCCGAAGGCGGCGAGGTACGATTGACGACCGAGCGCCTCCCCGACTTGCAGGCGGCCACCGCGATGCCGACGGCGACCAACGGCCCCTGTGTGCGGCTCGAAGTGGCCGACAGCGGCCCAGGCATGCCGACGGCAACCCTAGAGCGCATCTTCGAACCCTTTTTCACCACCAAGGGCTTGGGCCGGGGTAGCGGCCTCGGGTTGTGCACCGCCTACGGCATCATCAAAAGCCACGGAGGACACATCGACGTCACTTCCGAGCCCGGCCGCGGCACCCGTTTCAGGGTCTACCTGCCGACCCTTGCCGCGCCCCGCAAACCGGCCGCGGCACCCGCCACGCGCGCACCGGCCGGCGGCACCTTGCTGTTGGTGGATGACGAAAGCAGCGTTCTGGAAACCAGCGCCCAATTGTTGACCCACAGCGGATTCAAGGTGCTCAAGGCATCCAGCGGAGCGGCGGCGTTGACCCTCTACCGTCGCCAACACCCGGCCATCGATATAGTGATTCTGGATTTGATCATGCCCGGCTTGAGCGCCAAAACCGTTTTGCAAGGCCTGCGCGCAATCCGCCCCGATGTCAAAGTGCTGCTTTCCAGCGGCTACAGCATGGGCGACCAGGCCCGCGAACTGCTGGTGCAAGGATGTGTCGGTTTTCTGCAGAAGCCTTACGATTTCGAAACCCTACACGAAACCCTGCAACGGCTGCTGCCCCCGGCGGAATAGGGTTCGGCCGCAAACACATACATTATATTTACATTGACATTTACATTTCGTCCGTTATGATGTTTCCCGGACAACGGCCCGGACAACCTGGGCCCCCTTTGGAAACCACCGATGACGGACGCCACGCTTTCCTCCAGCCCTTGCCGCCTGCGGGTGGGCACCAGCGGCTACTCCTATCCGGAGTGGTGCGCCAACGGCTTCTATCCGCCGGATACGCCGGCGCGGGAGATGCTGACCCTGTACGCCCGCCGCTTCACGGCGACCGAATTGAACTACACCTGGTACCAGATGCCCAAGGCGGCCGCCATGGCGCGCATGCTGCCCAATGTGCCGCCCGGTTTCGGTTTCGCCGTCAAGCTGACCCGCACCATGACCCACGAAGTGGATGAACGGCAGTGGCGCGCCCAGACCGCCCTTTTCCGGGAGGGCGTGGCGCCGCTGGTGCAAGCCGGCCGGCTGCTGGCGGTGCTGATCCAACTACCGCCTTCCTTTGAACGAACCGCCGCCCAGCGCCGTTACCTGGCCCACCTGCTGGACGCCCTGGCGGGGCTGCCCCTGGCCATCGAGTTTCGTCACCGCTCGTGGGCCGTGGACCGGGTGTTCGACGAACTTGAAAAACGCCGGGTAACTTTGGTGACAGTGGACGTTCCGCCCCTGCCCCATCTTTTTCCCGCCCTGCCGGTGGTCACCCATCCGGCCCTGTTTTACATCCGCTTTCACGGCCGCAACGCCCGAGGATGGCGCTCGGGCAACATGCAACAACAGTTCGATTACCTGTACAGCGAAGCCGAACTGGCCTCCTGGAGCGGCACCGCCATTGCCGACATGGCGACCCGCGCCCGCAGCGGCCTCATCTTCTTCAACAACCACGTGCGCGCCCAGGCGCCCCGCAACGCCCGGATGCTGATGACCCAACTGGCGTCGACGGCGCCGCACTGCCAAGTGGGCTGATATGGACCGCGACATCATCCACATCAATGTGGCCGATTTCGCCGTGGCCGTGGAACGGTGCCTGGACCCATGCCTGGCGGACCGCCCGGTGATCATCGCCCCCGAAGGCGCCGCCCGGGCCACGGTCTATGACATGAGCGAAGAGGCCTACCGTGCCGGCGTACGCAAGGGCATGCCGCTGCGCAGGGCCCTGCGCCTGGAACGGGGGATCACCGTGCGCCCCCCCAAACCGGCCCGCTATGCGCAAGCCATGACCGACCTGCTGCGTCAGGCCCTGCCCTACTCGCCCCTGATCGAACCGGGCGACCGGGACGGCCACCTGTTCGTGGATGTGACCGGCACCAGCCGCCTTTTCGGTCCGGCCGTGGATGTGGCCTGGCGCATGCGGCGCCAGGCCCGGCGCATGCTGGGACTGGATCCCATCTGGTCCCTGGCCGCCAACAAACGGGTGGCCAAGGTGGCCTCGCGCCTGGTCAAACCCCAAGGCGAATACATCGTGGCGCCGGGCGACGAAGCCGCCTTGCTGGCCCCCCTGCCCCTGTGGCTCATTCCGGGAATCGAAGCCGACGACCTGCAGCGGCTGCACCCGCTGAACCTGCACCGGGTGCAGCAAGTGACCGCCCTGAATCCCGCCCACCTGCAAGTGGTGCTGGGCCACCGCACCGATACGGTACTGGAGGCGCTGCGCGGCGAAGACCGGAGCCCCGTCCTGCCGGTGGGACAAGCCCCGCCCAAGGTGGTGCTGGACCACACCTTCGCCACCGACACCCACGCCCCCAGCGACCTGTACGCCGCCCTCCGGCCCCTGGTGGAAGCCGCCGGCCGCCAACTGCGCCATCAGGGCCGGGTGGCCCGCCGCCTCCTCATCGTGGCTGAATACAGCGACGGCCGGTCGTGGGCCCGCCAACTGCGGGTGGCGCCCCCCAGTGCCAACGACCTGGCCCTCTGGCCCCTGGCCCGCCGGGCGTTGGCCCTGGCCACGGCCCGGCGCATGCGGGTGCGCCACATCCGTCTGATCTGCGACCGCCTGGCCTATCCTCCGGCCCAACTGCCGCTGTTCGCCGCCGAACGCCGCACCGCTTTGCACCGGGAGCGCCTGGTCGACGCCCTGGACCACATCCGGGAACGGTTCGGCCCCCAGGCCGTGGGGTTTGCCATGGGCCTACCGGCCGTCGATCCCTTGCAGATGCGAAATGCCGATTGAAGGACACCGGCCGATTGTATATATGTCGGATGGGCATCCATCGGGATGATCGCAACTCTTGACCCATCAGACCGGAGCAACGCATGCGCATCCAATCCAAGCTGCCCGACGTGGGCACCACCATCTTCACCGTCATGTCTCAACTGGCCGCCGAACACGGGGCCATCAACCTCTCCCAGGGGTTTCCCGACTTCGACGCCCCGGCGGGCCTCGTCGCGCGGGTCCACCATCACATGAGCCAAGGCATGAACCAGTACGCGCCGATGCAGGGCGTTCCCCGGTTGCGGGAAAGCATCGCCCGCAAAACGGCCGACCTCTACCAGGCGCGGGTCGATCCGGAAACCGAGATCACCGTCACCGCCGGCGCCACCGAGGCGCTCTACGCGGCCATCACGGCGGTGGTGCAACCCGGCGACGAGGTGATCGTCCTGGAGCCGGCCTACGACAGCTACGTGCCGGCCATCCAGCTCAGCGGCGGCGTGCCGCGGTTCGTGCCCCTGACCTTTCCCGACTACCGGGTGGACTGGAACCGGGTGCGCGACACCCTGAACGGCCGCACCCGCATGATCATCCTCAACTCCCCCCACAACCCCAGCGGCACGGTCCTGGACGAAGCGGACATGGCGGCCCTGACGGCCCTTTGTGCCGACAGCGACCTGCTCATTCTCAGCGACGAAGTGTATGAACACATCATCTTCGACGGCCGTCCCCACCAGAGTATGCTGCGCCACCCGGCCCTGGCCGCCCGCAGCTTCGTGGTCAGCTCCTTCGGCAAGACCTACCACACCACCGGCTGGAAAACCGGCTACTGCATCGCCCCCGCGCCCCTGAGCGCCGAGTTCCGCAAAATCCACCAGTTTCTCACCTTCACCGCCAACACCCCCGTGCAGTTGGCCTACGCCGACTACATGGAGGACCAGGCGCACTACGCGGCCCTGGCCCGCTTCTACCAAGCCAAGCGGGACCTGTTCCGCGAGTTGATCGGGCCGTCGCGCTTCAAGCCGCTGCCCTGTGCCGGCACCTATTTCCAGGTGCTGGACTACAGCGCCATCACCGACGCACCGGACACCGCCTTCGCCCGGCGCCTGACCACCGAAACCGGCGTGGCGGCCATCCCGCCGTCGGTCTTCCACCACGACGGGCAGGACCACAAAGCGCTGCGTTTCTGCTTCGCCAAACAGGACCAAACCCTGGCCCGGGCCGCGGAAATCCTCTGCCGCTTATGAAATCCCAGCCTTGTGGGAAATAGCCGGATTACGGATCGTCGCCGCGGCCCTCGTTTTTCGGAACCAAAAGAGGCCGCCGGGCAATAACCCCACAGCCCCATTCACAAAGGATAAACTTTATACGACAGGCTTATCTCCCCACCGCATTTTCCAGGCCGGCCTGTTGCCCCCACAACGGGAGGTGGTGTCGGTCGGGGAGTGGTGGGCTGCAGATTGCGGCACGGGTCCTTGGGCTCGCGCAAAAATAAATTCGCATTTGAGGCGCTCGGATTTGGGTCGGATTGGTTTGATCAGCGGATTCAAAACCGGAGGCATAGCGAGCTATTCCGAGGATTTTGAATCCGCTGATCGGACCAAGACGGCCTGAAGCAGGGATGCATAAAATGGGAATTTCTTTTTGCGCGAGCCCTGAGCGCCGGTTGGGGGCGCACGCAGGGTTGTTCGGCCCGCACTGTTTGAGCCCCCAGGCGAGTTTGCGGGCCAAACCCGGAGTGCGCCCCCTACCGGCGCTTGGACCCCGCCGCCTGCAGCCCACCACTCCCCGACCGACACCACCGGCGTTCAATGCTTTCACACTGAAGCCCTGTAACACCATTGTTCAGGGGTTCTTCCGATCAATATGCCGATTGCCCAATGGCCCGCAATCCGCACCGCAGAAGGAAAAATCCTGCCATCTGCATTTTTTGCTTATTCAGGACTTGTGTTCGGCGATCAAGCGGTCCCGCGCATCCCGCAGACGGGTGCTGATGCCCACCTTGTAGATATGGGGATTTTCGAAGCGCTGGTACTCAGCCGGCAGCAGCGCCAGGCGACTGCGGCAAAAGTCGGCGATGGCGGGCAGGTCGGGCGAATCGGCCACGATCCGTCCCTGCTTCATCACCGGTGTCAGCAGCGGCTCCAAAGGACAATCCGCCAAGGGAAAGGATTTGTGGGGCATGAAGGGATGGTGCATCATTGTGATCGGCGGTTCTCCCGCGATACCGACGGCATCGGCGCCCAGAAAGCGCCCTTCGCCGTTGAAGGCCCGAAACACCTGCTTGGCATGGGGCAGGGTGATCTTCTCCACGTTCTCTGAAATTTTGATCAAAGGCTGCCCATCCACGGCGGCCAGCTTGTAAACCCCGTCCAGGGCGGCATCCGGTTGACCGGTCACCAGGTTGGTGCCCACGCCGAACAGATCGATGGGGGCCTCCTGTTCCAGCAAACTCTTGATCACGTACTCGTCCAATTGATTGGAAGCCGCGATTTTCACATCGTGCAACCCGGCCGCGTCCAGCATGGCGCGGCTGCGCTGGGCCAGGTAAGCCAGATCGCCGCTGTCCAGACGGATGGCCTTCAATCGGTGGCCCCGCCGCGCCATCTCCTTGCCCACGGTGATGGCATTGGGGACGCCGCTTTTCAACGTGTCATAGGTATCCACCAACAGGACGCAGTTGTCCGGCCATCCCTCGGCGAACTGGCGAAAGGCGGTCAATTCGTCGGCGCAGCTTTGGATGAAGGAGTGGGCCATGGTGCCCGAAGGCGCCAGGCCGAAGTCCCGCGCGGCGCGCACGTTGCTGGTGGCGGCAAAGCCGCCGATCACCGCCGCCCGGCTGGCATGATAGCCGCCCAAGCCCTGGGCCCGGCGCAACCCGAAATCGATCAGGGTGCGCCCCTGGGCCACCCGTTGCATGCGACTGGCCTTGGTGGCGATCAGGGATTGGAAATTGAGCATGTTGAGCAGCAGGGTTTCGATGAGCTGGGCCTCGATCAAAGGGGCCTCGACCCGCACCACGGGGCGGGTGGGAAACACAAGGTCCCCTTCGCGGCAAGCGTGGATCGTCCCCTGGAAACGGAAACCCTTCAGATACGCCAGAAAATCGGGGTGCATGCCCTGGAACCGCAAAAAAGAGAGGTCCTCGGCATCGAAACGCAGCTTTTCCAAAACCTTCAGCAATTCATGCAGACCGGCGAACACCGTGTAGCCCCCCTTGAAGGGGTTCTTGCGAAAGAAATAGTCGAACACCGCCGTCTGGTCTTTTCGCCCGGAAAGAAAGTACACCTGCCCCATGGCCAACTGATACTGATCGGTGTAGGTGCCGGTGATGTCCATCATGATTGGATCTCCCGGGTTTTGAGAAAGATGATCTCCGGCCACTGCTCGCCCACGTAGTTGAGCCACCATTCGCTGGCGGCCAGGTAGGCCAGGTTGCCTTCCGCATCCACCGCCAGGTTGGCCTGGTTGGCCTTTTCAAAGGCCGTCAGGCGCTGCTTGTCGTCGCACTGCACCCAGCGGGCGGTGGCGTAATCCACCGTCTCATAGACCGCCTCCACCCCGTACTCGTCCCGCAGCCGGGCCATGGTCACGTCGAACTGCAGCACCCCCACCGCCCCCAGGATGAACGCGCTGCCCAGCACCGGCCGGAACAGCTGCACCGCCCCCTCCTCGGCCAACTGGATCAACCCCTTTTGCAACTGTTTGGCTTTGAGGGGCGACTTGAGCAGCACCCGCCGGAAATAATCCGGGGCGAAATTGGGAATGCCGACGAACTGCAGCGGCTCCTTGTCCGAAAAGGTGTCGCCGATCTTGATGGTGCCGTGGTTGTGGATCCCCACGATGTCGCCCGGCCATGCCTCGTCCACCAGGGCGCGGTCCTGGGCCATGAAAATGATGGGGTTGGCCACCACGATCTCCTTGCCCAGCCGGTGGTGGCGCAAACGCATGCCCCGATAAAACCGCCCCGAGCAAATGCGCATGAAGGCGATACGATCGCGATGGGCGGGATCCATATTGGCCTGAATTTTAAACACGAACCCGGAAAAACCCGCCTCTTCGGGCGCCACCATGCGACTGGCGGCCGGGCGCGGTTGTGGCGCCGGGGCGATCTCCAAGAAGGCTTCCAGCATCTCGCCCACCCCGAAATTGTTCACGGCGCTGCCGAAAAAGACCGGCGTCTGGTTGCCTTTCAAATAAGATGGCAAATCGAACGGGTTGGCCGCGCCTTCCAGCAGGGCCACATCCTCGCGCAGCTCATCGGCCTGGCTGCCCAGCAGCCGATCGAGACGCGGGTTGTCCAGATCGTCGAACAACTCACCGTCGTCGCCCAGCCGCTCCTGCCCGGGAGTGAACAATTTCAATGTTTTTCGGTACAGGTTGTAGCTGCCTTTGAACCGCTTGCCCATGCCGATGGGCCAAGTGAGGGGTGCGCACTCGATCTGCAGGTTCTCCTCGATATCGGCCAGGATATCCAACGGCGCCATGCCCTCCCGGTCCAGCTTGTTGATGAAGGTGATGATCGGAGTGTTGCGCATCCGGCACACCTCCATCAACTTGCGGGTCTGGGGCTCCACCCCCTTGACGCTGTCGATCACCATCACCGCGCTGTCCACGGCGGTCAACACCCGGTAGGTGTCCTCGGAAAAGTCCTGATGGCCGGGAGTGTCCAGCAGATTGATCTCGTAGCCGTTGTATTCGAACTTCATCACCGAACTGGTCACCGAAATACCCCGGTCGCGCTCAATGGCCATCCAGTCACTGGTGGCGTGGCGACTCGCTTTACGCGCCTTGACCGCTCCGGCCATCTGGATGGCGCCGCCGAACAGCAGCAACTTTTCCGTCAAAGTGGTCTTGCCGGCATCCGGATGACTGATGATACCGAAGGTGCGACGCCGCTGGATCTCATCCAGCTCCGCGCCATGTGTGGACAATGCATTTGATGTGGCCGTCATGTCTGATCTTCCCATTTACGTGCCCGCTCGGGCACGTTCAATGTCAATGAATCAATATAGTAGCGTCCAACCGTCATCACAAGGTGCGCACCCTTGGCCGGCGGAGGGAAGCGAGTTGGTTGCATAAATCGAAACAGCGATCCAAAGCGGCGACCGCCTCGCCGGGCAGCGCCCTTGACCGTCAGGGGGGCGTGGGGGGAATGGCAGCGAACAGTGGTTGCATGGCGCCGCTTTTAGCGGCTTTAGCGGAGAATGTCAAACCGGTCCGAAATTCTTCCGAACGCTAAGGCAACGTGGTATGTTTCTGCACGGAGGCGGGTGGTCCGAGGGTCGTATAAAGCGCCGCAACATTGTTGCAACGCCGGGCAAATACGGCATCGGAATGGTTTCCTGATAACCGGCATCTGTGCGCAACCTGTCATGGGAGGTGAAATCGGATGAAGAGGCTGAAGCTGATTACGGCATTGCTGCTGGTTTTAACGGCCGCCCTGTTGTGCCTTGCCGACGAACCGGTCCCGGAACCGGACGTGGATCGTACATCGCTGCTCATCCGCGCCGCCGTGGCCCAGACAAAAACACGGGTGACCTACGACGGGTCCTACCGGCGCATCCCTTACCCCGGTGGCGACGTGCCGGCCCACATCGGGGTTTGCACCGATGTGATCATTCGAGCCTACCGTGCGGTGGGCGTGGATCTTCAGGAACGGGTGCATCTGGACATGAAAGCGGCTTTCGATGCCTATCCCCCGAATTGGGGCCTCTCGCGCCCGGATCCCAACATCGATCACCGCCGCGTGCCCAATCTGCAAACCTATTTTCGCCGACGCGGCGCCCAGCTTGCGGTCAGTGATATTGCGGAAGATTACCAGCCGGGGGATATGGTCACCTGGCGTCTGCCGGGCAACCTGCCCCACATCGGCCTGGTGACGGATCAGCCGTCACCCGATGGACGGCGCCGTCTGATCGTCCACAATATCGGCCGCGGCCCCGAGCTCGAGGATGTGCTTTTCGCCTACCCGATCACGGGGCACTACCGCTATCACGAATGGTGATTGCCGACGCCACGCGTCCTTTTCATGATGCTGCTTCAGCCTGCTATATCAACCCGGCCGCCTTCGGGGCGAACATGATGATCTGGGGGAAGAGCGAAAAGAGCAGCACGGCCACCAGCATGAGCAGCAGAAAGGGGATGACGCCTTGGTAGATGTGCGCCAGGGTCACCTCCTCCGGCGCGATCCCCTTCAGATAAAAGATGGTGTAGGCAAAAGGCGGTGTCAGAAAGGAGGTCTGCAGCACCACGATGTTCATGATGGCGAACCAGATGGGGTCGAAACCCAGCGTAATGGCAATGGGGGAAAAGAGCGGCACCACGATCATGACGATGCCGATCCAGTCCAGGAAGGCGCCCATGACGATGATGATGGCCCACATGCAGATCAGGATGCCCCATTTCCCGAAGGGCAGCCCCAATACCAGGCTCTCCACCACTTTGCCGCAGCCCAGGCGCATGAAGACGCTGGTGAAAAAGGAGGCGCCGATCACCACCAGATAGACCATGGCCGAGGTGGTCATGGTGCGAATCGCCGCTTCCTTGAGAACCCCCAGGCGCAGGGCTTTGTAGAAGGCCGCCATGATCACCGCGGCCAAGGCGCCGATGGCCGCGGCCTCGGTGGGTGCGGCCAAGCCGAAGAAGATGGAACCCAGCACCGCCAGAATCAGCAGGCAGACCGGGAACACCGATGTCAGAAACATCTTGGTTTTCTGAAAGATGGTGACCTTGATCTCGCTGGGCGCGATGGCGGGACCCATGGCCGGTTTGATGAAACAGACGACGGCGATGTAAAGCACATACAACCCCGCCAACACCAAGCCGGGGATGAAGGCCCCGATCAGCAGCGCTCCCACCGACACGTTGGCCACCGGCGCGTAGACCAGGATCAGAATGCTGGGCGGTATCAGAATGCCCAGGGCGCCGCCGGCACAAATGGCGCCGGAGGCCAGCGGCTTGCTGTAATTGTATTTCATCATGGCCGGCATGGACATGATGCCCATGGTGACCACCGTGGCGCCCACCACGCCGGTGGCGGCGGCGAAGATGGTGCAGGTGAGCACCGTTGCGATGGCCAGGCCGCCCCGCAATCGCCCCAGCAGCACATACATGGTGTCGTACAGACGCGTGGCGACACCGGACCGTTCGATGACGATGCCCATGAAGACAAACAGAGGGATGGCGATGAGGATGTAGTCGGCGAACACCACATAGAGGCGCAACATGAAGACATTGGCCACCTGGGGCCCGATGAACAGAAAGCCGAAGATGGTGGCGATGCCCGCCAGGGAGAAGCCGATGGGAAAACCCATCAGCACCACGGCGATCAAGGACGACAGCATTAACAGGGTGATCAGTTCTACGCTCATCGGGGCTCCTCTCCTTTGATCAACACATGCAACTCCTTGACGATCTCCACCACCCCTTGCAGCAACAAGAGTACAACACCGGCGAAAATCCATGTCTTATAAGGATAGATGGGGGGCATGAAACCGGTCATGGAACGCTCCTTCAAAGCCCAGGAGTTTTGCAGATGGGGCAGCATCACCCGAAAAATCTGGAACCAGCACAAATAGAAAAGCGTGACAATGAAGATCACCTTCAGGGCCGCATTGACCCGCCGCGGCATTTTATTGGTAATCAGGTCGACGCTCACATGGCCGCCGATCTGCCAAGTGTAACCCATTCCCAGCACCAGCACGAGACTGGAGAGAAAATAGGTGGCGTCGAAACTCCATTGCGTCGGCTGATTGAAAGCATACCGGGCCACGACCTCGTAGCTCAAAGTGAGGATGAGCAGGAAGATCAGAAAGGAAAACCCCTTGGCGATATATTCGTTGCATTTGTTGATCGCCTTCATCAACCCCTTCAGCGCAACCATGGGCGCACTCCTTTGCCTTTGTTGTTTCCCGTTCCTCGCAAGCGCTCGACTCATCCACCGTGGCCGCAGGGCGGCACCCCATGCGGGATGCCGCCCGCCGAAGGGCAATTACCGCACGGGGATCATGAAGTGCTCGTAGTCGACGAATTTATCCCAGAACTCCTTGACCGAATTCCAGGTCTTGGTGTAGTGGGCGTTGTTCTTGGCCGCCACGTCGTTGTCCAGCCAGTCCCAGGCCTTTGTGCGGAATGCGCGCTGGGCCTCGTCGGACACGCGGGTAAACACCTTGTCGCGGGATTTCCAAAACTCGAAGGTCTCGAAACCCAGAACGATATCCTGGGTCCAACTCCACAGCGTGGTTGCCATGGCCGCGGATTGCAGCATCTGCTTGTAAATCTCGGGCAGTGCGTCGTACTTCTGCTTGTTGAAGCCGAATTCGAAGTAGCAAGTGGGTTGATGCATGCCGGGGCCGGCCACATACTTGGTCACCTCGTGGAACCCCTGCTGCCGGTTCACGATGGGGCTGCTGAACTCGGTGGCATCCAGGATGCCGCGCTCCAAAGAGGGGTAAAGCTCGGTACCCGGCAGCATGGTGACCGACACCCCCATACCTTTGAGGATCTCTCCCCACCAGCCCGGTGCACGATATTTCAGTCCCACGAAATCTTCCAATGTCTCCAACGGCTTGTTGGAGTGGGCCAACAACTCCGGATGGGTCACGCCACCGGGAATGGAATAGACGTTGGCGCCGATCTCGTCGTACATCTCCTGCATCAACTCCTTGCCGCCGTAGGCGTAGAGCCAGGTAGTGTGCATCAACGGCTCCAGCGACATGGGAATGGAAGCGAAGAAGGGCGCCGAGGGGTGCTTGCTCATCCAGTAGCCGGGCCAACTGTGGTAGGCGTCGATGGTGCCGGTGGAGGTGGCGTCCAGCACTTCCAAGCCGCCCACCACGGCGCCGGCCGGCAGAACGTCGATTTTGAAATTGCCGCCGCTCATCTGCTCCACCCGCTTGGCCATATCCTCTGCCATCTGGTGCAGCAACCATCCCTGGGCCCAGGTGGTCTGCAAGGTCCAGTTCACCTTGGGCAGCGGATCGACGACGGCACCGGGCTGCTCCGCCGCCTTTTCACCGCAACCGGCGAGCAACAGCGGAAACACCATCAGTGTGACAATCAAGCCTGTAATCAATCGTTTTGTTTTCAATTGCTTTGCCTCCCCTTGTTTTGGTTTGTTGCGTCGGGGAAAACCCCGTCTGAAGATGAGCGATTACCGGTTATGCCAATGCCGGGTGTGCCTGTTCGCCACCAACGGCGTCGAAACCCCCGATACAAAACACCCCGTCATATTCCAGCGGTTGATGCAACTTGCAGACCAGCGCATTGGACAATCTCCCATGCGGGTCAATTCCCCTTTCACTATCCGGGCGAAAAGACTCCCCGCCTTCCCTTTTGCCCCTTGAAACAACACGGACCGGTTGCGTGGGCATACGGCACCGCCCACAGTCCTGTCGGTGGACGGCCAAGTGTTCTAAATGGTCTACACACGTTCGTCGTTTTTTTAGATGGCCCTGCGATAGATCATATCGGCCTGTTAATATTGCCTTTATCTCAAAAACCCCGCAAAATGACTGCGGATTCGAAGGGCATAACATCAATTGAAACACCGTTATTGAATCGCCTTCATTCATTTTAAAGGCCTGCATCCACTGGACATTGCCCGGGCTGTTCTAAAACGGCGACATGTTCTATTCAGTCTACACACCGGAAGAGGGGAAATCAGTGCTTGAGCGCCTGCTCGGCATCCTTGTGCGTTTCGTAGATATGGGGCGCGACTTGCCGCTTAGCCAGGGCGTCGCCCAGTTTCTTGCGCAAAAAGGCGCTGGTGGTGAAACGGGTGGTATTGGCGTAGTAGCGATCCATCAAATATTTCACCATGGCGGTGTATTCATCCACCAGATCCTCGCGAATGTGGAAATTGTCGTAGTTTACAATGGTGTACACCTTTTTGTCGAGGGGTTTGAGCATGGATTCCACCAAGTTACGAATTTCCTGAATCTCATGCTTCTGCTTGATGGACAAGGCCTCGAAATTGACAAAAAATTGATTGGCTTCTGGATCGTAACTCAGCCGGCTGGCCAGGGGCAGCACCACCATCTGCTCGCGCAGCCCCATGGGCGCGGGCCGGAAAATGCGGGCATCCATGGTCTGCAAAGGATCGGCCACCACCGGCGCAAACCCCATGCGGGACAGGATATCGCGCTCCAGGTCCACGCCCGGTGCGATCTCGGTCAACTCCATGCCCTTTTCGGTGAGCCGGAACACGCACCGCTCAGTTATGTAGAGGGCCGATTGGCCCTTTTGCAAGGCATAGGGGCCGCTGTAGGTGCGGTGCTCCACCTGGTCGACGAATTTGCGCGCCTTGCCCTCCTGCTCAATGCGCAACTGCCCGTTGTCCACCGCCACGCGCAGGCCACCGGCAGTGAAGGTGCCCACAAAGACCACCTTCTTGGCATTCTGGCTGATGTTGATGAAGCCACCGGCACCGGCCAGCCGCGGACCGAACTTGCTCACGTTGAGATTGCCCTCTTTATCGGCCTGGGCCAGCCCGAGGAAAGCCACGTCCAGTCCACCACCATCGTAGAAGTCAAACTGGCTGTTCTGGGGAACCAGGCTGGTGATGTTGGTACCGGAACCGAAGTCGAGGCCGCCGGCCGGCACGCCGCCGATGATGCCGGGCTCGGCGGTCATGGTGAGCAGGTCCATGATCCGCTCCTCGTTGGACACTTCGGCCACGCCCTCCGGCATGCCGATGCCCAGGTTGACGATGTCGTTGGCCTGCAGCTCGAAGGCGGCGCGCCGGGCGATGATTTTGCGTTCTCCCATTTTCATGGGTGGCAGGGATTGCAGCGGAATGCGGATTTCGCCGCTGAAGGCCGGGTTGTAGGGGGTACCGAAGGTTTGCCAATGGCGTTCGGGTGCGGCCACCACCACGCAATCCACCAGAATCCCGGGAACGATCACGTCCCGCGCCTGTAAGGCCCCATGGTCGGCCACGCGCTCCACCTGGGCGATGACGAATCCGCCGGAATTCTTGGCCGCCTGGGCCATGGCCAGACCATCCAGGGTCAAGGCCTCCTTCTCCATGGTGATGTTGCCTTCCAGGTCCGCCGTCGTGCCCCGCAAAATGGCCACGTGAATGGGAAACGCCTTGTAAAACAGCCACTCCCGTCCGCCCAAGGTGATCCGTTCCACCAGCTCATCGGTGGTCTTGGCATTGAGCCGGCCACCGCCGAAACGCGGATCCACGAAGGTATCCAGCCCCACATGGGTGACGGTGCCGGGCTTGCCGGCGGCGATGTCCCGGTAGAGGTGCGAAATGACCCCCTGGGGAAAATTGTAGGCCTCGATCCGCCCTTCAACAGCCAGTTTCTGCAGTTTGGGCACCAGGCCCCAATGCCCGCCCACCACGCGCTTGACCATGCCGTCGTGGCCCCAATGGTTCAGGCCGCGCTCCTGGCCGTCGCCCTGGCCGGCGGCGTACACCAGGGTCAGGTCGCCGGGTGCACCGCTGTTGAGAAACCGCTCCTCGAGGCAAATGGCGATGTGCTCGGGAAAGCCGGTACCCACAAACCCGCTGGTGGCGATGGTGTCACCGCTGTTGATCAGCCCCACCGCATCCTCACCGGATACCACTTTGCTTTTTCTCGATATCTGGGTCGTCATGTCCTTTACGACCGGATGGGTGCGTTCGGATTGCACCTGCTTTTTATCCTGATCCATCCCACGCCTCCTTGTCTGCCGCTGAAAAGCGATTGCACTGAAAACGGACGTTGCGGTTGCCGAGCAATAGCAGTGATGCCATCGCCTGCAGCCCTTTTCCGAAACCAAGCAGCAAGAATGGTGCCTATGCCGACGGCAACGGTGGGGGAAGTGCATTCGACCTTTTCAGCAAAAGGCTTCGAAATAACGGCACCGCCTTTGCAAGTCTATTTTTGTCACTTCATGAACCCCATCATCAGATACGGCGGCCGCCACAGGCCGCGCTCACAGGAGGAGATCATGCTGGACATTCGTGATGCAGTGGCCGTCATTACCGGCGGCGCCGGCGGCATCGGCAAATCCCTGGCACAGGCGTGGATCGGCAATGGCGGCAAGGTGGTCCTGGCGGATGTGGCGCCCGAGCCGTTGGCCCGCACCCAAGAGGAACTCCGGGCGGCCGGCGGGCAGGTGGAAACAGTGGCGTGCGACATCACCCAGGAAGCGGATTGCGCCCGCCTGGCGGACCGGGCCATCGAAGCCTTCGGCGGCATTCACCTGGTAGCGCCCTTTGCCGGCATCATTCGCGACGGTCTGATGGTGGCCACCGACCGCCAGACCGGCAAGGTCAAAGGCAAAATGAGCCTGGCCGATTTCCAGTCCGTGATCGACATCAATCTCAAAGGGGTGTTCCTCACCATCCGCGAATGCACCGAACGGATGATCAACCACCAGTGCAAAGGATTGATCTGCACCATCTCCTCCACCGGCTCCCTGGGCACCGCGGGGCAGTTGAACTACGCCTCCACCAAAGCCGCCATGTCGGTCTTTCCCAAGGTGATTACGGCGGAGCTGTTCCGCCGCGGTCTGTCCGCTCAAATCCGCTGCGCGGCCGTGGCGCCGGGTTATGTGGGCACCCCCATGGTCAAGGGAATGGACCAACGGGCCCTGGAGAAAATTCTGGCCGATGTGCCCATCGGACGGCTGATCGAACCCGAAGAGGTGGTTTCCCTCGTTTTGGAACTGTACCGCAACGAAGCACTGGCCGGAGACGTCTATTTCATCCACGGCGGCCTGCGACTCGGCTCACGGGGGTAAACCATACGTATCGACCCTAAATAATGCGGTTATCCACACAATATAAGGAAGTGAGAAATTGGTTTGCCGGGGGGTGCAGATGATATGGAAATATCGGCTTGTCCTTCTTTCAAGCGACGTGCTGCAGTGTCTTATTCATCGGTGGGCATTGCTGAATCATCGCGCACTGCCCCCCATCAATCGACAGAATGCCTTAACTTAACACTTAAAACTTAAAACTTAAAACTGCCCTATATAATAGGGCCGGCAGCACCCATCTTGACGCCTCCCGTCGGACTGGATATCATTCATTTGTTGTATGTAACATTTGATGATACCCGAAACCGAACGCCGTACGGGAAAAGCCATGGGTAAAACAGCCGTTCACAAAACCGCGGTCCCTTCCGGAGACCCGCCGAACAAGGCCCGTGTCACGATGAAGGAGCTGTTTCAAGACCCCCACACGGTCGGGCTGTTTCTCGATCAGTTTCCCAACGGTGTTCTGATCACCGATCCCGACGGTTACGTCATCTTCATCAACAAACCCTATTCCCGATTTCTGGGACTCGACCAGCAAGCCCAGATCGGACGCCACTGCACCGAGGTGATCGCCACTTCGCGCATGCACATCGTCGGCAAAACAGGCCAGGCGGAAATCAACGCCGCCATGCTGATTCAAGGCGAGAACATCGTGGTGCAGCGGATTCCCATTATCAAAGAGGGCCGTAAGCTGGCGGTCTTCGGGCTGGTCATGTTCCATTGCATCCAGGATTTTCACAAGCTGGGCAACAAGCTCAAATTGCTGGAATCCAAGGTGGAAATTTATGAAAAGGAGCTGCGCGCCCTGCGCCAGACGCGCTACACTGTGGAAAGCATCATCGGCGACAGCGAAAGCCAACAGCGGTTGAAACAGTTGGTGTTCCGCGCCGCGGCCAACAACCTGACCGTGCTGATCACGGGGGAATCGGGTTGCGGCAAGGAGTTGTATGCCCAAGCCATTCACAACGCCGGCCCGCGCCGCCTCAAACCCTTCGTGCGCATCAACGCCTCGGCCATTCCCGCCGAGTTGCTGGAGTCGGAGCTGTTCGGCTACGAAAAAGGCGCCTTCACGGGCGCCAAGTCCAGCGGCAAACGCGGCAAATTCCACATGGCCCATCAGGGCACCCTCTTCTTGGACGAGATCGGCGACCTGCCGCCCGCCATTCAGCCCAAACTGCTCCGCGTCCTGGAAGAGAAAGAGTTCGACATGGTGGGGGGCACCGCACCGGTACACTCCGATTTTCGGCTGGTCGCCGCCACCAACCGCAACTTGGAAGCCATGGTGGAAGAGCGTCGCTTCCGCTCGGATCTTTACTATCGGCTCAACGTGTTCAATATCCACATACCGCCACTGCGCGAGCGGCCCGACGACATTCTGCCCCAGGCCCGTTTTTTTCTCAACGACCTGGCGGAGGAGTGGTCCATTGCCACCCCGACCCTGGCGCCGGAAACCGAAAAGGTGCTCAAGGCCTACCCCTGGCCCGGCAACAGCCGTGAGCTGCGCCATATTCTGCAAAGAACCATGGCGACCCTGGACAACGACACCATTCACCCCGGGGATCTGCCCCTGCACCTGCTCACCCGGGCCTGTCCCTCCCACCCCATGGCGGTTTCCCCCCTCAAAAAGACCGTCCAGGACGCCGAAATCAAGGCGATCCAGGCCGCGCTCAAGGCCTGTGACAACAACAAGGCCAAGGCGGCCAAGATGCTCTCCATTCACCGCACCCTGCTCTACCGCCGCATGAAACAATTGGGAATGGAAATCTGACCCGTCACCACCGCATCATGGGCAGCGGCCGCAAGGGATAGCGCAGGCCCCAGTGCAGACCCAAGCGTATCAACAGGGCATGAAACCCCAGGCGCGGAAACACCGCGCGCAGCTCCGCCAACCAGGCTCGCGGCAAGCGGGTGGGCAGAGCGAAGAGGCACACATCCAGCCAGTCAGCCCGTCGAAAGGGCTCCACGAGGTGACGGGCGGGACCTTGCCAAGGCGTCACCTTGTGGTGTTGCAGAATCATGGCTTCAATTTCTGTTCGCCACCCCACGCGACCCGTTTGCTGCAGATAGGCCTCCAGGTGGCTCACGGACGGTTGCAGGTAGTCGAATGTCCCCGCCAGCCAAATCCCGATGTCGTGAAAGGCGGCCGCCAGGGCCGTTTTCTCCATGTCTTCCCCTCTAACCCCGCCCAGCCGCACCGCCATGTGGAACACGCGGTACACATGATTGCGGTAAGGCAAGAAAGCATCCCCCAGCGGCTCACGCCACTGCTCGAAAAGCGCATCGATGACAGGGTGGTGTCGAGTCGGTTCCATGGCGTTTCCTTTCATGGTTTGAATGGGAGCACAGCGGCCGCACCCGGAGCCGCCCCGGTGGCCCTGATGACTTGCCCCCGGCGCCGAAACCCGATGGCGCTGATCCGGCCTTCCCCCTCGTATGTCGGAATATGGTGCCTTGCCCCTTGTTCCGCCTCTTGATCTTTGTTATCCAACGGGCATGTTCATCTTATGGGAACCCCATCGACAGGTCAAACCGGCTAAGATCGCGCACACCGACGGGCGGCGCCATGCACCGTATGAATGAAAACCGGCCGCCCCCGGCAACCACCCAAGGGACTGTCGCGCCGCCATCCGGAACGCCCCGGCACACCTGCATCGTCTGCGGCCGACGATCCGCGCGCTTTTTCCAGAAGGTGGAGACGCAAACCTACAGAAGCTGCCACGCGTGCGGCGCGATTTTTCTCCATCCGGACCAGCGGTTGTCGGCCGCGGCCTCCTTCGAGCGCTACCGCCAGCACCGCAACGACCCGGACGATCCCCGGTATCGGCAATTCCTGGCGCAACTGGTCGACCCGTTGCTCGAGCGCCTATCGCCAAACCGACTCGGACTCGATTTCGGCTGCGGCCCCGGACCGGCCCTGGCATGCATGCTGCGCGAAGCCGGCCATCGGGTGCGTTTGTACGACCTGTACTTTCACCCCGACCCTGAAGCACTGACGCTGTGCTACGACTTCATCACCTGCACCGAAACCGCCGAACACTTCCACCGGCCGCGGGAAGAGTTCGAGCGCTTCGACCGACTGCTCAAGCCGGGCGGCTGGTTGGGTCTGATGACCTGTTTTGTAACGGACCCTGAACGGTTCGCCAATTGGCATTACCGCCGCGATCCGACCCATGTTGTTTTTTACCGCAAACGCACCCTGGCGGACATCGCCCGCCGGCTGGCCTGGCACTGCGCATTTCCGGCAGCCAACGTGGTGTTGATGCAAAAGCCCCACGCGACACATGACGGGAGGTGACATATGATCGGCGCCATCGCCGGCGACATCATCGGCTCCATTTACGAAGCCAACCCCATCAAAACCAAAACCTTCCCCCTTTTCCATCCCCGTTGCCGCTTCACGGACGACACGGTGCTCACTGTCGCCGCGGCCCAAGCCATCCTCACGGACCGGGATTATGGCCGCTGGTTCAGGGAGATCGGCCGTCGCCACCCCCATGCGGGCTACGGCGGCAGCTTCATCCGCTGGCTGCTCACCGATGCGGCGCCGCCTTACAACAGTTGGGGCAACGGCGCCGCCATGCGGGTCAGCCCCGTGGGCTGGGCCTTCGACGATGCGGCCACTGTTTTAGAAGAGGCGGCCCGCACAGCGGAGGTGACCCACAACCATCCCGAAGGCATCAAAGGCGCCCAAGCGGCTGCCCTGGCGGTCTTCCTGGCCCGCACCACCGGCGACAAGGCGCTGATCAAAACCAAAATCAGCCAACGCTTCGGTTACGATCTGGACCGCAACCTGGACGCCATCCGGCCCGCCTACGATTTCGACGTGTCGTGCCAAGGCACGGTGCCCGAAGCGCTGATCGCCTTTCTGGAAGCGGATTCCTACGAGGATACGGTACGCAACGCCGTCTCCCTGGGCGGCGACAGCGACACCCTGGCGTGTATTGCCGGCGCCATCGCCGAAGCCTACTTCGGGCCCGTGGCACCGGAACTGCTGGAAAGGGTGAAGCACCGCCTCACCCCCGACCTTTGGATCATCACGGAACAGTTTTACCGACGTTTTGTGCAGCGGCAGCAGGATTGAAAGCGTGCTTTAAAGAGTAACCCCGTATAGCTTCATTTTGCTGAGCAAAGAAGGGTGGCTTATTTCCAGAAGACGGGCCGCATGGGTGCGGTTGCCTTCGGTGGCTGTGAGGGCCTTGATGATCATCTCCTTCTCCATGATGCGCTGCGCCTGTTTGATGGAGTAGCCCTCGAAGGCGAACGTCCCTTCCCGTGGTGCCGCGGCGCGGCAGGCGGGCAGATCGAAATGGCGTTCGCGAAGCTGTTCGCCGTCGGAAAGCACCATGGCCCTTTCGATGACGTTTTCCAACTCCCGCACGTTGCCCGGCCAGCCGTGGCGCAACAAGCGGGCCATGGCCGCCGGCGCGATGGATTGGACCGCGCGACCGAGAGAAGCGTTGAACTGCTCGATGAAATGGCGGCAGAGCAGCGGGATATCTTCGCCCCGTTCCCGCAACGGCGGCAGATCGATGCTGACCACGTTGAGACGGTAGTAAAGATCTTCGCGGAAAGTACCGTCGGCCACCATCTGCATCAAGTCGCGGGAGGTGGCGGCGATGACGCGCACATCCACCGTGCGGCTTTGGGTCTGGCCCACCGGCCGCACTTCGCTCTCTTGCAACACCCGCAGCAGCTTGACTTGCAGCGCCACCGGCATCTCCCCCACCTCGTCCAGAAAGATGGTACCGCCGTGCGCCTCTTCGAACAGCCCCTTGCGGGAGCGGTCGGCGCCGGTGAAGGCGCCTTTCACGTGGCCGAAAAGTTCACTTTCCAGCAACGCTTCCGGAATCCCGCCGCAATTGACGGGCACCAGGGGTTTACGCGAACGCGGACTCGCATGGTGAATGGCCCGGGCCATCAGCTCCTTGCCGGTGCCCGATTCTCCCAACACCAGCAAAGTGGTGTCGTAGGGCGCCACCTTGGCGGCCAACTCGAACACCCGTCGCATCGCGCTGCTCTTGGCCACCAGATTGCCGAACCGAAAGCGTTCTTCCATGCGCCGGATCTGGGCCAAATAGTGCTGATTCTCTCGCTTGAGCCGGTCCCGCTCTTCGGCTTTCCTGATGGCCAGCCGCACTTCGTCGCTTTTGAAGGGCTTGGAGATGAAATCGTAAGCGCCACGGCGCATGGCTTCGACCGCCAGATCGATGGTGCCGTAGGCCGACATCATGATGATGGTGGGTGCCGGGTCGGCGGACTGAATGGTCTTCAAGAAGGTCATGCCGTCCATGCCGGGCATCTTGATGTCGCAGAGCACATAATCGGCGGCGTGGGCCGCCAGATGGTCCAATGCCGCCTGACCGTCGGTGGCGGTGGTCACTTCGTAGCCATCCCGCTTGAGCATGCTGGCCAGCATGTGCCGCATGTTCTCTTCGTCATCCACCACAAGGATGCGGGAGGGCCCGCCGGAATCATCCTGCATGGGGGTCCCCCTCGCTGGTGCTGCCGTATCCCTGCGGTAATTGCGGCGGCCCGCCGGGTCGGGCCAGGGGCAGTCGCAGGGCCAGAACGGTGCCCCGGCCCGCTGGACTCTCCACGGTGATGGTGCCGCCCATCTGTTCGACGATCATGTAGCTGACGGCCAATCCCAAACCGGTGCCCCGGCCCGGGGGTTTGGTGGAGTAAAAGGGGTCGAAGACGACATCCAATTGATCGGCGGAAATCCCGGCCCCGTTGTCCTCGACGGCGATGGTCAACCAGCGATCGAGGCCGTCATGGTTATTGCCGTCCGTTGCCGTCGTGGCGATGACGATCCGGCCGGCTTCCCGCTGTCCGTCGACCTCCTGAATGGCGTCGGCCGCATTGATCAGCAGGTTGAGCAGCACCTGGCGCAATTGATCGCCGTTGACCCAAAGGCCGTCGTCAACCGCCGCCAGCCGGGTCTGCAGTTGGATTTCGGCCATCATGGGCTGGTGGGCCATGACCGCCGCCAGATCTTCGATCACCGCGTGGGCCGACACATGGTGGGCGCCGCTCTCCTTGGGCCGGGCCAAGTCCAGCAGTTGTGTGATGATGGTGTTGATGCGTTGAATTTCATCTTCGGCCCGTCGGGCGAAATCGTCGTGCTCCGCCGGTTCCAGATCGGGCCG
The DNA here is from genome assembly GCF_022968795.1 of Desulfatitalea alkaliphila. Classification (GTDB taxonomy): domain Bacteria; phylum Desulfobacterota; class Desulfobacteria; order Desulfobacterales; family Desulfosarcinaceae; genus Desulfatitalea; species Desulfatitalea alkaliphila. Next base: position 38,315 of record NZ_JALJRB010000015.1, read on the forward strand.
TTTGAGCAGGTCGAGATAGCCGAGCACGATGCCGATGGGATTGCCGATCTCGTGGGCGATACCCGCCGCCAGGCGCCCCACGGCGGCCATCTTCTCGGAACGGATGATTTCCTTCTGTGCCAACTGCAATTCGGCATTGGATTGTTCGAGGCGGGCGACGGTCCGGGTCAAAGCCTCCCGGTCCTCGGCGATCCGCTTGAGCATCCGGTTCAGAGCCGACGAAAGCCGGTTCAACTCGCTGTCTTCGCGCCGGAAGGTGAAAAACATATCGTCCTGGTCGTCATAGGCGTCGGCCTGGCGCACGATCCGGTCGATGGGACGCAAGTAAATGCGGAAAATGCGGTAGATGCCCGCGAGGCACAGCACCGTCGTGTTGAACAGAATCATGATCAATACCGGTTTGTTGTACTGCCGCAGGGCGTCGTACAGTGGCGTAAGGGGCACGACGGCCGCCATGGCGAATCGGCCACGGCCCTCGTCCGGCATGGGAACGGCGATCAAGGCAGCGCTGGGATGCCACCAGAAAACGGCCCAGGTGCTCCCGAGCCGCTCGGTGGTCGCGCTGCCGTCACGCAGGGCGGTGGCGGCGGCCCGCTGCAACAGTACATCGCCATACACCTCCCCGGTTCGCTCGAAAAGGGTCTGCCCCTTTTCGTCCACCAGCAGCAAGGCCGACCACTCTTCGGCCCGCAACATATCCGAAGCGGCAAAGGCGCGTGCGGCGGGGGGGTGTTCATCGGATGCAAAGGGTGGCGTCGTGATCAGCCGACTGATGGCCTCCATGCGCCGACGCTGTTGGGACAGGTGGTCCCGCACCAGCACCCCCTGGGCGAACAGCACCGCAAGGATGTCGGCGAGCAGGGCCGACAACAGCAGCAGAAAAGCCACATACAATGCGATCTTGCTTCGAAAACCACGCAAGGGCAATCACTCCGTATGGCCATGGAAGAGAGGGGCATATGCCAAGATAACTTCTTGGAACGATAGCACTTCCTACTTAATAAAGCAATGGGCGATCCATCGCCCGCCGGCGCAGCCGGCCGCCACCGACCGGGCAGTGGCACTTGCGTGCTTTCATGCCCGCAATTGCCCCCTCCCGCCGATTCTGTTAAGCTGACCCGGAGGAAGAAAGAACAGCGATGAGGCAACGGATGGATTTCAATCCCGACGCATATGAAAAGTTGCACACCCGCAACCTCCAAATGACATCCTACGGCTACCGGGCGGATGCCATCGTGCTGGAAGGCCGCTTGGTGGACGAGCGGTTTTTTCCTTCCCACAACTTGTTCGGCGATCACCGGCCACCGGGCATCGTGCACGACATGACCTTGCGCATGGTGATCGCCGGATCCGGTTTGGTCATCGAAGATATCGAGGCGCAAATGACCACGGTGCCCAACACGGAGTGCCGCGAGGCGCTGGCTTCGGTGGCGCCCCTCAAAGGCGAGCGCATCACCGGCGGTTTCACCGCCCGGGTGCACCAACGCATCGGTGGCGGCAGCGGCTGCGCCCATCTCGTGGCCCTGGCACGGGCCATGGCTTCGGCCGCCGTGCAGGGGGCCTATGCCGCCATGTCGCGCCAACCCCCGCCGGGCGGCACCTACCCCATGAAAAGCTTGCGCGCGGTGATCGACACATGCCACATCTGGCGCTCGGACGGCCCCCTGGTGCAACGGCTGCTGCGGTTGGCGGGACGCGGCAAGCAAAACAACGCTTAACCCCACAGGGCTCGCGCCGGTCGCCCCCGCACGCCGCCATGCCTTCGGAACAACCGTAACAAATGCCCAAACAACGCCTTTTCTATGGATGGTACATCGTCGCGGCCTGCTTTCTGCTCTGCCTGCTGTTCGCCGGTGCCGGGTTTTACTCCTTCAGCATCTTCATCCGTCCCATCGAAAGCGAATTCGGCTGGGACCGGGCGGCCATCTCCCTGACCATGTCCATCTACCTGATCGTCGGCGGGCTGGCCGGCCCTCCCTTGGGCCGGTTGATCCAGCGATTCGGACCCAAGCGGGTGATGCGGATCTGCGCCGTGCTGGCCGGCGCCTGTTTTATGCTGGTCAGCCAAACCCGGTCATTGTGGTATTTTTACACCGTCTACGCCCTGCTGGCGGCCGCCGTCTGCGGCATCGGGGTCATCCCGGTCAGCAGCCTGCTCTCCAACTGGTTCGACCGCCGACGGGGGACCGCTATCGGCTTCGCCCTGGTGGGCATATCGGCCGGCGGCTTCCTGCTGGCGCCCGGTGTGGGCCTGATCACGGCGGCTTACGGCTGGAAAACCGCCTTTTGGGTGATGGGACTGATAGTGTGGGCTGTGGGGGTACCGATCATCCACCTGGTGATCAAGGACCATCCTGCCGAGATGGGCTTGCGGCCCGACAACCAGCCCGAACCGCATCCCGATCCAGCGACGGGCGCAGCGGCCGCCGACGCTTTGTTCAGCGGATGGACGGCCGAAAGCGCCCTGCGCAGCCGCTCCTTCTGGCTCATCTTCGGCGCCTTTTTGCTGGCGCCCATGGCCCAGATGGGGGTGCTGCAACACCAGGTGCCGCTTTTGATGGACATCGGGGTTTCCGAGGCGGCGGCCGCCGCGGCTTTGGGACTGACGGCCGGCGTCGGCGGATTGGGCAAGCTGGGGTTCGGCCGCATCTCCGAGTCGTGGCCTTTCCGCTATGTGACCCTGCTCTGCTTCGGCCTGCAAGCCATAGCATTGACGTTGCTGCTGTATGTCCCGGCCAAGGCCATGGTCTGGTTCTATGCCGTCATCTTCGGCTTCAGCATGGGCGGCATCGTGGTGTTGATGCCCCTGGTGGTGGGTCATTACTACGGCTTGCGGTCCTTCGGTTTTCTACTCGGTGTGATCTGGGTGGCCAACGCCATCGGCGGCGCCGCGGGCACCTACCTGTCCGGCGTGATCTTCGACTTGTTGGGGGATTACCGTCTGGCCTTGATGGGCTTCACCATCGCCTACCTCGTCGCCATCGCGGCCTTTTTCATGGCGGGCCGACCTCGATCACAAGGACCGGAAGTCAGCGGCCGCACGACTTGAACGATTGTTTGACGGCCCGCAATGGATTTAAGCGCTTTGGCTGTCATCGACCGGCGCCGGATCTTCGTTGGCGTTGAACAGCGCCTCGATGGTGTGGCGGTCATATTTACCGGCAGCGGTCAGGGGTATGTGATCCACCACCTTGATCCCCCGCGGACGGGCATAGGGGTCCAATGTCTCGGCCAAGGCCCGGTTCAGATCGACGACCGTTGCCTCCCCTTCCACCAGAGCCATGATCTGATTCTCCCGGGCGCGCCCCACCGGCAAGGCCAGCACCAGTGCCTCGCGCACACCGGGCTGTTGTTTTAGCGCCTGGCGCACGGCTTCCAGGTCCACCCGCTTGCCGCCCACCTTGACGATCCCGTCCGCCCTGCCCAACAGGCGAAAACGCCCACCGGCGGCGGCCGCGGCCCGGTCGCCCATGGTGAAAGATCCAGTGCGGGCGTCAACCAACCCCGGCGACAGATAGTCGGATCGCACCTCCAACCGCTCATCGATGATGCGCACGGCCACCGTCTCATAGGGTTTGAAATCGGTTTCGCCATCGGCCCGCACCCGCGCAGCGATCCCGCCGGTTTCGGTGGAGCCGTAAATTTCCGCCACCCTGACGCCGGTTTGGGCATGAAAGGCGTGGGCATCCACCTCGGCCAACATGCCGGCCGAGGAAAAGGCCAGTCGCAGGCGGCGGGGCTGCCAAGGGTGCCCGTTCAAGGCCCGGTAGTGGGCCGGCACACTGATCAAGATCGTGGCATCGACATCATCGACCACCGCCTCGATCTCCGCAGGAAAGGAGGGCGCCGGGCCGGCCACCGCGGCCCGGGCCAACAACGGCGCCAGGATCGCGTAAAGCAGACCGTAGATATGATTGGGGCTGACGGTGGCCACCATGCGATCCGCCGCGGTGATGCGGTAATGTTCCACAATGGCGATGGATTCGGCCAGCAGGTTGCGTACCGTCTTGGTCCACATGGAAGGAGTGCCGGTGGAGCCGCCGGTGAACAGTCGCACCCACTCGTCCGAGGTGCGCTTCGGTATCAGCGCCATCGCCGGCGGCCAACAGCTCTCGGCGGGCGTGGGATGCAGCGCCGTCACGCCGTCCGGCAACGGGCGCGGTCCATCCACCACCGCATGATCGAATCCGGTCACAACCCGCACCTCCGCCAGCACGCCGGGCGACAGGCTGTAGGGCAGCACCAGCGCCGGGCCGCCCGCCAATGAAGCCAACAAAGCGGCGGCCACCACCGCCTTGTCTTCCGCACACAGGCAAACCAGCGGCGCCCGGCCCATGGCATCCCATTCGGCCAGCAAACAGCCGGCCATGGCGTACAAATCCGCATAGCGGGTACGGCCGATGACAAAATGGGATGCCCCCTCGTCCGGATCCGCCAACAGTCGCCCCATCCAGCGGTTCAATTCCGCTTCGCTCCTGACAAGATGTGTCGCTGCACTCAAAAGCGTCTCTCCATTCGCATGGCCATAACCAACAGGCATAAAATCCGAAAAATGGAGCCATAACACGCAGGGGATGGATTTGACAACTTACGCACTTTCCGACCGGCAGCACTTATCGCCGATTCGCCCCTTGACACCAAAGCCGCGCCTATATATTTATATGAGGTTGTACCACGTTCCAAAATAACCCACAGAACAGGTCATCGTGAATCGACATCCAGCACCCATTAGCAATTTCGAGTTTTCCCCTGAAGATATCAAAGAGGCGGTCCGCCGGGGCCGGCTGCTCTCCATGGAGATCGAGTTCAGCCTGCGCTGCAATTTTCGCTGCCCCTATTGCTATGTGCCCCGGGAAGACCAGCTGAAAAACGAGCTCTGTCTGGACGAAATCAGGGACACCATTCTGCAAGCCAAGGCCCTGGGCGCACGCAAGATCATCATTCTGGGTGGGGAGCCTACCATTTATCCCCACACCCTGGAACTGATCCGCTTCATGCGGGGCCATGAGCTGGAGGTGGAAATTTTCTCCAACGGCAGCGGCATCACCGCCGAGTTTGCCCGACAGTTGCATGCGATGCAGGTGCGGGTGGTGATGAAGATGAACAGCTTCGATGCGGAGCTGCAGGATCGCCTTTCCGGCCTGCCGGGAGCCCACCGGATCATCCACGACGCCCTGGAGCACCTCAAGTCGGCCGGCTATCCTTCCGCCGAACACTTCCTGGCGGTCAGCTCCATCATCTGCCCACAGAACATCGACGAGTTGCCCGGTATGTGGCAGTGGCTGCGGGAGCAGGGTATCGCCCCCTATTTCGAGATTATTACACCCCAGGCCAACGCCCGCCACAACGATTGGCTCATGGTGGATCCCCTGGAGCTGGAACGCTTTTTTCAGGATATCGCCGACATGGACCGGCGCCTGTTCGGCCAGGAGTGGGAGATCCAGCCCCCACTGGTGGGCAATAAATGCATGCGCCACAAATTCTCCTGCCTGGTCAATGCGCAAGGGTATGTGATGCCCTGCGTGGGGGTGACCATCCCGTTGGGCAACATCCGCCAACAACCGTTGACCAGGATTCTGGCCGAAAGCCAGGTGCTCAAGGATCTGAAAGACCACCGCCACACCATCAAAGGGCCTTGTCACGACTGCGACCGCGCCGAAGAGTGTTATGGCTGCCGCGGCGCCGCCTACCAGCTCACAGGCGACTATCTGGCCTCCGACCCCCTGTGCTGGCGTAACTGCCGCACTCAGAAGCTGCAGTGCGCATCCGCGGTCCCGCAGAAGCGGTCTGCCGTGTAACGGTCGCTTGCCGTAGCGAATCCGAACCGGAAAACAAGGGCGGCGCCAAACGCCTCTTCGGTGGCTGTCTACTCCGAACCGTCCCTATCGACAACGGATGGCGCGGCGGCTTGCCGCCAAGCCCTTATATTGCCGTGGTGAAACCACACGATCATCGCCACGGTCAGCACCACGGCGCCCATTCCCACCCCATCCCCCCACCAATGGATCAGCCCGCCGGCGGCCAATACGGCCAACAGACCGAATGAGCCGATGAAAGAACGGCGCCACAGGGCGAAAACCAATAAATAGATCCCCAAGGCCGCAAGGGTGACCCAAGGCATCAGGGCACCGCAGAAACCGATGTAGTTGGCCACGCCTTTGCCGCCCCGAAAGCGGTGGCACCATGGATAGCGGGTGCCCATCACCAGGGCCCAGCCGGCCCAGGGCACCAAAGTGGCGGGCCAATGGTGGGCGGCCAGCAAGCCCACGGCCACGGCGCGCCCCACATCCAGCAGCAGCACCAGTGCGGCCAACGGCCAGCCGGCTTGACGATAGACATTGGAGACGCCGGGATTGCCGCTGTAGCGGCTGCGAGGGTCCTCCCATCCGAGCAAACGGAACAGCACGATGGCGAAATTGACCGATCCGGCCAGGTACGCCAAAAGCAGGCCCAACAAAAAAACGGTTGCGGACAACGATGCGCTGGTCAAATCATTGAATGGCATGGGTGTGGCACCTATCCCTGATCTTCGGCGGGAATGCCCCGGCGCACCCATGCCGGCGGCACCCAACGGCCACCGCTCACATCCCGCATGGCCACGCCGCGCAGCACTTCATAATGCCGGTCCCGGGCATCGGTGATCTTCAGATCGAACAGCAAGGTGCCCCCCTCCCGTCCCACCCACACCACCTGCGCCAGATAGCGCTGCCCCGGCCGAGTGGGGGTCGCGATGTGCCGTTGGGCAAAACCCACGGGAAACGCCACCACCCCCGCGAACCGCTGTGCCCACACACAGGCGGCATGAAAGGCGGCGTCCAGCACGAAGGGTGAACCGAGACTGCCGGCGACGCCCGCGTGGGTCGGCGCCTGGATCACGGCCCGGGCAGCGCCGGCATCGAGCACCAGGGGTTCAACGATATTACGGTAGGCAGGGCCGAAGGGCACCAACGCTTCGTACAGCCGGACCGGATCGACGCTGAAGGTTGCACCTGTCGCACGCGCCGGCGGCGCAAACGGTTCGGCCGACCCCGAACCGTCGTCGGGCATAAAAACGACCTGCGCGTGGGTCACCATGCGCCGAATGCGCGCCGCGCCGGCTTGGATGCGGCTGAGCAGGGCGGCGCGCAAACCGCCGCCCGGCAATGTCGACAGATCGCAGTAGGCTGCTATTGCACCGCCATCGGGCGGCAATGCCAGGAATTTATCGAAACGGGCAGCGCCCATGCGGTGCAGGTTCAATTCAGGGCGAACCGACCGGCACACATCGGCCAGCACCTGCAAGGCTTCCACCGCGGGCAGCACGGCCCGCTCCTGGAAGCGGTGGTCCGACCAGCAGGCCTCGGTTTTCAGATTCAGCAACCGGCGTTCGCCGGCGCCTATTTGGGGAAAATCTCCCACAGGCGCACCGTTTTGGGGTCGACGGCCACCGGCGTGCCCTTGGCGTTCACCGCGCAGTGCTTGGTGAAGCCGATGCAGACGATATCGCCGCTCTCCTGGTGGGTGATAATGTAGTCGAAACGCAACTTGACCCGTTCCATGGGACCGGGACGGGTGTGAATGAGCATGGCGTCATCGTAGCGCAGCGGCCGGTAGTAGTCGATGCCGGTGGAGATGATGGGGTAGACAAAACCGCTCTCTTCGATCTCCCGGTACGGATAGGCCGCCTCGCGCATCAGCGAGGCGCGGCCAAATTCGAAATAGCGCAGGTAGTTGGCATGGTACACCACCTGGGAGCGGTCGGTGTCGGCATAGAGGGTGCGCAAACGGCAGCGGTGCCAGACCAGGCCGGTGGTGTCGTCGCACACACAGGATTGGAACGCCGCGTCGTCAAGGGGTCGGGGCACGAAGGGTTTGGGTCGCATTCAAACCCCCCGGAAAACGATGCAGCAGTTGGTGCCGCCGAAGCCGAAGGCGTTGGACAGAAAATGCTCGTAGGTGTGCCGCCGCGCCGCGTTGGGTACCACATCCACATCGGCCAGATCGGGATCGGGGATGTGGTTGGCGGTGGGCAGCAGGATGCCCCGCCGCATGGCCTCGATGCCGAGCGCCGCTTCGATGGCCGCCGCGGCGCCCAGGGTGTGGCCGATCTGGGATTTGTTGGCGGTCACCGTCACCCGCTGCAAATCGTTGCCGAAAATGGCGCGCAAACATTCCACCTCCACCTTGTCCCCTTTGGGTGTGGAGGTGCCGTGGGCATTGACGTGGGGAATGTCCGCGGCCGTCAAACCGGCATCGTCGATGGCTTCGGCCATGGCCCGGATGATGGTGGGCTTGTGGGGCAGGGTGAAATGATGTGCGTCGGAGGACCATCCCACCCCCACCACTTCGGCCTTGGGGGTCAACCCCAGGGTTTTGACACGCTCTTCGGCTGCCAGCACCAGCGCGCCCGCGCCCTCGGCCAACACGAACCCCTTGCGATCGATGCTGTAGGGCCGGGAGGCCTGGGCAGGATCCCCATGGGCGCGATCGCCCGGCTCGACCTTGATGGTGGCCCACATGTTGGCGAAGCCTTGAATGATCTCGGGGATCAGGCAGGTTTCCACCCCGCCGGCGATGACAAAATCGCAATCGCCGTCACGGATCATGCGCGCCCCCAGGGCGATGGCATGGTTGCCCGATGCGCAGGCCCCCTGGGGCGAAAAGATGGGGCCGGTGAAACCCAACTGCATACCCGCCTTGCCCGCCGGTAGATTGGCGCACAAATTGGGCAACAGATAGGGACTCACTTTGGTGGCGCCGTGGCGGGTGTAATTCTGGATGGCAATGCGCAGGGCATCGCTGCCGTTGAGGGCCGATCCGATCAGGCAGGCGGTGCGCGGCGCGGTCTCATCGTCCATGACCAGGCCGGCATCGGCCAGGGCGCGCCGGCACAGCACCATGGTCAGAAATACAAAATCGGCGTTCCAGTTGCGGGCCTCTCGCGTTTCGATATGGCCGTCGGCCAAAGGGTCCCAGTCCGGAATTTCGCCCACCACATTGCTGCGGGAGGTGGTCTGACAGCGGGTCACGCGCCGGAACCCGGCCTCGCCGCGCAGGGCGCGTTGCCAGGTACTCTCGAAGGTGCTGCCCAGTGCCGTGGCGGCATCGTAGCCGACGACGTAAACTTTGCGATTCAGTGGTGCTTTCATTGAACCTTCTCAAAGACGATACAAGCGTTGCAGCCTCCGAAACCGAAGGCGTTTTTGAGCACATGGGTCTGGTCCACCTTGCGTCGGCCTTCGGCCACGCAATCGATGGGCAGTTCCGGGTCGGGTTGGTGGTTGATGGTGGGCGGCAGCACCCCGTCGCGCAGCCCCAAAAAGGCGAAGATGGATTCGATGGCGCTGGAGGCCCCCATGGCATGCCCGATCAAAGACTTGTTGGCGGTCACCGGCGGCATGGCCTTGCCGAAAACCGCCCGCAGGGCATCGAACTCCACCTTGTCCCCCACCCGCGTGGAGGCGGCATGGGCGTTGACGGCGTCCACGTCTGTCGGCGCTATGCCGGCCCGCACAATGCTCTGCTGGATGCAACGCTGCACCGTGGGCAAGTGGGGCGCCACGAAATGGTGGGCATCGGAACTCATGCCCCAGCCGGCGACGGCCACGTCGTGAGCCAAGCCTTGGGCCCGGGCGAAGTCGCTGCGCGCCAGGATAATGCACCCGGCTCCCTCGGCGATCACAAACCCGCGCCGATGAAGTGAAAAGGGCCGACTGGCCAGGGCCGGCGATTCCTCGGGTTGTCCCGGCTTGGGCACATAGGCGCCGCCCATGGTGGCGAAACCGGCCACGATGGGTTCCACAAGGGCGAAATCCACCGCGCCGCACAACACCACATCGGCCTGGTCCTGGGCCAGCAGCATGGCGCCGGTGATCATGGAACTGACCCCGGTGGCGCAGGCGGTGATGGTGCTGATGATGGGGCCCGTGGCACCGGTGTGCATGGAGACCTTGCCGGTCACCATGTTGATGCAGGCATTGGGATTGACACACGGCAAGGGCAGAGTGCCGTGGGCCGCCAATTTACGGTCGGCGGCCAGCACCGTATCCAAGCCGCCCACGGCCGAACTGTAGGTGATGGCCGTTCGCGGCGCCAATTCGGGGGTGATCTCCAGGCCGCATCGTTCCAAGGCCCGCTGCACCGTCAGCAAGGCATACTTGAAGATGGGCGACGGCCAGCGCGCCTGCTCCCTGGGCTTGAGAAAGGGATAGGCCAGATGATCGATGTCGGGCGCCTGGCCGGCGATGCGCACCGGAAAATCGTCTCCGGGAGCGAACCGGGTCAGCGGACCGACACCGCTTCGGCCGGCCAGGGCGGCCTGCCACTGGGCCTCCAGGTCGATCCCCAGGGGCGATATCGCATCATAGCCGATGATGACCGCACTTTTGGCGTCCATAAAGTCAACTGCCGACCGAAAGATCGCTTGCGAAAAGCGACCGAATCATCGGCATCCTCCCTACCATGGGATGAACTGGTAGAGCTTGGCGAACATTTCGTAAACCTCGATCCAGTTCTGCAAATCCTTGGTCGAGCGCATATGGGACCGCTTGTTGACCATCACCCAGCTCATGTGGGCCGCCCCGTCCTTGCAGGTGGTGCAGTCGCGGGTCTCGGAGGTGCAGCAGCGGTGCATGGTCTGCAAATCGGAAGCCCAGCGGATGAAGTTGGTCAGGCGCCGGGGCTGCGGATTGCGGTGATCCAGGGGTTGGGTCACCGAAGGGCACTCCATCCAGCCGAAGGGCCGCCCCAGCATGCGGCCGGTGGTGATGATCTCGTGGTAGTATTTGGAGGAGATGACCGTGTCGGGATAGGCGTCCAGCATGGCGTCCATCTCCTGCCGGATGGTGCTCAGCTCCTCCGGCTGCCAGGAGAAGCCGTCCACCCCTTCGTCGTTGGAAAGCAGCTGCATGTGCACCTTGAGCCCCACATCGCGGATTTTACGGATGATGCGCTCGGTCTGGCCGATCTGCCGCGGCGTGATGGTGTACAGGTAGTAGACGTAAGGATCGCCGGCGTAATGGCGACTCGAAACGGCGAAGGTGTCCTTGCCGCGCAGCAGCTTTTCGGCCGCCTCGTCGCCCCACAAGGAGATGCCGATCATCATGTCGGGAAAACGGTCCCGGGGCACCTTGATCAAGCCGTTGGTGGCGCAAAAAGTGGGCAATCTTTTGTAAAACGCCTCCACCCGGTCCAGACAGAGGGTGGGCTCGCCGCCGATCAGGATGGCCAGGTTGACCCCCCGTTCCATCTCCTTGTCGATGAAGGTCTCCCAACGGTGAAGGTCCATCTCCTCCGGGGCGGCCTCGTGTTCGCCGGATGAAAAGAAAAAGCAGCCCTTGCAGCGCAGATTGCAACGATTGGTCACGTCGTAGATGGAGCTGCGGATGTTGAGCTTGGAAATCTTCTTGTAGCGTGCATACCAATGTTCATCCAGCAGCGAGCTGACGGTCTTCATGATGGCATTTCCTCACATAACAAATACAGGCACTTCCTAAAAAAGGGCGAACCCCGGTGGTGATACGGGGGCCGAGCACAAGTTGTTTCCTTTGGGATAGTCGCTGACCCACACCGCCAGGTAGGTGTCCACATAATCGAGCCACGCGTTGAAGGTATCCGGATCGGTGGCATGGCGAAACAGACGCGCCGTCACCACCGCGCTGCCGGCCGCGTAGTGGCGGCAGTCATCGCAATCGGTGTCGGGTACGCAGCAGGCGACGCTGCGGTCCCAGTTCAGGTCGGTGCGGTACTGGCGGAAAGAACGTCCCAGGCCGATATCGGTGGAAGGATTGCATCGCGGGTATGAGCAACCGTAAAGGGCGTGCAACCCCAGGCGATGGGTGTGGGCCACGGCATTGTATGGCGAGAAAAGCACGGTGTCGGGGTGATTCGCCAACAAGGTCAGCATAGCCTGCCGCGTCCGACGCAGGGAATCTTCCGTGTGGCGCAAGGTGCCCGTGTAGCCCACCGGCGAAGAGAAGACGTTGAAGGTGATTTTACACCCTTGGGATGCCAACTGCCGGGTGACCTCTTCGGCTTCTTCGATGTTGTGGGGCGTGAAGGTGTAGACGAACACCGCCCGGGCATCGTCGCGGTAGTTTTCGATCTGCCGCTGCAACATGTGCTTGGCGTTGCGGATGCGCTCGCTGGTGCGGTCGTTGCCCCACACGGAGATATGGATCTTGTATCCCACCTGCGCGGGAATCTTGCGCAAACCGTTGGTGGCGATGGCCCCCAGGGGCATCTGCTCATGGCAAACCGTCAGCAGCTCGGGCACCAGGGAGGGTTCGGCACCGGCCAGCACCACATAGGTGATACCGCGCGCCTTCTCGGACTGCATCAGGGCCCGCCAGGCTTCAGGGTCCGACACTTCCCGGGCGTGCTGCTTTTCGCCCTCAAAATAGTAGCATCCGTCGCAGCGTATGTTGCAACGGTGGGTCATGTCATAGGTGGATTCGCGCAGAAAAAAGTACTGCCGCACCTTCTCCCACCGCTCACGCACCGCCGCATCGGCGATCAACTCGGAGAACTTCCATTGCCTTGCGGCGCCCCCGGCCCCTTCGGCCGAAGGCGCGGCCTCATTTTGTTCCACCATTACGCCTCGGCTGTCCGTTTCTTGTAAATGTATTCCGAAATCAGGCGCAGTGTGGTCAGCTTGGGATAATCGTCCTCGTCGATGCGCACGGCATATTGGTCCCGCAGCACCAGGGCCACGGTGGCCAAATCCATACTGTCGATGCCCACCTCGTCCACCAGGTCGATGTCGGGGTCGAAGGTTTCGGCCGTGACATCCTCCAGCTTCAGTTCCTCAATCATGATTCGGGCGATATCGCGAATCATCCGGTCCAGATCAGTTGTTACCACCGCCATGCCTGTTATTCTCCTTTAGCAGAATCTTTTGCCTCTTTGGCGCCGGCCGCCGCCACCACCATGTTGCCGCTGCAGACCAGCACTTCGTCCTTGCTGATGCGAAAGCTGTAATTGTCGTTTTTCCCCGGCCGGGCCTCGGCCGTAACCACCAGGTGATCGTCCGGCAGCACCATCTGCTTAAATCGCACCCGACTCACCTCCACCACCCGCAGGGGCATTTCCCGAGCGTGGCGGAGGACATCCAGCACCATTCCCAACTGAGCAACTCCCGGAAGAATCGGATGGCCGGGGAAATGGCCGTTGAACCAGGGGGACGACGGTGGCACGTGCACATCGGCCGACGGGCATTGCGCATCATAAGGCGTTCGAATTGTTAGATGATACCACACAGCCATTTTTATTGTAAATCCTGTTTTGCATTCCCCCCAACGGCGCTTCGCACCGACCGCCGCAATCGATCCACCCGGTGACGCCACTCTGTTTCAACGGACCAGGTATTCCCACAACGGCCCTGAGAAACCGCGCCGATACATGCGGGCCATGATTTTAACCACCTTTTCCCCGCCGGCCCCCACCACCCAGTTGTCCCGCTGTCGGGCGTGCCCGGTCACCTGCGTGATCACATGGTCCATGGCCAGGCCGGGTGGGCGATAAAACACCGGTTCGAGCAGGTTGTCGCCGGTACTGATCTGCGCCTCGGCCACAGCCCGTTGGTAAAGGTCCGTATGAGGGTAAATGCGCATCCCGGCAAAGAGGAATAGAACGCATTTTTCCAACCTGTCAATACGCTCCAACGATTCGGCCACCGTTTGCGCCGTTTCGCCGGGACCACCGAACAGGAAATAGTGGGCCACATGCAGTCCGGCCGCCACGGCGGCTTTATGGGCCACCTTGACCTGATCGGTGTGAAACGGTTTGCCGTAGGCCTTGAGCACCGCGTCACAGAACGCCTCGGTACCGAACTCCACGTGGCGCAAGCCGCATCCGGCCAGGGTGTCGAAATAGCCGTCGGGCAGCGCCGTGGGCGCGAAAAACCCGCCCCAGGGAATGGTCACCCCCGCATCCCGCAGGGCCTGACCGACGGCCAGGCTGTGGGGGATATCGGCATTGAAGGCCGAGTCCGTGAGAAAAATATATTTGGCGCCGGCCTCCTGGAGCTGCCGGGCGATGCGGCCGATGATTTCGGGTGGTTCGCAACGCATGTGCCGCCCCTCGATGCGCGGATAGGTGCAGTAAACACAGCGAAAGGGGCAACCCCGCTTGGTTTGCAGATTGAGCATGCCGCCGTTGCGCAAGTAGAAATCGGTGTGCGCTGCATCGGGGTCGAAGCGCCGCGCCCCTGCGCCCGCCAATGGCGGCGGGGCACCGCGCCGGCCGCCGCGAACGATCACCCCCGGCACCGCCAGGGGGTCTTGCCCGTTGGCAAGGGCATCGAGCAGCAATCCCAACCGCTCGCCCTCGCCCACGATGCCGTAATCGGCCGCCAAGGCGTCCATGATCTCGCGGGGAAACAGGGTGAAACCGCTGCCGCCCAAAATGACGGGGCCATTGCAGCAGCGCCGCACCCTTTCCACCAAGTCGCGGTAGCCGGGAATGTAGCCCCTGGGGTCGGTGATATCGGTGTTGTCGATGTTGCGCAGGGAAAGGCCGATCACCTCCGGCGCGAAGGCGCCGACGGCATCTTCCAGGGTAAGGCCCTCGGGCAACCGGTTCATGTCCAGCACCCTGACGGTGTGATCGGCGGCGATGGCCCCGGCCACATAGTCCAACCCCAGCGGATAAACCGGGTAGGGCTCGCGCACCGTATTGGCCGATAGCAGCAACACCTTCATGGCAGCCGGATCCCCACGGCGCTCACGCCATCGCCCAGTCCCAGCAACAGCACCGCCTTGCCCGCCAGGGCGCAAGGGGCACCACCGGCCAGAGCTGCGGGCACCGCGCCAGCGCGCACCATGGCGACCCCCATCACGGCGGCCACGGCCGAAGCGGTGCCGAATTCCCCGGTCAAGCGTCGGTAATCCACCATTGGTCCATCAAAACCGCTGGCCTGCCGGAAAGCCGCCCATTGGGCCTCGGCCACTGCATAGGCCCGGGCCGGCATCCCGACCAAGATTGCGCCGTAATTGTTGTGAACGACATCGGCGCCGCCCAGCAGGCCCACCAAGTCGGCCCCGGTCCCGGCGCCATCACCGCTGCGATAGGCCAGCAGTTGAAGCATCGGCGCGTTGCCGCCCGGTTCACGCCGCAACAGAAGGGCGCCGCCGCCGTCGGCCGCCGGCGGGTCCGGCCGTGCCGCGGGCGCCAGCAGGGGCGAGAGTTGCGGATGGTGTTCATCCAAGCCGGCCACCAAGACCGCATCCGCGGAGCGTCGTGTCAGCAGGTCGGCGGCCAGCAACGCCTGCTCGAAACTGTGGTCGCCGCCCGAGGTGGTCACATTGGCGCCTTTGATACCCAATTGCATGGCAATCTGACCGGCCGGCGCATTGTGCACCGACCCGACAAAATCAGTGGGCGACGGATACTGCCCCCGGGTCTCGGCCAATCGCTGCAAAAAGGCATGGGTTTCGGAAAGGGCGCCCCAGGCGGTGCCGATACTCACCGCCGTCGGCATGCGCTCCGGCGCCAGATCCCGGCAGGCATTCATCGCCAGGGACAGCGCCATGCGGGGCAACCGCTTGAAGCGACGGATGACCCGTGGCGGCAACGCCTCGGACAGGGTCTGTTCATCGAGACAACCGGCGCACTCCTTGCCCGCCAACAAGGCCTCCAGGCTGGCCGGTCCATGACCGGCGCCGGTGATGCAGGCGGCGCCTTGCACCGACAGCGGCGCGGTGACGACCGAGGGTGCCGCCACCGCAGCGGCACCGGCGGCGCGACCCACGATCACCGTCGCGTTGTTGCCGCCGAAACCGAAAGAGTTGGACATAACGGTCTTCAATGGTGCCGAACGGGGTGCGGTGACCGGCGAAATACCCAATTCGGGATCCGGCGTGCCATACCCCACGTTGCCAGGCAGCAGGCCGTTGCGGATGCACAGCGCCGCCACCACCGCCTCGATGGCCCCTGCTGCGGCCAGGGGATGCCCCATGGCCCCTTTGATGGAAGACAGCGGGGGCGGCTGCCGGCCGAACAACCGGTGCACCGCCCGGCCCTCGGCCAAGTCGTTGTCCGGCGTACCGGTGCCATGCAGATTGATGTAGTCGATTTGCGCAGGCGTCAAGCCGGCATCGGCCAGGGCGGCGGTCATGGCGGCCAAAGCGCCTTCTCCCTCGGGATGGGGCGCGGTGGCATGGTGCGCGTCACAGGAGAGACCGGCACCCAGCAGGCATACCCCGTCAGCGGCGGCATCGGCACTGAGCAGCAGCAAAGCCGCGCCTTCGGCCACCGACATGCCGCGCCGCTCACGGTCAAGGGGCCGTGCGCCCGCCGGGTCGATCAGCTGCAGGGACTTGAAGCCGAAATAGGTCAAACGGCACAAGGAATCGACGCCGCCGGCCAGGACCCGTCGCGCCATGCCGCAACGCAACATTTCCAGGGCCAACTTGAGGGCCACGGCCCCCGACGAGCAGGCGGTGGAAACGGTGAGCACCGGCCCGGTGCACCCCCATTGGCGGGCCAGATCCTCGGCCACCGTGGCGAGGCCATGATGACGGTAGGCCCGCGGGTCGGTGCAATGGTTTTGCAAAAGGGATTCTGTGGTCAGAATGCCGCCGGTGGTGGTGCCCAACACAATGGCATCGGGCGCCGCGTCGCTGCCGGCCAAGGCCTCCGCGGCCGCAATCCGCGCCAACCGATGGGTGCGGGGCAAGGCCTGGTCTTGCATATCGAACCCTCGGACCGCCCCCACGGGCAGCACTTGGCCGGCAGGCGCCACGAAAAGCGTCAAGCCGCTCAAGCCGCATTCCCCGCCGCGCAATGCCGCCAGGGTCCGCTCCGCACCGGTTCCCAACGCGCTGACCACTCCCATGCCGGCAATGGTCACCGGGACATCACTCAATTGGGCAGCTCCGAAGCGTGTTCCTGGATATAGGCCGCGAGGGTACCGAGGGTGGCAAACACTTTGGCGCCCAGCTCCTTGTTGTTGATGGCCACCCCGTAATCCTTCTCGATCATGATGACCATCTCCAGCACATCGATGGAGTCGATGCCCAGCTCGCCTCCCACCAATTGGGCGTCGGTCTGGATATCCGCCGGTGTTACATCCGGCAGATTCAATATGTCGACAATTTTGACTTTCAGCTCTTCGATCAAATGTTCCATAATTCGTTGGTTACCCCACCCCTATGAATTGCACCGGCCGGCACCTTTTAAGCATGACAATGCATCAATAGGTGTCACCGGGCTGATCGGTTTTATTATCAGGTTCACATGAACCCTGTCCACCCCTAAAACCGGGACCGCTGCAAGCAATCCGCGATCACCACCCGAAGTTGATCGAGCATCTTCTTGTCGAAATCGAAATCGCTATCGGGATCGGGATCTATTCTCTTTAATCCGGTGACCATAGTACCTGAATTTTTTCGATTTCGATCCCGATTTCGATTGTCACAGGATTATACAATGAACTTTCCCGGTGGCGCGCGGGGTCATGGACAGCCATTGTGTTTTATAGTACCATCCCACACCGCACATGATGCCGCGCAACCTTACTGTGCTATGCGTGTGCTTGTTTTTAAACCGTTATGCCGCAACGGACCATACCCTATGCCGACGTCACCCCTGACCCTCGAAATGGTGTTGCCCCACCGCAAACCCATGCTGTTGATCGGGGAAGTGCTCTGCTTCGACGAGCAAGGCGCGGTCACCCGGTCCACCGCGGATGCACAATGGCCCCTGGGCACTTCCGAGGGCATCAGCGGCTTGATCCTCATCGAGCTGGTGGCCCAGACCGCCGGCGTCAACAACGGATTGGCGCTGCGCAAACGAAACGGCGGCGGCCACCAGCGCGGCTGGATCGTGGGCGTCAAACGGGCCCGTTTGATGATCGACCGCATTGCACCGGGCACCCAAATAGTGGTTGCAACGCAAAATGGTTTTGCCTATGAAAACTTTCGGGAGGTGCACGGCACCGTCCGCATCGACAACCAAACAGCCGCTGAAATCACGCTGCAACTGATGCAGGCCAAATAATCAGGCGGCAGGATCGACTGTTCAGCAAAGGATCGACATATGCAAGATTCAGCCGGCAACAAACCGGTGGCGCTGGTCACCGGCGGCAGCAAGGGGATCGGCCGCGCCATCTGCGTGGAGATGGCACGTTGCGGTTACGAGGTGATCATCAATTATCTTTCAGATGAGGCAGGTGCCCGGGAGACCCTGGCGCAGGTGGAGCAGCAGGGCGGCAGCGGCATGTGCATCGGTTTCGACGTGGCCGCGGAAGCGGCCACCCAGGACGCGCTTGAACGCATCTTCGCCACCTATGCATCGGTGGACGCCCTGATCAACAACGCCGGCCGCATCGCCGACGAACTGTTCGTAATGATGACACCGGACAAATGGCGCGGCGTGATCGACACCACCCTGCAGGGGTTTTACAACGTCACACGGCCCGTGCTCGAAAAAATGGTGGTGCACAAACGGGGGTCGGTGGTCTCCATCGCCTCGGTGGCGGGCATCATGGGCAATCGCGGGCAGGCCAACTACGCCGCCGCCAAGGCGGGGTTGATCGGCGCCAGCCGATCGGTGGCCGCCGAAGTGGCCCGGCTCGGCATCCGGGTCAATGTGGTGGCGCCGGGGTTGATCCAGACCGACATGATCCATGACGCACCGGTGCAAAAGATAAAATCGATGATCCCCATGGCCCGCCTCGGCAAGGCCGAGGAGGTGGCCCGGGTGGTGCGTTTTCTCTGCTCGGAGGATGCATCCTACTTGACCGGCCAGGTCATCAGCGTCAACGGCGGTATGTTTTGAGCCGTTTCAAAGCGCTGCACCTGCTTTTACCGTTGTTTGCCCTGTTGTGTGTCGGGTGGGCCGATTCATGGGACGGGATCCGCACGGCGGCTGAAACGGTGACGGCCATCCAGGCCGATTTCATTCAGGAGAAACACCTGCCGATCCTTGCCAAACCTTTGGTTTCCAAGGGACGTTTCTATTTTCGCACGCCCCGCTCACTGCGCTGGGAATACCTGGCGCCGTTGCAAAGCATTCTGATCATGCACGAAGGCCGCACCACCCGCTGGGTGGCCGATCCATCCGGCTGGCGCGCCGAACGGGGACCGGGCCTGGAAGCCATGCAGGTCGTGTTGCAGGAAATCAGCCTCTGGCTGTCCGGCCGTTTCGAGGACAACCCTTCCTTCGATGCCCGCCTGACCGCTGAACGGCGGATTGTGCTCACCCCGCGCGAAGCGGCCTTCGAGGAGCTCATCCAGCGCATCGAGCTGCAACTGGGCGCACAACCCGGGACCATCGAAAGCGTTGAAATCCACGAGGGCCCGCAAGCCTTCACCCGCTTGATTTTCGAAGGCACGCAACTCAACCCGGACTTGAAGGCGGCGATCTTCAAGGAGGCACCATGAGCAAACATCGTTTTCCTATAATGACGGCAATCCTTGTCATGCTGCTGGTCGTGGCCTGCGCCGGTCCGCCGCGCATTGCATTGCCACCTGATGACACGAATGGCGATTTTGCAGCCGATTGCGCCGCCGTCTTTCCCCAAGGCAACTGGCAGTTCGCCCACGCCATCCAGGCCCACCTGCCCGATGGCTCGCGCCAGACGATGATCGGCATCACCCGCATCTCCGCCGCTGCGCAGGCCTTCGAATGCGCCATGCTGACCCTCGAAGGCATGGTCCTGTTTCAAGCCCGTTATGATGGTACTGCCATTGAAGTAAAAAAGGCGGTCCCCCCGATGGACCAGCCGGGCTTCGCCCAAGGGCTGATCGATGATATCGCGCTGCTCTTCTTCCCTCCCGCCGCGCCGCCGGCGCAATCCGGTCTTTTAAAAGACGGCGCCCGCATCTGTCGCTACCCCCTTGGGGACGGCATCCAGGATGTAGTCGTGCAGCCCGACGGCCGCTGGGAAATCCGCCGCTACGGCGCCGACGGGCGGCCACGCCGCACGGTCCTGCCCGATGGCAGCGAAGCCCGGCACCCCCAAGGCTTTCCCTCCCGGCTGGAGCTGCGCGCCCATGGCGCCAAGGGATACCGCCTCAACATGAGCTTGATGGAAGCCGTCCCCCTGGACAGCCGATCCACGCAATAGCCAAGCAATCGAAAAGGAAAACCATGCGACTCAAACTGATCTATCCCCAATGGTCCAAGCTGATGCGGCAAACCGAATTCCATCTGCCGCCCCATGGCCCGGTGGTCTTCGCCGCCGCCCTGCCCGATGATGTGGACGTGGATTTCATCGACGAAAACCTGCAAACCATCGATTTCGATGACCGGCCGGACGTGGTGGCCATCTCCATGATGCTCACCATCCAGGTCAAGCGGGGTTGGCAAATCGCCGATACCTACCGGCGCATGGGCGTTCCCGTCATCTTCGGCGGCATCGCCACCATGCTGCATGCCGAAGAGACCATGGCCCATGCCGACGCCGTCTTTCTGGGGGAAGCCGAGGGCCACATGGAAAAAGTGTTGGATGACCTGCGCCGCGGCGCCTTGCAGAAAGTGTACGACCATCTGGAAGACCGCCCTCCCATCGAAATGGTGGGCACCGCCCGACGGGACATCCTGCAGCGGGATCTGTACAACTACAAAGGGGTGCAGATGGTGGACCTGGTGCACGCCTCCCGCGGCTGCCGCTATCACTGCTACCCCTGCGCCGTGGCCTATTTGGGCGGCCGCCGGTTCCGACCACGGCCCATCGACAAATCCATCGCCGAGATGGCCGCCATCGACAACAACCGCCTGTTCGTGGTCGACAACTCCCTGGCCCAGGACACCGCCTGGGAAATGGACCTGTTCCGCGAAATGATCCCCCTCAAGAAGAAGTGGTGCTGCCATCCCATCGAAGACAAACCCGAAGTGCTGGACCTGGCCGCCCAAGCGGGCGCCTGGTATGTCTACCAGGCGGTTTTCGATACGTCGAACTACATCCGCGAGCGCATCAAACGCTACCACGATCATGGCATCGGGGTGGAGGGCACCATTCTGCTGGGATTGGACGATCACACCGAAGACAGTATCAAACGGCTGATCGATTTTCTGTTGGAGATCGAACTGGATCTGGCCGAATTCACCGTGCTGACCCCCTTTCCCCACACCAAGGCGTGGGACGACCTGCACGGGTCGGGACGCATCTTCACCTACGACTGGGACGCCTATTCGGCCGACAATGTGGTCTACCACCCCAAACACATGAGTGCCGAGAAGCTCCAGGAGCTGCTCGCTTATGCCTGGGACACCTTCTACCAGGACGAGCCCCAGGAGATGAAGATGTCCAAGCTGTTTGCCCAGGTGATCCGCAAAGAGATGGCCGACAACACCTATCGGCCCCGCAGGGGGGAGCTGCGCGACCGGGCTTTTGGAAGACCCCTGGAGGTATAAACGTCTATTTCAGGAATCGCGCAAACGGTGCTGCTGGACCTTGTTTGCGTCCAACCCACCATCTGCGAGGCGGGCTGACACACAGCCCGCCTCGGCTCAGGCCGCCGCAGCCGGCGGTGTTCTTCTTTTCACCCGCCACTTCTGCCAAGCGTACATACCAAAGTAAGCGCTGATGCCGATGGCTTGAATCGTGGTCGGCCCCAGGGGCAGGTGGGACTCGATGACCGCCGCCTTGAAGGTGGATGCGGCCACGGCCAGCAAGATGAGCCGCTCCAGGATGTTACAATGCACCACCAGGTGGCCCTGGAGAAACGAGGCGAAGGCGAACATGGCGATCAATCCGGAAAAGAAGACCCAGATAATCCGGACGGGATTGTCCAGCCAGATAATGGCGCCCGTCTCGGTGACACCGTCGATCATCAACAGTTCGTTGTTGAACAGGAAGATGAACGGCAGGATCGCCGTGCGCAGGTCGTAGGTGAAGCCCTGGATGCCGGTGCGAATGGGATCGGACCGGGCGATGGCGGCCCCGGCATAGGCCGCCAGCCCCACCGGCGGCGTGTCGTCGGCCAGAATACCAAAGTAGAAAACGAAGAGATGAGCGGCGATCAGTGGAAACACCAGGCCCGCGTCGCCCCCCAGGGTGACGATGACTGGGGCGGTGAGGGTGGCCATGATGATGTAGTTGGCCGTGGTGGGCATGCCCATGCCCAGGATCAGGCAGGTCATGGCGGTGAAGATCAGCATCAGCACCACGTTGCCCATGGAGATGGTGTCGATGAGGGTGATGAAGCGCCCCACCAGCCCGGTGATGGTCACCACCCCCACGATAATGCCCGCCGTGGCGGTGGCCACGCCCACGGAAATCATGTTGCGCGCACCACCGATCAAACCCTGCCAGACATCCATGAGACCTGTCACGAATGCCTTGCGCAATTCGACGGTCATGTCGACATCTTGCGTCAGCGTCCCGGACCGGCGGGCCAAGGTGAGCGAAAAATAGAGGGTGATCGGCCGCTGAATGAGCATGATCACCACCAGGGATTCGATGGCCAGGAGCACCGCGGTCACCGGTGAACGGCGCAACACGACCAGGTAGATGATCAAAACCGCCAAGGGAATCAAAAAATGGATGCCCCGCAGGAAGGTCCGTTTGAAAAGCGGCAGCAATTCCCGCGGCAAGGCAGCCACGCCCAGCTTGAGCGCCTCCATGTGCACCACGTAAAACAATGCCAGGTAGGATATCAGGGCCGGCAGCAGTGCCGCCCGCACCACATCCAGGTAGGGAATCCCCAGAATCTCGGCCATGATGAAGGCGGCCGCGCCCATGATGGGGGGCATCAACTGCCCATTGGTGGAGGCGGCCACCTCGATGGCGGCGGCTTTGTAGGGCGGCAGCCCCACCTTCTTCATCAAAGGAATGGTGAAGGTGCCGGTGGTGACGGTGTTGGCGATGGAGGAGCCGGAAACCAGGCCGGTCAAACCGGAGGCCAACACCGCCGCTTTGGCCGGTCCGCCCCGATAGGTGCCCAGGGCGGAAAAGGCCACATCGATGAAATATTTGCCGCCCCCGGCCTTGTCCAGCAGGGAGCCGAACAGCACGAACAAAAACACGAAATCGGTGGAGACGCCCAGGGGCACGCCGAAAATACCGGTGGTGGTCAAATACATGTCGCTGATGATGAAATCCAGCGGGACGCCGCGATGGCGCAGCACTTCGGGCAGGTAGGGACCGCCTATGGTGTAGAGGATGAACAGTGCGGCCAGAGTGGCCAGGGCCGGACCGAGACTGCGCCGGGCCGCCTCCAGCAGCAAAACGATCAGGATGGTGCCCAGCACGATATCGGTGGTGTTGGGCAACCCCTGACGCATGATCAGTTGGTTGTAGTCCCACCAAATGTAGAGGGCGGCGGTGACGCCGACCACCGCCAATACGATATCCTGGAGGGGAATACGTGTGATGATCGACCGCCCGGACCGCAGGGGCAGCACCTTGCGCAGCCCCCGGATCCAGAAGGGCGGCCGATGAGGTTTGTAGCTCGGATAGAGCAGAAAGGCCAGTGCCATGGCGAAGGCCAGGTGCCAGGCCCTGGCCACATGGGAGTCGATGGGCCGAAAGGCGATGAAGAGCTGGTAGCCGGACCAGGCCAGGCACATCAGGGTGATCACCCAGGATGCAATCCAGCTGCGGGGATTGCGGGCGCCCGCTTCCGCACCGGCCAGAATCTGCTGGGCCTCTTTCGCGCCGTTTTTCACATCCGACTGCTTGTCGGCACCGCGATCCGCACTTGCAACATCACCGCCCATGGGCCCCTTTCTCCTCTATTCGGTTTTGCTTACATCCATCCTTTTTCCTTGTAGTATTTCAAGGCACCGGGATGAAAAGGCGCCGAAAGCCCCTGCAGCATCTCCTTGGGATCCAGATGCCGGAAGGCGGCATGGGAACCCTTGAGTTGTTGCAGATTCTCGAAAACGGTCTTGACCATGTCGTAAACGATCTGATCGTCCACCGTTTCATGGCTGATGACCGTGGCGGTCACCGCGTAGGTGGGCACGTCGTAGTCCACACCCTTGTAAGTGCCGGCGGGAATTTTGGTGAAAATGTAGTACGGCTTCTCTTCCGCCATCTTCTTGATGTCCGGATGATCCAAGGGCACCATGACGATGTCCACGGACTGGGCCGGCTCTTCAATGGCCGCGCTGGGGTTGCCTACCGTGTAGAAGAAGGCGTCGATCTTGCGGTCCACCAGGGCCCGGGACGCTTCGTGCTGCTGCAAGCTCTCGGCCCGCAGATCGCTGGAAGGATCGATGCCGTAAATCCGAAGCACCTCCTCGGCATTGAACCGCTGGCCGGAGCCGGGATTGCCGATGTTGACCCGTTTGCCCTTGATGTCCTCAACCTTCTTGATCCCCGTGTCCTTGCGGGTCACCAGCATCACGGTCTCGGGATGCATGCTGAACACGCTACGCAGGTTCTTGACCGGCTTGCCTTCCCAATCGGCGACCCCGTTGAAGGCCTGATAGTTGCGGTCCGACTGGGCCACGCCGAAATCGAAGGTTTCACGCACCATGGCGTTGATATTGAACACCGAGCCGCCCGTGGGGCGCCCGATGTAGTTGTAGTCATCGCCGCGGTGCCGGTTCATCAGGTTGCTGATCTGCAAAGCCACCTGGTAGTAAACACCCACGATGGATGCACCGCCGAACAGCACATCGGTTTTGGCCATGGCCGGTTGCACCGGCACGATCAGCGCCGCGATTACCAAAGCTACAAGAACGACTCTTTTCCAAGCCATACCTGCCTCCTTTCGATTTTCGGTTGAATGGTGGGGGAAAATGTGGTTGCCGTTTATCTGCAAGAGGATAGTGGATATTGGGACCCGGCCTTCGTTTTCTAAGCTAGGCGAGCCACCCCTTGCGGTGCCGACAGAAAACGCCACACGTTAAAAAGGTATAAAATTCCGCAAGTTGATCATACCGTTCGAGTATGGCAAAAAGCACGGCATGTGTCAACTGTCATTCAGAAACTATAAGGCGTTTTTTTCTTTGCGCCACTATCGGGGCTCCGCTGTTTCCCTGGCCGGCTCGAAGCTGCGCATGGCGCTCAGGAACCCGGGCAGATGACGCACCATGAACCACAAACTGCGGCGGTGCTCCCATATGCGCCGGCGAAATCGGCGACGCCAGCCCGGGTCGGAGTAGAACCGCTTGACATGGGTGTTGTAGAGCTGATCCAAGCGTTCCAACGATCCGATCTGCCGCGGCACGAAAACGAAGTTCAGGCAGTTCATCAAGCGCCAATCCTCGTTCACCGTTCCCTGCGCGAATATGGACCGCCACACCGGCGCACCGTGAAAGGGCGTGAATTTGGCCATGTTCATATCGTCCAGCCCCAGAGAGAGGACGAAATCGCTGGTTTTGCGGATCGACGCCACCGTTTCGCCCGGCAAGCCCATCATGAAGAGCCCCTTGGCCCGCAGCCCGGCGGCCTGGATGCGGCGCACCGTGTCTCGCACATCGTCCAGGTAGACGCCCGGTTTGTGCACTTCCAACAGATCGGGGTCGCCCGATTCGATGCCCAGGGAGACCATCAGGCAGCCGGCCGCCTTGAGCATGCGCAGCAGGTTGTCATCCGCATGCCCGACGCGCACGGCGCAGTTGAAATGCAGCCCCAGGGGTTTGGCCGTCAACAAGGTGCACAGCGTTTCGATCCGCTCCCGGTTGAGGGTGAACAGGTCATCGTAAATGTTGATGTGGCGGACGCCGAAACGGTCCCGCAAATATTTCATGTGGGCGTAAATATAGGCGGCCGAGTTGTAGCGAAACCCCTGCTTGAAAACCGATCGGTCACAATAGGAACACCGGTAGGGGCAGCCGCGGCTGGTCACCATGGTGGCGCCGGGGGTTTGGATGTAGCTGAACAGTGGCAGATGGTAGCCTTTGGGAAACCCGGCCAACTTTTCGTAGGCCGGAAAGGGCAGGTCATCCAGTTCGGGCAGGTGGGCCCTGGCCTTGTTCTGCACGCCACGGCCGCCCTCGCGCCACGCCAAACCGTCGATGGCGGCCGGCGCTGATCCGGCGGCCAGTTCGGCCAACGTGCGCTCGCCTTCCCCGAGGCACAGATGATCGATGTGCGGAAATTGGTCCAGCAGCGGCGCCCCGAGGGCCGACACATGCACCCCACCGAAAACGATCCCAACGGACGGCCGCCGCGCCTTGATGCCGCGGGCCATGTCATAGCCGTCCAAAAATCCGGATGTGGTGGCGGAAAACCCGACCAGGTCGGGGTCGTGGGCCAACACTTGCGCCACATTGGCATCGATGCCGACGGGCGCCGCGGGCCCCATGCAATCGTGCACCGCCACGGCATGGCCTTCCCGTTCCAAAAAGGCGGCAATGGAAAGCAGCCCCAGGGGGGCCATACGGTTGGCCGTGGTCGTCATGTCCTTGCGTCCGGCCAGCCAGTTGGAGCCGGCCGGGTGTACCAAAACAATACGCATGATCAATTGTCCTCGGGGCGCGGCCGTGCAGTGCGGCCACCACCCCCTTTTGTAATGCGCGTTGCCGCACCGGTATCTGTCGGGCAAGGGGTATCCGGACGGAACCGGGAATGCGGTTGAATTTTGCCCTGCCTCCATGTAGAAAGGGGGCGCTACTCGTTATACATTCGCAACCGGTCATGGGAAAGCGTTTTTTCCATGGAACGAACCATGCATACTCCCTGGGATTTTTTCGATAAAATCTATTGCATTTCGCTGGCCGAACGCAACGACAGACGGCAGGAGGCCCGCGTCCAGTTCCAGCGGGTGGGGTTGTCGCGGCGGGTGGACTTTGTGATCGTGGACAAACACCCGACGGATTGCGAGCAGGGCATCTATGAATCCCACCTGCACTGCATGCGGCAAGGGCTCGCCGACGGCGCCGAAAGCATCATGATCTTCGAGGACGATGTGGTTTTTGATCGCTTTTCCCATCAATGCCTGAGCGACGCCACGGCATTCCTGGCATCCCTTCCCACCTGGCATCTCTTTTTCCTCGGCTGCATGGTCAAAGGCAGCCGGCGCACCGTCTGTTCCCATGTGCTGCAGATTCGTTATCGCAGCCTGACCCACGCCTATGCGGTGCATCGCGATTTCGCCCGGCAGCTGGTGCCACAACCCTGGCGGGGGGTGCCCTACGACGATTTTTTGAGGGATCTGAAAGACCCCCTCAGCTATGTGGTCCACCCCGCAATGGCCTTTCAAAGCGCCTCCCGCTCGGACAACCTGCGCTATTTGCCGCTGGATCGAATCCGCCGCCTGCTGGGCGGATTGCGCAACCTCCAGAAAGCCAATGCGTTTTACCACCGCAACCGTTGGTCCATCCTCGCCGCCCACGGCGTCGTCCTTCTGCTGACCCTGCTGGCCATGCGCTGAGAAACCGCCCCCATGCGAATCCACACCCCCTTGTTTTTACTCACCCTGTTGGTCATCGGCGCCCTGGTCGCCACCGGTTTGTGGATCGCGCGGATCGACACCGACATCACCCGCTATCTTCCCTCGGATGCACCGGCCATCGCCGACGCCGGCGCCATTTTCCAGCATCACCCCATGCAGGGCCAGATGGCCATCGACCTGGCAGTGGCCGCGCCCAACCCCGAACTGCTAACCCGCACCGCACGCTATGTGGAAAATCGCCTGCAGGAGAGTGGCCTGTTCCGCCAGGTGGGCATGGCGGCGATGCAGGCCCTCATGCCCGAGCTGCTGACTCATGTGACCGAGCAGTTGCCGATATTGTTCACTGCCGAGGAGCTCCAGACCCGGGTCGGTCCCTTGCTGTCCCCCGACCAAATCCAGAGCCGTTTGATCGCCTTGCGGCATCAGCTGCTGGGTCTGGACGCCATCGGCCAGGCCTCGCGCATCTCCAGGGACCCGCTGGCCTTGGGCGAAATCGTTCTCGCGCGTCTGGCCCATCTGGCGCCTACCCGCGACGTCGATCTTCTTGACGGACGCCCCCTGAGCAGCGACGGCCGGCATCTACTGGTGGTGGCCACGCCCACCCAACCGGGGGCGGACACCGCCTTTGCCCTGCGCCTGGAAACCTTTCTGGCAACCCTGGCCGATGAAGTGGCCCTGCGCACCGCAGACACCGAACCCGTCGCCTTGACACCCATGGGTGCCTACCGCGCCGCATTGGACAATGAGCGCATCGCGCGGCGGGACGTGCAAAAGGCCATCGGCTTGGCGACTCTGGGTATCGCCCTGCTGCTGCTGATCGCCTTCCCCAGACCTTTGCTGGGTCTGTTCGCTTTCCTGCCGGCGGCGGCCGGCACGGCGGCGGCCTTCTTCATTCTGGCCCTTGTCCATGACACCATCTCCATCATGGCCATCGGCTTCGGCGGCGCGGTGATCTCCATCACCGTGGATCACGGCATCGCCTACCTGCTCTTTCTGGATCAAACCCAAACCACTTACGGCCGACGGGCCTCGCGGGAGATCTGGGCCATCGGCCTGGTGGCCGCCCTGACGTCGATCGGCGCCTTCGCCGCCTTGAATCTGACCGGCTTTCCGGTACTGGCCCAGTTGGGGCAGTTCGCCGCCCTGGGCATCGGTTTGGCCTTTCTCTTCGTGCACTATGCGCTGCCCAAAATCTTCCCCGAGATGCCGCCGGCCCGTCAACGCCGGCTGCCGTTGTGGCAACTGGTGAACCGTATCCCCACGGCGGGCAAGGGCACGGCCCTGGCCGCCCTGGCATTTGCCCTGGGAATGCTGTTTTTCGCCAAACCCGTTTTCGATACCGGCCTGGGCCGCATGAACACCGTGGGGCCGGAAACAGCCGCCGCCGAGGCATTGATGGACCGGGTGTGGGGCGGCGGCGTGTTCGAACGCATCTATGTGATGACCACCGCCCCTGATCCCGCTGCCTTGCAGGCCATTGGCGACCGGTTGCTGACACTGTTCCAGGAGGATTTGACCCAACAGCGGCTGGCCGAGGGCTTTCTGCCCGGCATGCTGTTTCCCGGCGAACGCCGCCGCGCGGCAAACTTCCGTGCCTGGCGCGAATTCTGGACCCCGGAACGCCGGGCGACGGTGCGCGCCGCCCTGGCGGAGCAAGGTGGGGCATTGGGTTTCGCGCCGGGGGCCTTCACACCGTTTCTGACCACCCTGGAAAGGACCGCCCCCCCGCCGTCCGCGGCCGTGCCCGCCGCCTTTCACGACCTGATGGGCATCGTGGCCGGCGCCGATGGCACCTGGATGCAGTTCGCCACCCTGACCGCGGGACCACGCCATGATCCCGAGCGGTTCCATGACCGCTACGGTGACTTGGCCAAGCTGTTCGATCCCGTTTTCTTTTCCCGCACCCTCGGGGAGCTGCTCTTCACCACCTTCATCAAGATGCTGGCGGTGGTCGGTCTCAGCGTGGCGCTGCTGATCTTCTTTTTCTTCTTCGATCTGAAACTGACCGCCATCACCTTGGCACCACTGCTGTTCGCCCTGGTCTGCACCCTGGGCACCCTCAATCTCATCGGCCATCCCCTGGACATCCCGGGGCTGATGCTGGCCATCGTCGTTCTGGGCATGGGCACCGACTACGCCTTGTTGCTGGTGCGCGCCTACCAACGTTACGGTGGCTTTGCGGATCCCGGCTTCGAACGCATCCGCATGGCAGTGCTCATGGCGGCCTGCTCCACCCTGCTGGGTTTCGGCGTGCTGTGTCTGGCCGAGCACCAGCTGCTCTACAGCGCCGGCATCACCTCCCTTTTGGGCATCGGCTATGCGTTGATCGGCGCCTTCGTACTGTTGCCGCCCATGCTGGCCCACCATCTACAGCACCGGTCGACGGACGCACCCGGCACCGCGACCACCATTGCCCAACGCATCCTGCGCCGTTATCGGCCGCTGGAACCCTACCCGCGCCTGTTCGCCCGCTTCAAGCTGCGCCACGATATGCTGTTTTGCGAACTGGCATCTCACCTGGAAGATGCGCGACCGCCGCGCACGGTGCTGGATATCGGCTGCGGTTATGGTGTCCCGGGTTGCTGGATGCTGGAACGGTTCGCATCGGCCCATATCCATGCCATCGATCCCGATCCCGAACGGGCACGGGTGGCCGCGCGGGTGTTCGGCGAGCGCGGCACGGTGACCTCTGCCGACGCCCCCCACTGGCCGCCGCCAGCCGAACCCGCCGAAATGGTTTTGCTGTTGGATGTGATCCACTTTTTAGATGCGCCCACCCTGCACCGAACCCTGGCGCGTTTGCACCGCCATATGGCGCCGCAAGGGCTGCTGCTGATCCGCACCGTGGTGCCGCCCGACGGCACCCGCGCTTCATTTCACTGGGTCCTGGACGCCTTGCGCATGAAGATGGCCGGCATCGTCGCACACCACCGCCCCGCCGCAATGGCTGCAAGGATGGTGCAAGCCGCGGGGTTTACGATCCAACAGATCGCCCCTTCCGGCGACAACCCTGAATTGGCGTGGGTGATCGCCCTCCGCCCGGCCGAAACGCCGACGGCGGCCGGAGCAAAACAACCATGAAAGGCGCCCCCCGCGGGGGACGCAGGGTGCTCTCGCAGGCCGAAGGCACCGGTCTGACGGCTTTCGGCGCCGCCTTTTTGCTTGCCTTGATGGAGCCCACCTGGGCCACCGTGCCCCTGACCCTTTTTGTGCTGTTGTGCGTCGTCGCCCCCTTCTGCCCCACCCTGCCCTTTTTTCTACCCGTCGTCAGCCGCGGCAGCGCTGATCGCAAAACAGTGGCGCTCACCTTCGATGACGGCCCGGATCCGGCCACCACGCCCTTGCTGCTGGAGCTGCTGGCGCGGCACGGAATGCGGGCCACCTTCTTTGTCACCGGCCGCAATGCCCTGCGTCACCCCGCACTGATTCAGGACATCCTCGACCAGGGCCACACCATCGGCAACCACTCCTGCCGGCACGACAACTTCATCATGCTCAAAAGCGTCCACCGGCTGCGCAAGGAGATCCTCACCACGCAAAGGATTCTGCAGCGGTTCGACATCACCCCCCTGGCCTTCCGCCCACCGGTGGGCATCACCAATCCCCGTCTACCGGCCGCCATCCAGGGCACCCCCCTTTTCGTGGTCAACTTCAACCGCCGCGCCGGCGATTGGGGCAACCGCAGGCTCACCCACCTCAGCCGCCGCATCATCCGGCGGCTGCGCCCCGGCGACATCATTTTGCTCCACGACACCCGGCCCGCGGATCCCCGCCGTTGGGCGCAGTGGCGTCGCGAACTCAACCGCCTGCCGGCCGGCATCGCCGGCCGGGGGTTGACCGTCGTGCCCCTGGCGCAATTGATCCAACGGCCGGTGATGGTGAAACGGCGCGCGGGCCGAGGGAGCTGAATTCCCCTGGCCCGTGCGCCGTTGCAGCGACATTTACTGGAAAGGTGCGACTTCCGGCCGTGATCAATCATGCAGATCGGGAAACCGATTGATGCCGCCCAGGCGGGCGATCTCCTGCCGGTAGCGCCCTTGCCAGCCGATACGGCGCAGCTTGTGGGCGACCATTTTTTGCATCAGGGGCCGCATGAGGTAGATCCAAATGCCGGTCCACAGCCGACCCTGGGCACGCACCGACGGGGAGGGATCCCACCAGCCCAGGATGCGCTGTTTGTGATACCACACCAGGTACTGCAGCCGCTCGGCGCTCAAGTGGCGGGTGCGCACATTGGCCCACATGCCGTTGTAGGTTGAGAAGTGGTCGGGATTGGTGACCAGTCCTTGGGCAAGCAGCGCCTGGCGGATGCCCGTTTTGGGATAGGGCGTCAGGATCTGGCAGTAGGCGGTGTCGACCTGTGTCTCTTTGAGGAAGCGGAAATTGGCGACGATTTCCGCTTCGGTATCGTCTGGGAAACCGAAAATCATGCCGGCCACCACCATCATGTTGTATTTGCGACACAGAGCGATGGCCCGGCGGGAAGCATCGACGATATCCCCCTTGCTGGCGGCCTGAAGGTTCTTGCTGGAGACATTCTCCACCCCCAAGAACAGGGAGGAGAAGCCCGCCCGGGCCATCAGGCGCACCATCTCTTCGTTGCGGGCGATGGTCACGCTGTCGGCCTGCACGGTGAAATGGAGGCTATGGTAGCGCCGGGCTACGATGGCCTTGCACAGTGCCTTCACCCGTTCGGGTGCCAGCACGAAATTATCATCGGATACGAAGACATAACGACAGTGGCGATGGTGATAGATGTCGTCGATGTCGGCCAGCACCCGTTCTATAGGAAAAGGCCGGAAGGCGCGACCGTACATGTGACGGATGCTGCAGAAATTGCAGTTGCGGGTGCAGCCGCGGGAGGTTTCAATCACCTCGGCGCCGTGATTCATGATGTGATATCCCCGGGTCAAGCGGCGCTGATCGCGGATGGGGAGCTTGAGCCGCCCCAGGTCCAGCAACGCCCCCTTGGGATTGTGGACCCAGCGGTCTCCCCGGCGATAGGAGAGGGAAGGGATATCCGCCAAGCCGGTACCGTCTTCCAGGGCATTGACCAGCCCGCGCAATGCCGCCTCCCCTTCACCGCGAATCATGAAGTCGATGGCCTGCGCCGCAGGGTCGGCACCAATCTCCTCGTACATCAGGGTGGCATGGTAGCCGCCGATCACGATGCGGACCTCGGGCAGCACCGTCTTGATCAGCCGAATCAATTTCAGGCAGGTGTCGAACTGCCAGGTCATGGCGGAGAGTCCCACCAGATCGGGACGCAGTTGCAACAGCATACGGGTCAGATAGCGTCGCAGGCCGCGCCGTTTGCGAACCAGGTCGATCAGATGGACCGTGTGACGCGCATCGAGGTTGGCGCCCAGGCTGGCGATACCCAGGTTGGGCATGTGAAACGCCGCCTCATGCATGATGATCGGCGCCACATCCGGCATGGAAATCAACAGGACGTTCATATGCACCTCTCTCCCGTGAAACGACCCACCGCAGCCGCCGTGGCGGCGGTGCGGAAAACGCCTTTACGACGGGCCCCGGCTCTCCCCTACTGCACCACGGCGCCGTTCTGCAGCCGGCGCACCATGATATCGCGCACCTCGTTCATCAGACCGTTCAGCGAGAAGCCGTCACTGTCATAGTCCGGAACGATGCGCGCCGCCAATTCCAGATGGATGGTGTTGGTCATGCAGGTGTTGAACAGGAACCGACCGGGTGGGAACAGCTTTTCGGAATTGCGCACCACCAGCACGACCACCGGCGCCCTGCAATATTTGGCGATTTTAAATGCGCCGATGTTGAAAACGCCGACCCTGCCATTCCGGCTGCGGGTCCCCTCGGGAAAAACAAACAGGATGCCGCCGCCGTTCAGGTGGGCCGGCACCCCGTCCAGCCGCGACAGCATCAAATCGGCCGTCCGCCCCGCGGCGGCGGCCGGCAGGTAGCCCGACAAAGTCAGCACCCAACCCAGAATGGGGAAGTGAAAGAAACGGTTCTTGACGATGGTGTTGTGGCGCGCAAAGAGGGAAATCAGCAGAATCGAATCGATGAACGAGACATGGTTGCAGACGATCACCGCCCCGCGCACGGCGCGGATGGCCGGATCGATGCGCCACGTGTGCCGGGGGGCCATCATGCGGCATAGCCAAAAAAACCCCCGGTAGAACAGGTGGTTGAGCATCTGGAAATAGCTGTGTCGCCCCCGTTTGAACAACACCCCCCACAGATAAAAGGGTCCGATCAAAAACACAAAGCCCAGGGTGAAATAGAGCCACAACAACAGGGTCACCACCAGATCGACGGTCCCGAACAGCCAACGGGGAGAAGGCCGCTCGATGTTCACTGGGCGACGATCCCCGGCGGTCACGCCCCCTCCCGGCCGATGATCAGGCAGGTATTGACGCCGCCGAAGGCGAAGTTCTGAATGGCCGCCAGGGCAACGGGCGTTTCCATCACTTGCCGGGTATGCCGAATCATGGCGCAGCGCTCGTCCACCGCTTCCAGGTTGAGGGTCGGCGCCACGAAGCCTTCGGCCATCATGTGCAGGGTCAAAATGGTTTCGATGGCCCCGCAGGAGCCCATGGTGTGGCCCATGTACCCCTTGAGACCGGTCACCAGGGGTTTGTCGCCATAGACCGCGGCGATGGCCTGGGCCTCCATCACATCGCCCATCTTGGTGGCGGTGGCATGGGCGCTGACAAAGTCGATCCGGCCGGCATCGCAGCGCGCGCTGTCCAGCCCGAGGCGCAAGGTTTTCTTGATGCCGTCCGGGTTGGGCAGAATCAGGTCCCCGCCGTTGTTGTTGCATCCGAATCCGAGCACCTCTCCCAGGATCACCGCCCCCCGGCGCCGGGCATGGTCGTAATCCTCCAGCAGCAGGGCCCCGCCCCCCTCGCCCACCACCAGGCCGTCTCGTTGCACATCGAAGGGCCGGGGCGTGCGATGGGGCGTATCGTTAAATGCGGTGGAACAGGCCAGCAGGTTGTCGAAGACCGCCACCGTGGTGGTGTCGTACTCGTCCGCGCCGCCGCACAGCATGGCGTCCTGCAGGCCGAACTTGACCGCTTCGTAGCCGTAACCGATGGATTGGCTGCTGGTGGTGCAGGCGGTGGAGGAGGAGATCACCCGGCCGGTGATACCGAACATCTTGGTGATGTTGACTGCCGTGGTGTGCACCATTGATTTGAGGTACTCCACGGCACCGATGCCGCCGAAGGACTTCGCATCGCGATCGAAAAAAGTGCGGTAGATATCGCGCTGCACCGTCGGGCTGCCGTGGGTGGAACCGAAAGCCACGCCCAGGCGCCCGGAGGTGATGAAAGCCTCATCCAGACCGGACTGCTGCAGCGCCTCCTTGGCTACCTGGCAGGCGTAATAGGCCACCGGCCCCATGGTTTTGCGCGATTGCCGCTTGAAGTCATAATCGATGGGATAATCCACGGCGCCGAACACGCCGGAGTGGATGTGCTCGGTGAGCAGGCCGTCGGCCCGCATCGGTCGGACACCCGAAATGCCTTCGGTCAAATGGCGCACGATCTCGGCGCGGGTGTTGCCGATGGGGGTGATGGCGGCGCACCCGGTAATCACGACCCTGCGGTTCATGCGGTCGCCCCTTGCCGGCCGGGATCGGCCGCCCTGGCCATGATGTAATCCACGATGTCGTTGATGGTGCTGATCTCCATGGCCATCTTCTTTTCTTCGCGGGTCAGCTGGGTTTGCAGCATCACCTCGATTTCGCGCAGCAACTCGATGGCGTCGATGCTGTCGAACTCGTACACCTCGCGCAGATCGTCGTCCATATCGGGATTCTCGATTTCGAACTGTTCCGCGAAAATGGTCAACAACCGGGCGGTAATCTCGTCTCGTGTCATAACCGTTAATGTTCCTTATCCGTATCCATTTATGCTGTCCTGCTCACGCTGTCCTGCGATCCTTTTCCATTTCCCCTTTTTCATGATCGGCCATCGGTGGGCCCAAAAAGGGTTTGAAATGGTACCACTCAAAGGGGCTCTCATGCAACTGCCGAACCATTGCATCGGCATAGGCCCGGGCCGACTGTAAAATGGCCGCCCGCCGTTGGCCGCGGTCGGCGGCCCTCACCCACACCGGCGGCGACACCGTGAAACGGTAGCAGTGGGGCCCCGCATTGGCGGCAAAAAAGAAAAAAAGGGGCGCCCCCGACATCAGGGCCAGCATGTGGGGCGCCTCGGGCAGATCAACGGTGTGGCCCAAAAAAGGCACCGACACCACCCGCTGGTCCGGCCGCCACACCTGATCGCCCGTCAACGAAACCACACCGCCGGAGCGCAGGAAGGCGATCGCTTCCACCAGATCGAAGGGCGAGCCGCCCTCTTGATCCACGGCCACCACCCGGATGCCGTCGGCGGCCAGATCCTGTTTTTGCAGCCGTTCGATCTGATCCTTGGCCCGCTGGCCCATAAAAAGCATCAAGCGCACCGCCGGCACGTTGCGCCGCAGCAGCCGGGCCCCCACCTCCCAGTTGCCCATGTGGGACATGAGCAGGATGCCGCCCTGCCCTTGGGACACGGCCTGCACCAGGTGGGCGCGGCCTTCGATGGTGAATTGAACACCCTCCGGTTGCTGCATCAAATGGCGATCCAGGAAGATCGTCGTGAAATTCTGGAACTGGCGCCAAGCGCAGCGGAAATAGAAAAGGCGGCTGCGACCGGGGAAAAGGGCACGGTAGAACCGAAAGCTGACCGCCACCCTGCCGGGACGACCGACATAATACCCGGCAGCGATAATCCGCGCCACGAGGCTGAAAAAAGCCGGCCCCAGGAAACGGGTCAGGGTGGTCAGCAATTTATAGAAAATTCGGCGCATGATTCCAGTTGTAAGCACCTTGCGGGTTGGTGCCGGCAGGCTTTGCGGCCGAGGGCCGCCTTGGCTGCCCGGCGGGCAGCGCCGCAACGGCCTTTGAAAACCCCGTCAGCGGGCGTGTTTGGGCTGCACGATCCGCCGAAAAATCAAACGGCTGAAAGTGCTGCTGTTCCGGCAGAAATCCACGAAGGGCCGGAAATGGGAAATCCGCTTGCCGCCGGGCGCATAGGTCACGCGAACGGGGGCCTGCACCACCGGCATGCCGCGCCAGGCGGCCCGCACCAGCACCTCCACCTCGAACTGGTACCGCCGGGCCCGCACCCCCAGACCGAGCACCTCGGGCAAAGGATAGATCCGAAAACCGCTTTGGCTGTCCCGCATGGCCGGACCGCCGGCCATGCGCACCCAAAAATTGGAAAAGGCGCGCCCGGACCGACTGGTCCAGGGGGCACCTTCCTCCTGCATATCGGTGCGGCGACCCACCACAATGGGCCTTGCGCCCGGCGCGATGGCCGCCATTAAGCCTTTGGCGTCCGCCGGGTGGTGTTGGCCGTCGGCATCCAGGGTGATGGCCCAATCGGCAATGGCCGCTACCGCCGTCATACCGGTCAGCAACGCGGCCCCTTTGCCCAGATTCCCTGCGTGCCGCAACAGGTGAACGTCCGCCATCCGCGACAGTCGGCGACACCCACCGTCGGTGGAACCGTCATCCACCACGAAGACGGGATATCCCAAGGCCCGGGCCTGGTCGAGCACCTGAGCAATGGTCCGTCCGTGATTGTAAACCGGAATGACGACGGCGAACCGCCCCGGTGGAACATGGGCTTCGGACATCATTCACCGTACAGTATGGTTTTGCGGGTGGTCCAGACACCTAAAATGCTGAAGATTTCCTGGTCGGCGAAATAGAGGGTCTCCAAACCATGCGCCTTGGCGATGTCGCCGATGGCATTGGAATGGACGCGGGCCTGAATCCCCACACCGGAGAACGGCTCCTTGACCTCGATGACACGTCCATCGGGCGGCGCCTTTGCAGGCAGCGGGGTCCGGTCCAGATCGGTGGTCAAAGGAAACCGGACATTGGTGTAGATCATGCCGGACGGCCGCATGGCGCAACCCATGAGCCCCGCAAGCAGCAGTATCCACAACAGCCCGGCCCATATCAAACGGGTCCTTTTATGACATCGCCGTTGCATCGGGTATCAATCTCCGTAGACGATCACCCGAAAGCGGGTATAGAAACCGAAAAACACTTGAAATGACTCCTGGTCGGCGTGCCGCAGGACGGTGATGTTCCCGTTGCGCGCCGCGGCCGCATAGCTGGCGTCGCCCCAGGCCACCAGCCAGGCGATGCTGTGCGCCTGGGCCGTGCCGATTTTGGTGCCCAGTTCGGTTTCATGCAGATTGGTATCCAAAGGGGTCTTGGTGTGCACGTAAGCGCATCCGCTTACCGCAAAAACCAAAACCACGACGGCCAACATCCTAAAATAACGTTTCATTCATCTCTCCTCTTTGGATGACGCGTCCGGCGGCGCCAAAAAGGCGATGGCCCAGGTGCCCGGCCCCATGTGGGCCCCGGAGGTCAACGACAGGGGACGGAACAGAACCTCGGCGTCCGGCAGGAATTCTTGAATCCGAGGCGCGGCTGTCTGCGCCACCCATTCACGATTGTCCGAATGCTGCAGCACGATCAGCGGCGCCGCACCTGCCTCGAAATGCGCTTGCAACTGCGCCATGGCAAAGTTCAGCTGGTCCTGCCGATTGCGCACCACGCCCACCTTTTCGGCGCCGGTGGCAGTGGGGGTGATAATGGGCTTCATGTGCAAAAGGTCACCGAAGAATCCCTTGGTTTTGGAAATGCGCCCCCCGGCGGCCAGGTACTTGAGTTGATCCAGAAAAACAAACTCCCGGCTCCGGGCCACGGCCTCATGGGCGAAAGCGACGACCGCGGCGGGGTCCCCACCCGCAAGGGAGCGGCGTGCAGTGGCCAACACCACCACGGCCAGGCGTCCCGAGGCCACCCCGGTGTCGATGATGGTCATGCGCTGCTCCGGATCCTGTTGGGCCTGCCAGGCGGTGACGGTTTCGAAGTTGCCGGTGAAGACGGAACCGACGCAAAGATAGAGCACCCGTTCATGCCGGCTGACGGCGCTCAAATAGCTTTGATGCCGCTCGAACACGGAGGCCTGGGCCGTTGACACCTTGGTGCCCGCGCGCATGGCGGCATAAAGCCGCTCCGGCGCATAGAGGGTTTCGGGACATGACTGGTCGCCCACCACCAAGTAGCTGTTGAGCAAAGTGAGGCCCAGTTCGCGCGCATCTTCCACCGTGACCGACCCGGCCGCATCGGTCATGATGTGTACCGCCCCCGCCTTGGTCTGCGCGGTACGCACCGGTGCCAACCGCTCCTCAGTCCAATCCACCACCTGCCCCAGGGCCTCGAGGCCCGAACGCAACTGCTGCCGGCTGGCGGTGTGCAGGTGCACCTTCAGCCCTCCTTCACCCTCGGTGACCACCATGCTTTCGCCCAGATCGGCCAGGCGCCGGCGCACCGCCTCGCCGCGGCCGTCGGCCTGGATCATGGCACTGACGCAATACCCGTCCTCACTCTCGCCATCATGGTGATAATCATCGGCGATGCGCAGTTTGCCGGCGAAGGTCTCGGTCACCGGGCGGCCTTGATCGAGTCGATCGGTCAAACACCCCAGAAAGGCCTCCAGGAAAATGAACATGCCCAGGGCGCCGGCATCCACCACCCCCGCCTTGCGACATGCGGGCAAAGTCTCGCTGGTGGCGGCCACGGTCTCTTCCATGCGCCGGATGATGGCATTGGTATCCCACTGGTCCGGGGTCTTGTCGGCCACGGCCATTGCCTGGGCCAGGGCCTCGAACAGTGTCAGCATGGTGCCGGGCGCCGGATTGACCACCGCCCGCTGGGCCTTGTCGAAGCCCACCTGAATGGTGCTGGGCAGCTCGGCGGCATTGTCGATGCCCAGCAATTCATAGAAGAAAGCGGCGGCAATGTTGCCCGAGTTGCCGGTGGCCGACTTGATCAGGTTGCGGGGCACCACAGTGGGGTTGTCCGCCAATTGCCGCAAGGGCGCCAGGCTGATCTTCAGGTTGCGACCCGTGTCGGCATCGGCCACCGGAAATACATTGATCTGATCCAGCAGGTCGGACCACGCCACCATGCGCTCGTAACCGGTGATAAAAGCCTTGAAATAGGCTTGCGCCATCGTCATCCCTCCAGTGCGCGCCGTATATCGTCGGGGATCTGGAACTCCATCTCCATTTCGGGAAAACGCACCGCCAGTTGCTCGCTGCTGCCGCGGGCGCACAGCAGCATGTCCGGCCCTTTGCGGATCTCGAAATTCAGGACGATTTTATATTGGCACTCCGTGACGGTGGCGCTGCAAGTGAATTGATCGAAGGCCCGCAGGGGCACAATGTGTTTCAAGGACGATCGCGTGACCGGAAACACATAGTGCTTTTCCAACATGTAGGCATACAGATCGACACCTACCGATGCAAAGAGGCCGAAACGCGCAATATCAAAATATTTTAAATAGTTACCGTGCCATACAATTTGAAGCGGATCCAGATCGTGAAATGCCACCGTCATGTTGGTCTCAAAACGCGTTCCCATGAACCACCCACCCCTTGCATCGAAATGAACGGAAACCATCCCGTTTCCATTGAGCCTTCTAATATATCAAGGGAATGAGGGAAGGCAAGCGGAATGCCGCGCCAAGTTCACCATGGCCGAGCCGGCCGGCAGGTTCAGCCTTGCCCGTGCCGGTCGGCCCACTCCCAATCGTGGACCTCTTGCGTGGCCGGGATCTCGGCCCAGCCGGTGACCATGGTCTTGACCATGCTGAAAAGGGTGTGGCCCAGGGTGGCCAGATAGAGGTGACTCACCAGAAACGCCAACAACAAAAAGAAAAAGGCGGTGTGCACCAGCGCCACGATGCCGAGATCGAGAAAAGCGGCCAAGCCGCCTGCGGTCCACTGATTGTAAGTGTAGTAGAGCAGTCCGGACACCATCTGCACCGGCAGCAGCAAGGTCACGATGCCCAGGTAAGCCAATCGCTGCAAGGGATTGTGTTTGGCACCGGGGCTTGTCCGCACCGGCTTGGCTTCCCCCTTGAACATGCCGAGCGCATAATAGCGGGCCATGGCCAACAACTTGCGGGTCGTGGGGATGTATTGACGCCACTCGCCAGTCGTAAAAGCCCAGAAAAGAATGAAACAGAACAGCACTACCCACGTCAGCCCGAGAAAATTGTGCAACCGCACCGCCCGGGCATACCCCAGAAGGGCAAAGGTGCCGTGGATCTCCAGGCCGGTCCCCATCAAACCAAGGATCAGTGCCGCCTGCAACCAGTGCCAGAAACGTTCGAAACGTGTAAAAAGGTACACCTTTTGCGTTGCGTTGCTTTTCATCACCGTCGATCCTCCTTGCCGCGCCGGCGGGCGACGATCCGCCCCAGACCGTGCACCCCCGAAAGGGCCAGCGCCCCCAACACCAACAGCCAGCCGGCCCCATCGAGCCACGGCCATCGATCACGGCCCGGCATGTAAAAACCGCCCAGTCGTGCCAGTCGGCCGTCGTGGCGCGTGTGGCATGCCTCGCAGCGCAGGGCCCGGTCTTTGGGGGCCACCATGTGGGTGGTGGGAAAAACATACCTGGATTCGACGAAAGCGAACTGCCCCGAATAGGGGATGCCCATTCGCTCGGCGCCGATCCGGAGCGCCTCGGGCCAGTCGAGGGTGGTCCAGAATCCCTGCGGCCCGGACAGCAGAGGCGGCAGCAGGGTGTGATGAACGGTGTCGTAGGGTTGTTTGCCTCGGTGGACCTTGAAGGGAAAAATCCGCGCCCCGGGATCCTCCGGGCGGCCGACGGGCCAACCGACGTGGACCACGGTGTCCGGATCGATTACATCCTTGACGGTCAAGGTTTCGATGGCACCGTCGAACCAGAAGTAGGCCGGTATGCCGTCGCGCGTCCAGGTCATTTCCCCTTTGATGCTCTGATAGGCGGGCATACCCAGGGGCCCCGGGTCGGTGTAGGGTTGCCCGTCCCGCCGACGGCCTGCTTGGGACCAGTCCCATCCGGTTTTGGTGGGCAGTCGGCGGGCGAAAGCCGGAATGTGACAACTCTGGCAGGCCACCTTGTCGGTGTGATCGTTGGTTTTGCTGCCGGCCGGGTGGGGTGTTGCGCCGTGGCAAGCTTCGCAGGTGATCTTGGGCGTCAGGTCGTCTTCGAGCAGACTGCGGCGGGCGGTCACCGCCGGCGTGCCGTAAACGCGCCCGGCGATATGGTGTTGACGGGTGGTGTGGCAGCGGGTGCAGTGAAACCCCTGGCCGTCGCCGCCCATGTGCACATCCAGCTGCCGGTCGGGGTGGGCCATGGAGGAATCCAGATCACCGTGTTTGACGCCGTCGCCGCCGCCACCGTAAAAATGGCATGCGCCGCAATGCGCCCGGGTGGGCAACCCCACCTGTTGCACCGCCGCCCGGATCTCCTGCTGAACCTCCGCCGCCCTGGCCTGATCGGCCACCTCCGACGAACCGGACAGCTTGCGATACGCCTCGAAAGCCGCCGCCCAGTCCAATGGCTGCCGGCCATGACAGCGCAGGCAGTTGACCCGTCCCTGTTTGCCGTTCCAGCCGATGTGGCAGTCCAGGCACTTCCGGTCGGTCATGAAATTGGTGGAAAGGCAAAAGTTGTTCAATGAGTGGCCCGCTTTGCCGACGATGCGGTCCGGCGGCGACAAGGGATCGATCCAGGTCCAGTGAAGGGTTTCGTGCAACTGGGCCTCGGCCTCGGTGTGGCAACTCAGGCAAGCTTGGGTGATGGCGTCACCGGATGCGAAAGATTGCTGCAAGGCCGCATGCCGGCTGTGGTCGGTGGTGTTCCAGCGGGCTTGGCGCTCGACGGCCTGGCGAGCCATCACCCGCCCCGGAGCGATCTTGTCGGCCGCCGCATCGCACCCGATCCGGGCAAGGGCCAGCATGGCGCAAAAAACAAGCGCCGACACCCAAAGCCATCTCGACATCCCACGCGCCATAGCCGCCTCCTTGTTTGATGGCGATGCAAGGCCTCTGCCATACAAAACAGCATAATCGCTATCGGCCGGTTCCACAAGCTTCGGAAGGCATTGCAGGCATCTTTAAGGCGTTTAGCTGCAAAGCCCAAGTTAAGGCGTTGGCCAAACAGGCTTTTCTCCTGTGCCAATTAGGAATTTCCCCATTGTTATCAGGGTGGCTTCCCCCTATTATGACAAGTTGCTTTCACCGCTTTTTTGTTGCGCACTTCGCCCCTCAAGGCGCGGGCCGGACGCTGCAACCCAAGGTCGTCCACCGGATTGTACAAGGGCGCAACCCCACCGATTGTTAGGCTTTGCTGATTGGAGGAACAGATGACCAGGCAGTTACGAAAAGGCATGTTTTTTCTTTTACCTTTTTTGTGCGCCGCACTATTGACCTTTGCTCTTTACGGTTGTGACAGCGGTTCGAACGCGGGCGGCAATACCGATACACCTTCAGGCATCGGCGGCGGTTGCGACGCCGGGCCCGGCGACGGGGACAGCGGCCCGACCGACGGTGGCGACAGCACCAGCAACATCGCGCTGACCGCAAATGCTTCCACCTCCTATGTCTCCCCGTGGGAAACCCTCGACGCCGTCAACAGCGATGCGAACCCATCCCATTCCAACGACAAATCCAGCGGGGCCTACGGCAATTGGTACAACCCCGATTCGCTGCAATGGGTGCAGTACGATTGGCACCACAACCACAGCATCTCTTCCGTCGAGGTGTATTGGTTCGACGACAATGGCGGCGTGTTGACCCCCACCACCGCCTATCTAGAGTACTTCGACGGCGCCGACTGGGTCCGTTGCGGCGACGTGCCCCGGGCCAAAGATGCCTGGAATCGCCTGGCACTGAACAATATCGTCACCAACCGGCTGCGCCTGTTCATGCGCAATGCCACCCAGTCCACCGGCATCCTGGAATGGCGCGTATGGGGCGTTGCCGCCGACGGCGACCCCACCCCCCCGCCGGATCCGAATCCCCCGCAACCGGACGCCTACCGGCCGATCACCAATCAATATGTGCTGCACAATGTCACCACCGCCAATGCATTGCACAAGGATTCCGACCATTTCCGCATCTACTACGGCGGCAACGGCCTCAATGGCGGCAGGGGCAACCTGGCCGATGTGCCCGAACGCAATGTGGATATCGCCCTGGCCCACCTGGAAGCGGCGCACCGTTTCTTTGTCGATGATTGGGGATTTCGTTCACCCGGAATTTCC
Source organism: Desulfatitalea alkaliphila (assembly GCF_022968795.1). GTDB lineage: Bacteria > Desulfobacterota > Desulfobacteria > Desulfobacterales > Desulfosarcinaceae > Desulfatitalea > Desulfatitalea alkaliphila. The sequence goes on from NZ_JALJRB010000015.1 coordinate 81,747, forward strand.
GTCCACGCCAACGACGGCCCGTACTACAAAATGAATATCTATCCGACCACCACCCTCAATGCCGGCGGCGTAATGCTCTACGATCATCGCGCGGGCCTGAGCTACATCGAAGTGCGCGGTCCCCAATTGGCGGCGCCAAGGGTAACTGTGCATGAATACGGTCACTGCCTTACGCTGACGGAGTACAACTGGGCGGACCAGACCCGCACCGGCGCGTGGTGGGAGACCGTGGCCAACTGGGTGGCCGACACCTATTTGAATTCGCCCTACTACGAAGAAGTCCGGCAGCGTTTCGGTTTGAGCGCCGGCGGCACCATCATCGACCTGAATAAAGTGATCGGCCAATCCCATCTGACCATCTGCCACAACCAGAACTATTACGAAGCCTGGCCCTTTCTGACCTATCTGACCAACAACCCGGACAACTACCCCGGCTTGGGCAAAATGGCGGTGCCGGACCTGTTCCGCCACCATCGCCGCAACAACGAAACGCCCCTGCATGTGCTCGAACGCATTGCCTCGCCGGTCCGGGTCCAAACCCTACTCGGACGCTACTGGGCGCGCATGGCCTATCTGGATATCGATCATCCCCGGGCGCAGCAGGCCTTTTTCAGCAGTCGCAACCGCCTGAACTTCGCCAACCTGGATTCGGTGGACAACCAAACCTACCGGGTCAAAAGCACCCGCCAACCCATGTACGGCGGCGCCAACATTATTCCCCTCAGGGTGACCGGCAACGGCGACATCATGGTGGTGGTATCGAATCTGGGCAATGGTTTGCAGGAAAGCAATTTCACCGCCACCGTTGCCATTCGCGCCAATTCCGGCGCCGTGCGCTATGTGGAGCTACGCAACGGCGTGGGTCAGGCCACCGTCGCCGCCGGCGAAGAGGCGAGCCTGGTGGTGGTCAATACGCCCAACACGCTCTATCTCTACGATGCTTTCCAGAGCCGCGCCGGCAGCCCGGAAAACATCGGCCTGGACTACCAAGTGCGCCTCGCCGGCGCCGTACCGGACCACTAGCGTCCGGCACATCCCACTTGCCGGGACCACATTGCACCGAAACGTAATCAAAATCGCTATCGGGATCGATTAAAATTCTTCAATTTCGATCCTGGTAGCGATTTCGATGATGAACATACCGCTGCACCGACTGCATGGATTTGCACTCCTCGACATAGCCGCCTTGTGGTATAGGGTAACGATGCACCGGGCGCTTCCGGCCGCCGATCCCGCCGAGGCGCCTGCTCATTGAATCCCCACGGGTGACCGCGGGCCGACCGCGCGGTGCCCGATCCAACTTGCAAGGAGGCCGCATGAAATTCAAACAGCTTCGCTTCGCCAACCGATACGGATACAAGCTGGCGGCCCGCATCGATCTGCCGGACGACGGCACACCCCATGCCTACGCGATCTTCGCCCACTGCTTTACCTGCACCAAGAATCTGAAAGCCGTGGCGGCCATCAATCAGACGCTGACCCAAGACGGCATCGCCGTGCTGCGTTTCGATTTCACCGGGCTCGGCCAAAGCGAAGGCGACTTTGCCGACACCAACTTCACCACCAATGTCAGTGACATCGTCGATGCGGCCGAGTTCCTGGCGGACCAATACGCAACGCCACGGATGCTGATCGGCCACTCATTGGGCGGTGCCGCCGTGCTCCAGGCCGCCGTCGACATCCCATCGGCCCGCGCGGTGGTAACCATCGCGGCCCCTTCAAGGCCGGATCACGTCCTCAAGCACTTCTCGGACGCCACCGAAGAGATTGAAACCCGCGGCGAAGCCGAGGTCCGCCTGGCCGGGCGCCCTTTCCGCATCAAAAAGCAGTTTCTGGAAAACCTCGGCGCCGACCCGATGACGGACACCATCAAAGGGTTGAACCGCGCCCTGCTCGTGCTGCACGCCCCCCTCGACGACATCGTCGGAATCGGCAACGCGGGGGAAATCTTCCAAACCGCCAAACACCCCAAAAGCTTCGTCTCCCTGGACAGCGCCGACCACCTGCTGACCGATCCGGACGACGCCCGCTATGCCGGCGGTGTTATGGCCGCTTGGTGCCGTAGATATATAATAGGAGACCGGTGAAAGGGGTGCCACTTAGTTAGAATATGGAGTGTTAAGTGTTAAGTGTTAAGTTTTAAGTTAAGGAATTCTATCGATTATAGGGGGTTGGGGGTAGTCGAGCGGAGGGGTTCTTCCACGCATCGCCCCCTGCACCCACCCTTGGGTCACGGCATGCCGTGCCCGGGGGCCCGATCCTCCCCTATAGGCAAAACCGCCATCAGCCATCGGTCTCCATTTCGTCCAGTACCCTACATCGTGTGCATGCATCTCGCTTGGATAGGATTGGGTTGAAGGGTGTTTCAATCCAGAACGAAATCGAAATCGCTATCGGGATCGTAAATTTTGAGCACAGCGCGCTCCCAACCATCTACAATCGATAGAATTCCTTAACTTAAAACTTAACTCTTAACACTTAACACTCTAACCTATCTATCTCCACCCCCTGCAACAACCACCCAATCCCGCATCACCCAATCCACCCGAATACCGCAACAACTCCCCAATTACCTGTAATATCTTGCTTAATCATTTGGTACTTGGTATCATTACTCTATTGTCGCCACCAGCAACGGAGCGCCGCCACTGTAATCAGCCGATGGGATCATGAACATCCGCGAAATCGCATCACCTTCCACCAAGCCGAAAAAGCGCTCCATCTCCCCCCTGTTGTTCGATCGGCGCGACTATCGACTGATCGGCATCATCAACGATGTGCGCTCGCGGGCCGACGAACTGGGCTACATCCGGCGCCAATACTACAGCTATTTTCATCCCCACGGCATCAAGGAGATGGCCGAGTCGCGCAGTCTGCGCATCGCCTACGCCATGATCCAGCTGCTCACTTCGCTGGAAAAGGGGGGCGTGGACGACCGCCTCAACGCCCTGCGGGCACTGCGGGCCGAAATGCTGGAGACGGCCGAGGGCCCTATGCCCAAGAACACCGCGCGGGTCTTGATGCAGATCATGAAAGAGGTGGTGCGCGCCGGCGACGACGAACGGGGACAGTTGGAGCTGGCCCACGACTTTCGCATCACGGCCCAGGGCAAGCCGCGCATGGTACGCCGTCAGCTGCGCCGCTACCACCTGCTGGAGATGCCCGAAGCGTGGAACCAGATCTCCTTCGACGACCATGTGCACGACGCCAACACCAAGGGCCGCAAATCGTCGACCCACCTGATCATGGACGCCTGGATCAAGGGCATCCGGCGGCTGCGGGTGGTGCACTACAACTACATCGAACCCCGCTTTGCCGCCGAATTGCTGGAAGCCGCCCGGATCATGGAGATCGACATCCGCATCGGCATCGAGTTTTACACCCCATTCCGGGGTAAGTATATCAACCTGATCTGGGTACCCCGGGGCTTTCCCGACGCCCAGGCCTTTCTCTGCTTTCTGGAGGAGCCGGCGGTGGCGGCCCTGATGCGTGAAGGCCGCAGGGCATCGCTCTATCAGCAAGCCCATGTCATGGATCTGCTGCAGGCGTTCAACCAGGACCACCGCCTGGTGCTCAATGGCCGCTACGACATCGAAATGCCGCCCATCGACCGCGAGGCCTTCCTGGCCTTTGTGGGCATCGGGCAGAAATCCACGCTGCACCTGGCCAAATTCATCCAGAAAGAAATGTTTGCCGCCATCCAGGAACGCGCCGAAACGTTGCGGGCCGCCCACGAAAGTGCCGATGCGGCGCAACGCCGGCAAATCAGCACCTGGTTCGAAGAGATGGACCGCCTGGACCTGGAAGGCGCCGTCGCCGAATACCTCAAGCCCGCACGCAACCCCGGACTGCCCGACCGCACCGTTCCCCGCGAAGATCCTGAAGTGCCGTCCCTGCTGCGCCTGCCGCCGGCGGAATTGTGCGCCCGCCTGGCCGCCTTGCAATCGGGCTACCGCATCACATTGAACCTGACCGACTTGGATGCCGCCGACGTGCTGGAGTTGGTTTACGACGCCAACGGCATGATATCGCGCCTGGAGTTGTTCAATCTGAAGGATTGGGCCGACGGCCACCTGGATCACATCCCCGGCATCAGCCGCTTGCAGGAGGCCCTCAACAGCCAAAACCCCATCAAGTTGAAACGGGTGATCCTGGAAATCCTCGCATCCATCGAAGGGGACGAATCCCCCGAGGGGCCGGCCCGCATGGACAAATTGCGGGACATCCTGCACGATTTGGGCACTTTGCAGGTGATGTACCGCGCCCGACCGCTCAAGGCGCGCATCGGCAGCGACTCCACCGGCCGGTCGCCCCGGTTCCACGGCATGGGGCTGGCGGTCATCGAAACCCTGCCGCCCCGCGCCCAGCGACAGATCAAGAGGGACATCGGCTCGGGCCGCGACCGGATCCCGATCCACATCGCGGTGCAGCGGCGCCACACCTTCATCGAACGGCGCGCCAACGACGACCGGCGCGGCCGCCGGCGCCGCTGGCTGGCCGCGCTGCCGCTGCTGTGGCGGATCGGCTATGAGCGCAAGCTGGATTGGTGGGTGCAGGCCGAGGCCACCCGCATGGCCCGCCAGGGCAACGTGGTCACCCTGGGCGGCGTGCAAAGAACGATCCGCAACGGCATCTGTTTGCAGCCCACCAAAGTGCAAAACCACAGCAGTGGCAAACCGTGGCGCTACGTCAACTCCCACCTGCGCAACCTGTTCAAGGTGCTCCTGGGATTCGTGCCGGCCTTCGCCACCTTTTTCCTGACCCAGGACTGGTGGTTGCTGGCCTACCTCGGCGCCTTCATCTGGTTCGGCATCACCGGTATCCGCAACATCCTGCAATCGGTGCTGGGCGGCGGCGGTTTGCGCCGTTCGCCCCTGCTGCGCTGGAACACCTACGTCAGCTGGGATCGCATCGCCGATTCCCTGCTGTTTACCGGTTTTTCGGTGCCGCTGCTTGATTATCTGACCAAGACTTTACTGCTGCAAGGCATGCTGGGCATCACCGTGGCCTCCCACCCGGTGCTGCTCTACACCATCATGGCCCTGGTCAACGGGCTCTATCTATCATCGCACAATGCCCTGCGCGGGCTGCCGCGGCCGGCGGTTTACGGCAACTTTTTCCGCAGCGCCCTGTCCATCCCCCTGGCCATCGGCCTGAACGCTGTCGCCGGCCAACTGCTCACCACGGCCGGGGCGACGGCCGTCAACGAGATCCTGCAGAAGTGGGCCGCCATCATCTCCAAAGCCGCGTCGGACACCGTGGCGGCCCTCATCGAAGGCGGCGCCGACCGCTACAACAACATCCACACCCGCTACCGCGAATACCGACGCAAGATGGCCCAACTGTTCGACATCTACGCCCAGTTGGAAATGCTCTTTCCGGAAGACCGGGCCTATGAACTGCTGACCCACAAAAAGGAGCTGCGCCGGCAGACCAACATGGAGGCCCGCGATCTGGAACGCATCATCTGCGTCCACGCCCTGGACCTGCTCTATTTCTGGTACTACCAGCCCCGGGCCCAAAGCGCCTTCAAACAGTTGATCAAGAAGACGGACGAGGAGGAGCGGCACCTGCTGATCACCGCCCAGTTCACCCTTTCGCGCCAACGGGATATCAGCCAGATGTTCATCGACGGGCTGCTGGGCAACGATTTCGCCAAGGCGCTCTCTTTCTACCTTTCGCGCCATCCCGACTACCTGGAGGCGATGAAGCGATACGTCTGACCAAGAGCGTGCACGATGGCTTCCGACGCCGCCGGGCGCCCGTTCAGGCCACCAGCCGGCGGCCGATCTCCCCGGCCTCCGCCAGCAAGGCCGTATCCTTGGCGGCCGGTCGCGCGGCGCTGTCCACATGGATGATGCGCCCCACCTCCGTCATGCCGTGACCGCTGCCGGTCATGCCGGCCAGCCAGCGGACGGAGCGCTGATACTGTTGGGGGTCGGGAGCGCCCTGGGAGATCACCATGGCGAACCGTTTGCCGGGCGGCACGGCGGTATTGTAGCCACCCCCCGGCTTGGGGGTGTAGAGGGAATAGACCCGATCCACGAAAAGCTTCATCTGGCCGGAAATGCGGTACATATAGATGGGGCAGCCCACCACCAGGGCGTCGCAGGTCTTGATCTGTTCGAGGAAAGAACTGAGCGCGTCCTGCTGGGCGCAAACCCCGTGCTTGGTGCGGCATGCGAGACAGCCCATGCACCCCTTCATGTCCAGAGTGTGCAAATGGGCCTCGACGGTTTCGGCGCCGGCGGCGCGGGCGCCCTCCAGCACGGCATGGATGAGGGTGGAGGTGTTACCGGATTTGCGGGGACTGCCATTGATGGCGACAACCTGCATGGAAATCTCCTTCGTAATGGTTTACAGTGGCTTGTAAATGAATGCAGCAAACGGCCGTCACGGGCATGCGGTTCACCCGCTTTTATAGAACGATTGTTCGGAAAACGATAACAGGTTCGACACAAAAATCAATTCAATTTCAAAGGCGCTTCATCAAATGAATGCCACCGACAATCGACCATGAAGACCACCACCGACAACCCCGCCCTGTACCGCACCGTTTTCGAGACCACCGGCGCCGGTACCATCATCATCGAGAAGGACACCACCATCGCCATGGCCAATTCGGCCTTCGCCGCCCTGGTGGGCATGGCCAAGGAGCAGATCGAGGGCAAGTTGCCCTGGACGCAGGTGATCGCCGATCCCCGCGACCGCGAGCGGATGCTCCGCTATCACAACGCCCGGCGCCACACCCCCGATGCCGTGCCCCAGGCCTATGAGTTCAAGCTGGTGGACACCCTGGGGCAGAAGCGGGACATCTGGCTGCGGGTCAACATGATCGCCGGCACCGATTTGAGCGTGGCCTCCCTGTTCGACATCACCCCCCTGAAAAAGGTGGAACGGGAGCTGCGGACCAGCGAAGCCAAACTCAGCGGCATCCTGGAAGCCTTCGGCGGCTTCACCTACACCTGTGACGCCGATATGCGCCTGGCCTTCATGAACAAACGGCTGCGTGACATGATCGGCCGCGATGCCATCGGAGAGCCTTGCCACAGGGCCATCTTCAACCTGCCCGAGCCATGCCCGTGGTGCGACCGTCACCAGGTGTTCCAGGGCGAAACGGTGCGCCGCGAGTTTCAAAGCCCGCTGGACGGTCGATGGTACATCGCCTTCAGCTCCCCGCTGCTGGGCATCGACGACCAGGTGACCGACAAACAGTCGGTGGTGATCGACATCCATGAGCGCAAGCAGGCGGAACTGGCCCTCAAAGAGAAGGAGGCCTATCTCAAGAAAGAGAACCTGCGGTTGCGGGCCACCATCAAGGACCGTTACCGCTTCGGCGACATCGTCGGCAAAAGCGCGGCCATGCAGAAGGTGTACGAAATGATCCTGCGCGCCGCGGCCATTGACGCCAACGTGATCATCTATGGCGAATCGGGCACCGGCAAGGAGCTGGTGGCCCGGGCCATTCACACCATGAGCGACCGCGCCGAACACCCCTTCGTACCCGTCAATTGCGGCGCCATTCCCGCCAACTTGTTGGAAAGCGAATTTTTCGGTTACGAAAAGGGGGCCTTCACCGGCGCCCACCAGAAAAAGCGCGGCCTGCTGGACGCGGCCGACAAGGGCACCCTCTTTCTGGACGAGCTGGGGGAGATCAAGGAAGAGATGCAGGTCAAACTGCTGCGGGTGCTCGAGGGGGGCGGCTTCACACCCATCGGCGGGCTGACGGTAAAAAAACCCGACCTGCGCATCATCGCCGCCACCAACCAGAGCCTGACCCAGCTCATCGAAAAGGGCAGCATGCGCGAAGATTTCTTCTACCGCATCCACATCATCCCCATCCAACTTCCGCCCCTGCGGGAACGGCGCGAAGACATCGCCCTGCTGGTGGAGCACTTCCTGGCCAAACACAGCCGCGACAAAGAGGTGCCCGTCCTGCGCGGCCATGAACTGGAGGCACTGCTCAATCACGGCTGGCCGGGCAATGTGCGCGAACTGGAAAACACCCTGCAACGCTACATCAGCCTGCAATCCCTGGACCTCATGGGCTTCACCCTGCGCAGCGGCGCCCAGGCGGCGGACAATCCGACCAACCGCTTTCTCAACCACCAGAAACCGCTGCGCGACGCTCTGCGCGCCTTCGAGAAAGCCTACATCGCCGGCCTGCTGCACCGCCACCAGTGGAACCGCACCAAGGTGGCGGCGATTTTAGGGGTGGAAAGAAAAACCCTCTACCTGAAGATCAAACGACTGGGCATCGACGGCGCGGAGGGGAAATAAGCAGCGGTGCTTTCGGGTGCAGCGCACCCATGCCGACGATGCACAGCACATAACCGAGGCATAAAGTCCGGCACCAAGGGTGCGCTACCTGTTTTACCTAGGGTGTGCACCGCGAATGCGCCATGTGTCATTAATAACTCGTTTTGGGTATATTTATTTTTACAATGAATATTTTTTAGTTACAATGGGTTAGGTTTTATTTTGATGAATTATGAGTTTTGAATAACTCACACCGTGTATCCATTTCGCGTATCCTCAAAAAGCTGCTGTGGGCTTCGGCAAACGACCGTTCATTGGTGAGCCGCCCTCCCAAGGTGCAACAATTAATCCGCTCCTACCTCACCAACTGCGGCGAATCCCCTATTGTCGAACCTGTAATATTGTTGCCGCATGGCGAGGGAGACCTGTCCCGATGCACCCGCCGCCGCACCTGGCACCTCCCTTGCTAAACACCTTCGGATACCGAACGGGCATCATTCATTAAAACCATTATCAAACTCAGGAGGACACATGGCCGCAAGACTCATCCAACCCACCCCTTCCGCTTACGGGTTTCCCTTGCTCATCAAAAACCTGCTGCGCACCCCGCTGATCTATTCTCCCGATCAGGAGATCATCTATCGTGATCAAGCGCGTTTTACCTACCGCCAATTCGGGGAGCGGGTCTGCCGCTTGGCAAGCGGTCTGGAAAGCCTCGGCGTGGGGCCCGGGGCCACGGTGGCGGTGATGGACTGGGACAGCCATCGCTACTTGGAGTGCTTCTTCGCCGTTCCCTCCATGGGCGCGGTGCTGCACACCATCAACATCCGCCTCTCGCCGGAACAGTTGATCTACACCATCAACCACGCCGAAGACGATGTGATCCTGGTCAACGAAGAGTTCCTGCCCATGCTCGAGGCGGTTAAAGACCAGTTTTCCACAGTCAAGAAGATCGTGTTGATTTCCGACACCAAGACCACACCGCAGACCACCGTGCCCATCGATGTGGAGTATGAGGCCCTGTTGGCCGGCGCCGCCCCCACTTACGACTTTCCCGATCTGGACGAGAACACCATGGCCACCACCTTCTACACCACGGGGACCACGGGTCTGCCCAAGGGGGTCTTTTTCAGCCATCGCCAACTGGTGCTGCACACGTATGCCGTGATCACCAACATGAGCGGGTTCGCCAATCAGGCCAATGTCAACTCCGCCGATGTCTACATGCCCATCACCCCCATGTTCCATGTACATGCTTGGGGCATGCCCTACGTGATGACCCTGCTGGGCGCCAAGCAGGTTTACCCCGGCCGCTACGAGCCGGAGATGCTGCTCAAACTCAAGCTGCAGGAGAAGGTCACCTTCTCCCACTGCGTGCCCACCATCCTGCACATGCTGGTCTCCAGCCCGGCGGTCCAGAAACTGGATCTCTCCGGCTGGAAAGTGGTGATCGGCGGTTCGGCCCTGCCCCGCGGCTTGTGCAAGGCGGCCCTCGATCTGAAGATCAATGTCTACACCGGCTATGGCATGTCCGAGACCTGCCCGGTGCTCACCCTGGCCATGCTCAAGCCGGAAATGCTCGATTGGGATGCGGAAGAGCAGATCAAGATCCGCTGCCGCACCGGACTGCCGGCGACCAACGTGCTGCTGGAGGTCAGGGACGCCAACGGCAAGGCCCTGCCCAACGACGGCAAAAGCACCGGCGAGGTGGTGGTGCGCACTCCCTGGCTGACCCAAGGCTATGTCAAGGATCCGGAGAAGAGCGAAGCGCTGTGGGCCGACGGCTGGCTGCACACCGGCGACATCGGTTTCATCGATGAACTGGGCTATCTACAGATCACCGACCGCCTGAAGGACGTGATCAAAACCGGCGGCGAGTGGGTCTCCTCCCTGGAGTTGGAGGACATCATCAGCCGCCATCCGGCGGTGAGCGAAGTGGCGGTTATCGGCGTGGCCGACGAGAAGTGGGGCGAACGTCCGGTGGCCCTGGTGGTGCCCAAGCCGGACCAGGTGGCCGGTTTTCAGGAAGAGGAGATCAAGCAATTCGTGGCCAAGTTCGCCGATGACGGCGTACTTCCCAAGTATGGCGTGCCCGACCGGGTGGTGAAGGTGGACGCCCTGCCCAAGACCAGCGTCGGCAAGCTCAACAAGAAGGAGATGCGCAAACAGTTCCAGGGTTAGCGCCATCGTTGTTTAATCGTTGCCCGGCAGACCACCCAACGTGCCCTGCCGGGCAACGACTTTGCATCAGGAGAGGCTTTGGTGGGGTTGATCGGCCTTGCGCCCGAAGGGGATGCCCAGCTTGCGCATGCGTTTGCGCAGCGTGGAAGGGTGGATGCGCAAAACGCGGGCAGCGCCCGCGGGGCCTTCGATGCGCCCGCCGCATTCGGCCAGCACGCGTCGAATGTGCCGCTCCATCACCTGATCCAAACCCTGCGCTGCGTTGTCGACGGCCGCCCGTGGACCGTAAGATCCGGCAACGGCCGGCGCCGCCGGATCGATGTCCTTGAACGCCAGTGGCGCCCCGCGACTGACGATCAAAGCCCGCTCCACCGCGTTTTCCAGCTCCCGGGCGTTGCCCGGCCAACTGTAGCGAACCAGCCGGTTCAGGGCCCCCGGCGCGATGGCCGGCAGGCTGGAACGCTTCATCTCCCGCGCCTTTTTGCGGATGAAATGCTGCACCAGCGCCGGGATGTCCTCGCTGCGCTGCCGCAGGGGCGGGATGGCGATGGGGAAAACCCGCAGCCGAAAGTAGAGGTCTTCGCGAAATCGGCCCTCGGCGAGCATCTGTTCCAGGTTGCGGTGCGTTGCGGCGATGATGCGAATGTCCACCCGGACCGGACCGCTGCCCCCCACCCGTTCGATCTCCCTGGCCTGCAACACCCGCAACAATCGGACCTGGGCTTCCAGCGAGAGTTCGCCGACCTCGTCCAGGAAGATGGTGCCGCCGTCGGCCCGCTCGAACCGTCCGCGCTTGCGCGTCAGCGCACCGGTGAAGGCCCCCTTTTCATGGCCGAACAGCTCGCTGTCCATCAGGGTGCCCGGTATGGCGCCGCAGTTGACCCGGATGAAGGGGCCGTTGCGTCGCTGGGAGAGATTGTGGATCGCATTGGCCACCACCTCCTTGCCCACCCCTGTCTCGCCCAGCAGCAGCACCGGGCTGTCCAGGGGCGCCACCTGGCGCACCATCTCCATGACCTCCCGCAGCCCGAAGCCGGCGCCCACCACCTCCTCGCCCGCCATCTGGCGCAATTCTTCTTGCAGGTAACGGTTGTCGTCGGCCAGCATGTCCCGCAGCTTGCGCAACTCCCGGTAGCGCAAGCTGTTGGCCAGGGCGATGGCAAAAGGCATGTTGAGCAGCGACAGCAAGCGCACGTGGTCCTGGTTGAAACGCCGGCCGGGTGCGCTGAACACCGATACGGTGCCGATGAAATTGCGTTCCAGGGCCAAATCGAGCAACAGCCCGGACAGGTCCTCGGCGGCGAAATGGCGCACCACCGGGCCGGCCACCAGGTCATCACCCATCCGGTCCATGCGCTTGATGCGCGAAGCGCGCTGGGCCTCCACCTGCCGGCGCGCCTCGGCCGACAAAGGGGTCTGCAGGGACATGGCTTCGCAGTGGTCCACCGTTGCCATGGCGACAGTTTCAACGATGCCTATCTCCCGGTCGTAAATATGAAAACAGAGCCGGCTGGCCGGGATGTGGCGCACCATGAACCGCAGGCAACGCTGCATGGCTTTTTCGATGTCCAGGCTGCCGCAGATGCGCAAGGTGGATTCGCGGAAAAACTCGTTCTCGTCGATGGAAACGAAAGACATGCATCACCTCAATTTTGCTGTTCCATGGCGCAGATTAGCCCCAATCCGTTCCATATGCCAGTTTTTTCTTGACCATGGGACGGAACCATCTCCTAAAGATCAATAAGCCACTGAATGATATGTCAATTTTTTGTGGCATAATCATTGCTGTTATTTATGGGTTTGGTATACTGAATCGACGTCGCCCAGCGATGCGATCCCATGTGCAACACCGTAAGGTGCCGCGCCATTGCAGGCGGTGATGACCACGACACACCAACCGACGTTATAAGGAGGATATTTATGGAGTTTGAACTCACCAAGGAACAAGTACAAATCCAGAAGGCGGTCCGGGACTTCGTAAAGGGCGAATTCAAAAAGGAGGAGATCAACGATCTGATCGAACGGCATGCCTACCCTGAACGGCTCTGGAAAAAAGCCGCCGAGCTGGGCTTTATCGGCATTCACTTTCCCGAGAAGTACTCCGGGCAAGGCACGGGCGTCATGGAAAACATCCTGGTGGCCGAGGAGCTGGCCCGTGGCGACAGCACGGTGGGCACCTGCCTGCTGATCGCCGACTTCGCCACCGAGATGATTCTCCATTTCGGCACCGAAGAACAGAAGGCCAAATGGCTACCCAAGGTGGCCGAAGGCGAGTGCCTTTCCTGCGGCGCCTTCACCGAGGCGGATCACGGCTCGGACATCACCACCGTGGAGACCACGGCGGTACGTGACGGTGATGAGTGGGTCATCAACGGCACCAAGATCTTCATCACCAACAGCGGGCCGCTGGCCGGATTTTACAATGTGTTGTGCAAAACCAACCCCGATGCTTCGCCGCCCCACCGCGGTTTGAGCATCATCTTGGTGGAAGCCGACAATCCCGGTGTCTCCTACCAGGATGTGGGCAAGAAAATGGGCATCACCCTCTCTTACACCGCCGAAGTGGTGTTCAAGGATGTGCGCGTGCCGGCCGGCAACCTGATCGGTGAAGAGAACCGGGGATTTTACCAATTGCTCGAATTCTTCGATGAAAGCCGGATCCTGGTGGCCGCCCAGGCCCTGGGCACCGCCCAGGGCGGCCTGGACCGCGCCCTGGCCTACGTCAAGCAGCGGGAACAGTTCGGCAAGAAGATCGCCCAGTTTCAGGCCACCCAGCACAAACTGGCCGACATGGCCACCAAGGTCGAGGCGGCCCGGCTGCTCACTTACAAGGCGGCCTGGAACTTCGACCAGGGACGCATCGATCCCAAACTGACCTCCATGGCCAAGATGTACGCCGCACGCACCGCGGTGGAGGTGTGCGACGAAGCCATCCAACTGCTCGGCGGTTACGGATACATGGCCGAGTACGAGGTGGAACGTTTCTATCGGGATGCCAAGATTACTGAGATTTACGAGGGGACCAAGGAGATTCAGAAGAACACCATCGCCAGCGCGCTACTCGGAAAGCTCAAATAGTGCGGCGTTAACCGCCCTACCCTCCTTAGCCTGTGCTGCTCCGGAGAGGCGTTAAGCGTCGTTTCAGGGTTCCCCCGGGTGGGGGAACCCTGAAACGGTTTGATGCCTTTAGGGAAGAAAAGTCAGATCATCACCACATTCACGGCGGCCGGGCCCTTCTGGCCTTGTTCGATGTCAAAGGAAACGCGCGCGCCCTCCTTCAACGTTCTGAAACCCTCCATCTTGATTCCTGAATGATGAACAAATACATCCGGCCCATTTTCTTGTTCAATGAACCCAAACCCCTTCTTCTCGTTGAACCACTTTACAATTCCGGTTGCCATGCTACCTTACTTCCTTTTTCCTGAAGTTGCCATCACCAGCGCCGGCATCGACGCTCTGCGGCACAAATTGCGCCTCCGACGCTTTGCCGCCCCCCTGGTCGGCGGACGGGATTCATTTGTTAAATGAAGCATAACCCCGCCTTTGCCTGAAATCAAGTCAATAAGTCACATTTTTGGCATAAATGTGGCTGTTTTTCCGGATGCCTTTTCAATGGCCCGGCTCAGCTCTTGCGAACCGGGCCATCAGCACTGACAGGGCGGCCATCGATACGGAGCACCGGCTCCCCTTGCTCGGCGGCCAGGGTGACCTTGACCTCTGAATGACCTGCCAACGCCGTGTAGCGGCTGCGCAACAGCCCGAAATCGTAACGGGTGAGAGCTTGACGCGTCAGTTCGACGATGTTTTCGGACACGGTTATGTCGCCACCGGGACGCAAACAGGCCGCCAATGCACGGTTGTACAACCGCTTCAATTCGGTCTCGATGCAGTGTCCGGACAGGTCCAGGGTCAATATCAAATCCATTGGCGCCCCCCCGTCCGCCGACGCATCATCGCCTATTTCCGCACCATGGCTGTGCCGCATTGGGGACATTGGGTCTGGGGGCACGGTATCCCGCGCTGATGGGCCGTTTCATGGCCACACTGAGGGCAAACGCACTGACCACCGGGGCCGGCGGCAAATCCACCTCCGCCGCGTCCGCGACCGGCGCCGCTGGCCTGTCCGGAACCTTTTTGTCCACGGCCGCCACCCGAGCGGCCACCACCACCTTTACCGTTCATCGCCGCCACCTCCCCTTGAAAGTGTGTGCACCGCGGCAGGGTCGGCGGTGTACTGCCTCCCGGCGCAACGATTGCCATGTCCGGGCATGGCATAGCCGGCTTCCATAACGCGGCCCTCCAGCCAGGCCCGGGTCACATCCTGCAGATCACCGGCCACAAAGGCAACCACCTGGATGCCATGGGCCGTGACGATGGCTTGCAAAGGACGCGATATCGCACCGCAAATCAAAGTGCCAACCCCCCACTCCACCAGGCAGAACACCTTGCCCACCGCCGTTTGATCCTCAAAACACTCACGCCGCTGGCAAATAATACGCCCGGAAACCACTTCCACCACCTGGGCGTGGTGGGAGGTATCGAACAACGGCGCGATTCGATCATTCCAGATGGCAAAGGCCGCTTTCATGGCACCTGGTCCATTCCCACCGCAGGCCCTCGGTCACGGGGCGTCAAAATGAGCGTCATCCGGTTATTTGATTCTCCTGAGGCGGTGCCGGCCGGTGCGCCACTGGTCCAACTGCCGAATCTGATCGGCCAGCTCCAGGCATTCCAGGCGAAAACAGCGCACATCGCCGGCTCGACCCGGATCGATGTTGTCGGCGAAGTAGTGGAAAATGGTGTTGTCGATTCCCCTGGTCATGTCGATCAGCATGGTCCCCAGCCGACTGGCGGTGCTGTGGTACTCGCCCACATCCACCGGCCCGTTGTTGATGCGGCCGACAAGCCGTTTGATCTCCCGATAGGTTTCCCGGTGCGCCCCGATCGCTTGCACAGAG
Source organism: Desulfatitalea alkaliphila (assembly GCF_022968795.1). Lineage (GTDB taxonomy): Bacteria > Desulfobacterota > Desulfobacteria > Desulfobacterales > Desulfosarcinaceae > Desulfatitalea > Desulfatitalea alkaliphila. The sequence goes on from NZ_JALJRB010000015.1 coordinate 97,145, forward strand.
CCGACCAGATCTGCTTCCCGTTTTCTTTTCAATTCATCGAGGGTGAGTAGTTCCATAATACGCCCTCCCTCCCTGAGTTGAATACCTTAGGGCGTCCGCTCCCGGTCGGGAACGGACGCCCTTGTTCTACATCGCCGATTCGGGATGGAATACGTTGACCTCTTTCAGATCGTCATGCAGGTACTCCCTCTCGTTGGGGCCCAGAATACCCAAGGAGAGGCAGATCAGCGTCCACAAATGGACCACGCCGTAACCCCCGCCGTAATGCTCGCTCAACTCATGAATCTGCGCGTGGCAGTTGTGGCAACCCGCGATGCAATAATCGGCGCCGGTGACCTGGATCTGCTCATCCTTCAAACGACCGTATTCGAGCCGTTGCTCTTTGTAGCCGGATTGCAGAAACCCACCGCCACCGCCACAGCAGAAGTTGTTGGAGCGATTGGGTGTCATGTCGATGAAATTCTCCTCGCCGACCACCGCCTTGACCACATAGCGCAGGTCTTCGGCAATGGGATCGCCATAGCTCTTACGTACGATCTGGCATGGATCCTGGACGGTGAACTTGACCTTCAAATCCTTGTTCCAGTCGGAATTGACTTTCAGTTTGCCTTCCCGGATCCACTTGGCATAATATTCGTAGATATTTTTCACTTCGCACTTGTGTTCAATATTGAACTTTTTCAGTCCATACAGGACTGAGAAGGTTACGTGCCCTCACTCCGTGTTGAGATAAATGGGACACCCCAAATCGTCGGCCTGCTTGACGGTGGTGGTGGTCAGGTGTTTCCAGGCATCGTCGTCTGCCAGGAACATACAGTAGTTCTCGCCCCCCCAACCCTTCGAACCATAAGTCCAGTCGGCGCCGGCCAAATGCAGGATCTTCCACAGGGGCACCATTTCATCCGGTTCGGTCACCGGTTCGCGGGAGTTCTGGTTGAGAAAGAATTCCGCTCCCTGCTTGTCGATGGGCGCTTCCATATCGGCGAATTCCGGTTGGGCCTCGCGATACTCATCCAACACATCCTGCACCACGAACTCGAAATCCTCGGGCGAGGTGCCCATGGCGCTGCAGCTGTCGTTGCGCAAGGCCATGTCGCAGGAGCCCAAAATCCCCTTGGGCCGCTCCTCCCGGGGCCACAATGCCCGGGCGTTGTACACCAGTTGGGGAATGTTGATCTGCATGGGGCATACATAGATGCAGCGTTGGCACATGGAGCACATCCAGACCCATTCGCTCTTTCTGATCTCCTCATCCATCCCTAGCGCCGCCATACGCAGGAATTTGCGCGGATCCATGTTCTCCAGCCCCGTCGCCGGACACCCCGAGGAACAGGCCCCGCATGTCAGACACAGGTTCAGGTTGCCACCTTCGGGCAGCAGCTCCTTCACCTTCTCCAGGAACGTGGTTTTACGTTCCGCACCCAGTTTGATTGGTTGCTCGGCCATAGGCAAACACCCTCCTTGGTTGAAATCGACATAAAACAAACAGTGATGGTTGAACCGGCGGTGCCGGAAACGCTTTGCCCCGGCCGCGTCAGACGCAGGCCAAAGGCGGCGACACCGGGCGGTGGTTGTTGCAACACATCAAGCCACCTGTACCTGTCCATGGTGTTTAGCATTCAATGTGCCAACCGAAAGAAGGGGGGTAAAGACAATGAAAGGGAGGATGAAAAAGAATTGCCGGGATTGGCCGGCCGGCCATGACAATCCCTGCCGAACAGCTGATTTTATTTAATTATCGACAGGCCGCCATCGTATCGCAAAGACGCACAGAGTGCGGCTGCCGCAGCACCCGGTCGATGGCCGCGTCCCATCGGGGCCGGGAAAATGGTGCCGGCCACCTACCACATCCGTGCACAATGCATGATTATCGTCGCCGCCCACGCCCGTCGCGGTCCGGCACGACAATGCCATGGGCCTTGATTTTGCGGTAGAGGGTAGCCACATCGATGCCCAGTTCCGCCGCGGCCATCTTGCGATTGCCGCTATGGGCGGCCAGGGCGTCGCTGATGAAACGGCGCTCCATGGCCTGCAAATTGCGCACGCCGAACCCCCGGCCGGCGGCGCCGCCTGCATCCTGAAATTCGGGCGGCAGATGGTGCGGCTCAATCAAACCCCCGCGGCAAAGGACGAACGCCTGCTCGATGATGTTCTCCAGCTCGCGCACATTGCCCGGAAATCCATGGGCCATCAAGCGCGCCGCCACCTCGGGGGCTACTCCGGCGATGTCCTTGTTCTGCAATCGATTGAATTTGTTGATGAAGTGATCGATCAGCAGTGGAATGTCCTCGCGCCGTTCCTTAAGCGGCGGCAACACCATGTGCACCACGCGAATGCGGTAATAAAGGTCTTCGCGGAAGCGCCCCTCGCGTACCAAATTGGCAAGATCCTTGTTGGTGGCCGCCAGCACGCGGATGTCCACCGGTATGGCCCGGGCAGCGCCCAGCGGCTCCACCTGGCGCTCCTGCAAAACCCGCAACAGTCGCATCTGCATGGCCGGCGAAATATCGCCGATCTCATCGAGCAGGATGGTGCCCCCATCGGCGCGCTCGAACCGGCCCACCCGATCGCGCCGGGCGTCGGTAAATGCGCCGGCCTTGTGACCGAACAACTCGCTCTCCAGCAGGGCATCGGGCAAGGCAGCACAGTTGACCGCCACGAATCGTTTCTCCCGGCGCGGCGACAAGTTGTGGATCGCCCTGGCGACCAACTCCTTGCCGGTGCCGCTGGCCCCTTCGATGAGCACCGTGCTGCCGCTGTCGGCAATGCGCGGCAACACTTTGAACAACTGCATCATGGCGCTGCCCTGGCCGACGATGTCCTCGAAGGTGTAGCGCCGTTCCAAGGCCTTCTGCAACTGCTCCACCTGGCTCAGGTCCTGGAACGATTCAACCCCGCCGATCATTCGCCCGGCACCGTCCCGCAAAATGGCAGTGGAAATGCGAATCGGCACCCTGTGCCCCTGGTTGTTTACGATATGGGCCGTGGCATTGACCACCGGTTGTTCCGTATCGAATGTGCGCCGCAAGGCACACGCATTCTCACAAATGCTGGCATGGAACACGTCACAGCAGGCTTTGCCCATTGCCTCGCCACGGGACACACCCGTAATGCGCTCTGCGGCACGATTGAAGGCCGTTATGCGCCAATCCATATCCACCGTGAACACCCCTTCGTTGAGGGCGTCCAGGATCACGTCTCGCTGCTGGGCGGCCTTGTCGCGCGCCATAACGGCCTTCTTTCTGCATTAATGCATTTTGCAATGTATTAACCACCATCGTATTGCACATTGCACGATTATCCGCAACCCTCTACGCGCCGCCACCGATCCTTTTCACTACGCGTGGGTCCTGCCCGAACCGCAGCAACCGAACCGCCACCGCGGCGACTAAGCCGGTTACGCCCATTCGCATGAGCCCCCCTCATAGAACCGCTCGAAGAACACCGCCGTTTCACAGCAACCACTCACCCATCCGTTTTTTGGCATATCCGTTGCTGTCTGTATACGATGCGGCAATAGGCCACCCGGGCAGATCGGCGATCCGTACCACTGCCCAAGAATAGCCAACGGCAGGACCGGATCCCCCCGATCGGGTTTACGAAAACCGCGGCAGTCGCTATGATGGCGTTGCCGCCCATTGCCGCCATCTCAACCCGGCCGGTACAAACCGGCCCAACGCGACCACCAAAGGAGTATTTCATGGCCAAAATGACCGAACGCATGCAGGAGTTGTTCAAGAAAGTTCCCGCCGCCGTACTTTGCACGGCAACCAACGACGGTTCGCCCAATGGCGTGCCCGTAGGGGCCAAGCGGCTCATCGATGCCGAAACCGTCCTCATATCGGATCAGTTCCTCAACAAAACCCTGGCCAACATGAAAAGCAATCCGCGCGTCGCGCTCACTTTCTGGGAGGGTCACGAAGGCTATCAGCTCAAGGGCACCGTCACCATCGAGACCACCGGGCCGCGTTTCGAGGAGACCAGCCGCTGGATCGAAGAGCGCAGCACCCAATCCGGCAACCCCCTTAAATGCAAGGGGGTGGTCATCCTGAAAATCGATGAAATCTACGGCGTGGCGCCCGGACCCGGCGCCGGTAAGAAACTGTCCTGATTCGCAACCGGCCGGGGATTGTTCGACCTTCGCGGCACAATACCGGGAACGATCCCCGGCCGCCATCCTTCATCAAAGGAGACCCGCCATGGCGACCACCGTTCAGCTCACCGAAGTCCGCAAAGCCGAAGTCACCTTCCTGGTGGACAACTACACCGACCTCCTGCTGCCCGACACCGAAACCGTCAAACGGATGCGCACCACGCCGCCCAACGCCCCAATGGCCGAGCACGGTCTCTCCTATCTGGTCACCGTCCACACCGCCAATGGGCGCCACACCCTGCTGATGGACGCCGGCATCTCCGGCACCTGCCTGAGCCACAACGCCGCCCTGCTGCCCATCAGCATCGCCGCTCAATTGGACGTGGTGCAGCAGCGCATCGAAGATGTGGGCGCCATCGTTTTAAGCCACGGTCACTTCGACCACTTCGGCGGCCTGGACGCCTTTCTGCGACGCCAGGAGCGCAAGATGCCCCTGGTGGTGCACCCTGACGCCTTCGTCGAGCGGCGGCTCAACCTCGGCCCCGGCATGCAGGTGCCCATGCCCACCTTGACCGAGGCCTCCCTGAGCGCCGCCGGCGCCGTCCTCGACAAACGCCAGGGGCCCTCCACCATGGCCGATGGCCACATCCTGGTCTGCGGCCAAGTGGCCCGCACCACCCCCTTCGAGAAAGGGACGCCCAGTCTGGAAGCCAAACACGAAGACAAATGGCAACAGGACCAATTCGTCGACGATCAGGCCATCGCCTTTCACCTTCAAGACCGGGGCCTGGTCATCCTGGGCGGCTGCTCCCACGCCGGTATCATCAACACCATCGCCCACATCCGCAACGTGACCGGCGTCGACCAGGTGCACGCCGTGCTGGGCGGCTTTCACCTCAGCGGCGCCGGCGAAGACCTGATCGCACCAACGGTGCAGGCCATGCAGGAAATCGCCCCGCAGCTGGTGGTCCCCACCCATTGCACCGGCTGGAAGGCCATCGATGCTTTCGCCGCCGCCATGCCCGAGCAGTTCGTGCTCAATTCAGTGGGCACCACTTATCTGTTTCAGGGCCGCGCCTGAGATGTTATAAGCCGATAGGCACCCGAACATGTGCCGGGAAAGGACAACGGCGTGGCCTATCTCAAAAACAGTGTTTTACTGCTCATCGGACTGCTGTTCACCCTCCTGGGCATCCAGGTCCTCATCGGCGCGTACCGGTTGACCGATCCGTTCTCCTTCGTGTTGACCTTTTTCGCCGCCAACTTCATCATCCTGATCAGTGCGGCGCTCAGCCTGGGGTTCGCCCTGCGGCTGCTGCGGGTCGGGCAGGGTGTCCCCGACCCGGAAACGCCGCCCGACGAAGACCCTTGAGCTGTCCGCGGCAACAGCGAAACGATGCCCTTGCGGGCGAGCCGCACCACCCCAGCCCGATCGACGGTCCTGAACCAAAGCCGCGGAGCTCCCGATGCACATCCTGACCACCATCATTCCCATCTTCATCGTGGTGCTGGTGGGTTGGCTCGTGCAACGGCGCGGCTTCCTGCCCGAGGCCTTCGTCGCCCCCGCCAACCGCCTGGTATTTTACGTAGCCATCCCCGCCATGATGTTTCAGGCCATCGTCAAATCGGACCTCACCGCATTGCTCCGCCCCGGCTTGATTCTGCTCACCCTGGCGGTCGCGGCCCTCACCTATGCCGTCGCCTGGCTGATCTGCAGCGTCAGCCGCATCCCCCGATCCTCCGCCGGCACCTTCATCCAGGTATCCGGTCACGGCAACCTGGGCTACATCGGTCTGGCGGTCGCCTTCTACTATCTGGGCAGCGAGGGCCTGGCCCATGCCAGCGTCATCGCCGGCTTTTTGATGATACTGCAAAACACCCTTTCCATCGTCGCCCTGCAAGCCCACGCGCCGGCCCGCAGCACACCGCGCAAAGGCAAACATTTGCTGCTGTTGCGCCAACTCTTGACCAATCCGGTGATCGTCTCCGTGCTGGCCGGCATGCTCTTTTCGCTGCTCGCCCTCCCGCTGCCGCTGGTGGTCGCACGCACACTGGCCATCCTCAGCGGCATGGCCCTGCCCCTGGCCTTGCTGGTCATCGGCGCCTCCCTCTCGTTCGACCACATGCGCGCCCACCTCCCGCAAGCCATCGGCGCCACCGCCGTCAAAGTGCTTTTGATGCCCGCATCGGGCTGGCTGCTGTTTCAGATCTTCGGCCTGCCACCAACGCAAACATTGCCGGCGCTGATCCTGCTGGCCTCGCCCACCGCCACCATCACCTACATCATGGCCAAGGAGATGCAAGGCAACAGCAACCTGGCCTCCGCCACCATCTCCATCAGCACCCTGGCCTCCGCCCTGACCTACATCTTATGGCTCCAGGTGGGGTCGGGCTGATCCATCCGGCCTGAAACCGGCAATACCGGCCCTGAAGAGAGAACCGGACCGGATGGCGTATCCATATTGAAATCCAATGAGAAATTGGCCATATTTCGTCCAGCGCACATATTTCTGATCGACGCAGGCTTTTTGGAAGGAGCTCAAAAAGCCGCGCACAGGCGCCCGGCGACATATCGCGTGAACACATCCGATCCAACAAGGAAAACCATGCCCAATCCATCTTCCCGGCAACCCGCCTATGCCTACCTGATTACGGCCCTCTGTTTCAGCATCCAGGCGTTAGGGATAGGCACCTATATTGCCTTCGGCGTTTTCTTCAACCCACTGATGGAGGCGTTCGGCTGGTCCCGGGCCGCAATCTCCGGGGCATCTTCGACCGCCTTTCTCAGCATGGGTCTCTTTGGCATGATGGTCGGCCGCTTGAACGACCGTTTCGGGCCGCGCCGGCTCATGTCGGTCGCGGCACTGCTGCTGGGGCTGGGTTGTCTCCTGATGGCCCGGGTGACCACCCTCTGGGAACTCTACCTTTTTTTCGGCATCATCTTCGGAATGGGTCTCAGCGCCATCGATGTCATTGCGCTAACCACCATCGCCCGCTGGTTCACCCATCGGCGGGGATTCATGACCGGTATTGTCAAGGTGGGCACCGGCGCCGGACAATTTTTCATCCCGCTGCTCGCCGGCGCCCTGATCCTGCTTTACGGCTGGCGGTGGGCCATAGCGATCATCGGTATTGGTGTTACATTAATTTTGCTGCTCATGGCCCAATTGCTGCGCCGTGATCCTGGCGCATCGGGATTGACAAGCCGACCGGTGACCGCCGACAGGGCTCTCACGGCAACAGACCCCGGGCTCTCCTTGTCCCAAGTATTCAGAACGGTCCAATTGTGGACCATCTGCATGCTCAATATGTTCCTCGTCTTCTGCCTGATGATTATCATGCTGCACATCGTCCCTTATGCCCGCGATGTCGGCATCCCCCATATTCAAGCCGCCGGCATTCTTTCCACCATCGGTGCGGTGAGCATGCTGGGGCGTTTCGTCTGCGGCCTGATCATCGATCGAAGGGGCAGCAAACCCGTCATGAGCTTCTGTTTCTTTTTACTATTGGTCGATCTCGTGTGGTTGCAGTTCGCCCACCAGCTCTGGATGCTCTATCTTTTTGGCGCTTTGTATGGTTTGGCCCACGGCGGTTGTTTTACCGCCATCAGCCCCCTGGTGGCCGAGTGGTTCGGCATTCGTTTCCACGGCACGCTTTTTGGTGTTGTCGTCTTTTTCGGCACCCTCGGCGGGGCAACCGGACCCCTGCTGGCCGGATATTTGTTCGACATCAGCGGCAACTACGCGCTCGCGTTCCGGATCGTCACCCTTGTGGCCCTCTTCGCATGGGCGCTGCTGCTTACCCTGCGCCCGATGCGGATCAGCGAACACGAATCCTTCTGATCGATGATATCAGGGATTGTTGCCGTCCATATCCAAAGCCAGAATTTTTTCCGGCCGGCCGCTGAACTTTTGGTGCATAGGCCTCCCGATCAAACCCGGACAGGGGGGTCGGTGGGTCCGGCACCCTGTCCGGAGCAGTCCGTGGGCTCCATGGCATATCCGTCCGCCTTGAGCGCATTTTCGATTTCACGGATATGCGCATCGTTGCGGGTTTCCAGCTCCAACTCGACCCGGGTTTCGTCGATGGCGCTGCGCTGCGCGCTTCTATCATGATAGATGTGCAAGATGTTGGCTTCCAGGGCCGCCACCTTGTTCAGCAGACGGGCCAATACCCCGGGCCTGTCACTCAAGGTCAAACGGATCCGCATGATGCGGCCCAAAAGGGGGATGTCCACATTGCCGCCGGAAACCAGGAGCACGATTTTTTCGTCACGGCGGTGTCGGACGCTGCCATTCAGCAGCGCAGCCAGGGGCGCCGCGCCGGCACCCTCCGCCAGCAACTTTTTGCGATCCAGCAGAATCTGCATCGAAGCGGCGATATCCGCCTCCTGCACCGTTACCAGTTCATCGACCGTCTTGCGAATCATCCGGAACGGAATCTCACCCAACTGCTTCACGCTGATGCCGTCCGCAAGGGAGGGCTCCGCTGGAACCGACACACACTTCCCGGCACGCAGCGCCATCCGGGCAGAGGGACAGGCTGCTGCTTCGACACCGATCACCCGTATCCGCGGGTTCGTCGCTTTGATGACACTGCCGATGCCCGCAATGAGTCCACCGCCGCCCACCGGAACGATGATTGTCTCCACATCCGGCAGAACGGAAAGAATTTCCAGGCCGATGGTCCCCTGGCCGCAGATGATGTCCTCATCATCGAAGGGGTGAATGAAGGTCATCCCCTCCTTTGCTATTTCCCGTGCCCTGGCGACACTCTCTTCCAGGGTGGCGCCGTTGATGATGATATTGCCGCCGTACCCGCGCGTGGCCTCCCGCTTGCTGATCGATGACCACTGCGGCATGACGACGGTGGCGGGCAGACCTGCCTCCCGGGCCGCCAGGGCGACGCCCTGGGCATGATTGCCGGCAGAGGCGGTAACCACGCCTTTGGCTGAAATGGTGTTCTGCATGCAGCCCCGGACCAGCTTGGCGGCCGCGCCTCTGATTTTGAACGATCCTGTTTTTTGAAGATTCTCGAGCTTCAGGTAAATATGGGCATCGAACTGCGAACTGAGCGTCGGCGAATAGACCAGCGGCGTTCGAAAGATGTGATCGTCGATCCGGCGCGACGTCTGCTCGATCTTTTCCAGGGTAGGCATCGGCGTTCTCCACCTTTTCGATCGGCGCCTGCCGCGGACCGCAGCGCCGCCGGGGTCAAACAGCAAGCAAAGCGTTCATCAATCCGTCATCCCCGATGACCTTCTTCATGGCTGAAAATAGGGATGGGTCGTCCACAAGTAAACAGAAGCGGGGACAGCCCCGGACAACTTCATTGTATCGGAAGGGAGCACTGAAATTATCGCAATGGGGTAGCGCTAAGGAAAGCGAATGGATTGGACCTCGGCTTTGAAAAAGACGAAGTGGTCTGCCGTACCGAACATGTTGCCCGCCGCCACCCGGAAAGGAAGGCGAAAGCCTTGCACTTCGCGGAAATCGGACAATTGCCCACCGAATGGTTGCAGCCGATGCGTTTTGTCAGGATTTGCATCGCTCCAGCGCATGAAGTGCACCTCGATGGGGCGCCCATCACCGTCGACCTTCAGATCCACAGCCTGTGCAAACCCCATGTGACTCACGGTGACGCGAGCCGTGTGTTCATCCACCGCCTCCCAAACAATGCCCGGCCCGGGAAGCAAAGCCGCAGGGGTCCAGAACACGGCCTCCGCGACATACCGACCATATGCGGATCGGGCGTGGTCCGCATCGCCTCCCATCCGGGCAACAGGCAGCAGGCCGAAAATACGGAATCGGGTCCACCGACCGGAATCAGAGCCGGAAACGGGCACGACCCCCGGCAAACGAAGTTTCCAGACAAAACCCGCCGGCGCCGCGAGAATCTGCTTTGCGTCCATCCGTTGATAGTTTGGGTTCTCCCGCGAACCCAAGCTGAACTTCCCCCCCATATCGATTTCGGCCACTGTCCACAAGGGTGTACCGGGCGCAATGACAAAATTGAAAAAGCGCCGTGCCGGTTCGGGCAAATCGGCCACCATGGAGGGTTCATATACGGGTGGGTTCGCCGGCTGCAAGGCGGTCAATCGGGACCATTCCATTCTCTCCGCCCGGCCGTCCCACAGGCGCAGCGCCAACAGCGCGAACAGGCCAAAACCCAGCACTGCCAAGAATCCATAGACGAACTTCATAAAAGCACCCTGATCCGTTTACGATGGGGATATTGTCTGCGCAAGCGACATTCTCGTCAATCCCAAACGCTGGTGGTGCGAAAGAAGCGCCTGGCCGCCTCCCGGGCCTGATCGGAGGCCCCGGAAAAATCGGGCCGGATCATCAAATCCGTGCACCCGGTGTCGGGCGGCGTGTCCGGATCGGCCACAAAATCGAACAGAAGCCTGCCGGCGCAGGTGTCCACAGCATTGACGTCGATACCCTGCAGCAAGGTCATCATCAGGGTGCCGTGGTTGGCGGTGGGCAATTCGACCAGGTACTGCCTGTCGCCCGGGTAGTGGCTTTTGGCGAAGCGGGCGAATTGGACCGGGGTTTGGGGATCCATGTCCCCGTTGAGCAGCAGCATGGGGCTGTCGGTGGCCGGCCACTGATGGGTGGCGGCATCGAGGGGATAGATCGGCCAGCCGATCCGGTCGCGGGCGATGTACTGGTCCAGCGTTTCATCCGGACTTGCGTAGGCGATATCGGAAAACGCCTGCGCCTGGTCCAGGGACAGCCCGCCGATCAGTTCGGAAGTGATGATGTGGGTGTCCAGATTGTAGCTGAACAAGGGGTACACCTCCGCTTCCTCCGGCTCATCCTCTTCAGCGAAAAGGGCTTTGATGATCTCCACGTCATCTGCACTGCAGCGGTTGATGCGGTAAAGCAGGGCCGGCAGCACCATCCGGCCCCACCAGTTGCGGCCCAGCTCGGCCAGCTTCTGCCGCAGGGCGGCCCGGCTGATCAGGGGGTTCAGGTCCGCGCATAGTCCGGCGCCGTCGATTCGGGCATAGGTGTCATCGAGTACCGCCAGGCTGTCGGCGCCATATGTCTGCATGCGCCCGCCGCAGGTGGGATCGGCATCGCAGCGCTGCAGGATATCGAGCACCAGATGGTTGGCATTCTGATCGTACACATCGATGGGATACAACCCGTTATCCGGACCGGCCGGCACGACCCCGTCGAGAATGAGGCCGTCGAGCATGTCCGGGTAGAGGAAAGCGAATCGCTGCGCCAGATAAGTGCCGTAGGAGACGCCGTAGAGAAAGCGCCGGCCTTCGCCGCCCACGCGGTGCATCCAGGCCGCCACATCGTGCGCCGCCTGGGTCGGGTTGAACATCGCCAGACCGGCCTCCCCCCATTGCGAGAGCAGATCGGCCGCACATTCGGCCGACCCGTCCGCCGACCCGGGGCAGGTCAAAGGGCTCGATGCCCCGGCACCCCGGTGTTCAACGGCATAGTAGTCCCACTCGGTATGGCGCTGCGCCCAGACTTCCAGGGGATAGGCATAGCTCGCGATGCTTTCGCCCGGCCCACCCATCAAAAACCAGATTTGACCCTTTTTGATCTCCCCCGCTCCCCTGGCGCGCATCACCAGCACGTCGATCGACGCGCCCTCGGCATCTTGGTGATTCAGCGGCATGGCAAGCGTGCGGCATTCGAGGCCCGGGCCGGCATCCAAATACGCGGGGCAGGCGCTCCAGCGCGATGACGTCCCGGGAGCGTTGCCCCCACCACAGGCGGCAATTGCACAAAACAAGAATATGACAAACGACAAGCGACTGATTTTTCGCGGCATAGCGCACACTCTTCATATTGGACCGGCATCGGACGGCATTCGCACGATTATTCGAATCAATCGATGATATCGGGAAAACTTCCGATTTCTTGAGCCGCAGGGATGCCGTTTTTTTCCAGCGCGGCGGCTTGCAGGCGCAACGCAATTTTACCGTATGAAGGCCGTGGCCGACCGCGCGGTTTGTTCCCAGCGGATTTTTTCGCGACGGTCGTCCTCAAAATCGAAGGGCACCCGATCCGCCCCAAGCAGAAACCTTGACGGTGGATTTTAAATCAGAATGCAAATCAGCCCTTGCTGAATTCGGCAGGCGGCCGGCCGGAGCGCGAATAGACGCTCATCGCCGTTACGGTGACCAATACCAGCCCCATACCCACGATTTGCGGGCCAACCAGCTTTTCGTTCAACACCACGACACCGAACAGCGACGCGGTAACCGGTTCGACCATTGCCACGATGGCGGCCACGGCCGGGGCCGTATGATTCAGGCCGATAACATAGAGAACGAACGACAAACCGGCGCCGAGCACCCCTATTGCAGCGAACAGCGGCCTATCCGGCGTACTCAAGGCGGCAACCGTCTGATCGGCGTCGCCGGACCGGACAAGGATCATGGCCAGTACCACGAACGCGATTGAGAGAATGGCCTGCGGGCTGCCGTGCGGCGCCGCATATTTAAAGCCGAAAATGAATATCGCGTAGGACAGCCCGGATAGCAGGCCGGCGCCCACCCCGATCGGCGTGACGCCGCTCGCACCGATGTCGTAAATTTGTGTCAGCAACACGATACCCACCATCACCACCGCGATGGCAACCCACTTCAACGCGGTGGGGCGTTCAAGCTTCAGTGCGAATGACACGAGATACACGAACACCGGGGCGCAGTACATCAACGTAACCGCAACCGCCAGGCTTCCCTGCGCAATGCTGACGAAATAGAACGCGAAATTGCCGGCCACGCCGATGCCGGCAATCGCCGACCAGAACCATAACCGGCGATTCGCCAGCCCGCTGCCCCGCGGCCGCAGCAGTAGCCAAACGAGCACGAACAGCAGTCCGATGGCACCCCGGTAGAAGGACACCACGAAGGCATCCCAACCACCGGCCATGAGGATACCGCCGATTCCGCCCGATAAGCCCCAGCAAGGCGCCGCCAGGGCAATGAAAGCTGTGCTTGCGCTCGCCATTTCAATCGTCAACGATTCATTCCGGGCCGATACCACCGGTAAAACCGATTTGCTTCATTGCAAAGGCCCCTTGGATGTCGACGCCGCACGTTCCAGTTTGGTCTGAACCCTTGCCATGAGTTCTTGAGCCACATTCTCGACATTCGCCTTCACTGATGCACCCGACATCGCATCAAAATCATGTTCGCGCATGTCCGGAAGCCAGGATCCTTCGCCGGAAGTCGTCAGAAGGATGATGTTGGCAGTCGTCTGTTGGCGGTCAAGGAAGGTTCGAACGTCGTGATCAAGACCCCATGCCAGACACGTGTTGATCACAACCACCGCAGAGTAGCCCGCAGTGTCGATCTCTTCCAGCTGTTGGATGCCCATCGTATGGTGCGGGATCTGCTCACTCGCGAGCAGTTTCTGAAGCTCTGCAACGAGCAGTCGCTTATATTCCGTGTCGCGCGACACGATGAGCACAATACGCTCGCCGGGAATGGCGTCCAAATCAACACCCACCATGTCCTTCTGCGGCCAGAACCGTTGCGGTACGGCGCATCCCGTTAGCAACAACAGTCCTAATAATATGCAAGACCAGGAATAACGGTTTGGTTCCGGTTTCATCTTCAGATGTCTCCTTCAGCACAAAGACAGCCTGGCGCGGCACGGCTGCCAAAGCAACCTGCGTGGCGCGTCGGGACGCTCCTTGGGTAGGCATCAAAACAATATTCGCAGGGACGAGTGAAACGCGTCCGCTGAAAAAAAGCTTGGCCCACCGCTGTTTTCAGCACTTTCAACCCTTGACCATCAGCCGCTGTTTCACCCTGAGTGTTTTCACCTCTGCCTGTTTTCTTCAGCCTTGCCGAACTTGATGTCTTGTCCGCGCCAACCGAACGCTTCGATCTCATCGAAAAATCACTTCCCCGAGAATTCGTTCAGGACTTGCTCGTATACTTGTATGTCAGCGCTATTAAATAAAACAATACGAATATGATGAACGGTCGAAAGCATGGGCAGCATCTCGAAGATTGTGCCCAGAGCAACCCGCGCAGCCGGTTCCAGTGGATAGCCGAAAACGCCTGTGGATATCGCAGGAAAGGCGATGGACCCGATGCCATTGTCCTCCGACAATTGCAGGGCATTGCGATAACAAGAGGCCAGCAATCGATCAGAAGGCTTATCCATGCCGTAGACGGGCCCAAGGCAGTGAATAACATATCGGTTCGGAAGATGATGCGCGCCGGTTATAACCGCCTCCCCTGGTCGAATGGGTGCAAGCGGCCTGCACTCCGCTTCTAAACCCGGTCCTGCGGCCCTATGGATAGCGCCTGCAACCCCACCTCCGATCCGCAGCTCGGCGTTGGCCGCATTTACAATGGCCTCCATGTCCGGTTGTCCCTCAATATTTCCCTGGACACACTCTATTTTGACACCATGCAATTCTCGTGTTGCCATAAAGATTCGTCTCCTTTCGAGTGGAAGCGATATCTTTCATTATCGCATAACATTCTGTGCTGCCGACCGAGTAAAAGGCAATGCTGTGTACAGATCCATTTATCGGCTCGATTTGGCGCCGGCACTACGATGGAGACTTACGCCGGATTCAGCAGCCTGGATGGCCAATTTTCGATGTGCCTCCGGAGGCACCCGAACCATGGATTGATCGCTGAAATGGTTGCCAGATATTGGATCGGGAATTGGTTCATTGGTTTTGCTAATGTCCAATCCCCCATCCGCTACAAGCTTCCGGATGCCACACAATCAATAGAAGATCATCGATTTTTGTCATGGCCTCATAGCATCAATATTGGCACCATTGCAAAGGGGCAAATGATGACCTGTCGGAGTTGCTCGATGAAACACACAAACTCTGGCTCACGGATGAGAGCCCCTTTTTTGGCCCCAACCCCTGTGATGGAGCCAGTGGTTGTACGTCCTTCATATAATAGCGTTCTCTAAAAATTCACGCATCCTATGATTTACGTATCTTTGACGATTTTCGCCGATATTTAGAAGTTCGTTATTGTGCAGCCACGCTTTTAACTCCTCTATTTCAACAGCCACCTTAATAACGATCCAACCTCTATTTTGATATTGATATATGGCCTTATCGGCTTTCTTTTTCCACAAATCGTAAGTTGGAACAATTCCATCTAATCGATCATCAGAGTCGTCGATTAATTTTTGATACTCTTCTTTTGAATACCATGCGTATCCGACAATATAGGGTCTATGATATCCATAAATTGCATTACAAAGTATTCTGATCGGATAAAAAGCAATACGTATAAACAAAAGAAGACCTTTAAGGCATATTCCAAGAAAGTTATTCATAGATTTCATACCCACAACGCTCGGCGTCTGCGACGAGTAAAGCGAGTCCGAAAGCACGCCTTTGTTGGGCGCCATTAGAATGCGTACAACTTCTGCAACACTGAAACGACTTCCAACTGAGCCTTTGAATCAATCGTTCCAAGCTTTCTAATCAAGTGTTCTTTATCTATTGTTCGAATCTGATCCAATACGATATGGCCATGTTTCTTTCTGAAAGTGCATGAAACTCGTGTTGGATAATCTTTGCTGGTAGATGTCATGGGAGCAATTATGACGGTTCGAATATACTTGTTCATTTCATCCGGTGAGATAATTAAACAAGGTCTGGTTTTCTGAATTTCAGACCAAACAGTCGGATCGAGACTTACTAAGTAAAAGTCAAAACGATTTATTACCACTGCCATTCTTCCTCGTCCCATGAATTTGAAACATCAATATCATCGATCAGGGGCGCATCATCGCCTTTTTTCCGCATCCCTTTAAAGGCCTTATCCCATCCTTCCCTTGCATATCTAACTGGGATGATAAAGCGTCACAATCGTTGGATCAGATAAACAAATACGGGCAGGCGGCTTTCCTCCTTTATTTTGAAAAATCGTGGCAGAAGCTCTCTCTTGCGGGGACTATCCTTTAGCGGTGATATGTACACTGCCCCCTTTGATTGCTTTTTTGAATCGGCATGTTTTAAAAGATCCGTCAAGGAGCCTTCATGCCTGGATGGCAAATTGTCTCCAGCAACGAAATTCCCAGTGACTTCTATTTGTTCGAAAGTCGCGTTGATTTCTAACATTTTCCCAAAGGCTTCTTGTACCTGAGCAGGAGTAATCGGCTTACCGATCAGGGAGAGCGTCTCTGAATCAATGGATTCAAATCCAATATTGACATAAGCGTAAAAGGGCAATCGATTCAAATGATCGAATAATGGTAGTCCCGCCTCTAAGAACGATCCAACACTGCCAAAGAGATACAAAAACGGTTTTTGATCCATACGCTGTCTAAATCCAAATGCCTGATAGGCCTCTTCTGCAGCAAAGCAGATTAAATTGTCACCTGCGGCAAGGGCGTCATGATTGGCAAGAAACAGGGCATGATAATTGACTAAATCGTCACCAAAATGATTTTTTAAATTTCTAAGCTGTTCATAGATATTTTCTTTTGATCTTACTTGAAATTTTTGTTTTGTTTTTACACAGCAAAATTTGCAATGATAAAGGCATCCATCTGCAATGGTCAAAGGGATGACGTCATAATCTACGTGCCGGGTATCGGGCGGAAGTACTGTAACCTTGCCGCCAATAATCTTGTCCAACTGCTGGGAACGTTCATAAAGCATCTGATCATCGTTGGCCACCAGTATCCGTTTTATAAGATCCTTTGCATGAGGGTACGATCCATTTGAATCTGCCATATACAAGTCGGCAAACAATTGAGACCATTCTGCCAATGCACTCATAACCGTGGGATTGGAAAAATAGTTAATTTCCCATACCGGGTTGCTGGAATAGGGCAAACAAGGCAGATAATATTCCCCCATCCAGGAAATAATTCCATCATCGCTGCTCTTATCACCCACAGTATAATAGATCCAATCATTTCCGGTTGTCCGCTTAAAGTGCTCGGCCGGATGAGGCCAGTCAGGCTTAATTCCTCGAATAGATTTGATTTCACCGTTTAGATTAAAGCAAAACTCAAAATCTGAAGTTTTGATTTCTGAATATTTACCAAATCGCAAAGGAACGCTTTGTTTGACAAACTTATCAAGGCCTGATTTTTTTGCATTGATTATTAGATGCTGCTGCTGATTACAATTCATTTATTTCCCTT
>NZ_JALJRB010000016.1 GCF_022968795.1 Desulfatitalea alkaliphila
TTAAACTTTCCATTCTTTGACCTGATTGAGGATTTGGTCTATACACATATGAATTCTTGCCGTCCGGCCCTTGTTGCTGGCACCATTTTTCGTGGCGCCAAAGGGGCGATGGAACAGTAGTGAACTCGAAACGGTTGGACCTTCCGCTGCAATGATGCCCTGGTACGCGCCCACATCCATCACAGCCTGGCTGCGCCGCTTGCTCTCGCCGCGTCCCTTGCTGTTGGGATTGCTCGTGGTGGGATTGATGACGACCGAGTTGCGTTTGGACTGGCTCGAGCGGATGGCCGGGTACTATTTGGCCACCACCAATCCCCAGCGTCCGCGCTACGGCGCCATCTGGGACCAAGGGCGTCAAGCCGATCAGGCCCGTCAAGCCCTGGCGCAGTTCGCCAATCAGCGGCAAAACCTGCAACGCGAGGCGCGTCAGGCCGGTTCCCTGGCCGAAGTGGTGGCCACCATCGCCGAGGACACGGGGGCCATGATTTCCGCCGATCATTTTGCCGACCTTTACCTGAAGTTGCCGCCGGTGCTGTCCCAGGAGATTCTTTCGCCCTTCACCCTGCTGGCCTACAACGCGGAGGGGCAGTGGCAGCGCACCTTTCTGGAACGGCAGGACGGCGCGTTGACCATCTATTTGTTGGACGCCCAGAACCAGGTGCTGCACCGACTCAATGTGGGCCCTTTGCTGTTGGGGCACATCGAGCGGGGTGAGGTGGCCATTCAGACCGGCCTGGACCAATTGTTGGACTTCTCCCTGCACATCTATCCGGCGGACCGCTTTTTCAAGACCCTCAACACCTTGCCCGAACAGGTCCAGCAGCGGATCATTTCACACCCCCGGGACTTGCTGGGCGTCAGCGGCCGCATTCGCCGTGTCGCCATCTCCTCGGGCGCTTACGGCGATGCCGTCGATCTGGGATTCGAGGTGGAGGGGCTGGACGGCCCCCGGGTGATTTTGATGCAGGGGGTGCGCGAGGATGTGCGCCGCTTGCAGCAGATGCTGGAGGCCCCCTCCGACGCTTCCCGGCGCTGGACGGAGGGAGGGCGACCATGATGGGGCGAATGGTGATGCTTTTGCGCGGCGCGGCGGGGGTGGCGGCCTTTTTCGTGGCCGCTGCCGCCTGCTTGGTGTTGGTCCTGGTGGTGCTCTTTTTCGTTACTGTGCGCGACCTGCCCAGCGTGCCCGAACCGCTGCGGCGCATCATCGAGACCCCGCCGACCGAGATTTACGCCGCCAACGGGCAACGTGTGCTGCAGATTGGCGGCCGGGACTATGTGCCCCTGGAGCAGGTGTCCATCGCCTTCCTGCAAGCCATATTGGCCACCGAGGACCATCGCTTTTGGGATCACCACGGCATGGACAAGCTGCGCACCCTCAAGGCGTTGGGGATCACCCTTTTCACCGGCCGCACCCAGGGGGCTTCCACCATCACCCAGCAGTTGGCCAAGAACCTCTTTTTCAGCTTCGAACAGACCTACAACCGCAAGTTCAAGGAGCTGTTGGTCAGTTTGCAGATCGAATCCCAGTTTTCCAAGGCGGAGACTCTCGAAGCCTATGTGAACCAGATCTATTTCGGACCGCGCGCCCAGGGGGTGGCCGCGGCGGCCAGTCAATTCTTCGGCAAGAACGCGGCCCAGCTGGACCTGGCCGAAGCGGCCCTGCTGGCGGGGTTGCCCCAATCGCCCTCGCGTTACAATCCGCTGCGCCACCCGGAAAGGGCCAAGCGCCGTCAGAAAGTGGTGCTGGCCCGCCTGGTGGCCGTGGGCGCCATCACGCCGGCCGAGGCGGCCGAGGCGGCCGAGGCGCCCCTCACCTTTCGCCGCCAGGCCGATGACGGGCCGGTGGGCGGCTATTTTGTCGACTATGTGCTCAAGCAGCTGGAGGAGCGCTACGGCGCCGATGTGGTGTACCACGGGGGGCTGAAGGTGACCACCACACTGGACACCCAACTGCAACGCAATGCCGAGGCGTCGGTGGTGCGCGGCCTGGAGGATCTGGACAAGATCATGGCCGCGTCCGAACCAGGAGCGGCGAACGGCAACAGTGGCCGGGCACAGGGCGCATTGGTGGCCGTGCAGGTCAACTCCGGCGCCATCAAAGCCATGGTGGGGGGCCGCCGTTACGCTGAAAGCGAATTCAACCGGGCCGTGGAGAGCAACCGCATGCCCGGTTCGGCCTTCAAGCCGTTTTTGTACTATACCGCGCTGGATCGTTTGGGGCTTTCGCCGGCCTCGCCGATGGTGGACCAGCCGGTGCGCATTCCCGTGGCCGGCGCGCCGGATTGGCGTCCCCGCAATTTCCGGCGGGATTACCAGGGGCCAGTGATTCTCAAAAAGGCGTTCACCGAATCCATCAACAGTGTCGCCGCCCAACTGGTGGCCGCGACGGGACCCGAACCGGTGATTGCCACGGCACGGCGCTGCGGCATTGAAAGCCCATTGGCGTCGGTCTATTCCGTGGCGCTGGGCACTTCCGGCGTCAGCCCTTTGGAGATGGCGTCGGCCTATGCCACCTTCGCCAGCGAAGGCATCCGCTATGCCCCTTTTGCCGTCTGGCGCGTGGAAGACGCTTTCGGCCAGGTGCTGGAAGAACACATCGTCAGCGGTTCGGCGGCACTGGAAAGTCGGCTGGTCTATCAGGTGGTCGATATGATGCAAGGGGTGCTCAATGAGGGCACGGGCACCATCGTGCGCAGGCTCGGTTTCGACAAGCCGGCCGCCGGCAAAACCGGGACCACCAACGATTACCGCGATGCCTGGTTTGCCGGTTTCACGCCCACCCTGGCCGCGGCCGTCTGGGTGGGCCATGATCGCGGGGAAGGGCTCAAAGACGCCCACGGCGTGGGGATTACCGGCGGCCGGGCCGCCGCGCCCATCTGGGCCCATTTCATGATCAAGGCCACGGAAGGGGAGCCGCCCCGGCCCTTTTTGCATCCGGCCGGCATACGGCTCCAGGCGGTGGACCCCGCCACCGGCGAAGCGGTGCCCGAGGATCGGCCCGGCGCGGTGTGGGTGGCCGTCAAGGAGTAACAGAACCGTTTGGGAGAGGGTGTGCAACCGTTTTGAATGGGATCTTGCGCCATCTGTCCGTGCGATTGTGGATGACCCTGCTGTTGGGCGGGCCGTTGCTGCTGGTTTTGATGCCCCTGTGGCAGCGGGCTGTCGGTATGGCGTGGCTCGCGCTGCCGGTGACGGGGGTGCTGGCCGGCTGTTTCGCGCTGATCGGCTGGGCCATGAACCGGCGCGGTGCGGCCCTGATCGAGCGGTTGATGGCCGAGGCGGCGGTTTGGGAGCGGGCCGGCATGGCCGAGCAGGCCGAGGAGGTGTTCGAGCGGGTTCGGGCGGCCTTCGACAGTTTCTGGCTCTCGCCGTTGCGCCGCCGGGCCATGGCGCGGCGCATCACCCGCCGCCTGGCCCGTTTCCATTTATCGCGTTCCGAGCCAGGGGAATTCGGCTGCCGGATGGTGGCCACCTATTTGCGACTGCACCCGACGGATGCGGCGGTGGCCGCGGGTTGGCTGGAACAGGTGCGCCGCATGGACGAACCCGGTCCTGAGGTGCACGCCCTGGCCGAGCGTATCGGCGCCGCCTTGCCCGATGTCCCGACAGTGCAACGGGATTTGATGGCCTTTTATCTGTCCGCTGAACGTTCGGACTACGAGGCACTGCAAACTTACCGCCGTGTGTGGCGCCGGGGGGATCCGATCCCCGACGCATGGGTGGTGAACCTTGCACGCCTGCTGCGCAACGAACACCACATCAACGATTGGGCCCTGCAGGTGTACCTCAAAGGGTACGCCCTGGGAGACCAACCTTGCCTGGAAGGCATTGCGGCCGGCCATTCCCTGTTGCGCCCCCATGTGGACAACCAGGCCGATCTGGCCGCCGCCCGCGAGGCGCTCGTGGATCTGGACGCTCCGCAACAGGAAGCCTTGCTGGCGCGCTTTCGCCCCCGTGCGCCGGAGGCCCCGGGCGCGGTTCCCGTGGACCAGCCGCCCCCCACCGCCCGAGGGAGAGGGCCGTTGGTGGTCGTGGCGACCGCCGGCAAGACCCTGGCGGCATTCGTGACGGATGTCGGACGGCGGGTGCGTCCCCTGGCGCGGGCAATGGCCCTGCGCCGGGCCGTCGGCGTGGCCGTGTTGGTGGCGGTGCTCGGCGTGGCCGCCGCCTTGGGATGGCATTGGGCGGGGACACGGGAGGCGCCTGCCCCACCGCCGCCCGAACCGGTTGCAGAGGTCGAACCGCCGCCCCCGGTGACCGATCCATTCACCATTCAGGTGGCCGCCTATCTGCGACCCGAGGATGCCCAACGCTACGTGGATCGGCTAAAACAGCAGAACATCGATGCCTTCTCGACCAAGGCCGTCAGCGTCAGCCGTACTTGGTACCAGGTCAAGGTGTCCCACTTCGCCACCCGCGACCAGGCGCGCCGCTACGGCGAGCAGCTCAAGACCAAAGGGTTGATCGACGATTTTTATGTCGCCAATTATCAACCGTGACATTTGTAGTGGATATACCCAAAACGAAGTTGCCTGAAGAAAGGGAGGACCAATGAAAGAGAAGACCCGCAAGAATGTGTACGATGCGTTCATCGGCGAGGCCAAGGCCTATTTTCGATTGCTGGCGTTTGCCGAGAAGGCCGAAGAGGAGGAGGTGCCCCAGATCGCCCTGCTGTTTCGTGCCGTGGCCGAGGCCGAGCGGGTGCATGCGACCCGCCATATGAATCTGGCGAAAGAGTTGATCGTGAAGGACACCGACACCAACCTGGAAAAATCGTTTCAGAGCGAGAAAATGGTCAGCGAGACGGCTTATCCTGAATTCATCAAGGATGCCGAGGAGGAAGGCGAAACCGCCGCCGCAACGACCTTCAGTCATGCGCGGGACGCCGAATCCTACCATGCCAAACTCTATGAACGGGCGATCTACGACGTAATCAAGGACAAGGTGAGCACTTATCACGTGTGCCAGGTGTGCGGCTATGTGGTCAGTAAGAAGGCGCCGGAAAAGTGCCCCGTGTGCGGTGCGCCCAAGGAGAAGTTCAAGACCGTGGAGTAGTCAGAAAGCCCCGGAGAACCCCATGTATTGGTCGAACTTGGGGTTCATCGCATTGCCGTCGGCATCGACCCCCTTGAAGGCGAACACCAGGCGGGATGGATCGAGGGTGCCGTCGCCGGTGGCGTTTTGCCGGATGGTGAAGCGCACCGTGGCGGTCTGCTCCTGTTCATTGTAAATGACGGTCAGGGGCATGGCCGGCGGGTTGACTTCGGTCTCCGGTAACCGCAGGCCGTTGTTGTAATCGCGCCCCGGCCCGTTACCGGAAGAGCGCTCGATGGACCAGTTGACCACGTTTTCCACCGATGTGCGGTCCATCTCCTTGCTGAACTGGAAGATCATGTTGAAGGTGTGGCTGCTGTCGGCGGAGGCCAAGTACTCGTTCATGCCGGCCACCTTGGTCTTGGGCTGCATGTAATAGGGAAAGGAGCTGTTGGAGTAGGCGAACATCATCTTGGGCTTGGTCATTTTGTTGATGTAGTTGCCCAAGGTCTCGGCCAGGCCGCGGTCCTTGCGTTCCAAAAAACTTTTGATCTCCTCGGCCTGGCGCATGTCGCCGTTGTCCGCGTGCAGGTAGCCGATTTCGACGTAGGCGGCGTTGAACTCCCGGTTGCGTTGGATGGCCCGTTCGAACTGGGTGATGGCTTCGGCGTACTGTTTTTGGGCGCCCAAGGCCTGCCCCAGGCCGAAATAGCCATTGGGGCTTCGGGAGTCCATCTTGATCACTCGTTTGAACTGATCGGCAGCATCGCTTTGACGGTCGGCTTTTAAATAGGCCTGGCCCAGGGCGAAACGGTTGTTGGGATCGTCATAGATGCGCACCGCCGCTTCGTAGGCCTCGATGGCCTCGCCGATGCGCTCCTCGGCATAATAGATGTTGCCCAGGGCGACCTGCAAATCGTCCCGGTCGCGATGGATCTTGAGCCCTTCCTTGTAGGTGTCGATGGCCTTGTCGGTCTGTTCCAGTTTTTGGTAGGACATGGCCAGGTACTTGGTGGCGTCCACCGAATATTCCGAGTTGGGGTCGAGGCCGATAGCCCGCTTGAACTCCTTGGCCGCCCCCTTGAAATCCTTGTTCTGATACTTGTCGATACCGGCACCCAGCGCCTGTTGGGACAAGGTGGTCAATTGGTGGGACTGGTCCGCCAAGGCGGAAAACAGCGCCTCACCCCACATATTGATGTTGTCGATGTACATCATGTCGCCCCCTTGCCGTGCTTGCCTGCCGGCGCGGCGTTTCGCGCGCCACCGCCCTGATGGATCGGCTCAACTTTTATATCGGCGGTCGGGGGCGGGACTTTAGGGCGCGCGCAAAAATAACCTCCCCTTTTATCGACCCCAAATCCGGGCGCCTAAAATACGGTGTCATTTTTTCGCGAAACCTTTTGCGGTTGGCCGCTGCGGATCGGTCGCTGCAATGCCATTCCGTGCGTCGATCTTTGACAGCGGTATTGATCAATCCCATGTTTTAGATGAACGCGGTAGCACTGCGCACGACCACTCATCCAAGCCCCTCCCGAGAGGGCGAACCGAGGTTGCGCGCCGCTGCCGTGGGTTTAATCAATCGGGCCCCGCCGCGGCGGGGCCGGGAGGTGGTTTATGGAGATCAAAACCATTCTTTGGCCGACCGACTTGTCGGCCAATTCGCTCGAGGCCGGGACCCACGTGGTGTCCCTGGCCCGCAAATACAATGCCGAAGTGGTGCTCATGTACGTGGCGGTGGATCTGTGCGCCTTTTTTCCGGCCTACGGCAGCTACCCGTCCGTGGAGCACTTGAACAATTTCAGGGATTGGGAGATCGAAAAGGCCCGCAAAAAGCTTGAACGGATTTGCAGGGAGGAACTCAAGGCCTGTCCGTTTCTCAAGCTGCGTCTGGTGATGGGTGAACCGGTGGACCAGATTCTGAAGATGGCCGATACGGTGCAGGCGGAGCTGTTGGTGTTGAGCAGCCGCGGGCAGGGCGGCGACGGAGCGGATTTGGGCCGTATCGCCCGGGAGGTGCTGCGCCGCAGTCCGGTGCCGGTGCATGTGGTCAAACACCGGGAGCGGACGGCGGCGGAGGCGCCGGCCTGAGCCGGCGCTTTGTTCAATATGGTGGCCATAGAACGGGCAACAGCGCGACGGAGACCGCCATGACCACCAGGGTCAAGGGCAGGCCCACCTTGACGTAGTCCATGAACCGATACCCGCCCGGCCCCATGACCAAAAGGTGGGCCGGATGGGAGAGGGGGCTGGCGTAGCTGGCCGAAGCGGCCATGGCCACGGTCATCATCAACAGGTGGGGTGAGATGCCGAGGCTTGCGGCGGCATTCAAGGCGATGGGCGCCATGAGCACCACCAGGGCGGCGGTGGGCACCACCTGGGTGCAGATGACCGTTACGCCGAACAGGGCCGCCACCACCCAACGGGGGCCGAGATCACCCACCGTGGCCAGCAGGACGGCGGCACCCATCTCTGCGGCGCCGGAGTTCTGGATGGCCTCTCCCAGGGGCAGCATGGCGGCGATGAGAAACACCACCCGCCATTCGATGGCCCGGTAAGCCTCTTCCATGCTCAAGCAGCCGAACAGCACCATCAAGGTGGCGCCGCTGAGTCCGGCGATGGCGATGGGCACGAACCCCAGAATGGCGCTGAGCAAGACCGCCAGCATGATGGCGGTGGCGATGTGGGCTTTTTCCAGGCGTGGCGCGCGCGCGGCGGCTGCATCGAGAATGATGAAATTGCGATCGCGGGCCACGGCTTCCAGATTGCTGCGCGGGCCGTACACCAGCAAGGCGTCGCCGAACTGCAGCGGCATGTATTGCAGCCCGGTGCGATAGGCCCTGCCCTTGCGCCAGATGGCCAGCACGCTGATGCCGTAATGGTCCCGGAACAGCAGGTCGGCCAAGGTGCGCCCCACCAGGGTGCAGCGGGGGGAGAGCAGCACTTCGGTAACGCCGATCTGTTGGGATTCCAGTTCGGCCATCAGACTGGAGGACTGCGCTTCGATGGTCAGGTCCTGCAAGCCTTCCAACACTTCCAGATCGCGGGGCGATCCCTGCAACACAAGGAGGTCACCGGGTTGAATGGTTTCGCTGGGCGAAGGCATCCAAAGCAGTGTTTCACTCCGCACAATGGCCACCACCGTCAGTCCGAAGGCGTCTCCCAGGCGACTTTCCACCAGGTTGCGATCGGACAGCACCGATCCCTCCGGCACACGCACGGGCAGGAGGCGGCTGCGTTCGCCGGCCAGTGGATCGGTCTCCGCCGCGGTCGGAAAGTGCAGTTCGTCGAAGAGATGCGCTTGCTTCAGCGATTCCAGGGCTTCTTGTTGTCCCTCCAACACCAATCGATCCCCCTGGGCCAGCTTGCGCCGCCGCAAATCCCGTACCCGGGCGCCCGCCGCATCCCGCAACGCCAGAACATGGACCTGATGGCGCCGCCGAAGCTCGCTTTGCTCCAGGGTTTTGCCCAGCAAGGGCGATCCCTCGGTCACCCGGCCTTCGGCCACGCGCAGGCGGTGGGTGACCAGTGGGTCGATGGTCGACATGGGCGCCACCTGTAAATGCTGGCTGCCATGGAACCGTTGCAGGTGGTCCGGGCGGCCGTGGACCACGAGGGTGTCGCCGGCTTGCAGGACGTCGCCGGGGCGCGGGGCGAGCATCAACGTTTCCTTGCGCTGCAAAGCCACCACCGTCAAGTAGAGGGCCGATCCGAGGCGGCTTTCGGCCAAAGTACGGCCATCCAACGGGGAGTCGGCCGGGATGCGGGTGGTGAAGATGTGGGTGGCCAGTTGATAGGTGGCATCCACCCCGGCGTGGGGGTCGGTGCTGGTCGCGGCGCTTTGCCGCGGCAGCAGATGGCGTCCCAGGAGGACCACGAAAAGGATGCCGGCGGCCACGATGGCCGCCGTCATGGGCGTGAACTCAAATATGGTGAAGGGCCGCAGACCGGCTTCGCGCAAGGCGTCGGTGACCAGAATGTTGGGCGGGGTTGAAATCCCGGTGAAAGGACCACCCAGCAGACAGCCCAACGCCAGGGGCATCAGAAGGCGCCCGGGCGGTCGTCCACTGCGCCGGGCCAGCTCCATGGTGGGCGGCAACAGGATGGCGGCCACCGTGACGGTGTTGATCAAGGCCGATAACAGGCCGGCGGCCGTCATCAGGGCCACCACCAACAAGGCTTCGCTGCTTTTGGCGAAACGCTGCAACGGTTGGCCCAGCCGGTGGGCGATACCGGTGCGGGTCAAACCCGCAGAAAGAATGAACATGGCCCAGACGGTGACCACCGCCGGGCTGCTGAATCCCGCCAGCGCTTCCCGCGGCGTGACCAAGCCCGTCAAGGCCAAGGCCGATAGCACCATCAGGCCCACCAGATCCACCCGCAACCAGCCACCGACGAACAGCACGAAGGCGATTGCCACGATCACCAGCAACAAGAGGATGTCGAACGTCAATGCGGGCTCCTCTAATCTTTTTAAAAGGTGCTGTTCGCCTTGGCATCGAAGAGCGGCGCCGCTTCAATCTGCTCGGCGGACATCAGGTGCACGACCCGTTTCAGTGCAGCCAGAATCATCAGCTGTTCCCATTGCTCCAGTTTGGCGAAGCGCTCGATGAAGGCCTCTTGCAGCGGGGGGGGTGCACTGTCCAGAATCTGATCACAGTCCGGGGTGGTGGTGATCATGATGCGGCGTTTGTCCCGGGTGTCGCGGCTTTTGGTCACCAGGCCCATCTTTTCCAGGCGATTGAGCACTTCGGTGACCGTTGCTTGGCTGACACTGATGAGTCGCGCCAACTCGCTGACCGATATCTCCGCGTGCCGGGCGATTTCGTTGAGCAGGATCAGCTGGGGGCCGGTCAAGCCATAGCGGCGTTGCAGATCCCGGGAGTGCAAAGAGATGGCCTGTGTGATTTTGCGCAAACTGGCCAACATCTCACGGTGCATTTGCGGTTGCGTGTCGGTTCGGTTTTCTGAGGTCAGTAACGGTGGCATCTGCCTTGACTCCATCTCAATTGAATTCTTGGTCCGCTGCAAGGGCTGCTGAAAGGCCTATTATCAAAGAATACCAACAACACCAACGGGACTTTTGTGCATTATCGAAAACCGTTTTGCGGCGGACGCCAAATGCATGTGCACACGAAAGAAAAATAGACGATTCATTTTATGATATGTATGTATGGCTTTATAATCAAAAAATCCAATTAAATTTTTTATCATAAAAATATAGGCAGTTAAATTGTAATCGCAATGATTGCTTGACAGAAATGACTTAAAATTGTATAGAATTCTATGTTTCGGGGACGATGAAAAAAGAGCGGTCGTACTTCGCTCATGCCGCAAGCTCCCATGTACCATCCAACCCACCGGCGGCCCGGGGCTGTGACGGTCCCTTCTTGTACCGACTGCAAAGACCATCATGGAGTGACGGTGAGGACCAGCGGCAGCCGTCGGTGACGCCCCCCCGAGACCGAGGCTTTAAACGTTATGATGCAACGACAAATTCTGGAATCCTCTTTGGACAACGGCAAGTTGCTGCGTTCCTTGGGTGCCCGCCGCGGCCAGGGCAAGGTTTCGGCCGGAATGCAACGGCGCATCGACAGATGGCGGCGGCGTTTGCCTGATCTGATTCAACCGAAACTGGTGAACTGCATGGTGCCGCTGCGATCGGCGCAGAAAGGGCGTCTGTATCTGGCCGACGGCGGCGTTTTCAAAGGCCCGAAACTGGCGCGCACCCTGCGCGATGCGGACACGGTCTGTTGTTTCGTGGCGACCATCGGTGCCGATCTCGAGGCGGAAGTACAGCGCTGCATGGCGCGCAATCGCTTCGCCGATGCCTACGTCTTGGACACCTTGGGATCCCTGGCGGTGGAGTCCCTGGTGGAACGCTTCCATTTGGCCCACGAAGAGCAAATGCGGGCCCGGGGCAGGGGCGTGACCCTGCGCTTCAGCCCCGGTTACTGCGATTGGCCGGTACTCGAACAAGTTTCGTTGTTCGACCGCTTCGGCCAAGAACGGCCGGCCGGGATTCGGTTGACGGAAACGTGCCTGATGAGCCCTCGCAAATCCATTTCCGGCGTATTCGGTATCGTGCCCCACGGTGTGGACGGCAGTGTCGCCGATTACAATCCCTGCCGCTTCTGCACCCAACGCAATTGCAAAGCACGCCGTGCGCCGGCCGGCAACTGACGTTGATCCGACGGTCCGAGCATTAAATTGCCACCCCAATCCAAAACCAGGAGATATGACTGATGCGAAGCGGTCTGAATGGCGGCGCTTACAAGCCCCTGACCCCCGAGGCAATCGAAAGAATTCACGAAACCACAATGACCGTCTTTTCCGAGGTGGGCGTGCAGGTCAACCATGAAGAGGCCATGACCCTTTTCCGCAAGGCCGGTGCCCGGGTCGATGACCACAGCCGGGTCGTTCGATTCCCGCGGGAGATGGTGATGGAGCTGGTGGCACAGGCGCCCGCCGAGGTGACCCTTTGCGGCCGCGACCCGGACGGACACCTGGACTGCACCATCGGCGACACCCGGGTCTACCTGGGTACCGGCGGCACGGCCCTCAATGTGCAGGAACCGGGCAGTGACATGGCGCGATCCTCCCAACTCAAGGACATCGTGGACATGGCGCGCACGGTGGACGCCCTGGAGAACATCCATTTTTACATGCTCAATGTCTTTCCCCACGACGTGGAAAAGGACGACATCGATGTCAACCGGTTCGGCGCGGCCCTCAATCGCACCCGGAAACACATCATGGGCGGCGTTTACACCACCGAGGGCATCCGACGGGTGATCCGGATGGCGTCGCTGATCGCCGGTTCGGAGGAGGCGTTGCGTCAGAGGCCCTTCATATCCATGGTGGCCTGCATCATCAGTCCATTCAAACTGGATGAAGATTACGGCCGCCTGGCCCTGGAGGTGGCCCGTCACGGAATTCCACTGGTAGTGCCGGCCGAACCGCTGTGCGGCGCGACATCGCCCATCACCCTGGCCGGTAACCTTGTGGTGTGTTGCGTGGACACCCTGACCGGCGTGATGCTCTCCCAGTTGGCGCGGCCGGGCACGCCGGTGCTGTTCGGCAGCGTCGCCTCGATCACCGATTTACGGGACATGAAATATTTGGCCGGGGCGGTGGAGATGGGATTGATCAACGCCGGCGCCAGCCAGATGGCCCAGTTTTACCAACTGCCCATTTATGCCACCGCCGGCATGACCGACGCCAAGGTCAACGATGCCCAGGCGGGCTATGAATCGGCCCTGACCAGCCTGATGGTGGCCCTGGCCGGGGGAAATTGGATCCATGACGCGGCCGGGTTCATCGAATTTTGCATGACCGCCTCCTTCGACAAACTGGTGATCGACAACGAAATCCTGGGCATGGTGATGCGTGCCGTGGAGGGGATTCGGGTGGATGACGAAACCTTGGCCCTGGATACCATCAAGGCCGTGGGTCCGGGGGGCCACTTTCTGTCATCGCGGCACACCCGGCGCAACATGCGCTACGAGTTGTACCAGCCCCAGCTCAGCGACCGGGACAACCGCCCGGTGTGGGAGGCCGCCGGCGCCGCCGACGCCCAACAGCGGGCCACGGCCCGCGCGCGACAAATTCTGGAGGCACCGTTGCAATCCTATTTACCCGAAGCGGTGCGCCGTCAAATCTTGGAGGAGATTCCGGGTATCCAGCCTTTCCTGATGGAATAGGCCGCCGACCGTCGGCGACCTGTTTGGACCGACCCGTAGGGGCACGGCACGCCGTGCCCGATCAGGCCCGGTCCCATTAACCCGTAGGGGCACGGCACGCCGTGCCCAATCAGGCCCAATCCCATTTAAAGGAGTCCTACCCGTCATGATCATTATCGGTGAGAAGATCAACGCCACCCGAAAGGCGGTCAAGCCCATGATCCTGGAGCGCCGGGAGACGGAATTGATCGAACTGGCCCAAAACCAGGCGGATGCGGGGGCTGCCTATATCGACATCAACGTGGGGACCGGCACCGGTGGCCGGGAAGACGAGGTCGAAGCCATCCGCTGGGCCGTGACCACGGTCAAGGCGGCCGTGGCCAAACCCATCTGTGTGGACAGCGCCGATGCTCGCGTGTTGGCGGCGGGTCTGGCGGCCTGCGACGGCCATGACGCCATGATTAACTCGGTCAAGGCCGATCCGGACTATTTGGCCGAGGTGTTGCCCATTGCCGCCCGCCATGACGTTCCGGTGATCTGCCTGGCCATGGACCTGGAGGGGATCCCCAAGGATGTGGCCGGCCGTCTGGCGGCCTGCCAAACCATTGCCGATGCGGCCGGCGCCCACGGGGTGCCCGAAGCCCATCTTTACTTCGATCCGCTGGTGCTGCCCATCGCCGCCGACGCCACCCAGGCCAAGGTGACCCTGGACACGTTGGCGGCCGTCAAGGACCGCTTTCCGGCGGCCAAGACGGTCATGGGGCTTTCCAATGTTTCCTATGGCCTGCCGGCCCGTGCCCAGCTCAACGCCGCCTTTCTGGCCATGGCTCTGTATGCCGGGCTGGATGCCGCCATCATGGATCCCATGGATTCAACCATGCGCGCGGCGGCCTTGACCGGCACGGCCCTGATGGGTCGCGACCGCCATTTTCGTAAATATTCGCGTGCTTTTCGCAACGCATAACCACAAAGGAGTTGCCAGTGGGACTTGCCTTTCGTGACGGTACCATCGTCAAACCCTACGAACGTCTGGACAAGGAGGAGATCATCCGGCTGCACAAGGCCTCCCTGGCCATCTTGGACAGCCCGGGCATCTGGTGTTACAACGAGCGCGCCGCCAAGCTGATGGGCGCTGCGGGCGCCAAAGTGAGCGAGGCCGTCGAATTCGGCCAGACCCTCTGGCGCATCCGGTTGCCGGCCGGTTTGGTGGAAGAGTGTGTCGCCATGGCCCCGTCGCAGGTGGTGCTGGGCGCCCGCAAGCCGGAAAACCGTCTGCTGCTGGACGCCGGCACGCCGCGCATCTATTTCGGTTCCGGTTCGGAAACCAATGTCTGGTTGGAAACCGAGATGCAATCGTTCACCAGCGCCGACGGCGGTGAGACGGTCCAAATCCCCCGTTTCCAGAAGCGGCGCGGCAGTGCGGCCCTGTTGTGCCGGGCGGCCCATTTGGGCGAACAGCTTGAACACCTGGATTTCTTCATCCGGCCGGTGAATGTGCAGGACGAAGGGGTGACCGAAGACAACCACGACGTCAACAAGTTCTTCGCTAGCCTCAACAACATCACCAAGCACGTGCAGGCCGGCCTGACGCGCACCGACCGCCTGGCCGACCTGGTGCGCATGGGCGAAATCATCACCGGCGGGCCGCAGGCATTGCGGGAGAATCCCATTTTTTCCTTCATCGCCTGTGTGTTCAAAAGCCCTTTGCAACTGGTGCAGGACACCGCCGACAAGGTGTTCGCCATCGTGGAGGCGGGGCTGCCCATTGTGATCAGCTCTTCTCCCCAGGGCGGCAGTTCGGCCCCGATCCAGGAGGCCGGCATGGTGGCCCAGATCAACGCCGAGATTCTGGCCGGCGTCACCTTCACCCAGCTCATCCGTCAGGGGGCGCCGGTTCTCTACGGCAGCGTTCCGGTGCGCGCCCGCATGGACGACTTGCACGATCTGTACGGCTGCCCGGAATTCAACCAGTACAACATCGACTGCGCCCAGCTGGCCCGCCATTACGAGATTCCCTGCTACTCCACCGCCGGCGTGGGCGATGCCAAGGTGCCGGGCATGCAGGCCATGTTCGAAAAGCTGTTCACCCACCTCTACATGGCCATGAGCGGCGCCCAGTACATCCATTACGCCTTCGGTCTGCTGGACCGCACCAACACCTTCTGCCCGGTGCAGGCGGTGATCGACGACGAACAGATCGGCAAGGTCAAACACTGCCTGCGGGCGCCCAAGGTGGGCGAAGCGGAGGCGCAGGACGCCGTGGCCATGGTGGAAAAGGTGATGGGCACCAGCCACCGTCTGTTCGCCCGCCATGCCCGCAAAGCGATTCACAGCGGCGACGTGTCCGACCCCTACCGTTTCGAAGCCAAGGGAATGGAGGACGAAGTGATCGCCCGCGCCTTGGACCGACTGGCCGAGATCGAAGCACTGCCGCCCGTCCATCTGCCGGCGGCGACGGTGGACCGCATCTTCGAAGAGGTGCCGGGTCTGCTGCCCCAACTGCGTGTGTCACAGGACGCGTGATTGCGACCCAACCAATAAAATCCGATCCAATTTATAAAAGGAGTGCACCGATGAATCAAACAGAGCTGATCGAAAAAATCAATTTCAACATTATTCAAGGGCGCATGACCGCCGAGGACGAAGGCTTCGACGAAGGACTGGAAGGCCAACCGGCGGTGACCGAGTTGATCGAGCAGGCCGTCGAAGCGGGCATCGACGCCAAGATCATCGTGCTCGACGGGCTGACCGGCGCCATGGAGACCGTGGGCGCCAAATTCGACAAGGGGGAGTACCTGATTCCGGACATGTTGGCCTCGGCCGAGTGCGTGGGGGCGGCCATGGACATCCTGGCGCCGTTGTTGGCCGACGCCGGCGTGGAGAGCAAGGGCAAGTTCGTCCTGGCCACGGTGGCCGGGGATCTGCATGACATCGGCAAGAACATCGTGGCCATCATGCTCAAGGGGGCCGGGTTCGAGGTGCTGGACCTGGGCAACGACGTTACCACCGGCCGCATCGTGGAGGCCGTCAAGGCCAACAACGCTCAATTTCTGGGCCTTTCGGCCCTGCTGACCACCACCATGCGGGAGATGGGCGTGGTGATCAAAGCCCTGGAAGAGTCCGGCCTGCGCGACCAAGTGCGGGTCTTGATCGGCGGTGCCCCCACCTCTGAGGCCTTTGCCGCAGAGATCGGCGCCGATGCGCACTGCCGGGACGCTTTTCATGCCATCGACCTTTTACGCCAGATGGCAGCATAGGCGGTATCCCATGGCTGAAAAAACCGCATACACCCAAGCCGCCGTGAGCGGCAAATACGACAAGTCATCGGGCCTGCTGGGCAAATACGACAACGTGCGTCGCTTCTGGGAGGACCAGCTGACCGGCATCTTTTTGCGACCGTCGCTCAACGATCTGGTGCAGCGCAAAAGCGAACGCATGGAGCGGCTGCGCATTCTGGACATCGGCTGCGGCAACGGCGACGGCTACGATCTGATCATGGACGTCAACAGCAAGGATGCCGGCATTTTCGAGTACATCACCGCCGCCATCACCGACGACCGGCTCCAGACCTACGTGGGCCTGGACATCAACGAAGAACTGCTGCAACAGGCCCAGGCCGGCTATGGCCAAAACCCCAAAGTGCAATTCGTGCAGGCCGATCTTTCCAACGGACTGCCCGATGCGACACTGGAAGCGCCGCCCTTCGATCTTTACTTTTCCTCCTACGGTACCTTCTCCCACTTCGACACGGAGCAGACCGTGCGCCTCATGGCCGATGTGTGCCGCCATGCCTCCGACGGCGCGTTGTTCGTGGGCGATTGGCTGGGCCGCTACGCCTACGAGTGGCAGGATCTGTGGCACCATCCCGTCGACCAGGAGTATTGGATGAACTACCGTATCTCCTACATCTATCCCGAGGCGGAGCGGGATCGGCACGACGTGGCGACTTTCCCCCTGCGGTTGTTGTGCGCCGACGAGATCCTGAGCATGGCGCAAGCCGCCGGCAAGGCGGCCGGTTGCACCCTGCGGCCGGTCAAGCTTTTCGACCGTTCGGTGCTCATCGGGCGCCACATGGACACGGGCGACTACAATCGCCATTGTCCCAAAATGCGCTATGCCGTCAACTCCCTGTTCGAAGGCTACACCCGTACCGACCTGGAGAGCGTGCGCGTGAACTATGTGCCGCGGCCGGGCTTCGACGCCCTGAACCATCACTTTGAAATGTTCTTCATGGCGGTAAACACCCTGGTGGACTACACCATCGCCTTGCTGGCCCATCACGACCCGGGCCAAGGGGTGGTCGGCAATGTGCCGGAGATTCAACCCTACTATCCCGAACCGCTCAAGGAGACCATGCAGGCCATGCGGCGGGTGATCGAGGGGGTGGGGTGGCTGCAATGGGGCGATGTGCGCGCCAATGTGATCGAGCCCCATCTGGGCTACTGTCTGCGCAAGTTGGAGATGGAACTGCAGCAGGGCATGGGCACCGGTCACAGCCTCTGCGGTATTTTCGAGATTAAGAAGTAGTTCTGCGTCAACCGGCCTGCATCTTTTGCCATGACGATTCCATGGAAGGCACACGGGGCAACGAAAAGGCAATTGCCGTTTCCGTAACCTTGTGTGTCTTCCTCGGGGCCACCCCTCCCCCGCGGCACCTCCCCTCTTGCTCCCCTTGACAAACATGTGAGCCGTAGAAAGCTTATACCTTTAAAGCAGCCCGAGGTCGTGCTCCGGATTCCGCCACGGGATATTCACCGGTTCGCCGGTGGCACCGCGGTGTTTTTTCCTTCTTCGGGGGTTGCGGCGCAAAGGTTGCCTTTGTGCCGTTTCGCGGGGTGCACGCAGGTGAAAGGAGTCTGTCATGAGTGATCAAGAGGACCGTTCGATCAGTTGCGAAATGGATACATCGGATGGGGAATCCCAATCCGATTTGACTTGTTGTTATACCATGGATGCGTCGGGCGATGCCCAGCCCCTCGATGCCGCGGCGGCGGATGACTGTTGTTGCTGTTGCTGCTGTTAGAAGGGCGCGGCGCCGGCTTCGATCAATCCGTTCCCGCTCGGTCGTTGTCGCTTTGCCGGTTCCATCCCAACGAGCAGCGGCACGGCGGGCGGGAACGTTAAGGGCTCATGATCGCGAGCCCTAAGGGAGGTTCGACCATGAAACATACATTACCGTCCTTACCCTATGCCTATGATGCATTGGAACCCTACATAGACACCCGTACCATGGAGATTCATCACACCAAGCACCACCAGACCTATGTCGACAAACTCAATGCGGCTCTGGAAGGTCACGAGGCGCTGCACGGGTCGCCGGTCGAGCAGTTGGTGCGCAACCTCAACGAGGTGCCCGAG
Source organism: Desulfatitalea alkaliphila (assembly GCF_022968795.1). Classification (GTDB taxonomy): domain Bacteria; phylum Desulfobacterota; class Desulfobacteria; order Desulfobacterales; family Desulfosarcinaceae; genus Desulfatitalea; species Desulfatitalea alkaliphila. The sequence goes on from NZ_JALJRB010000016.1 coordinate 18,078, forward strand.
GCCATTCGCACCGCGGTGCGCAACCACGGCGGCGGCCATGCCAATCACAGTTTTTTCTGGTCCCTGCTCAAAAAGGAAGTGGCGGCGGCGGGTCCGGCGGTGGAGGCCATCAAAGGGCGCTTCGGCAGTTTCGAGAAGTTCAAGGAGGATTTCTCCAGCGCCGCGGCGTTGCTCTTCGGCAGCGGTTGGGCCTGGTTGGTGGTGAATCGCGGGCAGTTGGAGATCATCACCACGCCCAATCAGGACAGCCCTTTGACCCAGGGCAAATCCCCCATCATCGGTCTCGACGTGTGGGAGCACGCCTACTATCTGCGGTACCAGAACCGTCGTCCCGAGTACATCAGTGCCTTTTTCAATGTCATTGACTGGGAGCGGGTCAATACCCACTACAAGGCGTCCGTTTCCTGATACCGGCATCGTTCTGCGCGGGTCGGCGGGTCCATCGCCGGCCTGCGGCGGGCCGTTTTCGGAGGGCCACAATTCAGGTTTTACGAGGGCCGTTTCTCTGACTTCCCCTATGGTGTTCAAGGGTTCTGTCGATGTACCCTACCTTCATTGAGCAGACCCGCCACTGCTGATTGCCGTTTGTCGACGGCTGTTCTCGCCGGCAAGGTGCCGTTTGTCCGCTGCTGAGCGCAAGGGAGCCGATTGGGCGACTGGGCAGGAAGCCGGTCGGGGGCGGTGGTGCATCATGCCTTGGATCAATCCAGCAAAGAGGGGGAATGTATGAGAAAGACCGTTGTATGCTTGATGGCAGCGGCCTTGTTGGCCCTGGGATGCGTGCCCGTAGACGATGGCGTCGGCGGCGGCTCCCCGGAGGAGCGTCCGGGCAACTGGCCGTTGACCGGACAGTTGGGGGTGCACGATCCGGCGATCATCAAGGAGGGGGATGTCTGGTACGTTTTCGGTACCGGGATCGGCATTCAAGTCAAAAGATCCAGCGACGGTTACGACTGGCGCAACAACGGCCGCGTGTTCCACAGCTATCCTGCCTGGGCGCGCCGTTATGTGCCCAACCACGAAAGCAACATCTGGGCACCGGACATTCACCACCGCAACGGCACTTACTACCTCTACTATGCCGTTTCGTCCTTCGGCAGCAACACGTCGGCCATCGGGTTGGCCACCACGCGCAGCCTGGCCAACCCGAACTGGACCGATCAAGGCCTGGTGATCCGTTCCACCTCGGCCGACAACTACAACTGCATCGATCCCAACCTGGTGGTGGATGCCTCCGGACGGCCCTGGTTGGCCTTCGGTTCGTTCTGGAGCGGCATCAAGATGGTCGAACTGGACGGTGCCACCATGAAACCCAAATCCGGTGCCACCATTCACAGTTTGGCGACGCGGCCCAATACGGCCATCGAAGCCCCGTTCATCGTTCATCGCAATGGTTACTACTACCTGTTTGCTTCCGTGGATCATTGCTGCCAGGGTGTCGACAGCACCTATAAAATCATTTTCGGACGCTCACGGAGCGTGACCGGCCCCTATCTGGACAAGAGGGGCGTCAGCATGCGCAATGGCGGCGGTACGCTGTTCGATGCCGGCAATGATCGCTGGCGGGGCCCCGGCGGCCAGTCCCTGTGGGGCACCGATGTGCTGGCCCATCACGCCTATGACGCCCAAAACAACGGCGCCCCCACCTTGATGATCAAAACGGTCTATTGGGACGGCGACGGTTGGCCCTACAAAGAGGGGGACACAACCGGTGGTGGTGATTCCGGCGGATGCAATTAGCGACCATCGGAAACGGCCCTTCTGCGGGCCATCGCCGGGTTCGTGCGTGTTTGAAATCATCGACGTGGCTGCCAAGGGCACGGCATGCCTGCTGCGCAGGACGGCTACGCTGTCGATTTCAAAATCGCGGCGGCTTGCCGTCCCTCAGCGGCTGTGTGCAGCAGCGGTGCGGCTTTGTGAATCTCCGTCTTCGGTGGACACCAGTTCGCCGATGAAGTGGCCGATGACCACCTTGCTTCGAATGCGTACCGGTATGCGCCGGTCATCGGCGGTCAGCCACAGCTCGAGCCGCGCATCGTCGCTCTCCTTGAAAACGCCGCCGATGTGGCGCATTTCCGGTTCCACGCGGTAGGTGTCGAAGCTGCGCCCGTCCTGCAGGGTGATGGTTTCCCGTTCCCGAATGGTCAAGCGGCCGATCACATTTTTCTTGCCGTCCGTGACCGGCCGTTGGACCTCTTCGCCGGGGGTGAGGGGGGTGGTGCGGGTGAAGTAAAAGGCCGACAAGGGATCGAAGCTGCCCTCCTGCAAGCTGATGGGGGGCTTCTTTTCGCCGAAATTGGAGTAGTGGGCCTCGCCGGCAGCCCAGTCGAAGCGCACGATTTCGTCCCGCCGGTGGCTCCCTTCGTGCTGTTTCTTGGTGAAATGGAGCGAGCGGGTCATGTCCAGATCGGCATAGGCGTCGAGGCGATCACGCACTTTGTAGAACAGGTCGATGAAGCGGTTGGACTGCACCGTCATGACAAAATGGTAGGCCGCTTCACCATTGATGGTGGTCAACGGCATCACCTCCAGGGAGGCCGTTCCGGCGGGAACGTTCTCCCAACGCAAGACATAAGTCAGCTTTTCTCCAGGTTCAAAAGGCATATCGCTCGTGTGACCCCATACGCTTGTGTGAAAGGCGCCCAGCAGAAGAAAGAGCGCCACTATTGATCTTGCAAAGAGAGGTACGGGCCGATGCATGTTGCCCTCCATTCGTGTTGCGGTCCGATCCTTTTCAAAAACCTTCATATCATGTTCTCCTCCATTGCCCAAGGGACGCCGGAATTTGTCTGTTCAGACGATCCGGCAGCGTGTTCGGTTTACAGCACGGCGGTCTTTTGCCTCCGGCAGCACAACGCGGCCCAACACATCCCCAAGACAATCCACCAACAATCCATCCATCCACTCCCCACCCACCCACTCACTCATTCACCCATAAATATCCAATAGATAGAATACCTTAACTTAAAACTTAAAACTTAAAACTGCCCGCCAGGACCTAAAACCGCCCGCCAGGGCGGGCGGCGGCATCGTTTGCTCTCGATGTCCGGTTGGTGTATCTTGTGCTTCATGAAACAGCGTCCTTGCAATCGTTGGTGCGGCCGCAAGGCCTTTCAGCTCGGTGTCGCGGGCTTCGTTGTGTGGGGCTTGCTGGCTGTCGGTTGTGCCACGCCGCGTCCGGATGGGGACGCGGTTGCCTGGCGATGTGATACGGCGGCCGATACGGCGGTGGCGCGCGGTGATTGGCAGGCGGCCCTGGAGGGGCATCTCGCGCTGTTGCGACAATCGCCCGATAACTGCCTTGCCCTTTACCATTTGGGATACATCAGGGGTCATCTGGGGGATAGGGCACTGGAGACCGCCGCCTACGAGCAGGCCGTGGCCTGCGGATACGATCAGGACGACCGCCTCTTTTTCAATCTGGGCATGGCCTATGGCGCCCTGGGTGACCTGGAGCGGGCGGGCAGGGCCATGGAGAGAGCGGTGGCGTTAGACCCGGAAAACGGGGATAATCATTTCGGCCTGGCCCTGGTGGCGGCGTCGGCCGGGCATTCCGAAAAGGCCGAACAAGCCTTGCGGAGAGCCATCACCGTTGCACCGACCCATCTGGAAGCCCGCCTGGAGCTGGTGCAACTTATCCTGGACCAGGGTCGCTGGGGCGAAGCGCGGACCCATCTGGCGGCCGTGCGTGCCATGGATCCCGGCAACGGCGAGGCAAGGCGCCTGCAACAGATCCTGGAATCCCTGCAGGCCGGCCAATATTCACGCTGATACCGCCGGTCGACCGCTACCCTTTGTTCAACGATTCAGGAGTTCGCACCATGGATTTTGAGCCGCCGCCGATGCGCACCGTCACCTGCAACAATGTCGATATCCCCTATCTGGCCTATGATGGCGACGGCCCGCCGGTGGTTTTGTTGCATGCCACCGGTTTTTTGCCTTGGCTCTGGCATCCCGTCGCCGCCCTGCTGGCGCCTGCCCATCGGGTCATCGCCCCTTTTTTCGGCAACCATCGTCCATCCGATCCGCGCAACGGCGGCCTCGATTGGCTGCAACTGGCTCGTGACCTGGAGCGGTTGTGCACTGCCCTGCAGGTGCAGGATCCCGTCTTGGTGGGCCACTCCATGGGGGGTACCGTCAGCATTCTGGCCCACGTGACACTCGGCGTGGCGGTGCGCCACATGGTATTGATCGAGCCCATTTTCCTGCCTGCGGAAATCTACCGCATGAAAATAACGGTGGAGGAACATCCCTTGGCCGCCAAGGCAATGCGGCGGCGCAATTCATGGCCTGATCGGGAAGCAGTGCGCGCCGATTTCATGGCAAAGCCCTTTTTCCGCAACTGGGACCCTGCTGTTTTCGAACTTTACATCACCTTCGGTATTCGCAACGATCCGGCGGGCGGCGTGCGGTTGACCTGCCCACCGGAGCAGGAAGCGGCCCTGTTCATGGGTGGCGGACACCATGACCCGTGGCCCTTGTTGCCGGCGGTGCAATGCCCGACCCTGGTGATGGAGGGGGAGGACAGCGAGAACCGGCCCTGGATCGATTTGACCCATGCCGCAAACTTGATTCCCCGAGGCCGGCACATCATGTTATCGGGTGCGGGGCATTTGATTCCCATGGAACGACCGGGGGAAGTGGGGAGGGCCCTGGCGGGCCCGGTTTTAAGTGTTAAGTGTTAAGTGTTAAGTTGAAGGAATTCTGTCGATTAGAGATGGTTGGGTGGTTGGGTGGTTGGGTGGTTGGGGACGGGTTTTTGGGTTTTGTTGGGTTTTTTGCGTTTGTTGGGTTGCCGGGTCGGCCACACCCCCCGTAGGGGCACGGCATGCCGTGCCCGGGTGGTCCCGAGTGGTCCGCTCGGGTACGGCATGCTGTTTCCCTGCGACACCGGTGGTCATAACAATTGGGACATACAAAGGATCTGATAATAGGATGCGCTGACGAAGGAAGCGCATCGTTTCAATAACTTAAAACTCTTAACACTTAACACTTAAAACTGCCCTCGGAGTGATCGGTGCCTTGAAAAAGGGATGTTGCATGTATTATATTATGAAACTTTTTTGAATGGTGCCGCGTCTGTAATTGGTGCCGCACAGTCTAATCGAACTGTTTGTCGGGGCGCCGATTCTCGTTGAACAAGGTGTTACGCCAGACGAGGTCGGGCACGGGGACAATCCGCGGCAGAATCGGCGGGTGAGGGGCAGGCGGCTGCCCCGGGGATGGGAAGCGCAATGTTGACCGGGTTTGAAAAAATCGTGGAAGAGCGCATCCGACAGGCCCAATCCCGGGGTGCTTTCGCAAACCTGGAAGGTGCCGGCAAGCCACTGAACTTGCAGGATGATCGCCATATTCCCGAAGATTTGCGGCTACCTTACAAAATCCTCAAAAACGCCGATTGCCTGCCACCGGAAATCGAGTTGAAAAAAGAGATTCACCGCACCGAGGATCTGCTGGCGCACTTGCCCGACACCGCTGATCGTTACAGCTTGCTCAAAAAACTCAATTTCCTGATCATGAAAGTCAACGCCTTGCGCCAAGGCAGTGTGCGGTTCGACATCCCCCAGCAATACATGGCGGGGGTGTCGGATCGTCTGGCGTCCAAGGGGAAACCCGATACGCAATGCAAATGAAATCTAAAGAACCTGGCGAAAGCCTTTTCAAAGGTGTTTTGCTGGCCCACCTGATCCTGGTGCTGCACTTTGTTTTACTTGCCGTGCTGGTGGTGGTGGTGTTTTTTTTCGGCTGGCTGGTAACGCACCTGTTCTGGATTATTGGTGGTCTCTTTTTGTTGATTTCCCTATCCGCCTATCTTTTCTACCGGCGCTTGCGCCGGGAGGGGCGCTCGCTGCGGGAGGCGATGCACTCACCGCTGTTTGCCGGCCGTTCGGTGGAGATCCATCTGTTGGGCGGCATGGCGTCCCTGCGCGTGGGGCCGCCCACTCATACCCGAACCATTGCGCAACACGGCGATCCGGACGCGCCGCCGGCCCTGGAAGACCCGGAGGTGATGCGCATACGCGAAATTGCCGTTCTGGCCGATCTGCTCGACAAGGAGTTGATCAGTCCGGAGGAGTTCGACGCGGCCAAACAGAAGATTCTGGGAAGGGGAGCCCCATGAAAAAGACCATCGCCCTATTGTGCGGCGGGATATCGTCGGAAAGGGAAGTATCGCTCAAAAGCGGCCAACAGGTGCTGCAAAGCCTAGATCCGGACCAATACACCGTACGGCGTTACGATCCGCGGGACGATCTGCCCCGGCTGGTTGCCGACGCCCCTCTGCTGGACGCCGCCTTGATTCTGCTCCACGGCCCTTATGGAGAGGACGGCACGATCCAGGGATTGCTCGAGTTGCTGGATATTCCCTACCAAGGCGCCGGGGTGCTCGGCAGCGCCCTGGCCATGAACAAGCTGGCCACCAAGCAGCTCTATGAAAAATGGAGCATCCCCACGCCGCCCTATGTGGCGGTGCGCCGTCGGGATCCTTTGGCGGCCGAGGCGTGGGTGGCGCAGCTGGGGCTGCCCCTGGTGGTCAAGCCGGTCAGTGGGGGATCGAGCATCGGCATGACCATAGTGCGCGCCGTCGATCAATTGGCCACGGCCGTGGAGAAAGCCTTTGAGCATGACCACGCCGTATTGGTCGAGCAGTATATCCAGGGGACCGAAATCACCGGTGCCGTATTGGGCAACGATAATCCTGAAGCCTTGCCCTTGATCGAGATCATCCCCGATCCGCGTTGTGAATTTTTCAACTTCGAAGCCAAATACACCGCCGGTGTCACCCGCGAAATCTGTCCGGCCCCCTTGGCGCCGGACCTGGCCGAAAAGGCCCAAGGATGGGCCTGCGCGGCCCACAGGGCCTTGTTTTGCAAAGGCTACAGCCGTACCGACATGATCCTCAAGGGCGACGCCATATATGTGTTGGAAACCAACACCATCCCTGGTATGACGCCCACCAGTCTGTTTCCCCAGGCGGCGCAGGCCGCGGGTATTTCATTTCCGCAACTGCTGGACCGCTTGATCGAACTGGGCATCGAAGCTCACCGCCAACGTTGAACCGCCATGCGCATTGACGGGTACACCCAATTGATGGAGGCCTATCACCAACTGGCACCGGGGGACCTCTTTGTCGGGCAGATTCCGGCTTCGCCGCTGAAGGCGGTTCTTCTGACCGACCTGGCCTGCCGGGGGGTTCGCCTGCTGCCGTCGGCCGTCGCCCAGACCCTCCATGGCAACAAATGCGCCCAAGCTTTTCTCCTGGCCCCCTGGATGGTCCCCCACACCCGGGTGATGACGCGCCGCAAAGCCTTGCTGGATCTGTTGGGCGAATTTGAGCGTCGGGGCATCGCCGCGGCCGTGACCAAGCACGACCACCTGCACTGCGGCCACGGGGTGCGCAAATGGGACGACCTGGAGATGCTATACAACTGTATGAGCCTGGACGAGGGGCGTTTCCCGTTCGTAGTGCAGCCCTATTGCGAAGTGACCGTCGATGTGCGGGTCGTGCTGGTCGGCGAATATGTGGAGGCCTATGCACGGTGCAACCCGCAGGGCTTCCGCAAAAACCTGGCCGCCGGCGGCCACAGTCGGCATCATGTCTTGACGGCGGATCAGGAGGAGATGTGCCGCCGGGTGATGGACAGGGCCCAAATGCCCTATGCCCACATGGACCTGATGGTCCTGGGGGATGGGACGGTCTATTTGTCCGAGATCAGTCTCTATGGCGGCGTCCGCGGCGCCCGGGTGACCCAGGCCGAGCTGGAGCGAATGAAACGAAGTCGACTGGCGGAGCTGGCCGGATCGATCTATGTCGACGAGGGGTGACGCCGGCCGCGGGTTGCGCTGCCCTTGTGGTTACTGCATAATCTCTTGTCTGATTTAAAAACTGTTTCCGATAGGGAGGATGTCCATGAGAGTATTGGTGGTCGGCGGCGGAGGCCGCGAGCACGCGCTGGTTTGGAAAATCAAGCAAAGCCCGTTGGTAAAAAAGATCTACGCCGCACCCGGCAATGCCGGCATTGCCGAACTGGCGGAGTGTGTGTCCATCGACGCCGAAGCCGTGGACCAGTTGCTCGCCTTTGCCCGCAGCGAAAAGATCGATCTGACGGTGGTGGGGCCCGAGGGACCCTTGGCCGCCGGCATCGTGGACCGTTTCGAAGCGGCGGGCTTGCGTATTTTCGGCGCCAGCCGGGCCGCCGCGGCCATCGAAGCCAGCAAATCCTTTGCCAAACAGATGATGAACAAGTACGGCGTGTCCACCGCACGGGGCGAGGTGTTCGGCAGTATTAAAAAAGCCGAGGCTTATGTAAAGAAGGTGGGGGCGCCGGTTGTGGTCAAGGCCGACGGTCTGGCCGCCGGCAAGGGCGTGATCGTCTGCGACACCGTGGTCAAGGCCGTGGCCGCTCTCAAACAGATCCTGGTGGAAAAAGCCTTCGGCGATGCCGGGCGGCAAGTGGTGGTCGAAGAGTGCTTGACAGGGGAGGAGGCCTCTTTTCTGGCCTTCACCGATGGCAGTACGGTGTTGCCCTTGCCCACCTCCCAGGACCATAAACCGGCGCTGGACAACGACCAGGGGCCCAACACCGGCGGCATGGGCGCCTACTCGCCGGCCCCGGTGGTGGATCGCCATCTGCACGCGCGCATTATGAAGGAGGTCATGGAACCCATCGTGCGGGGTATGGCCGCCGAAGGACATCCTTACAAAGGCGTGCTGTACGCCGGTTTGATGATCGACCGCGACCGTATCCGGGTATTGGAGTTCAACGGCCGCTTCGGCGATCCCGAGGCCCAACCGCTGCTGATGCGTCTGAAAAGCGATCTGGTGCCCATCATGCAAGCCACCATCGACGGCCGCCTGGACCAGTGCCGCCTGGAGATCGATCCACGGGCGGCTGTCTGCGTGGTGATGGCCGCCGGCGGTTATCCCGGCAAGTATGAAAAGGGGGAAGTCATCCCGGGCCTGGACAAGGTTCGTCGCATGAAGGAGGTGATGGTTTTTCACGCCGGCACCGCCGTCAAGGAGAAGGAGGTGGTCACCGCCGGGGGCCGTGTGCTTGGCGTCACCGCCTTGGGCGACACGGTGGCCGCCGCCATCGACAAGGCCTACCAGGCGGTGAACAAGATCAGCTGGCAAAAAGTCCATTTCCGCAAGGACATCGGCCAAAAGGCCTTGGAAAGGCTGCGCGTCAAACCCCGGGTGAGCATCCTCATGGGCAGTGATTCGGATCTGCCGGTGATGGAGGCCACCGTCGCCATTCTCAAAAAGTTCGGCGTGCCTTTTGAAATGACCGTCGCCTCGGCCCACCGCACCCCTGAGCGTGCCGGTCGAATCGCCGCCACCGCCCGGGAGCGGGGCATCCAGGTGATGATCGCCGCCGCCGGGCAAGCCGCCCACCTGGCCGGCGCCATCGCCGCCCAGACCACATTGCCGGTCATCGGCGTGCCCATCGATTCTTCGAGCCTGCAGGGGCTGGACGCGTTGCTTTCCACCGTGCAGATGCCGCCGGGGATTCCCGTGGCCACCGTGGCCATCGGCAAGCCGGGGGCCACCAACGCCGGATTGCTGGCCGTTCAGATTCTCTCCGTGGCGGACAAGACTCTGGCCGACCTGTTGGCGGACTACAAGCAGGAGATGGCCGAAGGCGTGGCGCGCAAGGCCAAAAAGCTTGAAGAAAATTAATAAGACAATGGTGGTGGACCCGCTCCATCCGGAAACGGCACTGATCCAGCAGGCGGCGGCCCTCATTCGGCAAGGCGGGGTGGTGGTATTTCCCACCCTGGGACTTTACGGATTGGGGGTCGATCCGTTCAATGCCCAAGCCGTGGCCCGCATCTTCGCCCTCAAAAGGCGCGATGCATCCAAGCCGCTGCTGGTGCTGCTGGCGCACCCGGCCATGACGGCCCGCGTCGCCCGCCCGGCCACCCCCATGGCACGTCGCCTGATGGATCATTTCTGGCCGGGCCGCGTCACCTTCGTCCTGGCGGCGCGGCCCGATCTGTCCGACAATTTGACTGCCGGCAGCGGCAAAATCGGGGTGCGCCAAGCGGCCCACCCCGTGGCCGCCGCACTGGCCCAAGCGGTCGGCGGCCTGATCGTTGGCACCAGTGCCAATATCTCCGGCGCTGCCGCCTGCGCCGCCGTAGCCGATCTGGATCCGGCCGTGCTGGCGGCCGTCGATGGGGTGTTGGATGCGGGTCTATTGACCGGTGCGCCTTCCACTGTTGTGGATGTGACGGGATCGGCGCCGGTCATTCTGCGGCAGGGGGCGGTGCCGGCAGAGCAGATATTGACATGGAACGACCGATTCGTTTGATTCGAATGCCACGGTCGGAAGGGAATCGGCCCAGGCGCAATTCCCGTATTGACAAAGGGGTTCGTCTTTTTTATAAATGCGCTTTCATGCCGGAGTGGTGAAATAGGTAAACGCAGCGGACTCAAAATCCGCCGGGCGCAAGCCCTTGAGAGTTCGATTCTCTCCTCCGGCACCATAAAAACAAGCGCAGGGGGCACCTGACTCAGGTACCCCCTGCGCTTGTTTTCGAGATGCCGCATCACGTAATTGCGCGCTCGTAAACGCCCGCCGGCTTCCTCTCTCGAATGCCTAAGAGAATTCTCGTGTCAAGGTCGGAGAATCCATACAAATTTTCACCCGCAAGGCTCTGAGACCCTGTACCCCGGGCAGATCATCCAAAGTGAAGTTCTCCATTTCATTGGAAAGGTGACCTTTGGCTTGTAGGAATTGGATATGTTTGCGCAAATCGCGCAGTTCCTGGAGCCGGGAGTAGACGACGGCGATGTGCTCAGGCTGGGTCAGCCGCTCCCGCCCGCCATTCAAGGTCGCTTTGTCCAAACGGGATCTGATAATCTCGTAGCGGACATCATAGGCGCCATCCACATCGAACCTTTTTTCATCGTAGCGGAATCTTACAGACAGTGGTGTGGGATTGTAATAAATCAAGTGGCAGGTTTCCAGAGGAACGGCAAGGCTTGGCTTGACCTGCTGGGTATGCCATGCCATGCCACACGCCAGCATCAGTTGCCAAAGTGCTAGGTTCTGCAGGTGAAAGGGGTTGAAGCGGCCATCCTCTCGCAGGGCCGCCCCAAGGTAGATGATGTAGTCCAATCCATCTGTTTGACGTTTCTCGAAGTAGTGCGGGAAAGAATGCTGGGCTTTGGCCTCTTCATCATCCAAATAAGCCGAAAGACGCTTATTGAGCATCGCGATACTATCTTCGTATTCCTTGCGCTTGCGGTATACAAAGCCGCGCCGGGGATCGACAGGTTGCCAGTAGGATTCGACGGATAGGGCCACAGTTGTTCCCATCCGACCCAGTTCTTCAAAGGCGGGTTCCACTTCCTTTCGCAAAAACGCAATGATTTCTGTTTCCGTTCCAGCTTGCAGGGATTGCTCCAGGCCCTCCATGCGCTGTTCGATGCGATGCTGCAGTTCCATTACCAACGGCCACGGATGGATTTTGTATGCATGCTGGACAACAGAGAGTGCAAGGGACAGTTGCTCCAATAGGTCTGCCTGAATGCTTGCCGTACGGGCGTCGGCCGAGCCGCGTATGTCCGTTTGTCCGTACAGGGGCATTACATCCTTGAAGATGATCGGTTCCATTTCGGCCTTTTCGTTCGTCTGTAAACATTCCAACTGGCGAAATGCTGCTTTGCGGAACCGCCACTCCACGGATGGATGCAGAGCGGTGCACTTTTTCTTGATGATGGTTTGCACGATGTTGTTGATGTCATCTACACCGCGTCTTACGGCCATGGAAAGCATCGGCACCAAAGGTTTGATCAGCACTTTGTCCATTGCGCTGAACGCATCGGGTTGGGGCGACATCACATAAAAAGTGCCGATGATCTGTCCCTGATAATGCAGAGGGGCGATCAGTACTGCGCGTATGCCGCTGTCCAGCAGTTCCTTTTCGGCCTCGCACAGCCGCTTTTCGTTTGCCAAGTTCGGTACAATTAAAAGAGCGTTATTGGCTACAGCCCGCAGCCAAATCGAGTCTTTGAGTTCCTCCAGGGAGACATGGTTGGAATTTCTGAAGATGCAGTTGGCGGAACTGAGATCATTGTGGCGCACCACCCATACCTGATTGCCCTGCAGAGCGCCAATGCCTGCTTTCAAATCCGGTTTTCCGAACAAGATTTGCAGGCGATCCTGCAGGCGCTTAAAACCTTCCGTGCAGAACATCGTTTCCTGTTCAATCAGGTCGCGGGCCAAGTCCAGGAAAACTTCGGATTCGGTTACGTCAACGGCACGCACAAGCGTAAAACCGTGAAAAATAAATTCTTGCGGCGGAATAAGTTTGGCGAGCATATCCGGATCATCGATATGGTCCAGAATGCGTCTGCGTTCTTTTTGTGTAAGGGGCTTGGGTTTGCCAACGGTTTTGATTTCCAAAAATTGCCAGTCGGGCAAGATCCTGAAATAACGTGCCAATCGGGTCTCAGGATCCAAAGCAGCTCGCACTACCGGTGTATTGCGCCCGTGCGATATCCCGTAAACCTTGTCCAGAATCAGCCAGAACGCCCGCTGTTGCAGAAACCTGTCGGTATCCAGCTCCGGTTGCTTGAGCTCTCCCTTGATTTGTCCTTCCTCGTTCATCACAAGATGCTTGAAGGCGGGCGTATAATAAAAAGGCCTGTGATCTAATGGCGTCATCGCCCCGGCAATGACATTGTCCCAATCGGCTGCGGGAAAGGCGGCGGACATAAGGGATGCCACTGCCGTCTTTTCGGTTTCGATTGCCGCCGGATCCTCCAAAACACCACAGAGTGCCGGGTTTGCATTAATGGTTGCTTCAAGATCCTCGAAACATCGGGCCATGTCGGTGCTGCGGGGCACCACGCGATTTTTCCAGAATCGCAGCAAAGGGCCAAGGCTCAGCTCGGACTTGAAATTGTGGGGTGACAATTTTTGTGAGTTCATAGAAGACACTCCATTGAAGCGATACAAGGGCAACAGGCAAAAAAACCAAATTAAAGCCGCGCACGGCAAAACCACTCCTTTAATGCCGTATGGACTTGCCCGCACTGAAAGCTCGGGCCAGGCGTCGGCCGATGCCGTAGTAGGCCTTCTCCTTTCCCGCGCTGTAAACAATGGGTTTGATTTTGCCGACATCCGGTTGGCCGTCGCCGGTGCAATCCGCGGAGACATGGGTTTCCATGATTTGCCCGACGATCAGGGCGTGGCTGCCCAGGTTCAATTCGTGCACCACCTTGCACTCCAGGTTCAGCGGGCATTGGGCGATCAGAGGGGCGGTTTTCAGATCGCCGTAAAAGAGGGTGAAACCGCAGGCGGCGATTTTGTCCTGTTTGGATCCGGAAACCATGCCGCAGTAGTCGGTCTCCCGGACTTGGTCTTCGCCGGGGACGTTGACGGAAAAGGCGCCGTTTTCCTTGATGCCGCGAAGGGTGTGGCGGTGGTGTTGCACCGCCACGGTGAGCATGGGCGGGTTGCTGTTGGCGATGCCGCTCCAGGCGGCCGTCATGAAATTGGGTGCGCCGGCCACAAGGGTGCCGATCAGGAAGGCCGGCATGGGGTAAACAAGGGTCTGTGCACCGAGTTTGATTTTCTCCATTGGGAACCTCTTTCTCCCCGAAGGGTGCGGTGACTGGGTTGTCGTTTCAGTCGCATGGTACACGCGTCGCGATTAAAAGAAAAGGGGCCGGCACCGCGGTGCAGGGGAATTCGGGGTCGAATTAGGGGAAACCCTAATTGACAGCGCCGGCGCTGTCGGATAATCAACACTGTCAAATTCCAGCCACGCTGATCGGTTCCTTCTGCATGATTGGCTGTATTTTGTTGGGCTTCGTACTGCATTGAAAAATGGATGAAAGGCCCTGCATTGCGCTGCTTCGCGGCAGGCGATGGGAGCAGCCTTTGCGCACCCGGTGCCACGCTATCCGTCGCACAATTCTCTTTGTGCGCGCTGCAGGGCGATGGGAGGGACGGATGCTTTGTCCCGGCCCGCCCCTGACCCGTCATCATCTACGTCAAACAAGATGGATCCGGCCAGGATCGTCTGTTCCATTTCAACCCATCACCGGGAAGAGAAAGATTATGAAACAGCAGCGCTTCAATTGGATTTTCGCCATTGTCGCAACTTTGTTCCTTCTGTTGCTGGCATCCCAGTTGCTATTGGCCGCCAATGCAAGGGCGGCCTATGAATGGCGCAACGTGGCCATCGGCGGCGGCGGTTATGTGCCGGGTATCGTCTACAGCAAGGCCGAGCCCGGTCTGGCCTATGCACGTACCGATGTGGGCGGCGTGTATCGATGGGATGCGGCGGATCGTTCCTGGATACCGTTGACCGACAGCTTCGCCGACATGAACAATCTCGGCGTGACCGGCATCGCCCTGGATCCCAACGATGCCGACCGGGTTTACCTTTCCACCGGCCTATACACACAGTCGTGGTGGGACAAGAACGGCGCCATCTACCGCTCTGTCGATCGCGGACAAACATGGGCCAAGACGGAGCTGCCCTTCAAATTGGGCGGCAACGATCCGGGCCGCGGAGACGGCCCGAAACTCCAGGTCGATCCCAACAACAGCCGGGTGCTGTATCTGGCCACCATCGCCAACGGGTTGTGGCGCAGTACCGACTATGGCGAAACCTGGCGCAAGGTGGACGCCTTTCCGGGCACCAAGTGCACCTTCGTGGCCATCGACGGTCAATCGGGTACGTCGAGCGGTGTCAGTCGCGAGCTCTACGTGGGCACATACGACAATTTGCCGGATCGGTTGCAAGGGGGCATCTACAAGAGCGCTGACGGCGGTGCCACCTGGGCCCTGATCCCCGGCCAACCCACCCGGCTCGCTCCCAAAGCCTACGAGCCGGCCGACGTGCCGTTGCCTCCCAATGCCCTACAGGCGGTCATCGGCGGTGATTTTGTTTACTTTGCGTTTGCCAACGGCCCTTCACCCCATGGCGACTACGTCATCGAGAACAACATCGTCAACGGCGCCGTGTTCCGCTACAACAAGGTGACCGGTGCGTGGACCGACATCACCCCCGCACTTGAAATGCAAGGCGGATACTGCGGGCTGGACATCCACCCCACTGATCCCCATACCGTCTTTGTGGCCTCCATATCCCGCTGGTGGCCCCGGGACGACATCCATTTCACCACCGACGGCGGGCAGACCTGGCAATCATTGATCCTCAACACCGAGATGTGGCCCTACACACCCGTGGCCACCTTCGATCACAGCAGCGCGCCCTACACGGCGGACAAGGTGCCCCACTGGATGTCCGCGCTGGCCATCAACCCATTCAATCCCGATGAGGCCATGTTCGGCACCGGCTACGGGGTGTACACCACCGGCAACCTCGGCGATGCCTTTGCGGGCAAGGCCACCCATTGGGTGTTTGAAAACGACGGTTTGGAGGAAACGGTTCCCCAAGAGCTGATCAGTCCTCCCGGGGGGGCACCGCTGGTCAGCGCCCTCTTCGATGTCGATGGGTTCCGGCATGACGATTTGACCATTTCGCCCCTGGGCGGCGGCCACACCCCAAACGGCGGTTCCAGCGTCAGCATCGCTTTCGCCCAGAATGCGCCACACGCCATGGTACGGTCCCATAATGACGGCGACCGCTTCGGCTCCATGTCATGGGACGGCGGCGACAACTGGTATTTCTTCTCCGCCCAACCCGGCGGTGCCCGCGGCGGCGGTCCCATCGCCATCTCGGCCGATGCCACCCGCATCGTTTGGGCAGCGGAAGGCGCGGCGGTGTCCTACTCGGCCGACGGCGGCAGCTCCTGGTCCGTCAGTCAGGGTATTCCCGCCGGCTTGAAGCCGGTGGCGGATCGCAACATCGACAACACTTTTTACGCTTACGACAAGATCAATGGCCGGGTCTATCGCAGCACCAATGGCGGTGCGGGCTTCAGCGTCGCCGCATCGGGGCTGCCCACCCTCGGCACCTGGGATGACGGCGGCGTACTGGTTTCGGTTTTCGGCCATCCCGATCAGCTGTGGCTGGCATTGGGGTACAACGGCCTGTATCGTTCGATGGACGGCGCGCAGTCGTTCCAGAAGGTGGTTGGTGTTGACAGAGCTTTCATCGTCACCGTGGGCAAGGCCGCAACCGGCGCGAACCATCCGACCCTTTTCATTCACGGCACCATCGGCGGCCTGGAAGGGCTGTACCGCTCCATCGACACCAGCTTCAGCTGGACGAAAATCAACGGCGCCGATCAGGAGTGGGGCCGTTACTACACCTGCATGACCGGCGATCCCGATCGTTTCGGTCGCGTCTATGTGGGTACCCAGGGGCGAGGCATTTTTTACGGCGATCCCACCGGATCGGGCGGCGGCGATGAACCCTCCGTGGTGCCGGTCAGCGGGGTCACCCTGACACCCACCGCTTTGACCCTGGACGTGAATGCAACGGGACTGTTGATCGCCGCCGTTGCGCCGGTAAACGCCACCAACGGCAACGTCCACTGGAGCGTCGCCGATCGGGCGGTGGCCGGGGTGGATGCATCCGGCACCGTCACCGCAAACACCCCCGGAACCACATTGGTCATGGTTACGACGGCCGATGGCGGTTACACAGCCACCAGCACGATCACAGTGGTGCAACCTTCTTCCGGCGGTGATGACGATCCGGAAGAACCGTCGGCGGGCACGGGTACCGTGCTGAGGGAGTATTGGACCGGGGTCGGCGGCATCGGGATTTCCTCGCTCACCGGCCATGCCGATTATCCCGCCAACCCCACGGGCCGGGAAACCCTTACCGCCCTGGAAGGCCCGACCGATTGGGGGGATCGGTACGGAACGCGCATCCGGGGGTACCTGCATCCGCCCCGAAGCGGCAGCTACACCTTCTGGCTGGCCGGCGACGGTGCCGGGCAGCTGCTTCTGAGCAGTGATGCCTCGCCGGAAAATGCTTCCATCATCGCCACGGTGCCGCTGCGGACCGACCCTCGACAGTGGGACCGCTACAGCTCCCAGCAGTCCGCTCCGGTGCAACTGGTCGCCGGTAAAAAGTACTACATCGAAGTGCTGCACAAGGAGGCGGTCGGCGGCGACCACATCGCCGTTGCCTGGCAAGGCCCCGGTATCGACCGACAGGTGATTGCGGGCGATTTCCTTTCACCCCCTACGAGCAGCGTCGATCCGGGTGACGGCCAGACGGGCGACGATCCGCATGAAGATCCGGAACCGGAGGACGGCTCCGGCGACGAGCCGCATGAAGATCCGCAACCGGGGGACGGCTCGGGCCACGAGCCGCCCGTTGACGATCCGCCGGGGGATACCCATGGCGATGACCCGCGCTTCAATTACGCCGAAGCCCTGCAAAAATCCCTCTACTTCTACGACGCCAACAAATCGGGACCCGGTATCACCGGCGGTCGCCTGGGTTGGCGGGGGGATTGTATGCTGTTGGACACCGCGGTGCCGCTCAATACCGAAATGACCAATATGAGTCGGTCCTTCATCGAAGCGCACCGCCACATCCTCGATCCGGACGGCAGCGGCACGGTGGATTTGAGCGGCGGATACCACGACGCCGGCGATCATGTGAAGTTCGGCCTGCCGCAAAGCTACTCCTCTTCCACTTTGGAGTGGGCGCTCTACGAATTCAAGGACGCCTTCGTCCAAATCGGTTCCTATGAGCACATGCTGGACATCCTGCGTTGGTTCTCTGACTATTACCTGCGCAGCACTTTCCGCAACAGTGCCGGCGAAGTGATCGCCTTCAACTACCAGGTGGGCGAAGGCAGCATCGACCACAATTGGTGGGGGCCGCCGGAGTTGGTGGACCATGACGAATTGCCCCGCCCCGCCTACTTCGCCACCGCCGAAACACCGGGCAGCGATCAGGCCGCCGGCGCAGCCGCTTCGCTGGCCATTTCTTACCTGAATCGGCAGCAGGAAGACCCGGCCTACGCCGCCCGGTGTCTGGACACGGCGGTCGCGCTCTACGAATTTGCCGTGCAACATCGGGGCCTGGGCTATGACGGTGGATTTTACAACTCGTCCTATGACTACGACGAATTGGCATGGGCGGCGGTTTGGCTGCACATCGCCACCGGACAGGACCGGTATATCGATGACATCGTGCGCAAGGACGGACAGGGCCTCCATACCGGATGGTTATCCCGCATCCTCAATTCCGCTTCGGACGATTGGCAGAACATCTGGGTGCACTGCTGGGATACCAAGTGGGGCGGGGTGTTCGCCAAGCTGGCACCCATCACCAACAATCCGCAGCATTGGGAGATTTTCCGTTGGAACCTGGAGTATTGGTCCGGTGTGCCCCGGCAGAACAGTCACGATACCAACTTCCTGATGCAGACCCCGGCCGGTTTCTCCTATCTCAACACCTGGGGGTCGGCGCGCTACAACGCCGCGGCGCAGTTTCAGGGGATGGTCTACAAGAAGTACGCAAGCGACGACCGTTTCGATGCCTGGATGACCCGCCAGATCCAATACCTCATGGGTGACAACCCGTTGAACCGTTCCTATATCGTCGGTTACAGCGATCACTACGCCGAGCATCCGCATCATCGCGCGGCCCACGGATCCGCCACCAACAGTGTGTTCGATCCCCCCGAGCACAAACACGTTTTGTGGGGTGCGCTGGTCGGCGGTCCCGGGCCCCAAGACGAACACGTGGACGACACCAACGATTACATCTACAACGAGGTGGCCATTGATTATAACGCGGGTCTGGTGGGGGCGCTGGCAGGCCATTACACCTACTTCGGTGAAGGCCATCAACCGCTGGCGGATTTTCCGCCGGACGACCCCGAGCTGGTGGAGTTCAAGGTCGAGGCCAAGATCGAGCAGGTCAACGCCGAGCGTTCGCAGCTCACAATCCGGGTGACCAACGCATCGGCCTTTCCGCCGCGCAAGGAGATCCCCATTGCGGCGCAATACTTCTTCAATATTGCCGAATTGTTCGCCAGGGGACAGGACATCGGTGATGTCCGGTTCGAAGCCTACTACGACCAGAACGCCGTGCACGGCGCCTCCGTGCAGGTGGATGGCCCCGTCGCATGGGATGCGGCCAACGGTATATACTACATGGAATTTCGCTGGCCCGATGAAGGGTTCTACGGGACCCGTGAGTACCAGTTCGCCCTGATCGCCGGCCAGGATGCCACTTACACCGCCCATTGGAATCCAAACAACGACCACAGCTTCCAAGGCCTGGGCAGCACCTATGTGGAAACCCAAAATATACCACTGTTTGTGGACGGTGTGCACTATGCCGGTGTGTTTCCGGGCGAGGCAGTGGACCCCGTGGACCCCGTCGATCCGGTAGACCCAGTGGACCCGGTGGACCCGGTGGATCCTGTGGATCCGGTAACGCCGCCGGTGGCGTGCACGGTCACCTACACCATCGCCAATCAGTGGAACACAGGCTTCACAGCCGTGGTGCAGATTGTAAACCACACCCCCGCGCCTATCAACGGTTACACCTTGGATTGGGATTATGCGGCCGGGCAGCAGGTCAGCGGCTGTTGGAACGCCACCTTCAACCAGAGTGGGGCCACGGTCAGCGCGGCCAACCCGGCGGGCAACTGGAATGGCACCATCGGCGCCAACGGCGGTACCGTCGGCTTCGGTTTCCAGGGCACCTACAACGGCACCGATAACCCGGTCCCGGGAGCGTTCCGGCTCAACGGGCAGCTGTGCGGCGGTGAACAGGCAGGGCCGGGACCCGGTCCCGACCCTGTCGATCCTGTAGATCCAGTGGACCCTGTAGATCCGGTGGACCCGGCGGACCCTGTGGATCCCGCGGGTGCCTGTACCGTCAACTACACCGTTGCCAACCAATGGAACACCGGCTTCACCGCCGAAGTGCATGTGATCAACAACGGCGCCGAACCGGTTTCCGGTTACACCTTGACCTGGGATTTCACCGCCGGCCAGCAGACCACCAGCGGCTGGAACGCCACCATCGCCCAAAGCGGTGCCACGGTCAATGCGGCCAATCCGGCGGGCAACTGGAACGGCACCATTGGCGCCAACGGCGGTAGCGTCAGCTTCGGCTTGCAGGGCACCCACGGCGGGGCGAACCCCATGCCCGACCAGTTCCGGCTCAACGGTCGGTTGTGCACCCGCCAGGGCACCGTGCCCGACCCCGACCCGGGGCAGCCCGATCCCGAGCTGCCCGAGCACGGGGCGTTGTTTCCGCCCGAACTGCGCGCGGCACTGGATGCCGGGCAGGCGCCGAACTTCACATATCACCGTTTCCGGGCCCGGGCCGAAATCGCTTTGGCCAATGCGGATTAGGACCGGCTCTTTCCTTGAAGCGGCAAACACGCAAACGGAACAACCGAGTCCACCACGATTTGTCGCGGCGGAATCGGTCTGTACGCTTTTATTCAACCTTTATTGAGGGAGAGGCAAGATGAGAAGCAGACACAAACATTTTTCCCTACTGGTTTTGATCCTGCTGCTGGCGTTTATCGGCATGGTCGGTCAGGGATGCGATCCACGTGATGTCATTGGCGGCGGCGGCAGCACCGTAACACCGCCTGATCCGGCACCGACGCCGGACCCTGATCCTGGGGACACGGGTTCCCCCATCGGCTTTCATGTCGCCGACGGCCAACTGCTCGACGGTCACGGGGTGCCCTTTGTGATGCGGGGGGTGAACCATCCCCATGTCTGGTACACGCACCGCACGCCCCAAGCGATTCAGGACATCGCTGCCATCGGCGCCAATGCGGTGCGGATGGTGCTGGGCAACGGCCATCAATGGGGCCCCACGCCGGCGGCGGAAGTGGCGGACCTCATTACCCGGCTCAAAGCCCCAAACATGATCGCCGTGCTGGAAGTGCACGATGTGACCGGTTATCCGGAAAAGCAGGAAGCCGCGCCGCTGTCTACGGCGGTGGATTACTGGATCTCCATCGGCGACGTGCTCAAGGGGCAGGAAGATTTCGTGATCATCAACATCGGCAACGAGCCGCTGGGCAACAACGTGCCGCCGGCCACCTGGACGCAAATCCACATCGAAGCGATCCAGCGGCTGCGCAACGCCGGATTCACCCACACCCTTATGGTGGATGCGGCCAACTGGGGACAGGATTGGGAGCGGATCATGCTCGACAACGCCCCTGCCGTTTTTGCCGCCGATCCACTGAAGAACATCGTGTTCAGTGTGCACATGTACGAAGTATATGGGCAGCGCAGCACCATCGACCATTACCTTTCCACCTTTGTCAACCAGCACCGGTTGCCGCTGGTGGTGGGAGAGTTCGGTGCCGACCATTTCGGTCAAGCGGTGGATGTGGCATCGATCCTTGAGCTGGCCGACCGCTACGGGGTCGGTTACCTGGGCTGGTCCTGGTCCGGCAACAGCGGCGGCGCCGAGTCGCTGGACATTACTTACGGTTTCAACGTCAACAGCCTTTCTCCCTGGGGTGACTTTTTGATCAACAGCACCTACGGTATCCGCAACACCGCGCAGCCGGCGACGGTGTTCATGGGCGGTCCCGTGGATCCGGTGGATCCGGTGGACCCTGTAGATCCGGTGGACCCTGTGGACCCCGTGAACCCGGTGGACCCAGTGGATCCAGTGGATCCGGGCACGCCGACGGCGGCCTGCACGGTCAACTACACCATCGCCAGTCAGTGGAACAACGGGTTTACGGCCGATGTGGAGATTGTCAACCACGCCGCGGCGCCCATCACGGGGTATACATTGACTTGGGATTTCGGTGCCGGTCAACGTGTGGCCGGTGGTTGGAATGCCACCTTCGGTCAAGAGGGCACCACTGTGAGCGTTGCCAATACAGGGGCCAACTGGAACGGCACCATCGGTGCAAACGATGGTGCGGTGCGTTTCGGTTTCCAGGGTACCTTTGATGGCGGCCGGAATCCGGTGCCCACGGTGTTTCGCCTCAACGGCCAGGTGTGCGGCGGAGCAGTGGACGACCCGGTGGTTCCCGTGGACCCGGTTGATCCGGTGGACCCGGTGGACCCGGTTGATCCGGTGGACCCGGTGGACCCCGTGGACCCGGTTGATCCGGGTACGCCCACTGGTGCTTGCACAGTGGACTATGCCGTGGCCAACCAGTGGAACAGTGGGTTCACTGCCGATGTGACCGTCACCAACAATACGGCTGCGGTTATCGACGGCTGGACGCTGGCGTGGCACTTTGCCGACGGTCAGCAGATCACCGGTGGCTGGAATGCCAACGTGACCCAGGCGGGTGTCAATGTAACCGCCGGCAATCCGGCCGGCCATTGGAACGGCATCTTGCGGTCCAACGGCGGTAAGGCCACCTTCGGCTTTCAGGCCAACCATTCAGGCACCAACGCCACTCCCGTGCGGTTTACCCTCAACGGCGTTGTTTGCAGCGACGGGCAAACCACGGACCCGGTGGATCCGGTAGACCCGGTAGACCCGGTAGACCCTGTGGACCCTGTGGACCCTGTGGACCCCGTGGACCCCGTCGATCCGGGCACCCGGGTGGACAACCCGTTCGTGGGCGCCGATGCCTATATCAATCCGGATTACGCGGATAAGGTCTACCAGCAAGCCAACGCCACCGGCGGTGCTTTGGGTGCAGCCATGGCGCGGGTGGCCGAGTATCCGACGGCGGTGTGGCTGGATCGCATCGCGGCCATCGCGGGTGCCGGCGGTGCCATGGGTCTGCGCGACCATCTGGACGAGGCGTTGGCGCAGCAAAAGGCCGGCCGTCCCGTGACCGTGCAAGTGGTGGTTTACAACTTGCCCAACCGGGACTGCGCGGCCCTGGCCTCCAACGGCGAGCTGCTGGTGGCCCAAAACGGCATGCAGCGGTACCCCACTGAGTACATCGATCCCATCGCGGCGATTCTGGCCGATCCCAAGTACCGCGACTTGCGCATCGTGGCGATCATCGAGCCCGATTCGCTGCCCAACCTGGTGACCAACCTGGACACGCCCATGTGCGCGGAAGCCAACGCCACGGGGGCCTACGTGCAGGGCATCCAGTACGCCATCGACAAGCTGCAGCCCATCGGCAACGTTTACATGTATCTGGACATCGCCCATTCGGGCTGGTTGGGCTGGGACAGCAACTTCCAGCCGACCGTGCAGCAGTACGTGCAGATGCTGCGGGGCACCAACGCGGGGCTCAACAGCATCAGCGGTTTTATCACCAACACGGCCAACTACACCCCCACCACCGAAGTGTATCTGACCAACCCCGAGCTGCAGGTGGGCGGGCAACCGGTCAAGGCGGCCGATTTTTATGAGTGGAACCCCTACTTTGACGAATTGCGTTTCGCCCGGGCGCTGCGCACCGCCTTTGTCAACGCGGGCCTGCCGTCGAGCATCGGCATGCTGATCGACACATCGCGCAACGGCTGGGGCGGCGAGGACCGTCCCGGCGGCGTGAGCGGTTCCAACAACCTGAACACCTACGTGGACCAAACCCGTGTGGACCGGCGTCCCCACCGCGGTGGCTGGTGCAACCAGGCCGGGGCGGGTATCGGGCTGCGTCCCCAGGCCAACCCGGCGCCGGGCATCGATGCCTACGTGTGGGTCAAACCGCCGGGAGAGTCCGACGGAGTGGCCTCGGCCGGGGTGATCGATCCCAACGACCCGAACAAACGGTTCGACGCCATGTGCGATCCCTTCGCCCAAAACCGTTACAACAACGCATACGGCACCAATGCGCTGCCCAACGCACCGCATGCCGGACGCTGGTTCCCCGAGCAGTTCGAGATGCTGGTGCGCAACGCCTATCCGCCGCTCAGCGGCACGGTCATCCCGCCCGATCCCGATCCGGTGGATCCTGCAGGCGACACCTTTGTCGGCCGGCATGGGCAATTGCAGGTGGTCGGCAATCAATTGGTCAATCAGTTCGGCGACCCTGTGCAACTCAAGGGGATGAGCACCCACTGGGTGGCGTGGTACCCAGAAGTGATCAACCGTCAGTCCATCGAGTGGTTGGTGCATAACAAGGGCATGACCCTTTTTCGGGTCGCCATGGGCGTGGAGCCCGAGGGGCACTACCTCGACGCGCCGGAGTTCAATAAGGCCAAGGTCATTGAAGCGGTGCAGGCCTGCATCGACCTGGGCATCTATGTGATCATCGATTGGCATGACCACAACGCCCACCAGCATTTGCCCCAAGCCCGGGCCTTTTTCGAGGAGATGGCCACCCGTTTCGGTTATACGCCCAATGTGCTTTACGAAATTTTCAACGAACCGGAACAAGTCAGTTGGAGCGGCGTGGTCAAGCCCTATTCAGAGCAGGTCATATCCGCCATTCGCCGCATCGACCCGGACAACATCATCCTGGTGGCCACCCCCCAATGGTGTCAATTGCCCGAACAGGCGGCGGCTGATCCCATCGCGGCGGACAACATCATGTACACCCTTCACTTCTACGCCGCATCCCACGGCCAGTGGTTGCGGGACAGCGCCGATCGGGCCATGCAGCGCGGCATTGCCATTTTCGTCAGCGAATGGGGTGCTTCGGATTATACCGGCGGGCTCAACGGCAGCCTGGATCTCAATGCCGCCCGGCAGTGGATCGACTGGATGAACGCCCGCAACATCAGTTGGGCCGCCTGGAACCTGGCCGACAAGGATGAGACCACCTCCATCCTGGTGCCCGGCGCCGATGCCTACGGCAACTGGACCGATGACGACTTCAAGGGCCACGGACCGTTCGTGTTGCAGAACATGGCCCAATAGCAGTTGACAATAAACGCAATAAAAAGCACCGGTCATCGCCCCAGGGCGATGGCCGGTGTTGTTTTGTTGATTCGTTTTTTCGATTTGGTGTTGGATGGTATCAAGTCGCACGGTGCAAGGTGGCCGGTGCGTGTTGCCGGCAATTGTCCATGGCATTTGGGTGTTGGTTGCGGTATGTTATGGGCTTTGTCCTGGCAACCGGAAACCAAGGAAAGTCGTCATGAAGATCGCCGTCATTCAAATCAATCCGCTGATCAGCGATTTCAAGGGGCAATTCGAACGGATCGTCGACGCCTGCGGTCAGGCTGCGGCCGCCGGCGCCGATTTGGCTGTTTTTCCCGAGCTGGCCCTGTGCGGCTACCCGCCCAGGGATCTGCTGGAGCAGCAGATCTTCGTGGATGCCAATCAACGCTGTCTGGATCGGTTGGTGCAAACCGTGCGCGGCATCGGGGTGGTTTGCGGCCTGGTGACCCGTAACACGAGCGAGGCGGGCAAACCCTTGTTCAACAGCGCAGTGCTGTTCGAAGAGGGCCGCGTTCTGCACCAGGTGCACAAACAACTGCTGCCCAGCTATGATGTGTTCGACGAACAGCGCTATTTCGAACCCGGTCCTTCCAGCCGCCCTGTGGCGTACAAAGGCCAGCGCATCGGCTTGACCATTTGCGAGGATGCCTGGAACGACAAGGACGTGTTTCGGCGCAGGCTCTACGCCCTGGATCCGGTGGAGCAGTTGGCCGCGGACGGCATGGATTTGCTGATCAATATCGCCGCATCGCCCTTTGCGCGGGGCAAGCGGGCCTTTCGCGAAGGGCTGCTTGCCAAGATGGCCCGCAAACACAAGGTGCCGGTGGTGTTCGCCAACCAGGTGGGCGGCAACGATCACATCCTGTTCGACGGCGCCGGCGTGGTGTTCAGCCCCCAAGGCGAACCGATGGCGCGCTGCGCGGATTTCGAGGAAGACCGAGTAATATATGACACCGTCGAGGGGTGCGGGGAGATGCACGCCGTCACCACGCCGGATACCCGTGCCGTTTTTCGAGCCCTGGTCATGGGCACCCGGGACTACCTGCGCAAGTGCGGCATCGGCCGGGCGGTGGTGGGCTCCTCCGGGGGGATCGATTCGGCCCTGGTGGCCTGCGTCGCGGCCCGGGCCCTGGGGCCGGAGAACGTGGACACGGTCTTCATGCCGTCGCGCCACACTTCGCCGGACAATTACGAGGACACCCGCGCCCTGGCACGCAATTTGGGCATCGGCTACAGCGTCATTCCCATCGACGTACTCTACGAAGCCTTCGTCAAAGTGTTGCTGTCCGACGCCGACCGGGGTTCACCGACGGTCACCGAGCAGAACATTCAAGCCCGTGTGCGCGGCACCCTGCTCATGGGGATTTCCAACCGCGACGGCTGCCTGGTACTTTCCACCGGCAACAAAAGCGAATTGGCCGTGGGGTATTGCACCCTTTACGGGGATATGAACGGCGGCTTGGCGGTCATTTCCGATGTTTACAAGACGCTGGTGTACGACATTTGCCACATGCTCAACCAGGAGCAGGAGCTGATTCCCCGGCGCATTCTACAAAAGGCGCCGTCGGCCGAACTGCGCCCCGATCAGACCGATCAGGACGATTTGCCGCCCTATGGAGTGCTGGACGCTATTCTCGAAGGCTACATCGAACAGTTGCAATCCCTGGACGCGCTGGTGGCGGCCGGCCACGATCCGCGCACTGTGGCAGAGGTGATCGCGCTGGTGGAACGCAACGAATACAAGCGCCATCAAGCGGCGCCCTGCCTCAAGGTGACCGCCAAGGCCTTCGGCGAAGGCCGCCGGTACCCCGTGGCCAAGCGTTTCACCACCGTCGATTAATCCGTTTTTTTGGAAACCGCTTTTTTACGATCCCAGCCCCAATTTTCATAATATTGCCAACTGGCAATAGAGTTGAGTTCGCGAATCCGGCGATCTTTTTCCAGCAAGCTGGCCCGCAGCACGTCACCGATGGAAAGCAGGCCGATGTAGTGGTCCGCCTTGCGGATCAGAATGTGGCGGATGAACAGCCCCAGAAACATCTCCTCCAGGCGCACCACTTCGGTGTCATGGGCGGCGCTGTGCAGTTGGGTGGTCATGTGATCGCCGATGGGGGCGTGGCGAGGATCGAAGTCGGGTTGGGCCATGGCGCGCAGCAAATCCCGTTCGGTCCAGATGCCCAGCATTTCGCCCTGGTCTTCGACTAGAATGGCACCGATGTTGGCTTGGTTCATGCGTTGGATGGCCGCGGCGACGGTTTGATCCGGGGCGATGGTGATGATTTTAAAGGGTCGTTTATCGTTGAGAATGTCTTCGGCGGTTTTCATGGGACGCTCCTTCTTTGAGCGGTTGGCGGCGGCACCTGGTCACCCCCGATGTTCGGCGAGGGCGATCACAGGCGTTTGGGGAACACTATAACCATTTGTATCTGTATGTAAAACAAATCGTGTCGCAGATCGTGCGAAACCGGGTCCTTCTTCCAACCAGGGGGCTTGGCGTTATCATGGGGGGCCTCTTTTTTTTAACAATCCTCACAAACCGCTTGATTTTGAGCTGAAAGATGTTACACTGCCTTTCAATCAATCAAGGCCCGATCTTAATTGGCGGGCGGTTTCGCGCTTAAGGAAAGTCAGGCATATACGCAGTGACATCCTCAAGTCGGAAGCTTTGGGAACTTTATGAAAGGAGGATGTTACTATGCCAAGTGGAACAGTAAAGTGGTTTAACAGCAGCAAAGGCTACGGCTTCATCGAGCAGGAAGCCGGTGGTCCGGATGTTTTCGTCCATCATTCCGGTATCAATTCAACCGGTTTCAGGTCACTCAATGAAGGCGACCAGGTATCGTTCGATATCCAGCAAGGCCCCAAGGGCCCGTCGGCCGTCAACGTGACCATTCGTTAGTTTCGATTTCGAATGCGTCCAAGGGCATTTTCCCCGACCAGGGGAAGATGCCCTTTTTTTTTGTTGGGCCACTGCGCCTTTTCGGGCACTCCGGTTCACTGCCGCGCCGGCCTTCGGGCCGGTCCCTGGTTTTGCCGGAAGGCCGGCGGGGCCCCCAACGCCTTGCCCTGCCAACTGTCCCTTTGTACCAGACGCGTCTGAATCCGTTGATACGTTTCAGGTTTGCGCAGGGCCCAACGGGGCGCCAGTAGTTCGCTGGGACGAGGATCGCCCGTAAGGCGTTGGATCACCATCCCGGACGGTAGCCGCTCCAACACATCACAAACCAGGTCCACATAGGCCGATTGGCTCAAGGGTCGATAGTCGCCTGCTGCGTAAAGCGCGGCCATGGGGGTGCCTGCAACCACGTAAAGCAGGTGCAACTTGATGCCGTCGATGGGCAAGCGGCCGACATAGTCCGCAGTGGCCAGCATGTCGGCGCGACCTTCTCCGGGCAGCCCCAGGATGATGTGGGCGCAAATCGAGATGCCGCGGCCGGCGGTGGTGCGGACCGCCCGCTCGAAGGTCGCAGCGTCATGCCCTCGGTGGATGCGGGCCAGGGTGGTATCGTGGGCCGATTGCAGGCCGTACTCGATCCACACCATGTGATGTTGCGCATACCCGGCCAGCAGGTTCAGCACTGCCTCATCCACGCAGTCGGGCCGCGTGCCCACCGCCAGCCCCACCACATCGGGAACCGCCAGCGCCTCGTCGTACATGGCTTGCAAACGGTCGATCGGGGCATAGGTGTTGGAAAAGGATTGGAAGTAAGCCAAATACCGGTGGGCTTTGAAGCGGCGCACCACGGCGGTTTTCGCGGCCAGCAATTGTTCCGAGATGGATAGGCCGCGGGCGTGGGCGCCGGTGCCGGAGCCGCGCGCATTGCAGTAGATGCACCCTCCGCTGCCCTTGGTGCCGTCCCGGTTGGGGCAGGTCAAGCCGGCATCCACGCTCAATTTGTGCACCCGTTCGCCGAAACAGCGACGGAAATAGGTGTTCAAATCGTAGTAACGCCGGGGAACGGGGTTGGATCGGGGCATTGGCGGTGCCTTACCGTGTCTTCGCCTTCATGGCATTGGGTGAGGCGGTCGGTGCGTCCATCAGCGCCCGGGCCGCGGCCGTCAAGCGGTCTTGCAACAGCAGTTCCGCGTGCCGCAAATCGGCCGGCGTGTCGAAGGCGCAGACCAGTTCGCGCAACATGGTATCCAGGGGCGACGGCGCAACCCCCAGGCCTCGATAGTCGATGGACGGTCGGCGGTGCGGCGGGTCGGAAAAGAAGTTGTGGCATGGCGTATCGTGCCCGCTGGGCCGAAAGGGCCAATCCAGCTTCAGGTCCAGCAGCTCCGTCAACCGCCGCCGCGCCTCCGGCCGGCCCATCGCCCGGGAGGGCTCCAGGAGGGTGCCTGTGCGCTGCTCTATCCATTGCAACATGGCCGCCACCAGATCGGCTTCGGTGACCACCATGCCGTACAAATACCAATCCTGCGCCACAAGGCGCAGCAACTGCTTGTAACGCGCCGGCAGCGTGCGGGTCGCCGGGCAGAAATAGCTGTGGCAGGCCAGGCCGCCATAAAAGCTCAATCCCCGCCAATCGATGCCGTTGTTGCCTTCGGCCAGCGGGTGGAGCAAACACCCCACCCTGCTGCGACGGGGACCGATCAGCCCGATGAAAGGGCAATGGTGAAAATCGGGAAAGGGGCGTTTGTCGCACTCCCGATCCTGCACCCTGTGTGAGAAATCATCCATGGCCGCCACGGTGCGCGGCAGTGTGGCAAATGTCTCGGTACGCCGGGTGAGCAAACGGTTCAGATTGGCCCTGGAGGGATCGGCCACATTGTAAAGACCGCAACAGGCGCCGCAGGAGACCGTCTCGTTCACCTGGCACAGGTAGACGCCGCCGGGAACCGGTTCCATCTGTGGCTGTCGCCCTTCCACGGGATGTGCCTGCCTTTGTCGTGGTTTTACGGTTGCCGTTGTCCAAGTGCCAAAGGCAAATTCCTAACACAGGCAAAGCGGCCTGTCACGTCGATTGCGGCGTATTCATGCGGCGTGCCGGGCGCCACACGACGGGTCCGGCATGCACCACGCTGGGGGCTTGGCAGGGGCGTTACGCTTTTAATGCGGGAATATCACCGTGGGTCTTTTCGTATTCAGCCACGGCGGCGGCCAGTTGTTGCAGCAACTGTTTGGCGTCCATGGGGCTGGCGATGGTGCGGATCCGCGGGCACCGGGCGATGTGGGCTTCCGTGCAGGCGTGGGGATCGTCGCCGAACACCTGAAATTGATCGAAGACGAACACATCGGCGTTGAAGCCCACCTTGAAATAGTTGACATATTTGCCTTCGATGGGTTCTTCGATGCCCGATGCTTTGCGCTTGCCCGCCATGGTCACCTCGCTGCCCGGCCTAATGCATTGACGTTGTTTCAAGACCAGACAGCAAGGAGAATGCCATTGGCGCCAACGGTATGAAAAACGCAATATTTCAGTGGGTTGTTTTTTTTCAAGTGGATCTTCCGGCCGGGGGATGGCGGGGGTGTAACGCCTACCTGTAACGCTTGCCCGCTACCGATGTAACAACGGGTGTAACAATGTCACGCCATGAGGTGCGCGCACATGAAAGGCGCGATTGGGTCGGGCAGGGGCGATTGGCAGAGACCACCGGTTTGGCGCATGGATCATTGCGTTTTCGGCGTGCAACCCTTGCTGCGCGTCAGACGGGGGTCGGGGATATGTTGTAGCGTTTCATGGAGCGGTAGATTCGCATGCGGCTCCACTGGAGGCGACGGGCCGCTTCGCTCTTGTTCCAACGGGTGCTTTGCAGGGCGGCCATCAGGCGTGATCTTTCATCATCGCCGTCGCCGAAGTGCAACCGTTTGGTGAATGCCGGCGGC
This sequence comes from Desulfatitalea alkaliphila, assembly GCF_022968795.1. GTDB lineage: Bacteria > Desulfobacterota > Desulfobacteria > Desulfobacterales > Desulfosarcinaceae > Desulfatitalea > Desulfatitalea alkaliphila. The sequence goes on from NZ_JALJRB010000016.1 coordinate 48,610, forward strand.
AAATCGACGAATTCGATCCGCTTGGTTTCGCATTGCAGAAAGCAGGCTTCGATCAGATTGTTCAACTCCCGCACATTGCCGGGCCAGTTGTATTGCACCAAAGCCGCCAGCGCCTCGTTGGAGAACGCATGGATGTCGCGTGTCAGGCGCCGGTTGAGCCGGGTGATGGCCATATCCACAAGTTGGGGGATGTCCTCTTTGCGTTCCCGCAGGGGCGGCAGATGGATATGGGCCACATTGAGCCGGTAGTAAAGATCGCGACGAAAGAGCCCTTCCGCCACGAGGGCTTCCGGGTCGCGATTGGTGGCGGCGATGATGCGCACGTCCAATTGAACGGCGCGCCTGGCGCCCAGGGGAAAAATGGTGTTGCTTTCTATGCTGCGCAAGATCTTGGCCTGGGCATGGGGGCTCATTTCGCCGATTTCGTCCAGAAAGAGGGTGCCGTGGGTCGCCAGGGCAAACTTGCCTTTCTGGGGCAGCAGTGCGCCGGTGAAGGCCCCTTTGCAATAGCCGAACAGCTCGCTTTCCACCAGGCTGTCCGGGATGGCCGCACAGTTGACACACACCATGGGCTGTGTGGATCGCGTACTGGCCGTATGGATGGTCTCGGCCACCAGCTCTTTGCCGGTACCGGTTTCGCCGGTGATCAGCACTGTGGAGCCGACGCCGGCCACCCGCATCAAGTAACGTTTGATCTGCCGCATCTCCTGGCCGCTGCCGACGATGCGCGCGTCTTGATCATGCGATGCCATCCGTTGCCGTCCTTTTCGGTGGAAGCAGCCGTCCGTCACGAAGCACCCCCATTGCTGACAGGTTAAGGTGTTGTCTTCTTCGAATGTGACGCATGACGCAGTAGGGCCGGAACAAGATCATGCAGGGCAGGAGTGCGGAAAGACGATCCAAGTGCGGCACCATCGGGGCACGATCTATATTTTCAATAGCACATTGCTGCGGCAAGTCAAGCACTCAACCGGCCATGCGGAAGGCGCCGGACGGGTTGCCAGCCGCAAGGGCCCCGCCGTGCAGGCATGCCGGTCCTTCCGTCGCCCGCCGGGGCGAAATGGGATTGTGGCGATGGCACGGCGCCGTTTGACTTGCCCTGTTCATTGCGTTATGCGGTTATGCCTGACCGGGTGAGCGCACCGCCGCCCTTGTTCTTTCCCCTTACACTGGAAGGCCTACCATGATTGGTTTGATAACCCGATTGTTGCCGGTCTGGGCCGTGTTGCTCTCCGCCGTCGCCATTGCATGGCCCGACCGTTTCACGGCCCTGGGCGGGTGGATCGTGCCCCTGCTGGCAGGGGTGATGTTTTGCATGGGCATGACCTTGACTTGGGACGATTTCCGCTCGGTCTTTCGGCGGCCGGTGGATGTGGGGCTGGCCGCCTTGCTGCAATATACGGTGATGCCGCTGGCCGGTTGGGGCTTGGCCGTGGTGTTGGGACTGGAACCGGCCTTGATCGCCGGCATGGTACTCCTGGGCAGTACTTCAGGCGGCACGGCGAGCAATGTGATCACTTACCTGGCAAGGGGCAATGTGGCTTTGTCCATCACCTGTACCCTGGTGTCCACCCTGTTGGCGGTCGTCATGCTGCCCCTGCTGAGCTGGTTCTACTTGCGTCAGGTGGTGCCGGTGGACGTGCTCGGCATGGTGCGCAGCGTGGCCCAGATCGTGCTGCTGCCTGTGCTGCTGGGAACCGCCATCAACAGCGTGGCGGCGCGGCGGATAACGCCGATCAAACCCCTGCTGCCACTGCTGTCGGTGGTGGTGATCGTGTTGATTATCGCCGTTATCGCGGCCCTCAACGCGCAGCGGTTGCGCCAGGTGGGCGGTTGGTTGCTGCTGGCCGTGGTGCTGCACAACGGTTTCGGGTTGGCCATGGGGTACCTGCTGCCCCGCTTGCTGGGACGGGATGAGGTCACTTGCCGCACCCTGGCCATCGAGGTGGGCATGCAGAACTCCGGCTTGGCCGTTGCTCTGGCACTCAAACATTTCTCTCCCCTGGCCGCTCTTCCGGGTGCCATTTTCAGCGTGTGGCACAATATCAGCGGATCCATTGCGGCCGCCGTTTGGAGCCGCAACGCCGGTGCGTTGCCGGTGTCATCCGGCAAGGGCCGATGAACGGCCCGGATCGAAATTGGCTTTGCGCGGGGCGGCATTGGATGCCGGCAGCGACGACAACATCACCATCGTTTTGATGGATGCACCGTCCGCTGCACGATGAGGAGCGCAGGTCACTGCCAGGGGTTGTTTCCATCCCGGCAGAGATGCAAACAACCCCTTCGGCTGCAGTAAAATATCATGCGGGGCTTCAGGCGAAGCCGTTTTCCTTGTGTTTGGCTGCAATGGCGTCGGCCAGCCGGTCCAAGGCTTCGAAGGCTTGGACCGTGGGTTGGCCTTTGCACAGCACCGGATCGAGCACCTCCACTTTGAGATTGGGAATCATGCCGGCAAGGGTCTCCACAGTTTTGCCGCCCCAGCCGTAGGAGCCGATGATGGATAGAAAACGGGCTTTGGGCCGCAAGGCGTTGGCCAGGAAGGTGCCGTAGGCGGCCACCGGGTGGGGACCGGCCAGCACGGTGGGGGTGCCCACCACGATGGTACCGGCGTCCACCAGGCTGATGGCCAGTTTGCCGATATCGGTCACCACCAGGTCGTAGGCCTCGACCCGCACATCCCGGTCCGCAAGGGCGTCGATCAGGTGATCCACCATCTGCTGGGTGCTGCCGTGCATGGAGATGTAGGGCAGCACCACCAGATTGCGCGGCTGCGCCGAGACCCATTCCGCGTAGGCTTCCATGATCCACTCGGGCCGATCGTAGATCTGGCCGTGGCTGGGAGCGATGATCCGGATATCATAGGGCTTCAATTTTGCGATATTTTTCTCGATGGTGCCGCGGAAGGGCATCATGATTTCGGCGAAGTAGCGCTTGGCGGCTTCATAGACCCGGCAGGTGTCGTTGACGTACAAATCGCTGGAGGCGATGTGGGAGCCGAAGAAGTCGCAGCTGAACAAAATTTGGTCTTCGGGCACATAGGTGACCATGGTTTCGGGCCAATGGACCCAAGGGGTGTGGATGAATTGGAGGGTTTTGTCTCCCAAGGAGAGGGTCTCGCCGTCGGTTACGGTGACGATGGCCGCTTCCGGGAGGTGCAGCAGGTCCATGAGCATCGCCTTGGCCTTGGGGCTGGTGATCACCTTGGCTTGCGGGAATCGTTCCAGCACCTGGCCGATAGCGCCGGAGTGGTCCTGCTCGGCGTGGTGCGAAACGATGTAGTCGATTTTGGGCTCCGCCGCGATACGTGCCAGCCACGGTTCGGCCAGGGGCGGATCCACGGTGTCCAGCAGAGCGGTTTTTTCACTGCCTTCGATCAGGTAGGCATTGTAGGTGGTGCCGTCGGGCAGCGGTATGAGGGAATCGAACAGGCGCCGGTTCCAATCCACGGCGCCGATCCAGTGAATGCGGTCTTTGATGGTGCGTTTGTGCATGATGCCACCTCCGTTTCAGGTCTCTTTTTCGAACTCTTCCTTGCCCACGCCGCAGACGGGGCACTCCCAGTCGTCCGGCAGATCCTCGAAGGCGGTGCCGGGGGCGATGCCGCCCTCCGGATCCCCTTCGGCGGGATCATAAATATAGTCGCAGGGGATACAACGCCATTGGTCCATGGTCGGCTCCTTTTCCAGAGAAAGATACAGGGGATGAGGTGCCGTCAGGCCGCCGCTCCGGGCGGCCTGACGGTGTGGTTGATCAGCGGCCGGCCATCATGGCCGCGATGTCGTTTTCGACGGTGTCGATGGGTTTGATGTCGAACTTTTCCACCAGCACCTTGGCCACGCCGGGGGAGAGAAATCCCGGCAGGGTGGGGCCCAGGCGGATCCCCTTGACGCCCAAAGCGAGCAGGGCCAGCAACACCGCCACGGCCTTCTGTTCATACCAGGCGATGTCGTAGGAGATGGGCAGGTCGTTGATGTCGTCCAGGCCGAACACCTCCTTGAGCTTCAGGGCGATGACCGCCAGCGAGTAGGAGTCGTTGCACTGGCCGGCATCCAGCACCCGGGGAATGCCGCCGATGTCGCCCAACTGCAGCTTGTTGTAACGGTACTTGGCGCAGCCGGCAGTGAGAATGACCGTGTCCTCGGGCAGCTTTTCAGCCACCTCGGTGTAATAGGCGCGGGTCTTCTGGCGGCCGTCGCAGCCGGCCATCACCACGAAGCGCTTGATGGCTCCCGATTTGACCGCATCGACCACTTTGTCGGCCAGGGCCAGCACCTGGTTGTGGGCGAAACCACCCACGATGGCGCCGCTTTCCAGTTCCGTCGGCGGCGGGCACTGTTTGGCTTGGGCGATCAAGGCCGAAAAGTCCTTGCTGCCGCCGGCCGGCCGGTTCGGGATGTGGGTCGCCCCGACATAGCCGACCACGTTGGTGGTGTAGAGCCGGTCCAGGTAGGTATTGTCCTTGCGCAGCGGCACCAGGCAGTTGGTGGTGAGCAGAAGGGGGCCGTTGAAGGCTTCGAACTCCTTGTTCTGGTGCCACCAGGAGCCGCCGTAGTTGCCCACGAAATGGTTGTACTTCTTGAAGGCGGGATAGTAGTTGGCCGGCAGCATTTCACCGTGGGTGTAGACATCCACCCCGGTGCCCTCGGTTTGTTGCAGCAGCTCCTCCATGTCCTTCAGATCGTGGCCGGAAATCAATATGCCGGGGTTGGCGCCGACACCGATGTTCACTTCGGAGATTTCGGGATGGCCGTAGGTGGTGGTGTTGGCCTCGTCCAGCAGGGCCATGGTGGCAACGGCGGTCTCGCCGGCTTTCATCACCAGTCCCACCATCTCGTCGGCACTCAGGTCGCGGGTGGTGGAGGCCAGGGCGGTGTGCATGAATGCGTTGATTTCCGGTTTGCGGAACCCGAGAATGGCGGCGTGGTCGGCATAGGCGGCGATGCCCTTCAGCCCGATGGTCAGCATCTCCCGCAGAGAGCGCACATCCTCGTTCCCGGTGGCCAGGATGCCCACCGCCTTGGCTTTTTCGGCAAAGGTGTCGGCTGCACCGTTCCAGGTGGCGGCATCGGGCAGGGCGCCATCGAAATCGCGGCCGTTTTTGGCCTTGTAGGTTTCGAGGAATTTGGCGCGGATGCGGTCGCGGCGGCGCAACCCTTCCTGGATCGCTTCGCTGAAGCGCGCATCGTCCCAGGCGGCGTTGGTGATGGTGGCGAACAGGCTTTCGACGATGAAGTCGTCGTTGTCGCGATCCGCGGCGCCCATCTGATCGAGTTGTTCACCGTACACGGCGATGCCCTTGAGCACGAAAATCAGCAGGTCTTGAAGGTTGGCGGTCTCTTCGGGTTTACCGCACATGCCTTTGACGGTGCAGCCGGTGTTTTTGGCGGTTTCCTGGCATTGAAAGCAGAACATGGTTTAACTCCTTCCTTGGTTGTTATCCACGGGAGCACACTCCCGCAGGGCGGCGGCATTCATCGGTTCCCCCTTTCGGCATCGCGTGGCGGCTCTTTTTCGCCCTTGATCGCGGCTTCCAGTGCCTCCAGGAAGGCCTCCAGGGGATACCCGTGTATGCGGGCGACATCCGCCAGGGTGTGGAACGCTTCGGTGGGGCACCCCACGCACAACATTCGGCGCTCGATGAAAAAGGCCAGGGCGCCGGAATGGCGGCGCAGGGTCTCTTGAACGGTCATGTCGCCGTCAAGTGCCATCTGGAACACCTCTCTTGTTTGCCGCATCAGAGCGTGACGTTTTTCTTGCCGCCGAAGTAGCGCATGAACTGGGCCCGTTCGTAAATGGCCGGGTCGGTGCTGCGCTCCTGGCTCAGTTTGCCTTGGAAATCGCCCAGCCGCTGGTAGCGTTTGCCGGCCATCCACTGTTCCAGGCCGGTGTTCATCTCCTGCAAGTAAGCGGCACCGTTTTTGTAGAGCGTGGAGGCCACCTGCACGGCCGCCGCGCCGGCCAGCAGTTGCTTGATTACGCCGCTAACGTCGTGGACGCCGGTAGAGGCAGCCAGGTCGCAATCCACCTTGTTGGCCATCACGGCCACCCAGCGCAGGGAGAGGGCCAGCTCCGACGGGGTGCTGAAGACGAAAGAGGGTTTCACCTCCAGTTTGTCCAGGTCGAAGTCGGGACTGAAAAAACGGTTGAACAGCACGATCCCCTTGATGCCGGTTTTGGACAGGCGCTGGATCATGGGGCCCAGGTCGGTGAAGTAGGGGCTGATTTTGAGCGCCACGGGGATGGAGACCGCCCGGGTCACCTTCTCGGCGATTTCGAAATAGAGCGCTTCTTTCTGTGCTCCCGTGTGCTTGAAGTCCGTGGGCGGGAAGAACATGTTCAGCTCCAGGGCGTCGGCTCCCGCTTTTTGCAGGTTGACCGCGTAGGAGAGCCACTCCACGGAGTGGAAAAAGCAGTTGATGCTGGCCATCACCGGGATGGAGACCGCCTTTTTGCACGCCTCCAGCAGTTGAATGTACTTGTTGAGGTTCTCTTCCCGGATCACGTAGTCGTAGTACGCAATGGGGCTTCGTTGGCCCTGGTAGTCGAAATATTCCGGATCGCCGTAAGTCTCCTTGGCGGTTTTGATGAAGTCGGCGTACTCGTTCATCACCTCCTCTTCGAAGATCGATTTGAGCACCACGGCTCCTGCGCCGTTGGCCTCCAGGGTTTTGACCTTCTCCACCGAGCCGGTCATGCCCGAACTGCCGGCGATGATGGGGCTCTTCAATGTCAGTCCGAGGTATGAGGTGCTCAGATCCATGGGGTGCGCTCCTTTCGTTGGTTTGTCCTTGATCGCGGGCCACCGTTTTGATCGCCAGCCTACCCGGTGTCGGTCACCGTGTCTTTGCGCCGGCGCAAACAGGCGGCCGGTTTTATGGCGTTTCGCTGAACAGCACCAGGGCATGGGGGTCGGCGATCACGATGCGTTCCCGGCCGGACCGGATCCAGCCCTTTTTTTCCCAGCCGCTGAGGGTGCGGCTGGCGGTGTATAGGGTCGTACCGCTGTAGTCGGCCAGCTCCTGGCGGCTCAGGGGCAGATCGATGGTTACGCCGCCGGTGGTGTGGCGGCCGGCGTGCTGCATGATGCGCAGCAGGGCCCGGGCGATGCGCCGCTCCACTTGCTCGGTGCGCAGCTCGAGGTAGCGTGTCTGGATCTCTTCCAGGCGATCCAGGGCCATGCGCAGCAGATTGCGCGCCAGGCGCGGGTGGCGGTCGAGCAGATGTTCCAGGGCGGCCTTGTCCCAGGCGGCCGTGCGGGTGTCCGCCACGGCGCGGGCGGTAAGGGGGTAGGTGCGGTCCTTGAACAACGCCAGGGCGGCGGTGGTTTCCCCCGGGCCGACATAACGAATGAGGGCCTCCTTGCCTTGTTCGTGCAGTTGGCTCAGCTTGAGCCGTCCCTCGATGACCATGAAGCAGCGCCGGGCCGGGTCGCCCTGGCGGAAAAGGGTTTGGCCCGCCGGGCACCGCATCATGCGGGCGCATTGCAGGATGGCATCGATATCGTGTTGCGCGATGTCCGCAAACAGGGGAGACGGTAAGGTGGCGGCAGCTACCGGGGCCATGTTGCGCCTTTGCTGAGGGTGGGCGGGGTGCCCCGGCCGGCCAGGTGCCGTTTGGGGGCGTGTTTGTCTATGCTCTATTTGAGCTGTCTGCCGTCAGGTTGTCAAGAGAGGGATTCAGGCGGGCGGACGGTCCGGTGCCGTAGCCGGCGCGATGATCGAGGTGCCATGGCGCGGCGGGCCGGAATTCGGAAAGGCGGCGGCGCCTTGCCCGTGAGGCAAGGCGCCGCCGGATTTGTTGCGGGTCATCACCAAGCCCGGCTAAATAGGTTGATGGCTATTTGGCACGACCTTCGCGCCAGGCCTGGATCAGCTTGTCGTAGTCCACGGTTTCGCCCTTGGGCTTTTCGTTCTGCAGTTTGGGCTTGGGGGAGCCGGGCTGTTTGAACCAGTAGTCCGCATCCCGCTCGGGGTTCAGTTTGGGGCCGCATTCGCCTTGGGTCTTGGACCGGGCGATGCGCTCCATGACCCGATCCATCTCGTTGGCCAGGTTGTCCATGGCCGTGTCCACGGTCACTTCGCCGGAAACCGCCTCACCGATGTTTTGCCACCAGAGCTGGGCCAGTTTGGGATAGTCCGGCACGTTGACCCCGGTGGGGGTCCAGGCCACGCGGGCCGGGCTGCGGTAGAACTCCACCAGGCCGCCCAGTTTGGGTGCCCGTTCGGTGAACGAGGCGTGGCGGATGTCACTGTCGCGGATGGGGGTCAGGCCCACATGGGCCTTTTTCAAAGAGGTGGTTTTGGCCACGCAGAACTGGGCGAAAAGCCAGGCGGCCTTGCGCCGTTCCAGGGGGGTGCTCTTCATGAAGGTCCACGAGCCGCAGTCCTGGTAGCCCAGTTTCATCCCTTCTTCCCAATAGGGGCCGTGGGGCGAGGGCGCCATGCGCCATTTGGGCGTGCCGTCTGCGTTGACCGTGGGGCCGGGTTCCACCATGTTGGGTAGAAACGAGGTGTACCAGAAGATCTGCTGCGCCACGCTGCCGCCGGCCAGAAAGGGCAGGTAGGTGTAAAAGTCCATGCCCAGGCTGCCGGGCGGCGCGTATTTACGCAGCCACTCCATGTACTTACGCAAGGCGTACTTGGCGGCCGGACCGTTGGCCGCGCCGCCGCGCGCCACGGTGGCGCCCACCGGGACGCATCCTTCCATGCGGATGCCCCATTCATCAACGGGCAGGCCGTTGGGGATGCCCACATCGCCGGCGCCTGCCATGGAGAGCCAGGCGTCGGTGAAGCGCCATCCCAAATCGGGGGCTTTCTTGCCGTAGTCGTTGTGGCCGAAAATCGCCTTGCCGTCGATTTCGCGCACGTGTTCGCTGAAGAATTCGGCGATGTCCTCGTAGGCCGACCAGTTGACCGGTACCCCCAATTCATAGCCGTAGATCTCCTTGAACTGCTTCTTGAAATCCTCCCGGCTGAACCAGTCGTAACGGAACCAATAGAGGTTGGCGAACTGCTGGTCGGGCAGCTGGTAGATTTTGCCGTCGGGTCCGGTGGTGAAGGATATGCCCATGAAGTCGTCGATGTCCAGTGTGGGCAGGGTCACGTCCTTTCCCTCGCCCTCCATGAAATCGGACAGGGGGACCACATAACCGTAGCGCGCATGGGTGCCGATCAGGTCGGAGTCGTTGATCCAGCCGTCGTAGATGTTTTGCCCCGACGCCCACTGGGTTTGCAGCTTTTCGATGACGTCCCCTTCCTGGATCAAGTCGAAGGAGATTTTGATGCCGGTGATCTCCTCGAAGGCCTTGGCCAGCACCTTGGCTTCGTATTCGTGGGTCGGGATGGTTTCGGAAACCACCTTGATGTTCATGCCCTTGTAGGGCTTGGCGGCGTTGATGAACCACTCCATCTCCTTGAGTTGTTCCTCCTTGGTCAGGGTCGACGGCTGGAACTCCGTTTCGACCCACCGCTTGGCGGCCGCCATGTCCGCCGCGACCGGAGCGGCCGCCAGGGCGAGAATGAACGTCGCCGCAATGACGAGGGGCAGTGTCTTTTTCAATCGGACTCTCATGGGGAACCTCCTTTGCGCCTTCAGGGGTGGGATGGGCATGACGGACGGGGTTCGCCGGCGTGAAGGCAGGGGCGTCGGGCGATTGTCGGCCGTCCGGATCGGGTGGCAGTGCCGGGAGCTGACGCACCGGCGGCTGTTTTCCTCCTTGGGCAAATGCATTGCATCGACTTGGTGGTGCATCGGGTGTTTTGGGCGGTGGCTGTCAACCCCACCGCATTACGGTGAAAACCCATACTGCCGATACAGGCAGTGCAATCCACAAATTCAAATCCGTGAAGCCGATCCAGACCAGATGAATGTAGGCGGTGCCCAGCAAACCGACGAAAAAGCGCGTTCCCCGGGTGGTGGGGATTCTCAGAAAACCACGGCGTACCAGGGTGGGCGATACCAACTCCCAAACGAGCATACCCATGATCAGCAGAAAGATGACGATGAAAAAGATGGCCGTAGGGACCGTCCAGTACATCCACTCGAGACCCATTTTAACGCCTCCCTATACGCGACCCAGAGCGAATCCCTTGGCCAGGTGGTTGCGCACGAACCAGATGACCAGGGCGCCCGGTACGATGGTCAGGATGCCGTTGGCGGCCAGCAGCCCCCAGTCCAGGCCGGTGGCGCTGATGGTGCGGGTCATGGTGGCCACGATGGGTTTGGCCTGGGTTACCGTAAGGGTGCGGGCGAAGAGCAGCTCGACCCAGCTGAACATGAAGCAGAAGAAGGCGGTGACGCCCACGCCGGCCCGGATCAGCGGGATGAAGATGGTGATGAAAAAGCGCGGGAAACTGTAGCCGTCGATGAAGGCGGTTTCATCGATTTCCTTGGGCACCCCGGACATGAAGCCTTCCAGAATCCACACCGCCAGGGGCACGTTGAACAGGCAGTGGGCCAGGGCCACTGCGATGTGGGTGTCGATCAGATTGAAGGTGGAATAGAGCTGAAAATAGGGCAGCAAGAAGACGGCCGGCGGTGCCATGCGGTTGGTCAGCAGCCAGAAGAACATCTGCCCGTCTCCCAGAAAACGGTAGCGCGAAAAGGCGTAGGCCGCCGGCAGGGCGCAGGCCAGGGAGATCACGGTGTTGATGGTCACGTAGATGATGGCGTTGACGTAACCCATGTACCAGCCGGAATCGGTGAAGATTTTAATGTAGTTGTTGAAGGTGATGTCCACCGGATAGAGGGAGAAGGTGCTGAGAATGTCGGCGTTGCTGCGCAGCGACATGTTGAGCATCCAGTAGATGGGCAGCACCAACAGGAAGAAATAGGCCGCCAGGGCCAAGGTGCGCTTGCGGACTCTCATGATATCTTTTCTCCTCTGCCGACGTTGAGCAGGGCCTGGTAAAAGATGAAACAGAACAACAGCACGATGAGAAAGTAGATCAGGGAGAAGGCGGCCGCCGGCCCCAAGTCGAACTGGCCGGTGGCCAGCTTGACCAGGTAGATGGACAGGAAGGTGGTGGTGTTGCCCGGCCCGCCGCCGGTCAGGGCAAAGGGTTCGGCGTAGATCAGGAAGCTGTCCATCCAGCGCAGCAGCACGGCGATGGTCAGCACGCCGCGCATTTTGGGCAGTTGGATGTAGCGAAACACCGCCCAGGCCGAGGCCCCGTCGATGCGGGCCGCCTGGTAGTAGGCTTCCGGTATGGCCCGCAACCCGGCATAACAAAGCAGGGCCACCAAGGGGGTCCAGTGCCACACCTCCATGGCCATCAGGGTGATCCAGGCGTACAGGGGGCGGGCCGTGTGGTCGAAGGGCACTTGCAGCAAGTCGAGGCTGTTGATCCAAACGCCGAACAGGCCGATGTCGGGGCGGGTGAAGATGATCCAGATGGTGCCGATCACGTTCCAGGGGATCAGCAGCGGTATGGCCAGGGTCACCAGACTGGCCGACACGCCCCACCCCTTTTTGGGCATGGCCAGGGCGATGAGGATGCCCAGGGGAATTTCAATCAGCAGCACCAGTCCGGAAAAAATGAACTGCCGCCACAGGGCATCGTGCAGCCGTTTGTCGGTCAGCATCTCTTCGTACCACTCGGTGCCCACGAAGACGGCGTTGCCCGGTCCGAAGATGTCCTGGATCGAATAGTTGACCACGGTCATCAACGGGATGATGGCGCTGAAGGCCACCACTACGAAGACCGGCAGCACCAGATACCACGCCCGATTGTCTTCCCACTTTTCCATCATCAGCCCACCAGCCTTTCGTCGGCGAACAGTCGGGTCCATTGGGGTGGAAAGCGCAGCCAGGCTTTTTCCCCAGGTACCGGGTGGGTCTCGGGAATCCGGGCCACCACCGTTTGACCGTCCAATGCCGTGGTGACGATCTTGGCGTCGCCCTGATCTTCGATGAGCCGGACCGCCACCGGTACGCCGCCGCTGACCTGCCGGCTGTGCACTTCCAGGTGCATGGGGCGGATGCCCAATTCCAGTTTGCCTCTGGCCCGGCGGCCTGCTTCGGCCGTTTCGGAATCCAGGGGAATGACGGCGCCGTTGACATGGGCCGTGTCGCCTTCCAGCCGGCAGGCGAGGAAGTTCATCCCGGGGCTGCCGATGAAGTAGCCGACGAATTTGTGTCTGGGTTGCTCGTAAAGCGCCTCGGGCGTGCCCACCTGGACCACTTCGCCTTCATACATGACCACGATGGTGTCGGCGAAGGTCATGGCCTCCACCTGATCGTGGGTCACATAGACCATGGTGGTGCGGGACCGTTCGTGGATCTCCTTGAGTTTGCGGCGCAATTGCCATTTGAGGTGGGGGTCGATGACCGTCAGCGGCTCGTCGAACAAAATGGCGGCCACATCATCGCGCACCAGGCCCCGCCCCAGGGAGATTTTCTGCTTGGCGTCGGCGCTCAGGCCCGCCGCCTTTTTGTTGATCACGCCCGTCAGATCCAGCATGTCCGCCACCTCCTTGACCCGGTGGCGGATCCGGTCGGGGGCGACGCCGCGGTTGCGCAGGGGAAAGGCCAGGTTTTCGGCCACGGTCATGGTGTCGTAAAGCACGGGGAACTGGAAGACCTGGGCGATGTTGCGCCGTTCCGGGGCCATGGCGGTCACATCCCGACCGTCGTAAAGGACTTTTCCCTGGCTCGGTACCAGCAAGCCCGAAATGATGTTGAGCATGGTGGTCTTGCCGCAACCGGATGGTCCCAACAGGGCGTAGGCCCCGCCGTCTTCCCAGGTGATGTGGATTCGCTTCAAGGCATAGTCTTGCAGCGACTGGGTGCGGGGAGCATAGCTGTGGGCCACCTCCTCCAGGTCGATCCGCGCCATGGAAGCACTCTCCTCGGTTTCGCGGTGCCCTCAGACCCGGCAGGCTTCACCGGGGGCGGCTGCCAGACGGCCCGCCGCGTCGAACACGAAAAATTGGCAGGGGTTGACGTAGACCGGCACCTCCCGCCCGATTTTCAATTGCTGCACGCCATTGTGCTGGATGACCAGCCGGTGGCCGTCGTAGACCACATGAATGAATGTTTCCGACCCATTGATTTCACTCAGCTCCACTACGGCGCGCAACTGAATGTCGTCGGCGCCGGACGGTGCGATGCACAGATGGTTGCATCGCACGCCGAAGGTGTAGTCGCTCTCCGCCAGACCCTGCATATGCTGTTGCAACGGCATGTGAATGTCTTTGCCGAGATGCGCCCGTCCCTGGTGCACCTTGCCCGGCAGAAAGTTGATCGGCGGGTCGGAGAAAATCTCCGCCACCCGGGTGGTGGCCGGTCGGCGATAGACTTGGGCCGTGGGCCCGACTTGCAGCATGCGTCCTTCGTCCAGCACCACGATGTCCCCGCCGAGCATCAGCGCTTCGGCCGGTTCGGTGGTGGTGTAGACCACGATGGCATCCCGCTGCTGGAAAATCTGTTGCAGCTCGACCCGCAACTCTTCGCGCAGCTTGTAGTCCAGGTTGACCAGCGGCTCGTCGAGCAGCAGCAGTCGGCTCTCCTTGACCAGCGCCCTGGCGATGGCCGTGCGTTGCTGCTGGCCGCCGGACAGTTCCGAGGGCAGGCGGTCGAGCAGATTGTCGATGTGCAGCATGGCCGCCGTGCGGCGCACCCTGGTGTCGATCTCCGTTTTGGGTATGCCGGCCAGCTTGAGGGGCGAGGCGATGTTGTCGTAGACGGTCAGGGAGGGGTAGTTGATGAACTGCTGGTACACCATGGCCACGCTGCGTTTGCGCACGGTCACTTTGGTGACGTCCCGGCCGTCTTCCAGCACACGACCGTGGGTCGGTTTGTCCAGACCCGCCATCAAACGCAGCAGGGAGGTTTTGCCGGCCAGGGTGCGGCCTAGGATGACGGTGCGCGAACCCGTGGCGAGTTCGAGCTGGATGTCCTTTAAATGGATTTCACGGCCGACGATTTTGTCGACCCCTTCAAGCAGCAGCCCCATTGCCGGCTCCCCGATCCGATTCTACCGCAAGGCGGCATTTCATCCCGTTCGTATCCGGTGGTGCGGGTGTGGTGGCACTTTTGCCGTAGTGCTTGGAAAGAATGGGCCGATGGTCCTGCGAAAAGGAAAACCACGCATTTCGGATTTTGTTGATCCTGTCATCTGCTACCCGCTTGAAAGCGGAGCGTGGCGCTATGTCGATACTCGCCTTTTACGACGCCATCTTAAACCATGATCATTTTATATCAACCCCATTTCTGTTTCGCAAGTGAAAAATTGTCTTTCGAAGATGAAAATCAGGGTCAAGGTTGTATTGGCTGAATACCAATGCGCAGCGGCCGCTTTGGCCCACTGTCAGGCCACGATCAAGCGCACTTCGGCGGCGGTCATGATTTCCACCAGGCTGCCGGGCGGCTGTCGGTCGGTGAAGAGGGTGTGGATTTCGGCGATGCTGCCCAGACGCACCATGGCGTTGCGGCCGAACTTGGTGTGATCGGCCGCCAGAAAGACTTTGCGCGAATTGTCGATGATGGCGCGCGCCGCGCGCACTTCGCGGTAATCGAAGTCGAGCAGGGTGCCGTCCAGATCGATGCCGCTGATACCGATGATGCCGAAATCCACTTTGAACTGCTGGATGAAGTCGATGGTGGCCTCGCCGATCAGGCCGCCGTCCCGGTGCCGCAACAGACCGCCGGCGACGATCAGTTCGAAATTTTCGTTGGCGGAAAGGATGTTGGCCACGTTCAGGTTGTTGGTGATGATCCGCAGCCGTTTGTGGTGCACCAAGGCCTGGGCGATGGCCTCGGTGGTGGTGCCGATGTTGATGAAGAGGGATGCATGGTCCGGGATCTGCTCGGCCACCCGTGCGGCGATCTGCCGCTTTTCTTGAAAGCAGATGATTTTGCGTTCCTTGTAGGCCACATTTTCCGTGCTCGAAGCGATGCCGGCACCGCCATGAAAGCGTTGGATCTCGCCCGCCTCGCTCAAGGCATTGATGTCCCGGCGAATGGTCTGGGGGGTGACCTGGAATTGGTTCGCCAGGCCTTCGATGGTCATGAAGCCGCTGGCTTGCACCAGTTGCTTGATGCGGGTGTGGCGTTCGTTGGGCGTCAGGCGGCCGGATCGTTGTGCAAGATGGTCCGGCGTCCGGGCCGGCGCCTGATCGGGATCATGGGGAGGGGCATCGGTACGGTGGGTCATCGGGCCTCCGTTGGTTTGGCGAGACGATATTCGATGTGTAATATTATGAAAATAAAACTTTCAATAATGAACATTTTCGAGGTGACAGTTGTGCATAAATTTGCTAAATATTCAATATGCGTTTGCATGTGGGTGCATGTTCGCCAATGTCAAAGAAGTAACATCCGGACGGTTCATTCACAAGCATAAACCCCCGGCGCGGGCCCTTGGCGCAAATTGATCCTGAAAGAAGGGCGATATTGCGATGCAAACCCAAGTGCTGATCATTGGTGCGGGCGTTACCGGTACCGGTTTGGCGCGTGACTTGGCCATGCGCGGCGTTGACTGCGTCGTGGTGGACAAGCAGGATGTCAACGCCGGTGCTTCGGGCGGCAACCATGGTCTCCTGCACAGCGGTGCCCGCTACATCGCCTCCGATGCGGCCGCCGCCGCTGAATGCCATGCCGAAAATCGGATTTTGAAACGGATCGCGCCCCACTGTATCGAGGCCACCGGCGGTTTGTTCGTGGCTGTCGCGGGCGATGATGAAAATTACATCACCGATTTCGCCGACGCCTGCCGTCGCTGTCGCGTTCCGGTCATGGCCGTGGAACCGAAAGACGCCCTGGAGATGGAGCCGGCCCTTTCCCGGCGGCTCATCGCCGCCTTTGCCGTGGATGACGCCACCATCGACCCCTTCAGGTTATCCCTCAACAATATGGCCGGTGCCCGGCAAGCGGGAGGGCGTTTGTTGCGCCATCACCGGGTGACCGGATTCGAGGTGCATGCCGGTCGCATTCGCCACACCCGGTTGCGCGATGAAATCACGGGGCGCGATCTTTTCGTGGCGGCCGATGTGGTGGTCAATGCCGCCGGCGCCTGGGCCGGCACGGTGGCGGGTCTCGCCGGCGCCCCGCTGCCCATGCGCTGTTCCAAGGGTACCCTGCTGGTTACTCAGAGCCGTTTGGCCTCACGGGTGATCAACCGTTTGCGCCGCCCCACGGACGGCGACATCCTGGTGCCCGGCGGCACCGTATCCGTGCTCGGCACCACCTCGGCGCGGGTGGCCGATCCCGACGGTGTCTATCCGGAGATCGATGAGGTGGATGCCATCATCGCACAGGGCGCGGCCATGATCCCCGAATTGGCGACCAGCCGCTATATCCGCGCATTTTGCGGCGTGCGGCCGTTGCCCGGCGATGGGGCGGCATTCGCCGATGGCGACGGTGACGATCGGGCCGCCAGCCGCGGTTTTCTGCTCATGGATCACCACCGGGCACCGGAACGCTTGGCCAACTTCATCACCATCACCGGCGGTAAGTTGACCACCTTCCGTTTGATGGCTGAGAAAACCGCGGACCTCGTGTGCGAGCGGCTTGGGGTGGTCGCACCCTGCCGCACCCACTGTGAACCGTTGCCCGATGCGACCACCGAACGCTGGACCCAGCCGGGGCTGGCACCCGCGGAGTGGTGGCGCCGCAAGGCCGGCGGCGATCTGTTGCTGTGCGAGTGCGAGATAGTGCCCCAGAGCACGGTGGATCAGATCGTGGCCGGCCTCGGCGCGCTGGGTGGTCGGCCGAACCTCAATGCCGTCGCCCTGCGCAGCCGCATCGGCAAGGGCCCCTGCCAGGGGACTTTCTGCAGTCAGCGGCTGGCGGCCTACCTCTATGATCGCGGCCATTTGGCGGGCGATGTGGGCATCGAGCAACTGCGGTTGTTTTTGCGTGAGCGCTGGCGCGGGCAACGGCCTTTGCTGTGGGATCTTCCCCTGGCCCAGGCCGAGTTGCTCGAGGCCATGCACTGCGGCCTCTTCGGTTTGGAACTGGACTGAAGGTCCCGTGCCGACCCAAAAACAGGGGCAATTGCGATGAACGATGAACGCTGCGATGTGGTCGTCATCGGCGCCGGCTTGACCGGGTTGGCCGCCGCGCTGTTTGCGGTGCGCCGCGGTCTGGACACGGTGCTGGTGGGGCGGACGGGCGCCCTCGGCTTTGCCAGCGGACTGTTGGACCTGCTCGGGGTGCACCCGGTGGGCGGTCACACGCCGCTTGAAGACCCCTGGCAAGGCATCACCGCTTTGCGCGCGGATCAACCGCAGCATCCCTATGCCTTGATCGATAATCCCGCCATCGAGCGGGCGTTAGGGACGGTTTTGGCTTTTCTCGCCGCCAACGGCCACCCCTACATCACCCGGCCCCATCGCAACCAGACCGTTCCGACCGCCGTCGGCACCTTGAAGACCACCTACGCGTTGCCCTGTACCATGGCGCCGGGCGCTATGGCATTGGCCCGCCGGGTCCCTTGTTTGTTGGTGGATTTCCACGGATTGAAAGGATACAGCGCCCGCCAGATCGCCGCCACCCTCGCCGGTGTCTGGCCCGGACTGACCCCGGTGCGCATCGCCTTTCCCGAAGCCCATGGGGAACTGCTTCCCGAACGGCTGGCCCGCGCCCTGGATACGGTGCCGGCGCGGGAAAAGCTGGTCGCCGCCATTGGTCCCCACCTGGGCGAAGCGGCCGCCGTGGGCCTGCCGGCGGTTTTGGGGTTTTATCACAGCCCGGCGGTCGTGGCGGAGCTGCAGCAGGGGTTGGGGGTGCCGGTTTTCGAGATTCCCACCATGCTACCGGCCGTCGGCGGTTTGCGCCTGCGGGAGCTGTTCGAAACGGCGTTGCCCGCAATGGGGGTCCGTTCCCTGTGGCAGCAATGGGTCGATGGGGCGCGACGCCTGCCGGACGGGCGATGGCGTTTCAGCGTGGCGGCGCCCTCCGGGGAACAGCACTTCACCGCCCGCGGCGCAGTGCTGTGCAGCGGCCGTTTTTTCGGCAAAGGGTTGCATGCCGATCGGCACGGTATCAGGGAACCCCTTTTCCAGCTGCCGGTGGTACAACCGCCCCATCGCGCCGATTGGCATCACAAGGATCTGCTGGCCCCTGAAGGCCATCCCATCAATCGGGCCGGGGTGGCGGTGGATGAGACCTTTCGTCCCGTGGACGGCCGGGGGCGGCTTGTTCACGACAACCTCTTCGCCGCCGGCACCCTTCTGGCCCACCAGGATTGGGTGCGCCAGAAGTGCGGCAGCGGGCTGGCCATCGCCACGGCCTACGCCGCCGTGCGGGCTTGTGCGGCTTTGATTTGAACAGCGTACCGTTCGATGCCGCTCAGCGAAGAACGATTGGCATTCAAGCCGGCCCTCGTATATGATGGCACAGCAGCCATCCCAGCTTCCGGGGGTGCATTTCCGATGGAAACTGTCCAATGTCAATGGAGGGATTATGGGAGATTACATCGGCGCCTTGGATCTTGGCACCACCAGCAACCGCTTCATCGTTTTCGATCGCCGCGGTCGTATCGTCGGAGAGTCCCAGAAGGAGCACCACCAGATTTTTCCCCAAGCCGGTTGGGTCGAGCACGACCCCATGGAGATCTGGCACAACACCCGGGAGGTGATTCGCCGCGCCCTGGCCAAAACAGGCCTGCGGGGCACCGACATCACGGCCATCGGCATCACCAACCAGCGGGAAACCACGGTAATGTGGGACAAACGCACCGGTCGCCCTTACATGAACGCCATCGTCTGGCAGTGCATGCGCACCGATGAGATGTGCCGACGGTTGACCGCCGACGGCGGGCAGGACCGTTTCCGGGAAAAGACCGGCCTGCCCGTTTCCACCTACTTCGCCGGGCCCAAGGCCCGCTGGATCCTGGACCATGTGGACGCCGCGGGGCAAGGGGTCGCGGCCGGCGATGCGCTGTTCGGCACCATCGAAACCTGGATCATCTGGTGGCTCACCGGTGGACCGGACGGCGGCGCCCATGTCACGGACGTCACCAACGCCAGCCGGACCTTGTTGATGGATGTGCACACTTTGTCCTGGGACGATGAGATTTGCGACATCATCGGCGTGCCGCCGTCCATCTTG
Organism: Desulfatitalea alkaliphila; assembly: GCF_022968795.1. GTDB lineage: Bacteria > Desulfobacterota > Desulfobacteria > Desulfobacterales > Desulfosarcinaceae > Desulfatitalea > Desulfatitalea alkaliphila. The sequence continues at coordinate 67,664 of NZ_JALJRB010000016.1, forward strand.
CCGCGCATCGTGCCCTCGATCGACGTGGACACCTGGGGCACCACCCGCAAGGACGGCCCCCTGGGGGCCGAAGTGCCGGTGTGCGGGGCCTTGGGCGACCAGCAGGCCGCCCTGGTGGGCCAGGCCTGTTTCGACGTAGGTGAAGCCAAAAACACCTACGGCACCGGTTGCTTTCTGCTGCTCAACACCGGTGAAACGGCGGTGGCCAGCCGCCACGGCATGCTCACCACCGTGGCCTATCAAGTGCGCGGCCGCAAGCCGATCTACTGCCTGGAGGGGTCCATCGCCATCGCCGGCGCCCTGGTGCAGTGGCTGCGGGACAATTTGAAGTTCATCCAGCACGCCGCCGAAATCGAACCCATGGCCGCCAAGGTGCCGGACAACGGGGGCGCCTACATCGTGCCGGCCTTCTCCGGCCTCTTCGCGCCCTACTGGCGCTCCGACGCCCGGGGCGTCATGGTGGGATTGACCCGCTTCATCAACCGCAACCACATCGCCCGGGCGGTGCTGGAGGCGGTGGCCTATCAAACCTTGGATGTGGCCGAGGCCATGCAGAAGGATTCCGGCGTGGCCCTGAGCAGTTTGCGGGTGGACGGCGGCATGGTGGTCAATGAACTGCTGATGCAGTTCCAGGCTGATATCCTGGGCGTGCCGGTGATTCGTCCCAAAATCACCGAAACCACCGCCCTGGGCGCCGCGTCGGCCGCCGCCCTGGCCAGCGGCTTCGTGAGCGGCTTCGTCGAACTCAAGGCCAATTGGGCCATGGACAAAACCTGGCAGCCGCGAATGGACGCCGACCAGCGGGCCAAGGGCATCGCCGGCTGGAAGAAAGCGGTGGAGCGCACCCTCAACTGGATCGATTGACATGTCGCTTTCAACCCCCGATTTCGATTTCGCCACCGCCGGCCGGATCCTCTTCGGCGCCGGCGTGGCGGCACGCATTTCCGCCGAAGCGGCGACGATGGGGCGCCGGGCCTTGCTGGTCTGTGGCCGCCGGACGGTGCCGGCCCTGGCGTTGGGGCGGCGACTGGAAGCAGAAGGAATGAAATGGCACATCTTCTCCGTGGCGGGCGAACCGGAGGTCGAGCAGGTGTCCCAGGGCGCGCGCATGGCGCGGGACCAACGCTGCGATCTGGTGATCGGCTATGGCGGCGGCAGTGCCCTGGACGCCGCCAAGGCCATCGCCGCCCTGGCGACCAACACCCGGCCGGTGGAGACCTATCTGGAGATCATCGGTCGTGGCCGACCCTTGGACCGGGCGCCGCTGCCCTGCATCGCCGTTCCGACCACCGCCGGTACGGGCAGCGAAGTGACCCGCAACGCCGTGCTCAAAAGCCGTGATCATCAGGTCAAGGTCAGTTTGCGCAGCCCCGGCATGCTGCCCGCTGTCGCCGTAGTGGATCCGGCACTGACGGTGGATGCACCGGCCCACATCACCGCCGCCACCGGCTGTGACGCGCTCACCCAATTGCTGGAAGCCTTCGTGTCGACCAAGGCCAATGCCCTGACCGACGCATTGTGCCGGGAGGCGCTGGGTCGGGCGGCGCGGGCCCTGCCGCGGGTCGTGGCCCGGGGGGATGACCTGGCGGCCCGCACCGAGATGTCCCTGGCCGCGTTGTTCAGCGGTCTGGCCCTGGCCAACGGCGGACTGGGCGCGGTGCACGGCATCGCCGGACCGTTGGGCGGCATGATCGAGGCCCCCCACGGCGCCCTGTGCGCAAGGCTGTTGCCTGCGGCGGTGGCCGTCAACCTGGAGGCCCTTGCCCGCCGGCAACCGGACGGCCCTGCACTGGCACGTTTCGACGAGGCCGCGCAGCGCATGCTCGGTCGTACCGACGCCGGCGGCGTGGATCTGGTGGCCTGGCTGGAACAACTATCCTCCCAATTGCAAATTCCATCCCTGCGCCACTGGGGATTCACATCCGAAGCCGTGCCGGCGCTGGTTGCCAAGGCCAAGGCCGCCAGCAGCATGAAAGGCAACCCGATCCCGCTGAGCGAAGAAGAACTCGCCAAGATCGTATCCCAGGCAATGTAGTGGGGGACGAAAAGGGGGACGGGTGGGGGACGTTCATGAAAATATGAATTTTCCTTGCGCGATAGTTGCTGTGCAAGCAGATGAAACGGAAAATTCATATTTTCATGAACGTCCCCCTTTTGCGTCCCCCTTTTGTCAGCGCAGGTATTTGTCGCGCAGGGCGGCGGCCATTTGATTGACGGCGGCGAAGGCGCGTTCCACGGTGCGCTCTTTGTCGGGGTTGACCAGGCAGCAGGTGGCGGGGGATAGCATGCCTTGGGCGATGGTCCGGTCCCGGTCGACCCCCTTGGCCCACACGGTCTGCCAAACGGTCTCCAGACGCTGGATCAGGGTGGGGATCTCTTCCTGGGCGAAGGCTTCGAAGCCGGTGGGCACGATACCCCACACGATGATGCCGCCGCGGTCGAGAAAGCGGCCAATGGCGGGGGCGTAGGAGGCGAAGATCTCCGCGTTGGTGTAGACGTCCAGCGAGAGTACTTCCAGGTCCAGGTTGAGCAGGAAATCCCAGTCCGGATTGCCGCAGAGGTGGATGCCCCGGGGACGGTCCACCTGGGAGAAGAATTGGTCCAAGTCCCCTTTGGCCTTGATGTCGCCGTAACCCGCCATGGCGGAGAAGAGAAACTGCAGGCCCGGTTCGTCGACGAACATGAAGGCGTTGGAATTGAGCTGCCGCAGTCGCGCCAGTTGGACGTTCAGGCGCTGGGCCATGAAGTCGAGCATGAAGGGCCGCACAGTGTCGTCGAAGAGAATGGGCCGCTCGTCCTGGTCGAGCACATTGAAGCCGAAGCTGATGGGGCCTTCGAGTTGACCGCGGATGGCGGGCCGCTCGGAAAGGTCCAGCTCGAGGAACCGGTGGTATAAGGCCGAGTAGGTGGTACTGATGTCGAACATTTCGGGATCGCCGAAACGGGACAGCACGCCTTCCAGTTCTTCGGCGAATTTGTCCATGGAGAAGCGCAGGGTGCGTTTCTTCATGTCCAGCACGATGCCCGGAAAGTGTTCGGCGGCCTGGACATACATGTCTTCGTAGTAGTTGTAGTTGGGCAACTGGGGCCAGAAAGGCACATCCAGGGAGAGGGCCGTTTCCAGGGCGCGCTCCACATCGGTGTGCGGCATGACCGCCATGGCGGTGGTCAGCAGGTTGCCGGGGATGGGGTTGTCCATTCAGTTCCTTTTCCGCGCGGGCGTGACCTGCGCTATCATTTCAAAGGATTTCCTTCTCTTCGCCGCCGAAGTAGCGCATGAACTGCACCCGCTCGTAAACAGCGGGATTGTCGGCGGCATCCTGGCTCAATTTGCCGCGGAAATCGGCTACCCTTGCATACTTATGGCGCAGCATCCAACTTTGCAGATCGCTGCGCATGGCGCTGATCTGTTCCGGTCCGTTGCGATAGAGACTGGAGGCCACCTGCACGGCCGCGGCGCCGGCCAGCAGTTGCTTGATCACCGCGGCGCCATCGTGCACGCCGGTGGAGGCGGCCAGGTCGCAATCCACCTTCTTTGCCATGATGGCGATCCAGCGTAGCGAAACGGTCAGCTCGGCCGGCGTGCTGAACACGAAAGAGGGTTTGATTTCAAGCTTTTCGATGTCGATGTCCGGGCTGAAGAAGCGGTTGAACAAAACGAGCCCGGCCACGCCTGTGCGGGAGAGCCGCTGGATCGTTTGGGCCAGGTTGGAGAAATAGTAGCTGATTTTCAAGGCCACCGGGATGGATACCGTCTTGAGCAGTTTTTCGATGATGGCGAAGTAGATCTGTTCCTGCTCCTGGCCGGAGCGCGCCAGATCCGAAGGCATGAAGAACATGTTCAGTTCGATGGCATCCGCACCGGCTTCCTGGATCATGCGGGCAAAAGCGGTCCATTCGTGGGAATAGACGCAATTGATACTGGCGATCACGGGGATCTCCACCCGGCTTTTGGCCGATTTGATCAGCTGGAGATAGTGCTCCAGCTTCTTGCCCCGCAGGTGGAAATCATAGTAGTCGAACTGATCCAAGGGCACTTTTTCCGCCGCCGCCTCCTTGAGCACCGCCTCGTGCTCGTGGGCGATCTCCTCTTCGAAGATCGACTTCAGCACCACGGCGCCGGCACCGGCCCGAGCCACCCGCTCGATCTTTTCCACCGATCCGGTCCACCCGGAGCTGCCGGCGATGATGGGATTGTTCAGGTGCAGGCCAAGATAACGTGTCGACAGGTCCATCGGATTCTCCTTTCTGAAAATCCCTGAAGTGTATTACGCTTTTCTCACCCTTACGACCACTTTGCCTTTGACCTTTCGGTCCATCAACCGTTTCATGGCCTCGGGTATCTGCGCCAGGTCAATGGTCGAATCGATGACCGGTGCGATTTTGCCTTCCGTGAACCAGCGGGCCATGGTTGCCAGGTTGCGCCGCTGACCCTCCACGTCGCGGGCCGCCCAGGCGCCCCAGAAGACGCCGACGATGGACCTTTCGCTGAGCAGAGCGTAGTTGAGCGGGATGCGCGGTATGTCGCCGGCGGCAAAACCGACCACCAGCAGTCGCCCGCCCCATGCGGTGGCGCGGAAGGCCGTCATGGAGTATTCACCGCCCACCGGATCGAAGATTACGTCGGCGCCCCGGCCGTCGGTCAGTTCCAGGGTGCGTTTGCGCAGATCTTCCGAGTTGTAATTGATGGTGAGGTCGGCCCCTTTCTCCCGGCAAAGGGCCAGTTTTTCATCGGTGGAAGCCGCCGCGATCACCCGCGCGCCCATGGCCTTGGCCACTTCGATGGCGGCGATGCCCACACCGCCGGCGGCGCCCAGCACCAGCACGGTTTCACCGGGCTGCAGTCGGCCGCACTCCTGAAAGGCATGAATGGCGGTGGAATAGGTGATGCCGAAGGCCGCGGCAGCGTCGAAGGTCATGCCGGCCGGCATGGGCACAATCTTGTCCCGAGGCGCCAGGCACATTTCGGCAAAGGCGCCGTGGCCGGAGAAGGCGATCACCTTGTCGCCAGGCGCCACATGGGTGATGTTGGTTCCGACTTCGCGCACGATACCGGCCAGATCCATGCCCGGACTGAAGGGCAGCGGCGGTTTGAACTGGTAGCGCCCCTCGACCATCAGGGCGTCGGGAAAGTTCAGCGAGGCACTGTGGACTTCGATCAACACCTGATCGTCGTCCGGCGGCCGCAGCTCAATCTCTTCCACGGCACAATTGTCGACAGGTCCGAATTCGGTGCACACAAACGCTTTCATGGCTGCTCCTTACTGCGGGATTCATTGTCCGGTCCGGCCGGCTTGGCGATTCAGCATGGCCATCAGAACCATGGCCAGCAGGCCGAAAAGCACGAAAACCGAGAACCCCTGCGGGTATCCCGCCGGGCCGCTGATCTTGACGAACAACCCCATGGCCAGAGGGATGACGAACCCGCCGAAGGCGCCCAGGCCGCCCACGATGCCGGCCGCGCCGCCCACCGCCGCCGGGGTGTACTTGGGCACCAGTTTGAAAACCGCCGCATTGGCGAACCCCATTCCCAGGGCCAGCGACATGGCGCCGGCGATGGCGATGGAGCGAAGGGGGCCGGCCAGCAGCACCAGCAGGGCCCCGAGGGCCACGACGGCGAAGGCGGCCATGGTCACCCGTTCGCCGCCCCATCGGTCGGCGGCGAACCCTCCCACCACCCGCAACAAGCTGGTGGAGAGGGAGTAGAGGGCGGTCAAGCCGCCGGCGGCCACCATGCCCATGCCGAAATGTTCGGCCCAGTAAGTGGGGAACCACACTGTCAGGGCGATGAAGCCGCCGAAGGAGATGAAATAGAGCAGCGTCAGCACCCAGGTGCGGTAATCGCCGGCCGCCTTGCGCAGCGATTGCCGTGCGGTTCCCGTGGGCATCAGCTCCTGGCCGCAGGCGTGCAGCAACGCGTCCGGATCGATCTCGATGCCCATTTCGCGGTACTGAAAGTAAGGCGCATCCCGCATAAAGGCAAACAACAATATCATCAGCAGCACGATGGCGGCGAACCAGAGCACATAGGCCAAGGAAAAACCGAGCCGGATCACCAGAAACGGGAGCAGCAGGGCGAACAGGCCGGGGGCCAGGTTGCCCAGGCCCGCGTAGACGGCCAGCGCCGATCCCTGCCGTTTTTGCGGATACCAGTAAGAAACGCTGGGCACGCCCACGGAGAAGGTGGCGATGCCGCTGCCGCACAACACGCCGAAGAATAGAAAAAGGGGGTAGTGGGCGGGCGACGGTTGCGGATAAAGGTGGAACATCAGGGTGATGCCGGCGATGCCGGCCGCCGCCAAACCCAGCAGCAAAAGTACGGGTTTCTTGCCGCCCACGCGGTCCACCACGGCGCCGAAGGGAATGCGCAGCAGGGAGCCGCTCAAGGCCGGACTGGCGGCCAGCAATCCCATCAGCAGGGGGCTCAAGGCCAGACCCTCCTTGAGTTGGGAGACGATGGGGCCGAAGGCCGAAACGCCGGCAAAGCCCCCGAAAAAGGCCAGGCTGCTCCACACCAGGGCGGCGCCGCGGGTTGACCGGGCCTGACACACATTTACCATGTCGTTCATGGCGACACTCCTATGGGCTTGGTTCTGTGACCCGGCGCCTCGATCAGATCCGGCGTGCGTCCGGCGTTGCCCGCGCCGGCGCAACATGACGCCGGAAGAGCACCCGGCGCCGGAACAGGTAGAAAACCGGCGCGCTCCAGATGTGCACCAGGCGGCTGAAGGGCGAGAAGGCCAGCAGGGCCCAGGCGGCGGTCACGTGCAGTTGGAAGCTGATGGGCACGCCCTGCATGAGGGCGGCATCGGGGGTGAAGGTGACGATGCCCCGGATCCAGGGGGCCACGGTGTACAGTACGTTGTGGTCGCCGAACAGCACATTGAAAAGCCCGGTGGTGATGACGAACAAAAGCCCGAAGACGGTGATCGTGTCGTTGATGGTGCTGACCGCCCGCACCCGTGGGTGGGTCAAACGGCGCCACAGCAGCAGCACAATGCCGACAAAGGCGGCGATGCCCACGGCCAGGCCGCTCCAGTGGGCGATGGCCAGGTGGGCCTGGTCGTCGATGCCCACCAGGTCAAAGTACCGCTGGGGAACCAACATGCCGCCGGCGTGACCGAAGAAGGTGAGGATGATGCCCCAGTGAAAGATCACCGAGCCGGCGAAGAGGGATCGCTTCTCCAGAAACTCGCTGGAGCGGGCGTTCCAGTGGTAGCGGTCGGTGATGTAGCGATAGCTGTGTCCCAGCACGAAGGTGGCCAGGCACATATAGGGAAACACGGTGAACGCGAGAATGTGGGCCAGGTCCATGGTAGCCTCCTTATTGGGTGGCGCGGGCCAGTGACCGGAGCAACGCGGCGTATGCCGGCGCCGTTTGCGCAAGCGGCCCGGCGATCTGTTCCAGGCTTGCCAGGCACTCCTTGATTTCGCCGTCTGTACCGGCTTGCGGGCATAGCGACAAGAATTCCAACACCAACGGCAGGTAGTCGGGCAGATCCCCCGTGGTGCGCTCCCAGCCGGCCTGTTCGTATTGCCGCTGCAGCCGCGCCAGGGCGGCGGCCCGCTTTTCGTTGTCGCCATATCGGTGCCAGGTCAGGTTCAGGGGGGTGGATGGGTCCAGGTCGAAGGCGCTGGTGTACTCGGTTTGCAGGGACAGCAGGGAATTGTTCGTTAAATGGTTGAGGAACCCGTCGATGCTCTTCCGCAGGTCATCATGCGCCAGGCGGGCGGCGGCTTGACGCATATGGGGCACCTCGGCCAGCAGTTCATCGTCCGGGTAGTGCAACAGGGCGGATACCAAACTCAAGGCTTCGGCAGGCAAGGCAGTGGTCATGGGGGGCCTCCTTTCCGGGCTACATGGCGTCGCCGAAGCCGCAGGTGCCCTGGCGCTTGTATATACCGGCGTCTCCCGCCGGCGCAGTGGGCAGCACAAATCGGTCGTCCAGGCGCGCCAGGGCCAGCAGATGGTAGATCCGGTCGGCCGTGGGCAGGTCGAGGCCGACCTTGTCCAGCACTTGGGTGTCCGCGGTTTGTCCCAACCGCAGGGAGCGCATGTATTGCCGCACAGCCATCAGCCGGGAGAGGGCCAGGCGCACGGGCACTTCATCGCCGGCGGTGAGTAAATTGGCCAGGTAGGTGATGGGGATGCGCATGCGGTCGACCTGGTCCACCTGATCCTGCGCGTCGGTCGTGTCGGCCTGGACGCTGACCGGGCTCAGGGGCGGCACGTACCACACCATGGGCAGGGTGCGGAATTCCGGGTGCAAGGGCAGGGCCAGGCGCCACCGGCAGATCAGGGCGTGGACCGGCGAGCGTCGGGCGGCGGCCAGCACATTGTCGGCCAGACCCTGGGCCTTGGCGGCGCGCCGCACTTCGGGATCTTCGGGGTCCAGTAGCATCTCCATTTGCGCCGGGTAAACTGCTTGGTCGGTTGGGGCCGCGGCGGCCTGGGCAATGCGTTCCGCATCGTAGAGCAGCACGCCCACATAGCGGATGCGGCCCACGCAGCTGTGGGCGCACAGGGTGGTCTGTCCGGCTTCGGTGCGCGGATAGCAGAAAAGGCACTTTTCGGCCCGGCCGGTGTGCCAGTTGAAGTAGACCTTCTTGTACGGGCAGCCGGAGACGCAGTAGCGCCAGCCCCGGCAGCGCTCCTGGTCCACCAGCACGATGCCGTCCTCTTCGCGTTTGTAGAGGGCGCCGGAGGGGCAGGAGGCCACGCAGGCCGGGTTGAGGCAGTGTTCGCACAACCGCGGCAGCCAGAACATGAACACGTTGCGGAACTGCAGGTAGGTGGCGACTTCCAGGTTTTTGAAGTTGACGTCGCCGCCGCCGGTGGTGGCCAGACCGGCCAGGTCGTCCTCCCAGTTGGGGCCCCATTGCAGATCCAGGGGTTCGCCGGTGAGCTGGGAGCGGGGCCGGATGGCGGGCTGGTGTTGGCGCGCCGGGCTTTCGATCAGCTTGGCGTAGTCGTAGTCCCACGGCTCGTAGTACTGGTCGATGGTGGGCAGGTCGGGGTTGTGGAAGATGTTCAGGGTTTTGTGCACCCGGCCGCCGGCCGCCAGTTGCAGACCCTTTTCACCAAGGGTCCAGCCGCCCCGGTGAATCTGCTGGTTCTCCCACTTGCGCGGATAACCGATGCCGGGTTTGCACTCCACATTGTTGAACCACATGTACTCGGCGCCTTTGCGGTTGGTCCAGACGTTGTTGCACGGCAGGCTGCAGGTGTGGCAGCCGATGCATTTGTCCAGATTCAACACCATGGCGTATTGGGCTTTAATCTTCATACCACTGCACCTCCCCGGCCTTGCGGACCACGATCATCTCGTCGCGCTGGGCGCCGATGGGTCCGTAGTAGTTGAATCCGTAGCTGAACTGGGCATAGCCGCCGATCATGTGGGTGGGTTTGACCATCACCCGGGTGACGCTGTTGTGGGTGCCGCCGCGTTTGCCGGAGCGCTTGGACCCCGGCGTGCTGATCAGCCGCTCCTGGGCGTGGTACATGAAGGCCTTGCCCGGCGGGATGCGCGGGCTGACCACGGCCTTGGCCATCACAACGCCGTTGAGATTGAAGCACTCCAGCCAGTCGTTGTCCTGGATGTCGATGGTGCGGGCGTCCGCGTCGTTGATCCAGATGGCCTCGCCGCCGCGGAACAGGGTCAGCATGGGCAGGGTGTCGGAGTAGGTGCTGTGGATCGACCACTTGGAGTGGGGGGTGAGGTAGTTGAGCACCAGCTCCTTGCCCGGTTCGCGCGCCATCCGGGTGGATGCCAGGGCCTGGAGGTCCAGCGGCGGCCGGTAGAGGGGCAGCTGCTCGCCGAAATCGCGCATCCAGGGGTGGTCCTGGTAGAACTGGGCGCGGCCGGTTAGGGTCCGGAAGGGCACTTTTTCTTCGATATTGATCACGAAGGGCGAATAGCGGCGCTCTTCCGACTCGATGCCGCTCCAGACCGGGGAGGTGATGATTTTGCGCGGCTGGGCGGTCAGGTCGTCGAAACGGAAGCGCTCGCCGCGGCGGGCTTCACTCAAATGGCGCAGGGCGAGGCCGGTGCGCTTCTCAAGGGCGGCCCAGGACTTGTACGCCGTTTCGCCATTGGTCTCCGGCGCCAGCATCAGAATGGTCTCGGCCACCTGTTTGCCGGTCTCAAGAGATGGCCTTCCCTGTGAAATGCCCGGTTCCGCCACGGTGCCCAGCAGTTTTTGCAGCGCCTCGGTCTCTTCTTTGGCCGGCCACATGATGCCTTTGGAACCGACCCCCACGTCGGCGGCCAGCGGCCCCAGCGCGGTCATCATCTTGTAGGTGTTGGGAAAGTCGCGGGTGACCACCGTCATGGCGGGCATGGTGCGGCCGGGTACGGGATCGCACTGGCCCTTGCGCCAATCCAGCACTTCGGACTGGGCGATTTCACCGGGGCTGTCGTGCAGCAGCGGCGTTGCCACCAGATCTTTCATACTCCCCAGGTGTTCGACGGCCAGGGCGGAGAACTTCTCGGCGATGGTCTTGAACTGCTCCCAGTTGGTGCGGGTCTCCCAGGGCGGGTCGATGGCCGGGTTGAAGGGGTGGATGAACGGGTGCATGTCGGTGGTGTTCAGATCGTGCATTTCGTACCAGCCGGCCGCCGGCAGGGCGATGTCGGCGTACATGGCGCTGGTGGACATGCGCAGTTCCAGGGTCACCAGCAGATCCAGTTTGCCCTCGGGGGCCGGCTCGCGCCACTCGATCTCCTGCGGACGCAGCGCGCCGTCGGTGTTGAATACCGCATGATCGGTGCCCAGCAGATGTTTGAGAAAATATTCGTGGCCCTTGGCGCTGGCCCCCAGCAGGTTGGCGCGCCAGAGAAACAGCAAACGGGGGAAGTTGGCCGGGTGGTCGGGGTCTTCCGCCGCGAAACGCAGCTCGCCTTTTTTGAGTTCTGCCACGGCGTGGGCGATGATCTGTTCATCGCTTGCGGCGCCTTGGGCCACGGCCTCCCGAACCAATTCGAGGGGGTTGTGGTTGAACTGGGGATAGGAGGGCAGCCAGCCCAGGCGGGCGGCGATGACGTTGTAATCGGCCAGATGGGTGGCCGGGGGCGATTCGGCCAGGGGGGAGCGCAGCGCTTCGGGCTTCAAGGTGTCATAGCGCCACTGGTCGCTGGCGAAGTAGTAAAAAGAGGTACCGTTCTGCTGGCGGGGCGGTCGGCGCCAGTCCAGGCCGAAGGCCACCTGGGACCAGGCCGCCTGGGGTCGTACTTTCTCCTGGCCCACATAGTGGGCCCAGCCGCCGCCGTTGACCCCCTGGCAGCCGCACAGGGTGGTCAGGTTGATGATGGCGCGGTAGATCATGTCGCTGTGAAACCAGTGATTGGTGCCGGCGCCCAGGAAAATTATGGATTTTCCGCGGGTCTGCTCGGCATTGGCGGCGAACTCCCGTGCCACCCGGATGGCATCGGCCCGGGGCACGCCGGTGATCGCCTCTTGCCAGGCGGGGGTGTAGGGACGGGGGTCGTTGTAATCGGCCGGGTCATCGGCGGCGGCTTCAGGTGCGCCTGGATGCCGGACCCCCAGATGGGCGGCCATCAGATCGAACACCGTGGTCACCTGCAATGCGCCGGTGGGGGTGTTGATGGAGAGGATCGGTACCCGGCCTTGGCGGATGCCGGCCCCGTCGACGGCAAACAGGGTGAAGGACGCGTCGGCCCAGCCGTCGGCCGTTTCGGCCAGGCTCAGCAGCGGGTCGATGCGTCGACCGTTTTCTTCCAGCTTGAGATTCCAGCGCCCCTCCTCGCTCCAGCGGAACCCGATGCTGCCGTTGGGCACTTGCAAAGACCGGTCCCGGGCGTCGCACACCACCGTTTTCCATGCGGCGTTCGGGGTCTCCAGGCCAAGGTCCGCGGCCCGCAGGAAGCGGCCCGGCACATGGCTGTCCGCGCTGGGCGTCAGCACCACCAGGAAGGGCAGGTCGGTGTACTGCCGGGCGTACTCCATGAAATAGGGCACCTGGCGCTCGATATAGAACTCCTTGACGATCACGTGGGTCATGGCCATGGCCAGGGCCGCGTCGGTGCCCGCCTTGGCCGGCAGCCAGGTGTCGGCGAACTTGACGTACTCGGCGTAGTCGGGCGCCACGGCCGCCACCCGGGCGCCCCGGTAACGGGCCTCGGTGTAGAAATGGGCGTCGGGGGTGCGGGTCATGGGCAGGTTGGTGCCCCAGACGATGAAGTAGGCGGATTCGTACCAGTCGGCGCTTTCGGGCACGTCGGTCTGCTCGCCCCAGATCTGGGGCGAGGCCGGCGGCAGGTCGCAGTACCAGTCATAGAAGCTGAGCATGGCGCCGCCGATCAGGGAGAGAAAGCGGGCACCGGCGGCATAGCACACCATGGACATGGCCGGAATGGGCGTGAAGCCGAAGATGCGGTCCGGGCCGTGGGTTTTGATGGTGTGCACTAGGGCCGCGGCGATCAGAGCGGCCGCCTGGTCCCAGGAGACGCGCACGAAGCTCCCCTTGCCGCGTGCCTTCTGAAACCGGCGTCGTTTGGCGTCGTCGCCCACGATGCCCGCCCAGGCGGTGACCGGATCCTCGCCCCTGTCAAGAGCGGTCTGCCACATCTCCATCAGACCGGCGCGCACCAGGGGGTGTTTGAGCCGCACCGGGCTGTAGGTGTACCACGAGTAGGTGGCCCCGCGGGGGCAGCCCCGCGGCTCGTGGTTGGGGAACCCCTCGCCGCAGGCCGGATAGTCCGTGGCCTGGGTTTCCCAGACCAGGATGCCGTCTTTCACATAGACATCCCAGGAGCAGGAGCCGGTGCAGTTGACGCCGTGGGTGGAGCGCACCTTCTTGTCATACTGCCAGCGGCGGCGGTACAAGTCCTCCCACTCGCGTTGGCCGCAGCGGGTTTCGGACCAGCCGTCGGCGCTTTTTTCCTCCTGGCACCCATGCTGCGATCCGCGCGGTCGAAAGAAACGCAATCGCTGCAACCATCCATTGGTCATGAGACACCTCCCGGTCAGGCAAAGGGAAACGAAAGATTGGTGCACAAAATTGCGAAAAATGCGGGCCTTGGAGATAGGATATGCGCCATTCTAAAACAACGCATTGACTTAAGTCAAAAATTAAGCCTTGCATTCATCGGCACCGCTTGTTAAGCGAATATGCAATTGTAAATGTTTCCGCTGTTCATTCCCTTTCTGCGGAAGCATTGGTGCGGCACCGGAACTGGCTTCCCCCACCACAGGGGTCCGGCGCCGCCAGGACACGCTGGGACATAACAAATCGAAGAAAGATGCAATCCATTTTGAATCCGAAGTGGACGTTTGCCGTTTACCTGCTTGCACTCTTGTTGGGATGCCATGCCATGACTGCAGATCAATCTCCGGCAGGGCCGCCGGGTGCCGATGACGCCGGTTCCGGCGAAACGTCGCCGCCCATCTCGATCCAGGTGGTGCGTTCCCGCCCCGTTCAATTGACGCCTCCCCTGGATTACCCGTCTCGATTGCAACCGGGAGATGAGCTGACCATCCCGCTGTTCGACGGCGAGGTGTGCCGTGCGACCATCCGGAGGGTGGCCGCCGATGTCCGGTCAAGCGTGACGGTCACCGCCGATGTGCGGCAGCCTTCTCCCGGGACCCTGGTGGCTGCCACCACCGACGGCCGTTCCCTGATTCAGATTGATCTGCCCGGGGAGGACAGGCGATATCGCATCGTCTTCGATGAAGGGATCGCCGGGTACCGGCTCGACGAGCTGGCGGTGGAAGTGCTGCCCGGCGGTCCAGCGGATCCACTGATTCCCCCCGCTTCGGATCCATAGGGGGCAAAAGGAGAGATGATTATGAAAAAGTTTTCTGTGATGGGCCTGGTGAGGGTCCGTTGGCTTCCGGTGTTTTTGATATCGTTGTTGGTGCTTGCCCTGTCGGTGGGCACATCGTGGGCCGCCGGCCGTTTGCTGCTGCGCGAAGCCATCGGTGCAAGGGAGCAGATCGGCGAGAAGGCGGAGCGCCACTTCAAAGCCAAACGATTTCGCGATGTCCGTTGGGGGGATGGGTTGGAAAAAGCCGACGCCATCGCCGCAGGGGATGCATTGACCCTCAATCTGTTCGATGATGTGCGCTTCGAGGCGCGGGTGGATCGGGTTACCCGGAACAAAATGGGTACCCGCACGTTGCGGGCCCGGATTCCGGGCAAGCGGTTCGCCAACGCCGTGGTGGTCACCAGCGGTGATCAGACCAGCGCGTTCATCGATGTACCGGAACGGGGCAAGTTCTACCAAGTGCTGAAGGATCGCGCCACGGGTGCTTACCGGGTGTTCGACATCGACCGCGAGGATCTGGAGTACCGTTTGCCTCTGGTCAAGCGCATTCCCCAAAGCGCGGCCGCCGAGAGCGAGGCATCGCCCGCAGCCGCGGATCAAACGGCGTTGCACGGCACAATGGTCAATGCCGAGCAGACCGTCATCGACGTGATGGTGGTCTACACGCCGGCCGCACGGCAATATGCGGCCAACCGGGGCGGGATCGACAACATCGTCGCAGCGGCCATGGCCAATGCCCAGTTGGTGGCCGACAACAGCGATGTGGGGGTGAATTTCCGGCTGGTGCACAGCGCCGAGGTCAATTACACTGAATCCGGCAGCAATACAGACCTGCAGCGGCTGACCAATCGCGCTGACGGCTATATGGACGAGATGCATGCGTGGCGCGACGCCCACGGCGCCGACATGGTGGCCCTCCTTACCAACGCCACCGATGTCGGCGGCGTCGGCTGGCTGCTGACAGAGCGCAGGGGCAATGCGCGTTACGCCTTTTGTTTGGTGTCGGTCCGCCAGGCGGCCACCAGCTACACCCTGGTCCACGAGATGGGGCACAACCTCGGGATGCACCACCATCGGGAGCAGACCTTTCAGCCCGGGCCGGGGATTTTCAGCTATTCCGCCGGTTGGCGCTGGACCGGTTCGGACAATCGGCGCTACAATTCCGTGATGTCTTACGAAAGCGGCGCTTACTACACGGACCGGGTCACGAGCCGCCCGGTGCCCTACTTTTCAAACCCTGATGTTCGTCACTTGGGCGCCGCCACCGGTCATGCCCAGTATGCCGACAACGCCCGCACTTTGCGGGAGACCAAGGATGTGGTGGCCGCCTACCGGCAATCGACCGTCGCCGTCGGCGAATGGCGCGTGACACCGGCGGAAGAAGTGCTTGCCGCAAGAGATTATCCCAACGGCGCCGTTGTTCCCGCGCGCGTGGTGTACAACCTGGCCAACACCGGCGGCACCGAGGTGCGCTGGAGTGCGGCCGCCGATGCCGATTGGGTGACGCTGACACCGCGCAGCGGGGTTCTGTCCCCCGGCGCATCCATTTCGATCACCGCCGCTTTCAACAGCGCCGCTGCCGGTTTGACGCCGGGCCGTTATGGCTGTGAAATCACTTTCAGCGAGGCCGAGACCGGTCTGGTTCAAAAGCGCGCCATCGCGCTGTCGGTCACCATGCCGCTGGGGCGGGCATTGAACAACAGCGCCCTGGCGTGGACATCCGGCGACGATGCGCCATGGTTCGGCCAGGCGGCAGTGACCCATGACGGGGAGGCGGCGGCCCAAAGCGGCGCCATCGCCAACGGCCAAGTCTCTTGGCTGCGTGCCGTGGCGCCCGACAGCGGGACGTTGAGCTTCTGGTGGCGCACCGCTTCAAATTCGGGGCGGCACCATCTTGAATTCCACCGCAACAACGCTCTCGTGGAGCGCTTGAGCGGCACCACCCAGTGGCAGTTCGTGACCGCACCGGTGGAGGCCGGACAGCAATTGCAGTGGCGCTACGTGAAGGAGGCGGTGGCCTATACCGACGAAAACGCCGCCGGATGGGTGGACCAGGTGGCGTTGCAAGCAGCACCGCTGCCGCCACCGGTGGTGGAAGGGATGGAGGATTATGATGCACAAAATCCCGTCACCTGGCCGGTGTTGGATGCGACCCAAACCGCTCGGTTCCAGGCGGCTGATCCATCCCGCAGTTACAACTGGACGGTGCGCAACTGGCAGGGCCAAACGGTCACCGAGCAAACCAACGGTGCCGCCGTCTTCGAGGTGGATCCGGCCGTGCTGCTCGGTTCCGCCGGCGCCGGTGTCTATACGCTGACCTTGACCGACCGCACGGCGCCGGGCGCAGGGCAGAGAGAGATCCACATCCGTGTGCCGATGCAGTTTGTGGCCGGCAAGTTCGCCGGATCGGACACCCCCGACCGGGGCACCTACTATGACGACCACGGCAGCGATACCTTCACCGTTCTGGGTGGCCCTCAAGGGCGTGTCTACCGATTCGAAGTACTGGACCAGCAGGATCGTCCGGTGACGGAGGCCAATTGCGGGGTGCTGGCCGATGCGCTCTCCACCCATGAGAACGATTTTTTCTTCACCCAAGGTATTGCAGGCCAGATTGCCTTCCGGGTGCGGGTCCGGCTTGATCGCTCCGCCGACAACCCCGATGTGCAGCGACTGGTCGATGCCGGCCTGGATGAAGTGTGGTCCGATGTCTTCACGCTCATTCCCAGGCCCGATACGGGCGGCTGCGGCGGTTATTGGTTCCGCTGGCCGTACAGCCGGTATACGTCCAACCGCTGATTGAGGTAGCCAACAGCAATCGTTTTATCGTCAACGCCCCGCAACGCCGGCGGATCTCCGCCGGGTTTGCGGGGCGTTTTATTGGGCGGTGTCGGCTTCGCCCCGGAAGGCAAGCCGGGCTTCCCGGCAAAGCAGGTGCGCCTGATCGGCGTAACGGGGCGAGTGGTGGAAAATGGTCATCCGGGCGACATTGGCCCGGCGGGCCAACAGGCCGGCTTGATGGGCGGTCAAGTGGTATTTGGCCCGGGCGATGGCCGCTTCGCTTTGCAAAAAGGCGGCTTCGATGAACAGATGGTCCGCATCGCGGGCCAGGGTGACGATCTTGTCGGCATTGGCCGGGCTGTATAGCGCATCGGTGACATAGGCGATCTTTTGGCCGGGGGTGATGCGGCAGACGGTGTGCGCCAATCGGCCCAGGGTGAACCGGCGTTGTCCTGGCGCATCGCCCGGCGTCGGAACCAGGATCGGGGTGTCGGGGTCGGCTTGCTGATGCAACAGTTGTTTGAATCGGGTGAGCCAGGGGCCCACCGGCAGGTCCATTTGTGCAAGGTGTTCTTTCAGTACATTGACGTGGAACCGCTCCTGCACATTGAAGGCCAGACAAGGCGTGTGGTGATCCAGGAGGGCGGCATGCACCTCGAAGGCCGCATCGCTGAAGATGGGGCCGCCGGCCGCCGGTTGGGTCTGTCGTTCCGATCCTTTGAAACCGGTTTGGGCGGCGAAGGTTTGGCTGACGCGCCGGTCATCGTCGATTTCGGTGGCATCGATCACCAGGGCTTCGCGGTAGTTGTGCACCAGGTTCCAGGTGTAACCGGCCAATTTGGCGGCCACCTGGCTCAGAAAACCCTTGGGCCCGAACAGGCGCAAGCGCTTGTCGCGGCCCAACAGCATCCGCAACAACTGATCGAAGCCGATGAAATGGTCCATGTGGGTATGGGTGACGAAGACGGGATCGATCTTCAGGACATCCCCCGGGGACAATGCACGCAGATTCCCCACGTCGAACAGCAAGGCCTGCTTGCGGAAAACCAGGTTGACCAACAGTCCGGGATCGTCGAAGGGGCCGTTGATCAGGCGAGGATGGAAGGATGGGCGCATGCCGTGGCGTGTCAGGGCAGGATGCGCGTCACCTGCTGGTGGATGCATCCGTAAATGTCGGCGTCCGAACCGTAAATGTCCACCACCGATTTGTGATTGATCAACTTTTCCAGCAAAAAGGCCGTGACATAAAGGCTCACCACATTGGGGTGCTGAATCAACTGCCGGTAAGGCGCCACCAGGTAGTCGATGTCGAAATCGTCGGCGCGGCACATGGCCTCCAGGCATTTGACGATCTGCTCCTCCAGCGTGTTCTTGCTGGTGGTTTCCACCAATTGGTTTTCCACCAGCTTCATGGCGATGGCATTGCCCAGCTCATCGACATGGTCCCGCGCGGCGCTGATGGCCCGCCGGCGGGCATGCTCCTTGGAGGATTCAATTTTGGACAGGATGCTGGACTCTCTGTTGCTCGGTCTAAAAACCTTTCCCATGGCACACCGCCTTGCTTTTTTTAGGATGGAACGATGGTGGTCCCGCTTGGAGAACCCCGAAGGGCACCGGCGCGTGGATCGTAACAAGGCATAATAAATTCAAGCCTCGTGGTTTTCAAGCAAAAATGTGTTCTTGCGCCATTTTACCATCGACCGTGGCGGCTTGCCCTTCAGAACCCTTCCACAATCATCTGGATCTCCTTGGCGCCGCGAAAACGGTTCCATTGCAGGCGGAAGGCCAACTGTTCGAAGGACTGGGCACGGGGTGTGTCCGACGTGATGTTGAAATGCATGGCGCCGATGGGCGGGGTGCATTGGTCCGGCTGACAGAGTACCATGCGGCGGTGCCTTTGCCCCACAATGGCGGCGGTGGTGACCCGCACATCCCGAGCCATGAAAAGAGGAGACGGGTTGTCCGTTCCGAAAGGCGCCAGGGATTCCAGCTCATCCAGCAGTTGCGGCGAGATTTGGTCCAAGGTGATCAGGCTGTCGATCCGCAGTTCCGGGGCCGGGTCGTGGGCCGGCAGTTGTTCGGCCACCGCCGCTTCGAAGGCGGCCTGAAGGAGGGTGATATTTTCCGTTGCCACGGTGAGCCCGGCGGCCAGACGGTGTCCGCCGAATTTTTCCAGCAGGTGGTCGCAGCAAGCCAGTGCGTGGTGCAGATCCACCTGGGGGATGCTGCGGCCCGAGCCCTTGGCCTGGTCGTCCCGGGCCGAAAGGACGACCACCGGTCGGTGGTAGCGGTTGACCAGCTTGGCGGCCACGATGCCCAACACCCCTTCATGCCATTGGGTGCCGGCCAACAGGAGGGTCTTGCGCGCCGTCACCCATTCGGGGCGATTGGCCAGGCGGCCGTCGATCTCCGCCAGGATTTTGTTTTCCATCTGCTGTCGGCGCTGGTTGAGGCCATCGAGATCCTGCGCCAAGGGCTGCGCCGCCGCCAAGGTGGGGGCGGCGAGCAGGTCGAAGGCGAGGTGGGCGTGGGCGATGCGTCCGGCGGCATTGATCCGCGGCGCCAGGCGAAAGGCGATGTCGTCGGCGGTGATCGGCAATTGGCGAATACCGGCTGCCGTGATCAGGGCCTGGATGCCGGGGCGCGCACCGGTGTTGATCACCTCCAGCCCCACACGGGTCAGCAACCGGTTGACGCCTCGCAGCGATACCATGTCCGCAACCGTGCCGATGGCCACCAGGTCGCAATAGCCTTTGAGGTTGGGTTCCGGCCGTTGCTGCCACCAACCCTGTTCCCGCAGGGCGGCACGCAGGGCGATCACCAGGTAGAAGGCCACCCCCACGCCGGCCAGATCGTTCAAGGGCCCGGGGGCTGTCTCCCGCTTGGGGTTGATAAAAGCGCAGGCCCCGGGCAGGCAACCATCGGTGTTGTGGTGATCGGTGACGACCACGTCGATGCCGAACCGCTTGGCTGTTGCCACGGCATCCGCGCCGGCGGAGCCGCAATCCACCGTGACGATGAGTTGCACATGCCGGGGAACGGCCAGCTGCATGATGTGCATAGTTTGCAACCCATACCCCTCCTGGATGCGGTGGGGCAGATGGCAGATCACGTCGGCGCCCGCCGCCTGCAGAAAGTGGTGCAGCACCGCAGCGGCGGTGATGCCGTCGGCGTCGTAGTCGCCGAAGACCAGTATGCGTTCCCGGTGCGCGATGGCTTCAGCGATGCGGGCCACCGCTTCGGCCATGCCCGTCAGGCAGGCGGGCGGGGGCAACTGTCCCAGGTCGGGCTTGATGAAGTCGGCCGCCTCTTCGGCCGAGCGGATTTGCCGGTTGGCCAGCACCGCCGCCGTGACGGGGTGGCATTGGAGCTGCTGTTGGATTTCCCGGACCAGGTCCTTGTCGGGCTGCAGAAGTGTCCATTGCGTTTGCATCCTGGGGGCATATCTTATATTGATTGGGCCGACAAGGAGAAATCCCCGTGCCGTTTCGGGGCTGTGGAACGGCGCGTGCCCTAAGGTATTCAATGAACACCGAACGTTATTATTACCGCGTTGACCGGCGCAAGATCAGTTTGCTCAAATTCACCTTCGACGCCTATGAAGGGGTGGCGGTGGTCACCACCCTGGATGCGGTCAAAGGGCTTGTGGTGCTGGCTGTGGCGCCGGGATGCGCCGACATGGTGCGGCACATCATGACCGATCTGGGCCGCCGGTTCTTGATCGAACCTCGAGACGGGCCGCTTGCGCCCCCATGTGAGTGATCATGCCGATAAAGCAGCTGTATATCAACACCATGGGATGCCAGATGAATGTGTACGATTCGGACCAGATCCGCAACCGTTTGGCACCCCTGAATTACGCACCGGCGCCATCGCCCGAGCAGGCCGACTTGATTATCGTCAACACCTGCGCGATCCGGGACAAGGCCGAACAGAAGGCCTTCAGCTTCCTTGGACGGCTTGCGCCCTTGAAGGCGGCCAATCCCGAGCTGATTATCGGCATCGGCGGCTGCGTGGCCCAGCAGGAGGGGCAAAACATCCTGCGCCGAATGCCTTATGTCGACTTGGTTTTCGGCACCCAGGCGATACCGCGCCTGCCTGAAACCATTCAGCGCATCGCCGCCACCCGCTGCCGCCTCGTGGATGTGGCCATGACCGATGAACTGGCGCCCGATGCCTTTGTCAGTGACGGCGCCGCACCTTCGGCGGTTTCGGCCTTCGTGACCATCATGCGGGGGTGCGACAACTATTGCACCTACTGCGTCGTGCCCCATGTGCGGGGCCGGGAGGCGAGCCGGGCGCCGGACGCCATTCTGGAGGAGATTCGCCACCTGGTGGCCCAGGGGGTGCGCGAGGTGACGCTTCTGGGGCAGAACGTCAACAGTTACGGCATCAAGGAGGGCTTGCCGGGATTCGCTCGATTACTGGCAATGGTCAACGACGTGGTAGGGTTGGCGCGAATCCGGTTTACAACTTCCCATCCCAAGGATTTGTCCCCTGAACTGATCGAGGCTTTCGGGCGTCTGGAGAAGCTGTGCCCCCACATCCATTTGCCGGTTCAGTCCGGTTCCGATGCCGTGCTCAAACGGATGAACCGCCGTTACAACAGTGCGCAGTATCTGGAAAAGGTGGCGCACCTGCGGCGAATCCGGCCCGACATCGCCCTCACCTCGGATATCATCGTCGGCTTCCCGGGTGAAACGGAGCAGGATTTTCAAGCCACTTTGGATCTGATCCGCGAGGTGCGCTTCGACGGCCTTTTCGCCTTCAACTACTCGGATCGGCCCAACGCGCCGGCGGCGCGCTTCGACGGCAAGATCCACCTTGCGTTGAAAAACGAGCGGCTGCAACGGGTGTTGGCGTGCCAGGAACAAATGACGGCACGCATCCACCGGGAGATGGTCGGTCGGGTTTTCTCGGTGTTGGTGGACGGGCCGGGCAAGCATGCGGTCGCGGAAACGGACGCCGACACCAGTTCGGACCTGCCGCACAACGACCCGTGGATGGGGCGCACCGGCGGCAACAAGATCGTCCATTTCCGCCAGGATGGAACGCCGCCCGGCGCGGCCAATCAAATATTGACAGGGCGCATCATGCCGATCATGATAGAAAGAGCAATGGCGCACAGCCTTTGGGGAAGTCCCTTGCCCGACACGTACCGATCAGCGGGAAAAGGAGAACGCAGTCATGTTGCATAAAGCCAGTGTGGCGGGTCTGACCATGGATCCCACCTCCAATACGCCGATCATCATTCTCAAGACCGAGGAAGGCGACCAGGCCATTCCCATCTGGATCGGGCTGCTCGAAGCCACTTCCATCGCATCGGTGTTGCAGAACGTGCACTTCGAACGTCCCATGACCCACGATCTGTTCAAAAACTTTAGCGAGCAGCTCAACACCAAGGTCACCAAGGTGGAGGTGTGCGACCTGCGTGACAACACCTTTTTCGCCTTGATCTACTTTGACCGCGATGGACGCTCTTTTTCCATGGATGCACGCCCCAGCGACGCCATCGCCATCGCCCTGCGCTTCGCGGCGCCCATTTTCGTCGACGACAAGGTGATCGAAAAATCCAAGCGGGGCGATGGTGAGGTGGAAGTGCTGGATCAGAGTGAGGAGGGAAAAAAATGGGCCGAATACCTGGAGAACCTCTCACCGGAAGATTTCGGTAAATACAAGGTGTGAGGCCCCGGCACAGGGGTTCCGCCGGCGGCCGGGCGCCATGCCGCCAGCGTCGGTGAATCTTTATGGATGGTCTTCCTTGAGAAACAGCGCGTGGTACTCCTCTTCGCTCAAATGCTTGCGCAGCAGCACCGACATCAGTTCGAACAGCGCTTCCAGATCTTTGTCCTCCATGCGCCGGCGCAGCACATCCAGCAATGCATCGTCGGAAAATTTCTGAAGGTAATAGATCACCGTGTTTTCGTCGGTTTCGCGATCCATACCGAACCCGACCATGCCTTGATAGTTTTCCACAAAGGTGTGTGCGTGCAGTGCCATTTTTGGTGCTCCTGTGCTAACGATGATTGTCGCCGATGGGCACCATACGGAAAAAAGAGACCCGGCGCAAGCTTCCTGTGGCGGTCCCGTCCTTTTTGGACCAGGGGCCCCTGGGGCCGTCGAAGGCAGACCCAACGGTTGTGTGTTGTATTGCCCGATCCACGACCCGGGCGGCAGCGCGGCCACCGTCTCCGGTGGGTATTGCGGCATTCCGTTGATTGTACTTGATGCCCCGGGACCATCTGGGCTATAAATCAACCCAACAGAACGCATGGCCGTGGTTTGCCTGCCAACGGTCGATTTTAAAGTGGATCTTGATACCACAGGGCCTTGTCGGGTCAGGTCGTTATGGAAGGGCGGTCGATGGGATGATCGCGCCCGATTCCATATCGGCGGCTGCCGCCGGTGAGGACACGCTGCTTCGGGGGTGGCTGGATGAAATGGAAGGACACCGGCGAGATGCCGGAAAAGGAAGAAAAACCCAAGGAAGAATACTACGACGAAGAGCATTTTTCGCCGTGGTCTGCGCGCAACAATCCTGCCGCGGGAGGTCTTTTGAAGCGATTGCCGATCTTTCTGATTCTGCTTGTCGTGGCCATCGTGACATCGGTTGTGGCCCTGCTGAGCCTCTTTTCCGGCAGGGGCGGCGAACCCGCCTCGCAACAGCAGATCGCGTTGCTGCAGCAAAACGTGCGCCAGATCGAGGAGCGATTGGAGCGCTATGAGGCCATCGACGAAAAGGTCTCCCGCATTTGGGAACAGGCCCAGTCTTTCGAGCGATTCAAGGAACGTTACGATCGGGGCGAAGCCTCCATGACCCTGCGCATGGACCATCTGACCATGAGCCTGGAGAATCTGCAGAAGCAATTGGCCGAAGCCCGCAAAGCGCCGGCCCCGCCCGTTGCCGCCGCGTCCGCCGACACGACCAAGAAGGCTGCCGCCGAGCCACCGGCGCCGGCCGCGACCGATGAGGGAAAAACGCAATACCACACGGTGGTGTCGGGTGACACGCTGTTCAGCATCGGGCAGCGCTACGGTCTGAAAGTGGACCAGCTGCGCAACCTGAATCGTCTGGGTGAGAATGCCATCCTGCAACCGGGGCAACGACTGATCGTCAGCCCCTGAGCGGTGGCTGGAACAAAGGAGATCGCTGATGATGCGTATCGGTGCGGTGCTGTTGTTGGTGGCTTGGATGGGATGCGGTCTGCTTGGCGTTGCCGCGGCTCACGGCGCGGGTATCGAGCTGGCCGTGGGCGGATGGCATCAGGATCCCGGCGGTGACATCGGTTACAAGGCCGTGGCCACCGGGGACATTCTCGATGTGGACCGGGACCTGCGCTACGATACGGAGAACCGTGTGCTGGGGCGCATCAAGATCGATATGCCCGCCTTTCTGCCCAACCTCTATCTGGCGGCTGCCCCGTCGGAATTCGAGGCCAGGGGGCAAAAGAACGTTAATTTCCGTTTCGGTGATCAAGAGTTCGACGGCCGCTTCGATTTCTATTCCAAGCTGAAAATGAATCAGTACGACGTGGGGCTCTATTACGGATTGCCCTTCGTGAATACCGCCACGGCAGGGATCCTGAATGTCGATGCGGGACTCAATGTGCGCATTTTCGATCTGGAAGCCCGGCTTCGCCAGGAAGAGACGGGGATCAGTGAAAAAGAGACCATCACCCTGCCATTGCCCCAGCTTTACCTTGGCATTCAGTTGACACCCGTGCGCTGGCTTGCCGTGGAGGCGGAGGGTCGGGGGCTCACGGTAAGCGGCAACAGCGTGTACAGTTTGATCGGTCGTCTGCGTTTCAATGTGCTGGGCCCGGCCTTTGTCGCCGCCGGCTATCGCTATGACCGGGTGGATGTGGACGAGGATGACCTGCGGGTCGATTTCACCATTCAAGGCCCCTTCGTGGAAGTGGGGCTCGCTTTCTGAGCCGCCGCCGTCAAGACAATCCAAAAAACGCGATAAAACCTACAATCACTGACAACATCCTTTTCGATCCCGATCCCGATCCCGATTTCGATGCGTCCGAGCATACCCACCATCCGCTCGAACACCCCAACCCCCTATAATCGATAGAATTCCTTCAACTTAAAATTTAAAACTTAACACTTGATGGCCTCGTAAAAAGTCCCAAAAACGGTGTTTTTGCAAATTGCCATCGTATAAATTTAGGTACTTACAGCGTCGAAAATTGAAAATTCCGACTTTTTACGAGACCATCAACACTTAAAACTTAAAACTTAAAACTGCCCTTCTACCCCACCAACTGCCGCATCTCGCCGATTACGTTGCACATACGCTGTTGATGCTCGAATTACCCCATTGACAACCCACAACCGAATCAATAATCTGATCCGTTGCGTCAAGGGGGCGCATCTCTCGTTGTTTGTTTAGATGAAGCAAGGAAAGGAGTTCGGGGTCATGGTGGATATTCACGATAGCGTCGGGGCGGCCAAACAACAGGCCAATCCGCAGTTGGCGTTGGAGGAGGCGGTTAAAGCCGCCTTGGCGCGGATCAAACATAAGTTTGTGGTGATGAGCGGCAAAGGGGGTGTGGGGAAAACCAGCACTTCGGTCAACCTGGCCATGGCATTGGCCGGTCAGGGCGCCAAGGTGGGATTGGTGGACGTGGATCTGCACGGGCCCGATGTGCCGCGCATGCTCGGATTCAGCGGCGTGTTGGACGTGGATGCCGAGAAACGCATCATCCCCTTGCGCTACAATGACAACTTGAGCGCCGTTTCGGTGGAATCGTTGATTGCCGGCAAAGACAGCGCCATCATCTGGCGCGGGCCGGTCAAGCACTCGGTGATTCAGCAATTCATCGGTCTGGTGAACTGGGGTGACTTGGATTATCTGGTGATCGATGCGCCACCGGGCACCGGCGATGAGCCGCTCACGGTAGCTCAATCCATCAACGACGCCCGGGCCATCATCGTGACCACGCCCCAGGAGGTTTCCCTGGCCGATGTGCGCAAGTCGATCAATTTCTGCCAGAAGGTGAACATGGCGATTTTCGGTATCGTTGAGAACATGAGCGGGTTCACCTGTCCCCACTGTAACGAGATGGTGGACCTTTTTGGTGTCGGCGGTGGTGAGCGCACCGCCTCGGCCATGGGGTTGCCGTTTCTGGGACGCATTCCCTTCGATCCCCGGATCGTGGCCTGCGGCGACGCCGGCATCTCCTTCCAGGAGAAATATCCCGATACACCGGTGGCAAAGGCGTATGCGGCCATTGCTGAAAAGGTGATGGCGGGGTAAATGCGAGTTTTAAGTGTTAAGTTTTAAGTTTTAAGTTAAGGAATTCTATCTGTTGGAGTTTGTTGGGTATTTTGGGGTGGGCCGGGTGGTCCGCCCCTTTTTGTTTGGTGGGTCAGGGGGTGCGGACGGCGCGGACGTAGTAGGGGGCGCTGAAGTCTTGGCGGCCGATGAAGCCGAGGGCCATGTCGGCGTAATAGGCGGCGGTGAAGGTGCTGCGGTCGGCGCTCCAGATCCATCGTTGGGTGGTGTCGAACAGGGGGGGCTGGCAGAGGTCCCGGATTTGGGGTGCGGGGCGCAGGAGGGTGGTCAGTTCGTCGATGGTGGGCAGGCGCCAGTTGCGGTATCCGGCCCATTCTTGGCGGTTCAAGCCGTCGATGAAGGCTTGGGCCGATTGCCAGGTGTGGGGGTAGGGGCTGCCCGCGCGCTGCCACACCAGCCCCGTGGCGTGGTCGGTAACGATGTCCGCTTGCGGTGTTGCGAACGCGTTTGCAGTGTAGTGCAGCGGTCGCCAGAGCGGATCCAGGCCAAAGGTGGTGCGCGCGTTGCGCGGTGGCGCTTTGATGGGCACGGCGCGCAGCGGCGGGATGGGCGGCGTGCCGGCCGGTTCGGGTGCCGGCGGCGGGATGGCGCAAGTGCGCTCTTTTTCGGTTCGCCAGTGTTCGGCCAGATGCTCCAGGGCTTGGTGCATCGCGGCGGCATCGGGGAAGCGGCGGTCCGGGCGGGGGTCGATGGCCCGGGCGACGAACCGGTCCCAGGTCGGATTCAGGTCGCTGTTGCGCCGGCTGGGTGGCCCATAAGCGGCGTCATGGGGCGGACCGGCGGGCAGGCGGCCGGTGAGCATGCGGTAGACCATGACGCCCAGGGCATAGAGATCCGCCGCCGGCCCGGCACTGTCGGGGTCCGTCTCTTGCTCCGGGGCGGCGTAGAAGGGAGAGCCCACTTTGAGATGGGATGGCCCGGCAAATGTTTCGCCGCGCAACCGGGAGAGACCGAAATCGCAGATTTTGACCGTGTCCTGTGCTGTGACCAGCAGGTTGAAGGGTTTGATGTCCCTGTGCACCAGGCCGGCATCGTGCAGGCAGGCCAGGCCTGCAAGGGTCTGGGCGCTGTAATGCAGCACCTTGTCCGGGGCGATGCGACGGGACGGCTGTTCCACCCGGTAGGTTTCGCCCATCATGTCGCCAAGGTTGTTGGCGAAAAACGCCATTACGTAGAACGGTTCTTCCTCGTGGTGGTCGAAATCGTGGATAGCGACGATGTTGGGGTGATGGAGGGCCGCCATGGCACGCGCCTCGTCCACGAACCACTGCCGCAGTGCTGCCGTACCCATCAAGCGCGCCAGCAACGGGTCGGGCGCCAGCAGTTTGAGGGCTGCTGTTTTGTCGATCACTGGCAGGCGGACCTTGAACACCTTGGCCATGCCGCCTCGGCCCAGAAGGCCCTGTATCCGATAGCGACCGATGTGGCGCATCACCACAGCCTTCGGGCATGGGCTTCGGGCAGTCCGAGCGCTTCGATGGCGGCCACCGTGCGGGCGATGTCGTAGGTCACGAAACGGGTGTCCAGCAGGGCGTGGGCCTGATCCCAAATGACGTACTTGGCGTGGTTGGTGCCGTCCCGGGGTTGTCCAACGCTGCCTACATTGATCAGGTGGCACTGATCGGTGGCCAGGGTGGTGGTGCCTTGGTGCAATGGATGGCGCTCCAGGCGGCGGCCGTCGTAACCGATCCATTCCAGGTCATGGGTGTGACCGATGAAGCAGATGGGCGGCACCATGTCGGTGAGGGTTTGCTTGATTTCCTGACTTGTTTTCTGAAACAGGTAGGTTTGGGCCGAGTCGGGGGGGTAGCCGTGCACCAGGTGGCAGCCCAAGAGGGTGCGACTGTAGGGCAGATGCCGGATGAAGTCCAGGGAGTCTTCGCTGAGCAGGGTGATGGTTTTTTCCAACGACTGGCGGGCAAGGGGGTTGAACCATTGCAGGTGGATGCGGTCGCACACCGCCATTTCGTGATTGCCGATGATGGTGGGAATGCCCCGGCGGTAGATTTCCGTGATCACCGCTTCCGGCTCAGGGCCGTAGCCGATGCAGTCGCCCAGGCAGACCGCCTGGTCCACACGGCAGCGGTCCATGTCCTCCAACACCCGGGCCAGGGCTTCGAAATTGCCGTGAATGTCGGAGAGGATGGCGATTCTCATGGCATCAGGAAACCGTACAGGTACCAATCGATGAGCCGTGGCCCGAAAAAAAGATAGAGCAAGGCGCCGATGGCCAGAAAGGGGCCGAAGGGGACGGCCAGTTTCATGTCTTTGCCCATGCGGATCATCAGCGCGATGCCGACGGTGGTGCCGATGAAAGAAGAGGCCATGATGGTGAAGAACACCCCCTGCCACCCGATGAAGGCGCCCAGCATGGCGAGCATTTTGATGTCGCCGCCGCCCATGCCCTCCTTGCCGGTCAACAGGCGGTACCCCCAGGCCACGACCAGCAGCGAACCGCCGCCGACGACTATGCCTATCAGGGAGTCGCGCCAATGCAAGTGCGGCAGCAGGAAACTGCAGGCGAAACCGATGGGGATGCCGGGCAGGCTGATCACATCGGGAATGATGCGGTGATCGAGATCGATGAAGGTGATCACGATCAAAGCCGCCGTCAGGGCGAAATAGATGGGGGTTTGGATGTGCCATCCGAAACGCAGCCACACCGCCAGGGCCAGCAGTCCGGTCAGCAGTTCGACGATGGGGTAGCGGGCCGATATGGCACTGCCGCAGCCGCGACAACGGCCGCGCAGCAACAACCAACTGAATACCGGGATGTTGTCATACCAGCGAATGGGATTGCCGCAGGTGGGGCACGCCGAAGGGGGGTGGACAATGGAGCGGCCCGCCGGCAGGCGGAAGATGCAGACGTTGAGAAAGCTGCCGATGCACAGTCCGATCAGAAAAAAGTAGAGACCGGCCAACATTGGGGCCATGGGCGGAGCTGTCGCCTCCTTGATGCATGTGAGCCGTCGGGGTTGCCGGCGGCCGCACGGATTTTTTCTTTGAATACCGCCGTCTGTGTGTTAAACAGAACATTTACGGTGCGGTCGGCCGAGTGATTCATCTGGCCGCCAAAATGCATTTGTAGGCGGAATCAGTTAAAAAAGCAAGTCGGATATTGTCAACTCACGGTTATGTTTTATAATACCCATTTGATTCCATTTGCAAAAGCCGTTCGATTCCGATTTCCGGCATTTCGCCGGAATCTTTGCTTAATCCGGTTTGAAACGCACTTGTCGTGCAGCATGGAGCGCGGGCACACCCAATAGGAATGAAGACAGATGGCTGAAACGGACAAGGACGATCTCATCAGTATCATTGAAGAAGACATCGGTGACGTGGACATCCCCACCACCCTGCCCCTGTTACCGGTGCGGGATGTGGTGATTTTTTCCGACATGCTGCTGCCCCTGTTCGTGGGGCGTGAAAAATCGGTGCGCGCGGTGGAGGCCGCTCTGTCCAAGGATCGCTTTCTCTTTGTGGTCACCCAGAAGGATCCGGCCGTTGAGAATCCCAAGGCGGGCGACGTTTTCAACGTCGGGACCATCAGCCGCATTCTGCGGGTGCTGAAACTGCCCGATGGCCGTGTCAAGGCCCTGGTTCAGGGATTCGCCAAGGCGCGCATCGTGCGCTATGTGCAAAAGCGCACCTTTTACCGGGTGGCGGTGGAGCTCCTGGAAGAGCCCGAAGTGGCGCTGCCCGACCTGGAAGTGGAAGCGCTGATGCGCAATGTGCGCGATTACTCGGAAAAGATCCTGGCCCTGCGCGGTGAACTGACCGGTGACGTGGGGAGCATTCTGGAGGGCATCGAAGATCCGGGCAAACTGGCCGACCTGGTGGCCTCCAACCTGCGATTGAAGATCGAAGAGGCGCAACAGGTAATCGAGTTTGTCGACCCTGTGGCCCGCCTGCACAAGGTGCACGACCTGCTGTCGCGGGAGGTGGAGCTGTCGGCCATGCAGGCCAAGATCCAGTCCGACGTCAAAGACGAAATCTCCAAGAGCCAGCGGGACTATTTTCTGCGGGAGCAGATGCGCGCCATTCACAAGGAACTGGGCGAACTGGACGAGAAGAGTCAAGAGCTGGAGGAGTACCAGAAAGCCATCAAGCGGGCGCGTATGCCCAAACCGGCCATGGAGGAGGCCATCAAGCAGTTGCGGCGCCTGGAGCAGATGCATCCGGACGCCGCCGAGTCCGGCGTCGTGCGGACCTATCTGGACTGGCTGACGGAAATGCCCTGGCAGAAGACCACCAAGGATGTGATCGATATCAAACAGGCCAAGGAGGTATTGGACCGCGACCACTACGGCCTGGACAAAATCAAGGACCGCATCTTGGAGTACCTGAGCGTGCGCAAGCTCAACCCCCAAATCAAAGGATCGATCCTCTGCTTCGTCGGGCCGCCGGGGGTGGGCAAAACCTCCCTGGGCCAAGCCATCGCCAAGGCCATGCGGCGCAAATTCATTCGCATCTCCCTTGGCGGCATTCGGGATGAGGCGGAGATCCGGGGCCACCGGCGCACCTATATCGGCGCCATGCCCGGGCGCATCCTCCAAGGGCTGAAGACCTGCGGCACGCGCAACCCGGTTTTCATGATGGACGAGATCGACAAACTGGGCAACGATTTTCGCGGCGACCCCTCCTCGGCCCTGCTCGAGGCGCTGGATCCGGAGCAGAACTACGAGTTTTCGGACCACTACCTCAACCTGCCCTTCGATTTGTCCCAGGTGATGTTCATCCTCACCGCCAATGTGACCGACACGATCCCGTCGGCGCTGTTGGACCGCATGGAGGTGATCCATCTCTCGGGCTACACCGAGGATGAAAAGCGGATCATCGCCGAGAACTACCTGGTGCCGCGCCAGCTAAAAGAGAACGGGCTCAAGCCGCGGCAACTGACCATCAGCGCCAATGCCATGATGACCATGATCACCGAGTACACCTCCGAAGCCGGCTTGCGGAATCTGGAACGTGAGATCGCCACCATTTGCCGCAAGGCGGCCCGCAAGATCGCCGAGGGCCGCAAAGGCCCCTTTGCCATCACCCGCGGTAATTTGGAAAAATATCTGGGCGTCCCCAAATTCTACCCTGAACTCGACCAGGAAGCGAGCCAGGTGGGGCTTTCCACCGGATTGGCCTGGACCCAGGTGGGCGGTGAGGTGCTTTATGTGGAAGCCAGCCTGATCCGGGGCAAGGGCGAGCTGATCATCACCGGCCAGATCGGCGAGGTGATGCAGGAGTCGGCCCGTGCCGCACTGAGCTACGCACGGGCCTATTTCGATGCGGTGGGCATCAAGAATTCCAACTTCGAGAATCTGGACATCCACATACATGTGCCGGCCGGGGCCATCCCCAAGGACGGTCCCTCGGCCGGCGTCGCCATGGCGGCCGCCCTGATTTCGGTCGTCACCCAGCGGCCCATTGACAAGGATGTGGCCATGACCGGCGAGATCACCTTGCGCGGCCGTGTCCTGCCCATCGGCGGCTTGAAGGAGAAATCCCTGGGAGCGCTGCGGGCCGGCATCAAAACGGTCATCATCCCCGCGAAAAACAAGAAAGAACTGGAAGAGCTGCCGGCCACCATCAAACGCAAGCTCAAGTTCGTGGCGGTTCAGAACATGGACGAGGTGTTGGACATCGCCTTGCTTGCACCGGTGGCCAAGCCCCGCGCCGTCGTGCCGGCCCGCAGGGTGAAAGCGGCGAAGAAGCACTGACGAAGGCCATGCGCATTCTGGCCGTGGATACCGCCACCGAGGTGTGCGGCGTGGCATTGGCCCGCGAGAGTGGCGATGTGGCGGCCGAGCTGTGCCTCAACCGGGGACGGACCCACACCGGCACCCTCATGGCGGCCATCGAGGCTGTGTTGAGTCTTGCCGACCTTTCGCTCAAACAGGTGGATGCCTTTGCCGTCACCCGTGGCCCGGGCAGCTTCACCGGCCTGCGCATCGGCATCAGCACCGTCAAGGGGCTGGCCTTGGCAACAGGCAAACCGTTGCTGGGCGTCTCATCCTTGGCAGCCCTGACGTGCCGGGTCCCCGAGGGCATCACACGCATCTGCCCCATGATCGACGCCCGGCGGCACCAAGTCTACTGGTCTCTGTACGAGCGGCATCAGCAAGGATTGGTACAGATCCATCCGGAGACCGTCGGTCCGCCGCGGGAAGCAGCGGGACAGGTGGCAGGACCTTGCCTTTTCGTCGGCAACGGCGCGCGGCTCTACAACGAACAGTTGCGGGCCGCCTTGTCGCGGCCGGAGTGGTTGCTGGCGGCGGGTGAGGGGCTGGACACTTTGTCCGCCGCTGCCGTGGCGCGGCTGGCCGGCGAACAGCTGAGGCGCGGGGAGTGGGTGGATGTTCATCGTTTCGCGCCGCTATACATTCGACCATCGGATGCCCGGCTCAATGTTTGATCTGAATGTTTGATCTGCTTGACACGCCTGCTGGAAATGGGTAAGGGATTTCAGGTTGAACAACATTCAGTAGGTGGCAGACAAACCAATGGGACTTCGCCGTCCGGCGGGGGAGCATTGGTTTCTGTATTGCTTCCGATGAATGCCGGCGGCATATGGAAGGATCGCCCGTAGATGGGACGATGCCGCCGGGCGTAGCGTATCACAATTCAATATGGCAGCGGCGGCCCCCTTCCGGGCCGTCGCGCTTTTAACAAAGGAGTGACTGTTGGATAGAGTGCCCATTACCCCCCGTGGCTATGAAGCCTTGAAAAAGGAGTTGACGCAGTTGGTGTCGGTGGAACGCCCCCTGGTGATCAAAGCCATTGAAGAAGCCCGTGCCCACGGCGATTTGTCCGAAAATGCCGAATTCGAGGCGGCCAAGGAGCGCCAGGCGTTTATCGAGGCGCGGGCCAACGAACTCAAATTCAAGCTGGGCAACGCCGATATCATCGACCCGGACAAGTTGCCCCGCGACCGGGCCGTTTTTGCCAGCCGTGTGCTGCTTGCCAATGTGGACACCGGCGAGGAGGTGGAGTATCAACTGGTCGGGCCGGACGAGTCGGACATCAAGGAGGGTCGAATTTCTGTCGCCTCACCATTGGGCCGGGCCATCATCGGGCGTCGGCCCGGCGACGAGATCGTCCTCGAAGCGCCGGCCGGCAAGCGGACATATGAGCTGGTGGAGATTCGTTGATTCTGCTATAGGGATGGGCATACCAAGCCTGCCGCGCGCGCCGGGCGGGCTGACAACAAATGGAGGTTAGGGCAATGGCAAGGATAACCATTGAAGATTGTTTGAAAAGAGTTGATAATCGGTTCCGGTTGGTGCATTTGGCGGCCTCTCGGGTGCGTCAAATTCGGGAGGGATCCGAATATCTTGTCAGCTCACCCAAAAACGAAGACATCGTGGTGGCGTTGCGTGAACTGGCGGCGGGCAAGGTGACCCAGAAGAGTCTGGCCGAAGATCAGGCCTGACCCGTCGCTTGAAGATCGTCCCTTGCCGACCCACAGCAACACATACAAGTCCCTCAACCGGTCCATGGGCAAGGCCCTGCACGCCTATTCGATGATCCAGGACGGGGATCGCATCGCCGTCGGGCTCTCCGGCGGAAAAGACAGTTGGGCCTTGATGTGGCTCCTGGCGGAGCGGCAAACCCGTGTACCCGTCCGATATTCACTGCACCCCATCCATATCGATCCGGGTTTCGAAGGCGGACCGAGCGGGGCCATTGAGGCCTTCTGCCGGCGCATGGGTTGGACCGTTCACATCGAGCGGACCGATTTCGGTCCCGTCGCCCACAGTGACGTCAATCGGGAAAATCCCTGCTTCTTGTGCGCCCGCAACCGGCGCCGGCGACTGTTCGAGGCGGCCGACCGAATGGGGTGCCGCAAGCTGGCCCTGGGGCACAACAAGGACGATCTGATCGAAACACTGTTCATCAACATGTTCTATGCCGGCGAGATCAGCACCATGATGGCCCATCAGCCTTTTTTCGATGGCCGGATAACCGTCATTCGACCACTGGCATATACCGATGAAGCGCATCTGGAACGTTTCGCCCGGATCATGCAATTTCCGGTGCCTCCCAATCCCTGCCCCAGTGCGGGACGTTCCAAACGGGCGGCCGTCAAGGACATGCTGCGGCGCCTCTACGCCGACAACAGAAAAATCAAAGGCAACATATTCAGATCGATGCGCCACGTCCGAGCTGAATATCTGCCCCGATAAGGCCATTGGATGGGTGTTGATGCCGGCGGCTCCGGGAACGGGACCTTTGGCCGAGGCATGGAAGGCGGATCGATGAAAGACGTGCAAAGCCAACGCGACACGCGCAACATTCCCATTGACAAAGTGGGGATCAAGAATCTGCGCTACCCCGTAACCGTGCGGGACCGCCGTGAGGGCCGCCAGGCCACCGTGGCGATCATCAACATGTATGTGGATTTGCCCCATCAGTACAAGGGCACCCACATGAGTCGTTTCGTGGAGATGCTCCATCTGCTCAAAAGCGAGGTTTCCCTCAAGCGGTTCGCCACCTTGCTGGAGCAGATGAAAAAGCATTTGGATGCCGCTTCGGCGCACATCGAAATGACCTTCCCCTATTTCATCGAAAAACAGGCGCCGGTCAGCAAGGCGCCCGGTCTAATGGACTACACCTGCCGCATCATGGGTTCCAGCAACGCCCGGGACGAGGTGGACCTGATCTCCGAGGTGAACGTCCCTATCAGCTCAGTCTGCCCGTGTTCCAAGGCCATCAGCGATGCAGGGGCCCACAACCAGCGCGGTGAAGTGAAGCTGCAAACCCGCTTCAAGCGTTTCATCTGGCTGGAGGACATGATCGAGCTGGTGGAAGCTTGCGCCTCTTGCGATGTTTTTTCGGTACTCAAGCGAGTGGACGAAAAGCGGGTCACCGAACAGAGCTACAACAACCCCAAGTTTGTCGAGGATGTGGTCCGGGACGTGGCCTCCCGCCTGATGCAGGACGACAACATCATCTGGTTCTCCGTCAGCGCCGAAAACTTCGAATCGATCCACAACCACAGCGCCTACGCCCACATCACCAGCGGACCGTGGCCGGTGTGAGAGATAGTTTTAAGTTTTAAGTGTTAAGTTTTAAGTTGAAGGAATTCTGGCGGTTAGAGATGGTGGGGGCGTTGGGTTGCCGGGTCGGCAACACCCTTGTAGGGGCACGGCATGCCGTGCCCGGGTAGCCCCAGGCGGCCCGTTCATGCACGACATGCCGTGCCCCTGCGCCACAGGTGACATAACCATTATTGTCTGTTCCTGCACGGCGGCTGGGGTTGCTGTGATGCGTGCAGGCGCTTAGGGACCGTTATGAGGTGGGCGCCGGATGTTCGGCCCCCACTGTTTTAGCGAAGCGCGTTTTGATCCACCCCCGGAGACCACCCTCAACCCCCTAAAATCGATAGAATTCCTTCAACTTAAAACTTAAAACTTAACACTTAAGACTTGCTTTTAACTCAACAAAACCCACCCAACCCGATAAACCCAACAAACCCAAAAAACCCAAAAAACTAACGCAAGTTTCTTTCGAGCAGTTGCATGATGCGGTCGGTGGTGCGGCCGGGGGTGTTGCACAGGACTGCGAAACGATAGAGGCCGCCTGCTTCGGATTCCAAATAGCCCACCCGGGTGCTGACGCCTTGCAAGGTGCCGGTCTTGTACCATTGGCGCCCTTCTTGACGCATCAGGTGGTGGTGCGGCTGGAAACGGGCCAGCACGTGCAGCATGGTGCGGGCCGAGACCCGGTTGTGGCGCGAAAGTCCCGACGCTTCCACCAGGGTGCCGGTGGTGATGCCCAGGTGTTGGGTGTAATAGTGCTGCAGCACCGCCACGCCTTTTTCCATGGTGGCCGGCGGCCCGTGGACCTGTGCGCCCATGGCCAGCAACAGTTGGTTGGCGATGAAGTTGTTGGAAAATTCGAGCAGGTCGGCGATGATCTTGGTCAGCGGATGTTCGGAACGATGGCGCCACAGCAGTGTGTGGAGATCGGTATCGAGAAGGCCCGGTGCGATGGTGCCCGCCGTAGCCACGCCGGCATCCCGCAGGAAGTGCTCGAACAGCTCCCCTGTGTAGCGCAGCATCTCGTGGCGATTGCCGGCGATGGTGATCCGGCCGCTGGTCAGACCCGATGCCTCGATGGCATCGATCATGAACGGCAGCAGAGGGGTTTGGGGTTCGGCACTGGCCCAGGCGCCGTTGCGCCGTTCGAAAAAGAAGGTGTTGAAATTGACGCACAGGGCGCCGTTGGGCGCATCGTAGGCCCGCGCCGAGCCGCCGCGTCCCGGGATTGTCAGGGGTTGGTCGAAATAGGTGTCGTCCAGCACCAGGCCGTCGATGCGCTCAAGGCGGCCGGCCAGCTCGGCGGCCATGGCCGCCACCCGTTCGGAGACCAGTAGCGGATCACCGTATCCCTTGATCGCCAGGCGGTTGTCGCCATCGAGATGAAAATCGGTGATGAATCGATGTTCCGGCCCCAGGTGGTGCAATGTCGCCAGCGCCGTCACCACCTTGAGAATGGAGGCGGGCACCAGCAAAGCATCGGGGCGCACCGCGACCACCGGGTTACCGTCGGGCGCCGCCACCATCACGGCATCCCGGGGTCCCAGCAGAGCGGTCAAGCGTTCATTGAGCGTGGTGTCCGCCGCGGTGGTGCCGGCGCCGATCAACAACATCAAAACAAGCAACCCGATGCTTCCCGTTGACCGCCGCTTCAATCTTGCAATGTGCACCATTTGCTCCGATCCTCGATCCAATGAGGCGCTTGGCATGTTGGCGTTTGTGTCCATTGCCATCCTCCCCTTTTTTCATGCCGCTGGAAATTTTTCAAGATCGCCGGCGGACGGTCGATAATAGTGAGATGAACGCCACAGTCGCCTCCGGCGGCGCTTCGCCGCACTGGTGAATGGCCTTTGTGCGTGTAACTTCAGTGGGATGATCGGGATGGAGTCGAATCAAAACCGCCGCTTTGCCCTGTTGCTGGTCGATGACGAACCCGCTGTCCTGGCGGCTTTGAAGCGGGTGTTTCGCAAAGCGCCCTACGTGTTGCACGCGGCGGAAAACGGTCAGGCCGCCCTGGAGATACTGCGCCGGACGCCCATCGATGCCGCCTTGGTGGATCTGATGATGCCGGAAATGGACGGCATGACCTTGCTGTCGCAGATGCAGGCCAAATGGCCCACGGTGCGGGTCGTGATTCTGACCGGCCACGGTGGCGTCGCGGAGGCGGTGGCCGCCATCAAAATGGGGGCGGTCGATTTTCTGCAAAAACCGTTCGAAGAGGAGAATCTGCTGGCCCGCTTGGAGCAGCTGCACCGGATCTGGCAGCTGGAGCAGGAGAACCGCCGGCTGCGGGCCGCCATGGAGATCCGCTTCGGATTCGATCAGCTCACCGGCCAGGCCGAGGCCATGCTCAACCTCAAGCGGATGATTCTGCAGGTCGCGCCGTCGGATGCCTCCATTTTGATCCAGGGCGAAACCGGCACCGGCAAGGAGTTGGTGGCGCGTGCCATTCACCACCACAGCCCCCGGGGCAAGGGGCCTTTCGTTCCGGTGGATTGCGCCGGCATCAATGAAACGGTGATGGCCAGCGAGCTGTTCGGGCACGTGCGCGGCGCCTTTACCGGCGCCCACGAAAGCACCGCCGGATTGGTGCGTTCGGCCGATAAAGGCACCCTTTTTCTGGATGAGGTGGGTGAGCTGTCGCTGTCCATGCAGGTCAAGCTGCTGCGCACCATCCAGGAGAAGGAGGTGCGTCCGGTGGGCGCCGGCCGCAGCCATCCGGTGGATGTGCGTATTCTGGCGGCCACCAACCGCAATCTCGAGCAGGAGGTGGCGGCGGGGCGCTTTCGCCAGGACTTGTACTACCGCCTCAATGTGGTGGTCATGACAGTGCCCCCATTGCGCGACCGACTGGACGATGTGCCGCTGCTGGTGCGCCATTTCATCGAGCGGTTTCGCACACCCGCCTCCCCGGTGCATCGCATCACCAAGCAGGCCTTGCTGTGCCTCATGGCCTACGACTGGCCGGGCAATGTGCGGGAGCTGGAAAATGCGCTGCGCCGGGCCGTGGCCATGGGCCAGGAGGAGCGCATCGGACCGGCGGATTTACCGGAGAACATTCACGCGCCGGCCCCCACCGGCGCCGCGACCGGGGTGCCCGGACAAGCCGCCGGCATTGAAGGGGATTCCCTGGAGGTCTACGAAGCGGCCGCCATTCGCAATGCCTTGACCAAGTCGGGCGGCAACCGCCGCAAAGCCGCCGGCCTGTTACAGATTGGGGAGGCCACCCTCTATCGCAAGCTCAAAAAATACGGCATCGATGGCTGAGGGCGCGAATCGGCGTGCCTGTTTCGGGACCGGTTTTCAGGCGGTACCCCCGGTTTCAAGGATCAGGGTGACCGGGCCGTCGTTTACCAGGGAGACTTGCATCATGGCGCGAAAACGGCCGGTGGCCACCGGAATGCCCAGTTCGCGGACGTGAGCGACGAACCGTTCATAAAGCGCCTCGGCCTGCGGCGGTGGTGCGGCGCCCACGAACGAGGGGCGCCGCCCCTTACGGCAATCGCCCAGCAAGGTGAACTGGGATACCACCAGCATGGCGCCGCCCGTGTCGATCAGGGAGCGGTTCATCTTGCCCTGATCATCTTCAAAGATCCGCAAATGGGCCACCTTGTCGGCCAGGTAGTCGGCTTCCCGGGCCGTGTCGTCGACGGCCACGCCCAGCAAGACCATCAAGCCCGCCTCGATGGCGCCCACCGTTTCGCCACCCACCGTGACCGCGCTCTGGGTCACCCGTTGCACCACTGCCCGCATATCGGCTTCGCTCCCCTCCATCCATGCCTGTCATTCAATTGTGCCGGGCTTATCATTGCCTTAACGGAATTGCTTCACTTTTTTCATCGGCACCTTGAAGGAGATCCGGGCCGACGGGCAGTGGTCCCAACGATTGCACTGGAAGGTCTTTTTTGCCCTCGGTTTGTTCGTCTGCTCCTTTTTCATTCCCCCGCTGCTCAAACGGTGGCGCCGGTATCGCCATGAGGGTTTGACGGATCGGTGAGGGAGTCTTTCCTGCCAGCGGTTTCATGCTTCGAAGAGAAAGGCCGCAAAACCGGCGCCGGGGGCCATGCCCGGAGTGATGACGGGCGCATTCGCCGGCTCATGGTCCGGGGAATGCAGCAGGGCGCCGGCACTTTGCCGGAGGACCAGGCCGGTGCGGGCCGCCATTGCAAGGGTTTTCTTCAAGGGGCGAAAGCGGGCATGGGCGTATATCGGGTGGCCTTGGGCCCCTTTTCGCATGTAGGCGCGCGCCCAGGCGCCTTCGGTGGGCAGGGTGCCCAGGAGCAATCGGCCGCCCGGTCGTAACACCCGCCGGCACTCTCGGAAGACCGCGTCGGGTCGGTCCAGAAAACACAAGGTGAAGGCGATGAGAATGCCGTCCAAGGCGTCGGCGGGGTAAGGCAACCGCTCGGCCCGGGCCAGCTGCACCCGGATGCCCCGCGCGGCTGCCTTGACGGCCATGGGCAGCGAAAGGTCGATGCCATAACCGATGCTCAATGCCTCGGCGAAGCGCCCGCTGCCCACCCCCACCTCCAACCAACGGCCGGCAAAATCGTTCCACACTGCTCGCAGGCAGGCCACTTCCTCCCGAAAAAGCGCCCGCCCTGCCGCATCATCGTACCAACGGTCATAATCATCGGCAATGGTATCGAAAACGGTCCCCATTCACCCAACCCGAAGAACTCTAACCGGCAGAATTCATTAACGTAAAACTCTTAACACTGAACACCTGAAACTCTATTTTAACCCAACAAACGCAACAAACTATTTTTTATCCCCCAACCGCTCCAAAGCGGCAAAGGGATTGTTGAACGGCTGCTTTTCGGGCCGCCCAGGCCTTTGGGGTTTGCCGCTGCCGCCGGGTTTCCTGGATGCAGGGCCGCTTTTCCGCGCCGGTTGATCTTTGCGGGATGCCGCGTCGGCCGATGCCCCGGGCTTGGCGCCGGTGCGCATGGAGAGGCTGATGCGCTTGCGCTCCAGGTCCACTTCCAGCACGGTGACGGTCACCTTTTGTTGCACCTTGACCACTTCGGACGGGTCCTTGACGAAACGGTCGGCCAGCTCGCTGATGTGGACCAGGCCGTCCTGATGAACGCCGAGATCCACGAAGGCGCCGAACTTGGTCACGTTGGTGACGATGCCGGGCAACCGCATGCCCGGCTCAAGGTCCTTGATTTCGGACACATGGTCGGCAAAAGCGAAAGCTTCGAAGGTGCGGCGCGGATCGCGGCCCGGTTTGGCCAGTTCCGCCATGATGTCGGTGAGGGTGGGCAGACCCACTGTATCGGTGACGTAGCATTGGATGTCGATCCGTTGGCGCAATTCCGGCTGTTCCATCAACGCCTGTACCGTGCAGCCCAGGTCAGCGGCCATGGCATCCACGATGGCATAGCTTTCGGGGTGCACGGCACTGGCGTCCAGGGGGTTGGCGGCCCCGGGAATGCGCAGGAAGCCGGCCGCCTGCTCGAAGGCCTTGGGGCCCAGGCGGGGTACCTTCTGCAGCGCACGGCGGGTGGCGAAGGGGCCGTTGGCATCCCGGTGGGCCACGATGTTGCGCGCCAGTTGGGGACCGAGCCCGGACACGTAGGTGAGCAGTTGGGCACTGGCCCGGTTGAGGTCCACCCCTACGCCGTTGACACAGCTCATCACCACATCGTCCAGGCCGGCCTTCAAAGCGGTCTGGTCGACATCGTGCTGGTATTGGCCCACGCCGATGGATTTGGGGTCGATCTTGACCAGTTCGGCCAATGGGTCCATCAGCCGCCGACCGATGGAG
Source organism: Desulfatitalea alkaliphila (assembly GCF_022968795.1). GTDB lineage: Bacteria > Desulfobacterota > Desulfobacteria > Desulfobacterales > Desulfosarcinaceae > Desulfatitalea > Desulfatitalea alkaliphila. The sequence continues at coordinate 108,344 of NZ_JALJRB010000016.1, forward strand.
ACCGCGCCGCGCACGGTGAGGTCGTGGTCGGGAAACTCCGACCGCGCCACTTCCGAGGCCGAATAGATGGAGGCGCCGCTTTCATTGACCAGCAGCACCATCACCGATGGGTCAAGGCCCAGGCCCCGCACGAAATGTTCGGTTTCGCGGCCGGCGGTGCCGTTGCCGATGGCGATGGCCTCGATCTCGAAGCGGGTGCACAGTTGGCGCAGGGTGTGGCGCGCCTTATCCGCCTGTCCCTCGCCGGTGTGGGGATAGACGGTGTCGTGGTGCAGCAGCTTGCCCTGGCGATCGAGGCAGACCACTTTGCAGCCGGTGCGAAAACCCGGGTCGATGCCCATCACCCGCTTGGCCCCCAGGGGCGGCGCCAGCAACAGTTCGCGCAGGTTTTTGGCGAACACCCGGATGGCCTCGGCGTCGGCGCGTTCCTTGAGCGTGACCCGCAATTCGGTTTCCAGGGAGCGGGAGAGCAGCCGCTTATAACTGTCGTGGACCGCTATGCGTACTTGGGCGCTGTCCGGGCCTTGGCCCTTGAGAAACAGGCTTTCCAGCAGCGGCAATGCCTCATCTTCATCGGGCAGGAGGGTCAGCGAGAGAACATCTTCCCGCTCGCCCCGGCGCATGGCCAGCAGGCGGTGCGAAGGGACGGTCGCGGCCGGTTCCTGCCAATCGAAATAGTCCTTGAATTTGGCCCCCTCGGCCTCCTTGCCCGCCACCACCGCGCTGCGTACCGTCGCTTTTTGGGCGAACAGCGCCCGCAGCCGCGAGCGCGCGGTTTCGTCCTCGTTGACGATCTCGGCGATGATGTGGCGCGCGCCTTCGAGGGCCTCTTCGCCCGAGGCCACGCCTTTTTCCACATCCACGAAGGGCAGGGCCGCCTCTGGCGGATCGGCCCCCTCCTGGGCCAGCAGCACCAGGGCCAATGGTTCCAGGCCCTTTTCCCGGGCAATGGTGGCCTTGGTACGCCGTTTGGGTCGGTAAGGCAGGTAGATGTCCTCCAAAACCGCCATGGTCTCCGCCGCCAGCACCCGCTCTTTGAGTTCGTCGGTCAGGTGGCCGTTTTTTTCAAGGCCGGCCAGGATGGCTTCGCGACGGCTGTCGAGTTCGGCCAACTGGCCCAGGCGGTCGCGCACGGCCGTGATCTGGACCTCGTCCAGGCTGCCGGTGACCTCCTTGCGATAGCGGGCGATGAAGGGCACCGTGGCGCCGTCGGCAAATAAAGCGGCCACGGCTTCGACCTGGTGGGGTGCAATGGTCAATTCGGTGGTGATGGTGGCGAGGTGCTGGGGGTTCATGGAACAACTCCTGGTTCGGATAGGCTCCCCGGCGCCGCCGCAGGGAGAATGGATCGGTTGGGGCGCGATGGCCGATGCAGACAGCGCTCGGCCATCCGGCAATGGATGGTCACGACCTATAGGGTTTCGGCGCGGCAGTTGTCAAGTGGAGCGGGATCAGTAGGAAAAGGAGAAGGTGAGCGAGCCGTAGGATTGGGGGTCCTTCTGGCCATAAAACTCCTTGGTTTGGAACACATGGCCGTAGCTGACCTTCAAACGGTGAAAAATCACGCCCACCCCCACCATGAAGTTGCCGACCACGGGCCGTTTGTCGACGCTGTGGCTGTCGCGGAAGGTGTTGCCGTCCAGAAAGATGTAATGGGCCATGTAGCGCACGTCGACGCCGGCGAACAGATGAATGCCCAGGCGATGGAAGCGGGGGTTGAAACGGGGATCCTGGTCGTCGATGGGGGCGTTGGTGTCGGAGCCCGGACGGATCAGGAAGGTGCCGAAGTCGTTGGGCAGGTTCCAGCCGAAGCGGACCTGGCTGCCGACGTTGAGGCCGTTCCAGGCGTTGCCCAGGGCGCCGCCCAGATGGGGAATCAGATCCGCGCCCCATCCGCGGCCCATGTCCACCTCCTTGAAGCGCCACTTGCGTTCGTAAAACAGGTTGATGATGAACTCGTCCTTGAGCTGGTGGCGCCACCCCCGGGGTTCCGCGCTGTCGGTGATTTCGTGCACGATCTTTTGGGTCTCTTCGGCATAGGAGTGGGGGCCGACCATCCCGAGATTGATTTCGATGGTGTCCATGCGCCGACGGTCCTTGCTGTGGAGGCCGAACCCAAGGTAGGTGATGCCGGCGTAAGGGCGGTCGTTCTCTGACAATTCGGTTAGACGGATGTCTTCGGGGGTGTAGATGTTCTGGCCGATGGAAAAGGAGAAGATCCGTTGGGCGCCGGGCCGGTTGATAATGGGTAGCGCTTCGATGAGGGGGTAGCTCCACTTGGGAATGCGCCGGTCGTCCTGATAGCGGCTCAGGTCCTGGGACATCCAGGTCAGTTTGACGCCGTTGGTGTACTGGCGGTCGGTGCCGTCGAACAGGTCGTTTTCGAAAGAGAGGGTGAAGGTCTTATATTCGCCGGGCCGCTTTTCCGCGTGGGTCGTGGGTGGTGTCGCTGCGGCCGGCAGGAGCAGGCAGAAGGCAAGGATTGTCAAGGCAAGCGTTTTGCGCATCGGTTTGCTGCTGCTTTCTTTCGGGGGGTGTTCAGGAACGTATCGCCGCCATCTGTTTTTTACTGTCGCGTTGCAGTTTATTTTGCATTGATATATCAAGTGTTCTCGGTTGGCAAGACGGAGATGGGCGGGCGGCAACTATAGCGGAACGCGGTTTTCCGATAAATTCTTCGGTTTTCAAACCAGCTGGAAGCATTCATGTTTGCAATGATTTGATGTCCGATGGCCGTTGGGTGGTGCAATTTTTGGAATCCGATATTGGTTGATTGGTTGGCCAGAGGTTTGAATTTCCGACGTAGGTTGTCGGGAGCGTTGAACGTCCTTTTGGTGGTGCTTTGACGATGGTTGTAGTGAGCGTTGATCGACCGCCGGCGAATGGGTCGGGGGGCGGGTGATGCGCGTTTTGGCGCATAG